>CAVWDM010000015.1:0-7312 GCA_963753755.1 uncultured Gammaproteobacteria bacterium
CCGCCATCAGTAAAACGGCCGCAAGCCCGAAAACGGTCAGTACAATCCAGCGAAGCAGTGAACGCATAGTCGCTTACCTGATTATTATCGTGACATAATTATTATCGTGACATAGTGCCGTTTGACCGCAAACACAATTCGCGGATGCGATCCGCTCCTGCAAGAGTATCTAGAGCGCAGGAGCGCTTTGCAAGCGCGACCTCCTACTGTGAATCATCCCCCGGAACAAAATTAACCTGCAAGGAACCCTTCTCATCACGCAGTTTCAAGCCGCTATCAGTCAACTCATACACCCGCGCCCGTGACAGGGCCGCCAGGTATTCCTGCTCCTGATCCATAATGCCATCGGGTTCCGTGCAGTGCATTCGCGTTGTCATTGCCGGACCCATGCTGATCCGGTCGTCCGTGATTTCATACGAGGCGTTGTAGGTGTTACAACCAGCCTGCCCGCTGACCTTGCCATCATTGAATCGGGCAGTCGCCAGTCGTGTGGTCGCTGAAGAAACCACACCGCCGCGACCGTTGTTTATGCCAGCAGCCTGCCAGGGCGTGCCTTCCAGTGCCAGTGGCTTGACGGCCGTGTATTCCAGTACGGCCTTGCGATCCTTATCGAGCAGATGCAGTGATCCGTCCTCCAGTTGAAAAGCAACCACTGCTGACAAATCGCTGAGGTACTGCCGTTCCTGCTCCGACACAGGCGGCATACAGGCCATCATGGTTGCACCAACAGGTGCTGAAAAGCTGAGTTGATCGTCAGTACCGAGCTTGTAACTGCCGAAGTAGCGATTGCAGCCGGCACTGCCACTGAGCTCGCCATCCCGGAACCGGGCGGTCACCGATGTGTCCGGCAATACCGGGAGCATCTGGCCCGATGCATCACGGTAACGACTGAGTTGCCAATCCGGAGCTTCCAGCCCGGGCTGCGTTCGTGCATTGGTCATCATTGAGTGAATAGAATCCTCGCTGTCGTGCTCCACAGGCAGTTCTTCATTGTCAGTCATCCCGGCGGCCAGGCCGACACCACTGAAGGAAAATATTATCAAGCAAATAATCAGATTGTGCATGGGCAGTCAGTCCTCGGTCCTGGTAAATAATTCTCTCAGCGCCTTGTTCAAAGGCGGCAGGGCCTCGGGCACCTCGATATCCATCACCTGATCAGTGATCCACTTGTTATCCTTGTCGCCCATGACCGCCGAGACACACTCACCAAAATAGCGCTTCATGGCATAACCCGGCTCACCATCCGGCATGGGGCACTCGGCATAATCGGCACCACGTTCGTTGAGCAGATCAATCAATGGTTTTCGGTAGTCACCCTTACCCTCTGCATCGGTGCGGTTTTCCTGCATGGTGTTGGCCAGGTGAACAGCCAGCGAGGTAATAAACGTCTGCCGCTCCTGTGCATCCAGGGCCTCGGCCTTGTTACGATCCGCGAGGTGTACCAGGAAGGCTAGAAATTCTGCAATGACGTCCATGCGCTGCGAGCGCGTCTCGGTCTGGAAACCTTCATTCTCCAGGTTCAGCAATCCTTGTTGTGCAATGCGCCACAGAATGAATGCGGCTGCTCCGCCGACCTCATCGAGCGTGCGCTCCCTGCCCTTGTTACTCCACTTGCTTTTGACTCTCACTGCAATCTCCCGGAACCGGAAACTCGATTTTTATCGCTACAACAGAAGCCGAAGTAGCGGCATTTCAGGCCGCATGCTAGCATGGACCCATCAATGGTTTCAGCAAGGTTAACGCCGTGCCAGTTTCCGGTCATACAGTCACACACGTCAACATCAGCGATCTTTTGCCGACGCTCGATGCCGTACGCGCCAATTGCCATATCGCCGATGCAAAACATGCCACTGACTACACGCTGTGCGTGTACCTGCTGAAAATGCGTGAATACTTCCGCTGGGAGCGGGATATCGCCTTCAACGCAGCATTGCCACACAAAGATCTCACCAGCTGGCTGACACAACGGGAAAGCACCTGGGAATCCTTGCAGGAAAAGGAGTTTAGCCCGGTGCCGGTGCTGGACAGAGAGCATGATCCATTTGCGGCAGAAGCCATTAACGGGGCGCTGAATGAACTGGGCTATGTTTATAGCAGTGGTTACGGGCACAACCTGAAACCAATGTTCTTTCTCGGTGCGCTGGAATCACGATCGACACACAGCGGTTATACACTCGTGGTTTCCGGCAGGGAATTCGCGCGCGACCTGGCCTCCCCGCCGGCCATGAGCCAGGGAAACACCATTTTCGTGCGCCGCGAATCGTTGCGCCGCATGTTGTGGGAAAAGATAGAGGAATGGCGCTGGAACAGGCCTGCCAATGCCATGCAGAATGCGCTGGACTGTTATGACTTCGACACGGCCATCGATCAATCGCTCAATGCCATGACCGACAATGAACTACAGTCGGCGATACTGCACGAGATTGGCGAGGTGCAGGCCGGTGAATTACTGGGCAACGAATGGGAGTCGATGCTTGCCGGCCTGTCGCACAGCAAGGCCGAAATCATGGTACGCGCCGTGCGCGACCACCTTGCCGATGCCCTGTCGACACTTCCCGGCCTGCTGGCAGACATGAACATCGCCGCGCTGCATTTTTACATGGCGAACATGACCAACATGCGCAAGCAACTCGCACCGCAACTGGTCGCTGCCTATGAAATCTGGGCACTCAGCGGTGACACGCAGGAACTCGAGGAGCTGGCCAAAGAGTCTGCCACCCATTGGCAGGGGCTGGCTGAAAAAATCCTCGATCTATACCGGGAGCAGGGTTACGAATGCCATGCGGAACTGGTCTTGCTCATTGAAGAAAATACCCTCTAGCAACAACAGTGAAACAATTACCCCCCATGTCCACTCCATCAGCAGCAAACCGACCCGCTCTAAAAACCATCACAGAGGTCAGGAAAAACACCTTTATCTTCGAGAAACCCAAGGCATTGCCGCTTGATATCTGCAACGAGATGATTCGCCGTTTTGAGGCGAGTCCCGACGAGCAGTATCCCGGGCGTGTCGGGCAAACGGTGCAACAGGAAACCAGTATCAAGCGCTCCACAGACCTGGTTGTCAGCGGCAAGGAACACTGGAAGGACATTGATCGTGAACTGTTCCGCTCACTGGGCCAGGCCATCCATGAATTTCGCGACACTTACCCGTTTTTCATGGGACCTTTCAAGGACAGCGGCTATGCCATCCAGCGCACCAATCCGGGCGAGTTCTATCACTGGCACATCGATGGCGGCAGCCACGAATTCAGCCAGCGACAACTGGTCGCCGTCTGGTACCTGAACGATGTGGACGGGCCGGGCGGTGAAACCGAGTTTTCATACCAGCAGGTGCAGGTAACACCACAAGCGGGAAAATTGCTGCTGTTCCCGCCCTTCTGGACACATGAACACCGCGGCGCCACCCTTGAGCAGGGCGTGAAATATATCGCGACCACCTGGGTCGTATTCGCCTGATGCCGCGCCGTACTGCATGAAGATAATTGAACCGTCGACCCCCGACGAGTTTCAACGCTATTACGAGCTGCGCTGGAAGATCCTGCGCGCACCCTGGCACCAGCCCCGCGGCAGCGAACAGGATGAACGGGAACAGTCCAGCCATCATCTGATGATGATGGATGACAATGACGCGGTTGTTGCTGTTGGACGACTGCATTTTAATACTGTACACGAGGCACAGATTCGCTACATGGCCGTCGCAGATGATCAGCAACGCAAGGGAGTTGGAACGCTGTTACTGAATGCCCTCGAAAGCAGGGCCATTGAACTCGGTGCAATCCGTATTGTGCTCGATGCGCGTGAAACGGCAATGCCTTTTTACCGCAATAACAATTACAAACCGGCAGGACCCGGGCATGTGCTCTTCAATACCATTACTCACTTGAGAATGACGAAGTCGCTTGATTGGTCGCCAGGATTTCCGGCCGCTCCTGATCAGCACCCGAAAGGTAAGTCTTGAACCGCGAGAAAAAACTACTGACTTTGTGCCCGTCATCCTCCACCACAGGTGGTGTCTCATCACTGTCATCAGCCAGACTGATCAGCGGTTCGTTCAAGCCTTCCTTCAATGCCAGCAATTTGCTGTTATCAGGCTGCAAGCTCAGTCCCCGGGCAATATAGCGATCAGCCATTATCCTGTCCTTCTTCCTGAGTGCCTTGTTTGCCAGCAACACATAACGCTCTGCTATCTGCCTGAGGCCTGCAATCGCATGCGTATTGTCTGGTGCCAGCCTGAGTACCGTCTGGAAATAGTAGTAGGCGCTGTCCTGTGCCGGGGTCAGCAACTTGAAATCTTTCATGGCACGATAACCCTGTGCGAGCAGGTCTTCGATTTCTGTATCCTCAGTTGCCCCGGCCAGCACACTCCTGACCGTTACCGGCACCACTGCAGGCTTTTCTTCGGCATTGGCAGCCAGTTCAGACACAAGGTCCGCGGTATCAGCCCCTGCCTCGTTCACGGCTACTGTATTCAGCACCAACTCAATCGCAGGTTCATTCTCACCACCGCCTGATGCGGTTGCCATTCTGCCGGGAGCAACATCTGTGATTTCATCGCGCATCGCTTCAGGCGGGTATCCGGCCGCAGTTGCGGGTAATTCCTCTTCGCGCACACGCCGGGAAATCGAGTCGTCGGTGGTCACAAATTCTGCTGCAACAACCCCAGTGGATACTGGTTCGGTAACCATTACCGGGGCGACAGGAATAAGCGATGCCCTGGACTGCTGGCCACTGGCCGTCACCGGCAACGGCTTTTGCACGACCGGGACGTCGGCTATGACAGCCGGCCGGTGATCACCCGCGTTCAGGTAGCCGCCTGCGGCGACCGAGATGGAGAGGGTGGCAACAGTCAGTATGCCCAGCGATGGCGCCATTCGCTCTTGCCAGGCGGACATACCGCTCAGCCATTGACTCCAGTCGGGTGATTTTATTGGTGACGGAATGTTGGTATGCACAATTGACGGCGGAACGAGAGCAACCGCTGAATCGGCGTCGGCTGCGCCCTCACCTTCCGCCAGCTCTGCTACCGGGCACTCTTCCTCCTCTGCAGCCAACACCCATAGTGGTGGCTCTATCCGGTGCTGCACGTGTTGCACCCCGGAATGACAAATTGCCAATTCCGACGGTGAGCATTGCTTGAAGTCCCGGGTATCCAGTGCCTGCGCTAAATCCTCATCACCAGATTGCACACGGGACATCGGCCGCAGTTGCTCTGCCTCCATCTCCTCTGCTATTGCCGCCACGTCATCGCTATCCAGTGTATGGCGGCCGACTCCATAACCGAGCAACAGCAGTCGGTTACACAGCTTGTTGATATGCCGCGGCACACCCCTGCTAAAGCGATAGATATCCTGGACTGCAGCCCCGGTTAATTCTGGATCGCCCTGCCATCCGGCCTGGCGCAACCGGTATTCAACATAATCCCTGCACTCCATCAGATCCAGCGGCACAAGGTGGTAATTTGCAATGACCCGTTGCTGAAAATATTCCATTTCCGGATCTGACATCTGTTCGCGTAATTGCTCCTGTCCAATGAGGAACAACTGCAGCATTTGACGTGATCCGGACTGCAAATCTGCCAGCAAGCGCAATTCATCCAGCGCAGCTCGCGGCAGGCCCTGTGCTTCATCGATAATCAGCAGCGCCCGCTGGCCGGATTGAGCCATCCTCTCAAAGAACTGCCGTATGCAGTGCCGTAACGACGCCCTGTCATCGTGTTCTGTCTTGATATCGAAGGCATAGGCCACGGTACGCAACAGGTCATCCGCATCAAGGCTGGATGCCGCGATGTGCGCTGCCCTTACCGAGCCCATATTGAGCGTCTCCAGAAAGGTTGCAGCCAGGGTGGTTTTACCGGTACCCGGACGACCGGTCACCATCACCAGGCCTTCACCCAACTTGAGGGCATACTCCAGATACTCGCGTGCCTGCCTGTATCCGGAGTGACTGAAACAGAAATTGGGGTCCGGCGTCAGACTGAACGGATTGGTGTGCAGATGATAAAATGATTCATACATGGTATTAAGACCTGCTGCGGTTCAATTCCCTGCATCCATCTCATGATGGTCGACGGATTCATGCAGAAGATGTGTGACGGAATTATAGCACATAACAATATTATTTATAGGGTATTTAAATTCAATCCAAAGACAGATACGTCAAATATATGACGGATCGTTTCGACAGACATACGACACACCAGCCAGCGAATGCAGCCGGACAAGACATAGAACTCAGCAGACGGTTAAACCGGGAAACCTCTCTCTTGCGCGATTGCCAGTAACTCTTCACGCGACGGGTAGTGCTCACCGCGTTGTTCAAGATGAAATAGCCAGTCGGCAAGTTCGGCGGCCGGCTGCGGATGGGTTCCATGGCAACCCAGCACCGTGACCACCGCATCACCCACCTTCCAGGGCCCCTCTCCCTTGAGGTGTCCCTTTACAACCTGAACCCCCTCCACGTCAGGCAACTGCTCCCAGAACGGTCGGAAATACAGCAGCCCCTGCGGATGACGGAAGCAGGCCACCATGACATGCCGGGTGTCATCCGGGTATCGGATCAACAGTGGGGTCGTCAGCGACAACAGATCAGCCATGATCTGTTAATGACAGGTACCGTGGGCAAGCGTCAGGTTGCTATGCCAGTACCAGCTCTGTTTCCAGCATCTCGCCATTGGTGTCAATGTGTATCTCGCGCACACCAGGGACACGCGCCAGAACATAGGCCGATAACAACATCATCATCTCTTTATTATCGTTATGCATGGCTGTCAGCATTTTGTCCCCCACGATCTGGCAACGCTGTTCCCGGTTAGGCTTATCAACCCACTCGCGACTCATCTGCCAGCCCTTGTCCATATCGCTGTCGATCTTGTCGAAGAAATCACCGCCCTGCTCAATAATATCTTCAGGCACCTTGATCGGGTAGGTCTTGTTTTCAATAACAACTTTTAAAATCATACGCGTGGTCTTATGCTCATTGGCTGCTAAATTTCGTTTCCGGATTCTAACCCATCGTAACCAACTCGTGCAGGACTATTCATGCTTACACACATCAGGAAAATTCTCGACCAGGATCAACTGGCAACCGCGCACGGACTGATTGAGGCAGGCGGTTTTCAGGATGGCAGCGGTTCAGCCGGCATGGCCGCCCGGCGCGTCAAACATAATGATGAGCTGGCACTGGACCCGGCACAGATGCGCAACCTTAATAACCTCGTCATGGGCAGCCTGGTGAAGCACCCCGTTTATCGCAGTGCCGCGATGCCGCTGAAAATTGCGGCACCCTACTATGCGCGTTACACACCGGGCAT
>CAVWDM010000016.1:0-439756 GCA_963753755.1 uncultured Gammaproteobacteria bacterium
TTCAGGCTGCTCGCGGCCGTCTCCACGGCTGCGACCGCAGCTTTTTCCCACGACTCGGTGCTGGATCCCGCAATTTCGATGAACTTGTAGACGCTTTCTGCCATATCCTTCTCCTCTGGTTTGATTCAGGTTTCTTGTCGCCTGAGCCACACTCGGCTCAGTATTACTGCTAGGAATTCGCTTTTTCAACTCCGACGCTCCGTCACCGCGCATCGCTCCGGGTAGGAGGGGGTGCAGGGGGAGGAAGGGGTGAAAGAGCCTCATTCCCCGAGATTTGACCGCAATTCTCCCCTGTCGTCAAGCCTACGACTGCTAGGAATTCGCTTTTTCAACTCCGACGCTCCGTCACCGCGCATCGCCCCGGGTAGGAGGCGGTGCAGCTGCCCAGGAGCATTTGCGGCTGACGCGCCGGCAGCACGGCCGTGTCCATGAATTCGGACGTGCGCACGTTGAAGTAAGCCGAAATGTCCCCGCCACGGAACAACTCTTCGTAGCTTGCTTTGCGTGTGCGACTCTCGAGTTCGATGGGGAACCCGTCGACAAACTCCTCGAGGGGCGTCCTCTCCTGCGCGAACATCGGCGACGACAAGGCCAATGGCGTCAGGAGGAGCGGAAGCAGGCGTGGACAACTCTGTTCGGGTGGAACTTTCATCTGCGCGATTGCCAACTGGAAGGTTGGCTCGGGAGCTTCCTCTCATCCATGAAGGCGAAGCGACGAGGAAACTACAACAAGCGTCAGCGGCGGCGGGACCGGGGTCCGCCGGGTGGAGATGCCCTTCTCACCAGTGCCCACCGCCGCTGTCGACCTCAGTCGGTTCGGTATTTGAAGGAGACTTTCAGTTTGATCCGATACGCGCTGACTTTGCCCTTTTCGATGGTCATGTCCTGCTCGAGTACTTCCGCAACGCGAAGGTCATTCAGGCTGCTCGCGGCCGTCTCCACGGCTGCGACCGCAGCTTTTTCCCACGACTCGGTGCTGGATCCCGCAATTTCGATGAACTTGTAGACGCTTTCTGCCATATTCTTCTCCTCTGGTTTGATTCAGGTTTCTTGTCGCCTGAGCCACACTCGGCTCAGTATTGCTTGTATTCAGGTTTGCGCTTCTCGGCGAAGGCGGTCATTCCCTCCTTCTGGTCCGGTGTGCTGAACAGTCCGTGGAAGAGACGAACATGAACTGCAAGCTCACCGATGCGGGCACCATTTCAGAAGAATAGGCTAACTTTTCGCGAGGATTTAAGACTCAGCAACTAAGCTAGCGCAGAAAATTTACTCACAACACCTCTTTTATCCTACCTATACGCAAGGCTGGCGCCGTTACTGGGCGATATCCCGCCGGCGCGCCTGTTTGACGAAATGCTAAAGCTGTTTCTGGGCGGTAGCGCGCTGGCTAATTTTGAAATGCTGCGCCATTACAACCTGTTCGGACAACTGTTCCCGCTCACCGAGCAGTCGCTGGCGCACGAGGAAAACCATTTCCCGCTGACCCTGATTGCCAAGGGTATGGCAAATACCGATGCCCGCATTGAAGAGGGTAAACCGGTAACCCCGGCCTTTTTGTTTGCGGTGTTCCTCTGGCAGCCGGTTCGCGAGCGGGCAGCGCAGCTCGAGGCCGAGGGGCAGCACCCGGCGCAGGCCATGCAGCATGCCAGTTCACAGATTATTGCCGAACAGGCGGCGGTGATGGCAACACCGCGACGATTTTCGTTGCCCATGCGTGACATCTGGGTGTTACAGTTGCGACTGGAGACCAAGGGGCGGCGCAGTTTGCGCGTGTTGAGTCATCCGCGCTTTCGGGCAGCCTACGATTTCCTGCTGCTGCGTGCGGCAGCCGGTGAAGTACCCGTATCGCTGGGCGACTGGTGGACGGAGTTCCAGGAGGCAAATCCACAGCAACGCGAACAGCCGGCCCGCAAGGCACGGCCACGCAAACGACGGCGCAACCGCTCAGGCCGCAAACCGGAGGGAAAGACAGAATGACAATCCGAGCATACATTGGCATCGGCAGTAACCTGGACAATCCGGTTGCGCAGGTGCTGGAGGCCGTTGAAGAACTGGAGATGATCCCGGTACCATCCTGGCTGCGCGCTCCAGCCTCTACAGTGGCCGGCCCATGGGACCGGAGGAGCAGCCCGATTATGTGAATGCGGTCGTTTCCCTGGACACCCTGTTATCGGCTGAAGAATTGCACCAGGCGCTGATCAGTATCGAGGACCTGCAGGGGCGCAGCCGCAATGGCGAGAAATGGGGGCCGCGGATTATTGACCTGGATTTATTGCTGTATGGCAACAGCACCATCGACACGGACACACTAACCGTGCCGCATCCGGGCATGCATGAGCGTGATTTTGTCATTGTGCCACTGGAAGAGATTGCCGGTAACGTCAAGATCCCGGGCCGGGGTTTTTTGTATTCGTTGATCAACAAGTGCAAGAGTCATTCGCTGAAAAAACTGATAACTGCTTGATGAGTAACGAACGACCCGGTTATATCGTTGTAGAAGGACCGATCGGAGTAGGCAAGACCAGCCTTGCCCGGCGTCTTGCAGACAGCTTTGAATCCGACCTGATACTGGAAGGCGCGGATGAGAATCCGTTCCTGGAAAGGTTTTACCAGGACCCGCGTTCAGGTGCGTTACCGGCGCAGCTGTTTTTCCTGTTTCAACGGGTTCGCCAGATAGAAAACATGCGCCAGGCGGATATGTTCCAGCCTGTTAGAGTGGCTGATTTTCTGCTTGAAAAAGATCGCCTGTTTGCCGAGTTGACGCTGGATACCGAGGAGCTGAAGCTCTACGATCAGGTCTATCAGCATGTAACAATTGACGCCCCCGTGCCGGGCCTGGTGATTTACCTGCAGGCGCCGGAAGATATACTGCTGAAACGCATTGCACGGCGCGGTATTAAATATGAGCGCAAGATTGATGCAGAATATCTGCGCAAACTGTCTGAAGCCTACTCGCGCATGTTCCTGAACTATGATGCGGCGCCACTGTTGATCGTAAATGCGGCGCATATCAACCTGGTCGATAATGACAGGGATTACGAAGCGTTGCTGGAGCAGATACACGTCACCAAGACCGGCAGGCATTATTTCAACCCGATGTCGATCGTCATTTAACATTTTATCTTTCCGGATTATCCAGAGTTGCACCACTGATGGCAGGCGTAAAGAAAGGTTCACCCGTAACACTCGGTGACCTGCAGGCGATGAAGCGGCAGGGTGAAAAAATCGCCTGCCTGACCTGCTATGACGCGAGTTTTACGCGGCTGCTGGAAGCGGCCGGAATTGAACTGTTCATCGTTGGTGATTCACTGGGTATGGTACTCATGGGGTATGAAACGACGGTGCCGGTCAGCATGGATGACATGATTTACCACGCAGCCAATGTTGCCCGTTCGGGGCAACATGCCTACCGCATCGTCGATCTACCCAGCCGGAGTTATGAAACGCCCGCACAGGCGCTCGCCAATGCCCGGCGGCTGGTGGATGAGGGTGGAGCGGATATGGTTAAGCTGGAAGGCGGCGTCGCGAAGCTGGCCGTTGTTGAAAACCTGGTGCGACACGATATTCCGTTTTGCGGACACATTGGCCTGCTACCGCAGTCCGTCGAGGAGTTGGGCGGTTACAAGGTGCAGGGACGGGATGAGGCCGGTGCCAGGGCCATTATGGAAGATGCCCGGGCGCTGCAGGAGGCGGGTGCCGGCATGATTGTGATGGAATGCATTCCTGCGCCACTGGCAGCCACCATCTCGCAGTCACTCAGTATCCCGACAATCGGTATAGGTGCCGGCCGCAGTTGTGACGGACAGGTGCTGGTGCTGTATGACATGCTCGGCATCACCACACAGAAGACGCCGCGTTTCGTGAAAGATTTCCTGCGCGATAGCGGTACAGTGCCGGCAGCAGTGGAGGCCTATATCAAGGCCGTCAAGGACGGCAGCTACCCGGCACCGGAACACGAGTACTGATCAACCCGTGGAGATTGTTACCACCATTGCCGAGTTACGGTCCCATGCCTGGCGCTGGCGTACCCAGTCAGGGCGCGTTGCCTTTGTGCCCACAATGGGCAATCTCCACGCCGGTCACCTGAAACTGGTCAGGCATGCACGTGCCATCGCCGAGCGCGTGGTGGTCAGCATCTTTGTCAATCCCATGCAGTTCGCTCAGAACGAAGACTACACGAGTTACCCGGTGACTCACGAAGACGATATCAAGGCGCTGCAGGAGGTGGATGCAGACCTGTTGTTCATGCCCGAGGTATCCGAAATTTATGGCGACGGGCCTGGCCGTACGACGCAGGTCGTGGTGCCCGGGCTGAATGCGATCCTGGAAGGTGAATTCCGGCCCACGCATTTTGACGGTGTTACCACCGTGGTTGCCAAACTATTCAATATGTTGCAGCCGAATATTGCCGTGTTTGGTGAGAAAGACTTTCAGCAGTTATTGATCATCCGGCGCATGGTCAGCGACCTGATGATGCCGATTGCCATCGAAGCGGTGGAAACGGAGCGTGAAGCTGACGGGCTGGCAATGAGTTCGCGCAATGGCTATCTGAGTGTCGTGGAACGGGCCATCGCGCCGCAGCTTTACCAGACACTGCTGGATGTCAGGGACATTCTGCGGCACGGGGAGCAGGATATTGCCGCAGTTGAACAGGCTGCCATGGAACAACTCCGGGCTGCCGGCTTCTAGCCACAGTACGTCAGTGTCAGACGCAGTTCGGATCTTGGGGTCCCCGGGGCCGAAAATGAGGAGCGGGTAGTATTGGCTGCTGCCATGCTGGGGAGCACACGCTTGATTGACAATGTCAAGGTATCAATCACTTAGAGTGTCAACTTCAGGAAGAAACTTTGCCTGTTTGTTGCAGTCCAATCCTAGAATCAGCATAATTACAGCCTATTTAAGGAAGCGGAAGGCTCGATCCGGCTTATGCAAATAACCTTGTTAAAATCCAAGCTGCACCACGCCAATGTTACCCATGCGGAACTGGAGTATGAAGGCTCCTGTGCCATTGATGGCGCGTTGCTGGCAGCCGCCAATATTCATGAATACGAACAGATCCAGATCTACAACCTGAACAATGGCGAGCGCTTTACCACCTATGCGATTCGTGCGGAGGACCACAGCGGCATTATCTCGGTAAACGGGGCAGCCGCACACAAGGCCAATCCGGGTGATCGCATTATTATCTGCACCTATGCCGTGCTCTCACAGCAGGAAGCAGGCATCTTCAAACCGACCCTGGTCTACCTGGACGAGAACAACGGCATTAAAGAATTCCGCAACGCGATTCCGGTTCAGGTAGCCTGAAAAAATAACCTGTCCTAGGCGAATTCGTAATTCACGCAGCAACTGGTGTCTGAAAAAGTCCGTTGCAGTGTGATATCCACGAATAGTTACTCAGTTTTGCGGGCAGTGGTTGGTGTCCGCCACTAACTTCAGCAGGCGTGCTCCCATCCAGCGACTGATGAACACGGCTATGGTTGTAATACTGTAGGAACCCGCCGAGTTTTCTTTCCAGATCCTGCGCGTTCCAAAAGAAGACGCGGTCAAGGTATTCACGCCGAATCGTTCCAATCAGTCGCTCAACGAAGGGATGCGAAACCGGGGTATACGGGATGGACTTGATTTTCCTGATCTCGAGAATCCGCAGGTTGGCTTGCCATCGGTGATATCGGAATAGCGGATCGTTGTCCGAGCTGAGATAGCGTGGAGCACCTTGCGTAGAGATGGCCGTGTTGAACATACGACACAGGGCAACACCACTTACATCGCCCGGATGAACGCCAAAACCAATGATACGCCTCGTGAACTGATCCATGACCACCAGCACCCAGTGGCTCTTCAATAGAATGGATTCGCACCGAAACAGGTCAATGCTCCAAAGGCTGTCTTTCGTGTGTCCGAGCAGGGTTAGCCAAGATGGCCCATCGTCATCGGGTGTTGGGTGGTAGTGCTAGGCGAGGACGCGTCTGACCAGGTCCTTATTGATATCCACTCCGAATGCTTTGTTGATCTGCTGCGCGATTCTAAGACAGCCAAAGCGTGGGTTGCGTCGTTTTAGTATGACAATCGCTTGGATAAGTTCCGGTGACGGACTCTTGGGCCCTGGTTTACCTTTTCTACCGGATGAATACAGCAGTCGGTACTTGCGCTTTTTGAGTAGGTCGTGAAATTTCAAAAGCGTTGATGGCCGAATAATCATAGCAGCCCGCTGAATACGACGTGGGTTGAGAAACAGCGACCAGAAGCCGAACAGGAATCGATCAAGCGCCGAGAGATTGGGCGCGCGTCGCCGGGAGCGATTGATGACCAAGAGTTGCTGTTTCATGAGCAGGCTGTCGGCGATGACGGCCCTCGCACCGCCAGGCCCCAAGAGTTTGGCAACCGTGGTCAATAGATGTACGAGAAGTATCAAAATGTCCTTCACAGAAGAGAAGGGTAGGGAAGGTTGCCTTCAAGAACAAGACTGTTTTAGTTGGCGTTTTCAGGTGACAATTGCGAATTCTCCACACACAGGAAGGACAAGTTACGCAGCCGAGACAGAATATATAGGTACTTGTATAAATATACAGGTAGAAGTATAATCCCCCAATGAAAGGAATTGAGTTCTTGGGCGCCTCATTGAAAACGGTCCGTGAATTCCCGGCGCTGGCTAAAAGGGAGGCCGGCCTCCAGCTTGACCGTGTTCAGCGTGGCTTGGATCCAACGGACTGGAAGCCCATGAAATCTATTGGTCAGGGTGTGCGTGAGATACGTATCCAACATGAAGGACAGTATCGCGTGATCTATGTGGCGTCTTTTGAGAAAAGGGTTTACGTGTTACATGCCTTTCAAAAGAAAACCCAGAAAACGAGCAAGCAGGATTTAGACACAGCAAAACGTGCGTTAAAGGAAGTATTAGAGAGGCAACGGTCATGAGCGAGATAACACAGTTTGAAAGTGTATGGGATGCACTTGAAGATGATCCTGTTCGCCAGGAAAATCTGAAGTTGCGTTCTGAATTAATGATCACGATTTCGGAAACCATTAAAGAACGTGGACTGAAACAGCAAGATGCCGCCGAGCTGCTGCACATTTCACAGCCACGAATCAGCGCATTATTGAAAGGTAAGATTGATGAGTTCCGCCTGGATACCTTGGTAGATCTCGCGCATCGGCTGGGATTGCATGTGTCTATCAATATTGCTGCATAACAATTGTGCATGATGAATTTCAATTCATGTGGCAAACGAGCTGTTTCAGCGGGCAAAAAGGACTGTGCCAGTTTTGTGCTAACTTGAACTACCAGTGAAGTGCAAGTGACTGATAACTCAAATACGGTATTGGATGGGCAAGCACCGCAAGTGACTGATTAATAAAGCAAGTAAAATAGTGTAGTCTGGCTATGTCAAAAACACTGCGCCGTTCTCTGAATTCAAGTGGGCGAATTTCTTCAGGACCCGTATCCTGCTGGACCAGGACATCCTGGCCGGCAAGCACACCTTCGACGATTTCGCCTTCGAGGTCGACGCGCACGGTGTGCTGGAAGTAACGGACGACGGTAAGGAAGTCCTTGAGGAAGCCCTGTTTCTTGCTGGCAGTTCGGAGGCACGTGGTTTGCCGGGCTTCCGCGGACCTGTGTCATAGGAGACTGCCATGAATGCCGTGAATAAAAACTCCGGCGGATTCCGCCTGCCAATCCTGCAGGGCGTACTGCCCATAAAGGCCTCGCAGATTCCGCTCGAGCTCATCGCCGGTCTCACCCTGGCGGCACTGGCGATACCCGAAGTGATGGGTTACACCAAGATTGCCGGGACCCCGGTGATCACCGGGCTGTACACCATTCTCATTCCCATGGCCCTGTTTGCCCTGTTTGGTTCCTCGCGGCACCTGGTGGTCGGGGCGGATTCGGCAACGGCGGCCATGCTCGCCGCCGGCCTGGTGGGGCTGGCGGCCACCGGTTCCGATGAATACGTGGCGCTGGCGGCAGTGCTTGCATTGATGGCCGCGGCCTTTCTCATCCTGGCGAGGGTTATCGGCCTCGGTTTCATGGCGGACTTCCTGTCACGCACGGTCCTGATCGGATTTCTCACCGGTGTCGGCATCCAGGTCGCACTGGGCGAGCTCTCCGGCATGCTCGGCCTGAAGGGCGGCGGGCACGGCACCCTGGAGAAGATCTGGAACGATATCCAGCAGATCGAACAGGTCAATCTCTACGCGGTGGCCATTGCGATCAGTGTGCTGGTGGTGATCGTGGGTTCGAAAAAGCTTTCGAAAAAGATACCGGGGCCTCTGATCGCGGTGATCGGCGCCATTGTCGCCAGCTGGGCATTGAATCTGGGGGCGCATGTGCACGTACTCGGTGAGGTACCAGGCGGTCTGCCACACATCGGGCTGCCGCAGGTTGACTGGAGCTGGGGACTCATCGGCAAGCTGGTGCCGGTCGCGTTTGCCATGTGCGTGGTTATCCTGGCACAGAGCGCTGCGACCTCGCGGGCCTATGCCACACGCTACAACGAACGCTTCAGTGAGAACACCGATCTCGTCGGCCTCGGGCTGGCCAACATCGGCGCGGGCCTGTCCGGCACCTTTGTCGTCAACGGCAGCCCGACCAAGACCCAGATGGTCGACAGCGCCGGGGGACGCAGCCAGCTGTCGCTGTTGTTCACCACGGCCATCGTGCTGCTGGTGCTGTTGTTCCTCACCGGGCCTTTGGCCTACATGCCGGAGGCAGTACTGTCAGCGGTCGTGTTCCTGA
This sequence comes from uncultured Gammaproteobacteria bacterium, assembly GCA_963753755.1. GTDB lineage: Bacteria > Pseudomonadota > Gammaproteobacteria > UBA9214 > UBA9214 > UBA9214. The sequence goes on from CAVWDM010000016.1 coordinate 8,738, forward strand.
TTGGTATCGACCTGATCGACATCAACGGCATGCGCAGTATCTACGCCCAGCGACGCTCGGAGTTCTGGGTGGCGCTGATTACGACACTGATGGTCGTGTTCGTCGGCGTCGAACAGGGCATCCTGCTGGCCATTGCACTGTCGCTGATCGATCACACCCGTCGTGGCTATCATCCGAAGAATGCCCTGCTCATGCCAACTGAATCCGGAGAATGGAAGCCGCAAGCTGTGGCAAGCCAGGCCCAGGCCGCCCCCGGACTCATGATCTACCGTTTCACACACAGCATGTACTATGCGAATTCCCAGCAACTGTCAGAGGAAGTCTCTACTCTTGTCAACAGTGCACAGCCGCCATTACGCTGGTTCTGTGTGGACGCCTCTGCGGTCGATGATGTGGACTATTCCGCGGCGGAGACACTGCGTGCGCTCCACGGCATACTGGATGAAAAAGGCATCCGGCTGGTGGTGGCGCAGGTCATGGAAGGCGTCAAGGACAAGAGCCACTACGAGCTGCGTCAGCTGTTCGGTGATGATGCCTTCTTCGACACCCTGGGAGACGTCATGCAGGCATACCAGGCACAAAAAATGTAGGCAGGTGGTAGAATATGCTGGAGACTCTCACAGGAGAGAATAGCGATGGAATTACAGTCGGTCGTCGTCGGGTTGGTACCGAAAGATCGCTACCCACTGGTGGCCAGCCGCAGCCGTACCTGCAGAATAGCGAATACCACGGCTATGACCCTGTTACGCCTTGTCTCCATCGTTAGCCTGTTACTGCTACTTTCCGCCTGCGCCACACGCGGGGTGGTTGTGAATACTCCCGGGCCGGTGTCCGACAATGATCCCAGTTATTCTCTCAGCACATTTCAGCAGCAATGGGCAACCGATGAGAACGCGCTGATGCTGGCGTTCTCCGGTGGCGGTAGCCGTGCTGCGGCCCTGTCTTATGGTGTGCTCAAGGAATTGCGCGACACGCCGGTCACGACTGTCAGCGGCGGCAAGCGTCTTCTGGATGAAGTACACAGCATCTCGTCGGTGTCGGGTGGCAGTTTCACCTCGGCCTATTACGGACTGCACGGAGACGGGATCTTCGATGACTACGAGGACGTGTTTCTTCGCCAGAATGTGGAGGGCGCGCTGTTCCGGCGACTCTTCAATCCGTTGCTGTGGTTCAGCAATACCGGACGCACCGAGATGGCGGCGAACTATTACGACAAGACCATATTCAAGGGCGCCACCTTCGCTGACCTGTCGCGGCAGGAGGGGCCCATGATTGTGATCAACAGCTCCGATCTCGGCTATGGCGTGCGCTTTTCTTTCATCCAGGAGTATTTCACGCTGCTCTGTTCAGACCTGTCGACCTTCCCGGTTTCCCGGGCGGTAACCGCTTCCTCAGCCGTACCGGTGTTGTTTAATCCGGTGGTGCTTCGCAACTACCCCGAGTGCGGCACTCAATTGCCCGACTGGCTCAAGGCGGCACGCGCTCGGGCCAGCGGTAACCCGGAGATGATCATGGTGGTCGAGGGACTGGAAACCTATTACGACCGTGATGACCGCCAGTACGCCCACTTCGTTGACGGGGGGCTCACCGACAATCTGGGGCTGCGCGCCCTCTATGAGATTGTCTCGCTCTCGGGCGGTACCATGGCCGAATACAACAAGAAATACAATCGCACGCCGCCAAAGCGAGTCGTTATGATCTCGGTCAACGCCTCTACCGAGCCGGGCCATCATATGGACAGCAGCGATAAGCAACCGTCACTAGGCAAGACCATCGGCGCCGTGAGCGATATCCAGCTGCACCGTTACAACACGGCGACTATCGAATTGATGAAGAAGACCCTCGTCAGTTGGGCGCAAGGACTGTCAACAGAAGACACGCATGTCGAATCCTATTTAATCCTCCTCGACTTCGACGGCATTCACGATCCCAAGCGGCGCAAAGCCCTCAACCAGATCCCTACAAGCTTCAATCTGAGCGACGAACAGGTGGATCTGCTGATCGAAGCCGGAGGGGAGTTATTACGCACCAATCCGGACTACCAGCGCCTGCTGACAGACCTGCGGGAAGGCTGAGTTGGTCGTCGCCTCAGCAGGCCATGTACTGAGGAGGATGTAAAACATGTATGAAAATCTGGCAATCCTGGCGGTGTTCGTTTTTCTCTACAGCATTGCCAGCGGAGGACTCGAGCGCACACCCATCAACGGGGCACTCCTGTTTGCCGCCTTCGGCCTGGCACTCGGCCCGCTGGGTCTTGGCGTCCTGAGCATGAACGTGGACTCGGAGGGGCTGCGCACGCTTGCCGAGCTGACGCTGGCACTGGTGTTGTTTACGGATGCCGCCAATGCGAATCTCGGTGTACTCAAGCGGAGCATCGGCACCCCCGAACGTTTGCTGTTGATCGGTCTGCCCCTGACCATCCTGCTTGGCTTCGGGATCGGCGTGCTTGTATTCGACGGGTTGACCCTGCTGGAGATCGCCATTCTCGCAACCATGCTGGCACCCACCGATGCCGCCCTGGGCAAGGCGGTGGTGACGAATGAAGCCGTGCCGTCCAACATTCGCGAGGGGCTGAATGTCGAAAGCGGCCTGAACGACGGTATCTGTGTTCCGATCCTGTTTGTGTTTCTTGCCCTTGTGACTGCCACGGGTGCCGAGACCAGCACCCCTGTGCTCGCGATGAAACTGGTGGCCGAGGAGATTGGTATCGGGGTTGCCGTGGGCGTTGGGCTGACGGTTCTGGGCAGTTGGCTGGGCACGAGGTTTGCTGACCGGGAATGGATCACCGAGACCTGGCGGCAACTTCCCGTCCCGGCGCTGGCCGTGGCTTGTTTTGCAGTGGCGCAGTGGCTGGGGGGCAGCGGTTTCATTGCCGCCTTTGCCGGTGGCCTGTTGTTTGGCGGACTTACGAAGCGTCACAAACACAAGCTTCTGCTTGCTGCCGAAGGGACCGGTGATACGCTTGCCTTAATCACCTGGGTGGTGTTCGGAGCCACCGTGGTCGGTCAGTCAGCCGGCTCTTTCAGCTGGGAGGTCGTGCTCTATGCCGTGCTCAGCCTGACCGTCGTGCGCATGCTGCCGGTGTTCCTGGTGCTCACAGGAATGAAGTTGCGGACCGATGAAAAACTGTTCATGGGCTGGTTCGGGCCCCGCGGACTGGCGAGTATCGTGTTCGCCGTGATTGTGCTCAACGAACACCTGGCCGGCGGCAGCACCATCATCAGTACCGTGGTTTGCACCATTGCGCTCAGCGTTATCGCACACGGTCTCAGCGCGAATCCCCTGGTCGCTGCACTCGCGGCGCGAATAAAACGTGCCACAGGGAAAACCGTGGCAGATGGGCAGGGTTAGCATCGGGAAAGGATAGCCATGACCCTGTCCTAGGCGAATTCGTAATTCACGCAGCAACTGGTGTCTGAAAAAGTCCGTTGCAGTGTGATATCCACGAATAGTTACTCAGTTTTGCGGGCTAGTGGTTGGTGTCCGCCACTAACTTCAGCAGGCGTGCTCCCATCCAGCGACTGATGAACACGGCTATGGTTGTAATACTGTAGGAACCCGCCGAGTTTTCTTTCCAGATCCTGCGCGTTCCAAAAGAAGACGCGGTCAAGGTATTCACGCCGAATCGTTCCAATCAGTCGCTCAACGAAGGGATGCGAAACCGGGGTATACGGGATGGACTTGATTTTCCTGATCTCGAGAATCCGCAGGTTGGCTTGCCATCGGTGATATCGGAATAGCGGATCGTTGTCCGAGCTGAGATAGCGTGGAGCACCTTGCGTAGAGATGGCCGTGTTGAACATGCGACACAGGGCAACACCACTTACATCGCCCGGATGAACGCCAAAACCAATGATACGCCTCGTGAACTGATCCATGACCACCAGCACCCAGTGGCTCTTCAATAGAATGGATTCGCACCGAAACAGGTCAATGCTCCAAAGGCTGTCTTTCGTGTGTCCGAGCAGGGTTAGCCAAGATGGCCCATCGTCATCGGGTGTTGGGTGGTAGTGCTTGGCGAGGACGCGTCTGACCAGGTCCTTATCGATATCCACTCCGAATGCTTTGTTGATCTGCTGCGCGATTCTAAGACAGCCAAAGCGTGGGTTGCGTCGTTTTAGTTCGACAATCGCTTGGATAAGTTCCGGTGACGGACTCTTGGGCCCTGGTTTACCTTTTCTACCGGATGAATACAGCAGTCGGTACTTGCGCTTTTTGAGCAGGTCATGAAATTTCAAAAGTGTTGATGGCCGAATAATCATAGCAGCCCGCTGAATACGACGTGGGTTGAGAAACAGCGACCAGAAGCCGAACAGAAACCGATCCAGTGTCGAAAGATTGGGTGCGCGTCGCCGCGAACGATGAATAACCAAGAGCTGTTGCTTCATGAGCAGACTATCGGCGACAACAGCCCGCGCACCGCCGGGACCGAGGAGCTTGGCGACCGTGGTCAACAGATGCGCGAGGAGTACCAGCAGATCCTTCATGGTAGAGCAGGGTAGGGAAGGTTGTATGCAAGAACAAGACTGTCTACAGTACCGTTTTCAAGTAATAATTAGCAATTCGCCTAGGACACCTGAGCTGAAAACCCCCTACCGGGATGGCACCACCCAAGGCCAGTCTGTTCAGCTAATCCACTGGAATGTATCTGCACCTATGTTGCGGCCAAGTGCTAATACGACAGGGTATCGGTCGGTCTGTGGTCATGCATAGGCGGGAAAACGGGTAATAGAAGACGGAAGTTCAGGATGGTGCGCAGTGCTTCGGTGGATGTTCCGTTGTGATCGGGATGAAAAGAAAGCGAAAAAGTGGTTCCAATGGTGGTGGGTGAGATGGGAAATGGTGATAATACTTCCTATACTCTCAGTCTAACCATCTGAAGTAGGCTATCGAATTCCTTCATTACTTTCACATGCGGATATCTAAACATGAAAACACATAGATTTACCGGGATCCGGCGGGGTCGGCAAATGCGCGTGCGTATCCAGGTATCGACAGCGCTGCTCGGCAGCCTGTTGATTACCGGAGTTGTACAGGCGGATGACTTGACCGAATGTATGACGAACAGGATGCAGCAGGCCAATGATGAGATGACCGTCGGCGAGTTGCGCCTGCAATGCCAGAAGCAATTGCGTGACGGGAGCTTTGTTACAGAGGACAAACAAGTTGCCGTCGTGTCTGAGCGGCTTCGGCTAGACAGGCAGAACGTGCTCGCGCCTTTCACCCTGATGGCCCATAAACCGAACTACATACTGGTGGCCACATATAATTCGAGCGGTTACAACCCGGACCCTTATCGGGAGCAATACAAGAACACGTCATTGGAGCTCGATGACACCGAGGCCCAGTTTCAGGTCAGCATCAAAACCCCGCTGGCGATCGGCCTGTTCGATACGTTTGATATCTATGCGGCATACACCAACCGCTCATTCTGGCAGGTTTACAACGACGACATATCCTCACCTTTCCGCGAAACGAATCACGAGCCCGAGATCTGGGCACAGTTCAATCCGAATTGGGAGTTCCATGGGTTCACCAATACCGCGAACATGGTTGGCTTTGTTCATCAGTCCAACGGTCAGGGCGGCAACTTGTCCCGCAGTTGGAACCGGATTTACGCGAATTTCGTTGTTGAAAAGGACAATCTTGCGCTGGCGTTCAAGCCCTGGTATCGAATCCCCGATGATGACGATGACAATCCGGATATCAAGGACTATATGGGAAATTACGAACTACGCGGGGCATACAAATGGGGTAAGAATGTATTCAGTGTGATGTCACGCAACAATCTCCAGTCCGGCTTCAGCAAGGGTGCTGTCGAACTGAGTTGGAGTTTTCCCCTGTGGAGTTATCCGTACATGAAGGGCTATATCCAGTACTTCAACGGCTATGGTGAAAGTCTGATCGATTACAATCAGTACACGAATCAAATCGGGATCGGATTTGCACTGACAGACTGGTTGTAATCGGATATCTGGCCGGTGGGGGGCGTTGCGGCGGCCCGGGAGTGATGTTGTTGCGGAGCAGCCGTTACCAGCAACGGTACTGGGTTGACGCGGGCTTGCTGCACTGGATTTCACAACGACCGGCAGCTTCATGCGCAAAAGAGGCATTCCCTGGCACATTCTCGGTGGTATTAGATTGCATACCAGACACCGGAAAGCTGGGACGACAAGCCGAATCAGGGCAAGGTTCGGTATCAGCTGAAAACCCCCTACCGGGATGGCACACCCACGTGATCTTTGAGCCGGTGGATTTTATTGCTAGGCTGGCCGCTGGTGACACCAAGAGGAGAGAGGATCGTGATGGAATTGCAGTCGGTCGTTGCCTTGCTACCGGGAAATTGCACGACACAGATAGCCAGCCGCAACTGCAGAATCACTGCTACCACGGCTATGAACCTGTTACGCCTTTTCTCCATTGTTAGCCTGTTACTCCTGCTTTTCGGCTGCGCTGTACGCGGGGTGGTTGTGAATACTCCTGGGCCGGTGCCCGGCAATGAACCCAGTTATTCCATCCGCACATTTCAGCAGAAATGGGAAACAGATGAGAATGCACTGATGCTGGCGTTCTCCGGTGGCGGCAGCCGTGCTGCGGCCCTGTCCTACGGGGTGCTCAAAGAACTGCGCGACACACCTGTGCCAACCAATGGTGGTGGCGAGCGCCTGCTGCTCCTGGCCCGGGTAAGTGGTGTAGTTAGCTGGCATCTGGGTGATGGTCGTTCGGGCATCACGAAGCGCTGAGAGAAACACTTCGCTCTGGGGCCTGAGTAACGGGCACCGAGCCGCAGACTGTAGGGCGAGATTGTCTCAAGTGCCGAAATAGTTTCCGTTCACGCCCAGCAACGGGACTCAACGACGACTACGCAAAGTCTCTATCGCTCCATGGATCCACTTTTTGGTCGCATCTAGCCCGTAGCTGTCTTCAACCATCCGGCGCAGAGCGCTGAGTTGTTTTTCAAACATACCGGGTTTACGAAGATCGGCGGTTTCTTCATCGGGCCCAAGGGGTAGGATATGTTCGAAATAGGTTCCACCTAAAAGGTGGCGAAGGATACCTTCCCCCAAAAACGCTTCGTTGTTGTTCAGCGTTCGCGTTGCGCGTAGCAGACGACGAATATCATATTGACCAGCAAAGATGTCGGGCACTTGTTTTTTGATGCCAAGTAGGGTGTAGACCCCGGTACGGGCTGTTCTGACCGAACTTTCCAACGTGAAAACCACATCGTTAAGTGTTTCCACAAACTGACCAATACAGGCCAGGTTGGTGCAACCGTCTGGTACCGCCCATGGGCGATAGCCCTTCGCACGTGGCATAAACTGTGCTGTGATGTATGGCATCAGCGCGATACGTACTTTTGTCGCAGCGACTATCTCTGCGATTTGGTCAATCAGGCCAAGGTGGAAGCACATTTCGGCTAGAATTTCTTTACCGGTACATTCTGGCATCGATTTTTTTACATAATTACCAGGCTTGTCCATGTGCAGTGCATAAACCCAAAGTACAATCACATCATCGGGTTGGTCAGGAAAGTGTGGCTGACGATTGACGGTGAAACTCATTAACCATTCAGAATCGGTGAAGGTGATGATGCCGCCGGTTACGGTTTTACCGGAATAGGGATCGTTTACTGACAACTCTTTGAGTTTATCGATCAGCGGCGAGGGGGTACAGGTTAGCGTCGCCGATTCCCACATTGTTTTAGGTATGTTGCCGCAGAATTTCTCAGGACGTCCAAAGACTGGCGATTTCTTGGCCAGATTCTTCCACAAATGCCAGCTTGAGCCGACATCCGGATTATCGGAGTTTATTTTTAGCTCTGGTACGGTGTCGTCGTCCCCATAGGCGGTATCCTCGACTATCGAGCCGTTAGTGACAAAAACCAGATCACGTGTGTCAATCTTTATAGTTATCTTTTCACCATGACTGCGGCATTTGATGGCGGTTGTGGTGAGCGCTTCACCACTGGTATCCACATCGAGATCCAGCACTCTGGTGTCGTACTCGATTTTTATACCTTTCTCTTTCAGCCAATTCATTAATGGGCGAACAAAACTGTCGTACTGGTTGTATTTGGGAAAAACCAGTGACGTCATGTCATTTAGACCATCCATAAGGTGTAGGAAGCGGTGAGCGTAAAGTTTCATTTCAAGCACCGAATGGCAGTTCTGAAAAGCGAACATGGTGCGCCAAAACATGTAAAAGTTACTATTTAGAAAACCTTCACTAAACCATTCTTCCACCGAGATGCCGTCTAAGTCTTCCTTACGTGCGAGCAACAGCTTCATCATCTCTAGCTGTTGTCGTTTGGTCAGCCCCATGGTCGAGAAGTTTTTGATTTGGCCTTGCTTTTCCAGAAGTCGCGCCTTCGACCAGTTTTTATCGGCGTCATTGACGATTCGGTATTCATCCAGCACCGTGAATGGCGCTGGCAGTTCCAGGGCTGGAATTTCCGAGAATACATCCCAGAAATTTTGATAGGTCATCTCCATCTCGCGGCCACCGCGTACGATGTAACCGTCCTCAGCATTACCCGCTCCATCAAGCGCACCGCCACCGGTTGTTTGTGCTTCTAGAAGGGTAATATTCTCAGCTGGCATATGGCCGTCGCGGATCAGGAAGAATGCGGCCGATAACCCGGCTATCCCGCTGCCCACGATATATGCATGACGATCCGCAACACCTGCTGTTGGAAGTGGACGATTATTGACATAAGCTCCTTGTAGATCAGCTGGTGGAAGAGGTGTGTCACGCCCATTATGTAGATGTTGTGACGAAGCGTCAGGGGTTATGTCAACAGCTTGTGATGCCATCGCATCAATATGAGTTTGTAGGCGTGCGGTATCGATATTGAGAGAATCAGAGCGATTCATCTATATATGTCTCCTTTTTGAATATTGGTGTTCTGTATGTCGTCCGAACCTTTCGGACAGTTGCTGTCGAGATTTGAGAAAGCATCTGGCCTTTGTTGGTAAAACGTTGGGTGGCTGCTTTACTCTGTACACTGAATACACCGGCATTCCTGCGTAGCCGGGTGGTCTTGCCCCGCTTTCGGCGAGTGACAAGTCTTGCAGACGACCGCTACTGGCCCTGCGTCTATAGTCACACCAGCACCATGGCCATCAGCCTATCGGACGCAGGGTTTGCCCGCGAAGCCGGCAGCATTGCAGCCTAGCAGGCCGTTGATTTTCATTCACCTTCAAGCGGGATTATCGTTTTGAGCTGAAATACGGTCCACTCCGATGAATGCTACCCGCGTTTTCTACCACAATCAGTAGCAAATACACGGGAGTTCCATCCGCAAAACGGACTATCCATGTAACGCTCTCATTCGGGTCAGATTCCAGCCAATCATCGTCATCATAAATACGCTATTCACTTTCGATAAACCGCGCACCTTCATTTGCCTGATCAACCCAATGGACTTGCACCAGCCAAAAGGCTCTTCCACTCGTTTTCTGCTTCGTTGACTGACCTTATAGCCTGTGTGCCGACTGGTACGACCGTCGATGGCAGACCCGCCACGCCGGTTATCATTACGCGCAACATGCGGCGTAATATTCATCGCTCGACAATCGGCTACAAAACCGGCAGTGTCGTAATTTTTATCCGCACCCACGGTGCGCTTCTTACCGCCGCGAAGATCCGACATCAAGTCTGCCGCCACTTCCCGTTCAGCCTTGCCAGTTGCACGGCTGGCCGCAGCTTTAACAACCAGGCCATTGCGTTTCTCCATGAGAGTGTGCCCCATGTACGAGAGCCTGGCCTCCTTACCGGGCCCTTTTTTGGCAAGTCGTGCGTCACCGTCAGTCTTTGACTCGTGAGTCTCATTACTACGCTTTTCCCCGTGAAAATCCGCTTCGCTGTTGCGACGTCCACCTGCTGGAGGGATGCTGTCATCATCCTTGCGGCGATAACTCTTTTGCGAAGCCCAGGCTTGAATCAAGGTTCCATCAACGCTGAAGTGCTCATCGGACAGTAGTTTCTGTTTTCTGGCCAGGCTAACCACTTCCTCAAACAGTTCGGTGATTACATCATTTTCTAGCAGGCGGTCTCGGTTGATGCTGAAAGTGGAGTGGTCCCAAACCGTATCATCAATCGTTAAGCCAACAAACCACCGGTATAGAAGGTTGTAGTTGATCTGTTCAATCAATTGTCGCTCGCTGCGAATGCTGTAAAGCACCTGGAGCAACTGCGCTCTGATCAGCCGTTCCGGCGGGATAGACTCGCGGCCAGTGTCGGCATAGATACTACCGAAGAGCCAGTTCAGATTCTTCATCGCCTCATCAAGCAGCGCTTTGATGGCAGGCAGCGGATGATCAGAAGGTACAAACGATTCCAATTGCACCGTTGTGAAAAGGGATTCCTGGAAAACATCTTCGCCGCGCACTGATTTAATAACCTCAAATAGTTATCGTTTTCCGTATTGTATCTAACCCAGTGTTTTCGGGCGAGAAAATCAACACCCTGCTAGGGTGATCCAGTTGCCTCATGACACGGCGCCCGGCAGCTGCCGGTATGCTTTTATCACGTCGTCCAGGGTGTCGAAGAAGGCGTCGCTGCCGAACAACACGCTCAGGTTATAGCGGCTTTGGGCCGTGACGTCTTCCATGACCTGCGCGACTACCAGGCGGATACCCTTTTCCTGCAGGATGGCATGCAGCGCACGCAGCGTTTCCGCCGCGGAGTAGTCCACGTCGTCAACCGCCGAGCCGTCGATGCAGAACCAGCGCAGCTGGGGGCTGGCAGTATTGGCGAGCAGGGTTACTTCCTCGGACAGCTGCTGGGAATTCGCGTAGTACATGCTGTGCGTGAAACGGTAGATCATGAGTCCGGGTTCTGCCTGGACCTGGGTCGTCACGGGTTGTGGCTTCCATACGCCGGATTCGCCCCGCATGAGCAGGGCATTCTTCGGGTGGTAGCCGCGCCTGGTGTGATCGATCAGTGACAGCGCAATGGCCAGCAGTATGCCCTGTTCCACGCCGACGAATACCACCATCAGCGCGGTAATCAGGGCCACCCAGAATTCTGAGCGCCGCTGGGCGTAGATGTCGTGCATGCCCTTGATGTCGATCAGGTCGACACCGACCAGGAACACGATTGCCGATAATACCGCCTCCGGCATGTAGGCCAGCGGTGCCGTGAGGAACAGCAGTACCAGCAGCACGATGGCGGTGGTGAACAGCAGCGACAGCTGGCTGCGGCCACCGGCACTGTCGACCATCTGGGTCTTGGTCGGGCTGCCGTTGACGACGAAGGTGCCTGTCAGGCCGGCGCCGATATTCGCCAGCCCCAGGCCGACGAGGTCGGTATCCTCGCTGAAACGCTCGTTGTAGCGCGCGGCGTAGGCCCGCGAGGTTGCGGCGCTCTGTGCCAGAATGCCCACGAACATGGCGAACGCGACCGGCACCAGTTTGCCGATCAGTGCCCAGCTCCAGTCGACCTGAGGCAGACCGATATGCGGCAGACCGCTTGGTACCTCGCCGAGAACATGTACGTGCGACCCCAGGTCGAGTGCCCAGCTGGCGGTGATAGCGCCGATCACTGCAATCAGCGCTCCCGGTATTTTTTTTCGATAGCTTCTTCGAGCCAATGATCACCACCAGCACACTGAGTGCGATAGTGAGTGCGTAGAAGTTGACCTGTTCGATCTGCTGGATATCGTTCCAGATCTTCTGCAGGGTGCCGTGCCCGCCACCCTTGAGGCCAAGTATCCCTGAGATCTCGCCCAGGGCGACCTGTATGCCGACCCCGGTCAGAAAGCCGATCAGGACTGTCCGTGAGAGGAAGTCCGCCATGAAGCCCAGGCCGATGATGCGCGCCAGTATGAGGAAGACCGCAGCCATCAAGGCCAGCACTGCCGCCAGTGCCACGTATTCATCGGAGCCGGTAGCTGCCAGCCCCACCAGTCCGGCGGCGAGAATTGCTGCCGTTGCCGAGTCGGCACCGACCACGAGGTGTCGCGAGGAGCCGAACAGGGCGAACAGCGCCATGGGGATCAGGATGGTGTAGAGACCGGTGATGACTGGCGTGCCGGAAATCTTGGTGTAGCCCATCACCTCGGGAATGGCGAGCGCCCGCCAGGGTAAGACCGGCGATGAGCTCCAGAGGGATCTGTGAGGCCTTGATGGGCAGGATGCCCTCGAGGACGGGGATGCGGAAACCTGCGCTCTTCTCATTCGTCATCGCCATGCGAGTCTCCTTGGATGCAGGGCCGCGGAAGCTGGGTAGTCGGCGTGCATCCGGGCTGGTTGCCAGAAACAGCGCTTCCTCGAGGATTTCCTTGCCGTCGTCGGTGGCTTCCAGTACACCTTTCTCATCGACATCGAAGGCAAAATCGTCGTAGGTATGCTTGCCCGCGAGGATGTCCTGGTCGAGCAGGACATGGGTGTGGAAAAAATTGGCCCACTTGAGCTCCGAGAACGGCGCATTCTTTTTTACGTAGCCATGATGTTCCCGGACAATCCATGCCAGGCTGCGGTAGGGGTCGAACATGAGGTCCTTTGATATGCCTTGGCAGTGTCGCTGGCTGCTGCGGTCGGCCACCGGAGCGATCGAACAGGTAGATCCAGTTCTGCTTGTGCATGGTTTTCCAGAAGTACACCTCTTCCAGGGTACTGGCATTGCCCAGCACCTTGACATAGATGCAGATATCCTTGCCACGTGCCTCGTGAAGGGCGTCGAAGAGTGCGCGCCAGGTGATGGTGGTCAACCAGGTAAAACCGGTCCTTTCTCACCACGACAGGAACCGGCCTGACGCGGAGATAATCGTGGAGTTTCTGTGGGTCCTTGCTGAACTTCTTGCGAATGCGCCCGGTGCGCACGGCGACCTCGGCTTTGCCGACCACAAACTGCGTGGGGGAGAGGTCCTTCACCCTGCCCTTGCGTCCGCAGGGCACCACGGGAATTCCGAGTCATATAAATGCTGGGTCTTAGTTTGTGTACTTCCCCTGGGTGAGCAACGGGCCCTGTTTCTGGTTATGTCGCCACCAGCCATGTGCTTATCATTTGGATGCAGGTAAAGATTATACTGCAATCAGATATAAGCTCTACTTACCTCTCATTTTTACCCGTTTTTACCCACTTAAGCACTTCCTTGTGGCCGGCCAGTTTAATAACATTGTACCCGAATGTCGGGTCGGGTTTGTGCCGGTGTCGGCGTTGCCGAGGGTGCTGCAATGAGGCGGTCATTGCGGTCATGTCTGTTGGGTGGGGCAAAGTAGAGGTGATCATGGACCCAGTTCTCGTTTGGATCGGTATCTTTCTGTGTCTCAGTCAGTCGGCGATGTTTTCGGGGCTCAATCTGGCATGCTTCTCCATCAGTCGAATTCAGCTCGAGATCATGGCGTCGCAGAACGACAAGAATGCAATCAAGGTCCTCAACCTGCGGAGAGACTCGAATTTCCTGTTGACGACGATTCTTTGGGGTAACGTTGGCGTCAACACCCTGCTGGCGTTGCTCTCAGGATCGGTGCTTGGCGGGATCGCGGCATTTCTGTTTTCGACGGTGTTTATCACCGTCCTCGCAGAAATCTTCCCCCAGGCCTACTTCTCCCGTAACGCGCTGCGGGTGGCCTCCCTGCTCTCACCGGGCATTAGATTCTACCAGTTTGTCCTGTACCCGGTGGCCAAGCCCACGGCCAAGATCCTGGATCTGTGGCTCGGGCCCGAAGGTGTCCACTATCACCGGGAAGAGATGCTGAAGCAGTATATCTTGAGAAGCATGGTGAGTAGCGGCAGCGAAGTGGGTGCATTCGAGGGGAGAGGGGCAGTCAACTTCCTCGCCCTCGACAGCCGCCGTGTCGGCGAGGAAGGCCGGGTCGTAGACCCCGAGAGCATTATAAACCTGCCCGAAGTCGATGGGCGCCTGGAGATTCCAGTACGCGGAAGCCCGAACTGGGACGGTTTTATTCAAGGCGTGCAGAGATCGGGAAAAAGATGGATCATCCTGACAGGCACTGATGGGAGACCACACCTGCTGTTGAACGCAAACCATTTCCTGAGGATGCTGTTTTCGGCACCCGATAACGCTGCCGATCCTCACGACTATTGCGTAGAGCCCGTTGTAACGACGAATCCCGAGGATACCCTCGAATGCGTGCTGATGAGTGCCAATCTTGCACAGAGCAAGTCGCCTGACAAAGGGGTGATCCTTTGTTGGGGCAGTGAGAAGCGTATCATCGCCCACGCGGATGTGCTGCAGCGATTGTTCGAAGGAGTGCTTTTGCCTGCGGCAAATTCTGTATAGGCGGTTAGTGTGGCACGGGAAAAATATTGCCGTCGGAATGCCACGACTGGCAGGTCCGGTTACTGTCATTGGATTCAATTGCTCGCGCGATATAATGGCAAGCCGTCAACCTGTAAATCCTGGAGGAGACCGGCGCCAGGTGAGCCAGTAAACAGAGTTTTTACACCTGAGATGCTCTAATGTGCAGCATGAAACCTGGCAATTGCGACAGCAACCTGCAGCTTGTCGCCTTTATCGAAACGGAAGCCGGCAAGAAATACAACTGGGCTCACGGCGTGACCAAGGGTGTCACTGGCTACATGAATGCCTATTCAAAGTGGAAGTACACCAAGCAGGCCATGGGCGACTGAGCACACCTGCTGCGCGTGCGTCTTGACGTGGCGCATGGTATAACCGACAAGAAATAGGGTTGCCAAACAGGGCAGGCGAGGTTTCAGTAACCGTACGCTGCTTTTTTCAAATATGTACTTATGAAAAGGGAGAATAAGGATGCTAAATAGAAAATGTTCGCGACTTGTCGCAGCCTGTGCCGTTGCGGCGATGCCGTTTACATCAACGGGTGTATCCGCCGCAGGACTTGATGGTTCCAGCGATATCGTCTGCGCGGTAACGCACGTCGTCGCTTGCCTGGAAGACGGTTTCTGTCTTCAGGGGCAGGCCAAGACCTTCGATTTGCCGGACCTGGTGGTACTGGACACCAAAAACAAGGTTTTGCGAGGCACCCACGAGAGTGGTCATAACGCCGTTTCACCGGTTAAAAATATGGAGCACAACGGAGAACACCTGGTCATACAAGGTGTCGAGAACAGTCGTGGCTGGGATATTGCAGTCAATTCGAAGACGGGAAATATGAGTGCGTCCAGTGTCGGAGACGGCGTGAGTTTCCTGGCACATGGCACCTGTACAGCACTTTAAGGAGAGAGTGATATGACCATTCGCAACAAGATTACGTTGGCTGCCGCGGCCGCTGCTATCGGTGCGGCCACTGTGGGCATCAGTCTGCCGGTGTACGCCAGTGATGCGGGCGCCTTCATCGGCGGGGTTTTCGCCACCAAGCTGTTGACTAACATGCAGGACCGGACCGAGGCAGAGCAGCAGCAGGCAGCTGCCGCCCAGTACCAGGCAGCTCGGCCGGTGCAATCTGCGCCTGCCCAGAAGTCTGCGCAACAACGCCTGGACGAGCTTGACAAGCTGGCAGCCGGCGGCTACATCACGCCGGAAGAATACAATAAAAAGAAGCAGGTCATTATCGACAGCATGTAGCATGCGGGCGCAGCCCAGTATTCCCCGGGCAGCCGTTGCTTGTCCGGGGAGTTGAGGGCAGGGCGCTATCAGCATGAGCAAAGGTGATGGAGCGAATCGCCGCTTTCAATCCAAGGGGGTGGCATAGTGCGTGAGTCTCATTGCCGCAACCAGCTTCAATCAACCGCTGCAACCAATACGCAGGATCCCGCTGGCCGAACTTGCCATTGACAATCAGAGGAGAGAGGATAGCGATGAAATACCAGTCTGTCGTTGTGTTGCTACCGGGTGATTGCGATCCACTAATGGCCAGCCGTAGCTGCAGAATCGCTGCTACCACGGCTATGAACTTGTTACGCCTTTTCTCCATCGTTAGCCTGTTACTGCTGCTTTTCGGCTGCGCCGTGCGCGGCGTGGTTGTGAATACTCCAGGGCTGCAGCCCGACAATGAGTCCAGCTATTCCATCCGTACATTCCAGCAGAAATGGGAAACAGATGAGAATTCACTGATGCTGGCGTTCTCCGGTGGCGGCACCCGTGCGGCGGCCCTGTCCTACGGCGTACTCAAGGAACTGCGCAACACGCCGGTCCCAGGCGAGGGCGGTAGCAAACACCTCCTGGATGAAGTACACAGCATCTCCTCGGTATCGGGTGGCAGTTTCACCTCAGCCTATTACGGACTGCATGGAGACGGGATCTTCGAGGACTACGAGGACGTGTTTCTTCGCCCGAATGTGGAGGGAGCACTGTTGCGGCGGCTCTTAAACCCGTTGCTATGGTTCAGCAATACCGGTCGTACCGAGATGGCGGTGAGATATTACGACAAGACGGTGTTCAAGGGTGCCACCTTTGCTGACCTGTCGAAACAGGAGGGGCCCATGATTGTGATCAATGCCTCCGATCTCGGCTATGGCGTGCGCTTCTCTTTCATCCAGGAGTATTTCAGTCTGCTCTGTTCAGACCTGTCGACCTTCCCGGTAGCACGGGCGGTGACCGCTTCCTCCGCGGTGCCGGTGCTGTTTCATCCGGTGGTGGTACGCAACTACCCTGATTGTGGCACCGAAGTGCCGGACTGGCTGAAGATGGCGCGCACCCGGGCGGCCGGCAACCCGGAGATCTCCATGGTAGTCGAGGGGCTGGAAACCTATTACGATCGTGAGCAACGCCAGTATGCCCACTTCGTGGATGGAGGGCTCACCGATAATCTGGGTCTGCGCGCCCTCTATGAGATCGTCATGATCGCGGGTGGCATGACCGAATTCAACAAGCTATACAAGCGCCAGCCACCCCGCCGTCTGGTACTGCTCTCGGTCAATGCCTCGGCCGAGCCGGACGCCGAGATAGACCGAACCGATAAGCAACCCTCGATAGGCAAGACCATCAGCGCCATGAGCGACATCCAGCTGCATCGTTACAACACGGCGACCATTGAATTGCTGAAGATAAACCTTGCCCGTTGGGCGCAGGAGATGTCAACCGAAGACAGGCCTGTCGAGCCCTATTTCATCCTCCTCGACTTTGACGGTATTCAGGATCCCGAACGGCGCAGCGCCCTCAACCAGATCCCTACCAGCTTCTCTGTGAGCGACGAGCAGGTGGATCTGCTGATCGACGCCGGTGGGGAGTTATTGCGTACCAATCCCGAGTACCAGCGACTGCTGAACGACCTGGGGGAAGGCTGACTTGTTCGACATCCCTGTGACCGATGTGCGTCTTCGGCTTGAGGGTGCGTATACCCAACAGCAGGATCTGCAACCGGAAAGAGATGGGAGCAACCATGCTGTTTAATCTATTTATCGCCGCTGTCTTGGTAGTGGCAACCACTGCAATACATGCCGGGGGTATGATCCTGGCAATACGCATGATGCACCCGCATGATGAACACCTGAAGCGCTTGCGAAAGATGCATATCTACCGTGTCAGTGGAATCGTCCTGCTAATGTTCAATGCCTCACTGCTGGAGGTATTGCTCTGGGCGGGTACCTATCGTCTATCGGGTGCCATTGAGGGCTTCGAAGAGGCCATTTACTTTTCGATGGTCACCTTCACGACACTGGGATACGGTGAGATCGTGCTAGATGAAAACTGGCGCCTGCTTTCCGCTTTCGAGGCGGCCAACGGGATCATCATGTTCGGCTGGACAACCGCTATCATTCTCGCCGCTGTGCAACGTATCTACTTTTCCGGACACGAGTAATCCGGGGCCGGATTTCCTGTTGTTGTCAAACAAGGATAGGCGACAGAAGCCAATGCTTGCGAAGCGTCAGATTGATGAGTTGCGGTGCAGAAGTTTCGGTGTGCTCAACCCTGACATCGTAGAGCTGTGCCGGGCTTTTGCAGCATCCAGTGCTGCAGGGTTATGTAGTACAGCAGCATGTAACGTGTGCCCCGATTGGTCCCAAATGGTTCGACGACGTAGACTGTGTTCCCCCGGCTGGCGGTGCTTGCCCAGGGAGTTGCGGATAGGGCGCTATTAACATGAGCAAAGGTTATGGACTAAGCAGGACTTTCCAGACCCCCGTTGCCTGGATTTATACTCTGGCATTGTTTTTCTTCACGCATCCCATTACGTCCCAATGAGGCGTCAACTGCTCAGGCTGCTCCGGCATACACTCAAGGCGGTGCTTTCGATTGCCAAGGAGCTGGGGGTAGGGACTTCCGTAGTTCAGAGGGTGCTCAAGGCTGCCTGAAGCAGTGTCAGCGAACCTTCGGCTCTATTCAATGACTTGCCTAGTCGGGACGGCATCCAGCAGCACCAGCGAAACGGAACGTGAGTCTTTCAATCGTTACGTGGTTCTGAGCTATACAACAATAGTGTAGTAATAATCCTCAAATCGAAACGTAACGGGTATGGCGGGCGTGGAAAGGAGTCCCCATGTCCGAGATATATTTACAATCCACTGAAACACATCCCTTACCCTTGCGGAAAAAAAGGCAAGCTAATCGGTCAAAAACCACCTTTGAAGCCCAAAGAGGTCTGGTCAATCCGGGGCCGACTTCAGATCCTTGGGAAAACACGCGACTTGGCCCTTCTGAACATGGCCATTGATAGCAAGCTCCGTAGCTGTGATCTAGTGGCCTTGCGGATCAGCGATATCGTTGTGGCCGGCAACGTCAGAGAGAGGGCCTTTATTGTGCAGCAGAAGACAGGCTGCCCCGTTCAGTTTGAGCTGACCGAGCAAACCGGGAGGCTGTCCATGCCTGGATGGCGCAGGGGGTGGTGAGGGAAGGGGGCTTTTTATTTCCAAGCTGAGTCCATACCTGCCTGCATCTATCGACCCGTCAATATGCCAGGATTGTTAATCAGTGGGTGGCAAGTATTGGACTTGACCCGCATAAATATGGCACGCACTCACTGAGGCCGACAAAGGCAGCATTGATCTACAAGAAGACGGGGAATCTTCGGGCAGTCCAGTTATTACTCGGGCACACCAAGCTGGAGAGCACCGTGCGATATCTAGGGATTGAGGTAGATGATGCTTTGAAAATATCGGAGCAGGTAGAATTGTAGGACCACTACACAGTGGCAGTACCTCTGGGTGCTGCCACTTCTCAAGGCTACATCTGGTTTGATGAATGCGTACTTTCGGGGGCTAACAAGACCTTCCTGCGCACAGATAATCATGCGAGCGGACTGTTCCTGTTAGGCGGCTGTCGGCCATAAACGGACATGCAGACCTTGGCGGTTTAGTCGATTGTTAACACTATTGAAACAAATCCTTTTCGCATTTACCTGGTTCCCACTCCTTTAGATAATTAACTGCAGTAGACCGTTGCTCAGGCGTCATGGCATAACAACGGGACTGCTGATATTCAACAAATGAGCTCATCGGCGTATAGACAACGGCTGCAAGGTGATACCACAAATAAGCACGAGGCAGATTTGGAGTGACACCATTGAAGCCAAAGAAGTACGCCCTACCAAGTTCGTCTCTCGCAGAGAAATCTCCATAATCAGCAGCCTTGCACAAACTGACCATATTCTGACGTTTTGAATCATCCTCATCAGTCAGCAGAGATAAGTCACGCTCACATTGACCAGGTTTCCACGTGCGTATTAATTCCTCAGCTTTTGCAATCTCCGCATCAGTCATGGCATTAGCAGTTCGATCAAGCTCTACGGTTTCGTAGGGTGCCAATGCAAGTACTGATTCTTTCTTCTGTGGCGGCTCTGTAATTTTTGCCTTCCCAGCAAGATGAAACCACATGCATGATCTAGGGACATCGATTTCAATTTGAACGTTTTCAAATTGTCGATATTCACTTGATCCATATAGATACAGAAGCCCTATTTCATTGCGTGCATTTGTTTGGCCTTGATCAGCTGCTCTACATAGCCAGACAAGACTCCCTTCGGTTGGCTGCATCTGATAGAGCGCCCATTGTGCATCCTGATCGCCCTGTGTAGCCTTTTCCTGGAACAATTTCAGGTCCTGTTCTTTTTTTAGAGCCTCTTCAAGATGCTCCAAGGCAAGTACTGCAATACGTACTTTTTCTGTAGTGTCATTATCAATGATTGTTTTTGCTATTCCATGCCCCAATCCCTCTATGGCGCCTGACTCCGTCATAGGCGTAATGAACAAACCATAAAATAATCCAACACCACTAAATATTCCTTTTGCAGATGAGTTGACGCCATGCAGAAGGCGTTCATTTTTCAAATCGATAATTGTTGCTGAAAGACTGACTTCCTCCTCGCTATACCCAGCCCCATAAAAACCTATGTAGATAATAATGCCGCCTGCTTCGTCTCCCGGTATTTTTTTCACCCCGCCAATTAACACAAGATAATCCACATCTAATTCGTTTGAAACTCGTCGACAGTTACCTTCCTGAAAGAGGTGTGAAACTGTCCAGCCCCCGTTGGGAAAAGCTGCATCTCGAAAAGTTATAGGATCTGTAATCTCAATTCGTGCATCTGCCTTCGTTATTTCCTCAGCAACTTGTTCTATTAAATTGCGCGGCCCCACTGACACAATTACTTCACCAGGTGGCATTTGACTCTCGTCTGACAAAGACACATCGGCACTTGGCTCGTAGGGAATCATGATGCAGGATGACATTCCAACGGTCATGAATAATATCGTAGCCATGGACTTCGTCAGTCGCGACCACAAAAGATATTTACTTACTCCCGATCCCATAATTAAGGTTTCTTAGTGCCAGCAATCACGCTGTCAGTTGTTATGTCTTCTATCCAATGGTAGATGCTGTACCCTGGCCCAGTCGTCCTGTCTGAACGAAGCCGATATGTATGACCCTCCTCCAATGTAACGTCGTACTGAGATTCTTTCTGTGAAAATCCGGAAGGTTCAATTAACACGCTAACACCATGTACTGATGTCCACTTGATATGGTGACTACCCGGCAACAACTGAATCTTGTCGTAGTCACTATATTTCACTTGAAGTCCATCGATAACAGCGATACTTGCGTTATATAACTCTAGGGTTGAAATATTAGATTCTGGCCTTATTGGGCCGGGATAAAGTTTGTATGTCACGCTCCCATGAGAAGCGCAGCCAGTTATGAGGAATATGAATAATAATATGTATACTCGAGTGGCTAGCATCGCGCCATGTATTACTATACTTTTACACATCTTAGGTAAAACCTAGCACATGGACATATGCGCTACTTTGACCCAAATCAATGCCAACATGATTGTAGGTTATAGCGTGGGATATCGGTCTCTGGCTCGCTATGTACTTCTGAGTAGCAGCATAGTTGCCTTTCTAGCCATGCAATCATAACCCATTACAATGCGCGTTCTAATAGTGATTTTGATACTTTCCCTTCCTGCATGTGGATGGGTAGAGGAATATAAAACTCCAACGGAATACCCAGGCACCTCGGATGACAGCAAAGTCACATTCTTTAAATGGACGCCCGAATATTTTCAGGTCACCTTGATTTCAAGGCATGATCGCACGAAAGGTCATGTGGGTTATGAATGCAATAATGGCGAGCCTTATGGCCACTATAAGTTACCGACTGGCAACTACAAAATCCGTTACAGAGGCATCCCGTGGTATTCACTTGAGCTTTTTAATGGCGAGCTCAGTGTGCATTTTATACAAGGGCACACCTACCGCATGCGGTCTTCAGTTGAAAGACCATGGGTAAGTAACAAACCCTATAAGGTTTCAATCTGGATAGAGGATGTCACCTAAGGAGTGAAAGTGACAGACATAGTGACCCACTGTTACCTATCTACCTCTTCAGGCAAGATGCCTGCGGTTTGCCCAGGAGTGTATGGGGTTGATCACCGGTGACCGTTAAGGAACATAAAGTCAAAATCCAATACACTTCGGTCATCCGAGCAATAGCGCTGTTTGTCCGTTTCGGGTCGGGAGTACGCGTTTAGCTGAAAACTTAGTCGCTTACTTCAGGAACGTCGTGTGTTGCCAGATACTTGCCGTTCGCTGACCCTTGAGCACCAATTTGTTACTGGGTCGGCAAGGAGTACTACCGGCCACTTTAAGACCTTTAAAAAGAACGAAAAGCGGCCCCAAAGGAGCCGCCATTGATATGGTTCAGCTATTATTTCCGGTCGAAGTGATAGATTGAATCCTTCTCGAATTTGCCATTATTGTAGATGGTATAGGTCGTCCTGAGATGATTGCTTTCTTGCGATAACTCATGTTTGATCATGTGAACATGGCCCTCCGCAGAATTACATGGCGAGGTATTCATATCACAAGCCATGACAACAACATTGCTGGTCGTTTTTGCCGTATCCAAAATCAATTCTGGTTGATTCTGCTTGGCGCAATAATGTGTGGCCTGAACTTTTGAGCAATTCTTGAAATCATTGCAATGATACATGGTCGCCATCTCCTTGCCTGTACCAGGCAAGAGATTTTCCTGTATCGTGCTACCTTTACCGATCACCTTGAAGCTGATAGCTGTACTGTCAGTGCCGACAAGTTTCGCGGCTGGTTCTTTCTTTGTTGCACCGCTCTCCTGTTCATTAGCCGGAGACAATATCCAGTCACCCTCAAGCAGGGTGAGTGTCTTGTAATGGTTGAGTGAAATTGTGGTCGCATAGACGCTGCTCACTATCAGGGCAACGCTGAGAATGAATACATAGCTCATGAGTTTCATATCTGAACCCTCCAATGCCTATGTGATACATGGCATAAATGAAATATAGACGATTCCAGGTGAATAACTACTGAGCTTACGTCATGGACGGAATCAGATTTACTAGTCAAGTAAGTAAAAATACCTATATAAGGGATCATTTACCTTGGATGCATGGCGGTCCGACTAGGGTCAACGCGTTTAGATGGGAGTAGAGCTGCTTACACCAGGAATGTCTTGTTCCTGACAGATACTTGCCGTTCGACGTGTCCTGAATGCCAATTGTTGTTATTGCCGGGAAGGCTGGCCTCGTGAACAGGAAAAATAGTAAGGAAAGCCTGTCCCTGACTGTTTGTCTATGTAGAGTATATGGGGGATACATCCTTTAGCTTGGGGTGGCTGGCAACAGATAGGCTTCTTATTTATAGTCACGTGCTGTCCCGGTTTAAAACCAAAAAAACCAGTAAACCCTCAGCTTAGTACTTCAGAACAATAGTACCCCTTCCCGAAATCGGACAGGATTGCAACCTACAACTTTCCAGGAGGCATCATGGAATCTACCACCTTGGTAATGCTCTGCATATCAATTGCAATAGTCTCAATAGTCGGTGGACTGGTCTTGTACATGTCGATGCGGTCGTTGCCGTATGAACGGAATATTACTCATCAAGGACATAACTAATAGGCCTTAACGCATCAGCGGATAAAGACTTCCGCTCTGCATCAGTCAATAACTTGTAGCTAACCTGTAATTCAACTATCGCTGGGTCACTGGCGTCGATATGTAACTATATCGTTTTAATGACCACACCCGAGTATGCACTCTCACGTCCGTCAGTATCGTAGGTTGTGACAACAAAATAGTTTGTTCCCGCTGGAAGGTCTCTCACGACAACCCCCTCGACAGAACTATCCGTGACATCAATACGATTTGTATAGTTGCCTTCGGCCGTTCCATAGTAGACTCGGTAACCGTCAATGTTCGCCAGCGAAATTGACGCTCCATCCGCTCTCGTAGTTGGGGCGACCCACTTTACGGTGGCGCTGCTGATTGCCACTGCTGAAGAGTGTGAACTGTCAGAACTACTGGCTGTTGCTGCTGAAGAGCCGGGACTATCAGAATTGCTGCCTCCACCGCCGCATCCGGCCAGTTGAACGGCCATCAATACAGCAATCATGCATCTGAGAAAACTACCTTCCATTAAATGGCGAACCATATTAACTGCTCTCCATCCACCAGAGTGTGAATCCAGAAACAGTGTGATTGATATCTCGGAAAAGTCGGGCGAGAGTGTAGGGTTGGGTCGCTGCAAAGAAAACCCGCCACTATGATGGGATTTACTCAGCACCTATCCCTACCAAGGAAGTTGTAGTGGTTAGTAAAACTAGCTGATGAGGTCCCAGACAAAGTTTCCGACCCCGTACCAGAACGTAATCAGGCCGACTGCAATCAGAGGCAAAATTATTATGTTCCAGTTGCTCATGTTGCCCTCATGATGTATCTATTATTATCTGTAGTCAGATTATTGACTTATAGCAACGAAAGTCAACATTTTTATCATCTCAATAACCCTGACAGTTTGCTGCTAATCCAGCAGGCTGGTTCAAATTCATCAGCAGATAAAAACTCGCATTAGTCATTGGGTAATGCTGACAGTGCGGTAGGGTTTATCTGTTAAGTTGGTCATGGATTCTATTACTGCCAGCATCTACACTTGGTTCATGGCTCCTGGGAGCCCTAGACGGAGACTTTTGAGTCCCCGAGCGGCGGTCATCGTTCATTCGTTGGTCGCCGTTTTTATTTGTGTCTATTTAAAGTGCCGCCAATTTGTGCCGTTATTTTGACTGGCATAACTATGTGATTTTTACCCACGTTAGGCTACGTTGATTTCGCGACTTTTGTTGATAGCCATAGCGGGTACCCTGACAAGTTCCCGAGTGTCGGCTTGCCACCCACAGCAATCCGTCGTTTTTACACATAACCCCAACTGATAATAGTTATATGAAGGAGTGGATTATGCGTACTCGTGACAGAATAGAAACACATAAATGGGAAGAATTTTTGATAGCTGTAATGGTAATCGTTTTGATGGTTGCTACGTTTGCTTCTTGACGAATGACCAGCAGGCTGTCAAATCAGGGCGTACCGCCGGGCGGTGAAGTTAGCTTGCTGCCTCCAAATTAAAAAAAGCCAGAAATCCAACTGTAATTTAATAGTCATCTCTACTATAGTCAGATACCCACTCTAAATATCATGTTTTTATGAGCGAGGGTGTGCACTGAACATCAGAAGACATTAAAGAGTCACAACTTTAGGAAGGTATTCTAGTTGGTTTAATGATAACGCTTGTGGTGGCCTTTATTGTAACCATTTGACGAAAGACTCTGTCCGTGGCTGTTATAGTCGTTAATCTTATGGTGGTCGCACCACTGCCAACTTAGATTATTGCCGACAGTGTCAACAAGTAGAGCGGGCTATATCCAGATATTCATCCATCAAAGCAGTCGCTTCCACTACACTGATATTCTCACGGCTAATCCTGGCGATTAACTCGCTGGCCCCTGTATCACCAGCGGCCACAGCCTCTATCATCCTGTGAATGCGCTGGCGACCATCGGGTGTGAGCTTTCTTAAATACACTATGAATTCGTATTCATCGTCTGACAGCATGGTTATTCCACTCATGGTATTGCCCTCCGTGAGTTTGTAGCGTTTAAGTAGCCTCCCTGCAGGTGTTACGTAATTTGTAACGGTAACGCCGTATTCTCCTTGAAGGCTTCAGTGTTTGGCAGACGCCAGTAATTCATGCATACATTTCACCCCTAAATATAGTCTGTCAGTAGTGACACGGTGGTGCGTGTCAGGTGAATGTTTATGGTTCAGTATCCCTGCAAGCGTACAGCCGTTGGCCTATATTAACCGTTACTGTTTCCACGTGGTGAAGCGCACGCCCCATGAAGGTGGTCACAGGGCGTGCTAATGACGAATCGAGCTGTTATGTAACTCAGTTACGCCACTATTTACAAGATATGGCATAACTCCAACTATGAATATTGGTCTTTGGTACAAATGAAAATCCCGCCACGGGGACACGGCGTCCCCGTTATGGCGGTTCGTAGCCAGGTGTAGGTCTATGACCCTTTATTGACCAATTCGATATGTTTCCCAAATCCAACGTCAGGCTAATATCCATATGAGATAATCAGCAATAAGAATCTATCCAGCTGGAATATATTAGACAGATGGCAAATCGTCATTCATGTATGGGAGGTGGGTAATGAGGCACACAAATGTAATTGCACTATCGCTGTTTGCGTTATTGTTATCAGCATCAGTCAGCTACGCAAGTGAAGAATATTACGGAACGCTCGAAAGCCGACCAGCGGATACTGTGGGTGCTTGGATTGTGAATGGGCGAAACGTTGACGCAACAGATAAGACACGGCTCATTGAAGAACATGGACCTCTTGATGTCGGAGCATGTGTCGAAGTCGAATACGAGGAAAATGCTGTAAAGAAGATTAAGAGTGAAGATAAGGAGAAATGTAATAAATAGCTGTAACCGCAAAATAAACCTCACCCTGTCAAGCTAACCTCATCCAGTACACGCTATACGTTTTCATCGGTAGCGGAGTATTGCGAAGGATAAAACACATGAAGCCTCACTGACAGAGCACCAACGTTTTTGTCTTAAACATGTCCGGGCCTGCGAGGCCTCGGGAAAGCGCATTACCGAGTATGCAGCGGTGCATGGTCTTGGCGTACGGGCCATGTATGATGGCAAGCGGTCGCGGGTAAAAAAAAGCGTGTTACCACGCACGCATGCAACACGGTTTCAGCGGGCCCAGGTAGTTGATCCGGTGATGGTTAGCGAGTGGCGCATTCAAGTACCGAACGGTGTGTCGGTGGCGTTTGCCGGTTCGGTGGACGAGGGATCATTAACCACAGTACTGCGTGCTGCGGCGGCAGTTGAGTGATGCGACCCTCGAACGCACTGCCCGCTGTGTATCTGTGCCGGGATATCGTTGACTTCCGCAAAGGCATCAACGGACTGGCGGTCCTGGTTGAAGAGGCCCTGCAGCACGATCCGTTTTCCGAGCAGCTGTTCGTGTTCTGCAACCATAAGCGTGACAAGGTGAAGATCCTGTACTGGGAGCGCAACGGCTTTTGCTTGTGGCAGAAGCGTCTGGAGCGGGCCCGTTTCAAATGGCCCCGAAAGGTTGAAAGTGAGGTGATCACGTTGACCGGCCAGCAACTGAACTGGCTGCTGGATGGCTATGATGTGATGCGTCTGCAACCGCATGAACGGTTACACTATCATAGCGTTTATAGCTTTTTTCCTCTGCTTTTATCGTATAATACTGTGCATGCCGATTGCACTGGATCAGTTACCGGATGACGTTGATGCACTGAAGTCATTGGTCGCTGATCAGCTTGCGCGCAACGAACAACTCACCACCGAGAACCAACAGTACAAAGCCGAGGTTCTCACCCTAACCGAACAACTGAACCTTGCGCTGGCCCGACGCTATGCGGCCAGCAGTGAGAAGCTCTCACCCGCCCAGATCCGCCTGTTCGACGAAGCAGAAGCGGAGAGCGAGGTAGCTCCCGCTCCAGATGTAGATGATGATGTGACTATCGTCTCCGCACACTCGCGCAAGAAGCGGGGTCGCAAACCTCTGCCTTCAAGTCTGCCTCGGATCGATGTTGTCCACGAGATCTCCGAGTCCGAGCAGTTCTGTCCTCATGACGGGAATCCCCTGACCGAGATCGGTGCGGTTACCTCCGAGCAGCTGGATATTGTGCCGGCCAAAATCCAGGTCATCCGGCATGTTCGCAAGTAGTACGCCTGTAGCTATGGTCAGTGCATCAGGACGGCGGCGTTGCCACCCCAGCCGATCCCCAAGAGTCTGGCATCGCCTGGTCTGCTGGCGCACATCACGGTCTCGAAGTACCAGGATGCTTTGCCGCTGTACCGGCAGGAGGCGATTCTGAACCGTATTGGCGTGGATTTGCCACGCGCTACACTGGCTAACTGGATGATCCAGGCCGGCACCCTGATCCAGCCGTTGATCAATCTGCTACGCGACCGCTTGCTGGCCTATGACCATTGGCGTTCTGATGTCCGGACAGGCACTGGGTGCTTTTACGTCCGCGGATGCAACAGAGCTGGAAGCGGAAGCAACAGCGGCGATTACGAAGTTCCAGAGTGAAACGAGTGGTTCAGAGGCGTTACTGAGCAATGCCAAGGGTGTTTTGGTTTGCCCCAAGATTACCAAAGCCGGATTCATAATTGGTATCGAGGGTGGCAAATGCGTGATGCGTGAGGGTGGTAAGACCGTTGACTATTACGCCAACCGCGCTGGAAAGTTTGGCTGGTTAGCTGGCATACAATGGTACTCACTGATAATGGTGTTCAACGATCAAGCGGCCCTCGACAAGTTCCGGACCGGTGATCGTGACTGGGAGGTTGGCGTCGATGCCTCGATAGCAGTCGCCAAAGCAGGTGCAAGTGGCTCATTGGATACCACCAATCTAAAAGAGCCAATTGTTGCCTACACTTTCGGCGAGAAGGGCCTGATGGAGGACCTTTCACTGGAAGGCGCAGTCTTCAAGAAACTTGAAGTCAAATAAATAGAAATGAAACGACACATCCCATGGTGTGTGATTTCACCATGGAGTGTGCTTAGTCGCGTTCAGTGATACTGTAGAAGTTGTTTGGACAAGGTCTTCATCATTTTACTGCCTTGAGTCCCTTCAGTATTTTCCGCGCGGCGTAGGTCACTTTGGCATCGGCCAATTGCAGCAGCCACACCACTGGTGCATTTCTGAGGTAAGCACTATGAGTAGAACAATAGCAGGCATCATCCTCCTGCTGCTAATCCTTCCAGCAACAACCCAGGCAGAAACGTTGGTATTGCTGCAGGGTTATCTCGCCGATGGGGATTACTGGCGGGAATCAGGGATTACGAGCATGCTGGCCCGCAATGGTTGGGCAGATGCCGGAACTATGCGTGCTACCCCTGTTGGTATTCGCACCGATCGGCCGACGCCCGCAGGTAACCGGCGTGTCTATACGCTGGGATTACCCAGCGAAGCGCCCCTGATGGTACAACTACGCTACATGGAACAGTATCTCGATGTTGTCCAGCAGTTATATCCGAACGAGTCACTGATCTTGGCCGGTCATTCGGCTGGTGGTGTGCTGGGGCGCCTGTACATGGTCGAGCATCCGGATATTCCGATTGGTGCGCTGATCACGTTTGCGAGCCCGCACCTGGGTACTGACAGCGCTGAAATAGGGGCCAAGGCCGGCAGCAGCCCGCTTGGTTGGGTCGCTCCGCTGATCGGAGGCAGTGCGCTGAATCGCTCACAGGGGTTGTATTATGATCTGGTACGTGAACGGCCAGGCAGCCTGCTGTTCTGGCTTAACCGCCAGGAACACCCGTCATCCCGATACATCTCTGTCGTGCGGGGAGATGATGGTCTGCTGAATTTCGGTGATCTGGTTGTACCGGCCTGGAGCCAGGATATGAACCAGGTGGCTGCACTCAAGGGCAGATCAAGCAAAGTAGTGACTCAAAGTGGGCATGGGCTGACCAAGCAGGATGGCGAGCTACTGTTAAAGATCCTAAGAAGCAATAGCCAAGCATAATCACTGGTTCTGGATCGACAACAAGGACCTGCGCTCGAAACGCTTGCTGGCGTCGATGATGATGCTCTTCTCACTGGCCGAAACCAGCAATCCAGCTCAGACGCCGGTCATCACCGTTGGGGCGGGATCATGATCGTGCGTAGGGAATGTTAGCCCCCTCGTACAGACTCTGTGCCGACCCTATTGTAGGTCGTCATAAATAATATAACATAAAGGCTCTTGAGGAATATCAGGGCCACCAGTGCGAATTGCAGTAGAAATAGCGTTATCAGAAGATGAAGTCGCTCAGCTGAACAAGTTGTCGAAATCCCGCTCAGTATCCGTGCGGCTTGCAGAGCGTTCACGAATCATTCTGCTGGCAGGGACGGGTATGACCAATGAAGAGATTGGCGCTGAACTGGGCATCACAAGGCAGAAGGCAGGCCGCTGGCGAGTGCGCTACGCCGAAAATGGAATCGACGGGATCAGCCGGGATGCGCCCCGACCCGGGCGCAAACCAAAGATAGGTTCACGTAAAGTTGCCAAAGTGATCAAGCTCACAACACAAACGACGCCGGAAAACGCAACGCATTGGAGCCAACGTCTGATGGCAGAGAAGGCGGGCATCAGCATGTCATCGGTGGGCCGGATATGGAAAAGTCACGGTTTGAAGCCACACCGGGTGAGTACGTTCAAGCTATCAAGCGATAAAGCGTTTGCCGAGAAACTGGAGGCTATTGTCGGCCTTTACGTGTCGCCTCCAGAGAATGCCATTGTATTCAGTTGTGACGAGAAGAGTCAGATCCAGGCACTGGATAGAACGCAGCCGGGTTTGCCGATGAAAAAAGGCAAGGCGGCGACAATGACGCATGACTACAAACGCAATGGCACCACGACGTTGTTTGCCGCATTGAACACCTTAACCGGAGAAGTCCTGGGTACCTGTGCTCAGCGGCATCGTCATCAGGAATGGCTGGTGTTTCTGCGCAAGATTAATCAATCCACACCCAAGGATAAAGACATTCACATTATTTGCGACAATTACGCCACGCATAAGCATCCGAAAGTAAAAAGCTGGCTGAGATACCACAAGCGTTTCCACGTACATTTTACGCCGACCAGCGCATCGTGGTTAAACATGGTGGAGCGATTCTTTCGTGAGTTAACGGACAAGCAGTTAAGGCGAGGCGTGTTCAGCAGTGTTACAGAACTTCAAGAGTCAGTCATGACATTCATTGAAAAACATAATAAGGAACCAGCGCCCTACATCTGGACCAAGTCAGCAAGTGACATTCTGGAGAAAGTAAAGCGTGGAAGAGAAACACTCAATAAGTTACAAACTGTTTGACGACCTACACTAGAACATGGTCTGGCGCGTAGTGGTTACCGACTATTTAACGACTAACATAATATTATGCGCGGTACTTTACTAGTTGGTTATAAGGCGGTCATCGTTCATTCGTTGGTCGCCGTTTTTATGCATAACCCCGCCACCAGAACGCTCCCCCTTTCACGTTATGAATGCAGCGTGCATAAAAAAACCCTATCAATCCATGACAGGGCCAGTAAGTGGCAAATCATACGGTGGAGATATGCCACTTACTTGACACAATATGACATAACCAACAGTCTGTCTGGCTATTGTTCTGAGGTACAAGAAGGCCACCATGGTAGAACAAAGGAGGGCCCACCGCAGTGGACATAGAAACACGCCCCGTGAACGAGGAGCTCGGGACGTGTAGTGACAGTGAGGAGTAATTATAAATGCCACTGTCTTTCACTTTATGGCATAACTCCATGCCTGAATATTGTACTTAGGTACAAATGAAAATCCCGTCACTAGGGCGGGGCTTCATTAATCAGTGTTGAGGATTCCAGGTACTCGTCCAGCATGGCGAGCGCCGCATCCGGCTTAATTTCATCATCACATACCATGCAGAGTATCTTGATGGCGCGTGTGTCGCCGTCAGATACCAAATTAATAAATGCACTAATCTTGCCATGTGCCTCTGTCGGCAATGTTGCCATTGCCTCCAAAAATATGACTGTCTGCTCACTAGATACCCAGCTACACATGACTGCGCCCTCCCTTACATGGCTATGTGTGATGGTATCAATTAGCCGCTACCAAAATATTGACTAGCATAAACTAATATCTACTTTTCTATTGGTCTGGCTGGCGCACGATGTCGACGGACCGTACTCGTCTCATGAAACAGGTCGAAGGCGATCTACTACCAGGCAACCGGTAGCGCAACCAGTTGACGGATCGACCGGCTGCAGCCATGGAACGTTCCGGTGCTGCATTCTGCTGCTGAAGGCGTCTCGTAGCACGTAGCCAGGCTGTATGCCGATCTGAGCGACATTGAGCACCGTCTGTCCCGCCTGATCAGAAACACCGTTACATTCGCTGGGACGAGGTTTCGTCCTCACGGTGGTGCGACGGTGATTCACGGCGTGTGGGGGACCTCGCTGCACCGCGCGATGCATGATCTGGTCGATCGCATTGGAGCTACAGTGGCGTGACACGCGGTGAGCGAAGGCTTCTGGAAGCAGGCGATTACGAGTCACAGGGAGTGAAGGGAGAGCCAGCTCAGAGGTACTTTCATGTGTTGCCTCCGTTCAAATCAATAAAATAAGCCACCCCGAAGGGTGGCCATAATAAACATGCTCTACGAGGGAGAGACGCGGGCATGTTAGTGACGCAGCATGGAGATTCTTGTTATGCCACGCTGCCATTGTGGAGCAGAGAGCCTCTGTTGGTGTTATCCGTGCATGCCTTTGAGTTGTCTCAGTGCGTCTATCTGCATAGCCCGTTAGAGCCGACGGCGCAGGAAGAAATAATTCCGTACTGGTGTCAATTTGTACGCATATATACGTATATTCCACAATGTGTATTTGATGATTACTGCCGCTAACGAGCCCGGAGTATATGAACTCAAGCAGAGGTAACCATGAGGAAATCTCATCTATTTGGTACTGTGTTCGCCTTAATTTTGTTTGCCATAATCAGCAGTGCAAATGCGGCTATTTTCGCTAGTGACGACATATCTTTTGCAATTACTGGTCAATCGTACGTTCAAACGCTTGCATCATCATTTTCTGATGGTGTGCAAGCACTAGATGTGCCTGTGGATTCTGGCCATACAGAATCTGATGAGATATTTGACTCTTTTATAAATGGCGCTTTACCAGTAGCAAGTCATCATGCAGACTCTTATATGGATTTATGGGTGTTGCTTATGGCAGCTGTCCTTGCTGTAATTTTATCGGAAGTCTTCCATATTCAACGTTTAAAATAAATACAACTTGTTGGTGTACCTCGTGTAGGCTTCGCTTTCATTAGGAATACCAACATCCCACTGGCTCTTCGGAACTGGCCTGCTGGGTCTGGTCGGAATAGCCCGACGTAAAAAGAGCTATGGTCAAATCTGGTGTATGAGTCATTCATGAATCAGGCGGCGACCCTGCTGTCGTTGGTGTCGACGCGGACACCGTTTCTAAATTACACCCCCTGAATCACATCAGCCAGATGCTTGAAGCCACGTAGTCTGCGCCAGCGTTTCTGAGCGCTCTGCCCCAGCTGAAAGACCATAGACGAAATGGTCTGACGAGAAACACAGCCTCGGGTTTTATTTGTTCTCAGACGCACCGTGACAAAGGTTGATTCAATCGGGTTGCTGGTCCGAATATGTTGCCAGTGAGGCGCCGGGAAATCATAGAATGCGAGCAGCGTCTCCCGATCCTTTTCCAGGCATCCAGCGGCCTTGGGATACTTGTCACGATAGGTATTGAGAAAACCATCAAAGGCCTTGTAGGCCTCTTCACGGGTGGCAGCCATCCAGATCTGATGCAGTGCTGACTTGGCTTTCGCCTGAGCCCCTTTCGGTAGCTTGTTCAAGACACTGGCCGTCTTGTGCACCCAGCAGCGTTGATGACGGGTTTCTCCATAGACCTTAGCCAGGGCCTTCCAGAAGCCCAGGGCAGCCTGTCGCAGGGTCGCGTTCCACACTGTCTGACTTGTTTCCACAGTTTTACCAGGACGTGTCCTTATAGGCAGTGTGCTGCATCTTGCAACACAATCATCAATGTCATTGGGTCAAGTGGGGATTCAAGAAACCCGTTACGGGTATAGAAGTGCTTTGCCTCTTCCGAGAGTGTATGGACAAGTAACGCCCTGTGCCTGCTTGTTTTGATACTGACAGGGAACGCAACAGCGCGTCCTTCAGCAGGCCCCGACCCATAGGCATCTGTCGACCCTAAAACGAAGTTCTACATCACTGCCCTGTATCTGCAAAGCCGAAGTGAGCAGCGAAATTCACTTCATGCGCAAGCTCGCAGTCTTTCGATTTTTCCGCCATTGGGCGGGGGTGGTGCCGCTCCAGCGCCTGAATGCGCGTGTGAAGGCGCTCGTATCGGCATAGTCGAGCGTCATAGCGATCTGGCTCACCTCCATTCGAGTGTCCACGAGCATCTGTCGTGCGATCTCGAAGCGGCCCTCATCCAGGAGTTCCTGAAAGCTTGTGCCTGAATCCTTCAGGCGGCGACTCAGCGAGCGACTGTGAATCGAGAAGAGTGCGGCGACCTGGTCTGATCTGGCGTGACCTGTCAGCAGCGCCATGCGCAGCACACTGCGTACCTGCCCCGGAAAGTCGTCACCGTATCTGAGCTCGAGCTCATCGATCTGCTGCTGCAACAAGCGGCGCAACTCGAGATCGGTTTCGGGCAAGCGATGATCTAACCAATCGGCCGCGAACACCACCGCATTCTGCTCGTTGTCAAAGCACAGGGGAGCCTGGAAGAAACTGCGAAACGGTGCAACATTGTCCGGCTTGCGGTGAGCAAACCGGAGCTCGGCAGGCTTCCAGTCGGGGCCGCACAACGTGCGCATAACGTTGAACAAACCGGCAACTGCACCATCCCCGATTTGATCAGTGGCCTCGACACCGGGTTGATAGATTTCGTAGCTCAGACTCGCCATGTTGTCGTGCGTCTCCAGACTGGTCACCGCACCGCGAACGTGCAGGTGCATACAGCGCACGAGGTTGTGTAAGGCCGTTCCCACATCTGGCGAGTATTTCACGAGCAAGCCTACTAACCCCAGGGAGTGCAAGCCGGCGTGTTGGCCGACCAGGAGCCCAAGGTGTTGGCAGCCGGTCCTCGCCACGCAATGCGCTAACAGGTGGTTCCTGGCTGCATAGGAAATCCGATTGTCGGGGTCGTCAAACAGCGTGAGGTCGAAACCTGCCTCTGCCAACAACTCAACCGGGTTTGCGCCCAGGCTCCTGAGAACCGCCGGAAGGGCCATTGTGGCACCGATACGCAGTGCAGTTTCTGAATGTGCGGTCTTTGCCTTGTGTTGTGCCATGGTGTTTGTTTGCCTGCTTCTCGATTATGCGATACATCATAATTGGCTTCGTCCTGATATGTCCATTCAGCGTCCGGATATGTCAAGCGCAACGCAAACCAAAATGATATATTCGCGCGCGATGGTCGATGACGGGACAAATTGGTGAAGACTTTGATACAGGGAAGCAGAACGAAACATCCAGTTGAGGAGAAGAGTAATACGTAGACCACGAGAGAGCAGGAGACCGGTCGCATGGCTTTCTGCATGCCTGATGCTGCTCGCGTCCATGATATCGGCCACGGCTGCAGCTGACGTCAACAGTAACCAGTGGGAATATGACGCCATGATCTATCTGTGGGGGGCAGCCCTTGGCCGGTGTGGGCTACCAGTTCAAGTGGGGTGATGTGCTGCTGTCCTACCGTTATCTTGACTATCACTTCGACGAGGAATCAACAATGATCACAAAATGGTTATCGAGTCTCACTTTTGTAACCATCCTGCTAACTTCTACGATGACACTCGCGGCACTCGAGGACAGCCAACTTCCCGAACGCAAACAATCCACCCTTGGTCTCTATATGACCGCCGCGCAGGCCTATGAAAAGTGGAAAGCCACTCCGGACAAGGTGACGATCATTGACGTGCGGACTCCTGAGGAATATGCCTTCGTTGGCCACCCGGAGATGGCGTTGAACATCCCCTTTCCCAAAACAGCCGCGCCGTTGGGCCGTACCAAACGGCTCGGATAGTCTGGAGAAAGCACAATAGAGAACGCAACTTATGCTGCGTTCCTGGCCTTCACTGATTGTCGGTGTAGGTCAGCGCGTGCGCTTTCAATGACCGCGTTGATAAGGGGGGATGTCCCAGGCGTCAGTTTCTTAGAGGGTATTCGGGGACTGCAGACACCTTACGGTTATGAAACACATTAATTAAATCCTAGTTAAACCAACCTAAGGAGAAATCCAAGTGAAATCAGAAAAACCAGGCGCCTCGCTACTGTTATGTGCACTGTTCGCATTGCCCTTTGTGGCGACAGCAGAAACAGCCCCTGCAGCACCGGCAGAACCAACAACTGAGGCACCGGTTGAGGCACCGGTTGCATCAGCGAATCCAGAGCTGATGTTTGGCGACTACCAGGCCGTGGGATTCCTGACTGATTATTCCAGGATCTCAAAGACAAAGAATCCTGACGGTTCCTACGAGTATAAGGACACCACGGTCGATTATGGAAAGTACAACAAGCTGCTCGTCGACCGCATCAAGGTCTTTTTCAAGGACGACAGCGACTACAAGGGGATCGATCCCGACGAGCTGAAGGTGTTGACCGACTACTTCTATGAGGCTATCCAGAAAGAGGTGGGTGATGCCTATCCGATGGTAACGGAACCGGGGCCTGACGTGCTGCGCCTGCGCGTGGCGGTGACTGATCTGGTGCCGAACAAACCCGAGGCCTCTGTTGCAACACTGGTCGTCCCCTTCTTGTGGGTTGCCGATGCCGGTAGCGGTGTCGCAACAGGTGAAACCGGCAGTACCGTGTTCACCGGCCATGCCAGTATCGAAGTCGAGGCCCTTGACAGCGACAGTAGTGAACAGCTTGTTGCTTTCATCGAAACGGAACCCGGCAAGAAATACAACTGGACATCCGGCGTCACGAAGGGCGTAAAGAGCTACCTTAAGTCCTATTCCAAGTGGGACTATACCAAGCAGGCCATGGACAGCTGGGCACACCTGCTGCGCCTGCGTCTCGACGCGGCGCACGGCATTACCGACAAGAAATAGGCCCGTTTAAAGGCTGATGATATCCACAGGTATTGCAACCGAAGGGCGACACATCATGACTGCAATAATGCAATGAGGTGTTCTATGTTGAAACTGTATGCTGCCGGCACCGGCTTGCTGCTGCTTTCCGGCTGCGCCTCCTACGGGGTGATCGACAACACTGTACTCACGACCGAACAGGAATCAACCCAGCCCTATTCGATGAAGGGAATTCATGGCAGAGGCAATACGGAGGATATTGGACTGGTGCTCGCTTTCTCGGGTGGGGGGACACGAGCTGCTGCGCTGGCCTACGGGGTACTGGAAGAACTGCGCGACACCACAGTGATGATCGATGGACAGCCACGCAGGCTGCTCGACGAGATCGACACCCTCAGTTCCGTTTCCGGCGGCAGCTTCACATCCGCCTACTATGGGCTGTACGGGGAACGCACCTTCGAGGACTTCAAAGAGGTTTTCCTGACGCAGGATATAGAGCACGAGTTGGTCCTGGGACTGTTTAATCCACTGCGATGGTTCGGCTCGGAGGGGCGCACCGAAATGGCGGTGGATCTCTACGACGAGACGATATTCCACGGTGCAACCTTTGCCGACATGCAGCGCGCGGGCGGCCCGCTGATCCTGATTAATGCATCGGATTTGGCCTACGGGGTGCGTTTTTCCTTCGTTCAGGAGTATTTCGACCTGCTCTGCTCGGACATCAACACGTTCCCGGTGGCGCGGGCCGTCACTGCCTCATCCGCGGTACCGATCGTGTTTCCGCCTGTCGTGCTCAAGGACTACCAGGACTGCCCGCTAGTGGGGGAACCTGATTGGCTGGAAAGGTCCGCAGAAGTCACAGCCAACAACCCGGCGATGGGACAGATTATACGGGGCCTGGAAACTTACTACGACCAGAATCGCAAATACGCTCACTTTGTGGACGGAGGCATCACCGATAACCTGGGCCTGCGTGCAGTCTATGAGGTGTTAGGACTCGCGGGCGGCCCACAGGCGTTTTACAGAAAAAATGGGATCCAGTACCCGCGCTACGCGGTTGTCATCTCCGTTGACGCCTCCACGGAACCGGAACCGGAGATGAACCAAACGAACAAGAAACCATCGTTAGGGGAAACCCTCGGTTCGATGAGCAGTGTACAGCTTCACCGCTACAACGACGCGACCCTGGAAATCATGCGGCGGAGCCTGGATAAATGGACGCAGGAGATGTCAACACCGGACCGTCCGTCCACGCCATATTTCGTCAAACTCGCCTTTACAAACATCCAGCAGCCAGAACAGCAGGCCTTCTTCAATGCAATCCCAACCAGCTTCAATCTGAGCGAGGAGCAGGTGGACAGGCTAATCGAAGCCGGTCACGAGCTGCTGCGAAACAATCCGGTTTATCAGCGCCTGCTGGCGGATCTCGGAGGTGCCCAGGCGTCAGGCAGGTAGGACACCGGCCATATAAAATGCAGGTTATTTTAATTATCTGCAAGTATATAAATACAATTAAGATACAAGGAGTCAGACGGAACACTTCGAACCAGGCGGTCGGCGGTTCGACTCCTTCCGGGCGCGCCATTTTACTGAGGTGCTTACCTGTTATCAGTAAGCTCTTTTTTTGTCTCTGGCTAACAGTATGGCTGGCAAAAGGTGGTGGATTTGTGAAGCACTCAGAGAACCCATGTTCCAAGTTGCTCAGGCGTTTCTCATGCTGTGTACATATTGCGCAAAAAGCACAAACATTATCAATCTAATGTTTCGCTCGTTATATGAAAATTTAAGGGGATTGCTCCAGCGTTGGTCTGCCCCCAAAATATCTGCAGGCAACATGGACTTTTCAAGACTGCTTGCTGATGCACAGAAAGAACGTAACCGTCTCTGGGAGAGCCCACCATTGTGCGGTTCGGTCGTTCGTTACGCTCAAAAATGTGGGCATGACGATGCACATGGAGAGTTCCTGTTCAAAACGGCTGATGTCGAACAGGCCCTTAGAGACAGCCTGCAAGAAAACCCGCACCTCACTAATAGCGATGATGGGGCAATGCTGCGCTGGGTTCAGCGGCGCGACGATTCGCTCACTAAGCCATCAGATGTCCCATCAATCTGGTCCCGATTCAAGTATGTAGCAAACGACCTTGTGCGTGCAGGGAATGCAACGCAATAATCGAGTTACATAACATCACCAGAAACGATGATAGTAGCCGACCCGGATGGAATTATGACCGGGTGGTCTGTCCGCATGGTCATGATTTGCTCGTTGTAGAGTCGGTACATTTGATGTCCAACTAGGTGGACACACCCCACTAACTGTAGGAGACGTTCATGGATGCTTTATTAATTCATAAAATCGTATCTGGCGGCCAAACAGGCGTAGACCGGGCGGCACTGGATGTGGCCATGGTGATGAGTAGATAAATCAAGACACCCTCTGGACCGAATCTGCAACACCTGGGTCGGGTAACATGAAAAGCGTAAGAACAAACCGACCTTAAGACTAATTTAAGGTTGATTTGCTACGGTATGTTTACACGCCTCCTTTCTCCCCAATCCCCCCTTGAGACGTGCGGAATAGCTTCTACTCCGAGAAGCCGTTCCTATAAGGCGGTGCCGCCATGTGGCCGCCTTTTTTTTACGCAAAAAAAGAGTATTGGCCGTACTTCCCCATGACTGTTTGAGCCAATAAATAGCTTCGTACAAGCCAGGAACGAGAAGTTGCCGACCGTATGCAGGCACCACGCTATGAACGCAACGGACATAAAAAAACGCCCCGTGCGAGTGGGTCACAGGGCGTGTTAGTGACGAATTCGGAGGAGGAGGAACGCCACTTGATTTACACGATATTGCATAACCCCCAGTCTCTATATTGTCCTTAGGTTCAACTGAAGAAGGCCTCCACGACAGGTTTTTGGGGAAGTAATTATGTCTGCTGGGTGTTGTGTCCGTCTGTCTTATCTCAATGACATCCCATGCTGCGCCAGCAAGTGGTCAAGGTACCCTGGAGACTGCTCTGCAGGGCCGGGAATGATCTCCCTGTTAGAATGGCATGGGAGAAGGTAGGCACCGGGCCCCAGGAGTTTGGCGAGTGTTGATAACAAGTGTGCAAGCATCAGCAGTAGGCCCTTCGTGGAAGAATAGAGTAGGGAAGGATGCCCTCGGTAACAAGACTGGTTAAGTATCTGTGTTCACGTGATAATTAGCATTTCGCCAGGCACACGGTAACTGGTAACTCGCCAGGTAAAAAAGCTGGTTGCTTCCAAGTCCGGTGAAAATGCGAAAATGACCACGCTGTTTCATGCCTGTCTACATTTTCGCCTGTGAGTCCCAGATGCGCTCCCATACCCAGCTCAGGCGTTCGTAATTACGAATACCGGGCAACCGTTCGACCGGTGCCGGATGTGCATGCGGGTTTCCCATCTCACCGACCTTGAATCGAAATACATACTCGGGCTCCGTGCCCATGCGCAGGTCGGTGATGACGATGTCGTTGCCGGACAAAGCCGCCGCGTAAAAATTGTTGGTGAACCATCTCAGACGTTGCACCGGCCATATCTCGCGTAATGGTTCTATAAGCTCGAGTTGACGCGAATGCTGCTCGAAGCTGATCGAGCTGTAGTCATCGAACACGGAATAATAACCCTCGTAATAATGTCTGTGATTGACCACCAGTATGCGCCACAGCAGGCTGTTGAACGGTGATGGTGTGGTCAGCACGTCGGTAGCGGCGATGTCTTGTTGCTGCAGTGCATTGCGTGCGACGTTTTCGACATGCAGTTTCGCGCCAAGCGTCCACGCCAGGTAGCCTGTGCTGAGTGCGAGCCCGAAGCTGTTGCCCAGATGCCCCCAGGAATAACGGTGCCCGGCAAACAGGGCGGCGATGATACCGAGCAGCAATGGCACGGTGTAAAGCGGATCGATGATGAATATCGTCGACCAGGTCATCGGTGTTGTCACTAAAGGCCAGAAAATCTGCGTGCCATACACGTTGAAACTGTCGAGCAGCACGTGTGTTGCGAACACCAGGTAAATCATTACGAACCAGCGCCTTCGATGCTCGGCTGTATCGGGATGCAGCTTCAGTATCAGCCAAACAAGCAGCGGCGTTAATGCCAGCAACACGAACAGGGAATGACTGGCGCCACGATGATAGGTGAAATCACGTACCACATCGCCGAAAGGGATGAAAACATCGAGATCCGGAAGCGTGCCGGCGATAGCGCCCCACAACAAGGCCCGGCGGCCAACCTGGCGGCCCGCGGCAGCTTCACCGACCGCCGCGCCTAGGGCAAGCTGGGTAATCGAGTCCATGGTTTGATGCTATTGGCCATCATGAGAAAATAGGACTGCAGTCTGTCCAGGATGTTCCTCAAGACATGAATTCCGGCCCGCTGTTCGGCTTGTGCAATAGCAGCCGTATGTTTTTACTCGTTGTGATTGAAGCCCGGGATCCCGGCAGCATGGGCCTGTTGCCCCCTGCCGCAATAAATTCGGAAATTCAGGCTTGAAAACTCATTTGTCACCGAAACACATGTTACCTCAGGCAACGCCCTACAACAGCGGCGCCAGCATTCTTCCGAGACCTTCCGTGAGTCGTTGGCGTCGTGAAATACCCTGTCGGCTCAGCACTGTAATCGACGTTGCCTCGGAACAGAAAACGAGGAAGTCACGCTCAAGTTCAGCGGCCAGTTCTGCATCAAAGAAAAATACATTGGCCTCGAAGTTCAGACGAAAACTGCGCTGGTCCATATTGGCGGATCCGAGGGTCGAAACAATGCCGTCAATGGTGGCAGTCTTGGCGTGCGGCATCGCGTCATGGAGTTCGAGAATCCGCACACCGGCAGCAAGCAGTTCATCGAGAAAAGAACGTCCGGCATGCAACACCAGCGCATGGTCGGAACAGCCCGGCAGCAGCAGCCGGACATCCACTCCCCTTAATGCAGCCGTCTGCAAGGCCATGACAATGGGCGGGTCGGGCACAAAATAGGGCGTTACAATCCAGACTCGTTGCCGAGCCAGCGTGATAGCGGCGAACAGCAGCGTGTGAATGGCGCGCCAACGTTCGTCTGCCGGACCGCTGGCGAGTATTTGTGCCCAGACATTCCCGGTGCCAGGGATTTGCGGGAAGTAATTGGCGTTGACCAGATCATCGCCGGTAGCTTGATACCAGTCCTGGCAGAAGATCTCCTGTAGCGAATGTACTACCGGACCCTGGATGCGCGCATGCAAATCTCGCCAGGGTTCACCGAGTCCGGCATAGACGTCTCCGACATTCATGCCACCGGTAAAGCCGGTCTTGCCGTCCACCACAACGATCTTGCGGTGGTTGCGGTTATTCAATCCGAGCTGGCGGCTCAGGGGATTGACCCGAAGAAATCGCTCGACCCGGCCACCTGCCTCTACCAGCACCTGGAAGAATTCCTGCCGGGCACTGCGCGAACCCACATCATCGAGCAACAGTCGTACCTCAACACCGCGACGGGAAGCACGCAGCAGGGCATCCCGCAGATATGCGCCGGTTCGATCCGGTTCCCAGATATAGTAGAGCAGGTGAATATGGTGACGCGACCTGTCGATGGCTGCTTCGAGGGCAGCAAAGGCCGCCTGACCTTCCCGTAGCAAAGTCACTTCGTTGCCCGGTTGCGGGCCGGTTTTATCCAGGTGTTCAGTAAGCTTTAACAACGATGGCGGGACTCCCCCTGCAGACAGTTCCGTTGATGATTGCACCTGCAACTTATGCAGTGCAGGAGCGAGACGTGCTTCGATCCGGCGCCGCTTGCGACGTCGTAGTCGCAGCCGGGTGGTGCCAAACAACCAGAAGGCCAGCAAGCCAATGAACGGCACCAGCACAATTGCCAGAATCCACGCCAGTGTCGCACCCGACTCCTTACGTTGCAGAATTACGGTCGGAAGCAGGATGGCGATGATGGCTATGTCCAACAACAGCCATCCGGCGTTCATCCAACTCATAATGCCACACTAATCTGAATCAGGAGATGGATTACAGTGCTGCAGCCGAGTTGCGAAACGCTCCGGCACGCTACAGATACTGCTGGCTGGCGCAGCCATGATCGTGTGCCCGCCGATCGGTGCGTGTAGAAACCAGCAACATTCAAGATATCGGAGGCTGCCTGTGTCCAACAGCAATTTTGCGGAATAGGTCGAAAATTGTTGTGCACTAAAGCGTTGATAGTCGGTAATACATGTGCATCAGCGTTGTGCTATGAACTGTGACTCAATCAGGATACTGAGGATACCTTCGATTCCGGCAATCTGCCATTTCAGGGACAGTACCTCGGCGGCACTTGCGAAGGTGCCGTGTATGATGGCCACGCCGTCTTTTACGGACGCATCGAAATTCTGGTACTGCGGATAGTGTTCAAACAGGGCCTGGATAGCGTTTTTCAGTTGCTCGTCTGATATGCGGGTTGCAGGACTAACCCGGATCTCGTTATCGATATCAAATGTGCCCGAGGTTTGCCAGGCGATCTGTTCATAAAGCATTTTTTGCGAAAGCAGCCTCACCTGGCCAAGCAATACTACGTGACCTTGATCGGCAATGATCCGGACCTCAGTGCCGGTGAGGCGCAGTTCGCGCTGCACCTGAAGTTCGATGCGCTCCCGCAATGCCTCATCCCCCGCGGCGAGGGCAGACTCAAGTGTGATGCACGCCAGCAGTGCCAGCAGTAACTGTAATGAAGTTAAGGGGGCAGATCTTGTGTATAAGGAGAATTGATTTTTCATTGCAGTTGCTCCATTTCTGTGCGAAGAATAAATCCACTTTTTGCTAAAATGCAGATGTAGTGTGCAGCCGTTCGATTTATGAATAACAGGGCCGGATGCGTACTACAACAACTTATCCACATCAAGAGTACAAGATTTATTTTGAATCCGTCTCCCGTGTGCGGGGTTGAGCAGCCATATGCCATTCCTGGTGGGGATATAACTGCTCTCTAATGCTACTGTGTACGGTGAAGTCCGGCTAACAGCGCCATCACATCGATAGCGGCAAGGGTGATCCACAAGCGTGGAATTTCGGGGTCGGTTGAATTTCGAATTCTGAGTAAAGCAGCAGGTCCTTCATGTGAGGGTAGAGTAG
This sequence comes from uncultured Gammaproteobacteria bacterium, assembly GCA_963753755.1. Taxonomy (GTDB): domain Bacteria; phylum Pseudomonadota; class Gammaproteobacteria; order UBA9214; family UBA9214; genus UBA9214. The sequence continues at coordinate 52,156 of CAVWDM010000016.1, forward strand.
GGAAGGTTGTCTTCGGGAACAAAACTGTCCAAGTTGCCGTTTTCGGGTGATAACTACGAATTTGCCACACACACGTTACATTTCTTGCACCAAACGGGGTAAATATACGCGCAAGATTCTGTGCAGTACCTCACGGTTTCCTTACCATGAGCCATGGTTACTGAAACACATGCACCAATCTAAACTTAGTGCAGTGGCTCGTCAGCTAAATGAACGACCACGAAAAACAGTGGGATATGAAACACCCGCAGAACGATTTAATGCATGTGTTGCATCGACCGGTTGAGCTGACAGGGCAACACAGGACGTTCCTGGGTTATGTGGTTGAGTTTTCAGCTAAACGCGTAGTTCCGGCCCAACCAACACATAGAGAAATCATTATTCAAGGTCAGGAAAATATTGTAAGCGTTGGTTCCCTGTTCGGGCAGCCCTCTGCTGTCACCGACCTGAAAGACGACGTCGTTCACATTTCAGGTTATCTCCGTTTTGGACGGCAGTTTTCAGGCTGTCATTATAGACTATACAAGCCAGCTACTATGCTTCCTGTATGGATCTGTTCGAGATACCTGTCGTCATCCTTTATAGAACACCCACAGCGCCTTATAATAGCATGCATGTGGCAAGCTGAACTGACAGTATCACATTGGAGGGCTTTGCTGTGTCCGAAAAACGTTTGTTACTTCTTGGATTGAACGCGCTAGCGAGGGCGCATGAACAGGATTACTTCACAGACGGGCATCGGGGCGCTGCGATGGTGGCGGCTCATCTGCTCTGCGATGACACTAACCTGAGTGATAGGGCTCGGTCACGGATAGAGGGGCTGGTCGATTTGAACTGGTCGAAGACGTCCCTGTGTGATGGATTTCCAGAGGAAGAGCCCCAGCCCGAGCGAATTCAGGAGATCGGGGTTGTTCTTAGCGAAGGTGCAGAAACGCTGCGGCAGGTCGGGCACAATGCGATCTTCGCAATGTTGGCAATCAAGGGATTCCGCCTGATGCCTGAGGCAGCGACGTCGGCGCGAATCGAAGGCGTATGCCGTATGATTCGCATGTTTACGCCATGGCGGGATATCGAGCCAGATCCTGAGGTGTCCCCCCCGCCATTTGATGATTCGATAGCCGCGTCACGATTCATCTTGTGCGAAGCCTGCGATGCAGTCGACAGATTTATGGGGTTCGGGCAGGGTTACGCAGGCCACATGCTTACGTTTGGTCAGGCTCTCGTTGAGCTGGCCGCGATGGGGGACGTGGCGTGGGCCGAAAGCTGCCGCAACGCCTTCCGTAAATACGTCACCGTCACACGGCTTGGGCCGGAACCGGACGCAAAAGCTATCCCCGATCATCCACACAGCGACCTCAGGCCGACGGTAGCAGCTTATTGGGAAGCAAGGGGTGACAAAGACGTCGGTATCGGGCACGTTTTTAAGTATCCCTACAGTTGTTATGAGCTGCTTCGGCATGCTGACGATCAGGTGTTAGCAAGGACTTGGGACGAACGTGCCGACCAGCTGTTCTGACGTTTGTGTCAGGCAAGCCGAATGCCTACTGGGGAGGTTTTTTGGTTTTGCCCGTGTCTCCTTCTTGTGCGTGCAGGAGTTCATGGCGCAGGAGGTTCCGCTCGAAAGACACGTGTGAATTAGTCGGATGCCGAAGTAAGGTTGCTGGATGAGAACGGCTAGTTCTGCTGGTTTCGGTCGATAGTGTGAGTATTAATAGCTGGGTGTGAACAGCGACAATTGCTTGTCATTTTCACTGTTCGCATTACGTCCGGAAAGGACAAGTTCTGGCCGACAGTCGCCTAACAGGAACGCTGAACCAGCGTATTATCCGGTGTAAGGGAAGGTCTGGTTTGGCACTAGAAAGTATGCGTTTAACTTACCAGGCATCCATCAGAAAGTGGCAGCACCCAGAGGTGCTGCCACTGTGCAATGGTCTTATATTTCCACCTGCTCCTAGATTTTCAAAGCATCATCTACCTCGATTCCGAAGTAGCGCACGGTACTCTCCAGCCTGGTATGCCCAGGTAATAACTGCACAGCCCGGAGGTTGCCAGTCTTTTTTTTTCTAGATCAACGCTGCCCTGGTGCGCCGCAACGAAGCTGTTCAATCTGCGTGAGCCTGAATTCACCCTCGGAACCCGTGACCCTGTCGTTCATTACCGGGTGGCCATAAATAACTGCATCAGGATAAACTCTTTTTATACCCTCGTTGCCGAGCCAGTGATCACCATGAGCATGGGAATTAAAAACGGCGACAACCGGATCCTCAGTGATCGACTTGATCTTCCTCGTAACCATCTCGCCCGCCCAGGCGCTGCCGCCAGGATCAAATACCACCACGCCTGCACTGGTAAGCACGATCACCGGATTATTGCGAAAGCCATGATTGGTCTTGTTCGGCAGGTCAAATGGGCCATAGCTGACATAAATTCTATCTGTGAGACGGGTCAATGGATAATCTTTACCCGTAGCAGCTGGTTCACTGGCAAACCCGCCGAGTGTTTACATGATCAGCAAGGCCCCGAGGACCACTGCTACTATATCATTTGCATTTTTCATGATTAACCTCCGCTGATAGATGAAGCCTGGTGCGACGTCTGGATGAACCAGAACACCAGAGTGCGGGCGCTTCAGCTGATTATAGTTTCAGCGCTTCCTGCATCACCCCGGGTATCAATCCAGCTGACCACTACTTTATCTCCTGATTGCGCCTTCTTGAGCGAAATACCGGTCAATGGATCTTCCGCCACACCCGGTCCCAGCCGCGCCTCAGCCACCACCACGCCATTAAGCTCAAAGATCATCTTTTCAATGTAGTTAGCCTCCTGCCTGGTTTCGTCATCCCAATGCGACCCCATCTCCATTGGATGCTTTACCAGCACCATGACCTCAGCCCGCGTACCACTTTTCCGCACCCTGAGTTTCGTGAGTTTCTCCATCGCTTTATCTCCCAACAGTATGTTTAGGGTTAATTAAAATGCATTCCGTATCCACCCTCGTTGACCTTGACGTGGGTGGATGCCGAGTACAGTTCGCCACCTGCTTTGATACAGGCCGTCACCATTGAAGTCTGCTCCACTCTGATCCGTGTACTGTAATAGCCATCAGCATCAAAGAGACTTACATATGTGTTGAGTGGGTAGCGGTTGTTCACTGTTAAAATAGCAATCATTTCTACCACGTTCAGATCACACGAGACCTTGAATGGTATGGCTTTACCCTTTGTTGCCTGGAGTGGTGCCTCGATCTTGACAGCATCACTTCGCTTCAACCGTGTATCCCCAAACAGGGCCCGGAGCACATCCCTCTCGCTTCGGGCAGTAAATGCGTCCCTCGGTTCTGGCACTGCCAGAGACCTGACAGGCATCAATAAACCGATGCCTGTCGCGATCGAAAGGGTGCCTGTTAGAAAAGATCTTCGTTTCATCGTGCCATGCCTCCATCTTGATTTTGTGAAAACACTAGCAGCTGGAAGGACTAGAATTATGTTGATGATATGGCTTTTTTCTGGTTTTTTTATGACTGTTCAGAAACAACAAGTTACCCGCTGAACCCCTGGATCAATCTGGGGTGATGGACATGGAAAACAACGGGGGTGAGCGAATGGAAGTCAGCAAACAGACCCCATTTCGTGTGGGAGACTGGCACGTGGATCCTGCCAGTGGTCGAATGACCCATGGTGACAAGGACATCAAACTGGAACCCAGGGTGATGGATGTGCTGGTTTATCTTGCCGCTCGGCCTGGGCAAGTCGTAACCCGTGATGAGTTGGAGGCAAACGTCTGGGCAGGAAGGGTGATCAGCTATGATGCACTAACCAGCACGGTGCAAAAGCTACGCAAGGCATTCGCTGACGATGCACGGCAGCCACGGGTTATCGAGACCCTTTCAAAGAAGGGATATCGTCTTGTAGCACCTGTCAGCCTTCCAGGTGCGTCACTCAATATGGAGCAATTCCATGAAACCGTTGTTGCTGCATCAGGACACAGTAACCTGTGGATGCGGGCGGGCACAGTCGCCGCTCTCATCATAGCGCTGGTAATAGTGGCCGCAATCATACGGCTGGAATCAAGGGGGGTTCCGACAGATAGGGATGGCGAGGAGACCACACCCAATTCTATCGCTGTACTGCCGTTTGACAATCTGAGCGGTGACCCCGCGCAGGAATATTTTGCCGATGGCATGACCGATGATTTGATCACCAGACTAGCCAGAAATCCGGGTCTTCTTGTCATCGCAAGGGACTCGTCATTCTTCTACAAGGGCCGCCCCATCGATATCCGCGAAGTGGCTGAAAAGCTCAAGGTGCGCTATATCCTTCACGGCAGCATTCGACGGACGGGTGAGGAGATAGGATTTAACGCGCAGCTGATTGATGCCAATACCGGTCGCCATCTCTGGGCAGAGCGATATAACGGCCTGCTGGGCAACGTCTTTGATCTGCAGGATGATGTTGTGGGTAATATTGTCTCTGCTCTGTCAATCAAGGGAGGTATGCATGAGTCACCAGGAGCTCGACGGCAGGAAACTGGCAGTTCGGCAGCCTATGAATATTTTTTACATGGCCGTAATCGTTTTTTCCTGTATGCCAGCAAGGATGACAACCGCAAGGCACGTGAGCTCTACCAGAGGGCAATCGAGCTCGATCCGGATTTCGCTCTGGCCTATGCGATGTTCGCCTGGACCTATGCCTTTGAGGCAATGAACGGCTGGAGTGATGTGCGTGAAGATTCACTCGCACATGCCCGTGCATTGGCAAACCGGGCGGTTGAGATCGACAAGGAACTGCCCGTCGCCTACTTCGTCATGGGGCTGGTCTACAGGGAAAGAGGGGAGTACATGAAGGCGCTGGTGGAAGCAGAAAAAGCCATCGCCATAGATCCGAACTATGCCAATGCGCATGTATTGCTTGCTACACTTCTGTATTACGCGGGGCGGCCGCAGGAGGGACTGGAAAGGATAAAAAAAGCGATGCAGCTCAACCCGCATCATCCTTACAACTATCCTTTCCACCTGGGGCAGGTGTATTTCATTCTTGGACGATATCAGGAAGCGATCGAGGCACTTGAACAAGGACTTGAGTCCAATCCATCTTCTGAGCGTATGCGGGTATGGCTGGCAGCTGCTTATGCCCAGCACGGCCGAGAAGATGATGCCAAATGGGAGGCAGAGCAGGTGCTTGCCCTGAACCCAGATTTCTCCCTGCAGCGTATCCGGCAGGCTTTTCCGTTCAAGGATCCAGCTGATATTGAACGTCTTCTGGATGGCTTGCATAAAGCAGGAATTTCACAATAATATCTCATTTGGCGAATGTCGCATTTCAGTTTTGAACCAACCGTTCACAGGTCATCCGTGCAGATCCGAAAGTGGCCGAACTTTACCTTACACAGTAGCTCTAGGATAAAGCCATATCCTCGCCGTGAACGGCAGGTTACTGCTCAAACCCGGGCCTGTTGGAGAAAAAACAAAATCAGATTGCGCTAACAGACCGGAGTAGACCCTACCCGGACATTGAAAGTAAACATCTGAATGGATGAAAAGCAGTAGCAGCATGACGTGCACACCTTGATAACTGTTAGATGACATTGAAGGGAGCGGCATTGAATAAAATTAACCCGAAGAAATTGCTTAACAGCAAATGGACGGCGGTAGAACCGAAAAAGAGGGAAAAGCACTTCATGGTGACGGAGGTCGAATTGGATGATGAAGGAGCTGTCATTTCCTGCTCGATAGAAGCCATCATATCCAAGCGCTCAATTCCAATACAATGGCAGGATTTGAAAGATATGAGTCACTGGGTCCATGGCTGGAAATAATTTTGATTCCCTGACAATGACAGCTAACAAGGAGCGGCTGTCTCACATTTTTACCGCTGCGCACCAATATTGACGCAGAGCATGGCATTATGGAATGACAGCTACTGGCCGGTAGTACCCCTTGCCGGCCCAGCAAAAAATCGGTGCTCAATGGTCAGTGAACGGCAAGTATCGGGCTGAGACCTGCCCTAGAGACAGATTCTAAATAAGAAATCACTAAACAGCGGGAGTCGACACAAAAAAGGCGGATAGAATCCTGGATTGAATGTCTTGAATATAGGGATAAACTTGCCGTTAATCGGCCGCCCGTGAAGGGCAGGAGTTGAACTATTCGGTACCACGATTATTTGTTTTTAACTAATGACCAAAGGTTTTCTGTCCATGAGCGTAACAAAGAAAAAATTCAATCTCTTCCAAGTGGTTTTCGCATTGGCACTGGCGGCCTTGTCTATAACCGGAACCTTTGCCTGGGCAGGTGAACAACCGAAGTTGATCCTGCAGATCACAGTCGATGCCCTGCGTGGTGATCTACCGAGCCGCTTCTCGAATGTGCTGGGCAATGGTGGTTTTCGTTATCTGATGGAACAGGGTGTCCGTTACTCCGACGCTAATTACCAGCACGCCAATACCGAGACCATTGTGGGTCACACATCGCTGGCCACCGGCACCGTTCCTGCTGCCCACGGTATGGTTGCCAACGTATGGTTCGACCGTGAAATGGACCGCCTTGTATACAATATCGAGGATCCTGACTATCATCTGCTCACCGTCGGTGCCGACGTGGATAGCAAGACCGAGATTGACCCGACCCAAAAAGCCGCCAAGGTGGATGGTCGTTCGCCGAATAATATCCTGAGCTCCACCTTTAGTGACGAGATGGCCATCCATTTTTCCGGGCGATCGAAGATCTTCGCTGTGTCGGTGAAGGACCGTGGCGCAGTCTCGCTGGCCGGGCATACTGGCAAGGCTTTCTGGTTTTCCAAGGCCAGTGGCGAGTTCGTCACCAGCAATTATTACTACAGGCAGTATCCCGGCTGGGTCAATGATTGGAACATGAGCAAGCCAGTTGCAGATTATGCAGACAAGTCCTGGAACCTGACGCACCCACAGGAAAAGTATCTGTTCGGCAATGCGGATGACCGCGAGTATGAAACCGACTTTCCCGGTTTCGGGCGAACCTTTCCTCACACCTATGGAAAAGCTGATGACAAATACTTCACCACAAGGCTCACCCTGAGCCCTGCCGGTGACGAATTGACCCTGGATTTTGCCAAGACCCTGCTGGTAAACGAACAGCTTGGCCAGGACGACGTACCTGACTATCTCGCAATCAGCTTTTCATCCACCGATTATGTCGGTCACCTGTTCGGCGCCTCCAGCCTGGAGACTGAAGACAACATAGTGCGTCTGGACCGGACCCTTGCTGATCTGTTTGCCTTCATCGATAAAGAGGTTGGACTAAAAAACACCCTGATCGTTTTGTCTGCTGATCACGGTCAGCCGGAAGTGCCGGGGCATCTGCACGAGCTAGGCATCGACAAGGCACATTACTTCGATACCAAAGCACTGGACAAAACGCCGGCTATCACCGCCCTGAAGAAGCAGTTCGGTATTGGCGATGAACTGATCAAATCCTTCTTCCAGCCCTACCTCTATCTCAACAATGACCTGATACGGGAGAAGGGACTGGACCAGGCAGAGGTGGAACAAGCCGTCGCCGGGGAACTGCTGAAGTTCAACGGCGTGGCCTACGCGGTTTCCAGTACGTCACTGCGCACGAACAATCTGCCCAACACATTGATGACACGCTCGATCTTGCACAACTTTCACCCGAAGCGCTCCGGCGACATCTATCTAGTGTTTGAGCCCAATGTCTTTATCAACAACTTCGACGGTTTAACAGTCGCCTCGACTCATGGCTCACCATGGCGGTACGACACCTTCGTGCCGGTGATCTTTGCCGGGGCTGGCTTGCCGGCTATGACAGTGAGTCGTCCCGTCACGCCATATGACATCGCACCTACACTCGCTGCATATCTCGGGATAAAACCACCATCTGGCGCTATCGGCATGCCTCTGCAGGAAGTGATGGGGGAGTGAGGGGGTTCCATATAAGTCCATATACAACTGCGACCTTGCAGGTCTCAATCTGAATGGCAGAAAAGTAGCTAACCTGCCGTTTACTCACAGAGCATACAAACGTCAAGGTGTGTCGGTACTATGGGATCGGCCTGGGCTCCGCTGCGAAGAGCAGAAATACCAGGCCATTGAATGCAAATAAATGAAGAGGCGGCTCCCAAAGGAGCCGCGCAAGGTGTTTCGTGACGATGCTCTTCTCAGGATGCGGGTGTGTACCAGATCGGTGAGGTATAGGCCCGCTCCTGGGTCGAGGTTGGCGCGCCCTCGGGCAGCTCGATGTCATAGCGGAACGCGTCATAGGTAGACCAGCGCGGGGTTGGGATCTCAAGCACCCGCGCATAATAAAAGGCCTTCTGTGCCGGGTCGAATTCGGGGTCGGTCCAGATCGTCCCCAGCTGGGCGGCACCGATTGTGTTGGTCCAGTTAGCGTTGGCCACGTCGACGGTGTTACCCACCGGGGGCAGCTTGCCGTCGGCACCCGGAATGCGGCTGTCCGACCACGCAACGTCATAGACTTTCTCCTGCGTCTTGCCGCTGGCATCTATCCAACCCTTGACGATCTGGATGCGGTCGAGATTGGCACCGATCGGATCGCGCAGTGCATAGACCATGAAGCCCGGCGCCTTCGCACCCTCCGGCATGGCCCGCAGGTCGCCACCCATCGGTACGCCCTTTTCATACCCCACAATTCCCAGCAAGCGGGTATTTGCGTCCTGTTCGGTAAAATCCCAGCCGCCAAAAAAGCGCACGTTCATTCGCGGTCCGGTCGTGCCATAGACCTCCTTACGCTGCATGGCATCGAAGATGGCCTCGCGGGTATTCTCGGTCGCCCACACGGCGGCGAGCCCTGACGCAACCATCTGCCAGCCCATGATTTTGCCGTTTTCATTTTCCATGAAGGGATGAGACATCCGGCCGGGTTTGGGTTCATAACCAGTATGCTTGCCAAAGAAATTGTCCTCCCCGGCGGTCGCAAGTGAGGTGTGACTGTCGGTAGCGCCGATGATGCCAAACTTGTAGGGGTTGGTACCAAGCCGCGTCTCGATCGCCAGACCGCGCTTCAGCGCCTCGCGCGCATATTCACCGGCAAGCATGTCGTCGGTCTTTGCTTCGCTGACGTCGAGGTTACCAATAGCCCAGGTCTCGTAATCGGCGAACTCGTCGTCGGGCGACAGGAAGGGGTGCGTCTCGCCATCGCCCTTGATCTGGGTTGCCTCGTAGAGTGGTTCCCACTTGTCACGCTGGGTGACATAGGTCTCGTCGAGTACCGTGCCGTTCCACTGCGCGTCCAGCGGAAACATGATGCCGTTCGACAGATTACCGTTGTGCGGAATCGCCAGCACTTCGCCACCGGTCTTTTCCTCGTAATCGGTCAGGTACTGCCACAGATCGCGTGGATCGGGGCTACCTTGGGGTGCCGTCATCGTGAAAGGCACCACCTGCCGTGTCCTGACCGGGCCATCACGCATGATGACGACACGATGCATGTTGTTGCCCTTGATTAGCGAAGTCCACTCAAATCCGATAAAGGCTGTAAAACGCCCCGGATCGTTGAACGCCTCTGCCTCGTCGATAACCCTTTCCCAGAGATTCTTGTAGAGTTTCGAGCCTGGCGAATAGAGCGCCATCAAGGCTGGCTCCACGTTGCCCTGCGAGAAGTTTGTGATCAGATCAAGCGCTGCCTGAACGGCTGCGTCGCCGCCTTCCGAAAGCCCCTTGTTCCAGCGCGCTCCCTGTTCGTACGCCAACAGTTGCGGCTTGCCGGCGGCAAGATCACCGAACATCCCCATGCCATCGGAATGATCGGCGATCACCAGCCAGTCCAGCGGACGCGACAGCCGAACCGGCTGTCCGGTGGAGGACACCACTTCCTCTCCCCGCGCAAACCGGTAGGCTTCACGGGGCGGCAAGCGGTTGCCGAACAGCCCCGCATCCATCGAGAGCGAGGTGTGCAGATGCGAATCACCCCACAGTGGACGCTCGGGGAAAGTGCGTTTCGCATAGGGTGAATAGGCCTTGCCGGGGTAGGCTGCGGACAGCGTTCCCGGCATTGGAGTGCCTGCATCCTGAGCAGCGGCTGGCAGTGCCATCATCAGCATCGCGGCATATGTAGCGGCAAGAATAGATCTGGTCATTGCTTTCTCTCCTTTCTGGTCGGCAGGGCTTCTATGTGCCTGTGGTACGATTTACTCGCGGGGGGTGCCACGTTGGCCAAGTATCAAAGAGCATAACCCACGCATCTCTAGAGAATCCATCCGGTAAAGGGCTATCGCGTATGGTTTGCCTCATGGCGGCGTCGCTGATAGTCCGCCCTCGATCCGCTATCTTTCTGATAACGTCTTGTTTTGCTAGAATATGAGGCCTTCACAGGAAACGTGAGAATGTCTCTTTCCGTTGGCTGTACTCGGTACTACACTGCGCCCACATATCATTGATGCGTGCACCTTTTGAATGGCAAATCTACCCCGATCCGAGACCAATACGACATCCGGACTAACTATTGTGAGTAGGTGGTTTCCACAATTGTTTTAGCACTCTGAGTAAATATAGTTATTCCGTTGATTGTTTGTCGAATGGGATGATTACAATGACCTCTGTTACCTTTGGCTAGTCTTCTGTGTAGATCAGGATTTGACCAGAAGGTGACCAAAAGACTAAACAGCCCACCATGTCGGTATTTCTACGGATACCCAGTTATACCTGCTGGGTGTATTTTTCTGGTTCCTGAAAAGGTGGTCTAGTTGCCATCCTCCACGCGACGGCCTTAGAGGCGCCTTTTTTGGGTAAATAACCTTTTATGACTAGTTGCCTGATGTTAGGCGCATTAATTTACAACGATTACGATTACGATTACGATTACGGTTATGGACGATAAATCAACAAATATTGCTTGTGGACATCAACAACTTAAATTGGTACGCCGCTGGTTAGACGAGCTGGAAGGTGGCAACAAATATAAAGCATATGAATTAATGCAGTTGGTAATGGCAGTTGAAATAACGAACGAAGAAGCTTTTGCACTATTGGAAAGCAAGTAGATGTTATGAGGGGGGAATGATTGGGGATATACGGTGGCCTTTGGGTCGCCTTTTTCATTTGTGCTAAATGAACAAGTTTGGCGTGCGCCGTGCAAAGGCGGCGTTTTTCAGTGGCTGAGAGCCACCCGGCGATGTTGCTCAAGCCAGAAGCAATCGGAGCAGTCATGGAGGTAACAAAGTGGCTGAAGCCTTCGATGTAACGGATCTCTTTAGGTGAACCAGCGAGTGTGCAGGCCGAAACGTGAGTGAACGCTGAGCAATCCTCGAAAAGGACGTTGCACAGGCCGACCTGTTCGCCAATGCGGGGAAGGCTGAACCAGTAGCATTACGAATGTTGTTTTCCAGATGTCTTTTCCAACAAAATAGGCCGGTAGTACTCCTTCAACGGTTCAACGCTCGCTGAGTGTCCACGGTTAGGAAACGGCAACTCTGTACTGTACTCAGACGTTCAGGAGCAGGATGCGGATCGGCAATCTTCGAACCTAAACCGAAGTTCACAGTCTTATTTTGGAAGTCTGGACTGCAGCAGAAAGCTTCCATTCTGCTCAAGAAATATCCATGCCAGATAAGGTCAGGGTCACAGAACCAATAAAGACTGCTGTGTCGGGCTATTTATTCCGCATCTTTCCTGCTTGATTGATCTGAAACAGTATTCGTATTGCAAAATACGTAGATAATAGCTGTTCCATCAGAAATGAGCGCCTTATAAGGGCAAGAAAAAAATGATCGATCTCTACTGCGAACGCCTCGGTCCTGGAATTTGGTCCGAACCGATCAATGCCCTTACCAATCTGTCATTCGTGGTTGCAGCATTTGCAGCGTGGCGACTGACCAACCAATGCCGTTCGATGTCAGTAGAGACCGGACTGCTGATTGGTCTTATGGTAGCCATAGGTATGGGTAGTGGTTTTTTCCATACATTTGCCACCAGCTGGGCGCGAGTAGTGGATGTTCTGCCAATCCTGCTGTTCCAGATAGCATAGCTGTGGATATACGGCAGTCGGATCATCATGATGCGTACCGTTCATCTGGCAGGACTGGTGATATTATTTCTGATTGCAGCTTACATCGGGCGGCAGTTTCCGCACCTACTCAACGGATCGTTCATATACTTGCCGGCATTCATACTGTTACTGGGACTGGGCCTTTACCACTACCATCACGCACAATCCGAACCAAAGATGCTGTTGTGGACAACAGCAATTTTTTCAGTATCGCTATTCATGCGCACCATCGATCTGGCGGTTTGCAAGTACCTTCCTGTCGGCACTCATTTTTTCTGGCATCTTTTCAATGGCCTGATTGTATACCTGGCGTTTAGGGGATTGCTGGTGAATCTCACAACTTCAGAAGGAAAAGTCGACTCATGAAACTCTGGTCAACTATCAGTGCCTGGCTCCACAGGATTGGTCGGCGCGAGGTTCCGGTTTGGTTCGAAACTTCCGAATCCATAATCAGTGAATTTCAAACGATCGGAAAGAAACTGAAAATTTTCAGACTCATTCCGAATCCATTCCCCTTCTACGACTGGATTATGGGTTTTTATGAACGCGTATCCAATCGAGAGGCCCTTCACGGCCCCATGCTCGAACGAGCACGCAAGATTGTGGACGTTGGCGCTGGAACAGGTTACCTGCTCAGTCGCCTGGTGAAAGCAACCCGGGAAGACCAGGAAATTGTTGCAGTGGATCTGTCACAGCAGATGCTGGATAACTCGAAATCATATCTGTCAAAGCATCACCTGCTGACACAAAGCACAAGTTTCAAGCAGGCCGACTGCCGAACATTGCCGTGGGAAGAGAATACGTTTGATCTCTATGTGTCCAGCTAACTGTTCGATCTCTTACCAGAGACGGAACTCAGGCAGGCACTCAAGGAAATGGAGCGCGTTCTGGTGCCGGATGGTTTTGCGATTCTGGTTACCATGACGACGGAGCTGGATGACATCCCCTGGATCAGCCGAACCTTCTACCGACTGATGAATGAGTTCTACTGTCTTGGTTATGACAAGGGTAGATGGAACCCGATCTGGCGCTCCCTGTTTGCCGGATATGCACCGCATTGCCGCCCGATAGCTTTGGGTTCGTACCTGCGGGATTTGGATAATATGGTGATGGCCTACACTAAAGTAAGCCGCGTCTCCCTGTTCCCTGTTCGAATATATTACGTTCGCAAGAGCCATGGCTAGCATTCGGTTATGGGCCAAGGTCCTGGCGGCGGCTTTATACAGTAAATCCAACCAAGAGTTTTATGACCGTATCTCCCCGATATACGACCAGTGCTTCGTTACCCACAAAGTTCACGCGAGCAATATCACCAAAATATTGCGTGAAAGCTATAAGGGCATAGAAAAGGACACGTTAGTACTCGATCTTGGTTGTGGCACCGGCATATTGAGCAACACCTTGCTCGGTAAAGGCTTTGAAGTACTGGGCGCAGATATATCGCTAGAGTCTCTGCACTTGTTGCAACAGCGCGAGTCCAGAATCAACACAATTCAGGCGGACGCAATGCAGCTGCCATTCGCCGATGGATCTTTTCATGCTGTGGCCTCCCTTGGATCATGGCGCCATTTTCCTGATCCCCGAAAAGTGATTGCTGAAGTGGCCCGGATTCTCAAGGATGACGGGTTACTGATTGTTGGCTATTTTCCACCAGCGATCGGTGGTGTTGTCCACCAGGGTGACAGTCACTGGCTTCAATTACTGGTCCGCCTTTATCAGTTCCTGATTCGCAAGCGAGGGTATGTAGACCACGTCGATCTATCACTGGAGCCGATGACAGTTGACTGGGCTAAAGATTACTTTGAACAGGTCAGCACGGTAGACTCTGGGAAACGCTGGCGCTTGATGATTGCACGGGGTCCGAGGCAGGCCTGAACTTCTCGGTTAGCCATGGTATTCCGACGGTAGGCAGATCTCCTCAAATACGCAGAACTTTTACTAACCATACCCGCTCAATTTATTCACTTCAATGACCGTCTCTTGCAGCTTTTCAGATATTCACATGAATCCTGAGAATGATGTGTTTAGTCCTCTGGCCTAACCCGGACTAAGAAGCTGATGCTAAGATAAGAATATACTATATAACCAGAAGACCCGACCCGGTAGTTAAGGATCCCGGATTGAATATCTAAAACAAGACAAATTGGACGTTAACAGAATGATATCGGACTAAGGTTGGGCTATCTGCGTAAAGAGCGAGGGGAGTCAGTTATTTAATCGTGGGAAGTGCGCGCAATAGTCTTTACCTGGATGGATTCTTTTGAGATGCGCGGGTTATGCTTCCTGTACTCCAACTAATCTATTCACGGGAAACGATTTGACAAGCGCAACCCAAAATAGTGCGGCGAAAAGGCTGATCAAGTTGGCACTATGCGTGTTGATAACCTTGTCTGCTTGGGTCTGCACCGCATATGCATCAGAGCCCACCACCAGCCCGACGCTCCCTGCACCGCTGGCACCCCACACAAAAGACGAGTGGCAAGCGCTGCAGCGTGGCGCTACCCTTGTTGATGTGCGTAAAATGCCCAGCGGTAATTTTTCTGTCCGTGGTACCGCCTTGATTAAAGGCACACGTCGTGATCTGGCATGGTGCCTGTTCCGCCACGGTGAATCCTTTGCCCAGTGGATTCCCGGTATTGTCAAAAGCCAATTATTGCACACCACCACACAACACCAGACCGTGCAGATCACCGCAAGACTTCTTTTTGTCAGTGCCACAATGACCTATCTACGGTCTTTTAAACCTTTTTCCGCCATCACCTGGCACCTGCTCCACGGCGATGCTCGTGTGGACGACGGTGCCTGGCTCTTTGGCCCTGTGCTAAGCACGTCGCCTGATTTGGATGTGCGCGATGCTCGTCTCACACCATTTTTTCTGGTTCACTATGTCAGTGTTTCCCGCCCCAATATCTGGGTCCCCACCTTTGTCCTGCGGACCGCCAAAAACCGTCTTTTGCCACGCCAGATCGAGGCTCTCAGGTATCAGGTTGCCCAGTTGGCAATCCGTTATCCTGTACCGATTACCCCTTCGGCTGCGCCTTGCCCAGCCAGCTTGTTGTAGATTAGATTTTCCCATCCAGCATCACTACCAGCGAATATAGACCACTTCGGCGAAGCCTGTCATATTGCTGAATCTGAGACGTTCATCTGAATCCCGGGATTGACTGGTTCTGGCCGAACTGAGAAGTACAGCGCCAATCACATATTCATTGCCAGGTGTTGGGCGTATGTCCATAGTTGTATCGAACTCCGACGAACGCACTGATTCGGTCCTGACGGGGACATCGCAATTGCACATGACATCAAGGACCAGGTTCAATTACTATAGCCTGCTACGAATCAATTCCGTACATCTCGAGGAGTCGCGCCGTGAGCCCCACGAAATTCAGTGCTGTCATTAGCATCTTGCTGGGTGTAGCGGCGATCATCCTGCCTTACCTTTTCGGTACTTTCGCGGTGATGATGCTCGGCGGCGTGATGTTGGCCAGCGGCATTGTGTCGCTGCTCTACGTCAATGCCGCACGTAAAGAGGGAATCCCTGTCAGCGTCTTCGCACCTTGGGTACGAGTGATTGCCGGTGTGGTTATTCTGATCTGGCCGGGACTGGCCTTATGGGTAGTCGCCGTCATTCTTGGGGGTGGTCTTATCCTCAGCGGCATCACCGGCCTGACGGCTCTACGTGACTCAGGGGTAGTCAACCCGCCTGCGCTTCGCAAGATCGGACTATGGGCGAGCATCGTACTTGGCGCGCTGTTAATCATTTTGGGAAGCGCAGGCTCCGCTATTCTGCTCGGGGTGGTTCTCGGGGTCGCCCTGATCAGTACCGGCCTTCAGCAGTGGCGTTTGGCTGCCTAGATGCTTGATCATCTTCCATAGAGGTAGGTTCTGGCGTATGTCCGTTGTTGGCGTGCGCCGTGCAAAGGCGGCGTTCCCCAGGGGGGGCGATTCCATCCGGCAATGTTGTTCCAGCCAGAGGCAAGCGGAGCAGTCATGGAGGTAACGCATTGCTGAAGCCTCCGCGGTAACGGCGCGTGCTGCATCTGATCAAGCAATGGCTGGATGCCCGTGGATGAAACCGGCGGGCGTGGGCGGAAGCAGCGCAACACGGTGGCGAAAGACAGTCGCTGCGGCATCCCGCAGGGTTCTCCCATCTCACCACTCGAGAAAGATCCATGCGCTGACCGTCGAAGCGATGGGTTGGCAAGCGATCACTGCGTTGGTGAGCCACTTGAACCGCATGTTGCGAGGCTGGGCGAACTACTTTCAGGCAGGGAGTGTTAGCCGTGCATACCGTGCGATCGACAGCTACACAATGATGCGGTTGCGCCGGTAGTTACGCAGCATGCACAAGGTCAAGCGCAGTGGGGGCGTGGCTTATCCTGATGCGTACTTCTACGAGACGTTACGTCTTGTTCGTCTGTCTTGTCTGGAGCGTAATGTGCCGTGGGCGAAGGCGTGATGTGTTGTCCGAAAGCCGGATGCGTGTAATCTGCATGTCCGGTCTGATGCGCGGGGAGTGGAAACAGAGTGATGGTAAAGCCATTGAGGCACCGCTAGACGAAAAGGGCGGCAACAGATCGGCTGTACCTTAGGCCACCGAGCCACATCTCGACTCTACCGATAGTTGCCCAACAAGAACAAGATGATTGCGTGATTTACGATAGTACCTAATGGCCTGATTCTGATCCGTACTCAGACATCCAGACATCATTTGTAATGGGATGTACGGTTAACCGGGTTTAAGACTGAATTCCTGTCATCAGCAAGATTTGAACTGTTGAGAGGCTATTCGCTTCGGGCGCTTGCAAGCTGCTCCTGGATGGCTGCAATAAGAACGGCAGGGTCCATAGGCTTATGCAGCAGTCTGAAGCCGCTGCGCGCAGCACATGCAATTCTCTCGGGGTCCGTATCCCCCGTCAGCAGGATGCCGGGTATTGTCATGCCGCAGGCCTTGCCCACTTCAACGATGGCATCGCTGCCATTCTTGCCCTCAGTCAGCCTGTAATCGGCAATAATGATGTCAGGTCTCTTCTCCAGGGCTCTAAGGTTTTGTATGGCCTCACGCGCTGACAAGGCCGTTATTGTCTGATACCTGTAGATTCCCAGCAGGGCTTTAAGTGAATCGAGAATGTCCTGCTCATCGTCGATTATCAATATATTTTCTTTTTGACCGGCCTTTGGTTGCCGCGGGCACTCTTCTGGAACCGTATCCTGAACAGCAGTTATCAACGGCAATTCGATGGAAAAGCAGGAGCCCTTGCCAGGCAAGGAGGTAACAGCCAGTCGGTGTCCAAGAAGATCTGCCATGCCTTTGGCAATCGCCAGTCCCAGCCCCAGACCAAGTCGTCTGTTGCGCGCAACATTGCCGACCTGGTGGAAGTCCTCGAATATCTCGTCAAGCTGGTCGCTAGAGATTCCGATGCCGGTATCATAGACCTGTACGCGGAATACGTCCCCATATCCGTGGCAAGCGACTGCTTCTTGACGAGGGTATGTGAAAACATACAAATTTAACATTAGAAAAAATAATTACCACTTAAACAAAGGTTACTATTTATATTCGTGCTGCATGTGGAGCAACTTGGCAATATTGTTTCTATAACCGCATCAGTATCCCACTCTCAAAAATCACTTTTTGTTTTTACACGGCCGCTTCAGACGCTGTTTTTTTTGATTGTGCTGAATGTCGCATTTTGGCACCAAGCTAGACGTCGGATTGATTGCCTTCTGGTTGTATACTGCTCGACTTGTCTGGAAACTACATCACTCGTCTTTAGCCTGGAGTAGATATGAAGCGCTTATTATTGACTGCCGCACTGGTACTGGCCGGGCAGGTGCAGGGCAGCAACGCTTACGTGAGCGGTAGCATGTTGCTGGAATGGTGCAAAGACGATGAGCCATTATGCCTTACCTACATCGCCGGCGTGGTTGATAGCTACGACACATGGCAGGGCAGCACCGGCGAACAAACGCGCTGTACGCCGGAAGGTGTGCATGTTGACCAGCTGGCATCGATCGTTGAAAACTACCTGCGCGACAACCCTCAACTACTCAACTACGGCGCTGCTTCACATGTGTTGCCGGCAATCAGAGGGGCCTACCCCTGCAAGTAACCACCGTGGCCAGAGACGGCTGCTCACCCCATATCTCTGTTAAAGGCGCACTCTACCCCGGCTCTTCCCGGTTGCCATCGGCCAGTTCGCAAACAAGTGTCTCCACGGGTGCGGGGAGGGTACTCATCCCTGGTGTCAGTCATCATCGCCATACACTGCATCAATCAGTTCATAATCCTCAAACACATCGTCAGGCTCTGGTTTCGGACAGCAGTATGGACACCTGTCCTTGCAGAAGTTGGTGAACTCATAACGCCTGCCGCAGGCGTCGCACCTGGTTGTGACTGGTCCAATCATGGTGATATTATATCATGCTGTATGTATATACAGTATACCCCGTTCAAAACCCCGTGGTGGAACGTCTGGTACTGTCTGGGCGACTATCTATGAAAAGTGGGTTTTAGGGTACCTCTGGGTGTTGCCACTCTCTAATGGACACCCTGTAAGTTTAACGCACACTTCCTGGGGCTAAACCAGACCTTCGCGCGCGCAGGAAATCATGCTGCTGCAATTACTATCTTGGGCGGCTGTCGGCCAGCAGGCGGCATTCGATTTCATTAACATTATGATGCAAGCGGGAATAGGGGGGGAGCTCGCAACTCTAAGCTGCCCTTTGTGTAGGCTTTCGTCAGCGCGGATATGGCCAACAAGAACCTCGGTGTTTAGTAACACCGGGGTATGATTGTATCAGTTGCCCAAGCTGGTTTTGATGATCTGCGACGGTGCCCGGCTGCCATCAAGAATCGACGGGTTAGTCACTCTGGGCCAGTACATGCGGAGCATTGGCAGGAAGTCACCCTCAGGTGCTGGTAGCCAATTGGCTTGCTTGTGCTTACCTGGGAGAGGGGGCACGCTGGAAGATTCCATGGCTGCATAGCTGAATTTACCACTGTTCATCTTCTGCGAAGGTCAGGAAAGGGTGGCGAAGCCCCCTTTTAACGATGATTATCGCGAGTTACTGCAGGGACTTCCGAGTTTGATACGATACTTGCCGTTCGCTGACCCTTGAGCACCAATTTGTTGCTGGACCGGGAATGAGTGCAACCGTCCACAAAAGACATTCCCCAGATTTCTGACAACGTCCCAGATGCGCAGAACCTGCCGTTCACGTCAGGTAATTTGCGCTACCGAGAACGGCCAATGGAAGCCTTTCAATACCAAGCAAAAGCGGCTCCCGAATAAACTGTCTATCTGCACTGTTAAGCTGCTTTCTTTCGTCTGGATATGCCTATAAGCCCCAGCAAGCCGGTGCCAAAGAGCCAAGTTGTAGCAGGAAGCGGTACAGCAGAAATTGCCGCGAGGCCTGTAGTGCGCCCATCACTTAATGAAGTCTGGTTTATGATTGACAGAGTTACTGGATCATACTCGACGAGATTGTTGTTCCCATCAAAGAATTGCCCGAACAATCGACCCGTATTATCAAATGTTAAGTCTTGTCCTGCTGAGACCGCTGTTATCGATGTTCCCCCGGTTTGCAATAAGGTGTCGATATCAAAACTCATCAGACTTCCATTGCCTGTATTAGCGAAGAGGCTTCCATTCCATGCCGCGAGGCCTGTAGTGCGTCCACCACTTAATGAAGTCTGGTTTATGATTGACAGAGTTACTGGATCATACTCGACGAGATTGTTGTTCCCATCAAAGAATTGCCCGAACAATCGACCCGTATTATCAAATGTTAAGTCTTGTCCTGCTGAGACCGCTGTTATCGATGTTCCCCCGGTTTGCAATAAGGTGTCGATATCAAAACTCATCAGACTTCCATTGCCTGTATTAGTGAAGAGGCTTCCATTCCATGCCGCGAGGCCTGTAGTGCGTCCACCACTTAATGAAGTCTGGTTTATGATTGACAGAGTTACTGGATCATATTCAACGAGATTGTTGTTCCCATCAAAGAATTGCCCGAACAATCGACCCGTGTTATCAAATGTTAAGTCTTGTCCTGCTGAGACCGCTGTTATGGATGCTCCCCCGGTTTGCAATAAGGTGTCGATATCAAAACTCATCAGACTTCCATTGCCTGTATTAGCAAAAATAGTTCCTGCATCTGCAGAACTTAAACTAAGGCTAAACACATAGGCGAACAAAACACCCAATAGGCGTGATTTCTTCATGGTCGGATCTCCGTAAGTCCTTAAATTATTATTAATAGCTTTCTTTATTTAGTTGGCATGCTTCATGCGGTTGATACTACTCTCGCCATATGTATATGGCAAAAGTCATTGGATGAAAGCGGGTATTTTTTCCTAGCCATGTTCATGGTCGTTTTCACTTGTCGACGCGTCAGTATGCACTATCGTCAGTCGATGGGTCGAGAGTATCGGCCTTGATCCGTGCAAGTACGACACGCATTCGTTGCGGCGCACCAGGGCAGCGTTGATCTACAAAAAGACCGGCAACCTCCGGGTTGTGCAGTTGTTACCTGGGCATACCAGGCTGGAGAGCACCGTGCGCTATCTCGGAATCGAGGTCGACGATGCTTTGAAAATCTCGTAGCAGGTGGAATTATAAGACCATTGCACAGTGGTAGTACCTCTGGGTGCTGCCACTTTCTGATGGATGCCTGGTAAGTTAAACGCACCCTTTCTAGCCAAAACCAGACCTTTTCGTACACCGAATAATACGCTGGTTCGGCATTCCTGTTAGGCGACTGTCGGTCAGAACTTGCCGTTCATGGTGACCGCTTCCTTATGGCTGCAAGGAGGAAAAGACCATGCCACTGAATGAATGGACTTGGTCTGTGACGCCGAACATCAGACTCCTTTGGATCTGATCTACAAGTAAGGATGCAAGTCCTTTATAAGCCCCATCCAGTTCGCCACATAATGATGTTTTAAGCAACCGACGATAAACGTTGTTTTGTGTATCAATAATTTTGAATTTACCATTGTACACACAGCCGTCTGCGTTACTGCCGAAAACCGTGCCATCCAGGTCAATGGTAAGTATCAGTGTAAAAGTCAGGCCACTGGAGGATGCCTGGCTGAATGTCCAGATACCTTGTAGCGTGTTAAGTTCAGATGGTTGCTCGTAGGTAAAAACATAGTTCAACACAAACCGCCCAAAATCCTGATCCCAGGCATAGCTCCCCCAGGCGCCATCCATAGTTGCATTTGTGCCGTCAATCACAACCGGCGATGCCTGCGCATTACCACCAGAATAATCCTTAAGGGATGCAGTTAACTTACCAGCTGCAACATTCACCTTGCCAACTAATTGGGTGTACATCAGCGGAGTGCCTGTTGAGCCGAAAAACAGAAATCTTGCCTCACTAGTATTTGCAATGATCACATTTACTGGATTTTGTGCAGGATGCTTAGTTGCCTCAGAAACAAACATACTAGCAATTGACAAGTAGATCCCGGCAGCTGACTGGTCTTCTGCAATGACTATGTCTTCAACAGGGGGAGACGATGAATCATCGTTGTCATGAAAACAAGCTGTCATCAATGTGGCAACGAGCAAGAACGACATGAATGAAATAACTCTCATCTAAACGAGCCTCATGTCATAAAAGATACCCACTTTCTCTCTATCTATATTTTTATCATAAGCATCTGTGTGGAAACTGCATTGATTGTTGTCAACATTGAGTCAATTTATCCCTCTATTCTGTCAAAACACAAGTGCGACAATTTGTCAGCGTAGACAGTCGAAAAAATACGAACTGCAAGAAAGGGGCGATAGTGCATGTTTAGCTGATGAGCGAGCTACTTATTTCAGGAACTTCTGGACTGGAGCAGATACTTGCCGCTCACTGAACTGATAGAGCCAGGAGCTGGTGTTGTTGTATACGGTGAGCTTCGCCAGAACCAGACCTTTATAGGAAGTTACAAGCAGCGAATATTATGGCGTTTCTAGCTAATCTATGACTTTTTTTCGTTCTCCTTGGCCTTTTCTGTAATCTCTTCGTAGAGATGAATTACTTCAGCACAGATTTTCTGCCATTCCGGGTGCCGATCGATCGACAGCTTACCCCACTGAGCATCAAGCGTAATCTGGGTCATAAATTGAATATCCGACTCACTAAATGTTTCGCCCTTGTCAACCCTTTCTTTAAGCTCAAGTAATAAAGGCAGCTTCTGCTTCTCTAACCGCTCTATTAGAGCGTAAATTGTACCAAGCTCATCCTCTGGTTCTTCCATGATATCCCCCGTAGCTGTCAGCCATTCAGTCATAATTCTTATGGTCTTTGCTGATCATGTTTTACTGATGCTTCTCGGCATTAATACGTTTATAAATCTCTTCTCGATGCACAGCCACTTTTTTGGGGGCATTCACACCGACGCTGATTTGCTTCCCCTTAGACTAAACGATTAATTACTGAATTAACTATAGGGAAAATCCCGATTCTTAGTGGAGAAAAACCGGGTACCTAGATCTAAAGATAGCGCTTGATTGGCGGTTGCAACGGGCAGGATTTACGCACTTAGTGTACCCGCTGTAGCCCCTGTCAGTGAGAGATAATGCCGTTTTTACAGAGCTATGTATAAGTAGCAAGCAAACTACCGAAGTGGGTCGTGAACCGACTTTTAGCAACGGCTAATATAAGCTGCGGCGATAGAGCACTTTTGACCCACTGCAGACATGCAACAGAATATAACAAAAGCCGGGTATGGAGCGGGTACTGGCCACTGTGATTGATTTGCGCGAGCAACGGCAAGGACTCTGCCACCAATCTTGTTGCTTGTTTTTATGTGTTGAGTTAGCGTTTGGCTTCCCATAAGAAACTAATCGGTTTTGAGGAGTGATATATGTACCGTATTTTTACATTTGTACTTGCTCTTGGTACTGCTTTTATCATGTCCACCACTTTGGTCAGCGCATCTGGTGGACCGTCGTCCGGTGCCAAAGATATGCCTGGTGCCGCTGGCACTTTCGAGTTCAAACCTGCCGACTGGATGGAAGGCACTATCTCCTGGTGGAAGGGCAGCGACGGGGTCGATCCAGGTGTGCCGGGTTGTCATATCGGCACCAATGCAAAGGGCGAACCCAATGGCCGCATGTTTGGCGAAGCGTGCCTGCCAGATGGGATGCTGGTGGAATCCAATCCGAGTGCTGAAGACCTACACAGCCACAAGAACGATATCGGTCATCCTGATAAGTTCGACTGCACCGCATGGTGTGTCGGTAAGGGCTCTGCAAAGGGTGAATGCGTAGTTGCGGCTGCACCGCCCTGTGAGCAATCCGCAATGTGTAAGTGTGAGTGATCTTTTCGGGGCGCCTGACCCGCATGCCGGGTGGTGTGGGAGGGGCTCGGTCAGGTTTCCTGACTGCCCCTATCCCGATTCATCTGTTACAAAAGAATGTACTGTATGTCCGCGTTGCTGATATGACTGAATAGGCTCGTTGGATATTCGCAAGACAGACCCCGCGCATACGGTTTTTTTGTATAGGCGGGGAGGGCATTTATAGGCCGAAGTTACTCCTGGACAATCGCATAAAGCAGTGGCGGTGTCTTGGCAGTGAACGTCAGGTTGGTGACCGTACCCGGAACTGCACGCAATAATATAAGCATACGCTGTAGCACAGGGTGCGACCCGAGTCAGACATTGGTCCATGCAGCAATTTACGGAGAAATTCGGGTGTGGTAGCGAGATAATTCCCGCAAGAATGTAGAACATGTTACTGAGCTAACGAAGGGGTAGTCATAATGATTAAACTACGCACTATCATCCTGATCGGTCTTCTGTCGCTACCATTGCTTCATTCCGGAGTCGCGCACTCTGCCATCATTGGTTCATACACGGGAGGCGAAACCACACTATGGACTTGGGATTCCTTTCTCGTCCCTCTGGATAATCCAACCACGACGTACACAATGAACGGTGCTGGTAGTTTTGAGGTGATGTTGGTTCCTATCCCGCCAGCAATCTGGCTTTTAGGCTCCGGCCTGCTGGGTTTGATTGGAGTATCCAGGCGCAATCGACTCAACTGATATCGCTACTTCTTAACGGGCGGCCTTCGGGCCGCCTTTTTTACTTTCTGGGAATGCGATTGTGAAAAGTCGGCAAGCCGTTCCTGACCAAAGAGCCGAAGCTGCTCGTGAACGACAACAATGCCGGCAAGCCCGAGGCCATTCACCCGATGATCGGGCGCCTATTTCTGCCCCGAAGCTCCAGCAGGCAGGGAGAACAACTGCTGGTAGACGATTCCCGGTAAAGGCTGGTTTATGATCCTGCGTCTCTACGGCCCGTTTAAATCCTGGTTTAACAAGACATGGAAGCCGGGTGAGATTGAGCTGGTTAGATAGGGGAATAGCCAGCTGGCAATCACTTGTGGTTAATAGTCACCTACAAGGAACCCGGCGTTAGCGGGGTTCCTGTTGTCGTCGGAATGACCTGTTGCGGCAAAAAGTGTAGCTGCTGATTAGTTGGTGTGTACGGTAACAATTGCTGCGTTCCTTCCGTTCGCGAATCATCCGGGAATGGCAACTTGATTTAAAACAGCATCGACCTCGATTTAGGGGTGAGGCAGGTTATCTGTCTCGTGCGATAAACTTTGTTGAAACGCAACCCGATTGTTTTCAACGTGAATTATGGCCGGAGATGAATGTTCATGTGCGTCGTTTTCTATCTTTTCCTCACGTCGATAATCGATCAGTTTTTCACGAATCTTTGGGTATTTATTGCCGAGTATGCTTGCTGCTAATAATGCCGCATTAACAGCGCTCGCATAACCAGTTGTTAACGTGCCTACTGAATTTTCAGAATGGGTATTTGAATTGTTATTGCCGGAGGGTCTGGATTTTGAGGCGTTTGTTTTTACCGGAACGCCAAGTACAGGTATTTCAGTTTTGGAGGCAAGAATTTCGGGCAAATGATGTGCACCGCCCGAGCCAGCGATAATAATTTCCAGTCCGCGGTCTATGGCTTTGCTTGCATAGTCATGCAACTGATCGGAATTACGATTTGCTGTCAGGATGCGTGCCTCATAGGCAATACCCAAACGCGCAAGCAACTCAGCTGTATGCTGCATGGTATTCCATTCAGTTCTGGATCCTAAGATAACGCCAACTTGTGTATGCATATAACTGTACTCTAGTAATAACACACTAAACTCGGTGTTTTTAAAATGATTAAACAAAAGACAATGTGGCGAGTAAAAGAATCCACATGATCGTTTGTTTACTGAGAGTTGAAATTAACGCAATCGTTGTAATACGACTAATCAATATATCTACACTATAATATAGATTATCATCTATCTTAAAAACCATGAGATTTTAATGTGGCTTTCTTCGTTACTCTTGGATGATCTGATGACGAGTGATGAAAAGGGCGCTTATTGTTTCTAGAATCATCGGTATCGCCTGCCGACAGAATTATCAATGTCTTGAAACTGTAGTGAACCTGCGGTTCACAGACTTTGCACGCACGTCTCTTAATGGCCGAAGTAACCCCTGGTCAAAACTACAAAGCAGTGACCGTGCGCTGGCAATGAATGGCACTGGCGGATTGCCCAAATGCAATGCCAGTGCAGTTATTGGAAGGCTGCATTGTGTACGAGGATGCCGGGCATGTCTTTCCAGCCAGTGATTATGAACACATGGGCCTGTATTCAAACTGGATGGCAGCACAGAAAGCAGAGCAAGCGAAAGCATTGGCCATGGAAGAATACATAGAAACTACAGTGTCAACGACAGCGGTCCTCGGGTCGTCGTTTTTTTGTGCAGATAAAGGTCCGTAGTTGGTCGAACTTCCCCGTACGCAGCTGCGTCAGGAAGTAATCACGTCCCGGCCACGAGGGGCAAGTTAGCGGCCGGAAGTTCTCGGGAGCTGTGGCCCCATAATCACAAATGGCATTTAACGATCAATAGCGAGAGGCTTCATTTTCACCGTTTGCATATCGCTCCCTAAGGGCAGGTTGTGGCCGAACTTACTTATACACTGCTGTGCCATAGAGGATTCAGTCCAGACTGCGAACGGCAGGCTACGATCGGAAGTTCTCGTTTCGTGGCTGATTAATTTTGTGGTTGATGTGGTTCAGGTGCCGAACCAGAGTTGCCACTCCCCGTGTTCCCGGGGAGGGCAGGTGAGGTACTGTAATCAGTCACTCTGGGGTGGTATTCGGGTTGGCCATCTGATCCAGTCCGGTTACCTTGCTAATGCTCAGTAGAGCCATGACTTAAAGGGGAAAACGGTGTTATGGCGGTACGCTATACTTTAACCCAACGTGTTGCAGGTGTACGTGATCAATCCGGGAGACAAATGTGCGAAGTCTATATTGTTCGCGACGTTTCAAATCCACCGGCGCTAGCGACTCAAAAATACGTAAACTATCAGGAAAACGGACGCCGTGTTGTTGCACCCAGTTACGAGTTTGTTTATTCATCAGAGCATTCCGTTATGCTCGAAGATCTCAGGGTCAGCGGTGTTTCGATTCTTGAGCAAAGCAAGATAGCAGGGAAGGTGAAAGCGGGACTGGGACCGTTAACGAAAACTATGCAGTTCGATGAACGGGCGATAGATGGATATGATGCTGGATATAATAATGGCCCGATAAGGGTCATTAAGCGAAGCATCGATTACGTTGAGATGGGGGCAGGTATCCGCTCGCCGGAAGTGAATCGTGATCACTATTGCTATCCATGGCACGCTGAAGTACCGATGCTTTAGAATTATCTTTAATTATCGACACTGGGTGTCAATTTGACTATCCAGAACCGGATTATCGCTAATACGATATGTTTCCGTATATGACTGTCAATTGACACAACAGGCCATGTCGGTACTATTTCCAACAGTGCGTATTCCGCCTGTTACGCTTTTCGATGAAAGGGCAGAAATGAAGAATCTCTTTGCATATGGGACCTTGATGTGTGAAGACATCATGGAAGAAGTCTCGGGATGCTGTCTATCTCGTATGGCCGGCTCTGTGAGGGGCTACAGTCGACGGCCCGTTAGGGGAGAGTACTATCCTGCTCTTGCAATGGAACAGGAAGGCTGCGTCGAAGGTGTTATTTACCGGCGTGTGCCCATTTCAGTATGGGGCCGCTTGGATCGATTTGAAGGCCCGATGTATATCCGCCAACTCGTACAGGTTGAGTTGAGCGATGGCGCGACTTTGCCTGCCACAACTTACCTCCTGCGACAGGAATTCCTGGATCACCTGGAAGAGACTGAGTGGGACTTTGAGCATTTCATACGCAACGCTAAGGAAAGCTTCAAGCGTAGCTATAGAGGATACCAGCAACTATAGTTGCTTTCTGACTATCCTGAATCTGGGCCTGGAATGTAAATATTTGCCAACATCTTCTGGAATTCTCGTGCTGTCAGTCAGTCAATACCGATAATGTGATTGTTGTGGGCTGTTACCAGGTGCGCATATCCAAGAGTGTCAGGTCTTGGCAGATCTATATGAAGTCCGCTTTTTCATGGGACGAGAAACATTCAATGGGGCTTGGGGGCTGCATCCGTATTTCAGTGGAGATGGTTTGGCTCGAAACTGATATTCCAGTTGAGTAGTATCATCTGGGCTTGTATCGTTCCTCGATTGTCGATTTGCTGGGAGACTGGATATTCTCAAGATTCTCTAATTGCCTGATTGCATCATCAATCATGGCATCAAATTGAGATAAAGCATCGTTGCAGGGATCTTCACTTGTTAACACCTGTGTGCGAAATAACTGCATTTTAGTGAGAAAATTTCTCAAAATATGATTGGAGGCGCCCAGCATGGCTGTATACACGGCATACTTCTCGGCCTCCTTCTTTTTAACCTGGTCAGCATGATAATCAGCAAAAACACCAAAAGCCACGAGCAATATCAGAATGGCACATCGCATCCATAATTCATTGATATTAGACGGTATAACCTCAAATTCCTGTTCGCCGTATAGAAAATAATGAATAATGGAATCGAAAAACCAGAATGAGAGCGCCAACGAAATAGCTATCTTCAAGAAATAATGCTTCGAATTCACATTACTGCTTGACGTTAAAAATGTATCAGAAGCTCTAATGTCCTCTTTTACACAAGACATCTTTTGGCCAATCTCCAAAGGCATTAAGTAAATGTATACCTTTTCAGACTATTTGTTAGTAAAAAGAGCGTCATAGATAGGTCGCTGTGCAATGCGCCTCTCAGTCGGGTATTCATCCGGTCCATATGCCAGCCTAAAGTCAGGCAGTATTTCTGATGAACCGCATACATGTACTACTCGGTTGCTACTTTGCTAAAGCCAATGGATATTGGTGTTCACGTCGCAACAGTGCAATATCATGATTCGTAAATGACTCATTTTCAACAGAATAAAAAAGGCGACTGATTCGGAGGGCAGCCGCCTTAATGAAGACATCAGTATATCTATACCATACACGTCTGGACAATGGGGGGGGTAGACGTGCATTAATGATTCTACCTGAAAATATTACGATTACGATGCGGCATATTGTCGCACTGTATAAAATCAACGCATATCAACGAAAATGTGGTTTTCATTTTTCATGTGTCGCCACGGTGCAAATCACAAAAAGCCAATCCGAAGGGGGTGCTATACCATGCAATAGGATTTCTGGTGCTAGGATTCCGAGTCGCTGCATCAGGTAACCTGGCTCTTTGATGATTGTGGTATCCGGGCGACGCTGACATATATGGATGTCTTCGGTTGCAAATCCAGTCATTTGTAACATTGCATATCAGTGAAGTCGTTAAAGCGACTCCACTGCGAAGGCGTGTTAGTTGACCCGACTCACCGCACCAGTTCGATTTCGCTCGGCCTCCAGCCCTTGTCGAAGAAGGATGGCATCGGACTGTAGAGTCGCAGGATAGTGAACCAGCCCTTCTCCGGATCGGTCTGGATCCAGTTGCCGCGCTCGGCGCCATTGGGCTGTTCCGGCCCGAAATAGACTGTCGTCGTGCCGTCTTTTGCAACTTCGGCCGCGGGCGAGGGATAGCTCTGGGAACCCGCACGCGGAAATTTCTGGGGCGTCTGTAGCATCGACCGGGTCTGGTTGTCGTAGAGCGTCAAGGACCAGAATGCCGCTGCCGGGATGTCCTTGGGCAATCTCACCTTGTAGGTCCTGGCGCCGTCGAACGGCTTGCCCTCGCTGTCGAGGAACCCCATCAGATATTGCGAGCCTACGCCGGGGATGCGCATGACCATCGCCGGGCTGTCGAGCGTATAGGCATAATAGAACGATGCGCGACTGTCGAGCGTGCGTGCGCCGGTCGGCGGCAAAGGCTTGAACATGCCGTCTTCGAACAGCGGCGGCGGGGTCTCAAAGAGCGCACCACCCTCGAACAGCATATTGCCCCAGTTCGACCCCTCGTAATAGGCCCATTCTGGATGTTTATCGGCGAATTGCCATTGCAGCGCCCGGCCGGTCGCCTGCCCCACAGCGGCGGCATCGCTCAGGATTTTCTTCATCCGGTCGTCCGGCTTGAACTCCTTGCCATGCACGATGCCGATCGCGGCAAGCTGGCCTGCGAGTTCCACGTCATAGCTGGTAGCGGGTTCATTCTGGACGTTCTCGTTGATCATCTCGAAGAAGCCGAAATCGCTGGGCGGGATGGTGTTGAATGGCATCCCGCTGGCATTGATGAACTTCATCTCGGGGATTTTCGGTTCGCCTGCCAGCTTGACCTTTCCTTCCAGTGCTTCAGCGATGGACGTCCCATAGCTGCCGGCTGCATAGGGATAGATCTTCAGGTTCTGCTTGATGTTGTCGACCGCGGGCTTCGGGTCGTTGCCGTCCTTGATGAAGGCCCTCAGGGCATAGAGGATCGTATTGGTCCTGGCATGGGCTGTGAAATAGCCGCCCTGTGGCAACGCACCTTCATAGTCCGGGCCAACGATCAGATACTTGCCACCCAGACCACGATCCGGCCCCGGCTTACCCATGTCGATCACCCAGGAAAACCACATGTCGTTAATCGCGCCGAGCCCGTCGGAGGGCTGCTCGATCACCACCGGTCCCTTCGACAGGTCGATCCAGCCTAGGTAATAGACGGTGTCGGCATTGGCGGTCAGGAACAGCGAATTCGCATCCATCAGCTCCTCGAAGATGACGATGTCGCCACTACCGGCGCCGACGCTCTCCATGCCCTTCTTGATCGCCAGGGCCGAGGCGCCACGAAAACTGTTGTTGTAGACGTTCAGCGCGCGGGTGAAGTCCAGCGTATCGTAGACCTTGCGGGCGGTCTCGTCGCTGGGCACACCGTCCTTGAATTCGAGCCTTCCGATCCTGGTTTCCAGCTTGTCGGGCGCGCCAAGGGACTTGAGCGTTTCGTTCGACACATCCGCATAAGCGGCGCCGGCGAGGGCCGCGATCGAGGCGGCTCCCATGAGTTTCATCAACTGGTTCATAGCTTGCTCCTTTTATAATGGCCCGGTACCCGGCTTGAAGTTATTCGTTCTTTTGAGCAACCGATTGCTTGTCTGCTGCAGTTGAGTTGTTCATTGCAAGCGACCTGTTATGAGGCCCGTGACCTCAGGGTGTCGATGTCATCGATCAGCTTATTCAGTGCAATCGGCGTGCGCGGTATGTTACTGGATTCGCAGGTAAAGCTCCCTATAAAAAACTGGAATAATGTAATCGATCATGCGGCTTAAGATGCATCGCATCATAGCCATCCGGTAGCCAGTACAGTTGCTGGCCATTCAACATGGTTTCCCCTGGGTTGTTTGAACAGGATATGATTAATTCTAGTACTAACATGTGCTTGTTACAGAGTTATTAAGATTTCAATAAAGTTGTTATATTCCGACCGATCGTCTGCTCCTGAATATCCGACTCCCGAATCTTGGACACTCAGAATACATGCCGTCTCGTTCAGACATTACCTGGGCGGATTCAACCGGTGAGTGCGTCACTTTCGATTAACCCTTCGGCCATGCAGCGCGTCAATCCCGGCTCGACAGTTGCCGAAGGGCATCGCTCTCGCGGAATCGGCCGTAGCGGTTCATGGAGACAGTTGAATGACCCGGTACCTTAGCCTTCCAGGGCAGGTGGGCTTAACCAGCAGTAAGCCGGCAATAACCTCATGTGGCTGTATCTGTGGGTGTTTTTCGACGCAACAATCTCAATATAGGGTTGTCACAGAGTCTGGACCCTACAAAGAACTTCGAATTATTCACATGCAAAAAATGCCGACCATATGTAAGTATTTTCCACAATACCGTCAATCCTATGGCGTTGGTAAATTAGAACGAATAAACAAAATTACATGTTAAACGTTCTGGCTGGAATCAATGAGAGTTGAGTTAAGGGGGAAAGAAGTATGGTGGAAAGAAGAAGGGTCAAACGCCGACGCAATAGCGCACATACGTATTTTCCGATAATCAGTCATCAGGGTGATTTCATCAGGTGCGAACGTCGAGGCCGTCCCGCCAGGGGTGCACATGAGGTGTTGGTTGACAATATCGATGATGTGGATTTGCCTACCATGTTTTTGGACATCAACAAACAGATGTAATGACAGATCCTTCAGGACAGTTGGTTTGAGCAAGCGGCAACTGTTAGCCGCCAAGAGAACATTAATGAGGTGCGAGTGATGCAATTGGAAATTGACATCATGATGAAGCTCATTACCGAGCAGCAGGTATCGAGCGAGTACATGCAAAGTACCTGTGTTTGGCCACACCCCTGGGAGCATTATCCTTTTCTGATAAATGGACGGCGCAAGTGGGTGCGTTACCAGGACCTGGAGATCAAGCACAAGCAACTGATTTCAGATAGCCTGAACAAGATTCTCTAGCACCACATAAGTTGCAGCATCACCTGGCTGATTGTGCAAGTTATTCCGTACGCAGACCTATACAAGCTGCAAATCAATCAATGCGGGTAAGTAGTTTCCCGGATAGACGATTTTTCAGATACTTGTTAGGTTGTCACTGTGCCATCAGCGAAATGGTGTTTTGCACACGGAGAGTTCTGGACAGAGCATAACGCATTCATTAATGGCGGCCTTAGAGCCGCCGTTTTTATGTTGCACGTACTGTGAATAATTCGATGTTTTATTTCGGCAGGCATGATGGGCGGGTAGCTGATGCCATGCAAGTCAACAGAACTATTTTTCTGGTGGATGATGATGCAGCCATATGCTGCGCGCTTGCGGCATTTCTGCGGATCTCCGGGTACAGCGTAAAGACGTTCTCTTCTGCCGAGGCTTTTCTGCAAGAGACAGCAGGTGCTGTGGAGGGCGTCATGCTATTGGATCAGCGCATGACCGGTATGTCCGGTCTGGAATTGCAAGCTGAGCTTCCCAGGCGTGGTATTGAGCTGCCGATTATCTTTATGACCGGTCACGGAGACGTGCAGATGTCCGTAAAGGCATTGAAGGCCGGTGCAATTGATTTCCTTGAAAAACCATTCAGCCATGAGACCATGCTCGCAAGCATCGAGGAAGCCTGTTCCCGGGTGTATGAAGGTAATAAACAGCGAGTCCTGGCGACTCAACTAAGACAATGTCATGCCCGCCTGTCGGAGTGTGAACGGGAAGTCATGAAGCATGTCGTTGCCGGTCTGTCGAACAGACTGCTGGCGAAACGACTGGGTATCAGTGTCCGCACGATCGAAATCCACCGCTCCAGGATGATGAAAAAGATGGGGGCGGATTCGCTCCCGGACCTGGTCCGGAAATATGAAGCGTGCCAGAAGGCCGGCCTGTTGTAACTCCGGGGTGAGCTCTAGCAATAATATACTGCCACTGTCTTGCGATAGCCGTAGAGGGGGCGTAAATAACAGCGCCGCAATATGCGCAGTATGTCGTGTATCCTGACAGGCTATCCGGTTTGCATGTGGGAAATACGCCATCTATGCCTGTCGTTGCGAGATATGCATTGCCGGTGATTCCGGTGTTTGCGGATGTGCACTGATCATTACTGCCCGGTGATTGTGTGACTGACCGAGCTGACTACCTTGTCAGAGTTGCAGGACAATTCGTCAAAGTCGCTGGCGATTGACCTGACCCTGCGATTGACGTGATCCTTCTGTCGTTGCGTGAGTGAATTGACAACAGCATGGATCAGCCAGATAGTCTCGTTACGATTATGGTCGAGTCTTTGCTGGTATTCAGGTGAGCGATACTGTTCCGGGTTGATTATCATTTCCCGCAACTTGTCCAGCAACATGGACTGGTTGTCAGCGTCCAGGGTCAAGCGGTAAAGCCTGCGTTGCCATGCCTCACGCATATGCAGTCCTTCGAGACCCAGCGGCGTGAAATTGATACTCCATTTCTGCACGGCATTCTTCTGGGATGATTGTAACGGACCGAACCAGCGTTTTAATTCCTTGTTCATGTGCTTTCGTCTATCCTGCTGGATCTCTTCGGATGTCATCTTTGTGAACTCGGCACGCCATTCTTCATTACGCACTATGAAGCTATTGAACAACTCATCCAGTTGCGACTGATCAGCATTCAGGAGTAATTCCGATATTGCAGGGCTTGCCTGTAAGAGTATCTCCTTCCAGAATCCTTCTATGCGTATGCTGTACTCCAGCAGGGCTTCGTACGTTATGTTCCCGGTCTGGAAATCCAGATTGGCCGATCGCAGAAAACTGGCATAGGCATGAAGATGTGTGCTGCAGTGCCAGGACAATATGGCCTCGACCCTTTGATCGAGGAGCCCGCTTTGTTCCTCGTTCAGTTCTACATGGGTTTTGATGTAATAGGGCAGTAGCCAGTCCAGCTGGTTGTAGGCGATCTGTACCCTGCTGCAACCCGAGATCATCGCAATGACTGCAGCCATGCCAAGCAATCGTGTCATATGCGCCTGCCACCTGTGCATGACAGCTATCCGTTTTCGGGGTTGCCGGTCCTGGCAGGCACGTCATGGTTTGCAGGGTCGCGTAAATGGCGTATGGACACGCGATACGCGATCAGTGTCAGCAGCCAGCCAAGGACAAGAAGGATCATGACGGACTTCATTTGTGCTGACGCGAAATAGCGTGTCCCGGCAGTCAGCATATACTCCGGGTCCAGTGCGTAGGATGGCATGCCACCAACGCCACACAGATTCCATGCGGCCATTGCAAAACATGCATATCCGGCGCCCTGTAAATCCGTGCCAGGGTGCAGGCCCTTGTCCACCAGGGATCGATGCACGGACCAGTACCACATGGCAAGGACGATGATCAGCATGAGTAGGTATCCGCTAATGCCAAAAAAATCCGCACTTCTTTCTGTGCCGGTGAGCTTTGGTGTAATGACCGGTATTATGCATGCAAGACCAAGCAGTATGCAGAGAGACAGTATCCGGGTGATGTTGTCTTCAGAGGCTGCCTGTAAGCCCGTAACACTGACTGCAAGCCCAACCGGGAAACCAAATGCAAACAGAAAATAAAGGGCCCAGCCACCGGCGCCGTTTCGGGATAGATAGTTATCGATACCGTGCACGGTTATATCAGTCTGCAGAATGTTTCCAGTGACGACAGCCATCACCATGATGGCCAGTCCGGCAGTGAAAAGAATGCTTCCCGCTATACGGTGTTTCCTGCTGGCGCGCATGTCTGAACTGTCATCCTCCTGTCATTGCCAGGATATCTGTTATCGATATCGCCGACTGCAGCAGTCGTTTGAAGGGATATTTGGGAGCCCAGCGGGCGGTGTTTTCCTGATCGATCAATGTAAACCCTGGTGTGCTTTACTCTATCTATGCCGTTCGGCTGTTTCTCGAACTGAGACCGCATTATTGCGGAACCCGGCAGACCGGTCGCCTTGGTGCGCTCGTGTGGTCAACGAATACACCCATAACGATAACTCTAGATCTTAACATATAGTGTACTGGCCACTGTTTTATAGTGGTAACATTCATTGCGTCCTGTGTTGACAAGATTAACGGCTGTGGTCAAGGCCTGGTGGCTGCCTGGATTAGGGGATAAAAGGGCAGGCTCCCCGGAACTGACAAGGCATGTCTGGCAGTGAGCCAATGGCATTCCGGACAACGAGCGTTATCAATCTAATATTGAGTTCATTGTTTGATTATGTCAGGGAAACGCGCCAGCGCTGGTCTGCACCCGGATCATCTGCAGGCAGCATGAATATTTCAAGGATGCTTGCAGATGCACAGATAAAACGTAACCGACCCCGGAAGAGACCGCCGGGGTGCGGTTCGGTCATTCGCCATGTTCAGAATTATGGGTATAACGATGCACATGGATAATTCATGTTCAAAACGGCAGATGTCGAGCAGGTTCTGCTTGACCACCAGGGAGAAAACCGGCGCCTGGCAAATGATGACGAAGGAGCAATTCTCAACTGGGTTCAGGGGCATGATGAGTTAATTACTGAGCCATCGGATGTCCCCTCTAACTGGTCACGTTTCCAGTTTCTGGCAAACGATCTTGTGCGTGCAGATAAAGCGGAGATTTACTGCAGGAAATGCAACGCAACAATTGAATCAAATCGAATCACCACTAACATGATAGTGGCCGACCCGGATCGAATTTAGATCGCGTTGTGTGCCCCCGGGGACATAATCTGCTCGTTGTAGAGTCTGTGCATCTGATGTCCAAATAGAAGCACACCGCCCACTAACGGTAGAAAACGTGCATTGATGCTTCAATAATTCATTCATCTGATCAGCCGGCTGACGCCAGGTTATACGCCCACATGCCGACTATTTGTGTCACCTGATAGCGACACAAGCTTTTTTATCAAATCAACTATTTAAACGACATTAAGGATTTGTTGTCGGGTAGCGGCGACTAACTGTGTCATCCCTGTCACACTGGTAGTTGGTTAAAATTCCCGATATCGACCCGCCAGTGCAGGGCTTTTCGCGTCTTGCCCGTTTTGGCACACGTTTTGCCTTCTCTTTGTCATGCTACCGGAACGACGATTCATGCTGGATGTACACAGATCGATCGGGGTCACTCTGATGTTGGCGTCAGCGGCTGTCAGCGTCGGTATTCTCACCGCAGCCAGAATCTGACTATGGATGGCCAAATTAATCAATCGCCAGACAATCCGTCAGGGATGGGATGAGGCGTCCTTACAGTTACTGGAACTTTCCAGAGGATGCGGCCAGGGATGGCGCCTTTGCCCCCGATGCGATTTCTATATGAGTGCTTTAGCAGCTGTCCATGTCGGTAGAGCTTTCGTACCGGTTGCCGCAGGCATGGTACCAGTTGGTGTCCTGTTTAATCATGGTAAGAATGAAAGTGTCTTGACCGTTTACTCCCCCCTCGGCGGCCTTCGTTCATTCGTTGGTCGCCTTTTTTACTTGCGACCAGTAAGCCCCGTCAGAATGACGGGGCTGCATGTACGACCCTTTTTGACTGCACACACAGTCTTTTATCAAAGAGAGACAATCGACGTGTATGCAGAGACACTTGGTTTTATCCCGGCTACAAAATCGCAGATTACCGGCTTGGAAAGTATCCATCACCAAAATACAAAACACCAAAAACACATCAATTAATCTACATAACAAGCAGCCATGTGAATAATTCGCTATTGCATTTTCTATATTACAAGAAATACTGTTCAGTGTAGGTAAAATGAAATGATAAGCACAAGAAGACAACCGGGTGACAGGCGATGGTTTCCCGCTGAATTTCCGCTGACAGACTGCGAGGGTTTCCTGGTGGCTGTTGACCGCCGCCGATTGCCGAATAGACGCAGGATCAATGCTGCCACTGATGACGGTTCTGCCGGGATACGGTCTGCAAAAGATACTGACGAGTTACGCATACGGAAAGAATTACCCAGACAACGCTATTGATCATGACTGGCCCCATAGGTAAGCCTGGTCTCGTCGGTAATCCGGTGCATCAGGTCACGATGCCCGGGCATAATAATGCCGACATCCTCTGTCAGGATTCATGTAAAGCCCGCTGCCTGTTGCTTTCGAGTGGCTCGCGGATTGTATTCCTGATCGCTCTGACAATAGCAGCCTGTTGCTCGGTACTCTATCCACCCATGTGTATGTGTCTTTCTCAACAACCGTTATCCTCGACAATAACCTGACCGGTTTCACTGTCATGTACAGCTTCACCTTTCAAAATGCCGGATCAGGCACACATACAACACACCCTGGGAAAAGCGATCCATTGGCTGGATCAAAATCGCGATACAGTCCCCGCCTCGGAGGCGTCTGCAGCACTACTCCTCCTGTGATTAGTGACGGTGGAGTGTACCGTCGGGAACGAGAACAGTTTGAGTGCCGGCATACCGCCGATCATGATAGGCGCACAGGGTATTCGATTGTGGCAACGTCGAAATGTGAAAAAATATCACACACTACATACCCGGGGAGTATAATTCATTAACATCTTTTCATTGAGGTTCTTGCGTTGCTCATCCGGGAGATTGCTGATCGGATATAGCACGATACACAGCTCCGCCTTGCGTTTGAGGATGTTCTAGAAGGTATTAACATCGGTGTCCAGTGATGCTAGCGCTGTGTTCACTATTTTTCGTATCGAACACAGGGGCTGACCAGGGATACACGTGCCACTGGAATATACTTACTGAATAATACCCGCCAGTTCAGTCCGACCGATAAACGGAAAGTAAGGAGCTATCCGAAATGACGTTGTTACGTGAACCGCTGCTGCACTTTATGATGATCGGCGCGGTGATTTACCTGTTGTATGGCATGTTCGCCGAACCGGTGCCGGATGACGATGACAAGACCATTGTTGTGACCACAGGTGAGATCGAGTGGATGCAGACCAGTTGGCAGAAGCGCTGGAACCGGCCGCCGACGCAGAAGGAACTCGATGGTCTGATTCAGCAGTACATCCGCGAGACAGTGCTGTATCGCGAGGCACTGACCATGGGGTTGAACCAGCACGACATGGTGATTCGCCGCCGCCTGGCGCAGAAGCTGGAGTTTCTCGCCAGGGATCTGGTGGCACTGACGCCACCCACCGAGGAAGAGCTGCAGGTGTATTTCGATGAACACCGGGCGCGCTACCAGGAGCCAACGCGTTATACCTTTACCCAGGTCTTTATTGATCCGGACAAGCGTGGTGATGCAACGCTGGATGATGCCGAGGCAATCAAGGCAACATTGATGGCGCAGCCTGAGGCCATTGAGGATGCCGGTGCGCTGGGTGATGGCCTCATGTTGCAGAACTATTACCCGGAAAAGGACCAGGTTGAAATAGAGAAATTATTCGGCAGCAGCTTTGCTGAATCGCTCATCGAGCTATCAATAGGTCAATGGCACGGCCCGGTACTGTCCGGCTACGGTGTGCACCTGGTCTATGTCAGCACTATCAGTGAACCACCGGCGCCGGTATTTGCCGAGGTGCGCGGCCGCGTGGTGCAGGACTGGACCACGGACAGGAGCGACGAACTCAACGAACAGTTCTACGACAACCTGCGCGAACAGTACAGCGTCGTCATTGAAGAGCCGTCAGAGCAGGGCAGAGTGGCTGCGGCGCAGGAGTCTGTGCAGTGACCAGGGAACCTCCGTTAAACTCCACATGCCGCCCCATTACATTGTCATCACGGCCCATCTCATCGTCATCCCGGCGCATGCCGGGATCCTACGCTTTCAATACCCTGGATAGCGGCATGCGCCGGCATGACGATGCAGGGATTCATCAGAACGTGCTCCTGCGGTGGCTGTTTTCCATGTGCGTGCTGGTTGGCCTGTATACGGCCATGCCGGTGAGTGCTGACGAAATCCGGCCCGCGCTGCTGGATATCAAGGAACAAAATACCGGCCTGTTTGCCGTCACCTGGAAACTGCCGATGCGGGGCGACCGGGTGCTGGCAATCACACCACAACTGCCGGAGAGCCTGGAATTGCTGGGTTCACGCTCCGTGCAGGATATTCCGGGTGCCCGCATCGAACACGCGATGTACAAGGGTACCCGTGAGTCGCTGACCGGCCAGACCATTGTCATCGACGGCCTGGCAGCACTGCAGACCGATGTGCTGCTGCTAGTGCAGTTGCAGGACGGCACCCAGCATTCGGCGATCCTGCGACCCGGCTCACCCGCGTTCACCATGCCGCTACAGGCATCGAAACTCAAGGTCGCCATCGACTACTGGCAAATGGGCACGAATCATATTCTGGAAGGGGTTGATCACTTGCTGTTCGTGCTGGCATTGTTGCTGATCGTGGCAGGCTTTGGAGCCTTGCTGAAGGCGGTTACCGCCTTTACTGTTGCGCACAGTATCACGCTGGCGCTGGCGACACTCGGTATGGTACACGTCCCGGCGGCACCCACCGAGGCCATTATCGCGCTGAGTATCCTGTTCCTGGCGACGGAAATCGTCCACAAACACAACGGTCAGATCAGCCTGACGGAACGCTATCCCTGGGTGATCGCATTTATCTTCGGTCTGTTCCACGGCCTGGGATTTGCCGGTGCGCTGTCGGAAATCGGTGTGCCGCAGCATGAAGTACCGCTGGCGCTGTTCATGTTCAATGTCGGCGTGGAAACCGGGCAGTTGTTGTTCATTGCGGTGGTGTTAAGCCTGATCACGTTGATGAAGCGATTACCGCTTCAAGCACCCCCAGGCGCGTGGCGCGTGCTGCCCTACAGCATTGGCAGTGTGGCGGCGTTCTGGACGATCCAGCGGGTTGGCTCATTCATTTAAATGCAGCAGAGGAATAAGCCACCGGGTATTTTATATCGATATTGAAATCTTCTATTACGAACCCAGCTAGTCCGGGTTAAAACTGTTTGCTGTTGGCAATTCGTTGCTACTGCCTTCCGGGCTGATCGTGCGTCATTATATTGACTCATTATTGACCTTCAAACTATGTCTATCAGACCCACGTCCAAATAGGATAAACGGGTAGCAATTTCGCAAGCTTGCAACATAAAAAATACGCGGAAGCTTTTTCGTCCACTAGTGGCGTCTCTTTCCCTGCTTAGGGCATCTTTTTTTGTCGCAAGTGCTTGCCGTGCCGTCTGGAATACTCTGGATGCACATGTTGATTGCATTCTAACAATACAACGCAAGTAGCTGATTCAAATATGAATAATAAATATTTTACAGAAGCCTGTGGATACGTGGGCACTATTACCGTACCTGCAAGTTGCAGGCCTGGCCCGCTGATACTAGGGTTGTTGATTGGCATCCTTGCACTGACTGCCAGCAGCAACGCCATGGCGTTGCGCGACGATGTGCTGATTGTCGTCAACGACAACTCGGTCGATTCCCCGCAATTGGGTGCTTATTATGCGCAGCAGCGCGCTATTGACCCGGCGAACATCGTGCACGTGCGTGTGCCCGACAGTTACTTCATCAACTGGGATGAATTCCGCAGTCTGCGTGATCAGTTGATCCACTTCATGCAGCGCAATACCCTGGATGATCCGGGGCGGACCCCGGCAGGCTGCACCGATGGCGAACCCCCGTATTACTGTCAGGCGGCCATGGATCAGCTGCGCGCGCACAGCAAGATCCGCTACGTGGTCACCACGCGCGGCGTACCGACCCGCACGGTGGTGGACGGTTCCTCCCTGTATGCGCCTGTCGCGCCCACCTCGGTGGACAATTATCTCAAATACTGGCTGATCAACTACTTTACTGA
Organism: uncultured Gammaproteobacteria bacterium; assembly: GCA_963753755.1. Classification (GTDB taxonomy): domain Bacteria; phylum Pseudomonadota; class Gammaproteobacteria; order UBA9214; family UBA9214; genus UBA9214. The sequence continues at coordinate 92,714 of CAVWDM010000016.1, forward strand.
GGATACGCGTCTGAAGTTTGACGAGCGCGAGGTCGCCTTTGGCGATGGTCGGGGCATGCGCACCGTGTTGCCGGCCACTGACCGGGAACTGATCGTCGGACGTATCGATGGGCTCAGCCTGGACTCTGCCCGGTCACTGGTCGACCGGACCCTGGCGGCTGAAGCAGGGGGGCTGTACGGCAAACTGTTTGGCTCCACCCACTTCAATCGCTGGGTGGATCACCGTACCGGCTATCCCGTTTATCCGCCTGCCGGAACGGCCGGCTGGCCCTACCCGCTGGGGCTGTTTGACGAGGCACGCCCGGAGTGTGCCGCCTACCTGAATTTTTCCGGGCTGTCGGTGGAAGGCAAGACGCCGTCGCATTGCGGGGTACAGTTCAACGACGACAGCGACCCGGCTTCGGCCGTCAGATATCCTGCCCCGGGCAATGCCGGCAGTCGTCAACCGCAGGCGGTGGATGCACTGCTGTACCAGGGGTCGCAGGACGGGCAGGCGGCGCTTGGTGGGAGTTTCGATGCCGTGCTCAACTGGCGCAAGGACGATCAGTGTACGGTCACCGAGTGCCGTGCGGCGGCGGATCCCGCGGCCTGCCGGGCGGCGTCCACGGATGTGTTCCGGGAGCTGAACAGCGCCTGTGTGGGGGTGGCCGGGGGGTTCATGGGCTACAACCACCAGTCCTGGCCGCTGTCATACCTGGCGGTGTGGCCGACGGGCTGGTACCAGAGCACCGATAACAGCCTCTGGAACCACGATGGTCACGGGGATGTCGACCAGCTGGCCTTCCCGGAGGTGCGGTCTGACAACGGTTTCGATGACAACTTCAGCGTGTGGTTTGGTAACACCGACCAGATTGCCAATCCCCGCTGTTTCCCGGGCAATGATTTCTCGGGGGTGCCGAGTGTGCCCTGCACGGATCAGCGACGGCTGGTGTTGACCCAGCGCATTCCGCTGGCCGCGCAGGTCCTGGATCGCAACAGTCCCCAGACCTATCAGATTACCTTTCGCTACCAGGGGGCGGCTATCTCGAAATCCACCTCGCTCCGGGTGAGCTTCTTCGTCCGCGAGGCTGACGGTGCGCAGGTAGACTACGCTGCAAGAACGATCGCTACCCTGCAACCCGGCGATAGCAACTGGAAACGTGCCAGTGTACGCTTTCAGCTCGACCCGGCGCGGCACATCGCCGCGAATTACGACGGCATCAAGTTCAGTATTGAAACCGAGGGTGTGTTTGCCGGGGCGCTGGGCATCGATGCCGTCAGCGTGCGGCAGGTAGGGGCAGGAGGGGAACTGGCGATCAACGGTTCGTTCAGCGAGGGTCACCGGCAGGTGGCGACCGGCGATCATGCGGCGACGTTTCTGGACCGGCTGGGGGGTGTGGCCTTCTGGGGCAGCGTCAGTCATCACCAGTCGGCCGGCTGTGCGTTCTGTCTGAGCGGTCTGGGACCGCTGGTGTATTTTCTGCGGGGCCTGCCGCTGGGCGATGCGGTGTGGTTTGGCGCCTCGAACAACAGCGGGATTTTATACGGGGATCCGCTGTATTCACCGGTGGCAGTGCGCCTGAACCCGGTCAATGACACGGACACCCTGCGCGGGGTGGTGGCCCTGTATGGCAGCACCGTGAACGGCAGGGCCCCGGCCCAGGTGTCGACCAGCTACACCATCGACGTTTGTCCGGGTGATGATTTCCTGGTCTGTGACAAGAATCCCACGGCCTGGCAATCGACTGGTATTAGTGGTGTGGGCGGTGTGGAAAACAGGCATCTCGGCAGCTGGGACAGCGCGAGTGTCGTGCCGGGTAGCTACACCCTGCGACTGGCAGTAACCAGCCAGAATACCGTGACAGGTCGCAGCCAGACGCTGAACGACTATTATCCCGTCGAGGTTGCTGTGCCATTGCCGGTATGTACGGCGGATGAAACGGACACTGATGGGGATGGTATTCCGGATGCCTGCGACAATTGTACCCTGGATCCGAATGGCCCGGTAATTCCGGATGCAGGTGGAAACAGTCAGCTGGATTCCGACCAGGATGGTTTCGGTAACATCTGCGATGCGGATTTCGACCAGAACGGGATGGTGGATCCAGGCGATTACTCGACGATAAAGGTTTGGTACGGGCAACGCGGGCATCCAATACTGGATTTAAACGGTAACGGTCTCGTCGATCCCTCCGATATGTCTCATTTCAAGACCTTGTTCACACGGCCGCCCGGACCAGCCGGGGTCCTGCCCTAGCCGTCGTCGGATTCATGCACAGCTGCCTTATCCGGATGTCGAGTGGGAAGGGCAGGGGTACATCGTTTAACGAGCCGGGCTTCGCGGAGTACTGGCGGTTGCCAGCGTGAAATAACCAGCTGTGCTAACAATCCAGTGTTTTATCCTGGAAACAGCAAAAGGTCTGTAACGACTGTGGTCGAAAGTGCGGCATTTCTACCTTGATGGCGAGAGGGTACTGACAGTTGCCATTTCGATACCGGCTTGCCTTGCAGAGAAGGAGAGGGCTTTCGCCCCCTCCCTGATACTGCTTGCTGGTGTTGTCTGCTGCTAGTCGTCCAGCAGCATTCCGCTGGGAACGCCATTGTAGACATCCTGGTCGCTACGCAGGTCAATGGTATTCGGGTCCGTCAGTGCATGCAGAAAGTCCATGATGCGATCGACCTCTTCTTCTCTATATATAAACGGTTCGAGTTCGTTGTGGTCCGCGATAAAGGCGACAATGTACGGGTCATCCATGGCTCTGTAGTTCTCTTCATCCAGGTCCGGATGTGCCGGAAGAATCGCCTGTCGGTTGTCGTTATACGCATAGAGTGAACTGACAGCATCCATATGATGCTCGACAACAGCGCGCAGTGTATCGTAGGCACCGGCATGACCATACGGTGCTGTCAGTGCCACGTTACGCAGTGTTGGAGTGCGGAACTTCAGTATGTCACTCGCCAGACCAGTTACCTGCTCGCGACCATAGTCTTCAAAGCCATTGACTCCACTGTCACGTCCCGAGCCGATCTGCGGCATGGCGATGGCATGGTAGTCCAGGTCAGTCTGATACAGACCGCTGTGGCACTCTGCGCAGGCATGTCCGTTGCTATCACCCTGGTAGAACAGCTTCATGCCCTTCTGGGCGTTTTTGCTCATGGCGTGCTTGTCACCACGCAGGTACTGGTCGAACGGGCTATTGTCGGCACGCCAGGCGACACCTTCAAACGCGGAGATGGCATTGGCGGCATGGGCATAGGTGATGTCTTCCGCATCGCTCACAGGGTTCGGGTCACTCGGTGGGAATGCTGCTTTGAACAAATCAACATATTCATCTATGCCCTGCAGCCGCTGCGCTAACTGCTCCCACACTCCACCCTGACCAGCCAGATTACCCACGGCAGCGGCATCGGCAACGGAGTTTTCACCTGCCTGGCCGGCCATTTCTGTAGCGGATGTGACCGGGAACATGGCCTGGCAGGCCAGCACATTTTCCAGGTTGTCCGGTAGAGCCTGACCCGCCGGGGTTTTACAACCGCTGGGATAGTCAGCGGCACCTTCATCGGGGTTGTTGGTAACACGGCCGTCATGAAAAAACGTATGAAAAGAATTATCACCCAGGTTCCAGACAGGCGGCGCATTTCGCGGCACACGTTCCTGGATCGTGTCATCTTCGTGATGGGCGCTGCGGGTTACGCCCAGGCCCTTACCCCCCTCACCCACTGACAGGGATAAGCCGTCACCGGTGTCTGCTAGCGAGTGGTGGCAGGTGCCACAGGAAATGTTCCTGTTGCCACTCAGTATCTTGTCGAACATCAGCAGTCGACCCAGCTCCACCTTTTCTGCGCTTGGTGTGCGGAAGTCATAATTGGGGGCCGGTAGTTCCGGGTCGCCCCTGGCCATGACGACCGGGCCACTAACGACCAGTAGGGCAGCAGCCACAGCAGTAACGCTTCGTTTAATTGTTTTCATTAGGTTATTCTCCTTGTTCATATAACAATATATTTATTCCATTTTGATCAAATAAATCAGGCGGTGTCTCACTGCATAGCCTTGCCGATTGAATAAACTGCTGGTGTGATTTTTGTCACAGCCCCGTCAATCCATGCTTCATGACTGGTTGTCCTGATTTATTTTTTCATCCTCAAGTCAAGGCTTAAAGATCCCGGTTCGCTGAGGAACCGCCCATTACGAAAAAATGGCGGCTGTATCTGGCAGCCGCCATGACTGAAGAGACTTCGATGAAAAAGTCACTACACACGTCTCAACGGGGGAAGCATGACGCGTGTTAATAATGCTATCAGTTAAACATTGTGATCGCGTGTGGCATAGTGTCGCATCTGAATCAGATCATGCAGACATTAATAATAGTTACATCATCAGGGAAGCCGTGTGAACCGGCACATTGAAGAACGCGTTTGCAAGGTCAGGGGGCCGTTGTCCTTATCGTGGACGATTACTTTTTTAATGGATGTCAGTCAGGTCTGTAACAGCAATCCCTGGATATACAGTAACTCCAGCAAAACGGTGCGAGGTCAATAGAATGAGAGAATACATACTCGGTGCGACGTCCGGGGTCATGAGAAAGTACCGAGGCATACTGGCTGGTGTTGTGATCGCACAGATGCTGATCGCTAGTCCTGTATTTGCACAAGATGCTAACGTCATGGCAGCCCAGCAGGCGTTACAGCTGCAGGGTTTTGATCCAGGGCCGGCCGATGGTCTTTGGGGTAGCAAGACGGAGCAGGCAGTGCGGGGCTTTCAGCAGGAAAAGGGGCTGCTGGCTACGGGTAAGCTCGATGCAGCGACAGCCAGGCGTCTGGGTGTACAACCATATACACCCGCTGCACGTACAGGCATTAGCAAGCAAGTGATTTCGCAACAAACTAAAGACGCAAACATCATGGCAGCCCAGCAGGCGTTACAGATGCAGGGTTTTGATCCAGGGCCGGCCGATGGTCTTTGGGGTAGCAAGACGGAGCAGGCAGTGCGAGGCTTTCAGCAGGAAAAGGGTCTGCTGGCTACGGGCAAGCTCGATGCGGCGACAGCGAGGCGCCTGGGTGTGCAACCGTCTGCACAAGGTGCACGTACGGGCACTAGCAAGCGTATGACCTTACGCTGTGAGATTGAAGCAGTGGATAATACGTTTATGGGCGTTGACAGGCTCGGAGATAAATTTACTGAAGTGCTTACCATCCACCTCGACGAGATGAAATATTTTGAATTCGGTGATGATGGTAGTGTTACATCCTATGACATCGAGAAAGTAGACAAGAGCGTTATCTACCTGCAAATTTTTGAGAAACCGCCTGTGTCCGCTTATTTGAAGATCGACAGCAAGACGCTTGAGTACGATTATACGTCAATGGGAGAAAGCAGGATTTTTGGAAATAGTGATGCCCGCAGGGGGGCATGCCAGACAATCGAATACCGCCCTGCGCCGGCTAACGGTTATTGACGACAGGGTATGCACTCACTCCATTGCTGGTCGTCGAGGAAGGGCAGGTTCCGCTTCGGTATGACATATCATGTCGATGTATAAGTAGTTTCCACAATGCATGTCATTCTGCGAGGCTGCTATATTTGACCTAATAGTCGAAGACACACTGACTTAATTTAGTTGGCTTTGAGTTACACGGGAACCACCGATGAATGAAGTATATCTGGCCGGTGACGTGTGCGCCTGCGCTACAGGTATCCCAACATCAGCTCATTCACAACCATTGAAAAGAAAGCGAGACAAGAGTGACCCTGATTACAAGGCAGAAAGATAGTCGTCGTCGAAGACTGGCAGCGAAATACCCGTTAACCGATAGCCGGGGACTTATTGTGATTCATGACCGAAGACGATTGCCTGATCGACGTGAGAAAATATATGGCATCGATGCTTTGAAGGTCATACTCTCGAAGATGGGGTGTGGTTAAGCGCTTGAACAATTATTTTCCTCAGGGCGGCCTACGGGGCTTCGCGATTATCGTGCTACAGGTCGTATGTGGTCGATTCTTTTGATAAGGAATAACCAGCGCAAAGTATAAACAGACGCTGCGGCCGTTTCCTGTACAAGGCGCGATGATCAGCAAACCTCAGTTGCACCTCTTGCCAACTGTTCCGTCCGTTCATATCCGTCGGATTGCTGTCTGCGTCGCATGGGTACGGTGACAGTCTCGTCGAACAAGTCAGCGGCGACACAGGATAAATCCCATTGTTTCAATGTGGTATTAATGGTACCCTCCCTCACCATACGAACCCACTGCCTGTGCCTGCAATTGAGTCGGCTATACCCGGGCAAGTATCGTGTCGAGAGGAGGAACTAAAATGGGAATTAAGCGTTTATTGCTACTGGTTGGCTTTATCCTGGCAAGCAGTATTGCAACACCAGGTTGGGCCACGATGATTAACGATGATGGTGGTTCTGGCGAGATCGATGTCTGGAATACTGACGCCTTCAGCCCGGGGAACGCCACTCGTATCATCATCGACTGGCGAGTATTCGGCCCGTTTGACATGGGAACTCTCGTCTCAGGACTTATGAGCAGTCGCATGAACCTTCCGGATGACGGGGGTACATCAGGAGTGGCAGGCAGTGGAACCGAACTCCCCGATGACGCGCTGACTGCAAGCCCTGTAACAGATTTTGATGGTCATGATCACGCAGTGCCGGAGCCCGGTGTACTGGGTCTGCTTGGTATTGGCCTGATCAGTATCATACTGCGGCGTCGCTACCTTGCTGCATAAACGTCGCTACCCCTGAACGACGCAGAAAAAACGGCGACCTGGTCGCCGTTTTGCATTCATGCACCGCCGTAACTGAATTTCGGCCCGTGAGAACCGTCCTGTTGACGGCGTTCTTCTGTCGCCTGCATGGGAATGACTCGAATAACCTAATCCAGGGGGGGCGCTGATCAATTTATCGCTCGTCATTACGGCGCTGGCTGGACAATGCGCGTAGTGCGTTGAACGCCCGGGGGCGACCTGCAGGTGAGCAAGGTGAATGATCCAGCAACTGGTCGAATACAAGTCCTGGATTCCAGGGCTAGGTTGCGTTGCGCCCTGAATGACGAATTGATGAGGGCATCCCTTAAGCTATCAGTAACGTGCACAGCTGCACCGTAAACTTGCAGACCCACTTTCACTGGGCTACGCTCGAAATCATAGTCTGTTCATGGTATTTAAATCTCCGGTTTGCACGTTTTGGTCTTCAAATGAAATGGCGTAACAGAAAACAAAGCACGAATGTAGATGACAGAAGAAGTCGCAGTGGCGGGGGCGTTGGTTTACCTTCCATTGGAACTGTATTGTTCGTTTGGCCTGTCATCAAAGGTCTGTTCCGTTCCAGGCTCGGCCTTGCCATTCTGGGGATCGCTGCCGTGGCCTATTTCGCTGGTTTTATTGACCTGCCTTTCCTGGGGGGAGGCAGTAGCAAAGTCGTTAATGAAGAAGCCGATAATGAGCAGGCAGCCTTTATCAAAACCGTGCTGGCGGATACAGAGGCCGTCTGGTCCGGTGTTTTTTTACAGGCAGGGAGAAACTATCCCGCCCCGACGCTGGTACTCTACCGTGGCTCAACCGTTAGTGGATGTGGACATGCAAGTGCTGGCATGGGGCCTTTTTATTGCCCTGAGGATCAGAAGGTTTATGTGGACCTTGGTTTTTTTGCAGATTTGAAGAATGAGCAGGGGGCAGGCGGCGATTTTGCCCAGGCCTATGTGCTGGCGCATGAGATTGGCCATCATGTTCAGAACCTGGAAGGGACCCTGGCACAGGTTCAAATGGCTAAACAACAGGTGCGGGGGGAAGCCGGTAAGAATCAGCTACAAGTGCGTCTCGAGTTGCAGGCTGATTGCTATGCAGGTGTCTGGGCAAACCATGCTCATAAACAATTCGATATTCTCGAAGAGGGTGATCTTGAGGAAGCCGTGGTTGCCGCTGCGTCAATCGGCGATGATCGTTTGCAAAAGCAGGCGCGGGGGTTCGCCATCCCGCATACGTTTACACACGGTAGCTCAAAGCAGCGCGTCGAGTGGTTCACTAGGGGTGTAAAGAACGGTCGGCTAAGCGATTGTGAAACCTTTGGGGAACAGTAACGCGGTCAGTCTTTCCTTACCTGTTATCTGCAGACACTGGTTTGTATGGCCAGCGCTGATACCGTTGCTTGATACGCTAACCTTTGCACAGGAATCGATAAGGAACAGTGCAGGAAAGCTTTGCACTCGATCGCATGAGGGAACATCGGCGGCGTGCTCATGGTCACTCACTGTTCATTGAACTATCCGCTCACCAAGCCGACCGCGTATCAAGCCGATGAGTTGCTCGGGCGAGGTGGCGCCTTTTTCGATAACCTGCTCGACCTTGCCGCTGAGCAGTCGCCGGTCTTCCTCGGTCAGATGCTTGGCCGTGAGCACAATGACAGGGATATCCCGCCAGTCCGGGTTGGCGCGCATTCCCAGCAGAAAATCAAAGCCGTCCATGACCGGCATCATCAGGTCGAGCAGTATTAGCCCGGGGTGTGCCCTGGCCAGTTGATCGAGGGCCTCGCGGCCGTTGCCGGCTTCCAGTACCTGCCAGCCGGCCTTGTCCAGCGTACGCGCCAGGATCTCCCGGGAGTCGATGTCATCCTCGACCAGCAGTACCGGGGACGTCGATTGCAACGAGTGATAACGTGTCAGCGTTGTTAGCAACAGTTCACGATCTACAGGCTTGGACAGGTAGTCGGTGGCACCGAGAGCATAACCCCGTGACTTGTCATCGACCATGGTCAGCATGACCACCGGTATGTCGCGCAACTTCGGGTCGGCCTTGAGCGCCCGTAACACCGACCAGCCATCCATCTCCGGCATGAGTACGTCGAGGGTGATGGCGGCGGGTTCTATTTCATGTGCGAGCCGCAGTCCCTCATCACCGCTGTTGGCGGTCACCACCTCGAAACCGTCGCGGGCAAGAAAACGTCCGATAATCTCGCTGGCCTCGCGATCATCATCAATCACCAGTATGGTGCATCCCCGCTGGGCTTCCAGGGCTGGGCGAGGCACGCTGTCGGTGCTGGCCGGGACCGCTCTTTTCGTGGCTGCGTGCCCGGCGCTACCGGGTGCGATGGCAGGAATCTCAATGGTGAACGTCGAACCCGCACCGGGTTGGCTCTGCACTTTAATAGCGCCGCCCAGCAGGTGGCAGATGCGCTGCGAAATGGCCAGTCCCAGTCCCGTGCCACCGTAATCCCGCGTGGTCGACCCGTCGGCCTGGGTGAACTCCTCGAACACGGCTTCGAGCTTGCCAGCCGCGATGCCAATGCCGGTGTCGCTCACCGCAAATACCAGCCAGTCCTGGCCATCTCTCTGTGTGCGGGTTGCGTACAGGGTAACCGTTCCCTCATGTGTGAACTTGGCGGCATTGGACAGTAGGTTGAACAGTGACTGGCGCAGCTTGGTCATGTCCTGATGGGCAGCTCCGAGATAGTCATCACGCACGATTTTCATCTCGTTATTGTTCCTGGCCAGAAGCGGTTTGGCCGTGGCGGTCACTTCATCAATCAGGATGCCGACATCAATATCTTCGGCAAAGACATCCATGCGGCCGGCCTCGATCTTGGACAGGTCAAGCACGTCATTGATCAATGACAGCAGGTGGTTGCCGGCCTGGTTGATTTTCTTCAGGTCCGGGATAAAACCTTCCTGTTCCAGGTCCTCGGCCTCTTCCATGAGCATCTCACTGTAGCCAAGAATGGCGTTCATGGGCGTGCGCAGTTCATGGCTCATGTTGGCCAGAAACTCGCTCTTGGCGCGGTTGGCTTCCTCGGCCGTCTTGCGGGCATTGAGAATTTCTCTCTCGGCCTGCTTGCGTTCGCTGATATCGTTGATACCCCAGACATAGAGATGTCCGCTGGGTGTGATCGTGTCGCTGATATCCAGATCAATGGGGAAGGTGCTGCCGTCGGCGTGTTGCGCAAGTTGTTCCAGCCGCCTGCCAGTAATCAGTTCACGCATCGGCTGATCCTTGTCCCTGAAGATGCCGGGAATCAGCAGCGATATGTTGCGGTCAATGGCCTCCTGCTCGCTGTAACCGAACAGTGTTGCCGCGGCCGGGTTCAGGGACTTGATGACGCCGCAGTCATCGACGGTCACGAGTCCTGCCAGCGTTGCATTCATGATGGCACTGACTTCCGCTTCCCGTGCGCGCAAGGTCTCCTCGGACTGCTTGAGTTCGGTGGTGCGTTCGTCGACACGCCTTTCGAGGTTTTCGTTAAGCTCCTTGAGAGCAGCTTCACGTGACGACAGCTTCTGCACCATCGTGGCAAAGCTGGTCGCCAGGTCACCGATTTCATCTCTGGCCTGGCGCTTGATATCGACGTCCATGTTGCCTTTGCCGATTTCCTCCACGGCCATGGAAAGATTGCGCAGTGGGCGGGTAACCCAGGACAGCAGCAGCCAGATTGTCAGCACACTGATGAGGAACACACTGCTGAGAAGGGTAATCGCACGCGCCCTCTGGCTGTTGTAGAAGGCCAGTGCACGCTGTTCATCCTGAATCGACAGCAGCATCCAGTTCCCGGATTCGATCTTTGTCGGGCTGATCCACTGTGTATTCGTCGAACCCAGGCCTGTCAGCTGCAGCATTTGTGTATTCCTGGAGTTCGATGCCTGTTCGAGGGCAGCCGCGATATCCGCACGGTCCAGTTCCGGGTAGACGTCCTGAACAGGCTGCCCGATAGTGTCAGCATTGTCGGAATACAGTATGCGTTGCCGGGCAGAAAGCAGCAGGAAACGTTCGCCCTGGTCACCCTGCAGGGAGGAAATTAACTGCTTCAGAGGCTCCAGTGGAATATCGATGGTTGCCACACCGGTAAAACGGCCGTCCCTGAAAAAAGGTGCCGAGAAGGTGGTCATGTAGATATTGCCACCGCCTTCATCAAAATAGGGTTCAGTCCAGACCCCGGTCGCTGCGTCGCGGGGAAGATGCCACCAGTCCCACTCGGGCAGGGTATAGTCGTAGTCGAGTTCAGTCGTGACAATTTCAGCGAGCTTCTTGCCTTGACGGTAGGCATACGGTCCGAACAATTGCCTGCCAGGAAACGTACCCGGCTCGAAGGCGATGGCTGCGCCGAAAACCAGCGGGTTGGAAGCGACATTACTACGCAGGATTTCAAATGCGGCTGCCTCGTCGATGTCGCTGTCGATACTGAGATGGTCGGCTGTGGTGCTGGCGATCTGTGCAACTTCGCGCAGCAACACTTCGATTCTGGCGGCATGCAGCTCGGCCGATTGCAGCAGTTCGCGAGCGACAGTCTCACGGGTGTTGTTTTCAAAGGCGTGCAGTCCGAGAGCGAGAATCACCGCGAAAATCCCGAACAGGGGGGCAATGATGAAGATCAGAAATTTTAGTCGCAGGCTCATGATAGTCGCGTGTTCATGGTGTTCACAGGATCAGCGTACCTGAAATCAGAGTGATAATAATAACCACGTATACACAGACCTGTCTGTGCCCGCGTTTGCGAATGGTGAATCTCGTTGACCCGTTAACGAAACCCTGGACTGCGGCGAACCTTCGTTCTAGTCTATCGCAGTGCTGCGCAGCCCTGTACATGTTCCCGCGAATACGCGATGAGTGGCAGCAGACTGTGTCGTTGCACGGCACGGCGCATCAACAGCCAGGGCAGGGGTGTTCCTTTTCAGGATGACAGAGCAGGAATCGGGTGCGCTGAACTAGACCCTCTACGTCGAACATTTGCAGCAATCTTTACAGACACAGGAGACCACGTTATGAAGCACCGAGTCATTGGCGTCATTACCGGGCTGATATGGCTGTTTGCAGGCCCGCCCGTGTTTGCCGGCAGCCCGGCCATCGATGATCAGGCTGCACTGGCCGGTCTGAAAACGGGTAAAGGGGTATTCCTGATCGACATAGGTGATGCCAGTAAATTGAATTTTTACCTGGAAGTCATTCAGGGGACCTACAAGGGGATGAAAGAGCAGGGCACGGAGCCGGATTTCGTGCTGGTCTATATCGGGCCCAGTGTAAAATACCTCAGTACGTCGCCATCGGTGGCGGTTGAGCAGGCGGCAGGTGGTGTGCTGATGGAGATCGAGTCAAATGTGCAGGCACTGGAAGAGCTTGGTGTCAGGCAGGAGGTTTGTGCCGTCGCAACGCGGGTATTTGCTATCGATAATAAGGCCATGTTGCCTGGCCTGACTCTCGTGGGTGATGGCTTTATCTCCCTGATCGGTTACCAGGCTCAAGGCTATCATCTGGTGCCGGTGTTCTAGTATTTGTTCTGGAACATAACCATTTCGCTTAACTTACTGCTCGCATTTGCTGTATACATGCGTCATTGTGTTGACGGCCAGCGATCTGGCCGAGAAAGACCGGCGCCTGGCTGATTGAGGCTGAAGTTTTTCTGCGTTGTCAATGCCCTTGATTCTGTGCCTGCAGGTTTAACTGTGGCAGCGAATGTGTTTAAATCCAGTCCTCCATCGAATCGGGTAAATCCTGCTTATTTTCAGTAACCGTCGGTCACTATAAGTCCGTACCGGCGCTGTAACCTGTTTTTTTAACGAGTGCTAAACCAAATCCATTTATCAACAAAACCAAGGACATCATCATGAAACAGTTATTACGTCGTTACGGGGTGCTTTTTTCCCTTCTCATCCTCACTGTCGGCAGCACGGCCGCAGTGGCAGCAGGTGGCACGCCCGTCATGTCGCGCATTCAGACAAGCGGTGAACTGGTACTGGGTACATCTGCGAATATGCAGCCCATGACATTCAAGCAGCCTGATGGCACTATTGCCGGTCTGGATATCGACCTCGCCAAGTTAATGGCCGATGCCATGGAAGTGAAACTCGTCACCAAGGTGATGCCATTCAAGGATTTAATCCCGGCGCTGCGCAGTGGCAAGGTCGATGTCGTACTCTCCAACATGACCATCAATCCCTCCCGTAATATGGACGTCGCCTTTATTGGTCCCTACCTGACATCCGGTAAATGTGTCGTTACCAAGGAAGAGACGCTGGCCAAGGCGGAAGAAGCAACGGAGCTCAATGCCAAGGATGTCAGCTTCGCTGTCCTCAAGGATTCCACCAGTGAAAAATTTGTTCGCACCCTGATGCCGAACGTGATCGTAAAACCGGTCAAGAACAGCGAGGAAGGTGCTGAATTGGTCGCCTCTGACAAGGTCAGTGGTATGTTGACTGATCTTCCCGTGTGTCTCTCGACCATCAAGAATAACCCGGATGCGGGCTTCGTCTCAGTCCTGTCGCTATTGTCCTACGAGCCAATCGGTGTTGCCGTGCCGGGTAATGACCCACTGTTCATCAACTGGACCGGGAACTTTCTCGAGCGTATCACCCAGACTGCCTTGCTGGACGTGCTCGCCGTCAAATGGTTTGGAGATCTTGCTCCCCAGCAGGCTGATCTCGATTCCAGCCAGGCTGACGAGGAAGAGTAAACCCAGTCAATATGTGCAAAAAAGGCCGGTGCAATCGCCGGCCTTTTTTGTGTGCGGGTGAATAGTTATTGCATCAAGTAAGAAGCGTTCCGTCTCCTTCCGGGAGAAAGACAGCACGAGGGGACACAGAAATCAGATTGTTAGCAGTATTTTACCCCCTTTCCCGGAGGGAGAGGGAGTTAATGGCCGGAACGCGATCGTTGACGTTCATGTCGCAGGAGTATTCTGAGGGCTAGACGGTGTTTACGGCTAGTGATTCGATAAAATCCAGCCACTGCTGTGCAGACCGGCTTGTTTTCGGGAATTGCCGTGCCTGTGTAAATGCCTCTCGGGCAGCATCAGTTTCACCCAGCTCGAAATAGGCCATACCCAGCAACATCCTGGCCTGTGAGCTGGTACGGTCGTTTGCAATGTCGTTAAAGGGCGCGAGTACTTCGGTCACGGCGCGCCATTTTCCTACCTCGACATACCACTGGGCCAGTCTCAGGCGCAGTTCGGGCGTGGCCTTATCCTCCAGCGCCCGCTCAAGTGCGTTAATGGCCTGTGTGCGTTCCCGTGCACTACTCCAGGCGTACGCGAGTAATTCACGGTGTTGCGCCGTGTTGCTGATCACACCGCTGTTCAACTGCCGCTCAATCAAACGGGCTGCCTTGTAGGGCACACCAGTGGCCAGATAGAGTTGTGCCAGTTGCAGCAGTGACTGTTCGCTGGTCAATACACCGTTCCTGAAGGCGAGTTCCAGTGCGGCAAGGGCGGCATCGCGGTCGTTCAACGCCATGTAAACGCTCGCCAGTTGCTGCCAGTATTGATCCTGTTGTGGAAACAGGCGGATCATCTTTTTCAGCAGTGGTACACAGCCCCTGTAGGACTGCAGTTCATAGTGCATGGCCAGCAGTGCTTCATACCACTCGGCATGTGGCACCTCGGACAGTTTGTTTGCCTTCTGTAACAGCGGGATGGCCTTACGGTAGCGTTTTTTATATGCCAGTGCCTGCGCAAGCAACACGTGTGCCTGTGCAGAGGGTTCCGATTCCTTGTCGAACCAGACCTCAAGGATGCTGATGGCCTTGTCCGGCTGCTGCTGATCCAGATAGAGTTGTCCGAGGTTGTAGCGCAGGTTTTGTTCTGTGTTCTCGGGTAATTGCTCAAGCGCGAGGCTGCCTTCGAAGGCCTTCACTGCTGCAGCGTAGGCGCCACGGTTTATCTGGACATACCCGAGCATTTGTTGTGTAACGGCCTGCTCGTATGCAGACAGTCCGGATTCATCGATCAGCTGTTGCAATTCCGTAAGGGCCGCCTTGTCCTCGCCCTGATCCATTTGCTGCTGGATGGTGGTGAGCTTCTTGTAAGTATATGGTGACAGTGCCTGGCCAGTTGCCGCGTGTGCCGGCAGTGGCAATGACGTCAACGTCAATGCCAGCAGTAGTGGCGATATATAGCCACTGGCGCGACGCAGCAACTTCGGTAGCCGGGTTGCGACAGTGTTCATAGTTACTTTTCGAGCTCGAACTCGACGATTTGTGAGGCCTTGCCCGGTACCGCATGGCCATCGATGACGCGTGGCTTGAAACGCCAGCGGCTCACCGCACGAATGGCTGCGTTGTCGAAGACCCCGGGGGGATCAGATTCGATGACTTCGACATTTTCAACATGTCCCGTCTCGTTAACAACGAATGCAACCCGAACCCATCCCTCGATACCGCGACGGGCTGCCTTGTAGGGATATTCCGGTGGCTGCCGGGAGAGCGGAACGAAGCCACTGTCCAGCTGGGTGGCAGCCACCGGTCCGAGATAGGGACCGTCACCAAAGCTTAACGGAATATCGAGGTTCATGGCCATATCGAGTCGCGGCATGACCGGCTGCGGTGCACTGTGCAGGTCGAGCTGTGGCCGAGGTGGTGGCGTGGTTTTTTCTGGCGGTGGCGGCGGCGTACGCTCTTTGAGTTCTACATGCTCATCGCGCTTCAGCCGCACAAAGTCGATCAGGCGTACAGACTCGGCTGTCGGCAGTCCTTGTGACGGCGAGGTGACCAGCAGCTGCATCATCCACAGCATGAAGATCGCCACGCCTGTGCCCGCCAGTGCCGAAAGAGGGTAGCGCAGCGCTGACATCACTTGTCCGTTGTCGCCGCGATCGACACGTTGACTATCCCTGCCTTGCGTACCTGGTCCATGACCTTTACCAGCAAGCCGATTTGCGCTTCACGATCGCCCTGGATGATAACACTGCCTTCCGGGTTTTCCGTGACCAGGCGTTCTACCACGGCACGGACCGCGCGGATATCAACGGCACGTTTGTCGATCCAGATCTCCCCGTTCGGGGCAATGGCTATCAGTATGTTGCCGTGGTCACGCCGTTCAGCCGTTTGCGCGGTTGGCCGGTTCACCTCGATACCGGACTCCTTGACAAAGGACGTGGTCACCACGAAGAAAATCAGCATGATAAACACGATATCGAGCATCGGTGTCAGGTTGAGATCGTTTTCCTCATTGCCATAATCAGTGTGTCGACGTCTCCTCATGAGGCCACCTGCTGGAAACGCAGACGGTCGGCGAGCCGTTCCAGCGACAGCGCCACGCGCTGTTCAAGCTGCAGGCAAAAATACAGGCCGGGCAGGGCGACCACCATGCCGGCCATCGTCGGCAGGGTAGCTCGGGAAATACCGGAGGCCATTGCCCTGACATTGCCGGTGCCTGACACGGTGACGACGTCAAAGACCTCGACCATGCCGGTAACGGTACCGAGCAGACCCAGTAACGGGCACAGTGCAACCAGCGTCTTCAGAAAGGGCAGCCAGTGACCCAATTCGATGCGCGCCTGTGAAATCAGCGCACTGCGTATCGGTCTGGCAAGGTTTTCTTCCTGCTGGCGTAACGTTTGCCAGGTGGCCTGGTAGCCGAGCACGCGCCGCGGGAAGATGCCGAGTACGAACCAGTAGCGTTCAGCCACGATAAAACCGATGACGGCCGCGAGTACCAGTATCGCCCAGAGTACCGGCCCGCCGGCGTGCAGAAAACCGCGTACATCCTCAATTTGCCAGAGTATCAGGTCAATCACGACGGCATACCTGGCGTGCGATGAGCCCAGCCGACTGTTCGTCGAGAATCTGTATGAGCGTACGACTGCGGCTTGCCAGCAGGGTATGTGAAAACAGCAGTGGTATGGCGACAATCAATCCCAGCACCGTGGTGACCAGGGCCTGGGAAATGCCACCGGCCATGAGTTTCGGGTCGCCGGTGCCAAACAGGGTGATCGACTGGAAGGTCAGGATCATGCCGGTGACAGTACCCAGCAGTCCCAGTAGCGGTGCGACAGCCGCCAGTAGTTTCAACAAGCCAAGTCCGCGCTGCAATGCCGGTGTTTCTCTCAGGATTGCTTCGTCCAGTACCAGCTCGATGGCGTCGATGTCACGTTCGCCGGCGTCTTCGGCAGCCAGCAGTACCCGCCCGAGCGGGTTGTTATCACGGGCTTTACCGGGGTCAGCCAGTTGTTTTTTCACACGGCGGGCCACGCGTCCGAGAGCGCTGAGACGCAGTAGCACCAGCAGCAGTCCGAACACGCCGATGCTGAGGATGATGTAGCCGATGGCGCCGCCTTGCTGAACCCGTTCAGGCAGGGTAGGAGTTTTTGTCAGCATGCTGAGCAAACCGCCACGCGTTGGGTCAATAATCATCGGCGCATAGCCGCTAGCCTGGCCGGTAAAGGATGCCGCCAGCTTTTGCAACCGTCCCCCGGGTTGCCTGGAAAGCACAGTAAAATGATTTATCTCCGGCTGAAAATGCAGGTACTGCCCATCCGCAATCGCGGTAAATACGCTGATTCGAATGACTTCACGCGGCTCGGTGACGCCGTCAGTATTGGTGACCTGTGCCTTGAAGCGACTCACCTGGCCTGACTGGATGATTTCCTGCTGCAGCAGCAGCCAGAAACGTTCCAGCTCGGTAATACTGGGTAGTTGCTTGCTTTTCGCCAGGATATCGAGCCATTCCGCGCGTTCAGGGTACTGTGCACTTACCAGTGAATCACGCAGCAGTGCCTGCAGGTCACCGGCAGTGTGCCTGACCGTTCCAAACAATTCACCGAGGTTACCGGAGCGGGTATTCAGTTCTGCTTGCAGTGTCTGCAGTGTCTCTTCATTGTCAGCATGCTGTTGCCTGAGTTGCTCTCCGCGATCACGTTCGGCGGCCACCCTGGCCCGCAATTCCGCCAGCAGAGCCTTCTGATCGGCGTTTTCCGCGAGGAAGCGCTGCTCTCGTTCCTTGCGAATACGTGCATCCTGCTTGTGTGCGACCTCTACCTGACGCAGCAGGTGATCGAGGCTGCTGGGATGATCGGCGCTGGCGAGCGTGCTACAGACAGCCAGCAGCAGGAACAGACCCGTCTTCAGCCTATTCATCGCCATCACCGGCGGCTGTGACCGGTAACTCGAGCAGTTCCGGTGCCAGTTGCTGACTGGCGATGCGCAGGCCTCGCTGGATGGCGCGCCGCTGTGCGCTATCGGCGGGAATCCATGCCTTTTGCCGGTTGTTCCAGTAGGCCGCGGCTTGTCGGTCGAGCGTCTGGTAGTACAAGCCGGTTCGTCCGACCCTGAGGACATCAACGGTGCGCAGTACGCCGTCGACCGGCAGTTCTTCCTGGCTGGCTTCCAGAGTGCGGCTGTAATCGAGCTCGATCTGGTAGGCTTCCAGAATGCGCCGGTATTTTTCCGCCAGCGTTATGTCTGCACGATCCATGAGATCGGTTAACTGTTGTACGCGGCTGCTGCGTTCGGCGAGCAGAAAGGGACGATCGGTGCTGATAAACGTCTCCAGCTGTTCGATCATGCGCAACATCAGGGGTACGATCTGCTCCCGGGTGAGATCGATATCCTCTATCTGTTGCGCGATCAGCAGTTTTTCCTCTGCCTGGGAGTCGACCAGTCGCTGCATCTGGTCGTTGTAGACGGTCAGGCCATCGAGTTCGCGGCTCAGGGCCTGGTATTCACCGAGCAGGGTTTGTGTTTCTTCACTGAGCTCGTCGATGTGTCTTTGCGTGCGCTGTTCACTGTGGATGTTGTCCTCGCTTTTGGATAACACCTTTTCGACCGCGTCTGCGGCTGCCAGCGGTATTGGCAGCATGGCAGCACAGAACGCAAGTACCGGTACGGCATGTCGCATCGACAACAGCTTCAGCTTCATGCGCACCGTACTCACTCGCATCGACCTGGCTAGTTGAAGCGGTATTGCAGGGTGGCGTAGTAATTTCGGCCCGCACCGGGAACCCGTTCACCAACGGGGACGTCCGAGTCCGTTACCCGGTTGATACCGGACAGGTGGTTCTGGTATTGCTTGTCGAAGATATTCTCGACGCCCACATTGACCGAGAGGTTGCGCATCACTTCGATACCACCACGCAGGTTCGCCAGGCCGTAGCCGGCGGATTCGGTTTCATCGTTGGTCTTCGAGACGTCATTCTGCCGAGCGTAGGCCACAGCTTCGAGGCCGACCCACCAGTTCGCGCGGTTGTAGGACAACGTGGCGCTGCCGTTGAGTGGTGCGATACGGTAGAGGTTGTCATTGATGTCGTCGCGTTTACCTCGCACATAGCTGATTACACCGTCGAGCGACCAGTGGCTGCTCAGGGAAGCACCCCAACCCATATCAATGCCATAGAGCTTGGCATCAACGTTGCTCCATTGCAGTGGATTGGGATCACCATTTGCGGTGCTGACCATGATCACCGTGGGGTCGGTAGCGGGTGTTCCCTGGATATAGTTATCGACGTAACGGTAGAATACCCGTGGTGTGAGATAGCCCCTTGGTGTGTTCCAGTCCAGCCCGAGGCCGGCCTCGTAGGCAGTTTCCTTGTCAAGATCAATATCGCCGACATAGTTGTGCCCGTCCGCCAGGCCATTGGTGGCTTGCAGCGGTACCCACAGGTAGAGCTGCTGGTAGGACGGTGCGCGGTTCTTGATACCCGCCTCGATATTGAATCCCAGCTGTGGTGAGTAGGCGTAGTCCAGCCGGCTCATCAGGTCAAAATTATTCTGGTTGTTGTCCTTGTCCGCGTCGTTGAATTGGGTCTGCAGCGTGTTGATCGCCGGATTCATGCCGGCCATAAAATGGGAAACGTCCCCGGACGAGCTATTCACCCGCGTATAGCGTCCGCCGAGTAACAATCCCCAGTCGCTGGCAATGCTACCGTCCCACTCGGCAAACGCGCCAAAGGCATCGCGCTTGACGTCGTTAAATCCCTCCACATAGAAGTTCGGGTTGTTTATGGGATCGGTTATGGTGGCATCGTGTTTATCGAACTGCCCATCCGTGCCCAGCAGCAGACGCCCCGTGCCCAGCGCAAAGCCGACATCGGCGCGATACCCCAGACCGTCACTGGTTGTGTAGTTCTCGCGGGTCATCATCGGCATGGGCGGATTGCGCAGGCTGTAGTTGTTCATCTTGTGTTCGACATCATTATAGAACACCTGGCCGTGCACATCGTAAGCACCGAAGGCTCCGTTGTATTCGGATTGATAAATATCGGTATCGATATATATGATGTCCATCGGTAGTGATGGTGTGCCGGTATCGTTGGTGCGGTTCTGTCGATAATCTAGGCCGATTTCCTGGCCGTTGTCCTGGAAGCCATAGCCGATACCGCCGTTCTTGCGATCGTATTCAGAAGGCGTTACCTTGCCGTCAGGGATCTTGTAGTCATCGCCTTTTTCCTTCGATCCATAGACATGCATGCGGTGGTTCCTGTTGGCCATCGCGCCAAAAGCGCCCAGCGTGTAGGATGAATCAACTGTTGCGCCACCCAGTGAGACATCCGCACTCGGGATGAAGTTGTCTCCGCTGCCAAAATGGCTGGTTCTCGCCGTGGCCTTCATGGTGCCGCCTATGGTTTCCAGTCCGGTGCTGACCGGGGCGATGCCGCGTATCACTTCCAGTGACTCCAGTTGAGCACGGGGAATATAGGACAGTGGCGGGTCCATACCGTTGGGGCCGCCCGTGTTGAGATGAATGCCATTCACCAGCACATTGATCCGGTCGCCATACATGCCACGGTACTGGGCGAGACCGGTCAGCGGGCCGTTGCGGTTAACGTTTGCCCCGGGTGCCCGTTCCAGCAGCGCGGCGGTATCCGCAGTGGTCAGCGGAGCCTGTTGCAGCTCTATCGGGAATATATCCGGGCCATCTGGTGTTTCTCCCTGTACCGTCATTTCCGGCAGTTGCTGGGCTTCCTCGGTCTCGGCGCTGGCGCATGGCGATACCCCTAGTGATGTTGCCAGTAGCCACCAGTTAACCTGCCTGGCGGCAAATTTTTTCTTGTACAGCATGATAATCTCCCTTGAATCGGTACTTTGTGCTATTTTTTTTAAAACATAGTTAACACTGCAAATGCTAGCAGGATGTACCCTTTCAGAGCATGTGACCAATTGTCGCACCCTGATGAGGACGGCTCGGTGACAGTGGATATGACGATACGATGATGACGACAGCGCAGCAGAGCATTGCCCGTCAACGTGATGCGCTGGGTATTTTCCTGCAAATGCCATTGACGCAACTCGCAACGGTCTGCGCACGCGTCTGGCCCGATCGCGGGGCGCTGGAAGTGGCATTGCGAGCCGGTCTCGAGACCTTGCCTTACTGCGACCATTTATTCATCATGAATCTGCAGGGTGTGCAGATAACGGCGCAGATCGGTGCCGGTGGGGATGATACCCGCTACATCGGCCTGGATCGGTCACAGCGACCGTATATGAAGGATGTGCTGACAACGTCTGATTTTGTACTCACCGAAGCCTATATCAGCGAACACAAGAAGCGTCCCAGCATCACAGCGATGCTTAAGGTGAAGCAGGAAGGTATCCCTGCCGGCTATTTGAGTGCACATTTCGACCTGCGCGATCTGCCATTGACGGCGCCCCTTTACGAGGAATCAACGGTCTGGCGGCAGATGAAAGGGGATCCATCGATACGTGGCACACTCTTTCTCCAGCAACGTTTTGAAAGCGTACTCGACCAGCACATTGAGACCGTCATTGCCGTGATCGAGGAATTGATTGTCGATCACGGTGTCTTCCATTGCGAAATCCATTTTTCCAGCAATCGCGCTACCATGTGGAGCCAGACTGACCCGTTCCGCTACCATATACTGGCTATCGATGAACTGGTTGATCCAGACATTTGCCTGACATTTACGCGCAGTACGTATCCGGAATCAGCGGTGATACCTGCCACAAACATCCGCCACTTGCTGGAATCGTTTCGTGACCTGCGCTTTGCTGACGAGACGATTTACCTGCGCACTGCTTCACTGAATGTCTACAACGGACTGGTGGGGCTGACGTTCTCCTGCGATGGTTCTCACAGCATCTTCGCAGACGAATTCCTCGACAAAGGGCTTGAGTTCTGGGTTGGCCGCGCAGCAGCGGGAATAACGACTGTACCCGGTGCGTCTTGAACATCAGACGTGACGCAGGCCTGCCATGAGGCGCGCAGCGGGATTCACGATCATCGTCTTGCAACCGTGTGCCTGTCCCCGCCTGCGCACCAAGCAGGTAGTGCAATGACTGTCCGCGTGGCCATGCACCACCAGACCGAGTACCGCTTTGACCGGCTGGTGACACTGGGGCCGCATATTCTGCGGCTGCGTCCGGCGCCGCACTGCCGGACGTCAATCCTGTCCTATTCGCTGAACATTCAGCCTGAGCACTATTTCATCAACTGGCAACAGGATCCCTTCGGTAACTTCCAGGCGCGCGTGGTCTTCACGGACAGGATGCGGCTGTTGCGCATCGATGTTGACCTGGTTGCTGAAATGGCCGCTATCAACCCATTCGATTTTTTTGTAGAGGAAAGAGCCGAATACTGGCCTTTCGAATACGAGGCGAAATTACGGCATGATCTGATGCTCTATCTGGAACGTGAAGATGCCGGACCAGAACTGCGCAACTGGCTGGCGCAGCTGTCGCATGAGCGCACCAATACCATTGAGTTTCTGGTTGCCCTCAATGGCCGCCTGCAACAGGCTATTCACTACCAGCAGCGCATGGAGCCCGGATACCAGAGTTGCGAGGAGACGCTGGCAAAGACCTCGGGCTCCTGCCGCGATACAGCGTGGCTGCTGGTGCAGGTTCTGCGCCATCTTGGCATCGCCGCGCGTTTTGTGTCCGGCTACCTGATCCAGCTGGCGCCGGATACCCCCAGCCGTGACGGGCCGTCCGCTGCGCAACAGGACACCACCGATCTGCACGCCTGGGTGGAAGTTTACCTACCCGGTGCCGGCTGGATCGGGCTCGATCCGACCTCGGGGATGTTCGCCGGTGAGGGGCACATCCCGCTATTCTGTACCCCCGATGCCGGCAGTGGCGCGCCGGTCAGTGGTAGCGGCGATGTATGTGAAACAGGGCTTTATTATCACAATCGCGTTACCCGCATCCGCGAGGGTGCGCATGGCAGCAAACCCGGTAGTTAATACCTGCGATGAAGGGGGTTTTGTCCAGATTTACAACGCTTTCCCCGTCAAGAACTTAGCGGATCGCTAAAACATGTGTTGACGGCGACTGTCCACACTTCCTACCATACAGACAGCTTGCGGCGCTCGCCGCGCGAGGTTGTTGAATATGACGTATTGTGTTGCAGTTAGAGTTGATGAAGGCTTGGTGTTTGTCTCGGATTCGCGCACCAATGCCGGTATCGACCGTTTAAGTACCTATAGCAAAATGTTCACATTCGGACGTGATGGTGAACGTTCGTTTGTGGTACTCACGGCCGGTAATCTGGCCACCACGCAGTCCGTCATTTCCCAGATCAAGCGCGATATCAAGCAAAAGAATGTCCCCAATCTGATGACGGTCGAGAACATGACCGAAGCCGCCGAGTACGTCGGACAGTTGAGCGCATCCCAGCAGCAGAAGCACAGTACAGCGACGGCCGGAGGCGGCTTTGATGCCAGTGCCAGCTTTATACTCGGTGGCCAGATCAGCGGCGGTTCACATCGAGTGTTCATGATCTATCCGCAAGGCAATTTCATAACGGCAACTGCAGAGAATCCCTACCAGCAGATCGGTGAGATCAAATATGGCAAACCGGTCCTGGATCGCATCATCATGCGCGACACCAGTCTCGAGGAAGCTGCGCTCGCGGCTCTGGTTTCGATGGATTCCACGATGCGCTCCAATGCGACCGTGGGACCACCACTCGACGTGCTGATTTATGCGAAAGACAGTTTAAGCCTGAATCGTCATTTCATATTGCAGGCTGACGACCCCTACCTGCTCGAGATCAAGGCGGCCTGGGACGAGAAGCTCAAGGAAGCTTTTGCGGAACTCAGACGAGTTAACTGGAACGAGCCGACGTCCGTGTCAGTCGCCGACGAAGATTAACCCGATGATTGAATTAATATTACTGTAGAAACGGCGTCACCTGCAGGGATGTAGGTGAGGGGCGTGAGCAGGACGCGGAAGTTTCTCGCCGCGCTTCGCGCCGGTGACGGTGCTCCTGCAGGGCTGAGCCAGAATCGCGGTATCGGTCATTATATTAATAAATACAGTAATTTACCACATACAGGAAACGTCTACTTGATCGCGGCGCTGTTACACCGCTTCCTGCAGATCGAGTGAGAACCAGGTAGCGGAAATCTGCTGGTGCAGGTTGCCGAATTCAAACTGCAGTTGGTCGATGAAGTCGTGCAGCCCCTCGGCGTGGAGTTTTTTCGTATCGGCTTCCGCCACCAGGCGCTGCAGACGCAACACCGCGCGCAGTGGTTCCTCGTTATGCGGCAAACTTTTCTCAAAGCAGGAGGCGATCTCGCCAAGCGTGTGCGCCACCGCACGTGGAAAAAGCATGTCCTTTAGCAGAAACGCCAGAACCTGGTCTGGCTGGACCCGACGGCGGACGTACTGACGGTACATCTGGTGTGCGCTCAGCGAACGCAATACATAGGTCCAGAGACGATTTTCCAGGCGCTCCAGTTCCACACCGGGTGCGATCAGCGTTGTCGAGCCGACATCGATCATGCGCGTGGTCATGTCGGCACGTTCCAGATTGCGTCCCACGCGCACGAACTGGTAGGCCGGGCCATGGCTCATGGTGCCGGCCAGCAGCCCGGTGACCTGCTGGCAGCGCATCACGATTTCTGACAGAAACTCGTAGCGGTCCTTGGGGATTGTTTTTCCAGCGAGTTTTTTCCTTGCGAACAGGTACAGTTCATTGACGTGTTCCCAGCCCTCGCTGGGCACCAGGTCGCGGGTAGTGCGTATGTTTTCCCGCGCCATGGCCAGACTGGAGATTACCGAGCTGTGGGTGTCGGTGTCACTGAGCATGAACTTGATAACATTGCGTTCACCGGAGGTGCGGTAGTTCCTGTCGTAGTGATCGTGCGCGCCACTGACATCCACCAGTTGTCGCCAGTTGAGCCCGACCCCGTTGGGGAGGTCCAGCATCATGTTGGAATATACCTTCACCAGCCGGGCAGTGTTCTCGGCGCGTTCCAGATAGCGTGCCGTCCAGTACAGTCGTTCCGCTACGCGCGATAACATCTCACTTGCCTCCCGTGTCCACGATCCAGGTGTCCTTGCTGCCGCCACCCTGCGAAGAATTTACCACCAGTGAACCCTTGCGCAGAGCCACTCTTGTCAGACCGCCAGCCGTCACGTAGGTACGGTCGGACTGCAGGATAAACGGGCGCAGGTCAAGGTGGCGCGGCTCCACGTGCTGTCCGCAGATAGTCGGTGCGGTCGACAGGCTCAGGGTTGGCTGGGCGATGTAATTGCGCGGATTGCGCTTGATGAGGTTGACGAACTTGCCGCGCTCCACGGTGGTTGCGTGCGGCCCCACCAGCATGCCGTAACCGCCCGATTCGTTGGCCGGCTTGACCACCAGCTTGTCGAGATTGGCAAGCACGTATTCGCGTTGCTCGCGGTCTTCGCAGCGCCATGACGGCACATTGGGAATGATCGGGTCCTGGTCCAGATAATACTTGATGATTGCAGGCACGTAGGTATAGATGACCTTGTCATCCGCGACGCCGGCGCCGGGGGCATTGGCAAGCGCCACGTTGCCGGCGCGCCAGGCGCGTAATAGACCGGGCACACCCAGCACCGAGTCTTCACGGAAGGCTTCCGGGTCGAGGAATTCATCGTTCACCCGCCGGTAGATGACATCAACGCGCTGTAGCCCGCCGATGGTTTTCATGTGGACACAGTCATCGTTGCTGACTACCAGGTCGCCGCCCTCCACCAGTTCAGCCCCCATCTGCTGCGCCAGGTAGGCGTGTTCAAAATAAGCCGAGTTATAGATGCCAGGCGTCATGACCACGATCTCGGGATAGTCCAGCGGTCGCGGCGACAGTGAGGCCAGCATATCGAACAGGTGCGAGGGATAGTCATCAACCGGCAGGATACGGTGTTTGCGGAACAGTTCCGGGAACACGCGCTTGGTGATGCTGCGGTTCTCTATCATGTAGGAAACGCCGGAGGGTACGCGCAGGTTGTCTTCGAGGACATAGAAGGTGCCGTCGCTGTCGCGGACCAGGTCTGACCCGCAGATATGTGCCCACACATTAAATCGCGGGCTGGCACCGACGCACTGCGGCAGGAAGCTTTTCGAACCGCTGATCAGTTTCCGCGGTAAGATGCCGTCGTGGAGAATCTTCTGGTCATTGTAGAGGTCATGGATGAACATATTGAGTGCGGTCATGCGCTGCTGCAGACCTTCCTCGATACGTGACCATTCCTTTAGCGGAACGATACGCGGGATAATGTCAAACGGCCAGGTGCGGTCGATGTTGGTGCCTTCGCTGTAGACCGTAAAGGTCACGCCCATTTCCGCGATGGCCAGGTCGGCTGCATGCTGACGACGCCCCAGCTGCTTGGCACTGAGCCTTTGCAGGTAGCTTGCAATGGCATGCGCGGCACGGCGCGGATTACCGGGCGAACTGATCATCTCGTCATAGAATTCGCCCGGATCATAGCTCGTCCACTCAATTTGCATGCACTTGGCCCCAGTTCACTATTGATTCAGTCCGGAATCGCTGCACCCTGTTTGCATCATGCTCAGTAGCGAGCGGCGCGCATATGGTCGAGTCGACGGACAAATTCACCCATTATGATACGGTAAAGTTCATCACCGAGGTAGGCATCCTCCACGCCGCTGTCGATGGACGGATTGTCATTGACCTCGATAACAACAGCCCGCTGATCGTTCGATTTTATATCAACACCAAACAAACCGTCTCCGATCAGGCGCGCTGCACGGGTCGCTATTTTGCTGACTTCACGCGGCGCATGCTGGATGCCGACGGTTTCCGAGTTGCCGGCACGGTGCGTGCTGGCAGAATGGTTATAGATTTGCCAGTGCCCCCGTGCCATATGATATTTACAGGCATAAATGGGACGGTTATTGAGAATGCCGATACGCCAGTCATAATCCGTCGGCATGAATTCCTGCAATAGCACGATTGCCGAACGCCTGAACATCTTCTCGACACGTTGCTCGAGTTCGGCACGGTTTTCTGCCTTCTCCACACCGATGGAGAAGGAGCCGTCCGGAATTTTCAGGATCACAGGGAAGCCCGGTTCCTTTTCGAGCTGCTCATAGTCAACGGGCTGGCCACGCAGCAACAGCTGTGTAACGGGGCGCGGAATATTGTGGGTATCCAGAAGTTCATTAAGAAATACCTTGTTCGAGCAGCGCAGGATGGCATCAGGTGAATCGATAACGGTCAGTCCTTCATTCTCCGCACGTTTAGCAAACCGGTAGGTGTGATGGTTTACCGCGGTGGTTTCGCGGATAAACAGGGCATCGTACTCGGCCAGCCGGCCAAAGTCGTCCGGGGTGATCAGGTCCACGTCAAGTCCCAGTTCGCCACCGGCGCGAATGAACTTGTTCATTGCGGTGCGGCTGCTTGGTGGCAGGGCTTCCTGTGGATTATGCAGGATGGCCAGGTCATAGCGGTAACGGCGCCGCGAGCGGGGCCGGCGCCAGACGCTTTTGCAGAAGGCATCCAGGCTGTCGCCAAACAGGGTTTGTTCCGCCTCGTCGAGTTCCTGCAATTTACCAAAGTCTACCTTCACGATCTTCCAGGCCGGACTCCCGGTCAGTTTTACACGCAGAATGGGGGCGCTGTAGCGTTCGAAGAGGGTGCGGGCAAACGGGGCCAGCGTGGTTATGGCACATTTGCCAAACACGATTAACAGCTCCAGTGTATCCAGGTCCGTCTGGTCCAGCTTGCGCAGGTAGGATTCGACCGCACGTTCCAGCTCGTTGTCGAACAGCCGGTAGTGATCGAAATTATGCAGGTCATTGATGGTGTTGACGGATGGAATGACCTTCCCACCCCTGGCTTCGCCGAGCAGTGAACAGTAATAGCCGTTACCCAGGTACTCGAGGCCGCTGCACAGGTTGATGATGTAGCCGGGATTTTGACTTGCCTGGGTCTGCTGCAGGTAAGCCTCTACAGTCATGATCTTTTCGCTGGGGTAGTACGGCGACCAGGCAGCAGCATCATCGACGATGATGCGGAATTGTTTCATGGGTGTTAGAGCGCCTCCAAGCTACATGCCACCACGTGTGACGGCGCACAATGTCGCACCAATAATAGCGGCTGGCAAGTAATTTCAGTGTACCGTCAGCGGCGGTTGGCTTGTCGGCTCACGCTGGCTGGCAGCATTGAAAAAAGCTTCCATGAAGCAATGCACTGCCATCATTATACCGGGATGGACCTGACTATTGCAGATGACTCATGAACCGTGTCGCTACCCTGGACGATATCGAGGCCCTGCTCGCGATAGAGCAGCAGAGTTTCGCTGCGGACCGCATCAGCAGGCGGCAGTTTCGCCACATGTTGACCCGGGCGAACGCTGCGGTGCTGGTGGAAGAGTGTGCGGGTCGAATCGTCGGCGATGTCGTGGTGCTGTTCTCGCGTGCCACGTCCGTCGCGCGCCTCTATTCACTGGCGGTTGATCCGGGTGCGCGTGGCCAGGGGGTGGCGAAAAACCTGATACAGGCTGCAGAGCAGGCTGCCTGGTCCAGGCGCCGTGCCTACATGCGTCTCGAGGTGCGCAAGGACAACAGCGCGGCGGTTTCCCTGTATCAGCGTCACGGCTACCGGCGCTTTGGCGAGTGGGTGGATTACTATGACGACCATGCCGATGCCTGGCGCTTTGAAAAATCCCTGTCACCTGAACTGCGCCCGTCCTTGCGCAATGTCGCGTGGTACGAACAGAGCCTGGATTTTACCTGTGGTCCTGCTGCGCTGATGATGGCCATGGCCACACTGAACCCGGCACTGCAGCCCGATCGCACGCTGGAATTGCGCCTCTGGCGCGAGGCAACCACGGTGTTCATGACCTCCGGTCATGGTGGTTGTGGTCCCTATGGCCTGGCGCTGGCCGCCGCGCGGCGCGATTACAGGGTGCGGGTATATGTCAGTGACAAGGGGGTACACCTGGTGGATTCCGTGCGCAGTGAAGACAAGAAGGAGGTCATGCGCCTGGTACAGGAGGACATGAGGCAGCAGTTAAGTACGCTCGGTGTGCCGGTTTATCACCGGGCCATGTCCATCGACAGAATGGAGGCCAGTTTCAATGGCGGGGCCATTCCGCTGGTACTGATTTCCTCCTGGCAGATCTACGGTGAACGCTTTCCACACTGGGTTGTGGTCACCGGCTTTGATGCGAACTTTGTTTACGTCAATGACCCCTATGTGGATTACGAGGCAGGGGAGACTGCGCTGGACTCGATCCACATGCCCATCGCGCGCGAACGCTTTGCGACCATGACGCGTTACGGACGGGTGAAACTGCAGGCGGTGGTCGTGTTGACCGCCCCTGCTGAATTCAACACGGCGACTGCGGGAAAGTCCTGACGCGCGATCCACGTGGCCGTGTCAATGGTCGTGGTTGTGGCGGGTCAGCGGCTCATTGGCCCGGATCGAGGCGGCCGACAGTGTTCCTGACTGAGCCGTTAGCGCCAGGCATGAGACCTTCAATATCCGCCGTGCTGCCAGGATCCAGAACGGGCTGGCAAGCAGTGACAGTGCAATCACCGCAATCGTATACTGGTAGGCGATCTCGGTGATAATGCCGGCTGTCAGCCCAACGGCAGCCAGGACAAAGGAAAATTCGCCAATCTGGCTGAGCATTGCGCCGGCATAGAAACTTTCCCGCCATCGATAACCAAGGAAACGCAGGATAATGCCGTTCAGCAAGGTGTTGCCGACCAGTACGCTCAGCACCAGCAATAGCACCTGTACTGCATGCGAGGTAATGAACGCGACATCAACCAGCATGCCAACGGAAACAAAAAACAGGGCAACAAAAATTACCCGGAACGGCTCCAGGGAGTGATGCACCCACTGGGTCTCGCGCGCCGCGGTTACCAGTATCCCGGCTGCAAAAGCACCCAGTGCGGTTGAAAGTTCCGCCATCCCCGTTAACAGGGACAGCCCGAGACAGATCAGCAATGCCGCGAATACCTGCAGTTCGGGGTCGCTGCGCAATAGCTGCCCGTAGGGAAAATGAAATGCGTCCTGCGAGAGTGCCCATAGCAGCACCGAGACAATGGCGATTGATCCGGCGATCTGCAGGCCGAGGTCATTCCAGGCCGGTGTTTCACCACCAAGCAGCCCGATAATGATCAACATGGGGATGACAACCAGGTCCTGCACCAGCAGAATGCCGAGGATGTCCTGGCCTTCCTTGATGTTAAGTTCCCCGGAATCACGCAGCAGCTTGATGATAACGGCCGTGCTGCTGAGGCTCGTGACGAAACCCAGCAGGATGATGCGCTCCAACGGCCAGTCGAACCACAGGCCGATCGGGATGACCAGGGCAACACTCAGAGCAACCTGTACCAGCGTGCCGACTACGGCAATGCGCCATCCTGAAAGGAGCTGTCGTGGCGCGACCTCCATGCCGACGAAGAACAGCAGCAAGACAACCCCAAAGTCACCCATTCGGGAAGCAAGTGCCGTATCTGTCAAAAGGGCAAAGCCGAAAGGGCCGATGGCGACTCCGGCAATCAAATAGCCAATGACCTGGGGTTGTCGCAGCAGTTGTAGTGACAGGCCGATGAGCAGCACGATGGCGATGATGGCAACCATCGTCGGCAGCAGGGGGTCAATATGCATGTAATGACACCCGTCAGGTACGGTACAACCAGTTGCGCAGTAATACCGGGACGAGGAGGGTGGTGATCAGGCTCATGAGTACCAGTGCGACATAAGCCGGTTGTTCGATCACGCCGCGATTCAACGCCAGCAGTGCGATCACCATGGCTACCTCGCCACGCGGCGCCATGCCGACACCGATAATCATGCTCTCTCTGGTCGCGATACCGGTGGCGCGTGCGCTCAGGCCGCAGCCAATAAATTTGGAAAGGAAGGCAACAACTGACAGTGCCCCGGCAAAGACCAGTGTTTCGGCGCCGAGGAAGCGTAAATCAGCGAGTACTCCAAGCGACACAAAGAACACCGCGCCAAACGCCGCGCGCACATAGCCTGCGCCGATATGTACGGACTGGCTTTTGTTGACATGGATGCCCTCGAAGACCACGCCGGCAACAAAGGCGCCGACAATGGCGGAAAGATGCAGGTATTCCGCTACCAGGGCATAGACAAATGCCGTCAGCAACCCGAGGACGAAGACAAACTCCGGTGACCGCACGGCCAGTTGCGAGGCATCGATCCGGGCAGAGAGCGGCGCGAGCAAGCGCTGTCCCAGCCAGGCGCCCACGCCGATGAACAGAATGGCCTTGATCGCCATCAGTGCAATCTCGACGGTATCGATGACCCCGCTGCCGAGTTGATCGACCATGGAGAGGGCCAGCAGGGCCAGCACGTCGTCAATCACCGCTGCGCCGATAATCAGCCTGGCCTCCGGCGACTGCAGTCGGCCCAGTTCTCGTAACGCATCGGCGGTGATGGCAATACTGGTGGCGCTCAGGGCGACGCCAATCAACAATGCGCGGTCGTTATCGAAACCAAACCACAGCGCGACCAGATAGCCAGTGAACCAAGGCACAATGATGCCCGCCACGGCAATGATAAAGGGGCGCATACTGGCCAGCTCGCGCGCGCGGAATTCCAGGCCGACGACGAACAGCAGCACAATGGCACCGAGGTGGGCAATATTGGCGACAAATGTTGTGTACGTAATCAAGCCGAAGACGCTTGGCCCGACAATCAGGCCGGCCAGGATCTGTCCGACCACGGCAGGCTGGCGGACCAGTCCGGAGATCAGGTGCCCGGCCAGTGCAACTGCCAGTAACAGGCTCATCTGGAATTCAATGGATTCGTGCATTGACTGCTTGTCCCAGGGTAGTGATAGGCACCGGCCTCAGATTATAAATACCGGAAAAAGGGCGTTGCATACCCAAATAGCGACGGGAGTAGCTGTGCCCGGCGTGCTGTTGGGCTCAGGCATCATGGGTTACGGCACACAGGCAACACCATGGTATCTGCTTATAGTCATAACCATTTTTTTCTGTAGAAGATGATCAGCAGGCCGACCACGATGGCAAGCATCAGGCCGAGCAGGTTGTAATAGCCGGACGGTGAATGCAGTTCCGGCATGTTTTCAAAATTCATACCATAGATACCGGCGAGGAAACTCAACGGTACGAAAATAGCCATCACCACGGTCAGTACTTTCATGATCTGGTTGAGTCGATGCGAGGCAACCGATATATAGCCGTCAGCCAGGTCCGAGGCCATTTCGTAATAGAGACTGGCAAGGCTGCTGGCGCGTTCCTGTTGCTCATAGACATCGACGATTTGGTGATCATGTTGGTCTGCGATGGCGGGGTAGGTGCCGGATTTTAGTGCAGCGAAGACCTGCTGGTGGTAGAGAAATACCCGTCTGAATTTCTTCAGTTCGGTTTTGTAATTGAGTAGTTCTGCGAGTATCGTGTCGTCGGGATGTTCCATGATTTCGCTTTCCAGCGACTCCAGACGAGGTTCCAGTTTGAGCAGAATGTCGAGATAACGATCCACCAGCCTGCGGCACAGACGCAGCGCCAGTGTTGCCGGTCCGTCAGCTAAAATTTCTGCATTACTTGTTGCCTGATCGAACAGTGTATCGGTAATGGGTGATACGCCATTGCGCCGGGTCACCAGGAATCGATCGCCGATAAAGAGTGCCAGTTGAATGGTGGAAAAATGCAGGCTCTCGGAGTCGGCACTCAACGGCTTCAGCAGGATGAAGGTGGAAGCATCGAATGCCTCGATCTTGGGCGGATGACGCGATCGCTGCGCATCCTGGATTGCCATGGGATGCAGGCCGAAACTGTCCTGCAGAAACCGGGCTTCCGTAGCATCGGGTTCTGCAGAACAATCGAGCCAGATACAGCTGTCCGCATTCTGCCGCCAGACGGCCACCAGTTCCTGTCCGCCGCTGATGACTTCGTTGCTCGACCTGTTATAAAGAAGTGTCCTGATCATGGCATGTTTCTCCAATTAATCGCCGGATTGTCAC
This sequence comes from uncultured Gammaproteobacteria bacterium, assembly GCA_963753755.1. Lineage (GTDB taxonomy): Bacteria > Pseudomonadota > Gammaproteobacteria > UBA9214 > UBA9214 > UBA9214. The sequence continues at coordinate 125,587 of CAVWDM010000016.1, forward strand.
ATATAATTCCCTGCAAACGCGAGCGCCGGTCTCTATTGTCATTGTAGTGGTCCGCGGACCACCTCGCTTTGTTGCTATACCAGCAAATATGGCATGAATAACGTCGCCAGGCTCAGTACCAGGAAGAAGCCGGCCATGTCTGTGACGGTGGTGAGCAGGGGACCCGATGCGACTGCGGGATCAACGCCAAAGCGCTTGAGCAGCAGGGGCACCGTGCCGCCGATGGACACGGCGATCACCGTATTGGCCGCCAGCGCCAGTCCAATCACCAGGCCGAGGTAGGGACTGCCTTTCCAGAGCCACGCCACGATGCCGATCATAATGCCCAGTACGATACCGTTGATCAGTCCGACACCGACTTCCTTCTTCCACACATGAAAAACATCAACAGGCCGGGCGAGTCCCAGCGCCAGTTCCCGCATGCTTACACCGACCGCCTGGTTACCGGAACAGCCGCTCATGTCAGAGACCATGGGAAGGAAAACCGCAATGGCGATGACTGCGGCCAGTGTTTCCTCGTAGGCCGAGATGACGCTGGCCGCGATGATATTCAGAACAATGTTCGAGCTCAACCAGGCCAGCCTGCGTCTGGAGCGAAACCAGGTGGGCATGGAGCGCAGTTCGTCGCTCATGCGCTGACGTGACAGGCTTTCCTGTTCGGATCGCTTCAGTGCGGCCTCTGCGACCGCGGCCCGTGAGACGACTCCCAGGGGAATGCCCTGCTCATCGACCACCGGCACGCCGAGGAACGGATGTTCCTCAAGCAGTTCTTCCAGAGCGTCCTGCGTCTCGTCTGGCATGACAGTCAGTGGTGCAGACATGATCTCTGCAAGGGCAGCTGCACGCCTGCTGGTCAGCAGGCTGCGCAAGGACACGACACCGACCAGTTTGCCGGTCTTGTCGATGACATACGGGTGCTGCCCGCGGTAACGCTCGAATTCCTCATCACCCTTCGCCAGGCGCGCCAGCACGGCACCGACTGTTTCAGAGGTTTGGAACGAGAAGATATCACTTTCCATGAGACCGCCGGCGCTGTCTGGCGGATACTCTGCAAGTTTTCGAACACTGGCAGCCTCGTCCGGGTCCATCTCGGAGAGAATGGCCTCGGCCTCATCCGGCTCCAGTTCAGTGACGATGTCAGCCTGGGTATCGCTCTGGAGCTCTTCCATGATCTTTGCCGCTACCGGTGACTCCAGACCCTCGATCAGGGAGGCAGCAAGGTTCTCCGGCGCCTCTTCAACCAGTGTGGCGGCCGCTTCCGGTGTAATCAGTGACACCACCCGGTCACGTTCTTCTGCATGCAGACGCGAGAAATGGCGCAGGGCGTCCTGGGTCGGGATCGATTCCATGATCTCGGTGAGCCGCTCGCCATCGGCATTTTCGAGCGCTTGATCTATGGCTTTCCTGACGTCCTTGTCTTCAGGGATCAGGTCGTCGGTATTATCAGCTGTATCTTTCATGCGGTGTTTTTCCCTGTTGAAATATGCTGGTGACGAATCGTTTCGTTCAATTGTGTAACGAAGTGATACGATGGAGTTGTGCACGGGATGCCCTTAGGCTTATTAATCCCGGCATTCGCTGGCTTCTTAGTGATAGCGAAAAAGTGGATAGTATCAGCGCTGAGGTCGTGTGACACTCTCGTGTATATGCGCTTGACCATGAGAAATCTCCCGGACCCCGGACCCTCGACCCTGGACCCCGGAGCCAAAGGTCGGGTAAATGTTGAACGCGCCGGGCTGGGCTGTAATCACTACTGCGAGTGTAAATCCAGACCGGGCGGGCACTGGAAAAGTCACAGTGCTGCACCGCGGTACCCCGGGTGAAATGCGATAAGACTGACATCAGCTGTGACTTTTTCCTGTCATGCGGCGTCCAACCCTTAACCACACCAGGAATAAACGGTTTTCATGCCTTCACTCACTCTCAGTCTCGTTGCCGTAATAGTGTTGCTTGTCGCGAACGCGTTCTTCGTTGCCGCGGAGTTTGCGCTGGTGAAGGCGCGCGGTTTTCGCCTGGAAACTTACGCTATCGAGGGCAGTTCTGCCGCCAAGCTCACATTGCGAATCCAGCTGAATCTCGAGGCCTACCTGGCCGCCTGCCAGCTGGGCATCACCATGGCATCACTGGGTCTGGGTTGGGTAGGTGAACCTGCGGTTGCTGCCATTCTCGAACCGTTATTTCACAGCCTCGGTATTCCGGAAACGATACTGCACACGGCAGCGTTCATGGCCGGTTTTCTGATTTTCTCGTCACTGCATATTGTTGTCGGCGAGCAGGTCCCCAAGACCTTTGCCATACGCCGGGCCGAGCTCGTGTCGGTCTGGGTGGCGTATCCACTGCATATAGCCTATCTGATGGTGTATCCCCTCAACTGGTTGCTGAACCGTGCATCACGGTCGATCCTGTCGATGTTCAATGTCGAGGAGGTATCCCACGCCGATGTGCTGAGTGGTGAGGAGCTGAAAGGACTGGTGGCTACCTCACGCGAGCATGGCGAGATTGAGCAGAACAAGGCGGATATGTTGCACAATCTATTCGAGTTCGATCAACGGCAAGTGGGTCGCGTGATGATCCCCCAAGGATCGATAAAAATGCTGGACTTGAGTAGCGATCCGGATCGCAATCTCGAAACAATACGCGACAGTGGCCACTCGCGATTTCCCGTCATCGACTCGGCCGCTGATGACAAGATTGCAGGAATCGTGCTTGCGAAGGATCTCTATACCGCGATGCTTTCAGGTAATCCGGAGCCCTGGCGTGACCTGAAGCCGTTTTGCCGTGAGCCACTGCTGGTGCCGGAAAGTCAGAAGATTGCACGCTTGTTCGATAGCATGCGTAGCAATCGCGCGCATATGACCTTTGTCGTTGATGAGTACGGTGAACTGGCGGGGATCATAACCCTGGAAGATCTGCTTGAGGAGATTGTCGGTGAGATCCATGATGAAACCGATCCGGAAGAAGCGGCGTCACCCGTCATCGGCGTTGCCGAAGGAGAGTGGCTGGCGGATGGCATGACCACATTGACCGATGTGGAACGTGCCATAGGCCTCAAGGTCCCGCCCGAGATGGATGCCAACACCCTTTCAGGATTGTTTATGCTGCGACTGGCGCGCATGCCGGAGGTAGGCGATGCAATTGATGAAGCCGGATTCCGGCTTGTGGTGCAGTCGTTTGACGATCGTCGTGTCGGCGAGATTGCTATCGCGAAGCTGGCGGATGTCGATGCACCGGGGTCGAACGACTAACGGCTGGTCATTTTGAGCCTGCGCAGCTTGTTGTGATGAAACGACTAACTGATCACTTGGCCAGCGTTACCGGTCCCGCCAGTATTAATACCGTCTTGTTTGAAGAGCTCCAGACATTTGTCGATCAACCCGGTTTTTGCACCGCGCAACGGATAGATGGCAGAGACCGGTCGTTCGATTGCGGGGGCATCAGGTACCCGGTGCAGCCGGCCGCTGAGAAGGTGCCCGGTGACCAGCGGTGCCGGCAGATAGGCGAATCCCCCGAGTTCGAGCAGGTGGGCGAGCGCCATTGTCGACTGCGAGACCCTGACCTGGGGTTCCGGTGCATCGGGGAACAGTCGCCGATGCTCCAGCGCATGGGCAACACCCCAGTCCACCATCAGGTACTCGTCGGCCAGTGCTGCCTCTGTACTTGCGATCGGGCGGCTGCCCACCAGCAGCAGTTCGATTACACCCACTGCTGAGATCTGCAGGACTTCCAGGTTGGGCGGCTCAACCATGAATGCCAGATCGAGTACTCCATCGAGCAGGCGTCGTGTCAGCTGCTCGGCAGGCAGTGACTCGGCGATGATCGCCAGCTGCGGCTGCTGCCGGCGCAGTCGGTGAAACCAGTCCTGCAATATGATGTCCCATAGCCGCAGGGTGCCACCCGCGCTGAGCTGCTGGCGTGCGCCGCCAGGCGCCACTTCCTGCCGCGCCTTGCGCCACTCGGCGATCAGCAGGTCAGCATGGTTCAGCAGCCGGTTTCCCTCCGGGGTAAGGCGAATATCGCGGCGCAGACGGTCGAACAGGCGCACCCCGAGGATGCTCTCGAGCTGTTTGATGCGGGCGCTGACCGCTGCCTGGGTGAGGTTCAGGGCCTGTGCCGCATTGCCAAAATGCCGGGTGCGGTTGACTTCGAGAAAGGTACGTAGCAGTTCCAGATCCATGCCGCGATTATGATAAAAATAAATTTAATATTCTACAAATATATATAGTTATATTTGTCGAATTGCGACTCCTATAGTGCGCCTTCTGAATACGCGGCCTTTTGTTTGGCCGGGAGAAGGTGGCGATAGATGGACAAGTCGAAAGGCAATTCTGCACTGCATGCGAGTCCTGCAAACTACGCGTTGCGTGACGATGCGGAACTGGTAGCGCTGGTGCGCCGGCGCGGCCTTGGCTGGAAAGTCGCCCTCGATGCACTGCTGGACCGTTACCGCAGCTGGATTTTCAATTTCTGCCTGCTGCGCCTGGGTAATCACCATGATGCGCAGGATGCCACGCAGGAAGTGGTGATCCGCGTATGCAATGCGATTGTCCGCTTTGAAGGACGCTCTGCCTTCAGGACCTGGCTGTACAGGATCTGCGAAAACCAGTGCCGCACTTTCGCCGTCAGGCGTGCACGCTATGTTCAGGTGGAACACATCGAGGCGCTGATCGATCTTGGGCGTGATGATCTTGCCCTGCCACAGTCCGATGCCGTTTCTGACAAACAGACAGTGACCGTGATTCTGGACAGCGTTTCTCCCCAGGCACGCGAAGTCCTGCAACTGCGGTTCTTCGAGGATCGATCTCTGGACGATATAGCCGGCTCGCTGGATATCAGCCTGAGTGCGGCGAAGATGCGACTCTACCGGGCCCTGGATCAGTTCAGGGCACGCTATCTTGAGCTGGTGGGGTTGCCACACGTCACCTGAATCCTGTCAGTGTATCGCGGCACGCAATCAAGCACATCTTCAAGACAGCGCGCTGTGACTTTTTTGCTGCTTTGAAGGTCTGATTGTCTCGAATGGATTGATTGATAAAAAGGGCGTCTACACTTGCGAAAGCTGATTACACGCATGCGGAGTGCAAAATGCACCCTGAACCTTGTGCGCTGTGATTACCAGGGAAAGGACACATAATATTCATGCACGGTCCTGTGCGTTAACCAGTTCTCAACCGAAGGTGGATACAAGCGTGCTGAAAAAAATTCTGCTTCCTAGCATTCTACTGGTGCTTGCCTATGGCTTCTGGGTAAGCCCCAACTTCAAAGCCATTGCCGCCGGCGTCGCCATTTTTCTGTTCGGCATGTTGTCCCTGGAGGAGGGGTTTCAGGCCTTCACTGGCGGGGCCCTTGACCGGATACTGAAGCGCACCACATCGTCTACCGGAAAGAGTGTGATGTTCGGTATCGTGAGCACATCGCTGATGCAGTCCAGTTCGCTGGTCTCGGTGATTACAATCTCCTTTCTCAGCGCCGGACTCATCACCCTGACCGCCGGTATTGGCATCATCTTCGGTGCTAACCTGGGGACCACGACAGGGGCCTGGCTGATCGCCGGATTCGGTCTCAAGGTCAACATCGCCGCCTATGCTATGCCTCTGCTGGTGTTCGGTGTGGTCCTGATATTCCAGTCGTCGAAGTCGCTCAAGGGTATCGGCTATATCCTGGCGGGACTGGGGTTCCTGTTTCTCGGCATTCACTACATGAAGGAGGGCTTTGAGACCTTCAAGGAAACCATCAATCTGGCCGAGTACGCGGTCTCCGGGTATACCGGGGTGCTGCTGTTCACGGCCATCGGCATCTTCGCCACTGTCGTGATGCAGTCCAGCCACGCCACCCTGGTATTGATTATCACCGCACTTGCAGCCGGGCAGATTACCTATGAGAATGCGCTGGCGCTGGCTATCGGCGCCAATGTGGGTACCACGATCACCGCGATCCTGGGGTCCATGAGCGCCAACGAGGCGGGCAAACGCCTGGCGGTAGCGCACCTTGTCTTCAACGTGGTGACCGGCGCACTCGCTATCGTTTTCATCTATCAGCTGGTTGATCTCGTGAACGGAGTATCGGCCATGGTAGGGATCGCGAACGATGACCACACCCTCAAGCTGGCCGTGTTCCACTCGATATTCAACCTGCTCGGTATCGTCGTGATGCTGCCACTGCTGAATAAGCTGGTTGTCTGGCTGGAGAAAATTCTCCCGGAGAAGAAACCCGAAGTGGACCAGCCGATATACCTGTCAGAATCTTCGGCGGCGTTTCCTGGCACAGCGCTGGAGGCGGTCCGCCTGGAGACCTTGCGGGTGTACGAGGCGGCAGTGCGCATCATTATTGACGGGCTCGGCATGAAGCAGGCTGACATACTCTCCACTGTTGATCTGGAGCAAGTGGTTGCGACCCAGACTCAGGTACACCAGTTCGACATCAACGCGATGTACGAGAGACATATCAAGGGTATTTACAGCGCCATCGTAGCCTTTATCAGTGACACCGCGTTTTCCCGCCGGGAAGAACAGTCAGCCAGCCTGCAGTGGCTCAGGGAAGCGAGCACTCACCTGGTGGAGGCGGTAAAGGATACCCGGCAGCTGCAGAAGAACCTGATATATTATACGGGTTCGGAAAACCGGAATATGCGCGAAGCCTACAACCGGGTCCGGGTGCAGATCGGACTGATCATCCGTGACCTGGAGGAGATGCGTGCCTCTGGCGGCGGGGTGATGGATGTTCTGTCGCTGGACGGTCTGAAACTGCTGGTGGAAGAGGACCAGAAACGTATCAACCAGACCATGACCGAACTGATTGGCAAGCGTATTATCACCCCGGAAATGGGATCCTCGCTGATCAACGACAGCGTGTTTGCGCGCGATATTTCCATGAACCTGATCCGCGCTGCACAGACTCTGTTCGTGGCGGGTGAACAGGATTTGACTCAGGCAGCACACGATATCGTGCTGGACGAGAGCGATCTTACACAGATAGCCGGGCAGATTGTCACGGAGAAACCCGAACAGGTAAGCCACTAGTGGAGCAGTATCAATGAAAAGAAAAAGGCTGTTGAAGACACTGGGCGATTTGCTCGACATGGAAGGACGCAAGCAGCGTAAACACCGTGATGAGTTGAAGGCGCTGCTGAAAAAGCTCAAGAAAAAGGAAGTCGAGTTAAAAGCAAAGATGCAGCTGGAGAAAAATGAGCGCAAACAAAAGCGCCTGGGAAAGGAGCTCGAGATTATCAAGGCCCAGCGCACGAAAGGGGTGATGACCCTGCGGGGTCTCAAGGTGTCCTGAGTGTGCCGGCACGGGGCCTGACGTGTGCTGGTCAGGATCACTTCACCGGGGCATAAGAGGGGTCGGATCCCTCAATCGAACGCCATTATTGATCTGCTGGGCTATCCGTGGACGGCCAAAACACGGGTTGAGTCGTTTCGGTTCGACGATGACCCGGATGAGTTCAGGTGATGGCCCTTTGGGCAGGGCCTCCTGCCTTTTAGGGATGACAGAATACAGCCGTCGGTACTTTCGCTGCTTGAACAGGCGGTGGAACCTCAACAGCGTAGATGGCCGGATAATGACGGCAGCCTGCTGGATATCAGCCTGAGTGCGGCGAAGGTGCGACTCTACCGGGCCCTGGATCAGTTCAGGGCTCGCTATCTTGAGCTGGTAGCGGATGCCACACATAATCTGAGTCATGACGGGCAACCCACTCGGCCTTACCCCCGGATCAACATTCAACGCCACCCTGCACTGCAAGGCATCGAACACTTATTTTCAGACGGTGTTATGTGACTTTTCTGCGGCTTCGCAGGTCTGATAATCCCGACTAGAGAAAAACCTCAATAATCGCCAGTTACTCGACCTGCAAGGTGCAGATAGACACGGTCTGGCAGAGACAGGAGTCCTGATATGAAAATTGCCATCTTATCCAGAAATCCAAAGTTGTATTCAACGCAACGATTGGTTGAAGCGGCGCAGCAACGAGGTCACGAGGTTCGTGTACTGGACGTGCTACGTTGCTACATGAACATCGCAACTCACAAGCCACAACTGCACTATAAAGGCGTGGCACTTGAGGATTTTGATGCCGTCATACCGCGTATAGGTGCTTCGGTCACATTCTATGGTGCCGCTGTGCTACGCCAGTTTGAGATGATCGGCGTGCTGCCACTGAACGAATCGGTCGCCATTACGCGCTCCCGGGACAAGCTGCGGTCCCTGCAACTGCTATCGCGGAAAGGTGTCGGTTTGCCATTAACAGGCTTTGCTCACAAACCTGACGACATCAAGGACCTCATCAGAATGGTTGGTGGTGCGCCACTGGTCATCAAACTGCTGGAAGGCACACAGGGAATCGGCGTGGTACTTGCCGAGACCCACCAGGCCGCGGAAAGCGTGATCGAGGCCTTTATGGGATTGCGTGTCAATATCCTGGTTCAGGAATTTATCGCAGAGGCGGGCGGTGCCGATCTGCGCTGTCTGGTGATTGGTGACAAGGTCATTGCGGCGATGAAACGCCAGGGAAAAGAGGGGGAGTTCCGCTCGAATCTGCATCGGGGTGGATCGGCAAGCCTGATCAAGATTACGCCTGAAGAACGGTCCACTGCCGTGAGGGCTGCACAAACGATGGGCCTCAATGTCGCAGGTGTCGATCTGCTACGTTCAAATCACGGGCCTGTGGTGATGGAAGTTAACTCATCACCGGGCCTGGAAGGAATCGAGTCGGCAACAGGAAAGGATATTGCGGGCACTATCATACAATTTCTCGAGAAACGTCAAAGCGAGCTCGCTGGAAAATCAAGCGGAACACGCACCCGCGGAAAAGGCTGATGAACATACCGAGGCAGACTGGTTCTGGCCTGGCAGGCGTTTCGCGAAGGAATATCTGGTTAATTCGTCATTCCGGGCGGAGCGCAGCGCAGACCCGGAATCCAGTTGTTGCTATTCAATCTGTTACTGGATTATTCGTTGCGCTCACCCTGTGGGCGTTCAACGCGCTACGCGCTTTTCTCCGCTATGCACCGGAACCACGAATGATGAATTAAACAGACCCACCTTGACAGCTGCAGAATGTAACTCGTTCCTGACGTCCTTATCTCAGGAGTTATGTCACCCGTGTTATCAGCTGTATCTTCCATGAAAATCATTACCTGTTGATTTTGTGTTCATCTGCCAGATCCATGGCGGAGTTGCATCCCTGCAGAGTATGAAGCACGTTGTAATCGGGGTTTGTAATAATATATCTTCTTTAGGAAAGTGAATCACTGCCAGATGAAGCATGCAGCTGACGCTGGCCCGCAAAAAGCCGGGGTTGCATGCGTGAAAACATTGTTTGGAATCCTGCTGCTGGTGTCACTCGTCTCACTGGTGAGTGCTGCTGACCAGCTACCGGTAAGCATCCCCCTGAATATCGAGTTCAGCTTCCTGCAACAGGCACTGCGCAGGCAGTTATACACGGGGCAAGATCAGGCAATGGACATTCGGGTTGACGACCAGGGCTGCAGCAGGATTAGACTGTCTGATCCACGTATCGACGGCCAGCAAGGTCTGCTACGCATTACCAATCGAACCGTCGTTGACGTCGGTCTGCCTATGGGGTCCAAGTGTATCCCCGTGTACCAGTGGTCAGGCACAGTTGAAACCTATCACAAACCACGAATTGCTAGTGGGCGCACCGCTTTGCGTTTTGAAATTATTGATGCGAATGCGTACAGCGCAGACATGACACCGCTTAATCAGGGCCGCGAATTTGAATTGCTCAAGCAGTTTGCCGGGCCCCGGCTTTCGGATTTGCTCATCGATTTGCAGCCTGTGCTTGCTGCAATCAGGCAATTGCTGCCCGAGGTCATCCCGGAAAGCAATATCGCAACAACCAAGACAATACTGAATTCACTGTCGTTCACGACAGCCGCTGTAAACCCGGAATCCCTGGAGCTGATGCTGGAGTTCTCGGCAGGCAATAACCCGCCTGTGAAAAGGTTTGAGCCGCCGCTGACGAAAGTGGAGCTGGATCGCTGGGAACAAACTTCCAGGCAATGGGATGCCTTTCTCACTTACACGGTTAAACAGATTGCCACCCGGAGTAAATCCGATGCCGTTAGAGAGGCGTTGCTGAATCTACTGATTGAGGCGCGCTACGACATACTCATGGCGTTATCAGACACCGCGACCCAGGATGACCCGGTCAGGCGAATGTTTGTCAACGCCTGGAGTCGACTCGCGCCGCTATTGAGCGAGGTATCTGATGATCTGCAAGGTGACTTGCCGCTGCAATATATGACATTTATAGCCGCTGGCGACATGTTGCAGGTACTGGAGAGGCTGGGACCTGACATTGGTCTGGAGATTACAGCAGGTGGTCTGCGGCGTTGGGCGCGCATGCTGGTGCCTGATGACAGTGTTGACCCACTGGAATACAGCCAGGAGGTTGATCCTGCGTTGCGAAGATTGTTTGGTTTTGGTCCGCCGGAGTCGACCGAAGAGCAGATTCCTGCTGATACACTATCCTGGTTCATAAAATCCGCACGTGCGTCGATCGACAGCGCAGCATTACGGAACAAGTTGAAAAACTGGGTGCCGGCTCGCAACGAGATCGGTGAATACCTGTCACTGGTCCATCAGTTACTGAGCGAAACCACGAACAACACGATTAACCGGGAGAAGCTGGATTCGTTATACAGGAAACAATATCACGATATGTTACTGGCAACTGCATGGCAGGAAAGTTGCTGGCGCCAGTTCATTAGAACGGACAAGGGTATTAAACCGATCACATCAGGCACCGGCTCTGTCGGCATCATGCAGGTAAACCGAAAAGTCTGGCGCGGGTTATATGATGCAGGAAAACTGGAAACAGATATTGCCTATAACGCAGGTGCGGGTAGCCAGATTCTGCTGCATTACTTCAAGGATTATGCCCTGAAAAATGAACTTGGCAAGAGTAAGGTTGCTGACAGTCTTGCGCGAGCCACCTATGCGGCCTACAACGGAGGTCCGCGACAGCTCGCACGTTACCGTGATTCCACTACCCCGGAACGGCTGCGAAAAATAGATGTGTCGTTCTGGGAAAAGTATGAAAAGATCAAAAGCGGAGATATCAAATCCGTCGCAGGCTGCTATGGAGAAACGGCGGGCGCTGTAATGGTGAACAGCCCGCCAGTGAAAAGCAATAAAACGAAGGAATCTGCCGGCCGCCCAACCGGGCTGTTACAGTCTGGTCCGGATAATTACACTATCCAGTTGATGTCATCAAGAAACAAGGCACAGATGGAAAAATACATTCAGGAGAACAAACTTGCCGGTAAAGCCGAGTATTATACTTACCGGCATAATAACGAAACCTGGTATGGACTCGTTTACGGTAGCTTTGCTACCCGCGCTGCTGCCGAGGCCAGGGCGCAATCCCTGAAAAAATCCATGGGCCTGTCCGGAACATGGGTGCGTCAAATATCGAGCATTGAAAAGCTGGAATAAAACGATGAGGTAAAGCGAGCAGGGGCGCTGCGTTGTCATTGACAATGGGCAGGAAACATCACAGCAGTCATAATAAACAAGCAGGTGATCATCACGGACGACTGCGATTCCTCGAGGACGTTTACAGCCGTGATGGGGCTCAGCTGGAGTCGGATGCTGACAAGTATTGTCTTGACGTACAGCCAGGCCAGTGCCGTATTGTGAACCGCATAAGTGTCAATAAACCCAATGTCAGTAAAGTATGTACCCGTGAGTTGATGGTGGACAGGATACAAACATTACGTGAGCCTGGAACTGGTCGCTAAAAAACAATGTAGATTGAAGGGTTCGGTAGTACACGGTTAGCAGAAAAATGTACCGCTTACCTCGGCAACTACCGAGTACGGCCATAGTGCACATCATAAAATAATACCAATGAACGTCCGTAAATCTGATACGTTCCAAGACCTGATTCGTGCTAGACACACTCATCCGTCTTGGGATATTTCTCCCGTACTCGGCGAATTCTCTCATCTATCTTGTTTTGTTCGGCCTTATTCCCCTGACGCGCTTGGTATGCAGCTGCGAGTTGTTCCTCTACACTCGGGTACTCCATCCGCCTCATGGCGGCATATTTTTGCTCGTGGCGAACATCCGTGATTTCCCGCAGGGCGGATTTGATCTCTTTGTCGGTAGGTCGATTTGTGTTGGCTATCCATTCTGCGATATACGGTTCCTGCTCCGGAGAATCGTGCCTGATGACATAGTCAACGCCCGCTGTAAGATTCGGGTTCAGCATGTGTATGGCACGGCAAAGCGTACGTGCACGCTCATCGTGCCCGACAAGCCCCTGTTGTTGTGCAATCAGCATGATGGCATCCTTGGTTCTTCGAGAATTCTTCCACAGAATGTATATAAAGACGCATGCAACTATCAGCACCAAAATAACAATATTAGTGACTCCTTTGTCCATGATGTGTTGTTCCTCTGGTGTTTGGTTTACATATGTTATTGCAAGAAGCTTTAAACGATGCCCCGTAATTAAACATTACCCGCTTGTTTCGCAAAAGGCCAGCTGAAAGCGAACGTCAGTGTCTGCCCGGTTGCGGAGTTACTTGCGGTCCAACTATTTTTTCAATGCAGATTGCTGTTGAGTAAATAAACGGAATCAACCAGCCTGCTGCAGCCCTTCATGGACGAACAACGTATGGTAAGTTACTGCTCATCTCAATTATATAATTCTACAGAATGTGATTTATATATGCTTTTCGCCTTTGTAATAGCCACCTGGCAATTGTATTCATGATGGAAATGATTACCAAAAATAATAAGAACGATTATTGATAGGGTGGTAGATGCAGTATTCGGAATTATACTTTTATTCATTATTCTTGGTGTTGCAATTGGGACGATACAGCATTTTTCGACAACATGGAGATTATTGGCATTAGTAGGAATCACCGGCCGCTATACTGATCTCATTGCCGATGTGTTGACGCTCTATGTGTTCATTGAGTCATTCAGATCACTCATTGCGTATTTCAGTACACGAAAATCTCGACCTGCTTTTATACTGGATGCCGCAATTGTGTTCGTTATTCGCGAAATCCTGATTGCACTTTTTAAGCATGAGCTTGAACCAGAAAGGCTTTACGCATCTTCAGCGTTTATAGTTCTACTTGGTGCGCTGCGGATAGGATCTGTTCTGGTGTACAACAATAATACTGTATTTCACATCAAGTCGGTATCTGACGCTGCATATGCTCCGACTATATAAGCATCGCGCCTTCATCGAACGGTTATAGTGTCGGTGATACGAAGCACTTGGTCTCTATGATATTCTCTGCAGACTCATTAATCCCTATACGCGGATGGCCGGAACCGTGATGAATTCTCTTTTTTTGATGCTTGGCGTGACCTCGCGTAACGTTGGTGGTGAAGCATTGATACGAGGCGCGTTGGCTGCTGCAAGGCGACTCGGTATTTCACCATTGCTGAGTGGTCTCCTTATTGTAGGCCTCGGCACATCACTTCACTGAATCAAAGATGGCAGTCCACGACTTTTTTCTTACCCTGCTTATTATCCTGCTTACGGCGCGAATATTCGCCGAGCTGGCCACACGCGTGCAGGTGCCGTCGGTGATCGGTGAATTGTTCGCCGGTGTTGTACTGGGCCCCAGTCTGCTGGGGTGGATCGCGCCGACGGAGGCGATTCGGCTGATGGCGGGTATCGGTATTATCCTGTTGCTTTTTGAGGTGGGGCTGGAGACGGATCTCAAACGCCTGGTCAGCACCGGCGTGGAATCCATTATAGTCGCTACTGCCGGTTTTATCCTGCCATTTCTGTTTGGCTTTGGACTGGCTTACTGGATATTCGAGTTGCCGTTACTGATGTCCCTGTTTGTCGGTGGCACAATGACCGCGACCAGCATTGGCATCACCGTGCGGGTGCTCGGCGACCTCAAGCGCCAGCATTCGAAAGAGGGACAAATCGTGCTGGGCGCGGCGGTGCTTGATGATGTAATGGGTGTTGTGCTGCTGGCCTTGCTCTACGAGTACTCCATCGGTGGCGGGGTAAGCCTGGTGAATACCGGCAAGGTGCTCATATTTGTTGCGGCATTCTTTGTACTGTCGCCGGTGGCTGCCAAGCTGATGTCCCTGGTCATCAAACGCTTTGATGCGAGCAGCAAGATCCCCGGGCTGATCCCAACGACCATTGTCTCTTTGGTGCTATTTTTCGCCTGGCTGGCTCACGCCATAGGTGCGCCGGAGTTGCTGGGCGGCTTCGCCGCCGGACTGGCGTTGTCGCGGCGTTTCTTTCTGCCGCTGGGCATCGCCTTACGCGCCGACGAACTCTTCGCGGAACGCATCGAAACACAGATGAAACCCATTGTGCAACTGTTCACGCCGATATTCTTTGTCCTGGTCGGGCTGTCGCTGAACCTGCACGAGGTTGACTGGAATTCACCCTTCATCTGGTTGTTCTCGCTGTCATTGCTGGTTGCTGCTGTCGCCGGGAAGCTCATCGGGGCAATGATGGTGCAAGAGGGCTGGCCCACCCGCTGGATGATCGGCACGGCGATGGTCCCCCGTGGTGAGGTGGGATTGATCTTTGCAGAACTTGGACGTGAAAGCAGGATCTTCAGCAACGAGGTCTATGCCGGCATGGTCATTGTCATCGCCCTGACCACGTTGCTGCCGCCGTTTGTCATGAAGTGGTATTACTCGCGTTATGGAGCGCAGATGCTTTAGCCGATTGCTGGCAGTGTTTCAGTCGAAGTTTGGTGGTTCCTCTATTTGTGGTCGGGTAACCAGCCGTTTCATGATAAAGTCCAGGGGTATCTATACAGAGGGTCCGTTTATGTATGACTATTCAATTTTGCACAAGGATGCAATCCAGTATGTTGTCTACCGACTGCTATTGGGATTGCTGGCACTCTCGGTGGTTAACACCGCATTCGCGGAAGCTGATGCTGCCTTGCAGGCGCGCATTGAGTCCCAGGTGCAGCATGAGCCAGTGCTTGATGGAACCGCTGTCAGGATTATCTCCGCTGCCGGTCATGTGGTGCTGAGCGGCCAGGTCAGGCTGCTTTCGCAAAAGATGCTTTATGAACAGATTGTCTGGAAGACAGGGGGAACCGTCGATGTTGGTAGCGAAATCCGGGTTGTGCCTGCTGCACCGGTTTCGGATCAATCACTGGAAGCACAAATACTCGTGCTGGTGCATGCGCATAAACGATTTGAAGATATTGATGTGAGTGTGAAAGAAGGGCTCGTTTCCCTGCAGGGTACTTTCGAAAGTGCAGCGGATGTGTTGTTTCTGAAATGGCAGATTGCTGAGATCGAAGGTGTTATTCGTATCTTGTTTGAATCACGTATTGTTGCACAGGTTCAGGCGTACGATACTGTGCAAAGGTAATGCCTCGATCAACTTCATTTTCGGGCAGACTGCATACGTAGCGTAAGGTTCTCACGGGATTGACTCATGGACTAACCATAGACACCAACATGGATACCTTGCTTTCAAGACACTGGCATCATATGCCACGCAACGAGATCGCCACACTGCTGGAGTCAGACGGCACCAGGGGACTCGATATCTTCGAGGTGGCGCACCGGCAGACACATTTCGGAGCAAATCGCCTCACGCTGAAGAAAGGCAAAAGTCCGCTGCTGATATTTCTGCTGCAGTTTCATCAACCCCTTGTTTATATCCTGCTGGGCGCCGCGGCAATCACCTTCGCATTGCATGAATGGGTCGACAGCGGTGTCATCTTCGCTGTCGTGCTGGTCAATGCCATCATCGGTTTTATACAGGAATCAAAGGCATTAAAGGCCATCGAGGCACTGGCATGCGCCATGGAAGGTACGGCCAGCGTCATCAGGGCAGGAAAAAAGGAAAAGATTGCCGCCAGCGAACTGGTACCCGGCGATCTGGTGGTGCTGCAATCCGGTGACAAGGTGCCCGCGGACCTGCGCCTGTTGCGTACCCGCGAACTGCAGATCGATGAGTCAGCGTTGACCGGTGAGTCCGTGCCGGTGCAGAAACAGCCGGAGCATCTGCCACAGCAAACGTTGCTTGCCGACCGCAGCAACATCGCCTATTCATCTACCCTGGTGACCTATGGCACCGGTGCGGGCATTGCCGTCGCCACGGGTGACGCTACCGAGATCGGACAGATCAATGCGCTGATCGCCGGTGCGGATACCCTGGCGACTCCGCTGACAAAGAAAATCAACCACTTCAGCGGCATCCTGCTGTGGGTCATCCTGGGACTTGCCGGCCTGACGCTGCTGGCTGGCTGGTATCACGGAACACCGCTGCTCGATAACTTTATGGCGGCGGTGGCACTGGCCGTCGGTGCGATACCGGAAGGCCTGCCTGCGGCGATGACCATCATGCTGGCAATAGGCGTGGGCAAGATGGCGCAGCGCCATGCAATTATCCGCCGGATGCCGGCTGTTGAAACCCTGGGCAGCACGACTGTCATCTGTTCCGACAAGACCGGCACCCTGACCCAGAACCAGATGACGGTGCAGCAGGTCTGTGCCGGTGGTAACTGTTACGAGTTCACAGGCGTGGGCTATGCGCCAGAGGGGGAGGTATGCATTGATCAATCCGCCATCGATCCAGACGCGCACCCGGCACTTCTGGAGTGCCTGAAGGCAGGACTGTTATGTAATGATTCAGCTTTAATCAACAAGGGCAAGCAGTGGGGCATCGAGGGAGATCCAACAGAGGTGGCGTTGATTACCGCGGCGGCCAAGGCAGGACTCTCACGGGAGGCGCTGGAACAGGAACTGCCGCGTATCGATACGCTGCCGTTCGAATCCCAGCACCAGTACATGGCCACGCTACACGCAGCAGCAACGGAGTCAGTGGCGATCATATATTTGAAAGGTTCGGTTGAAAGTGTGTTATCGCGTTGTCGCGACGCCTATGCCGCAGGTAAGGAACCCGGGACGCTGGACCCGAAAAGGATTCATCGCGAAGTCGATGAGATGGCCACAAGGGGGCTGCGGGTACTGGCCTTTGCCCGCAAGCGAGTGACTGCCCCGACTGAATCAGTCTCGCATGCCGAGGTAGCCGATGGCCTGAGCTTTCTTGGGTTGCAGGCCATGATGGACCCGCCGCGGCAGGAGGCGATAGCGGCCGTGCGTGCCTGCCAGGATGCCGGCATCCAGGTGAAGATGATCACCGGCGACCATGTGGCCACGGCAGCTGCCATTGCACACCAGATTGGTCTCAAGAGCGCAGAGGGAAGCGACCTGGACAGCTTTGCGGTCAGCGGACACTCGCTGTCGCAATCAAGTGACCTTGAATTGGTAGATGTTGCGCAGCGGACGGCAGTGTTCGCACGGGTGACGCCGGAACAAAAGCTGCGTCTGGTGCAGGCCTTGCAGGCCAATGGACATGTCGTGGCAATGACCGGTGATGGTGTTAACGATGCGCCCGCGCTCAAGCAGGCCGATATCGGTGTGGCCATGGGTGTGGGTGGCACCGAGGTGGCCAAGGAAGCGGCGGACATGGTGCTCACCGACGACAATTTCTCGACCATTGAGGCAGCCGTCGAGGAAGGCAGGGCGGTGTTCGACAATCTTGTTAAATTCATCACCTGGACCCTGCCCACCAACATCGGTGAAGGGTTGGTGATTCTCGTTGCCGTATTCGCCGGACTTGAGCTTCCGATTACACCGGTACAGATTCTGTGGATCAACATGACGACCGCCGTGTTACTTGGCCTGATGCTGGCCTTCGAAGTCAAGGAACCGGGGATCATGAAACGACCGCCGCGACGACCGCAGACCCCCGTCATCACTCGGGAGCTTGCAGTACGTGTCGGGCTGGTGAGCCTGATGCTCCTATTGGGATCTTTTGGTCTTTTTGAATGGACGTTGCTACATGACAGGAGTCTTGAGACGGCACGCACCGTCGCCGTCAATATGTTTGTCTTTGGTGAACTCTTCTATCTGTTCAATTGCCGCTCGTTGCGCTACTCGATGTTCAGACTGGGTGTATTTTCGAACCGCTGGCTGGTGCTCGGTGTGGCCGCCATGGTCCTGTTACAGATCCTGTTCACCTATTTTCCGGCAATGAACCATCTATTCGGCAGCGCACCCATGACGCGAACCGAATGGCTCTGGGTCCTCGGTGGCGGTGTGACAATCTACGCGGTGGTTGGCGTTGAAAAGTGGTTACGCTGTTGTGCCGGTCACGGCAAGGGGGTTTGAATGAGCGGGTTTGCCGATATCGTAACGGCGCTGAGGAGCGGCCATCCTCAGCATCCCTGAAGAATTCCAGAGGAGGTGAATGAAATGCAACGATTCAAGGATATTCTTTGCGTGGTTGGCGATGTAACGGCCGACGGGCATGTCCTGGAGCGTGCTGTCACACTGGCCGGGAACAACCAGGCCAGCCTGACGGTTGTCGAAGTGGTTGATCGTGTCACTGCCGGTATCGGGATGCCTGAGGGTGGTCCGATCTCCGCCGATCTGCAGACCGCGCTGGTTAGCGCTCATGAAGCAGGGCTGGAAACGCTGGTTAATTCTTATCGCGCACGTATCGGTATCCAGACCAGGGTACTGGTCGGCGTATCCTTCCTGGAAATCATCCGTGAGGTACTGCGCAACAGACATGACCTGGTCATCAAGAGCCCCGAAAATCGGGATTGGCTGGACCGCTTGTTTGGCAGTGAGGATATGCACCTGTTGCGCAAGTGCCCGTGCCCTGTCTGGCTCATCAAACCCGGTAAACGAAAATCCTACCGACGTATCCTGGCAGCAGTCGATGCCGGAGACGCCTACCCGGAGGAAGAGCTGGCATCACGGCGCGCACTGAGGCGGCAGATCGTTGAGATGGCGAGTTCCCTGGCACTGTCAGAGTTTGCCGAGCTGCATGTTGCGCATGCCTGGGACGCGGTTGCCGAAGGCGCCATGCGCGGCGCGTTTATGTATACACCAGAGGAGAAGATTGTTGCCTACGTCGAAGAGGAGAGACGCTATCACGCGACCAGTCTGGATGGGTTGATGCGCGAGGTGACGGGCGATCTGGGACAGGATGCCCTGGATTACCTCAAACCGCAAACATACCTGGTAAAGGGAGATGCTCGCAAGGAGATTCCGCTACTGGCAAAACAGATCGGGGCCGACCTTATTGTCATGGGGACCGTGGCCCGCACCGGTATACCCGGATTTATCATGGGCAATACAGCGGAGTCGATTCTCAATCAGATCGATTGTTCCGTGCTGGCTGTCAAGCCACCCGGCTTCGCAACCCCGGTCACACTGACTGGTTGAACGCCTGCAAATCCGTTACTGTGGACTGCCGCGCTGACTGTTGCTGGTAAAAGGCACCATGGAGTAACGTGCGCATTACAATGGCTTGATAGCTGCAGTACAACCACAAGCACCGGCAACCAGAAAACATCGGAGATTACCCAATGTTGATACGCCACCTGTTGTTCGGACTGCTCTTGACCGCGACG
This sequence comes from uncultured Gammaproteobacteria bacterium, assembly GCA_963753755.1. Classification (GTDB taxonomy): domain Bacteria; phylum Pseudomonadota; class Gammaproteobacteria; order UBA9214; family UBA9214; genus UBA9214. Next base: position 145,008 of record CAVWDM010000016.1, read on the forward strand.
GCAACCGCGAACTCCGCAGAACGCTTCGATATGAAAATCGAGTTGACCCGGGGCGAGAAATTGATCGAGCGGGGAAATACCATCGTTACCCGGAATGCATACACCTGGAGCAGGGGGCTTGAACGCAGCTATCTCAGGCTGCGCTGCGACCTCACGAAGCCGGGTAAACTGATTAAATTATATTCCACGGTAGCCCTTTTCGACGGGTTGCGTATCACTCACCAGTTAAAAGGGGATAGCGTGGAACTCACGGTGGCGCGCAACATCGTGCAGCCACGTCTGACCGAAATCCGAGCCCTGGGCAAGACTGAGTGCAAAGACCTGTCACCGATTGTCACAACTACGACGCTAAGTTATAGCTTCCCTGCGCAAGGCGGTATGACTGAAACCCGTCCCTTCGGAAATGACATGACCTTCCGGTCTACACTCCAGTCAGTGGATGGAAAACGCTAGACAGACAATTTACTCAGTAAATTTCTGACATAGAAAGCATGCATGCATTTACCTGCTTGTGTTTACAGAGGACCCATGACCCATCCGACGCGTGACCTGCTGGAAATCTTGCTCAAGGATGCCGCATCTTTGCAACAGCGCGATGTGGAATGGGTGAACAAGCGACGCCGCCGGGACGGTAAAGCGGAAATCGAGCCACTCCACTCCATGGAGGCTGCACTGGCACTCTGCGAGGGGCTTCTTCCATAGCGATATGCAACAGGGGCTAATGACCATCGGACTACTGGCAGGCGGGCTGGGCCTGTTCCTGCTGGCAGTGAATATGATTACCGATGGCCTGACGCAGGCCGCCGGCCATGCCTTGCGTGACATGCTGGGTAAATGGACCCGTACACTTGGCCGCGGCATTGTGAGCGGTTTAACGATCACGGCCATAGTACAGTCATCCAGTGCTGTTACGGTTGCGACCATCGGCTTTGTCAATGCCGGCCTGATCGGCCTGTATCAGTCGCTGGGTGTCGTCTACGGCTCCAATATCGGTACCACCATGACCGGCTGGCTGGTCGCGGCAATCGGTTTTCAACTCAAGGTGGACGCCTTTGCCATGCCAATGATCGGCATCGGCATGCTGTTGCGCCTCACCGGTGCCGGCAGTCGGCGTGCACCGGTGGGGATGGCGCTGGCTGGCTTTGGCCTGTTCTTCATCGGTATCGACGTGCTCAAGGATGCCTTTGAAGGGCTGGCGGCTGCTATTGAACTGGAAAAATTCACCCTGGATGGTATTGCAGGCGTGTTTATGTATGTCGGCATCGGTTTTCTCATGACCGTGCTGACACAGTCTTCCAGCGCGGCCATTGCCATTACACTGACGGCGGCCACCGGTGGCATTGTCGGCCTGTATGCGGCAGCGGCCATGGTCATCGGTGCCAATGTCGGCACCACATCGACAGCGGCGCTTGCAGTTATCGGTGCAACTTCAAATGCCAAACGGGTGGCCGCCGCCCATATCATTTTCAATGTAGTCACGGGTGTGGTGGCGCTGATGATTATGCCGCTACTGTTCTGGACCGTGAATGTGACCGGTCAACTGCTGGGGATGCAGGATGTACCGGCCGTCACCCTGGCGCTGTTCCATACGACGTTCAATGTCCTCGGTGTGCTGATGATGTGGCCTGTGAGTCGCCGCTTGACGCGGTTCCTGGAAATGCGCTTTGTCACCCAGGAAGAAATCGAGGGCCGCACCCGGTTTCTTGACAAGACCGTTGCCGTGTCGCCGGAACTGGCGCTGCATGCACTGGTGCTGGAATTGTCGCGTATCGCTGACGTTGCAAGACGCATGGCACTGGAAGCATTAAGCACCGAGTCCGTTCCGGGTAAGCGCATTGCAAGCGACCATATGGTGGCGAAAAAGCTTGCCTACGCGGTCGCCGGGTTTGTTATGCAGCTGGAAAAGCGGACACTTAGCGGTGTGGTGGCCGGACAACTGGCAAAACTGCTGCGCGCGGAGCAACACCTGTTGGCCTGTGCGGACCAGTCGCTGGAGGTGGTCGGCATGCAGTCCGAGCTGGAAGCGGTCGATGATGCCGAACTGATTCAGGACCTGGCCCGCTACCGGGTGGAGGTCGTCACGCTGATGGAACTGGCCAATCCTGACCTTGAAGGCTTTTCTATCACAGACTGTGAAACACAGTTGCAGCAGGTGCAGATTGCCTATGAGGATGTCAAGGAGAAACTGCTGCTCGCCGGGGCAGAGTTGCACATCCCCATTCCCGATATGATCGATCACCTGGAACAGAATAGTCGCATCCGGCGCGTGGCACGGCAGATGTTCAAGGCAATACGACTTATCGGTAGCCCATTTACTGTCGCTGAGGATCAGGTTCCGGATATGGCGGAGCCAGCGGTAGAACAAGACAGCGCTGCCGGGTAGGCAGCGATATCAATCGTCACTGAGTGAAGATACAGTACACGCTACAGAACACGATAATCGGAATACTATAAATGGAAACAGTGTCGGTCAATGCCCTGGTATGGGCAGGAATTCTGTTTTGTGTCAGCCAGTCTGCGATGTTTTCCGGTCTGAATCTGGCATTACTGGGTATCAGCCGTTTGCGTCTTGAAGTGGAAGCCACGGCGGGTAATCCCGCTGCCGTGAAGATCCTGGCATTACGCAAGGATGTCAATTTTCTTCTCACGACCATTCTCTGGGGCAACGTCGGTATCAATGTACTATTGACCCTGCTGTCCAATTCCGTGATGACCGGACTGACCGCCTTCTTCTTCTCAACCATTCTTATTACATTTGCCGGTGAAATAACGCCACAGGCATATTTCTCCCGCCATGCCATGCGTATGGGATCATTGCTGGCCCCGGTGTTGCGATTTTACCAGTTGCTGCTGTACCCGGTCGCCAAACCCAGTGCCATGGTACTGGACCGCTGGCTGGGTGAGGAGGGCATCAGTTATTTCAGGGAACGCGACCTGCACACGGTGATCCGCAAGCATATCGAGGCGGATGATTCGGATGTGTCGCACCTGGAGGGCATGGGTGCCATGAATTTTCTGGCACTGGACGATATCGAGATAACCCATGAGGGTGAATATGTCGACCCGGACAGTATCGTTCAGCTGCCGCTAGACAATGGTTTGCCGGTGTTCCCGGCATTTGAACGCCATGCCCTTGACCCGTTCTTGCTTGATATAAACAGTTCCGGAAAGAAGTGGGTGATCATTGTAGACGAACACAACGAACCCGCCCTGGTGTTGAACGCCAATAACTTTCTTCGCGATGTCTTGTTTGGCAAGGAGGCCTTTAACCCTTACAGCTATTGTCACCGACCTATCATCGTCAGGGATTCCAGTACCCTGCTCGGAAAAGTGTTAACGCGCTTGAGTATACATGGTACCAGCGAGGTGGATGATGTCATCGACCATGACCTGATTCTGTTGTGGTCCGATGAAAAGCGGGTGATTACAGGCGCTGACATACTTGGTCGCCTGATGCGGGGTACTGCTGTGCAAGACATCAGACGCTCGAAGTCGGATCTGGCAAAGCGCTAACCGGGCTGCTGGGTGGGTGCAGTCGCAATCTGTGTGGCGCCGTTTGCCGTTGCTTCGGGCTGTTGACCGGGTCCTGTTGCACTGTTGCCTGAATGGACCGTGATCTGGGTGAAAGGAATGATCCAGCCTTCCCGGTTACAGACGTCCACGCAGGCTTGTTGAACCATGCGCTGTGCCCTGAAATAGGCCTTCGCTGCACGGCCATTAAGGATCATGTAGATCTGGTAGTCCAGTGAACTGGCGCCGGCCTCCTTGAATTCCACCAGCATGTCCTCGATATCTTCTTTCATGCCGGCTTGTTCAAAGCGTGCGGTGATTGCCTCCCGGAAGCGCGCGGGTACCATGTCCAGGCAGATTGCCTGATGCTGGTAGTCAATGCCGAACGCGCCGGCAACACCAAAGCCCTCGCGCGACAGGTTGCGCACGTGCTGACCGAGGAAGTCTTTGCTAGGGATCTGCACCTTGCTGTCCCGAACCATGACCTCGACCAGTTCGATTGTCTGGCGCGATACCTGGCCAAAACTACCGTCGGCCAGCAGGACGAAATCCCCGGGCTGGCAGGGAAACCACGGTTCCTGGCTGGCAGGTCTTGAAACGAGCGCATTCATGTCATGCAGGGGTAAGCGCACAACCCCCTCGAGGGCAGGGTTCTTCAATATTGTGTAGACGCTGAGCGATTCCACGATGAACGGCACACCGTCAAGCACGAGGCGTTCTTTCTCACGTACGGGGCCGACTCCAAGCAACAGCCGTAATTCGGCAGCGTAACGCGGCAGGGTTTGCCGTAAAGTGAGCGCGGCGCCGGCCAACGCAAGCAGGGCGAGGGTGAGAAACAGCACATCACCACGTATATAAAATACCATCAGTATAGCGAGCACGATGATGATCGCCGTGGCGAGGCGGTAACTGTAGTAGACCAGCGGTGCCCGCTTGATACCGACATCGCGTTCTGCTCGAAACAGCCAGCGCCAGTAGACCGTGAGCAGCCACTTTGATAGCAGCCAGATGGCGACACTGACCAGTATGGCCAGCAGCAGGGTCAGACCGCGTCCACCAAGAAACTCCTTGAGTGTTTCCCCGACCGAGGTGTACCACGCAATACTCTCCGTTTTAATGACGGCGAGCTTGAAATGTGTTATCTCCAGAGCGCGCTTTACGTCATCCCCGCGTTGTTCCCAGTCAAGCAGCAACTGCTCGAGTGGTTCTGCTGCCAACGGTGGTAATGACTGTTGCTTGAAGTGGTGGATTGAATCAATCGCTTTCTGGATCACCTTCAGCTGGTCTTCCAGTCGCGCGGCTTCCCTGCGCAGACTGTCTACCTGGCGTGGCTTTGCGGTCAACTCCTTGAGTGTGGAGAGCAGCGGCCTGCTAACCTGCTCGAGCTCGACACGCCAGTCGATCTGCTGTTCCGGCTGGTCAGTCAGCACCGAAAGATTAGGGCTACCCAGTGCGATATTTTCGAAAGCCAGTTGCAGGCTTGTTATATCCTTGTTGGTACGTTCAATCTTCTGTTCCAGTGTCTGCTTCTCGGATACATCCTCCAGCTGTTTGAGTTGTTCCCTGAGCTCGCGAACCGTGGTTCGTTTTGATTCGAGGGATTGCTGGATATTCACCAGATTCTCTACGGCGGTATATGACCTGGCGGTTGTTGCATTGAGCTCTGCAAAGTCCATCTTGTCCTGTGCAACGACCTGGCCATGCGCGCATACCAGAAGCAGGACCAGGCAGGCCAGGTGGCAGAACAGGAAGGCTGTCGGGCGGTCTGTTTGGTGAGTTGAAAACATGGTGTGCTGTTTACCGTGATTGATCTGGTGTCACTGTCGTTACCCGGCTACTGCTCAGGGCTGTCTCACAGCAACGCGGAGAACAGGGTTGCCAGCCCAAGGAAACTGAAGAAACCGACAACGTCGGTCACTGTCGTGAGTATGATAGAGGCCGACTGCGCAGGGTCCTGGCCCAGACGTGTCAACAGCAGCGGTATAGCGGCTCCGGAGAGACCTGCCAGTGCCATCGAAATGACCATCGCCACGCCGATGACCACGGCGAGACCGATTGACTGGCTCCATATCAGGACGCCCAGCCCCGTGACAATAGCGATGGCAATGCCATTGAGTGCGCCGGCAAGTACTTCTTTAAACAGCACGCGTTGCCAGTGGCGTAGCTGGATCTCCCGTAGCGCCAGGCCACGCATGATAACGGCGAGTGCCTGCGCGCCGGTGTTACCGGACTGGCCGGCGACGACCGGTAACAGCACTGCCAGTGCCGTGAATTGCGCAATGGTGTTCTCGAACAGGCCAACGACTGCGGCCGCGAGAAAGGCTGTCAGCAGGTTGACGTTGAGCCACGGCAGGCGCTTGCGCATCGCGGACAGGGGCGATGACAGCGCGCGTTCATCGCGACTGACACCAACCATGGCCTGAATATTTGTTGCCGCTTCTTCCTGCGTGGCCTTGATGACGGCGGACTGGCGGATGACGCCGAGCAGACGGTTGTCGATATCGACCACCGGAAGCAGGCGCAGTCGGTAGCGTGTAAAAAGATCGATGATTTCTTCCCGGGGCGTCGTCGCAGTGACGCGAACCGGTGTGGTGATATGCAGCAGTGACTCCAGGCGGGCCTCGGGATCTGCCTGGACGACATCGACCAGATCCACCAGGCCAACCAGCTTGCCGCTGTCATCTGTAACCACGAGCACCGCTGTCTCACGGGATGGAAACCGCCGCAAGCGATTCAGCACCTGTTTGACGGTCAAACGCGCGGGGATGCTGGGCGCGCGCGGCTGCATCAGGCGACCTGCGCTGGCCTCCGGATAGGTCATCAGGTCGCGCAGTTCTCTTGCCAGTCCTGCATCCAGATTGTTCAGTTGCTTTTCCCGTGCATCCGGAGCCAGACTGCCGAGCAGCAATGCGGCAAGGAGCGGATCCATGGCGGCCATAATATTCCGTGCGAGTGCCGGTTCCAGTTGTTGTAATACGGTCGTCGCCAGGGCAGTAGACAGGCGACCGAGGATGCGTGCGCCCCTTTCCACAGTCTGTGTCTGTAACAGCTCAACGAGTTCGGCGACAGGCGCCGTTTCCAGCGCCTCGGTCGTTTCCTGTGGAAACCCGTCAATAAAGGCATCAGCCAGCGCATGCGTGAGGGCGCGCAGGTCAGCCATGCGGATCCCTGTGTGTCAGCGATGTGCCGGTCGCTATCAAGGTGGCCAGTAACTGTCCCGCCGTGACAGCAAACAATTCGCCGACGGTTATAAAGGATTCCAGGCCGTTGCTGACGGCGCCTGTATGTAAGGATGCTTCCTGGAAGCGCCGCATACTTTTCTGACGGATGATACCCAGCAGAACGTTATTTTCGTCGGTGACAGGTAATGCATGGTATTCCTGCCAGTACGGGCTGTTGAATACGGTCAGTATCGACTGTACCGGGGACAGACTGATGATGTGTCTGTGCATGATCTCGCTGATCCGCGCGGCTGACGGCGCACTGATCATTTCATGCAGCGTCATCACACCGGTTAACTGGCCCGCGGCATTGGCGGCATAGACATAAAATTTCATACCACGCCGTATCCGCTTGATACGTTTAACTGCCTGTCGAACGGACAGTTCCTCCGGTACGCTTGCCAGCGGCGCTTCCATGAGGTTTCCGGCAGTACCGCGGGGATAGGGAAGCAGTCGCCTTATCGAGGCAGCCTGGTCCGGTCGCAACGCTCTCAATAACGACTCGCGTGTATCCTCATCGAGTTGACGTAACAGCATTATCTGAAGATCTGGAAGCAACAGGCTGAATATCTGGCCTGCCGCCTGTGATTCAATCACACTCAAACAGCTTGCGGCAAACCCCGGCGAGAAATGCTCGATGACTGACTTTGCCGTGAGTGGATTAGCAACCCCAAGATATTGCGCGGCTATTTCTGCGGGAAAGTCTTCGAGTACGCGTGCTGCAGCGGCGGGCTGGCTTCTCAGAAAGGTTGCACCGAGACGGGAATGCGGGTTCATGGAGTTTCGGTTCTGGCGAGATGCACAGATTCCCGTTCGCTGAAGCGCTTTGCAGGGATCAGTGTCTGGCCGTCCTGTGTCTCCAGGATCACGTTTGTGCGGGTAATACGCAGTATTTTCCCTTCGATACACCCAATCCGTATACGTTCACCCGGGCTGTACTCATGTACAATCGATTGCACGGCCAGCAGGTTTTCGATCGTGGTCTTTGCGCCGAGGGAGAAGGCCAGTGCGATTGCCCCGAACATTACCCCGAAGAGTATGGCCACCAGGGCGACCAGCAGGGTGTTGTCGATACCGATCTGTCCGGCAGCGACAGAAAAGACAATCAGCAGCACCAGTATCTGGCCGAGACGTCCCAGCACGTCACCCTGCGCGATATTCATACGGGTGCTGCTGCGCCGGATGACAGCCCGCGTGACCTCGGCAAGCCACAAACCGACAAACAGTATCAGCAGTCCGGCCAGCAGGCGTGGGAGGTAGGCAGTGATGCTGCCGAGCAGACTCGAAATGACCTTCAGTTCGAGCACCTCGGAAGCCGCAATCACAAAGAACAGCAGCACCACCCAGAACACGATACGGCTGGCAATCTTCGGCGCGGCATTGTAGGAACTTGGTTGCTGCACACGGGTGTCCATTGGCCGGGTGTGTGCAAGTTGAACAACCGTCTTTTCGGTAAGTTTTTCTGTGCCGTAGCGTAAGAGCCGTGCCACACCCCAGCCGACCAGCAGCAGTACCACGGCCCCCAGAACCGCCGGCAGATATTCGAGGACCTGTATCGCGACCCGGCTGACGGATTCGGTCAGGGTGGCGGTCCACTCCTGGATTTCAACAATAGGATTCTGCTGTTCCATGATGTCGCCATCATAGGGCCTGGCTGTTGTTGTCGCAATATATGCCTGTATCCGCGGTTGTTACCGCAGTAGTCGTATTGGCCCGTCCGGGGCTTTGCAGTTCACACAGGCGACAGATCATCGGTTAATATAGCGCCTGTGAGACCAGCGCATGGGTAGTACCGATCCCCTACTGTTGTTCAATGCCGTTGCCGCCGGGCGATAACCCCCGGCGAGGTGCGCTGTATCACAGCTACCTGAGAACATTAACTTAACAGAGAATTGATAATGACAAACGAGACAAATGTTACCTGGCACGAGCACAGTGTCACTCGAGAGGCCCGCGAAAAGAAAAATGCTCACAAGGGTTGTGTGATCTGGTTTACCGGCCTGAGCGGTTCCGGAAAAAGCACGGTCGCGAATACGCTGGACCACAAGCTTCACCAGGTGGATATCCACAGTGTCGTGCTGGATGGCGATAATGTCCGTCATGGACTCAATGCCGGTCCGGGAATGCTGAAAGATACACATGGCGATGAATTTTCGAACCGTTTCGGGCTGGGGTTTTCCGCCATAGACCGGGAAGAAAATATTCGCCGCATAGGGGCGGTGGCCGAGATATTTGCACAGACGGGTATTATTGCACTGACCGCCTTTATCAGCCCCTACCGCACCGATCGAGACAAGGTTCGCAAGACGTTAAAAGACGGTGAGTTTATCGAGGTCTTTGTAGACACGCCCATCGAGGTCTGTGAACAACGGGATCCAAAAGGACTTTACAAAAAGGCGCGCGCCGGGGAAATCAAGGGGTTTACCGGCATCGATGATCCCTATGAGGCACCGCAGCACCCTGAACTGGTGCTGTTTGCGGCGGAAAAAACACCTGATATTCTCGCTGATGAAATCATCGCCTATCTTAAGGATAGAAACATTATCGGCGGGTGAATGTTTCTCTTCGCAGACCGGCGACCATGAACAATTCGTCACTCAGGTAAAGCCGGGACCAGAATGTTGATTCTTCTGGATTCCGTCTTCGCCGATGTAATGACAAACTGTAAAAATCCATGGATCAAATGGTAGTCTTACACAGAGGCAAGCATGAATTTCGAACAATTACTTCAGTACGAAATTAAAGGTGAACTTGAGTTTGTTGAGATCGAGCATGGATTCACCTATATCGAGATCAACAACGCCAGGGCTCATGCCACCATATCGACCTATTCCGGCCAGGTTCTGTCTTACCGCCCAAATGGTCGGGCACACGATTTGCTGTTTGTCAGTGACAAGGCTTACTACGAGGACGGTAAGGCGATCAAGGGGGGCATTCCGGTTTGCTGGCCCTGGTTCGGTCCCGACCCTGAAGACCAGGGAAGGCCGGCGCATGGTTTTGTGCGCAATCGTCAGTGGCAGGTAGCCGCCAGCGAATCACTCGCGGACGGCTCAACAAAAGTGGTCATGAGTCTGACCGACAGCGATGCAACGCGCAAGCTGTGGCCGCACCCTTTCAGGCTCAACCTTGAAATTACTGTCGGGGATTCACTCAGGGTTGAGCTGGTGACGCATAACAGCGGGGATAAACCTGTCACTGTCAGCCAGGCGCTGCACACCTATTTCCAGGTGGGCGACATCAGCAAGGTTACAGTACGGGGTCTTGAAGGTGCTGACTATATCGACAAGGCCGATGATTCTGCCCGCAAGACACAAGTGGGCCCGGTAACGATTGGTGGCGAAGTCGACCGCATCTACACGGGTGTGACGGGTGATCTGGCGATTGATGATGAATCGCTGGGTCGCATCATTCACATCACATCGAAAGGGTGCAGTACGGCAGTGATATGGAATCCATGGGCTGCAACAGCGGCGTCGATGGCTGATCTCGATGACGATGACTATAAAAAAATGATCTGTGTTGAGACCGCTAATGCCGGGCCGGAGACAGTGGAAATAGCCGCCGGCAGCTATTACCGGTTGCTGGCGGAGTATACAATCGAGAACTAGTAAGCCATGCTGTCACCGCGAGCGGTGTGGCAGTGAATGCCCGCAGTGTGACCCGAACCCTGATCCGGCCTGGCAGCAGCAGCGTGGACATCAATCAGGACATGCAATAATCGTCATAATGAATACAAAGAAAACTGAGACAAGAACAGACCCGTTACCCCTGATTGGCTGGCGCGAATGGGTTGGTCTGCCTGAACTGGGCATCACGCGCATCAAGGCCAAGATTGACACGGGTGCCCGCACCTCGGCCTTGCATGCCTTTTATCTGGAACCGTTTGAACGGGAGGGTGCGCTGTGGGTTCGCTTTGGTGTGCACCCGAAGCAGGGCAGGGATGATTTCGTGGTGAATTGCGAGGCACCGGTCCATGACCAGCGACTGGTGACGGACTCCGGCGGGCATACAGAAGAACGTTTTGTTATCAGCACAAGCGTCCGGCTGGCGCAGCTGCACTGGCCAGTCGAATTGACCCTCACCAATCGCGATACAATGCGCTTTCGCATGCTGCTTGGACGTACGGCACTGAAAGACCGGTTTCTTGTTGACCCTGCTGCATCCTACCCGATAAGTAAAGCGGTCTCACGGCAATAAGCCATCAAGGAGATATTTATGAGAATTGCAATCCTGTCACGTAACTCGAAGCTGTACTCGACCAGCCGTCTGGTCGAGGCAGCAAAGAAACGGGGGCATGAGGTACGGGTGCTGGACACACTGAAGTGCTACATGGATATTGCGTCCATGCGTCCCAGCGTGCATTACAAGGGTGAGAAACTGGAGCCCTTTGATGCGGTGATACCGCGAATCGGCGCCTCGATCACCTTTTATGGTGCAGCCGTCCTGCGGCAGTTCGAGATGATGGGCGCCTACCCGGCGAATGAGTCGGTTGCTCTGACAAGGTCCCGTGACAAGTTGCGCTCCCTGCAGATCATGGCACGGGCGGGCATTGGTCTTCCCCTGACGGGGTTTGCCAGTTTGCCGGATAGTACCAAGGACCTTATCAAGGTTGTTGGCGGGGCCCCGCTGGTTGTTAAATTGCTTGAAGGTACCCAGGGTAAAGGGGTCGTGCTGGCAGAAACGCAAAAGGCGGCGGAAAGTCTCATCGATGCCTTCCGCGAGCTCAATGCCAACTTCCTGGTGCAGGAATTCATCAGGGAAGCCGGTGGTGCCGATATCCGCGCCTTTGTGATCGGAGACAGGGTGGTCGCCGCCATGCAGCGCCAGGCCAAGGAGGGCGAATTCCGCTCCAATCTGCATCGCGGTGGTACGGCCAAGATCATCAGGCTGACACCGGAGGAACGCTCGACCGCTGTGCGTGCGGCACGCAAGATGGGGCTGAACGTGTCGGGTGTCGACATACTGCGTTCCAACCACGGGCCGGTGGTGATGGAGGTAAACTCCTCACCGGGTCTGCGCGGCATCGAGGAGGCGACAGGCAAGGATGTTGCCGATCTTGTCATCCAGTTTATCGAGAAAAACGCCAAGCCGCACTCGACACGCACGCGGGGTAAGGGGTGAGGTGAAGGCGACTATCGAAATTGGTGATGAGAAGGTTATGCCGGGCGAACGCAAGATCGTCAATCTCCCCGTTGCACGTCTCTATACACATACCGATCTCCATATGCCGGTGGAAGTAATCAATGGCCGCCATGACGGGCCACGCTTGTTTGTCAGTGCGGCCATCCATGGTGACGAACTGAACGGTGTCGAGGTTATCCGCCGACTGCTGCGACATTCCGCGCTGAAACGCCTGCGCGGTTGCTTGATTGCGGTACCCGTCGTCAATGTTCATGGCATGTTGCACCGCTCCCGCTACCTGCCGGACCGGCGCGACCTCAATCGCAGTTTTCCCGGCAGCGACCGTGGCTCTCTGGCGGCTCGCATCGCCAGCCTGTTCATGCGGGAAATCGTTGCCAATTGCACGCATGGTATTGATCTGCATACCGGTGCAATTTACCGGGACAACCTGCCGCAGGTGCGTGCCGATCTCAACGATCCGGATACGCGCTCGCTGGCCGAGGCATTCGGGACGCCGGTGCTGATCAATTCGGATCTCCGCGACGGTTCACTGCGGGAAGCCGCCTCGGAGTCCGGTATCCCGATGTTGCTCTACGAGGCGGGGGAAGCGCTGCGTTTTGACGAGGTCGCTATCAGGGTGGGCCTGCGTGGCGTGCTCCGCGTCATGCGTTCACTGGGCATGATTCCAAGCGTGAAGCGCAAGGGGCCGCGGGTGCAACCGGTGATTGCACAGAGCTCCACCTGGATTCGGGCACCTGAAAGTGGAATCCTGTGGTCCAATCACAGACTGGGTGCACATGTGACAAAAGGCGATGTCATCGGACGCATTGCCGCACCGCTGAGTCATTCGGAACATGCAGTGAGGGCACTCACTGACGGTATCCTCATCGGACGAACGCATTTACCGCTGGTCTTTGAGGGCGAGGCCTTGTTTCATGTCGCACGTTTCAAGGGGGTTGCCTCTGTCGCCGAGCAGGTGGAGGCGCTGCACCAGGACCTGGAGCCGTCGCCACCCGTTATTGGTGAACCGGATTGACAGCAGCGGTATCCACCGGCGACACGTAAAAATTTTACCCCACAGTTCATGGGCTTATCTGTCCCGTGTTTCGGTTTTCCCTAATAGATTCGAGCCGCTGACTATGGAATAGTGCGGGTTACCGAGGCCATTGAAATTATTAACATAATCAGTCGATAACCACTTTCCGGTTGGTGCTCTGCCCATGACAGAAGAGGATGTTTCAACACTAACCATCAAGCCAGCGCAGCATTTTACCCTGATCTGGGTCGCTCTGTTGGTCGGTGTGGGTTTTTGCATCGCCGACATCTTTGTTGATGCCATACCGTTTAATGAAGTGACACTGCGCAGACAGTTGCTGCAGCCGTCGGCATCCGAGCTGTGGATGCGCTTGAGTGTCATCGCTTTTTTTCTCGGTTTCGGGATTTACGCCTTCACTGTTCTGCGACGCGAGCAGATTGCCAGCACACGCAAGCAGGAAGCGGAAATGCGCTTCAAGGTCCTGTTCGATTCGGCAGCGGAGTTCATCTTTCTCATCGATGCGGAAGGGACCATCCTGCATGCCAACCAGAACGTATTTACAGTCAGTGGTTATCGTGAAGACGAAGTCATCGGCAGGCATATCAAGGCGTATTTCACCCCGGATTCGCAACATACCTGTGATTGCAGTTTTCCCGGTTTGCGGGAACGCGGCCACAACCGGGCAGACATCGAGTTTGTTTGCAAGGATGGCCGCATCCTTCACATGGAATGCTCGGCCACCGCTGTCCCCGATGAACACGGAAATTTCACCAGTTTCCTGATCATTCAGCGGGATGTCTCGCAACGGCTGCAGGTGGCCCGTGAGCTCGAGCAGAGTGAGCGGCGCTTTCGTGCCATTTTCAATTCCACTTATCAGTTCATCGGCCTGCTCAACCCGAATGGAACGGTACTTGAAGCTAACCAGACAGCGCTTGATTTTATCGGACTCAGCAACGACGATGTTGTCGGTAAGCCGTTCTGGGAAACACCCTGGTGGACACATTCAGCAGCGCTGCAGCGTCGCATCAGGGAGGGAATACACGAGGCGGCGCATGGCAAACGGGTGCGCTTTGATGCCGAGCATATCAGCAAGGATGGGCAGAGAATCGATATCGAATTTTCGCTGAAGCCGGTTCTGGACGAGCAGGGCGAGATCGTGCTGCTCATCCCCGAAGGTCATGATATCAGCGAGCGCAAACACGCCGAGGAAAACGCGCGCCGCATGCAGCAGGAATCTGCTCACATGATGCGTGTCAATATCATGGGTGAGATGGCTTCCGGCATGGCCCACGAGCTCAACCAGCCACTGGCTGCACTGGTCAGCTACTGCGGTACGGCGCTGAAGATGGTACGGGATGCACCGTCGCTGCCGGATGGTCTTGTGGATATACTCGAGCGCGCCTCCGGGCAGGCACATCGTGCGGGGGATGTGATCCATCACTTGCGTGAGTTCGTCAGCAAGGGCAACAATAACAAGTCCAGGGTTATACTGGATGATATGGTACAGGATGTGATCGATTTCATCAGCTGGGAAACGCGCAACAGTGACATACAGATTAATTTCCTGCCGGCTGCCTTCACGCGTGAAGTATCTATCGACAAGGTCCAGGTCGAGCAGGTGCTGATCAACCTGATACGGAACAGTATCGAGGCGATCAGGCTGGCCGCTATTTCCGGCGGACGGGTGGATATTGCAACCCGTCCGACAGCGGATGGCTCAATCGAGGTGAGCGTTGCCGATAACGGACCCGGTATCGATCCGGCAGTGGCTGACTCGCTGTTTGAACCCTACCAGACCAGCAAGGAGACCGGCATGGGTATGGGGCTGTCTATCAGCCGCTCGATCATCGAGGCTCATGATGGCAAATTGTGGGTAGAGCAGCAGCAGCAGGGTGCCGTTTTCTGCATAAAGTTACCGGAGTGTGCTTGATACCATGGTTACAGAGAGACGTGTTTTTCTAATCGATGACGACATGGCCGTATGCCATGCACTGTCGGTGTTTCTGGAATCCTGTGGCTACATCGTGAGCATGTACCACTCTGCAGAGGCCTTCCTGGCGGAGGCAACGCCTGTCAGCAATGGCGTTATGCTGCTGGACCAGCGCATGACCGGAATGTCCGGCCTGGAGTTGCAGGATGAGTTGGGCAGGCGCCACGTTGAGTTGCCGATTATCTTCATTACGGGTCACGGGGATGTGCAGATGTCCGTGAAGGCCGTCAAGGCCGGTGCCATAGATTTCCTTGAAAAGCCGTTTAGCAATGAGGCCCTGCTCGCGAGCATTAGTGAGGCCTTTTTACAATTCGATAGCCAACAACATCACCGCGACTCGGTTACCGAGATGAATCGACGCTTTGCACGCCTGACGGAACGCGAACGGGAGGTCATGAAGCATGTCGTTGCCGGTTTATCAAACAGGCAACTGGCAAAACGACTGGGTGTCAGTGACCGCACGGTTGAAGTACATCGCTCCAGGGGCATGAAAAAGATGGGAGCGGATTCACTACCGGACCTGGTGAGGAAATATACCCTGTGTAATGGTGGCGATCTGTCATGACGGTGTTGAATCGTCACAATAATCACGACAATCGAATATATAAATAACCCAATCCAGAATTCAGTGTAATGAGCGCTGCCATTCGTGTTTCGAACAGGGTTATGCGAAGACGGCTTGCGGTGTATTGCTGAAATCCTTTGCCAGGGTTTCGATGGTGATGCGCATGATTTCACGGAAAACCTTGTCCCGGTCTGTATTGATGACAATCGGGATATTCGCCTGGTCTGCCTCGGACAACAGATAGGACTGCAAGCGCCAGATTTCATCAAAATGTTTCAGGTAACGATCGCCGCGACGTTGCGGCACATCGGTACCCCGGCCGCGAATCCTGCGCTGCAGCTGTTTGCGTTTCAGCACACCCAGCATGACGGGCATCACGATTGCCTCATCGGTGTTCGCCAGTTTTTCCAGCACGGCGGGGTGGATGTGGACACCCTCAAGGATCAGGGATACCCGCTCACGCAGGGCGCGCTGGATAACGGCTTCTATGGCGACGGCGAGTAGGTCTGCCTGGCTTCGGTAGCCATTCACCAGCAGTGCCTCCGGTACTTCACCGGTGCTGACTTCAGGTTTGCCAGGCAGCGCCGTCCAGGCTGTAAATGATGAAGTATGCAATACCGGCATCAGTTCCTTTGGCATCATGATGCGCATCACCTCACGCAGCATGTCGGTAGACTGGGTGCGTACAATATCCAGACGGTTAGCCAGCGTGGTGGCAATGGAACTTTTTCCGCAGCCGGCAGTACCACCGATCAGGAAAATCAACGGCCTGCCACTGTTGACAAAATCACGCCATACCAGCCAGCGGTGTGCGACTGCCGGCCCCAGGTCTTTTGACTGCCGCAGGTAGCGGTAAGTCAGCTCGCCGAGGCGTCTCGAGGTTATGATTTCCATACGCCGGTCAAGCAGATGCTTGTAAACAGTGGTCACGATATCCATGGCTTCTTCGCTGCTGAGGCCAATGGTTTCAAGGCATTGCTGGTATTCGAGCCTGTAAAAGGGGGTGAGCTGTCCGTCCCGCTGTTCCACCTGAATGGCAAAGGAGCTTTTCTGCTTCTCGTAGCGGGTGATGACATCCTGTCCGGTACGGGCCTTGAGCCGCTCAAGAACCCGCTGGCGCAGGTCGTCGGTGGTTATCACTGCTGTATCGTCAAGGTCATGCCGGATGTCCGTGGCCAGTCCATATGCGCTTTCAAATGGCAGCCCGGTATCCTGCAGGGAGCGAATCAGGATGCCGCGCAGGAATGGAACACGCGTGTTATCTTCCTGGTCCTCGACTAAAATCTTTGCCATCTGCGGTTCTCCCTGCTAGCGTATCCTTTAATTGTAGCTTGCGAGCAGTAACGTAAGATAATAACGGTTTTTCTGATTCCGGTTAAGCTGTAGCGACGGGATCATGTCGAATACCATGGGGTTAATTATGTTCAGAACAGCCGAGCTTGGCCAGAAGGTTTCGAAATCCGAATTCAATCAGCGGGAGCCGTTACTGCGGCAGGCATTGCTTGAGGTACAGGCCCGCCTCAGGGTAAGCAATGATTTCCCCGTCATTATTCTGTTTGGTGGCGTGGATGGTGGCGGCAAGGGGGATACCGTCAACAAACTCAATGAGTGGATGGATCCGCGCTGGCTGGTCACCAGGGCCTATGACGAGCCTTCTGATGAAGAGCGTGACCGGCCGGAATACTGGCGTTTCTGGCGCGATCTGCCGCCGAAAGGCCGCATCGGCCTGTTCCTGAGTTCCTGGTATTCACAGCCGGTACTGCGCCGTGTGTATGAGAAGGATTCCGAGGCAATATTCGATGACCGGCTTGATCGCATCCTGGCTTTTGAAAAGGCCCTCGCCGATGATGACGCGCTGATCCTGAAGTTCTGGATGCATCTGGGGCATGATGCACAGAAGAGACGCCTGAAGAAACTCGAAAAAGACCCGCTGACGAGTTGGCGTGTCACCCAGCAGGACTGGGAGCACTGGCACATTTACGAGCGCTTCGAGGCGGCGGCGGAACGCACCATCATGCGCACCAGTACCGGCACGGCACCATGGACGATTGTCGAGGGACTGGACGCGTGCTACCGCAGTCTGACGGTCGGTAATATTGTGCATGACGAGATCACCCGGCATCTTGAAGTGGTCAGCAAGAAAAAATTATTGCGCGAGCAGCTGAACGCGCAGCCCGAGGTAACCCGGCTGGAAGTGCCGCAAGCAGACGCAGAAACCACGGCAGACGAGGCGGATGACAGCAACGTGGTGCTCAGTCCCCTGACGGGTGCAACGATACTGTCGAGTCTGGACATGTCTCTGCAATTACCAAAACCGGACTACAAGAAACAGCTAAAGGAATGCCAGGCGCGGCTCAACCAGCTGCACCGCAAGGCTCTGAAGAAAAAGATATCAACCATTCTGCTGTTCGAGGGGCCTGATGCTGCAGGCAAGGGCGGCGCAATTCGTCGTATCACTGCTGCACTGGATGCACGCCACTACCAGGTGATTCCGATTGCAGCTCCCACCGATGAGGAACAGGCCCATCACTACCTGTGGCGTTTCTGGCGTCATCTGTCCCGCGCAGGACGTATCAACATTTTTGACCGCAGCTGGTACGGACGTGTACTGGTTGAGCGTGTTGAGGGCTTTGCTGCCGAGAATGAATGGAAACGCGCCTTCGCCGAGATCAATGAATTCGAGGAACAGTTGACAGAGCATGGCATTCTGTTGCTGAAGTACTGGGTGCATGTCAGCAAGGAAGAGCAGCTGGAACGTTTCAAGGCACGCGAACAGACGCCCCACAAGCGCTGGAAGCTTACCGAGGAAGATTGGCGCAACCGCGAGCGCTGGGATGATTACGAACGGGCGGTCAACGATATCGTCGAACACACCAGCACGCATACCGCGCCCTGGGTGCTGGTGGAGGGTAACGACAAGCGCTTCTCGCGCATCAAGGTCATTAGTACCTTTTGTGACCGACTCGAAGCAATGCTTGATAAAAAATAGTTGTTCCCTGTGCCGTCGTGCTGCACAGCGTGCATGTCAGTGGCAGCTGGCGATCGTCTCCGGGGAATATTTACGTGATGTGTGCTGACGCCTGGCGTTCAGTTATTACTACCCTACTTGATCTACGTCAAAATAAATCAGCATTCCAGTCTTTAAAATCCACAACCAGGGAGCCAGCCTGTAATTTCTTTGCAGCAAAGGCCACAGGAGAGAATAACCATGTCATCAACAAACCCGTTTGCTAACCTCTTTGGCAAGTCACCCTTCAAGGCTTTGCAGGTCCATATGCGGGTCGTGCTTGAATGCGCCAGTGAAATTCCACCTTTGTTTGATGCCCTGGCCGCCGGTGACCAGGAGGCCGTGGTAACCGTAAAAAACAGGATCTTCGAGCGGGAAGCCGAGGCTGACAAAATCAAGAATGACCTGCGTGGCGCCCTGCCAAAAAGCCTGTTCATGCCCGTGGACCGGCGTGACCTGCTGGAAGTCCTGCAGATGCAGGACTCAATCGCTGATACGGCCCAGGATATTGCCGGCTTGCTGGTCGAGCGGCGCATGGAAATACCGGATTTCATGAAGGAGCCGATGCTGGCACTTGCACGTCGCAGTGTTGATGCCTGTGAGCAGTCGGCAAAAATTATCGAGGAACTGGACGAACTGGTGGCCATGGGGTTTCGCGGGCGCGAGGCAACCCAGGTCGAGGAAATGGTCGAACAGCTGAACCTGATTGAAGATGACACGGATGAGCTCGGTATTGAACTGGCGCGTCACCTGTTCGAGCATGAAGACGAGATCAAGCCGGTTTCCGTCATGATGTGGTATCAGCTGATCGAGTGGGTGGGTGACCTGGCCGATTACGCCGAGAAGGTTGGTGACCGGCTGCGGCTGCTGATTGCCAGGTAAAAGGTTAACAGCAAGAGAATAGAAGCTATTCGGGGCCAGAAAGGTCTCCGCTACAGTGATATGTCCTTAACAGAAACTGATCCGGGAATAATCCAATGGAAATAATTGCAACTTACGGTTTCATCTTTATGGCAATGGCCGTTGTCTTCGGGCTGTACATGACCTGGGGTATTGGTGCCAATGATGTGGCCAATGCCATGGGAACCTCCGTGGGTTCGGGTGCTATCACGGTCAAACAGGCCATTATCATTGCAGCTATCTTTGAATTTGCCGGTGCGTTTATCGCCGGCGGCAATGTTACGCAGACGATCCGCAAGGGCATCATTGACCCTTCCTCCATCGTCAACCAGCCGGAGATCCTGATATACGGGATGCTCGCTGCCCTGCTGGCGGCGGCCATCTGGTTAATGATCGCCTCATCCAAGGGGTGGCCGGTTTCGACAACGCACTCCATTGTCGGTGCCGTCATCGGATTCGCTGTTGTGGGTATCGGGGTCGATGCCGTGCAATGGGGCAAGGTTGGCCAGATTGCAGCCAGCTGGGTGGTGTCGCCGCTACTGGGCGGGACCATTGCCTTCCTGTTGATGATGAGTATTCGTCGACTGATCCTGAACACGGAGAATCCGTTCCAGAGCGCCAAGCGCTGGGGGCCCGGCTACATCTTCCTGGTTGGCTTCATTATCTCCCTGGTCACCCTGTTCAAGGGCCTGTCACACCTCAACATCGAACTGTCAGTCGGTATGAGTTTTGGTGTGGCGCTGGCTTTCGGGGTGGCGCTGGCCGGTCTTGGCTGGTATCTGATCAACCGCATTCAGATCGATCCGGGGGCTGACCGTGACTTCCACTTCGCCAGTGTGGAGAAGGTTTTCACCCCCATGATGGTCTTTACTGCCTGTGCCATGGCCTTCGCGCATGGCTCGAATGATGTCGCCAACGGCATTGCCCCGCTTGCCGCTGTTATCAGTATTGTGCAATCCGGTGGTGAGGTCGCGCAAAAGTCGGAATTACCTCTTTGGATACTGCTTCTTGGTGGCACCGGTATCGTCATCGGTCTCGCAACCATGGGTTACCGCGTGATGAAAACCATCGGCAGCGGCATTACCCAGCTTACGCCAAGCCGCGGCTATTGCGCTACGCTGGCGGCTGCCGCAACCGTGGTACTGGCATCACGTACCGGTCTGCCGGTTTCCACCACCCATATCGCCGTGGGTGCTGTGATCGGTGTCGGTCTTGCACGTGGTGTCGGGGCAATCGATCTGCGTGTCATCGGCAATATCGTGATCTCCTGGCTGGTGACATTGCCGGTTGGCGCCGCGCTGGCGGCCGTGTTCTTCTTCACCCTGAAGGGCATGTTTGGATAACGTTTGCGTGTTCATTGAATAGTGTCGAAATTGACGCCCTTGACTGGATCAAGGGCGTCGCCTATCCACGTGATGTGCGCTTTCGCCAGATCATCGTCACCGGACCGCCCGGCAGCGGCAAGTCCAGCCTGATTCAGAAGCTGGGTGGCTGGCCGGAAGAAGGCTGCATCGATCTGGCTGAGGATCACTGGTGGCGTAGCCGGATCCTGGCATTCAGACCACGTGAAGTACACTTCAGAATACCGTTCAAAGGGTTTCGTGACAGTCATACCGTGTTTGACCGGGCCTGGCTGGATGCGCCGACCGCGGTGGACTACGCGCGGATACATATCCCGCCGGGAAAGCTCTGGTTTTTTCAGACCGACTGGAAGAAGCGCTTTGTCTTCGATTTCCAGCTATCGTCAGCGGAGCGTATTTACACCATACGCAAGACCCGCGCTGCGCTACAAAGTCACCCGGTTGACCGGACATTCACAAAAGCCGATATCGAGCAACAATGCGCAGTTTATCAGTTGCTGGCGCGACACTTTCACCGTTGCGGTATGCGGGTCATTGTACGTACCGATTTTGAAGGCACACCGCGGACGATTATTGATGCAGAAGATTCCCCGTAACCCTTCAACCTGAGGAAGATAGAGATTATGGCCACGGAATCCACGGAAGAACACGAAAAAATAAAAGTCTTGGAAGTCATATTTCCGTGTTCTTCCGAGGGTTCCGTGGCCATTAAATACAATAGCGGGAACTCGATTTGATTTGATACTGGATCTGCGATTATCTGTTTCAGGCTGCTGTCACAGCAGCCTGTTCATTCAACCACGCGCTCAGCGCTTCAACAGGGTAGATCTGCGGCACCATATTGCCGTCAATGCAAAGGAATACCGCAACACGGTCCGGCCGTGAGCTGACGATGACATGGTGTTGATTAACCTGACCGACATTCAGCCACACCGTTCCGTCACTGGAGCAGGGGTAGTGGCCTACAATAAACGGGAGGTCATTGTCGATTTCCAGGCCCTTGCGAAACTGGCGAACGTCGCTACGGGTATAGCCGGCGGGGAAGCCTGGCGTCCTGATCCTGGTCCAGGTCATATCATGAACGATATCGGGAAACTGGTGGGCATCGATCAGCACTTGCCGCGAGATTTTTCTGCGCGCAGGCCCTGCATGGCACGCTATAAAATATTTTGAGAGTACCAGTAAAGGAGACTGTTGATAAAAGAGCTCCAGTTCCATCTTGTAGGCTTCACCACGTGACGCTATCACGTGTTTTTCCCAGAGCAGGCCCTGGGGGACGCCTTGCTTCATTAATTCATGAAGAAAACTGTCATGGTTGCCAACGATAAAGAAGACCCGCGCGGGAAACTGCAGTTTTAATTTGAAAATCAGATCCATTATCAACAGCGAGCTTTCCATATCCTCGAGTCTGCCTGGTTCTTCCGGGTGCACGGCATCACCGAGTATCACCAGCGCAGCGCTGCCGTTCTCAAGGCTGTCGAGCACAGCGTTTTCACTGAGGATGGTCAGCAGATTATCCACCCGGGCATGCAGGTCGCCGACGAGTATCGGCGTGACATTGTCCGGCAACTCGAGGATACCGCCGGGGTTGCCGAGGCTGTCGCTGCAATGCCCGCTTTCATCCTTGAGGAGAAAGTTGACCTGTTTCAGGGTTGCACTTGCCTCCGGTGCAGACAAGGGTTGAAGTGGTCCTCCATAGATGTCCAGAACCCGCTTCAGAGCAGCCCTGCGCCGCCGCGTAATATGGGGGATTTCCTGTATCTCGCCAGCGAGCGAGAGATAGGTACCGAGCTCCGATATCGGGTCCCTGAAGACCAGGCTGTCACCGCTGTGGGTAACGGAAAACTGGCGCCGGAAGGCATCACGCGGTGAGCTGAACACATGTTCCTGGTCAGCAATCTTGCGGTCTATTGCAAGCGTGCTTCCGGGGGTCAGTCTCAGAAAGTGGCTGACGCCTTTAACATAGCGCTCCGGGTCGAACAGAATGAAATCGCAGGATGACCCAGTGTCGCAATGAGTGACGCCGGGATCAGGAGAGAGCATGAGGGTTTGCTTGCCCATCTCGATCCGGTATTCCTGATAGCCGCTGAGGGGGATGCGCAGCTCCTTGCCCGAGAGTCTCAGCCTTTGGGAATGATCGGGAATAACGGTTTCTGTCGGAGGCTGGAAATAACCGCGAATATTTTTCCAAATTGATTTTTTTGTCATGCTGGAATGAACCGGTTTCCCGCAATGTTTGCATCTGAATTTAATCAATAATGCATGCAGTGTAGCAGATGGTCAGCATGATAGTTGCATGCTGTGTTTTGCAATGAAAATGTTGTCAGTCGAAGCGGTGGTAATTGGGTGCCATGCATTGTTACACTCCCGGCTGTTTGAATCCTGACGTGTTGTGATTCTTTAACCTGCAGCAAGAGACGAAGCCTATGGCCGTAAAACCCGGTTACTTTTGTCGACAGTCCGGAGTGATTCCCTACCGGGTGCGCAAGGGGAATCTTGAAGTTCTTCTGATTACCTCACGTAAAGAACGCCGCTGGATTATTCCCAAGGGGATTATCGAGCGCGACTACAATGCGCGCAGCTCGGCTGCCAAGGAGGCGCTGGAAGAGGCGGGTGTCAAGGGCGGTGTACACGGCAAGCTGCTGGGTATCTATCGGCACAGGAAACTGGGCAAGACCTGTACCGTGAAGGTCTATCCGATGCGGGTCACCCGGGTCTACAAGACCTGGCCGGAAATCGACCGGGATCGTGAGTGGCTGCCACTGAAGAAAGCGCTGAAACGGGTCCACAATGACAGTTTAAGGCAGGTACTCAGGAAACTGCCGGCAACACTCTGAGCGGCAGGTTTTGCCGGCTTCGCGCAACGAGGTGGCTACTGGCAGCCGTTAATCATGACACCACTCTCTCTGGCGGGAAGTGGCAGGTAAAGGTACTGCCACCACCCACCTTGCTGATGATTTCCAGTTCTGCCTCGTGGCGTTCGAGTGCGTGTTTGACAATGGCCAGCCCGAGGCCCGTGCCCCCGGTGTCGCGTGAATGACTGGCATCGACGCGATACAGGCGTTCGGTCAGTCGCGGGATGTGGCGCGCCGCAATACCGCCGCCGCTGTCAGTGACACTGAGATGAGCACCCCGATGGTCAAGCTGCCAGCGGATCCTGACTTCTGCCTGACCCGGAGTGTGTTTGATGGCATTGGTCACCAGGTTTGAAAAGGCGGTACGCAGTTCCTTTGCATTGCCACGCAAGCCGGCTGGCGAACAAATATCCAGTTGCAGGACATGCTGCGCCGGACCACTCAGGGCGCGTGCCTCCTCGACAATCGTTGTCAGCATCGCAACGACCTGAACCTGCTCGTCAGCCGCGGATTGCGGCTGCATTTCCAACCGTGACAATGTCAGCAGGTCGGACACCAGTTCGTTCATGCGACGTGCCTGTTGGTGCATCAGCTCGGTTGATCGTGGCAGTGAGGCCAGATCAGGTTTGTCCGTGTTCAGCTGTTCTGCCAGTCCGGATATAACGGTCAGGGGTGTGCGCAGTTCATGTGATACATTGGCCACGAAATCACGTCGTGCTGCATCGAGGTAATACTGGCGGGTGATGTCTCGTGCCACGAGCAACAGCCGTTTGGCTCCTCCATGTCTCAGCGGGGCAATAAAAACCGACAGGATCTTCGCCCGGTTTTCCGGTGAGGTAATGACGACTGGATTGGAAAAATCAGCAGCTGCCAGATACTCATCGAGTAGCGGGTCTGCTGCCAGGGCGGCCAACAAGCGGCCCTGTGCCTCCGGCCAGACGACACCGAGCAGGTTACCGGCGGCGGGGTTGGACCAGTCGACCCGGCCTGACGGGTCCAGGATGACCACGGCATCGGGCAGCGTACTGACCGTGTCCCGAAAACGCTCAAGTTGATAAGAGAGTTCGCACGCGCGTGATTCATGGCGGGTGTGCAATTCCTCGATCTCACGAATGATGCCCCGCCATAGACCAATCGGCCGCGGCCCCTGACGTCCATCCTGCCTGAGCAGATGCGTCAATCGGGCAAGTTGAAGCACATGCCAGCCTGTATACAGCAGCAAGCCGAGTAACAAACACGGTAGCAGTTGTCCCGCCAAGTAGCCGGCCAGGCTCGCGATAAGCATGGTGCCGAGGAACAGCCGGAGTTCTTCTTGCCAGTGTTTGGGCATGCTGGACATCATACTACGGAAGGATAATTGGCCGTGTCAGGGTGTGCGAACCCTGCGGGCAGCACGATTGGGTGATCGACGTCTCAGTCGTGAGTTGAAAAGCGGTAACCGGCGCTGCGAACGGTCTGAATCAGGCGATCATGTCCGGATGGTTCGAGTAACTTGCGCAGGCGGCGGATATGCACATCGACGGTACGCTCTTCCACGAAGGCCGTGTCCCATACCTGCTCGATCAGCTGTTGACGACTGTAGACACGTTCCCGGTGCCGCATGAAAAAATGCAGCAGGCGGTATTCCAGTGGCGACAACTCCACGGGGGTTTCAGCAGCGCAAACGCGGCATGTCCCCGGATCAAGCAACAGGCCATTTATCTCCAGCCGTTCCTTGCTATCCTGCGGAGCGGTGCGACGCAGTACCGCCTTGATACGGGCCAGCAATTCATTGACGGAGAAAGGTTTGGAAATGTAATCATCGGCAGCGGCTTCAAGCGCCGCAATCTTGTCTTCCTCCTGGTCACGTGCCGTCAGCATGATGATGGGAGGGCTGTTGCCGGATTTATCATTTTGCAGCTGGCGTGCAAATTCAAAACCGGATTTTCCGGGCAGCATCCAGTCGAGGAGTATCAGGTCGGCCCGTCGGGAAGCGAGCAACTGACGTGCTTCCAGTACGTCGCCGGCCTCGACCCATTCGTAGCCCTCGCGCGTCAGGGCCATGCCAAGCATTTCGCGGATGGCAGGATCATCATCGACAACCAGAATACAATACATGATGCGTAAGGATAGGGCAGGTTGGCAGCAAAGCAAAGCGAGCTGCCCGAGATGTTACTCGGTGGAGGGGTGAATAGACGCCGGCAGGTAAAAACAGACGCCTGATCGGGTGATTCGCGCGGCTAGCCGTAACGGCCTTCGATATAGTCGGCAGTCTCCTTTTTTTCAGGCGTGACGAACATGTCCTCGGTGGCCGTGTGTTCCACGACCTTGCCCATCAGCATGAAGATGCACTCTTCGCTGGCACGTCGTGCCTGGGCCATGTTGTGGGTCACGATCAGGATGGTGTACTGGCCGCGCAGTTCCCAGATCAGTTCTTCCACGGCCTCGGTGCCCTTGGGATCCAGTGCAGAGCAGGGTTCATCCATCAGCAGCAGGCCAGGCTTGACGGGCAGCAGACGGGCGATACACAGCTTCTGCTGTTCCTCCAGCGAGAGTTCGGTGCCTTTGGCATCCATTCGGTCCTTGACCTTGTCCCATAACAGCACCTGTCGCAGGGCACTCTCGGCGATATCATCCTGCTCACTGCGCGAGGCACGTTTGCCCCCGGTGTGCAGGTTATAACCAAACAGCACATTGTCGCGGATGGAAATTGGCAGCGGATTCGGGCGCTGGAAAACCATGCCGATCTGTTTTCTGACCTGCACCAGTTCCACGGCCGGGTTATAGATGTTGTTCCCGTAGACGTTGATACTGCCATCGATACGGACATAGCCGAGCCGCTCGTTGATGCGGTTGACGCTGCGCAGAAAGGTTGACTTGCCGCAGCCGGAAGGTCCGATCAGGGACGTGATGATGCCTTGTTTGATGTCAAGGTCGATATCGAACAGGGCCTGAAAGGTGCCATACCAGAGATTCAGCTTCTCCGTGTGGATGGCATATTCCATGGAATTATCAGTGACCGCCTGGCTGCTTGTATTCATCATCTATCCAGTAAAGTTATCTGTTTGTTTCAGTAGCGCAGAGGGTTGAATATCAACCGAAACGCCCCTCGACGTAATCGCGGGTACGGGAATCCTTGACCTCGCCGGTAAACAGGTCCTCGGTCTCGCCGATCTCGACACATTCGCCATTGAGGAAAAAGGCGGTGCGGCTGGCGAGACGCCGTGCCTGCTGTACCAGATTGGTGACCAGGATAATGGTCATTTCCTGTTTCAGTTCCTTGAGAACATCCTCGATGCGCATGGTCGTTACCGGATCAACGGCGATGGAGAACTCGTCGAGCATCAGCACTTCCGGTTCCTGGGAGAGCGCGCGTGCGATCGTCAGGCGCTGTTGCTGGCCGCCGGAAAGCAGGCTGCCGAGGGAAGTCAACCGGTCCTTGACCTCGTCCCAGAGTGCGGCGCGGGTCAGGCAGCGCTCGACGATGATGTCGAGCTCGGTCTTGTCGGTCATGCCGGACAGGCGTGGCGAGAGGGCCACGTTGTCATAAATCGTCATCGGCAGGCCGACTGGCAGCGGGAACACCACCCCGATGCGGGAGCGCAGTGCATAGACGTTTTTAAGTCGGCGGATATCCAGACCGTTGAAGAGGATTTCACCGTCGACACGCATATTGGAGTTGAACATGTCCATGCGGTTCAGTGTCTTCAGGAACGAGGTCTTGCCGGCGTTGGCCGGGCCGATGATGCCGAAGATTTCGTGTTCGCGTATCGCCAGACTGACGTTGCTGAGCGCGGCATCATTCCCGTAACGGATAGTCAGGTCGCGGACTTCCAGTTTGACGGGTGCGTCATCCGCCACGCCTGCAGGCGCGCCTGCTGCATTCTGCACGCTGGCTACCATTTCTTTTTTCCTCTCAGGTACATGCGGAAGGCAATGGAGACACTGTTCATTATCAGCACCATGGCGATGAGTACCAGTGCCACGCCGTAGGGTAGATCCTCGGGAACGCCGGGGACCTGTGTCGAAACCACGAACAGGTGCAGTGACATGGCCATGGTCTGGTCAAAGACGCTCTGTGGCAGAAACGGGGTGAAGAACACGGCGCCGGTGAACATGATGGGTGCTGTCTCGCCGGCGGTGCGCGACACCTCGAGGATCACACCGGTCAGAATACCGGAGACCGCATTGGGCAGCACCACGCGGCGGATAGTCTGCCAGCGGGTCGCACCCATGTTCCAGCAGGCCTCGCGAAAGGCGTGCGGCACCGCCGCCAGGGACTCGCGGGTCGCGACAATCACCACCGGCAGGGTCATGATGGCGAGCGTCAGGCTGGCCGCGAGGATGCTGGTGCCGAATTTGAAGAACAGCACGAAGGCACCGACCCCAAACAGGGCATGGACAATCGAGGGCACGCCGGCCAGGTTGATAATGGCCAGGTTGATGATACGGGTAAACCAGTTCTCACCGGCGTATTCACTCAGATAGATGGCGGCTGCGATGCCCAGCGGTACGGAAATCAGCAACGCTACTGCTACCAGCCAAACAGTACCGAACAGGGCAGGAAACAGCCCGCCTGCGGTCATGCCATTGGTCGGACTGGTAAACAGGAAATCGATGGAAACCACCGAGCTGCCTTTTACGATCAGGGTCCCGAGGATGAGCAGCACCGGTGTAATCAACAGCAGGGTCATCATCAGGAACAGGGTCTTGTAGAGGTGCTGGACCCGCTGGTTGTGTACATTGAGTGCAGATGTCTCGAACATTTGTTAGCCCTTGCGTATGCCGCGCACGATCAGGTCGGCGGTGAGGTTGATAACGAAGGTGATCAGGAACAGGAAGATGCCGATGGTGAACAGTACCTGGTAGTGATCGGAACCCACGGCGGTTTCACCCAGTTCTGCGGCAATGGTAGCGGTCAGGGCGCGCACCGAGTCGAACACACTGCCCGGTATGTTGACCGAGTGACCGGTCGCCATCAGCACAGCCATGGTTTCGCCGAAGCCGCGTCCGACACCGAGCAGCACTGCACCGAGTAAACCATTTTTCGCAGCGGGCAATACGGTTTTATAGATGACCTGCCAGCGGGTGGCACCCATGGCTTCGGCGGCTTCCCGGTAGCGATCGGGGACCGCCTTGAGTGCATCCTCGGCGATGGAGGTCATGATGGGCGCGGCCATCAGTCCGAGTATGATGCCGGCGTTCAACACGTTGAGTCCCACCGGGACGTCAAACAGGTCGATAATCAGCGGATTCATGATGCTGAGACCGATGAAGCCCCAGACCACCGAAGGGATGGCGGCCAGCAGTTCCACCAGCACCTTGAGAAACTCACGGGTCTTGCCGGAGGCAAATTCAGCGATAAAAATCGCGGCGCCCAGTGAAAACGGGATGGCCACTAACATCGCCAGTCCGGTAACACTGGCGGTACCGGCAATCAGCGCCAGGATGCCGTATTCCGGAGCATCCTCATCGGACGGGTACCAGTAGGGGGAAGTAAAAAACTCCTGGAAATCGAAGCGGTCGAGAATGAAGCCGAAGCCTTCCTTGGTGACGAAAGCAAAGATCCCAACGACAAAGATGATGGCCGAGATGCCACCGATGAATACCAGTGCCTGTACCAGCTTGTCTATATACCAGTCGGCATTGCGGCGATCGAATGCCGCTGACAGGTCGTCCGTCTTTGTTAGCTGTTGGCCAGACATCTAGGAGGCTCCCTCTCCACGCAGAATTTCCATCAGGTCACGGATCTGAACGGCCAGATCACGGTAGAGTTCTTCCATGCGCTGGATGCCGGCTTCATCGCCGCTCTTGGGAGCAGGGCCGACATCCCACTCCAGTGGTGTGGTATGGAACGGGATCTGCTCGAAATAGGATTTGACCGGCCCCTGCAGGCTGACAATGACATGCTGCGTGGTCAGTTGCAGCGGCGTCATGTCAATGGGGCTGGGTTTGGCGGTGACAGACAGGTTAACGCCATGGCCGTCAAGAAACTCCACCATGACTGGATTGAGGGCGGCAGCCGGTTGAAGCCCGGCGCTGATGAAACGGCCGCTATCGGGAAAATTCTTGCGGGCAATAGCCTCGGCGACCTGGCTCTGGCAGCTGTTGTCCTCGTCAACAAAGAGGATATTGTAAATCTTGGGTGCCTTGGTGTCCCCGGTGGCGGCGAATACCGTTTCCTCGCAGAGGTTCTTTGCCTGGTCTGCGACACGTTTCAACTGGGTGAACACGGCAAACATTGCCAGCAGGTTCTTGACCGTATCGCGGTCGTCATTGGCCATCAACTCGGAATAAATGATGTCCAGGTCATTTTCCATCTGCTCTTCCATGATCATGGTGCCTTTCGCCATTTCAGGGTTGAGCTCGTTGAAGGCCTTGATGGACTGGCTCAGCATGAGGAGTGTCTCACTGCCGACACGTTCCAGTTCACGGGACATGGGACCTGATGGCGGCGATGACAACTGCAGCGACTCGCGCGCAATGGTGACAGCATAATCCCCGACCCGCTCCAGTTCGATGTTTGCACGGATCACGGAGGACAGCATTCGCAGGGGGCCTGCACTCGGCAGGTGCAGGGCAATAAATTTATGACATAGCTGGTCGATGCGTCGCATCGATCGGTTGATCGCATGGTCTTCAAGTACGGTGGCGGATGCGAGCTTGTTGTTACCGGTTTGCAGCGCATGCATGGCGTTCTTGGTTGCCGTTTCTACCAGAGCAGCCATCGTTGCCACCTGCTCACGGATGTCGAGCAGATCTCTTTCCAGACGTTCTTCGTAGTGACTCATTGCCTAGTGTCCCGTGGTTGCATCTTGAAAAAATACGTATTTATACCGGGTTTTGGCCTTGCGGCCAAACCCGGCAATTTCACTGAATTACAGAAAAGCTCTTTGGTGCAGAAGCCAGTACACGCACCATGTAGCCTAGTCGCACTTCACGGCGCGTACCGGGGCGTAGCCTTTTTTCACCAGGATACATTGACCGGTATCGCTCAGGATCCAGTCCATGTACTCCTTGATTGCACCCTGGGGTTCACCGTTGGTATACATGAACAGCGGACGGGCAATGGGGTAGCTGCGGTCGCTGGCGGTTTCAACAGTCGGGGCCACGCAGGCGTCCGCACCATCCGTTTCGATGCAGACCATCTTGAGGTGATCCGTTGCATACGCCAGGCCACTGTAACCAATGGCACAGGGTGTCTTCTCTACGAGGTCAGCGACGTCCTTGGAACCGTGCATATCCAGTGTGCCCTGGCGATACTTGCCGCCCTTGCCGAGCACGGTTTCCTGGAAATAGGCGTAGGTGCCGGAATTGTTCTGGCGGCTGACGACCACAATCTCGTCCTTGCAGCCCGGTACAGTAATGCCCATATCTGACCACTTTTCAACCTTGGCGCCTCGGCCGTAGATGTCCTTCAGCTGGGACAGCGACATGGATGTGATCGGGTTGTCCTTGTGAATGAAGACCGCCAGTGCATCGTAGCCGACGACATGCTCGACCGGTGACTGGCCGTTTTTCTTCGCAAGGTCCATTTCCTTGTCCTTCATCTTGCGGCTGGCGTTGGCGATATCCACCGTGCCATTGATCATGGCCGCGATACCGGTACCGGAGCCGCCGCCGGAGACAGCCACGGCCACCTCGGGATTAACCTCGGGATAGGCTTCTGCCCAGGCCTGGGCGACATTAACGAGGGTATCCGAACCCTTGTTCTGAATCAGGGTGCGTGCCTGCGGGGCGATTGAGACCAGCAGGGCAGAGACCAGCAGTGTTGAGGAAAGAATCGGTTTCAGCTTCATAAGTTGGAACTCCTGTTGAATAGCAATAGCCGTGTTAAATACCGGTCTTTGCCCGGTATTATTCTTAGGTTGCCGTCTCACCTCGACCGGGCCCCGGTTTATGACGAAACGTCTGTTGGTGGATAGAATCAAACGAATAAGTGCAAGGGCCCACCCACCAAAGTGTTAGTAGAGTATTATATGAATGTTACCGTTTTGTTACGGTATTGGGGCGGCATGCAGAAGGGAGTGTATACCCCTGTGTATTCATAGCGAGACTATTTCTTGCCCTTCTTGCCCTTCTTGCCCTTCTTGCCCTTCTTGCCCTTCTTGCCCTTCTTGTCCTTCTTGTCCTTCTTGCCCTTCTTGCCCTTCTTGCCCTTACCCTTGCGATTGTCTTTCTTGTCTTTCTTGTCTTTCTTGTCTTTCTTGTCTTTCTTGTCTTTCTTGTCTTTCTTGTCTTTGCCACGGGCCGTGACCTGAATGTCTGCTTCAACTGCCTCAGCCACTTCAGCCTCGGCTGGCAGGTTGCTTGCTGATTCGGCAAGCAGTTCGCCGGCAGCGGCGATAACCCGTGTTGCGCGTGCCACACTAAAGCCGGGAATGGCGGAAATGTCCTCGACAGATGCTTTGGCAAGGCTGGCGACTGTTTTGACGCGGTGCTCGGCCAATGCTTCTGCTGCCGCCGGCCCGATACCGGTAATATCAATAATGGCTGGTTTCATGTTCCTTAATCCCCTCTGTTATTAAATATCTTAGTAGGTAACCCGCCAAAGAAGCAGGATGTTGGCATCTGTTTGAACAAAGGGCAATCTATAGTATCTGATTTTATAGCGCTTTTTTCATCTGGATCAATAAGTAAGTGTAAATATGCCGGGAATGCTCGCGACTGCGGTCCGTGGCGATTGAGAGTGAGTGGTTGTTACAGCTGCAATAATTGCTGTTTGACGTCCGCCCAGAGGGCCTCATAACTGTGGGCAGAGCGACTGTTGGGGGCAAAATCAGCCACCGGGGTGCGATGAGTGCCCATACGCTCGACATTGGTGTCGTAGGGAATGGCAGACTGCAGCAGGTTTTCCATGTAGTCCGGCGGGGAGTCCACGATCGAGCGATGCAATTGCTTGCGCCGGTCAACCATGGAGAAAAATGGCAGTACTTTCACCGTGTCCAGTGCCTGCAGTTTGAAAAACTTCTTGATTTGCTGGTAGGTGCGCAGGGACAGGGTGGTGGGTATGGTCGGTACCAGTACCACGTCGGCCGCATCAAAAATGTTTTCAGATACCAGTGAAATACTTGGCGGACAGTCAAGGAACACATAATAGTATTCACTCCTGAAGGGCCTGAGCAGTTTATGTAACTGGTGTATGGGTTTCTTCGTCTGTTCCAGGTAGAGGTCCATGTTGCGATAGGAAAAATCCGCAGGCAGCAGATCAAGCAGTTCATAATCGGTGCCGCGGATAAAACCATCCAGGTCGCGCTTGCCCTGGACCAGGCGCTTGCCGCCGCCCTTGATCTTCGGCTTGATGCGGTAATAGTAACTGGCGGCACCCTGAGGATCGAGATCCCAGACAAGTGTCGGTGCACCTTCACGGGCCGCGAGCCACGCAAGATTCACGGCAGTGGCCGTTTTTCCAACCCCCCCCTTGATATTGTATGTGGCGATGACTTTCAAGCGAGCGGTTTCCTTGCTAATGGTTTAACGCGAACAGTTTCCTGAATCGCTCCTGGTTGTGTGGCTGTGAAAACTCTGCGTAGCGTCCGGAAAATTCCTCGCGCGCCTGGTGCTGGCGCCGTTCCAGACCATCTATAAGGATACCCATGGCGAGGAGCGTATCAGGAGGGACTTGTCCCTCGGCGACCATCTGATGGCTGAATTTTTTCAGTGTGCTCACCTGTACCTCGTAATCCTGGAAATCACCGAGGTTGTTCTGCAATGTCTTGAGTATCCGAATCAGTTCCTTGATGTCGTCACTTGAGTACAGGCTCTGGAAGAACTCGATAAGATAGCGCAGTTTCTTGCAGGTCTTGCGCAGATCATGGAGCGCTTCCGCAGGTGATTCCATGTTGATGGCGTTACCTTCCTTGATGGCGACCCGGTAGATACGCCAGATACGTGCGCAGGCAACGTCGAGGACAGGACGGCCGGCGTTTTTCAGCGTGCTGCGCTCGTTGACCGGCTGTTCCAGAAAGCTACGCCAGTTGGTAATGATCCGGCGGTAACGTGCTGAATCCAGCGCCTTGACCAGGGCCCTGTTCTCAAGCTTCTGATGCCTGATAAGGAAGTCACGCAGTGGTTCGATATCGGCCTGCATGTTGACCGGCAGGCTGTCGCGGTATTCGTCGAATGTCAGCAGGTAGACATCCAGGTCACGGCTTGGGGTGGTGATCTGTCCAAGCCAGGCAAATTCACTTTTATAACGGTCAACGATCTGTTTCGGGAACACCGCCTTGATCTGGCTCAGAGCCGAGCGGGTACGGCGAATCGCGACTCGGAAATCATGCAAAAACTCGGTGTCGGTCCCGATGCGGGTTCCTGCCTCGTTCTGCATCATGATATCCAGCAGCCGGTGCAGGATGAGCTTGCTTGCCTCGTCGGCACGCATGCCAGGATCCAGCTCCAGGTTCAGCTTTGAAGAGTAGCTGCCCGGTGCTTCGCCAAACATGGACAGTGCGGTCTGCATGAGGTCACCTTGTGCTTCTGGCAAGCCCAGTTGCTGCAGGAGTTTGGCTACCTCCATAGCGGGTTTCGGGAAACCTCTGACCTGAATGATGCTGACCCGGTTATCAAGTTTCCCTGCGCGGAGCCCCTTCTGGCGTGGCAGCGTATTTTCCTCGACCACCAGCCAGGCAACCGTTTTTTCGTCCTTGTTCAGAATGCGCAGGGTATTGACGCGCGAACGGATCCTGAGTTTCGGAGCAAGTTCGCGCATTTCCAGCACCGGTTCGAGTCGCCCGCGAAAGTGCCCCTGCGGCAAGTCCCAGGCAAACCGCGGTGCATTCTTCAACTTTAGCCGGGCATCGCTCTGGTTACCCTTCAGTGTGCGCCATACCAGTGTGTGCTCGTTGCCGTCACGGGTGTCTTCAAGTGTGGAATTGTTCGCATACAGGCGCCAGTCAAAACTGTCATACCAGGTGCGTTGCAGCATTCGGGGTGGTTCGGAGAGGTGTCTGAACTTTTGCTGTACCTTGCCAAGCAGTTCATCAGCACTGAGCCCGGACGGGAGAATAAAGTCCAGTGATGTGCTCACACGATGTTCCCGGCAAAAGTCCCGGGCAGGGACACATTTGTTAAAATCGACAGTGTCCGATCAGCAATTAAAAACAAAGTAGCCCCGGTATCCATGCGCATATATGATATAAAAGACTCGTTACCGGAAATATTGTTATGTTTTAATTGAATATTTGCTTTGATCGAATGCGCGATATTGTGTCATTAATACAAACAGGTTTGCAACACCGACCACAACAATCACAACACAAGGAATCGCCCGGGTGGATATAACGCTGTGGATTGAAATCATACTCTTTATTACCCTGATGCCATTCTCCGGATTCTTCTCCAGTTCTGAAACCAGCCTGTTCTCGCGCAGCAAGATGCTGCTGGAGCAAATGCGCTGCGATGACGCGCTGAACCAGACACTGATTAAGCATCTGCCGAGTCAATCCCGGCGCCTGATTGTTACCATCCTGATGATAATGAATTCGTCAAAGTCGCCGCATCCGTGGTTTCAGCGGCCATGGTTATCCCGCTACACGGGGCCGAGAACAGGATGGTGTATTTATTCATTGTGGCGTATATCATGTTGAATATGATAGACAAAATACTCGGGATGTTCGTGTTCATCAAGAATATTGCCTGCCTGCACCTGTGTGCGCGGGGCCTGCCGGGCATCGATCTGGATTCAGTGTCGGTGTCGAAGACGTCCGCATGCACGGCTGGGACATACGGGTAGTAGTGGGCGAATTTGCGGCATTGCTGGTCTTGCTGTTTTTTTCGGGTCTGTTCTCCGGTTCCGAGACAGCCCTGGTGGCCCTGTCCATGGCACGGGTCGAGGCACTCGTCAGTGAGGGGCGGGGCGGGGCGTCTGCCCTGTATCAGCTTAAAAAAGATCCATCCGCCATGCTCACGGCGATACTGATCGGGAATAACCTCGTCAATATCGGTGCCTCGGCCCTGGCAACCGTGATTGCAACACGGGAATTTGGCAGTGCCGGACCGGGTATCGCCGTTGGCGCGCTGACCCTGTTTATCCTGGTGTTCGGCGAAATCACACCGAAGACTCTGGCGACCCGCTATTCCGAACGCATCTCACTGTTCATTGCCTATCCCTTGCTGATGTTCATGCGCCTGGTCTATCCGCTGGTCTGGTTCTTCGGCAAGTTTACCGCATGGGTACATCACCTGACGGGTGGGACATCCGATCCCACCATCACCGAATCCGAACTCATTGGCATGCTCGGCTACGGTGTCAAGGAAGGCGCCATTGAACACCATGAAAGAAACATTATCGAACGGGTATTTGCCTTCAATGACCTGAAAGTCAGGGACATCATGACACCCAAGGGAAAAATATTTTCCCTTGATGGCACGCTGACGGTTGCCGAGGCACTGCCGGTGGTGGCGCATGAACGCTATTCACGAATCCCGCTGTTTGAAGGAGAAAACGACAATTTCACCCGGGTGCTGTACATGCGCGACTTGCTCAGGGCCTCCGCTAACGGCCAGCTACAGGAACCGCTCGGAAATATTGCCCACACCCCGCTTTTTGTGTCGCAGTACCAGGCAATTGATGACCTGTTTGCCACGCTAAGACGACGCAACCGGGTATTCTCTATCGTTGTGGATGAGTATGGTGATGTACGCGGCATCGTTACACTGGAAGACCTGCTCGAGGAGCTGGTCGGCGAGATCTATGATGAAAGCGACGACAGGCCGCTTGATGTCGACAGCATCTCCGGGCATGAGATTGTCGTCGATGGCGCTACCGAGCTGCGCGTGGTGGAGGAGTTCTTCGGGTTGGAGTTGCCGGGCAAACCTACCGATACGGTCAGCCTGTGGATCCTGAGCCATACCGAGTATATTCCCAGCGAAGATGAAACATTCATCATAGACAATCTGGAGGTTACGATTGTCGAGGCATCTGACCGCAGTATCGACCAGGTCAATATACGCCGTCCTGCTGCTGCTCTGACCGATGAGGAAGCCCAGTCCCAGGCTTGAGGCCAGGATGTCATACGCTGTAACAACCGTGCGACAGGAGTGCCGTTTCTGACGCGAATCGCGGCGAGAAGCTGCCGCCGCGTCCTGCTTGTGTCTCTCACCTGCCTCCTGCGAGCGATGCTGCTCCTGAAACAGGACTTTAATACAACCCCGGCGAAGGCCGTGGGGCACTCTATGTCAGTGACAGCAGTGCTGCGGTCAGCAGTTCAGCGTCGTAATAGGGGGCACTTTGGCGGCTAATCAGCCGCGTATCGATGATGCGGATACCGAGTTCCTGCATCAGTGGAACAGACAGGGTTGACGAGTAGTTACCGCGCTTGCTGTCAATCAGCACAAAATTCAGCAGTTTACCGTTGGCTGTCTTTTCCGTGTTATCAGCGCGCAGATAATCGAGCAGCGTCAGCACAGAAGAGTCCAGCGTCATACCAATTTGTTCCGGATCCTGCCCGAGGTTGGGAATGTAGACTTTCGGGCAATCGGTGGCGGCGATGGATGAAGCGACGCCGGCTGGCAACAGGCTGGCAACCAGGCTGGTATAGAAACTGCCGGGCGGGTAACAGATGAGTTCCGCCTGCTGTATCAGTCGCTGGTACTTTTTACGCATTTCAGCGACTGCAGGGACCGGCTTGTCGGGATCGCTGGACAGGAACAGCCGGCTGATGGCTGAGGTCAACGGCATCACTTCCTTGCCGGTGAGCCGATGCTGGCCGGTGACGCAACTGCCATCCTCAAGCTCCGCCGCCAGGTGCAGGTCATCGTTCACCACGGCGAGTACCGTGCCCAGTACATTAACCAGCTTGGAGAACAGAAAAATGATCGGGTCCAGGTGCTTGTGGTTATTCAGGTAGCCACCGGCAAGAATCAAATTGCCGGTACTTGCGCCATGCAGATCGAAATCATCGGGCATAGCTTCACGGAAATAACCCAGCTGGTTACGGATCAGTCGCCGCATGGGATTGGAGATCGCCGCTACCAGGGGATTCTTGCCCCTGACCATTAGATCAAGTTTGGCAAGCAGTTCGCCGGCTGTTTCATCAGTGGGAAAACGATAGGTGAATAACTCGTAAACCTCCGGGTGCCCGGTTATGTTTTCGTCTGCGAGAGCGATCAAGCGGCTGCGGAGGTCGCCAATGGATGGCATGGAGAAGGCCTGTCGCAACTTTGCCGAACTGCCACCGGAATCAAACGGCGTGACCAGGTGGATGGAGTTGTGCGTATAGCGCTTGATGACCCGGCTGGTGTCCGTAAGGGCCGTCCCGCCGCTGAAAAACAGGATGCGTGGCCCCAGCTCCGGGGCCTTCAGGTAACGGCTGAGTTTCAGCCGGTCGGGCAATTGCACGGTGTGGGTAATTCTTACAGCGATAGATGCAGGCACGATTCAGGTCCGTCACGTTGATTCAGGGCGCATACCGACAGTGCCGGTACACAGCTTTTGTATTATAAAACTCGGCGTTTGACTGTTATCATTGAATATTACAATACAACAACCGTTACGGCAGGCATATGGCACCGATCATTCCTCCGATTCGCAACGCTGTCCGCGCGGTGATACGGCGCGACAACAGCATCCTGCTGCTGCGCAAGGATGGCTACGAACAGGGTGAGGGTGAGCGCTTTGCATTGCCGGGTGGTGGCCAGGATCTCGGGGAGACCCTGGAACAGGCACTGAACCGCGAGTGCCTGGAGGAAATCGATACCCGGGTGGAGATCCACGACCTGGTCTACGTGGCGGATTATTTCAAGCCGCGGGAGACGATTCCGCACAGCACGCGTCACCTTGTCGAGTTTCTGTTCACGTGCAGCGTGCCAGCAGACTATGTACCCAGAAGCGGTCATCATCCGGACAAGCATCAGGTCGAGGTGGTCTGGGTCGGGCTGGACGCGCTTGCCGGCACGCCGCTTAATCCCGGGGCGCTGATCCCGTACCTGGTTGATCCCGGGGTACGCAGCGACACGGTCTACCTGGGGACCATCGACACCTGATGAAAACCTCGAAGAATATCCGCAACAATCTGCGTTTCCTGATCGCCGAGGTCGGCTCCCAGGTGTCCAACCTGCAGGCCTATCTTGATGCTCCCTCTGTCAACATTGCCCGGCGCATCCTTGATCGCAGCGGTTATGCCTATAATCTCATGCTGCGGATACACGACAGCTGCCACAACCAGGTCATCAAGGTCGCCGAGTCCGGGACCGAAGCCGCCTCTCTGCGTGCCATTGAATCAATTGCGACGGACCTGGAACGTATTACCGGTCTGTGCCGTGAATGTATCCAGCAACTGAAACAGGTGCAAAACAGGCAGTGCCCCGGTGCCGGACGCTGTAAATTCATGCTTGGCCGTATCATGCGGGGACTTGACCGGACTGAACAGGCGATCCGCGAGGACGACACCCGACTGGCCCTCAAGATCGGCCGCATCAAGCCGTGCCTGGACAAGGCCAGTCAGAAGCTGGTGCAACAATACACCACGGGGCTGAAGCGCAAAAAACATACTGAAGACCTGGTGGCCGGCCTGTTTCTGGTCCATGGTATCGAGCAGATGGGGGATGCCATGCACAACATCAGTGAAGCCATCATATCCGCCATCCTCGGCCAGCCCATCAACATTGACCGTTACCATTCCATGCGTGCTTCAATTGAACAGCTCGATAACTCAAACGACACGACAGAACTGGTGGCCGAGACGATTGCAGAAACCCGTTCAGGCAGCGGCATTTCCGGCATCAGCGCAGTGGGGCAGGAAGATGAGGGTTATATCGCCATCTACAAGGATGGCAAGAAACGCAAGTTGCAGGAGGAACGCAGGGGGCTGGTGAGCTGGCAGGAAATATATCCGGGTCTGGCACCGCGAATCCTTTCCTACCGAAAGCGCGGCCAGTCCGCCTCGTTGTTGATCGAGCATCTGGCCGGACTGACGTTCGAGCAGATATTGCTTCACGAGCCGGCTCGTCTGCTCAGGGAGACGCAGAAACAGCTGAACCGTACACTGAACCGGGTGTGGCGCGAGACGCGTACCCGCAAACCGGTTTGCGCCGCTTACATGCGGCAGCTCTCAAAACGCCTCGAGGAAGTGTATACCATCCACCCGGAGTTTCGGCAGGAAGACTGCCGCATCTGTGACAAATCCGTACCTTCGTTCGGTACCTTGCTGAAGCGGGTGCACCGTCTCGAAGCCAGCATCAAGGCGCCATTTTCTGTCTACATCCATGGCGATTTCAATGTCGACAACATCATCTACGATCCGCTGGAGAAGAAGGTGAATTTTATCGACCTGCATCGCTCGCGCTACATGGACTATGTACAGGATGTGTCGGTCTTCATGGTCTCCAATTACCGCCTGCAGATATTCGATGCGCCACTTCGCAAACGTATCCTGATGCTGACGCGGGACTTCTACCGTTTTGCCGCGGCCTTTGCCAGCAAATCGGGAGACAAGACCTTTGAAATGCGCCTCGCGCTGGGGCTGGCGCGTTCCTTTGCCACCTCCACTCGCTTTATCCTCGACAAGTCTCTGGCACGCGCCATGTTTCTGCGTGCACGCTACCTGCTGGAGCTGGTGCTGGCAGCGGACCAGAAGGACCCGTCATCATTTCGTGTTCCTGTTAAGGAGATATTCATTGGCTAAATTCAGAATCGGCGTCATCGGTATACCGGGAAAGTGGTCCACGGAGACCCTGGCGGATGCCGTCGAGGAACGCAGCGGCTACCGGCAGGTGATCGATATGGCCGCGGTCACCCTCGATTTGGAACGACAGCGGCTGTTATTCCAGGACCAGGACCTGTGCCAGCTGGATGCCCTGATTGTGAAAAAGATCAGTGCCAGCTACAGCCCCAATACACTGGATCGCCTTGAGCTGCTGCGCGTGGCCGAGCAGGCCGGGGTGCGGGTGTTCAGCCGGGCGGAGCACATACTGCGCCTGATCGATCGCCTCAGTTGCACGGTGACACTGCGCAATGCCGGCATACCCATGCCGGCAACCTGTGTCACCGAGGATATCGAGGCGGCACT
Source organism: uncultured Gammaproteobacteria bacterium (assembly GCA_963753755.1). Classification (GTDB taxonomy): domain Bacteria; phylum Pseudomonadota; class Gammaproteobacteria; order UBA9214; family UBA9214; genus UBA9214. The sequence continues at coordinate 185,559 of CAVWDM010000016.1, forward strand.
CGTAGCGGTAGACGATTTTGGCAGTGCGGTCTTCAAACCACTGTATTCCACCAAGGCACGGGGCATGTGCGTGATCGAGGCCCGGCAGAGTCCCGCCAGGGTTGAACGTGAAATTCGCGCTTTTCAGAAAGACAATCCGATGATGTATATCCAGCAGAAGGTCGAACTACCGGGCCGGGACCTGGGGATGGTGTTCCTGGCCGGTGAATACCTTGGCAGCTATGCCCGGGTATCAAAAGGCGATGCCTGGAATACGACCATACACAGTGGCGGCAAGTACGCCGCGCATACACCGCCGGATGACATCATAGAACTTGCGCAGCGTGCCCAGGCGCTGTTTGGCATGGACTTCACGACCGTCGATGTTGCAGAAACGAACAGTGGCCCGATTATATTCGAGGTGTCCGCCTTTGGAGGGTTCCGTGGTGCCCTGGAAGGTATCGGCATCGATGCCGGAGGTTTGTATGTCGACCATGTGCTGCGGCGACTGACGGCGTGAGCAAGGGGGAGAAATGATAATGGACTACACGGTAGAGTCGGCAGCGAATGCATTGCAGAACAAGGCTGCCCTGAGCACTCGTGAACTGTATCTTGAACTTGGCGGTTGCCTGCTGAGACTGCGTTCCAATTCCTTCGAGCTGCTGGAGGATCTGGGCGATTACTTTTCGCATGTCAGCAGCGAAGCGGGCACGCCTGACGTTGACGTCATTGCGATTGAACGTGATGCGCCGGAACTGGGGATCAACTTTATCGACTGGAAACGCGAGCCGGGCAAGACCGGACGCAAGGACTCCTATGTGGACCTGCCGGGTGGCCGACTGGTACGCAAGGTACGCACCGGTATGGTGTTTCTGCAGAGCGAGGACCACGTCATCGCCGCCGGGCCCTGCCGGCAATACGATAATCAGGTCATCAACTTCATCAACTCACAATACATGAACTGGCTGCAAAACCGCGGCTGGCTGATCTGTCACGCGGCGGGGCTCGTTTACCACGGCAAGTGCCTCGGCATTGCCGGGTTCAGTGGCGGTGGCAAATCCACCCTGATGCTGCATCTGCTGGACAATGATGGAACCGCCTACCTGACCAATGACCGCCTGTTCATGCAGGCGGTATTCGGCAGCATCATGGCACGCGGTATACCGAAGTTGCCGCGCATCAACCCCGGTACCATCGTTCATAACCCAAGGCTGCACAGCCTCATTCCTGCCGCGCAGCGCGAGGCGTTGCTGCAATTGCCGGCTGCCGAGCTTTGGGAGCTCGAGGAAAAATACGACGTCCATATCGACAGGGTCTACGGACCCGGACGGATCGTAGCGGAGGCTCCGCTGGCGGCCTTTCTGATACTGGACTGGCAGCGCGGCAGTGATCAGCCGCTGAGCGTTGAACAGGTGGATCTGGCTGCACATCGTGAACTGCTGGGCGCACTGATGAAATCTCCCGGTCCGTTCTATCAATATGCAGATGCTTCCTTTCTGCAGGATACGGCAGGCTTCGATGAAGCGGCTTACCTGCAGGCGCTTGAAAACGTGGCTGTCTATGTTGCCAGGGGGCGGATTGACTTTTCGGCACTGTCAAACCGCTGCCTGTCAGAACTGCTCGCCTGACTGCCTTCAATTATGCGACCGGGTTCTTGCCGCTATTATGAATTGCAGCGGGGTCAGTGCTTCAGCAAGTAGCCATTAGACGCTGATGGTGTCTTGTGGAATTTGCCGTGGTCTGCGTTGCTTATCCACGGCGACATAGATCAAGTCGGCCTCGGTCACCTCGATGGTGTCATGCGATTGTCCACAGCGATCGGCAAAGGCCTTGACGTGGACAGTGATGGATGTTTTTCCAGTTCTTTTGATAGTGGCGTAACAACTGATGACGTCGCCGACAAATACCGGTTGCTTGAACTGAAAGGAATCAACTGCGACGGTTACCACCCGGCCATGTGCGCGACGGCGCGCAATGACACTGCCCGCTATATCGATCTGTGACATCAGCCAGCCACCGAAGATATCCCCGGCTGCATTGGTATCAGCCGGCATCGCCATGACGCGGATGGCAAGATCGTTCTCGTCAGGTCTGTCGAACATACCCGGAACTATCAGTGACCTTCGTACATGCGATCGATGTCGACTGCAAAGTGCTCCATAATCCGGTTGCGCTTGAGTTTGAGGGTCGGTGTGATTAGTTCATTTTCAATGCTCCAGGGCTCCAGCGTGCAGGTAATCCCGTGGATGCGCGCGTAGCCCGGAAATTCGGCAAGCTGTCGCGCCAGTTTGTCACTGACCAGCATCTTCAGGTCATCCGATGCCAGTGCAGCGGGATCACTGACATCCAGTTGCAGTTCGCGAGCGACCCGTTCCCATTGCTCGGGGTTGAGTACCAGCAAGGCAGTCAGGAAGGGGCGATCGTCGCCTATGACCATGACCTGCTCGAACAGGGGATCGAGTGCAATGGCCATCTCCATGTCGGCCGGAGGTACCTTTTCGCCGTTGGCCAGCACGAGTATTTCCTTGATGCGTCCGGTAATGTAGACATGGTTGTTGTCGATGCGTGCCTTGTCGCCGGAATGCAACCAGCCTTCGCTGTCAATGACCGCCTCGGTTGCTTGCTGATCATTCCAGTAGCCCAGCATGATGACCGGGCCGCGTGCGAGCAACTCGCTGTTTTCGCCGATCTTCAGTTCTATGCCGCTCAGGGGTATACCGACGCTGCTCGGGTCATTGTCATCCGGTGGATTGCCCGTCAGTATCGGGCTGGTTTCAGTCAGGCCGTAGCCCTGAATCAGGTTCAGCCCCAGTCCGATGAAGACCTTTGCAATGGGCGTCGGCAGGGGGGCGCCGCCGGAGGCCGCCAGGCGCATGCGGCCGCCCAGCTTGGCCATGATCTTGCTGGCAACCAGTATGTTTAATACTGGCCAGAGCAGAAAGCCCGGGTGCCAGCCACCGCGCCCTTGTCGATGTTGAAATCGTCTCCAGCCGGTGTCGACAGCAAGCTTGAACAGCCGGGTTGCGAGCGGTGACTTTTCGGCAAGACCCGCCTGGATCTTGTTGTAGACACGTTCATAGATGCGTGGCACGGATATCATCACCGTTGGCCGGATGGTTTGCAGGTCTTCAGCCAGCTGCGGTATTGAGCGGGCATAGGCAACGGTTGAACCGCTCATCATCGGCATGTAGTAACCGACGGTTCGTTCAAAGGTGTGCGATAGCGGTAAAAAGGAAAGTAACAGGTCACTCGGAAGCATTTGACAGATTTCGCCGGCGCGGTCGGAATCAAACAGGATATTCCAGTGGCTCAGCATAACGCCTTTCGGTCTGCCGGTCGTACCGGAGGTATAGACAATGGTCGCCAGATCGTTTGAGTCACTGTCATCGATATGCAAGCCGTTTGCGGATTCGGGCAACCAGTCAGCCACATCACAGACGCGATTATCATCAGTGGTGTTGTTGACGGTTTCAAGAGTCAGTATGCGAACCAGCGAATCCAGTTCGTGCAGAACGGTCTGAATGCCTTCCCATTGTTCCTGGCCCCGTATTAATAACACCTTGCATCCTGAATCATTCAGGATGTAGGCCATGCTCTCGGGCCGGTCATCGATATAGAGTGGCACAATAACCAGTCCACAACCGAGTGCAGCCTGGTCGAAGCTGACCCATTCCTTGCAATTGCGCAGTAGTATCGCAACGCGATCGCCCGGCTGTAGTTGTTCATTGGCGAGTGCCGCCTGCCAGCGTGCGACCTCGGTAGCCATCTCTGCCCAGCTGTAATCGTGCCACTGGTTATCAGCGGCATTGAATTGTCGATAGGCAATCGCATCCGGTGTGCGTGAAACGCGCTCGCGGAACAGGCCAGCGAGTGTTTTGGCATCACTCGCTGCAATATTGTCAACAGACACGTTGCTCATGCCGTACTCCCTCCCGAGGATTGCATCAGGGTGTTCCAGCCGTTATCCGGGGTAAAACGCTCGCCGCGTAAACTCTTCAGACCTTGTAGCTGTGCGTAGATGGCTGCTGCGCCGACGGCATCGATGTGGTGCATGGGACCACCGCGGAACGGCGCAAAGCCGGTGCCGAAAATCATCCCGGCATCGAGCAGGTCGTCGCTTTCGACGACGTGTTCACGTACACAGCACACAGACTCGTTCAGCAGCCTGAAGATCAGGCGGTTGGTGATTTCTTCCAGATTCCAGTTACCTGTTGCGACTTTCTGCTTGACGGGCTTGCCTTTTTTATACTCATAAAATCCACGGCCGGACTTGCGCCCCAGGTGCCCGCCTGCGACGAGCTTTTCAAGGCGCTTGGGGACCGTGGCATTGAAATGACCGGCAAGGATCCGGGCAACATGCAGACAGATATCCAGACCCACGGTGTCGGCCAGTTGCACCGGCCCCATGGGCATGCCGAAGTCAGTGGCTGCCTTGTCGATGACGGCGGCAGGCACGCCTTCAGTTTCAAGCAGTACGGCTTCCATCAGGTAGGGCATCAGGATGCGGTTCACGAGGAAGCCCGGGGTGCTGGTGACCGGCAACGGCAGGCGGTCAATCTGCCGGGTAAAGGTCATGGCGTGTGCAGCAGCCTGCGTCGATGTGGACTCACCGCTGACGACTTCCACCAGCTGCATCATCGCGACCGGGTTGAAAAAGTGCAGACCAACCAGTCGTTCCGGGCGGGTGAGGGCGCTGCAGAGTTCTTCCAGCGGGATGCTTGAGGTATTGGTGGCCAGCAGGGCCTCCGGTTTCATTTTCGGTTCAATATCCTCGTATAAAGAACGCTTTACCTCCGCATCCTCAAATATTGCTTCAATGACGATGTCGGCGCGTCCCACACCATTACCCCGGTGATCGGGTATCAGACGGTCCATGGCCTCGTTGATCTTGGCGGGCCTTTTCAGTTTGCGGGTGAACAGACCATGGGCGCGTTTCAGTGCCGGTGCGATGCGATCCGGGGACTGGTCCTGCAGGGTGACATGAAAACCGCGGAAGGCACACCAGGCAGCGATATCACCGCCCATGGTACCGGCGCCGATGACATGCACATATTTGGGCTGATAGCTTTTGTCCTTGCCCAGCGATTTGAGTTGCTCCTGCAGGAAAAAGACGCGCACCAGATTTTGCGCGGTTGCACCGGTAATCAGCTGTGCCAGTGACAGTGCTTCGGCATCGAGCATGCCCTGCTTGTCCGTGGCATGCTTGCGCCAGATATCGATCATTGCGTAGGGCGACGGGTAATGCCGTCTTGAGGCACGTTTGGCAACCTGTTGACTGAACACGCGTGCAAGCAGGGGGCGCAGCAGCGCATTGTTCGAGAGCCGGTCAAGCCATCCGGGTTGGTGTGGCGCCGGTGATTCCAGTACCAGTTTGCGAGCTGCCGCACGCAGGTGCCGTTCGGGGACTACCAGGTCGACCAGTCCCATGCGCTTGCCGGTGCGTCCGTCGATAGAGCGCCCGCTCAGTATCAGGTCCATGGCTTTCAATCCGCCGAGTAGCGGTACCATGCGGGCGCTGCCACCCCAGCCGGGATGGATGCCGAGTTTTACTTCCGGCAGGCCCATGCGCGTTCCCGGGTCGTCACGTGTGACACGATAACGGCATGCCAGTGACAGTTCCGTGCCGCCACCCAGGCAGAAGCCATGAATCAGTGCAACGGTAGGGAAGGGCAGTGCTTCCAGGCGGTTGAACACATCCTGCCCTCTGCGCAGAAAGGCCAGTGCCTGGTCGCTGGTCTTTACTTTTGTGAAGGCTGAAATATCTGCCCCCGCAATAAAGCCGTTTGCCTTGTCAGAAAGAATGACAAGACCGCGCGGACGCCGTGCGGCAATTGTTGTTAATTGATCTTCGAGTTGCTCAAAGACTTCTACATTGAGAACGTTGGTACCGGCATCCGCCTTGTCAAAATGCAGCCAGACAATATTGTCATTGTCTGTTTCGACACGAAAGTGTACATTTTTCGCTGTGTTTTCCATGCCGCTTACCCTGTTGTCCTTTCAATCAATAGGGCGCCACCCTGGCCGCCGCCAATACAGAGGCTGGCCATGCCGCGTTTAGCATTGTTACGTTGCAGTACCTTCAGTAGATGCAACACGATGCGTGCGCCACTGGAGCCCACCGGGTGACCGGTTGCAACCGCGCCGCCATCGACATTCAGCCGTTCTTCATCGATTGCCGTAAACGGTAACGCCCTGTCGAGTTCATCACGGCAAAATTCCGGATCCTTCCAGGCTGCCAGGCAGGCCAGCACCTGGGCTGCGAAGGCCTCATTGATTTCAATATAGTCGATATCCGGGGTGTCGAGTCCGTGGCGTTGCATGATGGGCGCCATGGCATAGCAGGGCCCCAGTCCCATTTGTGCAGGGTCAAGGCCGGCCCACTGGCTGTCAATCAGTTGTCCCAGTACCGGCAGGTCATAGCGGGAAACCATGTCCTCCGATGCCAGGACAAGCCAGGCTGCACCGTCGGTAATCTGTGCGCTGTTGCCAGCGGTTACATTGCCCAGCGGCCGGTCAAACACCGGCCGTAACTTGGCCAGTTTTTCGATGGATGAATCCGGGCGCACACCGTCATCGTGGTCATGGATATTGCCCTGAGTGTCATACAGGACTTCAATCTCGTCGAGATACCCCTTGTTGCGGGCGTTTGCCAGTCGCAGGTGACTGCGTACTGCAAAGCTGTCCATCATTTCACGGGTAATGCCAAAGCGGTGCGCGAGGATTTCTGCTGTCTGTCCCATCGTCAGTCCGACGACAGGATCGGTCAGACCCTGGATCAGGGCGATCACTGGCTTGAAATGACCGGGTCGCAGGCGGCCGAGCACCTTGAGTTTTGCAGGCAGCGTGCGTGCAGCCGCCATCGCGGCGAGCCAGTGCACCATGGTGTCGTTGTACAGGATTGGCGCACGACTCATGGATTCAACACCGCCGGCCAGTACCAGGCTGGAACGCCCGCTGGCAATATTCTGAGCTGCCGAGTCGATGGACTGCATGCCCGAGGCACAATTGCGCTGTACTGTCCAGGCTGGTACACGCTCCCCGCAGCCAAGTCTGAGTGCGGCGACGCGAGCAATGTTGGCCTCGTTTTCACTGGGCATGACGCAGCCAAGAATGACTTCATCGAGGTCGTCGGGCGCAAAGGGTTGACGTGCGAGCAGTGATCTGCCGGCCGCTACGGCCAGGTCGGATGCTGAAAATTGTCCGGGCTTGCCGCGGGCCTTGATGTAAGGGGTGCGGCTACCATCGACTACAAAGACTGGCCGGCCACCCCACCCAGATTGTTGTTCCCCCATTCTCTGTGCTCCTTGGTTAAGTATTCAGGGAGAAATTCATCTACCTGTATGACTACCTTGCGCGCTTCTATGGCCGCACGGATTTCAGCTGCTTCCTGTACACTGATGATACGGGCATCGACGCCGTCATCAATATGTTGCTCGGGGTCGCCCTTGGGCAGGGTCCCTGCCTTCATGGCACTGCGCAGCTTGCGGATTGCCGGCTCTGCTACAAAGTTTTTCTCGAGTGCATCGTCGAGTTGTGCAACCGCTTCCGATTTATTCACTGGAATATACACAGCTTCTGTCAGGCGGTCACGAAGCGCGCCCGGTTCAAGAATGAGATCGGCAACCTGCTGTCCCAGTTCATCAGCGGGGCGTTGGTAGGGTTTGCCCGCTGGAAAGGTGAGCAGGTGTGTGATCCCCGCAATAAATCGATTGGGGAGGTTGTTCAATACTTCATGCAGTCGTGTCTGGATGTTCTGCAGCAGGTCCTGACACGCCCATTCAAGCAAGGGCAGTTCATCGTCAGGGGCGCCATTATCATGATGATGTTTCAGTACAGCACTTCCAAGGTAGAGGAGGCTAAGCACATCACCCAGTCTTCCAGACAGGGACTCCTTGCGTTTCAGGCCACCACCCAGTGACAGCAGGGTCATCTCCGCTGTCACTGCGAAGGCAAGGCTCATGCGACCAAACTGGCGATAATAATGCCCGCTCACGCCAGTCTCTGGCGTTGTCAGCAAACGGCCACCGGTCAGGCTGTGAAACAGGCTGCGGCTGAAGTTGCTCATGATGTGGCTGCCATGTCCGAGTAATGCATCATCAAAGCCGGCAACGTCGGACTGGCCGGCCGCCTCCATTTCCCTTAACAAAAAGGGGTGGCAGCGGATGGCGCCCTGTCCAAAGATAATCAGGTTGCGGGTAAGTATATTCGCGCCTTCCACGGTAATCGCGATTGGCAGGGCCTGGTAGGCGCGACCAAGAAAATTATTCGGCCCCATGCTGATGCCACGACCGGCAAGGATGTCCATGGCGTCATTGACGATTACCCGCATGCGTTCGGTTAGATGATACTTGATAATGGCAGACGCGACGGAGGGTTCCTCGCCGCTGTCGAAGGCGGCAGTGGTAAAGCCACGGGCAGCATTCATGATGTACGTTGTTCCCGCAATCCGCGCAAGAACCTCGCTGATGCCCTCAAACTTGCCGATGGGTAGCTTGAATTGTTTTCTTACCGCTGCATAGGCACCGACGCTGCGGCTAGCCAGTTGCCCGGAGGCAGCACTCAGGGCGGGCAGGGAGATGGCACGTCCATCGGACAGGCTGTTCATCAACATGCGCCAGCCCTGACCCACATAATCCTGGCCACCGATTACCCAGTCCATGGGTATGAATACATCTGTACCGCGGTTGGGGCCATTCATGAATGACTGGCTCATGGGAAAATGGCGGCTTCCTATTTCGATCCCTGGCGTGCTCGTGGGGATCAGTGCCAGTGTGATGCCGATATCTTCCTTGCCACCCAGCAACCGGTCAGGGTCGTGCAGGTGAAAAGCAAGTCCCAGTAATGTCGCGACCGGACCAAGTGTGATGTAGCGCTTTTCCCAGTTCAGCCGTATGCCCAGAACGTTATCCTGGCCCTCAAAAGACTGACGACAAACGATGCCGATATCAGGCATGGAGGCGGCATCACTACCGGATTCGGGCCCGGTCAGGGCAAAACAGGGTATTTCCTCACCACTGGCGAGACGCGGCAAATAATAGTTCTTTTGCGCCTCGGTACCGTAGGACAACAGTAACTTGGCCGGTCCCAGAGAGTTCGGCACCATGACCGTGACACCTGCCGAGATACTGCGGCTGGCGACCTTCATGACGATGGAAGAGTGGGCGTTGGCGGAGAAATCCAGGCCACCATATTGTTTCGGAATGATCATGCCAAAAAAACCCTGCTGCTTGAGAAAGTCCCAGGTGCCGGGTGTCAGGTCGCGCAGCTCCTCGGTCACTTCCCAGTCGTTCACCATGTTGCACAACTCATTCACTGGCCCGTCAATAAAGGCCTGTTCCTCGACGCTCAGCGAAGGTGCGGCAAAGCCGAGCATATGCTGCCAGTCCGGCCGTCCACTGAAAAGTTGCGCTTCCCACCAGACAGTACCGGCGTGCAGGGCTTCACGTTCCGTGTCGGACATGACGGGCATGATCTTTCTGTAGAAGCCGAGCAGCGGTTTGATGATGAGTGTGCGTCGCAGCGGGGTCACTGTGATCAATGCAACAAGCGGTAGAATAATGCCCAGGGCGATGAGCAGTGCCCAGGCGGGTGGCGTGTAAGTCAGGACCCAGTAGCTGGTAATAACAGCCAGCACCGCTGTCCATAGAATGCGTGATGCCTGACGGGCCATCATGAATCCCAGTAGTGCCAGAATAACAGGGAGTTCGATCATCCAGTGCATACCAGTCATCTCCGGCGCGCGTCAGGCGCCTGTGTTACTGAATCGTTGTTGACCTGCTGTAGTCGTATATTCGAGTTGCCTGGACCTCGATTCGTTGTTTCATGTCAAAGCTAGTTGGACATGTATTCCCGCGCCGAGTTTCAAGCTTGTTCCAGTGGCCCATGCAGGTTAGCGGCACTGGCAGGCAGAAAATGAAGTGGCCGGTACCTGTCAGGTACCTAGCCATCAAGTATTCTCAGGGCCTGGAACAGTCGCTTGCGTGGCGTGTAAAAGTGCGGCGAGAAACGAATGCCACCGCCCCTGAGGGCGCAGAAGATATTCTCCCTTGCGAGTATCGAGAACAGCGATTCGGGCGTCTCGTTCAGTGGCCGGAAGGTGACGATGCCTGCATGACGGTGTTCGTCGGTCGGGGTGATGAGCTGATAGCGATCCGGTTGTTGAGATAAATAATCAATCATGAAGCGCGTATTTTCGAGGACCTGTTGTTCAATAGTCTGCATGCCGGTCTCAAGAATCAAGGACATGCTGGCGTGCAGGGCATGTATGCCGGTCATATTCGGACTGCCGCATTCAAATCGACGCGCACTGTCGGCAATTTCCCATTGCTTGTTGTCAAAGTTATGCGGGTCTGCAAGCATGTGCCAGCCGTATTGCTTCAGGTCCAGTTGTTCCATGACTGTCTGTCGACAGTAAAACAGGGCAATGCCTTCAGGCCCCAGCATCCACTTGTGGGCATCCGCCATGACAAAATCAGCCTTGCCGGCCTGTACGTCAAGGCGGACTGCGCCCAGGCCTTGTATCGCGTCAACGCAAAACAGAATGTCTCTTTCCCGGCAAGCTGTACCGAGAACGGCCAGGTCCAGCTTCAGACCACTACCGTATTGCACGGCGCTGACTGAAAGCAGGCGGGTATCATTATCAAGGGCTTCGATAATCGCTGTCTCGGGTAAATCGCCGGCGCTGATATCGGCCACACGGGTCGTCACGCCGTACTTCTGGAGTGATTCCCAGACCACCCGGTTGGAGGGGAATTCCTGGCTGCTGATAACCACATTGTCGCCAGGTCTCCAGGGCAGTCCGTAAGCGACCACGGATAGTGCTTCAGAAGTGTTTTTCAATAGTGCAATTTCATCGCTGGAAGCTGCATTGATTAACTGTTGCAATTGCTGCCTTAGTGCATCTTCCGTGGCAACCCAGGTCGGGTAGTTTCTGCTGCCGATGGCAGCATTTTCGTCTGCGAAGCGTTTGATCGCATCAGCGGTGCGCTGTGGCCACGGGGAGACTGCTGCATGGTTGAGGTAGATGATCGAGTCATCCAGCGGGAATTCGGATTCATACATGTAAATGACCTGCGAGCATGGATTGACAGTACTGAATGTTTGGAGGGTATGATAGCGACCGGTTGATGTTAATGGTGACGGCCTGATTGTATGTTAATTACCCGGCGAATATTGCGAAACGTTTTAATGCTGCTGGCCCTGATTGTCTCTGCGGAGCAAGCACAGGCAGGAAGTACGCGCATTATTGTTGATACCGACGCAGAAACGCTCACCGTGATCCGCGGCACTCGTGTCGTCAAGACATTCCAGGATGTTGCGATTGGTCGCTACGGCAAGACCTATTTTAAAAGCCAGGGCGATAACAAAACCCCACTGGGAAACTACACAATCGGCTGGGTTAACCGTGATTCACGTTATTATATTTTTCTCGGACTGACCTACCCGGACCAGCCGGCAGCAGACCGTGCCCTGCAGGATGGACGGATCAGCGAGGCGCAGTGGCAGGATATCCGTATCGCCCTCACGACAGGCAAGACACCCCCGCAACAGACGCCACTTGGCGGTTATATCGGAATTCACGGGTTAGGGGAGGGCGATGTGACGGTACATCAACAGTATAACTGGACAAACGGGTGCGTGGCTTTAACTAATGCACAGATGGACCAGTTGTTGCAATGGGCCCGAATTGGCACCCCGGTGGAAATTCGCTGAGCAGCCGTTCGCAGATGCTGGTAGCATATGCGCCGCAAGGGTGGTGTGTGCTTGATGGCAATCACCAGCCGGTAGTATAGGTCACTTGTTTTATTCAGATTGTGAAGGAGAAATGAATGATGAGTAACAATGGAAATGTCCTGATAAGGATCGCGCAGGCTACATTAATCACGGGTATTGTTGGCCTGGCGGGTTGTGCAAGTACCGGTGATCTGGATGCGCTGAGTGCGAAAGTGGATGCGGCGAGTGCGGATGCCAGTGCAGCAAAGGCAGAAGCGAGTGCGGCGCGTGCGGAGGCCGCTGAGGCCAGGACAATGGCGGCCAGTGCAACAGCGACGGCCAATGAAGCCAAGGCGACCTCTGAAGATACCGAGGCTAAGATTGATCGCATGTTTAAAAAAGCCATGTATAAATAAAGAGTTATCTTCAAGAGTTAATAAAGCCCCTTCGGGGGCTTTTTTTTTGCTGGCGCTAGCGTGTTACCGCAACCGGTATCCCATCTTGATGTTCTATGGCCTGCCACAGTGTTCTGCCGCTGAGATTGATTTCATCCGGGGCGGTAAATTCGGCAATGGCATCAAGTACGCTTTGCATGTAGTTCGCGTAATTGTCGGAATCTTCCTCCAGCGGCGGGTGCAGTTCCACGAACAACGACCCTGCAAGCCAGCCCAGTTTAATCGGTTGGTTGATAATGTGTACCGGCGTGCCAACCGGAATATTTTCAAACAGTGTTTCGATGTCCTCGGGGTACATGCGTAAGCAGCCGTGTGTCACTCGCATACCCACACCGTAAGGCTTATTGGTGCTGTGAATCAGATAGCCGGGTATACCAAGACGCATCGCGTAGCGACCCAGCGGGTTGTCAGGGCCGGCCTTGACTATGTCAGGCAAGGGATCATTGCCCTCGGCAATCGCTTCATCTTTCAGTGACTGCGGAGGACGCCAGTCCGGATCTCTTGTCTTGGTAACAACCTTTGTCTTTCCAAGCGGTGTTTCCCAGTCCATTCTGCCGACACTGACCGGGTGGGTGATGACGACAGGTGCTTCACCCGGAGTGGGTTTCGGGAAGTAATACATCCTCATTTCAGGCAAGTTGAGTACCAGGCCGGTACGTTCCACATTCGGCAGAATGAAGCGTTTGGGCAAGACCACGACTGTATTTTCCTCGGGCAACCAGCGATCAACAGCCGGATTAGCCAGCAGGATCTCGTTTTGTCCAAGGTCATAGCGGCGGGCGATATCCAGCAACGTTTCATCGCGGCTGGCAGTGATGGTCTCAACCTGGCCGACGACGTCAACATCCGGAGGCGGCAGTGTGAAAATATCAGCCCGGGATTGGCCACTGGTGATGATGGCGAGCAAGGTAACAATAAATTTATACATATTCATCTTGTAATAATGTGAAAACATTGACATTAATTAATTAAGGGAAGTTAGATAGTATTCTACACTGGTTCTAAACCCTGCAAGCACGAGGATTAAACAATGCAAAATCAGATCAAATGGTGCTGTTTCGCAGTCTCCCTGTTTGCCACAAGTGGTGTCGCGCAACCCCTGTATAAGTCAGTCAATGAACAGGGTGAGGTCACATTCTCCGACAGTCCGCCGCCCAGTGCAGTTGAGGTGCAGGAAGTCCAGCTACAGCCGGGACCATCAGCTGCCCAACAACAGGAAAGCATCGAACGTGCTCAGCGCATTGAGTCGCAGGCCAGCGACCTTGGCGCCGCGAATGCGGAACGTGCGCAGCAACGCAAGGATGCACAACTGCAGTCGCAGCAACAAGCCAAAGAACCTGAGGTGCAACCAGTCACGGGCTATAACGATGGCTACAGCTACCCGAATCGTCCGCTGTATCCACCGGGCAACAGACCGCCAATACGGCCTGAACAGCCGATACTGCCGAATCGTCCAGGACGGCCTGTGCCGCTGCCGGCAACCCCGATTGTGGCCCCCCGGCTGTAAAATCGGGGGTGTATAATAGTGCGTATAATGTATATTATGTTAAATAGCATATTTATCGATATTTCTGTTTTTCGCCCTGCGAGCCCCTGTCTATAGGCATTTTGGAGATTAAACGATTTCTGTTAGTTGCACGTAATGAACCGGTCTTTTGTCATTTGATCTGCTGGCTGTCGTCAAAGTTAATGGTCAGATGCGAGCCATCACAAAACGGTTTGTTCTTGGAAGCACCGCAACGACACAGCGTGTAATGTTCCTGTGAAGCACCTTGCCCCCAGTTCGCATCCTTCAGTTCGATACCACCGGTTATTCGCAAGGGTCCGTTTTTCTCAATCGTAATGGTTGCCTCGCAATTACTGACTGGCTGCGGTTGCCTGTTTGTTGAATATGACAATGCGCCGGATGGACATCTTTTGATGACTGCCTTGATGTGTTCCAGCGTGTCGCCATCAGGGTTTATCCAGGGATCGTTGTCCATGTTAAAGACACTCTCCAGTTGTCTGTGACAATTCTCCGCTACCGAGCACAGCAACGGATTGTTCACAATGGTGACTTCCCTGCCTTCATAACGAGTTGCCTTGTCTTCAGTCCTGTCTGGTGAGAGTTCATCACTAAACCCGCTGTCCTTGTGTGTACCATCGCACCAGGGTTTGTTCTTCGAGGCACCGCAACGGCATAAACCCATCGCCGGTTTCGTCTCCAGTCGTTTGCCGTCACTGTCAATGAAGTTCTCCAGTCCTTTGACAATCATGGGGCCGTTTTTTGCACAGCTGATCACGGGGTTTGACATGTTGAGTCTCCATTGCTTGATTATGCTCGGGTATTTCTGACCTGTACGTCATGCCGTTGCGTGGATCCTGCCTGCGCCGGGATGACGATGGCGTGTACTCAGTGTTTCCGGCTGGCATCCAGTGTGTGTAACAGAATGTTACCGGCCTCCTCTGCGGTTGATCCGAAGGCGACAACACCATCCGCGTGCCCGCCCATGACAAATATTTTCCGCTCGCGGACATCGGTCTCGTTAAACAGGCGTTGTACCTCTACGGCCATCTGCGGTGTTCCGTAAGGAACGGCGCTATCCGTGACGGGTATGCCGAGGCTGTCGGCTGCCAGCCAGATGTCCGGTGAATGGGCATGCAGGACAATACGTATCGCATTGTCGAGATCGTAAATCATGCCGTGCGTGAGTGACTCGGATGAGGGTTTAACGGGCCCTGCCGCGCTGACAGCATTACTGGAGGCATCGTAGGACTTGACCAATGTGTAATGTGTATTGTCCAGTTCCGGCAAGTGGCCCGTCTGAGTGCCGCTGATGATAAAACAGCGTTTGCCGCGTGCGATATCCTCGTTCCCGATGCGCTGACTCACATTGCCAAAGCCCTGGCCCTCATAGCGTGTCGGCGTTTGTCCGATGAGGTCTCGTTGCCAGAGAATATTTCGCCACCGGTCGAGGTCTGCAATAAGTGTCATATCCACGGGACCGGCCTCTGAGAACCTCAGTGTGAACTTGATGACGCCCTCTTCCATTGATGCCTGTTCTTATTATTCCTGTTCTTACAGGGTTCTCTGCGCGAGCATTTCCCGCAGAGGCGCGGGTAGCAACGCCCTCGTCTTTCGTGTAATCAAGGCTTCATGACGCTGCCAGAACAGGCCCAGATAAATAACGCCCAGACCCATGGCCGTGAGTACGAAGGGAAACACCCAGCTGTCCTCGAAGATGCCTGAAGTCAGGTGTCCTATATAAACGGCACTACCCAGCGCACCGAAGACGACAAAGACACGACGCACCAGGACTGCACCTGAAACGATTAGACCCAGGTTGATACAAAAATAAATAAACTTTGACAGCTCGCTATCGGAGTGCTGCAGGGACAGGCCGCACCAGAAGGCCATGACCCCGAACAGGTAAAGCCAGAAGGCGTAATCCAGTCCGGACTTGCGCGCGCGGATATCAACCCACAGGGCAAGCAGTATCATCAGCATGCCGAACCACATGGACACGAAGGCGCGGAATATATAATCGGCTTCTCCCTCGGTCAGCATGGCGGCAACATCCATTGACATGTACCAGAGCGTCACGGCAACCGGCATGATCATGAACGGATAGCGATAGCGCCAGGCCATGATAATACCAATGACCAGTGTGCCCAGCTCAAGGTAGATCCAGTGCCACTTGATGTAATGGTGGTAGTCCCGGTAAGCAGTATCATCCGGCCACCAACCCATGCCCTGCTGCAAGCCGTAGATGCCCAGCGGGACCATGGCAATCACAAAGGTTGCACAGATACCGGCGGGAACCGGATGCCCTCCTCGCTGGAACCGGCCCGTCAGCAGCAGGCCCGTGCCGGCATAGAGGATGGCGATAAACATCATGCCCCAGCCGCCGAACTGCTCCCAGCCGAGAGTCATGAACAGGGTCATGGCGCCAATAGCAATGAGGCCACCAAAATAATAAAGAATATTGGTGAAGCTAAAGGCCGGTCCCGAGTCGGGCTGTGCACTCAGGTAGGTATACAGGGCATCGGCCTGCTGCTTGTTCAGTATTCCCTCGTCTACGGCGCCAAGCAGGCTGGCTTTGGTAAGTTTCATTGTGTTGTCACTATTGTGTGGTATTGATCCAGTTGCCGATTTCAAGTGCTTCGAATACCAGTTGTACCGATAATGCGGCCGGGATCAGTCCCATGACGCGAACCAGCATGGCCGCACCGTTGGTAACGATGACCCGCAGTATCTGCCTTGAAGTCAGCATCAGCAGATAGGTGATGGTGAGTACGCCAAGCAACACGCCTGCAGTGGCGGCCTGCATCAGGGATGCTATACAGGTTGTTGTCCGTCAGCAAAATGACGGCCCTGATGGCGCCAGGACTCGCTATCGATGGCACGGCAAGGGGAAAGACAGCGAGATCATGGCCGGAATCGGTATCGCCCCCCTGCTCCTGCATGCCGCTGCCAGATATCATCTGCAAGGCGAACAGGAAAAGAATGGCACCGCCGGCAACCTGCAGTGACAGCAGTTCAATGCCCCGTGCAGACAGCAGGATCTGGCCCACCACGATGGCGCCGAGCAGAATGGCTGCCGAGTAGAGGGTGGCCTTGAGTGCGGTCTTGCGCCGTAGCGCGGGTGTCAGCGAGGTTGCCACGGAGGCAAAGATGGCGAGGGTGCCGATAGGGTCGATAGTTGCCCAGAGCACCAGTGCATCGCGGATCAGCTTCTCTTCCATAGACTGTCAGATCCCGCCCTGCCCTGTCTGGGCAGCATGCCACTGCCGCAGGCAGTCGTATATCTCAGTTGCCCGTGACGGGAACCCACCCTGCAGATAAGCTGTATATTGTACATTCACACAGTCGTTGAATGCACCTATGTCGGCCCGGGAATAATTGCCCAGGTTGTCAGCACTGACTTCAAAAGGTAGTTCCAGTGCATTGCAAAAATATTTTTCCACTGCCTGCGGTTTGGCTTCTACGGTATAGAAAAGTCGTTGCTGTTCGTCAGAACGGCCGTCCGGCACGTACCAGTAGCCGTAGTCGTCGATGAGTCGCCGCTGCTTGCCTGCGATGCACCAGTGTCCCAGTTCGTGCAGGGCACTACGTTCATAGTTGCGGGTAAACTGTACCTCGGCGAGTGAGTCAGCCTCCGCTGCCTTGTAGAAAGGTTCGGAAAACCCACCGATTAGTCGGGTGCCATGCTTATGTAACACAGTGTCATTGAGGTATTTAGTCCATTTGATCATCTTGGGAATATATACATTCATGAATGGCCGGTGATTTCAGTGGGCCAGTTTCAGTGTCACCACGCCACCAATAATCAGTATGATCCCGAGGTATCTGCCCACGCTGGCGACATCGCCATAGAACATGATACCCACCAGAAAGGTGCCGGCAGCACCAATCCCCGTCCATACCGCGTACGAAGTGCCGAGCGGTATCTGTTTTTGAGCGAGCCACAGCAGCAGGCCGCTAATGCCCATACAGGCGATGGCGATAACGATACCGGATATCCTTGATTCAGGCACTTGTGCCATCTTTAAACCAACAGGCCAGCCAATTTCGAACAGGCCGGCAAGTATAAGATAGATCCATGCCATGTAAGCTAACCCCTTGAAAACGGTATGCATAGTATGCCATCAATAAAGCTGGTTTACATTGCCGGGCAATGCTGTTCGCCCAGAGTTATCGAGAATTTCGCCCGCGGGATGAGCCGCGTACCAAGAACGGCAACCCACTGATACGCTGGTAGTGAGTCTGAACATTGTGCCGTGTAGACAGCTGGGTTGATGCTGCGGTGCGTAGTGTAAAGGAATGTCCGCGGCTGAATTCTATTCAAGCGATTCGAGTAATTGAAGCGTTTCTCTGCGCATCTCGTCTATGCTTTCCATAATCACGTTTACATGGGTTTTGTTTTCATCTAACCCCTCCCAGTTGCTACTCCATACAGTAAGCAATTTATCCGCTGTGCGGGGTAATGGCGGGTGCAGCACCCGGGATAAATCACGTACTGTCAAGATATAAGCCCAGCCGGTACGCGGGTTTCCTTTGTCATGCTTGTCCCGGTCATAGTGATGATGGAAGACAACCTGCTGTAACTCGCCAAGCTTTAGAAGGATTTCAAACGCGGCAAAACGCTGGTTACGATTATCTTCTGTTTTTTCATTACGCCAGGTGTTGTAGCTCAGGCTGCTGACCGCGATAACGAGGCTGATTAATGCAACCGCATTTCGCCGAAGTTGATCAATGAGACTGTTTCGTTCATCGTTCATGGATGGTTTTAAATTCAATGGATTGTGTGTTGAAAGCCTGTATATTGCTGCCTTAGATCAGCGTCATCAGTATGCCACGTTGCCCAAAACGTATGAATTTCTTCATGCGTTACGAAGACTTTTTAATGCCGTACTCGACAAGATTGCATTTTGTCCGGATGGTTTTGCACAGAGATAAACCGTGCCATTTTGAGCGAACCACATAATCGGTAATATTGCAAAGATTATTGTTGCCGCCGCTGTGCGTCACGGGTTGACGATCTGGTTCCGGGAACATGCGCGCACCGGTGTACCGGTTACGATCCTCTCACTACCAGTCGCGGCTGGCTGGTTGTGGTTCACCGTCACCAGCGGGATGGTCAAGTGCCGATAATTTATGGAGCCAGTGATGTAGGTGATTACATGACGTTTTTACTCATCAGTCGCCAGGCTTTGGTCTGCATGGCTGCGGCAGACACGGCCCGTATGACGGTTCAGGCGGGCAGAAAGTCAATAGGATAGGTGATGGTGATTTCGCTGACGTCTTTTGACTCGAAATTGAACAGCTTGACTCGTTGAGTGATCTTCTCGCCAAGGGCAGCGTCGTGTAGCTCGCTGGAGACCAGTTCACAGCGGATTACCTTGCCTGACGGGGCGATAGTGAGCTGCAGGACAACTTTGCCCTGCAGTGTTGGGTCCTTTCTAAGGGCTCGATTGTAGACGCTGTAGATCGCACCCTTGTTGCGATCGAAAACCATCTGGATTTCTTCAATACTGCGCCCGGCCGTACGTGTTCCGCGTTCGCTGTTGCCTGCAGAGCCGCCGCTGGCGCCAGTACCTGACGGACTGCTTACCCGCGTGGTGGAACGGGACGCCAGTTTCCCGCCACCCGTATTTCTGCTCAGGTTGGCGGTCTGAATGCCACCACTGGAGCGGGTGGTGCCACTGGTCAGAATTACGCGCTCGGTGGCACGGGCCTGATCGCCGCCCTGTGAGAGTTGTTTTGTTTTCCGCAGATTACTGGTGGCGCTATCCTGACGCATGTCTGCCAGGCTGCCTGTCAGTGCCAGCAGGCCGGATTTTTCGGCCTGTTGACGTGCGGTTTCCCTGGGCTTTACCGGCACCGGTCTTGCCTGCACGGGTTTCACCGCAGTTGCCTTGGCCACCTTCGGTACCGGCTTTTCAGGCGCTACAGCCTTCTTCGGCACAGGTTTTGGCTTCGGCTGGGTGACCTTTTTCGGCAGTGGCCTCGGGACCGGTTTTTGTTTTGGCGGCGGCGGGACCGGTTTCACTTCAAGTATCAGGGTTGCAAGGCGCGGTGGCTCTTCAATGACGGGCTTGTCCCTCTCGGATATCGGCAGAAACGGCATGGCAATACCGAACAAGAGACACAGCAGCAGGTTGATACGGAGTATACGCAGAAAGCGCTCATCACTTTCCTCGCTATATGACCATGGCATGGTGAGCACGTGACTGTAGCTCGTCATGGCTTAACTCTCCTGCAGCGGTTTTTGCAATACCGCCAGTGAAATGCGTGAAAAACCCGCTTCGGTGCAGCTTGCCATCACCTGTTTCAAAACCTTGTAGGGGATGTCGCGATTACCCATGATGGTGGCTTCGTACCTGACGGGCTTGTTATTTTCACCCTGTCGCGCGGTGTTTCCAAGTTCAGTCTGCAATGCTGTTTTAAGAAGTTCTGTAGCCCCACTGTTTGCATTCAGCACCGCCTCTGTACTGGTGATGACCTTGCCATGAATCATGATGTCGGTGTCGTTAATCATCACCACCAGTGTGATGCGCGGTGATTTCTCGGCAACCGACTCGGGCAGTTTCACCGACTTCTGAGTCGGCAACACTTCGCCGTCGGATGAATTCACCAGTAAAAAGAACACCAGGATGGTGAAGATGTCCATTAACGACACCAGATTGATACCGGTGTTGCGCCCGGCCCGTTTATGGTGGCGTTTCATGCGATCTGCGCGGCGCGTATGGATCATTGTTACGGGCCCTTGTTGCTGGCGACTTTGCTGTTGTTGGCAGGAGCATCGCCAATAGCAATGTCCGGGAACAGTTCGGCAAGCTGTAGTGCACCGGCCTGCACTACCGGTGCCACGCGAATGCTATCCATGACCTGTACCACGGTATCATAGGAAATGTCAGCTTCCAGCAACAGCATGGCGTCGAGCTTCTCGGGAAAGCGTGCCTTCACCTGCTGCAACAGTTCCGACAATTGCCGATAGTCCTGACCTGCCTCTTTTGCCGGAATGCGTTTGATCAGGCCACCATTGCGATCGCCGACTTCGATACTGTCAGCTCGCACGATGATCTCAAGCTGGAAGGCTTGCTCACTGTCAGGCTGGCTGGTGCCCGCAGCCGGTAGATTCAGTTCCAGTATAGTGATGCGCGAGAACACCGCCGTGATGAGCAGGAACGGCACCAGGATCACCATCAGGTTCATGAAGGCGGTGATATTGATGTCGGTCGGTTCATGCTGCCCGGCGCGGCGGTGCAAGCGACGTCTCATCCGTTCTTGACCTCGCTGAGAGGCCGTTCAGTCAACAGGTTCAGGAACTTCACGGAGGCCATTTCAAGGCTGTCGACCAGCTGCGTGGTCTTGGTCTGGAGTACGGCGTATATCAGCAGCAGTGGAATAGCGACCATCAGACCGAATGCCGTAGTGTTCATGGCTACCGAAATACTCGCCGACAGCATGTCGGCCTTTTCGGCCGGGTTGGCGGCGGCGACCGCGGTAAAGGCCTGGATCAGGCCGATAATGGTACCGAGCAGCCCCAACAGGGTCGCGATGTTGGCGAAGGTGGCCAGATAGGGGGTACGTTTCTCAAGGTTGGGCACGGTTTCCATCAGGCCCTCCTCCATGGCGATTTCGACATCATCGCGGCGGCGCGAGGTGCGTGCGCGGTTGAGCCCGTAACTGAAAATATGGCTGATGGCGGACCGCGACTTATCCGTAATCATGGCGACTTGCAGGTAATCACCTTTTTGCAACAGGGGCTGCAGCTTTTTCCAGATACGATGGTTGCTGGTCTTGGCCATGCTGAGATAGATGTAACGCTCGATGGCAATGGCAAGACCCAGTGCCAGGATCAGCACTATCGGGTACATGAATAAGCCGCCGGACTGGAAGAATCCGACAATGGTGGTGTAGGCGTTCATAGGGTACTCCTGTTAAGTACGTTGTTTGCTGAATAGGCCATGAGCGACTTCGCTATTCACACAATGTGTGACGTTTGATCAGGATTACTGATGTGTTCATTCAATACCGTGAACTGCTTCGTAGTACTCGAGTTCTCTGAGGAACACGTCACGGTCTACAGGTGCGAGGATCTCGTCGACCAGACTGTTCATGGGACGGCCGGCCAGATCACCGGCTTCTGCAGATTTCCATGGCACAATATGCAACGCCTTCGGAAGTTCACGATTACCTACAATGGTGGTTCCATCGAGTGTCAGGGTATCCCCGGCAAATACCTGCAAGTTTGAGCACAGTAGTATGGCAGCCAGCAGCCAGTAAAATGATGAGCGCATCATGGCTTCACCTTCGCGGTCACATTGTCACCAGGGGTGTGCTCCTGCAGTTCGACAATCCATGCCAGCAAGTGGGGATCGTCGGAAGCAGTAAGTTGCTGGTAGCGCCGGTAATGCTGCAAGGCCTGGCGTTGGTTCGGCAGGTATCGGTCATAGAGGATTCCAAGGTTCCAGTGGATATTGGCGTTGTCCGGATCTCGGCGTAGCGCCTCTTCGTAGATGAATTGCGCTTCATCGAGACGGCCGTGACGCCGGTAGAGCATGCCGAGCTGGTTGTAGGCCTCGATGTTCCGGTTGTTGGTATCGATGGCTTTCTTGAAGGCTGTCTCTGCACTGGCATGATCACCGAGTTTGACTTGCGAAATGCCCAGGTTGATCCAGGGCCCAGAGAGTGTGGGCTGTTGGGAAGTGATCTGAATGAGTTGTTCGCGGGCCTCGCTCCATTGCCCGGCCTGCATGGATTCGAGTGCGCTTTGATACGCGGACTGTATATCCATCGCAGGTGTCACCGTGGTCGCTACCTGCGAATGTGTGGTCGTGCAGCCATTCAGAAGCAGGAGGATAATTGCGAGTAATAATAATGCTAGTGCATGCTTCATTGTTTTCTCTCCTCCCTCTCGGTAATTGCTCCATGTGTCGCTGAATCGCCTGCGCCTGGTGCCTTGCCTCCTGCACCCCTGCAGACGTGAACTGCTCCCCGGGCACTCAGGTATCGGGCATGATGGAGAGGGCGTGGAATATGTGAACAGTCGTTATTAATGAAGTGCGGTGACATAGGATGCCCCTCTTTCCAGTTTTGCGTATTGAGCCGGTACCAGTAGCGTCAGTTGTTGCAGGCTCTTTTCTATCCAGACGTTGTAGAGGCCGGACTCGATGCGTTGCACGTTGGTTTCATGCAGGGTGATTGCCTGTTCTTCAAATGGATAGGCCTGTTCTTCCAGTAAAATATTGTATTGCTCCAGGGCCTCGCCGCTGAGACTTGCTGGTCGTTGTGATTGTAGCAATGCGTTGCCCAGCTCGGTGTAGATCTGTGCCGTTTGAAAGGTGGCGGCTGTGGTAACTTCCGCGACCTGGTAACTGGCAGCCTGTTCGTATTGCTGCATGGCAGATTTCATCTGGCGTTTCTTGGTAGCGAGACTGTTCTTCAGGGGCAAGACCAGGCGCACGTGACGATAGTTATCATGGGCATGATCAGCAAGCGTTAACTGGGCATGCGCGGCAAGATAACGGGTACGGTCGCTCCGTTGCGTCCCCGCCTGTCGGTCCGCTGTTATGATGTCCGCCAGCCAGTGTTGCTGTTGCGCAAGTTTGTTGCTGGCCCCGTAATGATTGGCCACCCGTTGGCGCGCCTCGATTGCTTGTTCAACAGGCTGCGGGAATTGCTGGATATATTGCTGGTACATCATGACGGATTCGCCGGGCTGTCCGGCCGTGGCATACAGTTCCGCCGCTTGCCAGAGCGCCTCACGTCGCAGCGTCGGGTCCTCGTGACTGTTGCCGATGCGCTCGAATTCCCTGGCGGCCTGCAGCGGTTGTTCCTCGGCGAGGTAGGCCGTGGCGAGGCGCCGGGTTACCTCGTCCTGGCGTGGATCATCCGGGTAGCTGTTGCGGAAGCGATCGAGCATGGCGGCAGCCTGTGACCATTGCTGCAGTGTCAATAGTCCGGCGGCTGCATCGTATTCGGCGGTGGCCACGATAGAGGCCGTGGGCGTGGCTTCACGCACCCGCTGGTAATGGGCGACGGCGACGGCAGTCTCGCCCGCCGCCTGCGCGGATTCTCCCTGTTTATAGATAGATGCGGCAAGTCGCTCATTTATATTGCCATATTCCTTATCGTCCTGTGACATACGCTGGCGAACTTGCTGATAGGCAGCTTCGGCCTGCAGGTAGTCCTGCTGCTCAAAGTACGCGTGAGCCTGTACCGTCCAGGCAACCCGTTGCTGGGTTGCACTGGCCTGTTCGCTTCCTATGACGGTCTGCGCGACCTGGATAGCCCGTTCGTGCTCCCCGCTGGCCAGCAGCTGTTCACTGCTGCGGGTGAGGACAGCCATGGCCTGTGGATGCTGCGGGAAGGTGCTGGCAAAGCGGATGCCGTGTTCGATCGACTGCTGGTGCCACGCCTGTTGCGCGCTGCCTGTCAGGCGCTGTTCTTGCTTGTCATAGGCGAGCACTGCCGCATAACCGGCAGCCGCCGCATTCTCGTGAGGGGTATAGTCGTAGGCGGTGATTTCGTATTCACGAGCTGCCTGCTGGTAATCGCCGGATTCGAATAACAGTTCCGCGAGCATGAAATTCATCTGCGGGGCGTCTGCATCTTCACTGAATGAACCCAGGTAACGCCGGTACCAGTGCGTGGCCTGCTGGTAGTCCTGCGGGTTGTTGTCCTTCTGTGCCAGTGCATGGTAGTGACGTGACAGGTCGGTCATGGCAAGTTTCAGATATTCCAGTACTTGCGGGTTGTCCTCTGGCGCGTAATGTTGCCAGTATTCGCTTTGCAGATTGTATTGATCGACCAGTGCCTCCTTGCTTTCCAGTACCAGTGTCGGGAACTTGCCTTGCTGATAGGTCTCGATAACGCGCATCTGAAAGCCGGGTGCCAAACGGTGGATAGGATTCTGTGTCACAAACGCCTGGAATGTTTGTGCGGCGTCATTGTAACGTTCCTTCTGCAGGTACAGCAGGCCCAGGTTGTCATAGATGACATATTCGTAATGACGAGTACCGCTTTGCCTGAAATACTCAGCCACCCCATCGGCGCCCTGCCCGTAGGAGAAACTCAGGCTGACAACACGCAGGGTGTCATCCACCAGTTCGCGCCGTGAACGGCTCAGCTGGTCAAGTTGCACTCTATCCGCTTCGGCATCCTGCAGTTCCAGATCGAGGAGTGTCATGAAGGCATCAAGTGACTCGTCCAGTTCTGAAAGCTTGAAAAAACACCAGCCACTCTTGTACAGCGACTGCCGATAGAACGGACTATCCGGACCACTGCTGACCACGGCGCGGTAGGCCTGCTCTGCATTATCATAGTCGCGTTGTTCGAACAGAATCTCGCCGCGCCTGAACTGAGCTTCCAGTACATACCGACTCTGTGGATACTGTTGTACGAGGGTTGCCAGTGTGTCGAGCGACTGTCGTGGCTGGGCATCCATCTCATAGGCACGGGCGAGTTGATAGAGCACCGAGTCGTTGTCCGTGTGCTGTGGATAGAGTGACAGTACGCTCTGGTACAGTTCGATGGATTCGCGCGCTTCTGTCGCTTGCAACGGCAGGATATCCGGTTCTGGCTGTTCCGCTTGCGGTACCTCCTCTTTTTCCAGGTTCAGGTCGGCAATGCGGCGCATCGCGTGCGGGCGTGAGTCCGATCCGTCACCACTGTCAAGAAAAGACCGATAGGCCGTGATGGCCTGCACTTCACTGGCTGATACCGGCGTATCTTCGAGTGTTACCGGGCGCTTGCCGAGGCTCGCGATGGTGGGTTCATTGTCTCCATGCAGCACTGAGCAGGCGCTCGACAGGGCGGCCATAATCAGGATGGCAGGCAGTACTGGCTTCACTGTACGCCCCTCTCCACGGCCGGTGTCTGCAGGGCGTTGTCATAGGTTTGTGCAAGTGCGAAACGTGCCTGTATGATATAGGCATCGACACGCTGCTGTTGTTGTTCCAGTTCATTGATGGCGAGATGCTCCAGTTGCTTGCCCTGTTTAAGCAGCGCTTCCAGCGTCTGTGTGGACAGCTTTTCTATGCTTGCCTTGTTGGCGGTAATACGCCGCTTGAAATCACCAAAACCCGACGGTGCGGAGAGGTCGGCCTGTTGCAGGCCATTGATGCCCTGTTGTGACTCGGCAAGCAGGCGGTCCAGTTCAGCGAGTTGCTTTCGGGTCCGCCACAGGCGTGACTTGTAGTCACCCTGGAATTGCCAGATAAGGATGCCGTGCAACAGTTGCTGTTTCAGGCGCAGTTCGGCAGTATCGGGAGTATCCGGTAACTGTGCGAGTCGCTCATCGATCGTTGTCAGTTGTTGCCATTGCCGGGATTCTTCCGGGCTTGCCAGTCCGCTGGCATTGCCCGTTGTCTCAATGTCGGCAAGATGTTTGGCCAGTGCGTGCTGGCGCTGTTGTAGTTGTTGCAGACGCGTGTCCTGCAGTGCCTGTTGTGCTGCCGAATGGTGATTCTCAAAGCGTGCCTGGCGGTCGGCGAGCATGTCGTCATACGCGGCGACATTGCTCTTCCAGGCAGACAGATTTTCCTGTATTACAAGCAAGTCGCGATAATTCTTGACAGCCTCTTGAAAATCATGCGAAGACATGAGGGTGAGCTGGTAGCGCAGTGCCGGCGCCTCGGAGTCGAGATGCAGCTGCTGCATCCAGCCATTGCCAGCGCCGAGGTCATGTTGTTGTAACAGGTCCAGCAGACTGCCCTGGCGGATAGCGCCGATGGACTGATCCAGTTTCTGCCGTTCCTCGAGCAACTGCCTGATACCATCGTTGTAGTGCTGCACGGCGCGTCCGTGCAGTTTCATCTTCGTCATGGCATAGGGAATGGCCAGTAATGATTCCTGTACCGCCGGATCGGAACTGTCACGACTGCTCAGTTCCAGCCACGGTACCAGTGCCGCAGCATAGTCTTCGTTCTCGGTGTCTGCCCAGCCGGTGCCGAGCAGCGCCCTGTTTGATAACGGTCCCTCGAGGCGTACCCGTTCCAGTGTCTTGCGTGCCATCGCGGGACTGTCATTTTTCAGATAGCTGTAACCGAGTGCCAGGTTGGCCTTGTCGCGCAGCAGGCGCAGTTCTTCGTTACCGCCGTGTCTGTCACCGATACGATCCAGTTGTTTAGCACCTGCCAGCTGTTGCTGATTCCGGATCAGGGCAATACCGAGGTTGTAATGCAGGAAGGCTGTCCAGCCCTTGCCGCTGCGGGCATCCTGCAACAGGCTAATAGCTGCCTTGTTGTCACCCTGTTGCATCAATAACAGACTGTGCAGGTTGACTGTGGCCGTACGGGTTGCGGCAGTCATGCTCCCCTGTACACGTTCTATGGCCTGCAGTGCCGTATCAATATCACCACGCTGCCAGGAGATCTTCGCAAGGTAGAACCAGGCACGGTTGCGCGTACTGAGGTCACTGGTCTCCTCGCTGAGCAGACGCTGAAAGATACGATTGGCCTCATCCCGCAGGCCATAAGACAGGTCGAGACCACCCAGCATCAGTTCGGCCTCTGCCTTGTGGTTTGGTAATCGTTGCTGCTGCTGTGCAATCTGCAGCCGTACAATGCTATTGAAGTAATCCTGCTGGAAATAATAGTAGAGCGCTTCGCCGTATTGCAGGTCCTTGACCGATGACGGTGGTGGGTCCGCTGCTGCCACGGTGCGGGTAATCCCGATGAGAAACAGCAACAGCAGCCGCGAGCAGGTGAAAACCGGCATGCTGTTTATTCCCATTCCCTGATGCTGAAATCAGGCTGCTCGCTGCTGTCGTTATCGACAATCTTCAGTTCAATGAATTTTGCTCCGAGCGTCTTGTTGATGACGTGGCTGGCGCCGCGACGGTATTCACGACCATTGGGTCCCTGGCCTGTGAAGATGGCAACCAGTTCGTGCTCGCCGGCCTTGAGATTGCCCATGTAGAGGCGCTGGACGCCACCCTGGTGCAGGGCATGCACTTCACGAGGTGTATAGAGGTAGTTACTGACCACCTTGTCATCGATTTTCAACTGTACCGAGTCAAGGCTGAAAAACTCACCAATGTCGAGTGACAAAAAAACGCCGACCTGGGTGTTCGCAGGGTACAGCAGCTCCTCTTCGAGGATGAATAATTCCCTGTTAAGCGACAGCACTTCCTGCTTGAGGGACTGGATTTCTTCATCCAGGCTTACAGTCGTGTTACCCGTTTCCGCGCCCGGTCCAGCAGTGATGGTCGTGCTGCAGAACACCAGTAGTACTATCCAGAAACGGGCCAGTGCTGAAAAATGGCATTTAAGGGGCATGACATACGGTCTCCGTAAACACAGCAGCGACTGCCGAGCGACAGCCTCTAACAAGTGTGCTGAATTTCGCATGACTGGGATGCGCGGATCATCACAGTTTGGCTGTAATGCATGTCTTTGGATAAAAATATAATTGCAGGCGCCGTGAACCCTGCGTATTTGCTTGAAAGTCGACAGAGATGACCGGTTGGTGACAGGGACAGTTTTCCCGATTATTTACTCGATTCGTGCGAGACCGGCTGAATAGTGCAGCTGTCCATGCCTGTCGATAATGATGGCCTCGGTATCAGGTAGCGAATTGATTAATTGCAAGCCCTCATTGACACCCAGGACAAAGACACTGGTAGATAAGGCATCGGTATCCGTTGCCACCGACCCGACAATGCTGGAACTTTGCACTTCATGTGTGGATTTCCCGGTGCCGGGATTCAGAATATGGTGATAACGTTCGCCATTCTCATCAAAATAGCGTTCATAATCACCGGAGGTGGAGATGGCGGAATTTTCCAGCGGGATCAACGAGACGATGCTGTTCCTGTTGCGAGGATGGCGAATGCCAACATTCCAGGGGCGGTCCCAGCGTTTACCGATTACGCGCGAATCACCACCGGCGCTGACAATGGCATTCTCCACGCCGGCACTTTGCATGATCTCCATGCTGCGATCAACAGCGTAGCCCTTTGCTATTCCACCCAGGTCTATGCGTACGCCCTGTCGCAGGAATTCGATGGTTGAATGCTGCGTATCAATCTTTACGTGACGGTAATTGATGGCAGGCAGGGCCTGCTGGAGCTGGATGTCGCTGGGCCTTATACCTTTGCGGTAATCATAGTACTGCCCTGCACTGGCATAGGTGATATCGAAGGCGCCAGCGGTAATAACAGAATAATCCAGCGCACGAATGATCAGGGACAATAATTCCGTGCTGACGGTAACCGGACCTTCAGCGGCATTGGCATTGATAAAGGACAGTTCGCTGTCAGGTTTGTAGGTACTCATCAGGTTATCGATGCGCTGCATTTCATCCATTACAGACTGGGTCAGTAACCTGGCCTGTTCGGCGTCTTCATGCCAGAGTTCAACATTGATGGCCGTACCCATGATGGCAGCCTGCTGGCGATGCCAGTCGGCCTGCGCGTTGAGTGCAGAGAGAAACAAGATACACAGAGCGATTGGCTTGTACATATACTCTATATCGTTCCAGCGACAATGGGATTGAATGCCGTCAACTTGTCCATGAGTGCGGCATTGCCGAGGCCATGATTAGGAAACAGGTTGGCAAAATTGGCCTGCTCGCCATGTAGTGCCATGTAATTCAGTACCACGGTCTCAACCA
Source organism: uncultured Gammaproteobacteria bacterium (assembly GCA_963753755.1). Taxonomy (GTDB): domain Bacteria; phylum Pseudomonadota; class Gammaproteobacteria; order UBA9214; family UBA9214; genus UBA9214. The sequence goes on from CAVWDM010000016.1 coordinate 214,809, forward strand.
GCAGGTTGACCTGGTTAGCGGATGGTGTGGCATTGGTTTCTACAGAGCCGTCGCTACGAAAGTGCCCCAGCTGCTGATGCAGTGCCTGCTCAACCAGGTCTGCACCCAGTAACCGGGGTCTCGATCCGGGGTTGTAAACAAGAAAGAACGACGCAGCTGTTGAAGAGTTGTCGCCGGTCCAGACACCTTTGCCCCCGCCAGCCTGTGAATCGTCAGTCATGCCGTTGCTGGATACGGACCCGTCACTAAATACGTAGATCATCAAGGGCACTCCGCTGCCATTATTGGCGCGTGCCGCGTATTCCAGGCAGGCGCCAATGCAACGTCCGGCACGCAGATCCCGTAATTCGCCGGTGGCACGGTCACCGGTATGGTAGTCATAACCACCCATTGTGATCGTTCCGGCACCTGCGAAACCATTAATAACCATTTTCATGACGGAAGCGGTTTTTCGAAACTCGCTGTCGTTATCAAACTCGGTCTGGCCGAATATTCCACCCGGCCCAACAATATCCGGATCAAGTGCCGGGTCAAGCGTGGTAGGGTCACCGAATCGGTCGGCAATGTCTGCAGCCTTCACATAACCACATTGCACCAGGTCCTTGATGACGGCATCTGCAGTGACGCGAGTGTCCACCTGATCGAGTTTCATTCGGCTGATGCGTTCAATGGATTCCATCACGGCAACAGCATCTTGCTGACCAAGTACCCCGATTAACTGACCGGTGTCTACCATACCTGTTACATCGGATGGTCGATCCACCTTGGTAGGACGTATCGACGGGTCGATGAGCATTGCAGGTGCCATGGAATTACCACCCGAGTCGGAACTGTTGGAGCCAATCAGTGACAACAGGCTCCCGTCCGCACCGGCGCGCGCGATACCGTACATGGGATTATGGGGGTTGTTACCGGTGTCGTTATCCGAACGTGCGGGGATCACCGCTCCATTGATTTCGGCGCTACGGCCCATGGACTTTTCCTGGATACCTTGCAACATCGCACTGCTGGCATGAAAGCCAAGGCCGAAATCTGTGTTTATGAAACTGGTGCCTGTCACTGGATTTATCGAATCCGGTGTCATATCGCCCGGCAAGCCCAGTTTGCTGTAACCGGCGGTACTCAGTGAATCCAGTTGCCCACCCTGCTTGCCGACCAGTACATTAGACCCGGCGATATTTGCACCGCCGGCAAGATCAAAGCAGATAAATGGAATTTTACCTGCGCCAAGGGACTTGATGCCGCAGCTGGTCTTCAACACTTCCAGATCCGGGGACAGTGCTGCGGCAGCAGTGCGTGGATTAGCGAACAGTCCAAGGAATGTTGGTGCAGTCACAAGGCCAAGACCTGAAAGTAGTCCCTGCGCGAGCAAGTCACGTCGGCTGATCGGGCGGCCGTGATCATTGAGGCGCAATGCCTCATGCAGTTGGCGATGGTTGCTCTTTCTGGCCATGCAATACCCCCGGTGGTTTCTATTGAATCAGCATGGCTGCGCTGCCAAGCATGGCCGCGCAGGTCGCCTTAACGACTTCCTGTGTACGGGTTTCCGTTGCACAACTCGGTGCGGGACCATTGGCGCAGGCTGTCAGGATCAGAATTAAATTGTCGAGTTCGCCGGTGACCAGTGTCGGGTTGGGCTGAGTAGTCAAGCCGGTGTTCATTACTCTCTCCAGCAGAGGTGTGATGATGCGGTCACGTTGCGCGGCCGTATTAAATGCGTTGTCAGCTGTCTCGTTGAAATCAAATTGCGGGAAATAGTCGGTACGCAGCACGTCGCCGTCATTATTGACCAGTGCGTTGCAGTATTCGATGGCCAGTTGCGAGACGGCCATCTGGTGTGCAGAGAGAAATCCTTCGATATTTTCAACGGTCGGCAGTTGCTGCCTGACAGTGTCGAAAACGGCGTCTACATCTGCCTGTTCAGGGCTGACCCGGGTAATGGCCGCCATGCTGGCATTGATCTCGTCAAAATTACGCACTCCGATATCGGCAGCCTCAGGCAGATCGGGTGGTATTCCGGGCTGCAATGGCTGTGGTTCGAGTATAATATTGGTGCTACTGCCAAACACCTCAAAAGTTAGAAAGAATTCGTCTGATTCAGGCCCTTTTTCAAGTGCGATTATGGTGCCCAGTGAAGACAATTTCTGACCCACGCCGGGTTGATACTGCATACTGCTGAGGGTGGTATCCAGATGTTGATAGCTCTGACCGATACTCGCCTCCTTGCCATTGATACCGATACGCATGCCCATCACGGGGACATTGTCTGGTGTGGCATCGGCGTTCAGGATAATGAATAACGGATCATTGAACAGATAGCTGTAGTTGTCGAACTGGCTGACTTGTAACATGACATAGGAGTCTGGAATGCCGCTGTGATCGCTGATGTTAAATAGTAAAAAGAATTTCTCTCCGACACCTGCTTCGAAGTTTTGCATGATCTGTGCGTTGGTGAGGGCGCGGTTATGGATGGCGACCAGACGCAAACGGCCTTGCCACTGACGATCGCCAGAGACCTCGTTACCCAGCAGAAAAGCAAAACTGTCGTCCCAGTCGATGAGGCTGCCGCCGGCAACCGGGTCACTGTCACCGGTAAAGATGCCATTCACATAAATGCGGCGGCCCCTTACCGGATCATAGGTTGCCACCACATGCTGTTGCGTCGCCTGCAGGTCTTCATCGGCATCAGCGGTAGACAACGCGGGGTCACCATTCGGGTCCGTATTGGTGTTGCGCTGCAGGAAATTGTAGTTGTACTGTGTCTGCCCTAGCATGAAATTGCGTGCAGTGGTGCCGGCTGAGTAACTGATAATGCGTGCCGGACCCTCCTGGGTGACATTGGCCGGCACCACCCAGGCTTCAACAGTGTATTCACCGGTGGCAGTGATCAGATCATGCAGCTTGCGACTGGTTGTTGTCGAGGCCTGTGCCCTGCCATTGGTAATGTCGATTCCCCAGCCACCCACCCAGCCAGTGTTGCCGCTCAGTGTCAGGTGCATGCCCGGCTCCACACCACTGGTATCGAAGGCAGTATTCCCCTGCCCGGTTTTAAACTGGTAAAGTGCGATGACATTCGTTTCATGGCGGCTGCCACCACTGGCAACGATACCGTCAGGTAGTGTCAGTGCCTTACTGGTGACAAGCCGTGAATCGATTTGCGTAACCGGGATCTGTGCAGCGAAAGCGGCTATGGCTGACTCCATGGTATCAGCGTCATTAAGGCAGTTAGCGGTCCAGCAATTATGAAATTCCTCTCGCAGCCTCAGAACGAAGCGTGAATTCGCGGGATTATCCAGATCAACCTTCGCTTTGGCAGCCTCATAGGCCGTATCCGGGTCACTGTCTGCAAAGAACGGAGATTGTGCATTGGCTGCCGAATCCACATGACAGTTTGCACAATGAGCCGTTAACAGGGGATGTACGGTAGCAGCGAAAAGTCCAGAGTCGACAGGGAAACTTTTACTGTCGCCTGGGTCCCGCAGGGGGGGAGCAACTAGTTCAATAACATTACCGACACCAATGACCCCGCCGGCCCAGGCGGTGATATAGGCCGTAATGACATCACCACAGGCACTGTCACTGTCCAGCCAGCAGTTATGACCGCCGGCCACCTTGGTCACCATACGTGAGTTGGCCGGGTTAGCGAGATCTGCAATGCTGTTGGCCTGGGCGTAGGCAAGGTTGATGTCATCCATGCGCACAAATGTGGGAGACTGCCCGCCGGTACCGTGACAGGCACCGCAGCGATTCTGTTTATTGAGATTCTCCCAGACATTCAACCTGAATGCCTGTACATCGGCCGTGCTTGCTGCGGGGCCGGAATAACTGGACGTCGTGGTGTTAAATGTCACCGGGTTTTCGGTTGTGCTTTCACCACCACAAGCGGCAAGCAGGGTGCCAGCAATTAGAATGATCGCGTAGCGATGCAGGACCGACTTTGCCATATGCCTCATTCGTTAATCGCCCATGCAGTAGACGGCGACTTCAGCAAACGCTGTCTTCATGTTGTAATTGTCCGCCTTGAAACTGGCAGTGGTGATATCCACCTGGTTACGGTCAGCCGCATTGCCTGGTTGTCGCAAACAAACTGTCCTGAAAGCCTTATTCACCTGGCAACGTGCGAATGCCTCGCTGTTAGCCAGCTCTCTCCCCAGTGTTTTTGCACCGTAACCGTAACCTGTCAGTTTGCTGTCCCAGCCCAGTAACGCGTTTTGACCGCTGCGCCAGTAGTTGTCCCAGCGGTCATCCGGTGTGATATAGCCGTACTTGAAGGTCTCGGCATTAATGTGATACTTCGGTTGAACAGAACCGGGTGTATATTGAATACGCTGGCTTGCTTCATCAAAGTTATAGTAGGCAAACGCCTGTGCCATGGGATCCATGCCGTTGTGGCAGCCAATGCAGGAGTTCAGGAACAGACGACTGTCACCGCCGGGACTACGCGATACATCCTGGCGGATTCGGTCCGGGGAATAGCTGCTGTCCTTGACCTGCTCCATATCGTTGCAAAGGTGGTTCAACAGGGTGAAGCGAAACATGGCGCGGTTTGTTCCCGCCACGAAGAATGCCTCGGCTGCAGCCCGTGTCGTCATCACGCCCGCGGTTGCATTCTCGGGCAGATCCGTTACAGAGGACTGCGTGATGGCCTGCAGGTGTGTCATCAGGTCGATACCCTGGTCCTCCAGGGCCTGATAATGATCGTTGTTGGTCATTGAATAGGCGGGCAGTCCCAATGCCGGGTCGCCCACATACAACAGATTGGCAGACAACAGCTCGTTAAACGGTGTTTCATCCCTTACCATACCAATGACGGTGGCAGTGTAATCGTTTAGCGGGGTAAACAGCGTCCTCTCGCGATTGCTCCAGGGTGTCGCGAAATTCTTCAGGGTAATGTTATAGAAGGCCTTGTTATCCATGGCGATGAGTGCGGCATCCATATCATTGCCTGCCACCAAAGCAGCCTCCATGTCATCAAGTACCGATTCCGCAGGCGGGATCCCGGCCAATCTGTCATGCAGTCGCTTCGCCTGACGGCGCTCGAGTGTGTCTGCGAAAACAGTCGTTGTAAAAGCAAGCAGGGTGCAGACTATGATTATCTGATATCTCCGCATGATGGTCATCGTGCAATCAGACTGTTTTGACAGACGCATAATTTCGTCCTGCAGTTATCGGTTTTTAATTGGCTTTCTCTCCGTGGCTGACAATCCTGATGTTTGTTCGCGTGGCTTTCTGTGATTCTGTTCGCGGAACAGCATTCAGTGACTGCCCTATAGTTCAACTGCGACACGGGTAATGTGTTGTGCGGGAACTGGATCACATTGATATTTGTGTGTGATTTCTGATGCAGGAATTATCAAACCATATTGACGTCGGATGTGCGCAGTTACATTAGTGCATCAGGATCTAACATGAACCGAACCAATGTTTGTAGACATGGCAGCAGCAAGATCGCAATCATCTGCGTTGTCTGTGTGTTGTCTGTTGTCCTGCAGGCATGCGGCGGGGGTGAGGGCCAGGATCCCGATCCACTGGTAGAGGATTACGGCATTGCTTTTGTGCGTCGTCCGCTGGTTGTAGACATGAATAATATGCTGCTGCAGCCGGATATTCGCGAGGTGTTAACGTTCACTGCCGGCGCCGACCTGTTTTACCGGGACCTTGCTTCTCCCAGTGCACCGCAACGAAACATCACCGGTTCCTTTACCGGTGGTCTTGGCGATGTAAAGGATGTTGAAGTCTCCTATGATGGCAAGCGACTGCTTTTTGCCATGCGTGCTGCGGAGATCGCCGGACTTGCTCCGGCTGATCAGCCGAAGTGGGATATATGGGAATACGCTATCGACACTGGTGAATTACGCCGCGTCATTCCATCGGACATCACTGCGGCGGCCGGTCAGGATGTGGCTCCACACTACCTGCCGGATGGTCGCATAATATTCTCCTCGTCACGCCAGAGAACATCGCGTGCCATCCTGCTGGACGAAGGCAAGCCACAATTTGCTGCACTGGATGAAAACCGCCGTGAGCATGCCGTGGTGTTGCATGTCATGAATGCGGACGGTAGTGACATTCGACAAATCTCGTTTAACCAGAGTCATGATGTTGATCCTACGGTGCTTTCATCCGGTGAAGTGGTTTTCAGTCGCTGGGATCACATGGGCAGTCGTGATGCCATCAGTCTTTACAAGATGCATCCGGACGGGAGTGAATTGCAACTGCTGTACGGCGCCCATAGCCATGATACGGGTACCAATGGCGCTGATGTGCATTTCCTGCAGCCGCGAGAATTGCCTGATGGCAGCCTGCTGAGTGTAGTGCTGCCCTTTACAGGCACATACCGGGGCGGTGATCTGATATCACTGGACATAGAAAACTATATCGATAATACCGCGGCCACGGCAGTCAATCAGGGGATGCTGTCTGGTCCGGCACAGTCGTCCCTGCTTGTCAATGATGTCCGTACGGATAACAGCCTATCACCCGGTGGCCGTTTCCGTGCTGCCTGGCCACTGCAGGATGGCAGCGACCGCATATTGGTCAGCTGGAGTGAATGCCGACTGCTGGAAGATTCAGTCATCGTTCCCTGTACCGCCGACCGGCTGGAAATTCCTGATGCGCGTGAGGCCGATCCACTGTTCGGAATATTTCTCTATGATATGGCGACGGATACCCAATTACCGGTGGTTGTCCCGCAAGAGGGCTTTTCCTTCAGCGAAGTGGTGGCAACAGCGCCACGCGCCCTGCCAGCGATTATTTTTGACAAGCAGTCCGGCATCGAGCTAGACCCGCAATGGGTTGATGAGGGTGTGGGTGTGCTTAATATCCGCAGTGTCTATGATATCGATGGTGTCGATATCGCGTTACCCGGTATTGCAGCTCTAGCCGACCCGGCGCAGTTCCTGGCCGCTGACCGCCCCGCCCGTTTCCTGCGTATAGTCAAGGCTGTCGCGATGCCCGACAACGATACAACCACGCTGCCATTTACTGCCTTTGGACGCAGCAGTCAGCAACTGATGCGCGAGATCATCGGCTACATACCGATACAGCCGGACGGCTCTGTGCGCGTCAAGGTGCCCGCCGGTGTGCCACTGGCCATCAGTGTGGTGGACGCGAACGGACGCCGAATCAGCGATCGTCACCAGAACTGGCTGCAAGTGCGTGCCGGGGAAACTGTTCACTGCAGCGGTTGTCACGATCATGCCGACGGTATACCCCATGGTCATCCCCAGGGTCCAGCGTCGGCTTATGCAGGTGCCCCGGCAACCGGAATGCCATTTCCAAATACAGATCCTGCCTTGCCTGCGATATATGCAGAAACCATGGCGGAAACCCTGGCGCGCTTCGATGATCTCGCACTGTCACCCTCAACCGACCTGATTTACCACGATCGATGGACCGACGAAATGGCCGCTGCTCGCCTCAAGGATGCTTCATCGAGCCTGTTGTATGCAGACCTGGTAAGCGCTGCACCGGCCTCACCTGCCTGCCAGGAAGACTGGAACAGTCAGTGCAGGACGGTTATTCATTACGAGCAACATATCCATCCCCTGTGGAACCTTGACCGTGGCGAGAATACCTGTACCGGCTGTCATACCACCGTTGATGCGGCTGACATGGACAAGGTGCCGGACGCACAGCTCGATCTGACAGACGGAGTATCGGCTGAACAGGCTGCACATTTCCGTTCTTATCGTGAACTGTTGTTCGGTGATTTCGCCGAAGAACTTGGCGACAACGGCCTGCAGGACATCCTGGTACCCGGCCCGATAGATCCTGAGACAGGACTGCCGACGCAGGTACGTGTCCCGGTTGCCGCAGCCATGTCGACCGCGGGTGCGCATGCCAGCGGGCGTTTTTTTGATCTGTTCAACAGTGGCGGCAGTCACGAAAATCGACTGGAGGCAGCCGAACTGCGACTGATATCGGAATGGCTGGATATCGGCGCACAGTATTACAACGATCCATTCGCGGTACCCGGTAACTGATAGCGCTTGTATGTGTGCGCGCCATGTTGCCCGGAGGATGTTGCAATTACGTGTGCTCGTGGTTGTGTTGCTGCCGTTGCTGCTGGCCGCTCAGGTGCTTGCCGATGTACCGGTAGTCGAGGTGGTGGTTGCCGAGCCGTACCTGGAGATGCATACCGGACCGGGTCGTGGCTACCCGGTATTCCATGTGGTCGATCGAGGCAAGACCATCACTGTACTGAAGCGTCGTACCGACTGGTTCAGGGTGCGTACTGCAAAGGGCAAGGAAGGCTGGGTGAAGCGCGCTGATATGGAACTGACATTGACACCAGACGGTAAGCAGACCCGCTTCGCTGATGCAGATATCGGGGATTTTTCAAGACGACGCTGGGAAGCCGGTGTTCTGGCCGGAGACTTTGAGGGTGCTGATGTGATCACGGCTTATGCAGGTTATGCCATGACGGCAAATTTATCGGCAGAGTTATCCGTATCACAGGTGTTTGGAGATTATTCGGACTCGATTGTTGGTCGTATCAGTCTGCTCGCACAACCGTTTCCGGAATGGCGTTTGTCGCCATTCTTTTCGCTGGGGACCGGGATTATCTATACCGACCCGAACGTGACACTGGTCGATGAGTCGGATCGAACCGACCAGATTGGCAGTGTCGGCGCGGGTGTTCGCTACTATTTGACACGCCGTTTTCTGTTGCGTGCTGAATACAGGAACAGCGTTATTTTTCAGGATAAGGACGACAACCAGGAGATAAACGAATGGAAAGCAGGCTTCGCATTTTTCTTCTGAGGGCACTGGTTGCGCTGGCCTTCATGTTCCTGCTGCCGGGTTGTTCCTGGTTGCGGGTCGATGATACCCCGCCTGATGATACCGCGCCGGTGATCAGTCCGGATCTTCAACGACGTACGGTATCAGAAGCGGACATCGACAGTGAGGACTTCGAGGTCGGTGCCTTTGTCGGCGTCATGAGTATTGAGGATTTTGGCAGTAACGTGGTCTATGGCGCGCGCGCTGCCTATCACATTACCGAGGACTTCTTTGCCGAGGCTGCCATCGGTCGGACAAAGGCAGGTGATACCAGTTACGAGACACTTAGTGGCGGTGCCCAGATATTAACCGACAGCCAGCGGAAACTGACTTACTACAATCTTTCGCTGGGCTACAACATCCTGCCGGGTGAGGCGTTTATCGGCAAAGGGCATGCCTTTAACAGTGCCCTGTACCTGATCGCCGGTGTCGGCAATACAGAGTTTGCGGATGACAGCCATTTTACTGTCAACGTCGGCGCCGGTTATCGGTTCCTGGTGAATGACTGGGTTGCGCTGCACCTTGATTTCCGCGATCACCTGTTCAAATCCGATCTTCTCGGTACGGATAAAACAACAAATAACCTGGAAGGTACTGTGGGTATCAGTTTCTTTTTTTAACAGGAGTTGATTATGGAAAACAAGTTATCCAATCACATGAAATCTTGGTTCGGCATGATCGCTGCGTTATTCATTGTCACATCGGCGGTCTCTGCAGGGCTGCAACAGACCAGTGCACCGGATTTCACGCTGAAGAGCAATGCGGGTGAGAACCTCAGGCTCAGTGAATACCGCGGAGAGGTTGTGCTGATCAATTTCTGGGCTTCGTGGTGTGGCCCCTGCCGTCAGGAGATGCCGGTACTCAGCGAACTGCACGACAAGTACCGTGCGCTGGGATTCACCGTGCTGGGTGTCAATGTCGAGGCTGATTCGGGCAAGGCACAAAAACTGCTGCAGGAAATGCCGGTGAGTTTTCCGGTGGTGTTTGATACTGACAGCGTCGTCAGCAAGCAATATGAGGTGGTTGCCATGCCCAGTACTGTCCTGGTTGATCGAGACGGTAATATGCGCTATCTGCACAAGGGCTATAAGCCGGGCCTTGAGACGGTCTACCAGCAGCAGGTTCGTGACCTGATCAGGGAATGATAGCAGTGGACCTTCGCAAAGCAGCCATTCTCATGCTGGGTGTGTTGTGCCTGCCGGCTTGCAGTACAGTCGAACCCTGGGTCAAACCCTACGAGCGTGAATACCTGGCGGATGAAATCATGCGTTTTGAACGCAATCCGGTGTCATCCGCCTACATGATTCACGTCTACCAGGCGCGTGAAGGGGCACGTGGTGCAGAAGGCGGTCATGGTGGGGGCTGTGGCTGTAATTAACATACGCAAGCCCTTGCTGGCTGGTTGTTGCCTGCTATGCAGCGGGCTGCCAACGCTCGCCGGCGTGTTGCCGGAGGATCGCGCTGATGCCTTGTATCACTCCTATGATGGCGGTGGGGTCGAAATTACCGGACCATCGGTACTGGTGTTGAAAAACGTCGGCGAGAATTTTGCACTCAGCGGTAACTACTACGTGGATTCAATCAGCAGTGCATCTATTGATGTGGTCACTACCGCCAGCCCCTATTCTGAAAAACGTACTGAATACACGCTTGGCGCGGACTATATTCATGGTAATTCGATCATGAGTGCCTCCTATACCAACAGTGAGGAAAATGATTACTCGGCTAATACGGCCAGTTTCGGTATCAGCATGGATATGTTCGGCAACATGACTACCGTGACCATGGGCTATGCACGTGGCTGGGATGTCGTAAGCAAGAATAATGATCCCGGCTTTTCGGAAGATGTGGACCGCCAGAACTATACAGTCGGGCTGACGCAGGTGATCAGCAAGAAATTTCTGCTGGAGGCAAACTACGAAGCCATCACCGATGAGGGTTATCTGAACAATCCCTATCGGTCCGCCCGTTATCTCGACCCGACGAGTTCTCTTGGTTACAGTTATGAACCGGAGGTCTACCCGAATACGAGAACCAGCAACGCGGTGGCCGTGCGCGGCCTGTATTACCTGCCCTATCGGGCATCAACCTATGCGGAGTACCGGTTTTTCACTGACACCTGGGGTATTCGAGCGCATAACGTCAAGCTTGCCTACATACACCCGTTGAAGGGTGGATGGTTGCTCGAAGGCCATTACCGCTACTACACGCAGAATGCAGCTGACTTTTACAGCGACCTGTTCCCGCGCAGCAATTCACAGAACTTCCTCTCGCGCGACAAGGAACTCAGCACTTTTCACAACAACACCCTCGGGTTTGTTGTGAGCTACGATTTTATCGGTGATGGTTGGCGCTGGATTGACCGTGGCAGTATCAACCTCAGCTATGATCACATCTGGTTCAACTACGATAATTTCCGTGACCTGCGCGACACCAGTGTACCGGCAGGCGATGAGCCACTGTATAAATTCGGTGCTGATGTGGCACAGCTTTTTGTTTCAATCTGGTTCTGAGGAATGCAGTGTAACCTTTTGTAATTATTGACACACTGTAGGCGTAACGTCCCCGGCACAGATGCTTAACTGCAATTGAATCGGCCGGGGACGGACTGTTCCAGGATCGTGGCCTCAGCCGTGTGCAATTTCCTTGTCGGTGAACAGGTAGTCCTTGAGTTCCTTGTCAAAGGCCGGGTCCTTGCGACGGATCCATTCCAGTACCATGGCCGCGTGCTCCTTTTCCTCGTCACGGTTATGCGCCAGTATCGCTTTCAGTTCGCTGTCCTTGCAGGCATCAACCCGCTGGTTGTACCAGTCAACGGCTTCGAGTTCTTCCATCAGCGAAGTGATAGCGCGGTGCATGTCACGTGTTTCATCCGACAGCTCGTTAACTGGTTCATGGTAACCTTCGTTTGACATGGTCTCTCTCCGATCTATGAATGCTGTTGTGTACCTGTTGATGTCGTTTATCCTGCTGGCGTGTGCCACACCCCGAGTGCAGGTGACCTCAGATACTACACAGGTCCCGATGCTGACTCCAGTGGTAGCCGTCATGGCGGATGGCTACCGTTTACCACTGACTGTCTGGCAACCCGCAGGTGAACCGCAGGCCATCGTACTTGGCCTGCATGGATTTAATGATTACCACCAGGCCTTCTCTGCGCCAGCGGAATACCTGGCAGCCTATGGCGTTATGACGTATGCCTATGACCAGCGCGGTTTTGGCAACACCGAGCAGCGCGGGATCTGGCCCGGTACCGATGTACTGCAGCAGGATGCTGGTACGCTGGTGCAATTGCTATGCGAGCGCTATCCCGGCATCCCCCTGTACCTGGTTGGTGAAAGCATGGGTGGCGCCGTGGTCATGGACCTGATCCAGGATGCGGATTTGCCCTGTCTAAATGGCATCATCCTGGTAGCGCCGGCGGTATGGGGCTGGCAAACCATGCCCTTGTGGCAGCGCTCGGCACTGTGGCTGGCGGCACATACCACGCCCGCTTCCACGCTCACCGGTGACGGACTGGATATCACCCCCTCGGATAACACGGACATGTTGCGTGCGCTGGGCCGTGACCCACTGGTCATCAAGGCAACGCGAATAGATGCCATGTTCGGGCTCACCAACCTCATGGAATCTGCACTGCAGTCCAGTCAGCAGCTTACCCTGCCGACACTGATCCTCTACGGGGAACATGACGACATCATCCCGCCAAACTCGATGTGCGAGTTGATAGAGGGGCTGCCCGATCCCGGGGCCGCTCACTGGCGAATGGTCCTCTACCCGGAGGGTTATCATATGCTTACGCGCGATCTGCAAGCGGCCGTGGTGCTGCGTGATATTTTGTCGTGGATACGCGATCCATCGGTATCGCGACTGCCTTCGGACCTGGAGGTGGATACGGCGAAGCCAAGGCTACGGACAATATGTGAGTCTGGTTAAAGGCTGCTGGCCATGTTCTGCTGTTTGATCTATATCAAGTAACCCGGAAATAGGTGTCGGAATGCTCCGCAGATGGATATCAGGGGCTAGGAGATACGCAGCAGTTTTGCCTATACTTATCGCACCTATGCTGGCATCAAAGCCGGCAACGGTAATTATGACTATTGATAGCGTTTGGAGGACAAACCATGAAGAAACTGACCAAGCTTATTGCCGTAGCCATCGTTGCCGGCACTGCCGCCCTGGGTGCCAGTACGGCGAGTGCGTGGTGGGGTGATGACGATTATTATGATTACTATGACGGTCCCTGGGGCGGTGGTCCCTGGGGTTATCCCGGTTACGGCTATGGTGGCTATCCCGGTTACGGCTATGGTGGCTATCCTGGCTACGGCTATGGCGGCTATGGCGGCTATGGCGGTTATCCTGGCTACGGCTATGGTGGCGGCTATCCTGGCTACGGCTATGGTGGCGGCTATCCCGGCTACGGCTATGGTGGCGGCTATCCCGGCTATGCGGCACCGGCAGCACCCGCCACTTCCGCAGCACAGTAATGGGTGGTCACTACCGGTTCAGTTGTTAACCTGAGTCGCTGGACCGCTAGTTAGGTAATTCAAGGGCGCATCACCTCGTGGTGCGCCTTTTTTTTTATGCTCTCAGTAGGGTCTGGGGGCCGGGTAATCGCGAAATACTGCACGAGCAGCGAACGGTGGTGCCTGCAATGCGGCATAATTTATAACTTCATCCAGCGGCGGCAACGTTTGAGCCTGGTAATAGGCAAGGGTTTTCGCTATCCGCTCCTCCTCCCCCGGCATGGTGCGGCGCGCATAGGACAGCAGTGTTTCCTGCATGGATATCGCCTCCGGGTAGTTGCCGGATGCAGCAAAGGCCAACGCCAGCAATTCCTCGTTTGGCGGTATGCGTCGCTGCTCGTTTAGCCGTTGCGCGTTGCCTAGAGCTGCCTGTGTATCCTTCATCGCCGTATCGCGGCTGGCTGCTTGCAGCATTACCTGTATGGCCTGGAAGGCAGGATATTCAGGAAATTGCCGAATAGCGATTTCCAGCACGGTCTTGACGGTGGTGGCGGATGCGTCCCCCAGTAGCAGCGCACCAATGTAGGGAATATAGGCAGCAAGATTGTTTGCCTCACCCTGGATACTGCTTGCATAGTGCTGCGCAGCGGATGCGTAGTTGTCCTGACGGTAATACTGGTTGGCCAGATAGAAATGGGCACCGGGATGTTCGGGTGTGAAGCGAATCGCGAGGCGGTAGTAATCTGCAGCCTTGTCGGCATCGCCCTGCTCTTCAGTCAGTAATCCCAGCAGGAACAGCCCCAGCGAGTTATCCGATTGCATGACAAGTGCTGTTTCCAGTGCCTGCCGGGCCGCGGCCTTGTCATCGATTAAATAGAGCGTACGTGCATAACTGATGCGAGCGAGGACATTGTCAGGTTCAAGGGCCAGCCCCTGGGCAAAGGCTTTGCTGGCCGCTGTGTAGTCCTGTTGCCGGGTGGCTTTCATGGCCTGCTGGAAATGGATGCGTGAGCCGGTCTTCAGTGCTTCAAGTCGCTCGATTTGCGGGTCTATGAAAGAGGGTGGCTGGTTGCCGAGTAGTGCCAGCTGCGCCTTTGCCTCGTCATTGCGTTGCGTGGCCCGCAGTGCCTGCGCCAGGGGGTAATGGATGCGGGATGCAGCCGGGTCATGTGTCAACGCACGGGTAAAGGCATCAATAGCACTGTTATAGTCCCGTTTTAGCAAGGCAATTTGCCCGAGCCCATAGAGGGCGGCTGCCTGCAGTCCGGGTGTATCCACAACCTCTTCAAACGCTGCCTGCGCCTGTTGCTGTTCGTTGAGATCAAGCAGGACATTACCAAGCCGTACCGTGAGGGCTTTGTAGCCTGGCCTGAGTGTACTGGCCTGTTGATAACGCTCCAGGGCCTGGCGGGTGCGACCACTGGCTTCGGCAAGATAGGCCAGATAGTAGACCCAGCGGAACTCTTCCGGCGCCAGTTGTGAAGCGTTTTGGAAACACTCCTCGGCAGCCGGGAAGACCAGGTTGACCTGATAGAGTCCGCCCAGCTCGCCATAGGCCGCGGCCAGTCTGTCAGGCTGCACAGGTTGTGCCTGCAGTGCCTCGGTGAGCTGCTGGCGTGCCATCCGGATACTGTTGCGGGCCTGTGTGTCCAGTTCATCCAGATTGACGTCAGGGACGGGGCGCAGACTGTCTGCGAGGGACGCGGGCAGGTCGGTTGCCGCATCACCCGCCAGGGTGGGTGAACCGGACAGCAGCAAGGCGACAAGTGTAAGCAGTTTAATCGTGTTGACAGGCGACATGCCGCACCTATGGGTTGTCGTTCTGTTCGATCGACATCATGACATCGACCGCAGGTACGCGGATGGTTTGCTGCTCGCCATCCGGCCAGCTGATGTGCAGTTCTTCCGGCATACTGCCACTGCCCAGTCCAAAAGTGACGGGCAGTTCGGACTGTGACAGGTAACTGCGTGTCGGCATCACCATCCGCCGCTGTATCACGCCGTCGACTGACATCTCCACACGGGCGCCAATGGCATTGCGATTGGAACGGGTGCCGCTCAGCCGGAGACGCAGCCAGTGGTGTCCGAGCGCTTGTTCATTGCGAAACAAGATTGCGCGGCGGCCATTCTGGGTGATTACCACATCCAGGTCACCGTCATTGTCTATGTCCGCATAGGCGGAACCGCGGCCGACCATGGGGGTAGCAAGATCGCCGCTGTCGGTGACGGGAACAAAGCGGTTGCGGCAGGCCGCCCCGCAGTTCCAGAACAGCTGTGCGGGTTGTGCATAGGTCTGGCTGGGTTGCACGATGTTGATATCTGCATCAAGGTGCCCGTTGGCCTGTAACAGATCAAGGCGGCCGTCCAGGTCGTAATCGAAGAAAAACAGCCCGAAGGTCAGCGCCAGACGCGATGCCGGTCCAAATCCCTCGAGAATGGCCTCGTCAGCAAACGGCGGCTGTCCGCCGACAGTGACATATAATGAGCTCATCTCGTTGGCAAAGTTGCCGATGCCAATGCCGAGATCCTCGTCATTGCGAAAGTACGCGGCGTCGATACCCATGGCACCGGTAGCCTTGCCATTGCGGTCATAGGCAATACCCTCGAGGGCGCCAATTTCCTCGAAGGTACCGTTACCGAGGTTGTGGTAAAGGTAGTTGCGGGTCGTGTCGTTGGCCACGAACAGGTCAATCCAGCCGTCACGGTCATAATCCACGGGTGCCACGGCCAGTGCCTTGCCGGTTGCTGTCTGTGTGGCCGGGTCGGCAAACACAATCCCCGCCGCTTGTGATATGTCGCTGAATTTACCCTGTCCGTTATTGCGATACAGGCGGTTGTTGGTGCCGAAGAAATGATTCGGTGCACCGATCGCCCTTCCCAGGCCAGTGAGCTGGAAATCGATCTCAAGGTCGATCTCGCGTGACCACTGCACGTAGTTGCCAACGAACAGGTCAAGATCACCATCATTGTCGACATCCAGGAAGGCGGCCGCCGTACTCCAGTCGGCGCTCTGGCCGGCCGTGCCGCTGCTGTTCGTTACATCGGTAAAATATCCCTGTCCGTTGCTGAGAAGAAAATTCTCACCCAGTGCCGTGATGTACAGGTCAGTCCAGCCGTCGTTGTCGAAATCACCGGCCGCAACGCCCATGCCGTAGCAGTTGATGGCCAGACCGGTCTCCCGGGTGACGTCGGTGAACCGGCCGCTGCCGTCGTTCTGGTAGAGTACGAGTGTGGGCGTGTTGTCGTCCAGTTCATGGCCCGGAAACCAGCTGGAGTTGACCAGCAGCAGGTCCTGGTCGGCGTCATTGTCGTAATCGAAAAAGGCCGCCCCGCTGCCGATCGTCTCGGGCATGAGTTTGTCACCGTAGGCGCCGTTGGTATGCACAAAATCGATACCGGCAGCAGTGGTGATATCCCTGAAGACTACCGCCGGCGGTGATTGCGGGGTTGTGTGCGCTGTAACCACCGGGCCGGTAACAACGGCCTCTTCGATGCTCACGGTGGGTGTTCTGTCGCGCCCCAGGTACCAGAAGCTGCCTGCTGCAATGATACCGACCCCCAGGATGATGACGAGCGAGCGGCGGAACCAGTGGCGAATGATGGCCTCGCCGGCCTGCGTGGTGTCAGAATGTTTTTGCTGCGTTGTCATGAATGGTTATTTGGTGATGTGGGTGTTAGCAGAATTTTACAGCCCCGCCGTGTGCGGTGAATTGATATACGTCATTTGAATGCATTATGGAGACACTGAATAATTCGTCATTCCGGGCGCAGCGCAGCGGAGACCTGATTGCCCTGTATTTTCAATTGCTGGCCCAGGTCGTAAAAGGCAATGGCCGCGGCGGCGTGATCGGCGGCCGGGTTTTCGCGACGATGCCGGGCCACTGCCTGTTCGACGGCATGGTCATCCGGGCGGTATTTATCATGCAATGCACGATGCTGTCCGGCCGTGTCGGCGTTGCCGAGCTGTGCATGAATCAAACCAAGATTGTAATGCGCGCTGAGATTTTCCGGGTCGATGAGCAGCGTCCTGTCAAACCAGCCCTGCGCCTGTGCGAGCAGTTCGCGTTGCTGCGCATCGCGCAGTTGTCGGCTGCGCTCGTACAGGGTGCGGCCCAGTTCATTCAGCACCCTGACGTCGTAGGAGAAGTCGAAGCCGCGCTGACGTGCGTCTGCGAAACGGTTATTGATGATGGACTCCAGTTTGTCAGCCGCGGCCTCGAGGTGGCCGTTTTCACGGTCGATCAGTGCGCTGTACCAGGCAATGGTCCATGGCGCGGCCTGTTGTTCACTGGCCCGCCTTAGTGCCGCTGCGGCTTGTTCCAGTCGCCCTTCCTTGAAATAGACGCGCGCCAGGTTCAGCGCGCCGCTGCCCTCACCCTGTGCCTCTACCTGTTGAAACGCCTGTTCCGCCTGGCGTAATTCGCCCTTGCTGGAGCCGCTGTTGCCTTCACGCAGCAGGCCGATGCCATAGTCGTTCCAGCGCTCGCCGGGTTTGATCGCCACGGGTTGTTGTTCATCAATCGGCTCTTTCTGGCCCTGAACAGGCAGCAGCAAGCGATCGGATGCCATCACCGTGATCGGCAGTCGGTTACCGCGGAACTGCTTACCCTGCAGGTAACGCAGGTAGGTCGCGTCAAACTTGCGATAGTTCAACTGTGCCTCGATGGCCACCGGACCCTGTGCATCTTCCGGTATCTGCAGCAGGTAATGCACCACGGTTGCCGCGCCTGGCGGGATCTGGTGGTTGTAGAGCGTGACAAAGATATCCTGACCGTTGCGCCGGTCAATGCGCCTGCCCTGTCGGTCCAGTACATAGCTGTTGACGAAGTAGGACCAGGGATCGACTGTACCCTGTGCATCGAGGCTGCCACTGCGGCCGATGAGCCTGCCATCAGCCGTGGCTGCGGTGATGTCCAGCCACAGCTCATTGGAGTCGGCGGTGCCCTGCGTCAGGTGGTGCCCGACCCCGGTAGTGCGAATGACGACCTCGATGAGGTAGCGTTTGCCGGGTACCAGTTCAGGCAGCGACGGTCGCAACGGCGCATGCAATTCGCCATCGATGCGCCCGTCTTCCTTGAGAGCAAAGATATCGAGGCGAGTCACCTCGCTGAGGCGCTGCCGGTGAGCCTGCATGACCCAGTCAGGCGAGTCCAGCAGTTGCGTGATACCGGTATTGGCTGCCGGGAACTGGTGACTGTGCACGCTACGCGTGTCACTGTCGTTGAAGTCGCGTGCCGCCGGATCATCTGATGCCAGCAACGGCATATGACATTCACTGCAGCGCGCAACGGCCCTGGCCGGATAGTAAAAGCTGTCTACGCGGTGCCCGGAGATGCCACTCTGCAGGAAGCTGTCATAGTGGTTCTGGCCGCGTAACCAGCGGTACTGGTTCACCTCCGCTGGCAGGTTTACCTTGTGGCAGATCGAGCAGAACTCGGCCGTGCGGTGAAACGGTTTCAGCAAGGTTTTCTTATGGAAAGCCGGCTTCGCCTTGATCAGCTGTGCGTTGATGCTGCGCAGCAATGTTGATTCGCTGAATGCAAACGGATAGCGGGGTGGATCGACAATGGTGAAGTCGCCATTGCCGTGCACACCGTTTACCCGGGTGATGGCGTGGCAGACCATGCAGGTAATGCCGGCCTGTGCTGTCGGGTTGTGTTCAGTGTCGTAATCCGGGTCATCAAACTGCCCGCTGAACAGCGGCACCTGGTCATGACAGGCGGCACAAAAACGCGATGCCTGTAGCGTGCCATCGCGTTGCAGCACCACCTCGCGGGCCTCCCCGACGCTGAATTTGTAAGCCGGGTTATTGAATGAACTGAAGCGATGCATGCTCTGCTCGTGCGTCTTCGTAATCTCCTCGTGGCACTGTGCACAGGCGGCGTCCGTCATCAGGTGTTCCGCCGGTATCGAGTCACTGCCTTCTATGATGGCCAGTGAAGGCGGAAAGGCCATCGTCTTGCCGGCATCCCTGGCGGTTGGAATCGTCGCCTGCAACACCACCATGACAGCTGCAAAGCTAATGGTGACAAGTGACCAGCGCACCCCGCTCTTCCAGTGGATCGGCGGGCCTGCCAGACGATGCAGGACAAATAGCCAGACAACCACTAGCGGGCTGATGACGTGTAACCAGTAGCCAATGCGCCGCAGCTGCGGGTCGTTGATCTCGAAGAAACTGAAGCGGGTCAGTAAAATGCCGGAAATCAGTAATAACAGTGCAGAGAAAAACAGTCCCATGCCGGCCCTGACGGCATAGCGATTGGGGCGTTGCCAGGCACGTCGCATGTGCGCCACAGCGAACACGATCAGCGGCAGGGTGATTAACAGGCCGAGCGCCAGGTGCAGCAGGAACATCAGCAGATAAAAATAGTTCTGCTGGATCTCGCTGCTGAATGCCTCGAGCAGTGAAATGGCTACCAGGTATACCGAATTCAGCGCCAGCAGCGAAAACAGCAGGATAATGGCACTCAGCAGTCGCCCAAGTCGTGCGTTGAGGACGGGTATCTGCTTGTTACGATCAGTGTGTGCGGGCATCGCCTGGGTCTATTCAGCAGTTATTGCGTGGTTGAGATAAACTCGTAGATTAGGATTATCGATGCTAAAGCCGGTTTGAGGTTTTGATCCTGGTCAAATAGTACTGAATCAATCAGTCGCCATGGCCATTGATTATTATCCTGCCTGCCCCCGATTATGAGGCGCAAACCGGACTTTGAGGCAGCGCAGTGGTTACACCAACCTGGCAGAATTGAAATGAAGCATAGCCTTAGCTCAGCGGATGATGTGATGCCAGGTGTCGGCAATATGACCAGCGGTCATGAGCACCCGTGGAGGGTGTATCTTCCGATTGCATTCGTGGCACTGCTGGGTGTGCTGGTTACCGGGCAGGCATTCAATGTTGTCTCTGGCTGGGAGCATCAACGGGTAGAGCAGGCATTTCGTTCCGCTGCCACCGACCGCATCCTCATGGTTGAGCGCGAGATCGAAGAAAGTCTCGGCGTGGTTCAGGATGTTGGCAGTCTCTTCGATACTTCACAGCGAGTTGGCCGGCGTGAGTTTCGCACATTTGTGGGCCCTGCGTTGAAGCGTTATACGAGCATTGCTGCGTTGCAATGGATTCCCCGTGTTGCCGCTTCCGAGCGTACGCTGTTTGAAGCGCAGGCGCGTAAAAGTTTCTCGCGCTTTAGTCTTGTTGAAACCAGCCAGGCAGGTGATCTGGTCAAGGCTGTCCAGCGCCCGGTACATTTTCCAGTGCTTTATGTGCAACCCTATCAGTTCAACAGGGAGATGCTGGGGCTTGATCTGGCGTCAGACCCGATGATTCTGGAAGCGATGCAGCAGGCACGCGACGCCGGACAGATGCAGGTCTCGCCCGCTATAACCCTGCAATGGGAAGGACGCATCGAATACGGTTTCGTGGCCCGACTGCCGGTCTACCACAAGACAGGTACTGACGAGGCAGAAGCTGAGGATGAAGAAGATGCAGTCCCGGATACACCGGAACTGCGACAGCAGCTGTTACGTGGTTTTGCTGCCGGGATATTCCGTATCGGCGATATTGTTGAAAGGGCCTTGCAGAACCTCACGCCAAGCGGCGTTGACATGAGCATCTATGATATTACCGGCGCCGCCGAGAGACAGTATCTGTATCACCATTCTTCCAGAAGGCGTTCTGCCGACCTCGTTGCATACAGTCCCCGAGAGGATGAACGGCAGGAAAACAGGGAGTTTATCCAGACGATACGTGTTGCGAATCGCGAATGGGAAGTACTGTGCAGCGTGATACCCGGTGCGTTCCAGCCGGACCCCTGGAGTGGCTGGGCGACACTGGCGGGTGGCCTGTCCTTCACAGCCTTGCTGATGGTATATCTGGCCACGCTGCTGGGACGTGCAGCGAAGATCGAGCATCTTGTCACCGAGCGCACCACGCAACTGGTGGAGCTTAACAAGGAGTTGAATAACGAGATCAGTGAACGCCTCAATGCCGAGATGGAACTTCAGCAACTGAATGAGACTCTGGAGCAGCGCGTCGCCATACGCAGCGCCGAGGCTGAACGACATGTGCATGAACTGGAACAGTTCGCCTATGTGACCTCGCATGACCTGAAGGCGCCGTTGCGTGGAATTGCCAATCTGGCCACCTGGCTGGAAGAAGATCTGGACGACAGGCTGACAGAAACCACCCGTGAACAACTGGGCCTGTTACGCGACCGTGTGCAGCGCATGAATGCACTGATCGAAGGCTTGCTGGAATACTCGCGTATTGGCAAGGCGGCTCAAACACAGGTGAACGTCAATAGCGGTGCACTGCTCGCCGAGGTCATCGACTCGCTGTCGCCCGCGGACGGATTTACTATCGAGGTGGCTGAGAACATGCCCACCCTGTACACGGATCGATTGCACCTTTCACAGGTATTCTCCAACCTCATAGGGAATAGTATCAAGCACAGCAAGGGCAACCCTGGCCATGTACGCGTCACGGTGCAAGACCAGGGTGAGTTTTATGAATTTACGGTGGCCGATGATGGTGTCGGGATCGCGCCGGAATTCCATGACAGGGTGTTCATGATGTTTCAAACACTGACAATCCATGATTACGGAAGCAATACCGGTATTGGGCTGGCATTGGTAAAGAAGATAGTGCAGGAGCATGGTGGCTCAATAACACTGGAATCAGCTGCAGGTTGCGGCACCACGTTTCGGTTTAGCTGGCCAAAGCATGGATGAATCATCTCAAACCAGCCAGATGCATTGTATACTGGTTATTAGTTATACACCTCGGGGGGTGCATAGATGTCAAATAATGACAATGTAATATTGCTCGTGGAAGATGACCGGGTAGATATCATGACCGTACAACGGGCATTGAAGAAAATCGATGTCAGCAACCCGCTCTATATCGCACGTACCGGTGTTGAGGCGCTCGCCATGCTGCGCGGTGACGGAGTTCCCGCGATCGAACCGGCGCCATCGCTGATTCTGCTGGACCTGAATCTACCGAAAATGGGAGGAATTGAATTCCTCAAGGAACTGCGTGATGATCCGGTTCTGAGATCATTGCATGTTATCGTGCTGACATCTTCCAATGAACCGCGTGACCGGGCTGCTGCCTTTGAATACGAGGTCGATGACTATATCGTCAAGCCGCATTCTTTCGACGAGTTTTCCAACGCCATGTCCATTATCCTTGCCGACTGGTCCGGGGAAGCGGCTCATTAATGCCTGCTGTCAGGCTGTTTCAGATCAGCCGGACTCGTTTTAGCTGCCGGCATTCACAACAAGGCACCCCCACCGGGAACAGTGTTGCTGACAAATAATAAATAACGCATCGGTGTAGAAGAAGTTATTAAGTCAGACTATGTCACTGTCAACGCTAGTACGACCATCAGGGTAATCCATGCCGTAGTCGATACGGACAGCAAGCCACCCACGCTGTTGTCACTTGACTGATAACAGCATGTAACCGTTAGGTGCCAGACATACAGCTGCTGTCTACCAGCGGATCAGTGAGAAACAACTAAACACCTTGAAACAACCCGGTCACGATTGATGCCCGATTACTCAGATGACCGGACAGCTGCTTCCTGTTGCATCACGATATCACTGCGGTAGTCGGTAAGCTGTGACCTGAGCGTGGCGTTCTCCTGCCGGAGACTGCGAACATGCTGCTGCATCAGGTTGATATCCTTACGTTCGATGAGCAACAGGGCAACGCAGACGACAGAAACGGACGCCAGTACAATCAGTGCCAGACACAGGCCAAATACAGTTTGGTGTCGAAATCCCAGCATTGTAATTTCGTTATTATCACGCCCCCAGAACACAGTGTAGCCGATTCGGGCGCCCGGAGTGAAGTGCTATCGGTGAGGTTGTCTGAGCGATGATGGTTTTTCGTGATACGCTGTGATAAGGGTCCACGCAATAAATTCCGGAGGAGGTTTTCATGGCCGTCTATTCCCATATCCTGCTGGCTCTCGATTTCACAGCGGCGACGGACACCGTCGTTAAACAGGCACTGGAGTTGCGCCGGGTCTTCAAGGCACGACTCAGCCTGGTTCATGTGGTGGAGTTTTTGCAAATAGATCCCTACAACGACCTGGTGATGCCACAAGAGTTCGAAATGGACCAGGAAATATTAGAAAGAGCCACGCAGCGCCTGCAGGAATTTGCAGAAACAGTGGCCGTAGACACGTCGGAATGTTTTGTTCGACTGGGCAGCACCCGACGCGAGATTCTTGATCTGTCGGAAGAACTGGGCATCGATCTGATCGTGATTGGCAGCCACGGAAGGGAGGGTATCCAGAGGCTGCTGGGTTCAACGGCTAACGCAGTACTGCATGGCGCACCCTGTGACGTGCTCGCGGTACGGGTAAAGGACAAATAGCGGGAATTACATTGCCTTTCAGCTTGTCACTTTGCGCCGGGTGTCAGGCATGGAGGCTGACTTAGGGGTGAACAAGCAGTCGCTGGTCAGGTGCTCTGGCAGAGAGATATCAAGCAGGGCTCGCAGTCTCTGGTGGATGGCTTGCGACATGCCGCAGGAAGTCAGCAGTTATGTCAGTGATCCCCATCGCTTGTAGAGCTGATGTCGCGCCTTCTCTCCCTGGCCTGCCGCTTTCTCAGGGGGAGAGGTTTGTGCATCGTTGAGGAATCGCGTGTTGATTGCCCTCCCGGGCCGGCAGACAGTTGTGTTACGGTCGGAGAGTCAATATTGCTGTCAAAGCTTTCTTTCATAGCCAGTAATTCAGGGTTATCCGGCTGAATACCGAGCCCGCGATCAAGGTATCTTTTCGCTCTTGCCATATCCTTGCTGTCTGCGGCTTTTTCAGCAAGCGTGATATAAATGTCAACAATTTCCTGGATACCTGCACGGGCTGTCTGGTTTTCTGGATCCAGTTGCAGCACCGCGATCAGGTATTCGTAGGCATTATCACCATCGGGCGTCATCAGCCGATAATCATTCAGTGCCTGCTGGCCCTGTGCAAGTAATGCTTCGATTCTTCTGATTTCTACGACATCAGTCGGCGCAATCGTTTTTGTGACGGGGGGTGGCTGGACAGTCACTGCTGTCTCTGCCTGATGCCGGTCGATCACCCCGTTGTCAGGCGGTTGCTCACTAGCCCCGGAGTTGGTCAGCGGAGTCGTGTCAGTGTGCTGCAGGGGCGAGGCACTGTTTGCATCGTTTGCCTTTGCCTGTATTTCACTTTGAACCTCGGGTACTCTGTAGGATTCCGGTAGCCTGGTGAGCTGCGGTTCCGGCCGGGAAAAATAATCTGTATATGAGAGGATTCTATCGAGAGCCTCGCGTCCAGGAAAAGATGGCGTTGTCGCGTACAGTACCGTTAGCAGAATCAGCGGCAGGGCCATGGCGACCAGTATGATTTTCCAGCCGAGCCGATGAGCATGGCGTGCTTTCAACGAATCGCGCGAATGGCGGCGTCTCCTGGCAAGCAATTCGTTGGCCGCGTGTAATGGTTCAGCGGTAATGGCTATCGTTGCAGCCGCATCATTATCCGGTTGGGCCATCAGTTCATCGCTGCTGGCCGGAGAGAGGTCATGGCGATCAATGAAGGCTTCCTCGTTCTCTGCTGCCTGCCGTGAACCTTCGGCAATGGCGGCGACACAGGCATCCGCCTTGTCTGCCCGAATCGCCAGATCGGCTATCGATAACTGATTGTCACGGATTTCAGTAATATTCGTGACATTGTCAGTATCGTAACGCGGGGTCTGGTTTGGTGATAACGGTGTTAATTGCTCTTCACGCATTTCAGCCGAGATTTCACGTACATCCTGCTCGTCAATAGTGTGGCTACCCTTGCCGTAACCGAGCAGCAACAGGCGGTTACACATCTTGTTTATATGGCGCGGCACGCCATTACTGAGCTGATATATGCCCAGCACCGCATCGCCTGTGAATTCCGGATTGCCAGTCCAGCCGGCCTGCAGCAGGCGATGTTGAATGTATGATCGGGTGTCTTTCAGGTTGAGTGGCGTCAGATGATAATTAGCTATGACGCGTTGCTGGAACTGCTCCATCTTCGGGATACGCATCAATTCCTGCAATGACTCCTGTCCGACCAGAAAGAGTTGCAGCATCAGGCGAGACTGGGTCTGCATGTCTGCCAGGATTCTCAGTTCCTCGAGTGCCGGGTGACTGAGGGTCTGCGCCTCATCGATAATCAGCAGTACGCGTCGTCCGACCTGCTCCTGCTGCACGAAGAACTGCTGTATTCGGTAGCGCAGCGTACCCTTGTCCATGCCGACAGCATCGATGCCGTAGGCATAAGCCACAGCACGCAGCAGATCAGCCGCCCCGTAACTGGAAACGGCAATCCGCCTTGCAATCACATCGGCGTTATCAATTGTCTTGAGAAATGTTTCGACCAGCATGGTTTTGCCAGTGCCCGGGCGTCCCGTGACCATGACAAAACCTTCTCCCTGTGCAAGTGCGAATTCCAGGTATTCCCTGGCACGTCTGTAGCCGGTGTGGCTAAAACAGAAATCGGGCTCGGGCGCCAGCCTGAAGGGGTTGGTAACGAGTTGATAGAAATCCTTGTACATTAATGCGACCAAATATAATTAACTCCTAATATTATAACTGTATTCAGGCGCCGCGATTGAGCTTTCTATCCTGGCCGGAATGCTTTCCAGCGACAGAGGGATTGTCGTTCTATTTGTACAACATTTCAATCAGTTATTATGTGTACTTGTGACATATTCTATGTAGATGGCCAGCATTTATTGACTATTCAACCACTCACTGGCATGCCTTTCCGCATTGCTGATTTGCGTGGCTGACATTGTTCTGGCAATCGCGTCTAGCCCGGCAAGCGCCCCCTGATCGCCTCCCGCAGCAACGATACGTAGCCACTTGTAGGCCTCAACATCGTCCTGTGGAGCCCCCTTGCCGTTGTGATACATGAGTGCCAGATTATATTGCGCGTCGGCAAATCCCTGCTCGGCTGACCTGCTGTACCACGTGACTGCCAACTTGTGGTCCTGCGTAACACCCTTACCTTCATCATAGAGGATGCCAAGATTGTATTGTGCAAGCGGGTCACCCTGCTCCGCCGCCTTGTGGTACCAGCTCGCTGCCGTTGTGTAGTTCTGTGCGACTCCCTGACCGCTGGCATACAGACCGCCGAGGTTGTATTGCGCCCGAGGATCACCCTGCTCTGCCGCCTTGCGATACCAGTTCGCTGCCGTTGTGTAGTCCTGCGTTACACCCTGACCATAGTCGTACATAATGCCGAGACTTAGCTGTGCACGGACTTCATTCTGCTCGGCCGCCTTGCGATACCAGTATTCAGCCACCTTGGTGTTTTGCGTAATTCCAAGGCCTTTCGCATACATATTGCCGAGTTTGTATTGTGCGTCGGCCAAACCGGAATTGCCCGCTTTTCGATACCAGTTCACTGCTTCACTGTAACTTTTCTGCACCCCCCGACCGTGCTCATACATCCGGCCAAGATTGTATTGTGCAACAGCCCCACCCTGCTCGGCTGACAGGCGCCACCACTTGAAGGCCATAGTGTGATTCTGCGGTACACCTTCGCCTTTGCTATACATCAAGCCAAGGTACAATTGCGCAAAGGCGTTACCCTCTTCTGCCAGCGGCCTGAATTCCTGCAGGGCGAGTTCATAGTTACCCTGATCGTAATGAACAAATCCCTCATAAAAACCGCCCCGTGCCAGACCGCTGCTGAGTAGCACAAGAAGCAGGCCTGTCTTTCGGATGGATCGCATGCGCCTAAATATATCACGGCTATGGCGGGCGATCACAACGGTACAAAATACACCGAACAGTCATCGGGGCTTGCTATCCCTGGCGGAGTTTGAGAAGGAATCCCGCCAACCGTCCTGTGAGCACAATTGACCGGCAAGGTCTGCCAGGTAAATCCTGTAATATACGGCCCGGCACGAGAGGAGATGGAGATAATGAAATCTGCACTGAAAATACTGGCAGTCAACACGGTCCTGCTGTTTGCCGGTATTTTGATACTGGAACTTGCCCTGGGTGAATGGTTAAACACAGGGCGGTTGAATCGACTTAATATTCACAAAAACCGGGAGTTCCGGTATGACGTCTCCACCTTGTACGAGGCCCCTGAACCGATCATTACCTACTCACGGGACCAGTTCGGACTGCGTGGACCTCACCAGACGCCAGATGACATTGACATACTGACGGTCGGTGGGAGTACCACTGAACAACGACTTATACGCGATGGAGCGACCTGGCAGGATGTGCTTCAGGAACAGTTTCAGCAAACAGGCTCCGGGGTCATCATTGCAAACGCGGGCGTTGATGGTCAATCGACATACGGTCACATCAAGAATTTCAAGTGGTGGTTCGGCGATATCCCCGGTCTTGTGCCGGATTACATTCTTTTTTATGTCGGAATCAATGACTTCCACAAAGAACCCGGAGACGAATACGATATCCTGCTGGAAGATTTCAATCTGGGACAGAGCATCAAGGACAACAGTGCGCTCTGGCACCTGATCCGGACGCTTCGAGGCGCCTATTTTGCGAGAGTGAAAAAGCTGGGGCATGATGCCATTGATTTCAACGCACTGCAGTGGACGCAGCAGTCGCTGCAGGATAGCTATGAATTCATGCGACCGAGACTGGATGCATACGCCACCCGCTTGCGGATACTGGCGGACTTGACCCGTGAATTTGGAGCAGAACCGATCTTTGTCTCTCAGCCGACCAGGCATTACCGGATCACGCCAGACAGTATAGAGGGGCACAGCAATAGCGGCTCCTATGATGGCCACGAGTACAATGGTGTGGACTACTACCATATGATCAGGCAGCTCGACGGAGTTACGGAAGCTGTCGCGACTGAGAAAGGTGCATTATTTATTGATCTGGGAAGCCATAGTGAATGGCTTGATACGGACTTCTACGATTACAGCCATATGACACCACAAGGTGCAAGGAAGGTTGGCATTCTGTTGCACGAACAACTGCAAGACAAGGTGTCGGCTACCGGGCCCTAGTATTACTTGTACCGGGCGCCAGTGCCTGGTTGTGCTGTCCCGCGTGATGGCCTGTCTGCGTCTTCTGCGGGCCTATTCGAACACAACCGTGCGATTTTCATAGACCAGCACATTGTGGTGCAGGTGATGCCAGACGGCGCGGGCCAGTACCATCTTCTCGAGATCGCGCCCCTTGCGGATCATGTCATCGACCGAATTCTCGTGACTCACGCGTACCACGTCCTGCTCGATGATTGGCCCGGTATCCAGCTCGGCAGTTGCATAGTGGCTGGTGGCGCCGATGATCTTCACACCCCGTTCATGTGCGGAGTGGTAGGGTCGCGCACCGGGGAACGCCGGCAGAAAGGAATGATGGATATTGATGATGCGGTCTGGGTAGTTACCGATAAAATCGTCACTCAGGATCTGCATGTAACGCGCCAGCACGACAAAATCAATTCGGTACTGCTGCAACAGTTCCATCTGTTTGAGTTCCTGCTGCACACGGTTCTCCACAGTTAGCGGCAGGTGTACAAAATCGATACCCTGACGTTCGGCCGCCGTCTGCATATTGGTATGATTACTGATAATCAGGGGGATCTCGACCTGCCACTCGCCGGCTTCGTAGCGCGCCAGGATGTCATAGAAGCAGTGCGGTTGTTTTGATACAAACAGTGCCATGCGTGGTACTTCATTCGAGAAATGCAGCTGCCAGTTCATCGAGAAGCGCTTTGCCACCAAGGTTTCAAAGTATTCCCCGATCTTTCCGTCAGCAATGACAAAGTCATGCAGATCCCACTCGATGCGCATGAAAAAGACCTGGCGCTCCGTATCCACGTGTTGATCCAGATACAGGATGTTGCCGCCATTCTTGAATATGAACTCGGTAATTGAAATCACAATACCCTTCTGATCCGGGCAGTGAATCAGCAGAATGGCCGATTTCGATGTTGCGTTGTTCACATGGCTTCCTTGATTGCCGGGCCGAGAGGCTCTGCTTTTATGACAGGGGTGATGTTACCAGAACACGCGTGCCCGGTTTAATGCCCGCAGTGACATTCCTGTTGCTTTACAAATCACCGGCTTTTCCTCGTTTTGCGATCTGACTTGTCGAGGCTTCTCCAGGGGACGGCCCTGTTCTTGCACCTGAGTCTGAAATAGCGCTGGTCCTGAAGTCGAAATGCCGTAAAGCGGCCTCCGTTGGCGCAGCCTGTGTCCAGCGGGATAACTCGCGCAGCCCTCTTGGTCGGCTGCGCGATTACCAGTTTTGCCCAGTGTCCGAAGAGAATCCGCAGCGATTTGCTGGCGCGGTGCGGTAGCTCGAACCAGGCTCGCGAGCGTTTTTTTTCAGACGGTGTCTTGCGCCTCTCACCCCTCAGATCGATGCGGCCGTCAGCACTGCACCAACGCAACTGCGTGAAGCAGTTGGTGATAAAACGCAGACGCTCCCAGCCCTGCAGGTCTTCCCGCCAGCGCAGCGGCTTGTCTCCATGCAAATGCAGGAACAGGTCCTCGTAATTGATGTTCTGCAATACGGTTTCCAGTTCACCAGCGCATTGACGGGCTTTCTCCAGATCCCACTGTGGCGGGAGTCCGGCATGAATCATGGTGAAGCCAAGGGCCTCGTTGTGGTGCAGGAGTGGTTGATGACGCAGCCAGAACAGAAGTTCTTCGCAGTCCGGAGCGTCGAGGATCTCGGCAATGGTATCTTTCTTGCGTATCTTGACCGCCCCGGCGGCGGCGGCGAGCAGGTGCAGGTCGTGGTTGCCGAGCACGCTGATAGCGGCACTACCGAGGCCATGCACGAAGCGCAGCAGTTCCAGTGAATTGGGTCCCTTGTTGACGAGGTCGCCGGTAAACCAGAGGCGGTCGAGGTCCGGATCAAAACCCAGTTTATCCAGCAGCCTCAGCAAGTCATCGAAGCAGCCCTGTACGTCACCGATTGCGTAGGTGGATGCTACACCCCGTGTATCCTCGTGCCTGTTCGGTAGGTCCGGTTGCGGTCTGTCGGTGTTGTCATGCACGCCGGCACCGATACCGGTTATCTCAGCGGGTACGGTAACTATAGTGACAGGCTACACATGCGCTGGTGATGCGATGGTAGGCAATCAGCGTTTTCTTCATTTTCCCCTCTCTGGCAACTTTGGCGAACTCGGTGGCGGCATTGTGCAGTTCCCAGCCGATTTCCCGCATTTCCTTTGGCATGTAGCGTCCAGGTCGCATATCCTCGTCCTGGTACTTGCTCAACAGGCTCTGGCCCATGCCGGTTTCTGCAACCTCCGCGGCAGAGGATAGCTTGTCTTCGGAGAGGTAACGGTTGATTTCATTCAATACCGCAAGGTGATCGAGCATGTCCTCCTGCAGTATCTGGCGGGCCCTCTCCGGCATTTCCACAAACGTGCGCAAATCGGTGAAATGCTTCTCAAGTTCATCCCCGACAGTGTCTTTGTTGCTGTTCGGCGCAGCGCTGTTTACTGCCAGCGGTACTGACAGGGCCACCAGCACCAGTAGAGTGAAAAGTTTCCTGAGCGTATATGGAACTCTGGCTGGAGATTGTAGCTTGTTCATAGGACTTGTTTTCCTGTTTTAATCATTCCTGCGATCGATGCGCGGACTGCGCCGGGGATGGCATGGTTGTTGTCAAAGGGCATCATCCGATTTCGGGTATTTGTTCTTTATTCCTTCGATGCGCTTATCCAGTTCCTCCTGTTCGGTAAAATCACCACGGCGTGACTTGTAGGCTGCATCCAGCTGATCCTCGAGGCTCGGGTACTCTGACCTGCGCATGGCGGCATAACCGGTTGAGTCGATGGCGGTCACTTTTTTGAGGGCTTCATCAAGTTCCGCCTGTGTCGGCATCGATCCGCCGGAATTCCATTCCGAGATGTATGGAAGCTTGCCATCATCATGCTGGATGGTGTAATCAAAACCCAGGCGTACCGACGGACGCAGTAAATGCACCGCCTGGGACAGTCGATGTACATCCGGGTGAGTTCTTACCAGGTGCTGTTGCTGGAAAATCTTTTGAGTGTGCTTGCGGGCATTGCGCGTGTTGGACCAGTTGAAGAATACAATTGCAGAGAGCCCCACCAGTAGAACGATCAGTGCACCAATCATAGTGTTGTCCATAACCATGGTTCACGCCCCTTTCTGTATATTCAGGAGTCAAAATTTATACAAAAAACCGGGTTTAATCGTTGACACAGGTCAAAGAGACGTGCAATGCATTCAGGTACAGCACAATTCGGGGATTGACGCCAGCGGGTATTTTGTTGGGATGCGATAGAAGGTTTCAACAAATTAACGCTGCTATGGATATCCGAGCACGATCACAAGTGGGTGTGATTTATCCGTCAAATAATTGTCAAGGATTCCCGGGCTGCGCTCCCGTAGCGCAAGTCGTCATCGTGTGGTTACACGCAACCGGTAGGCTTGGGCAATCCACCGTATTTGGTGATCGGTTTCATCGGGCCAGTCATCCACATTTTGAACATCGCTTTCTGGTCTGCCCCAAGGTACCTGGAGAATTTCCGTATGGGCGGCACAACGGCATGTTCATCATAATATTCACGCGCTTTCAGGATTTGCTGCCATTTGACATCATCCAGTTCCACTCCATCGACCTCGGCCATGGCGCGTGCGATATCCTCTGTCCATAGGCTGCTGTCAACCAGATAACCGTCACCGTCGCGTTCAGGTAGTTGCATTGCTGATCCTCACATGATGATAAAACTCGATACTATTGTTCGACTGTCACAGACGCTGATTGTTCCCGTAGACAGTTTGATGCGCTATCCATCGCATTGCAGTGCACTGCCCGCCCCAGGCCAACTGTTTACGCAGCCGACTCTCCGGCGCACACCATGCAATGTTGCGACGACTAGTCCTCACGGATGAGTTCCTTGATGATGTAACCGCCTGACTTCTCGTCCAGCTGCAATGTCAACAACTTGCGCGCCTGCGCCTCTTCCAGTAGTTGACCGAAGGTGCGGAAACCGTGATAGGTCTCGTTGAAGCCCGGCTTGCGTCGTTTCAGGGTCTGCTTGACCATCGATCCCCAGACTTTTTCCTGTTCGCCACGTTCCTTGAGCAAGGCCTCGACCGTTTCAACGACCAGGTCCAGTGCCTCCTGCTGCTTGTCGTCCTCGATCTTTGCGCTGTTTTTCTTGCCGGCCTTTTTCGCCACCGGCTTGCGCCGTGCGCGGCGCGGTTTCTCGGATTCGCGTACCAGGTCGTCATAGAAGATAAAATCGTCGCAATTGGCAATCAGCAGGTCGGAGGTGGAACTCTTGACGCCAACCCCGATAACGACCTTGTCGTTCTCGCGCAATTTGCTGACCAGCGGCGAAAAGTCCGAATCGCCGCTGATGATCACGAAGGTATCGACATGCGACTTGGTATAACAGAGGTCCAGCGCATCGACGACCATGCGGATGTCGGCAGAGTTCTTGCCTGACAGACGAACGTGAGGGATCTCGATCAGCTCAAAGGCCGCCTCGTGCATGGGTTTCTTGAATTCCTTGTATCGATCCCAGTCGCAGTAGGCCTTCTTGACGACAATGCTGCCTTTGAGCAACAGACGTTCAAGTACCTTCTGGATGTCAAATGCCGTGTACTTGGCATCGCGTACACCCAGTGCGACGTTTTCAAAGTCGCAGAACAGCGCCATGTTGCGGGTTTCTGTTTTTTCGTTCATTTTTTCCTTTATTTATAAGGCGGGACAGATGCTGCGACACGATAGGCTCCTGATCGCAGGCTTGCAATGCTTACCTGTCGTTCAGCGCTGCCAGGTGGTTAGTCTTGTTCATGCAAGTGCAGGGAAACTGTTTATTCCAGATTCTTCAGTTTTTCCCTGAGTTGTAAAATAAGGGTCTCGGCCGGATCCTGCAATTCGGGCGGGATTACTTCGAACAGGTATTCTACCTCGTCCAGCGCCTCGTTGACCTCAGCGTATGTGTTCATGTCTTTCATGCGTGCGGCAATTTGCGCGAGGGTAATATACGGGGTTACTCCGCTCATTTCGTTATCGACCTCTTAATGTAGCGTATGCATTCAATCACTGATATTCAATGGCTTGACGGGTGTTTCCATCCAGCTGTCATCGTTGCGCCAGTCATACGCCGGATTGTCGACATATAACTCAACTTCATTGCCATCAGGGTCCCGGAGATAAATACTTTGACTGATGGTGTGATCGGAGAGGCCGTCTAGCGGGTAGCCTGTCGCTTTCAAACTGTTATAAATTGCAGTCAGCTCCCGTATTGAGTCGCCGATTTTCCAGCCGACATGATAGAGGCCGATACGTTTGCCCTGCAAGGGACCTTCGGCTTCACCCGCCTGGATTAACAGTAGTTCGTGATGTGTACTGCCGCCACTGAGCAATGCCGCACGGCCATTGAAGATCGTACCCCTGAGCCCCAGACCAACAGTATCGGTATAGAATTTCACGGACCGCTCAAGGTCCCGAACATAAAATACCACATGTCCCAGGTTTGTCATGGCCCCTCGCTATGCCTGTATGTGGACAAATTCATTACCCTAACCACTTGCGCATTATCCTTTCTGTTCTACTGTAAATGTTGTCATGGCGTCCGACCAGTGACAAGCGAACAAGTTTCATCACCCCTGATCCGCTGCCTGACGCCTGCGCATACAGTGCCTATGCAGGTGGATTCCGGTATAGGAGACGGGTTAAGCTTGTTGCATACAGTACCCCGGCATCGGTCGCGGTACCATGCACCTGCCGGAGGAAGCGTTGAAGATGCCACTGCACCCACTGATAACCACCCTGTTGCTTGTTGCGTTTGCCATGCCAGCCACCGCGGATGAAAGATCGACGCGCGGCACCAGTCCCTGGACATGGACACTGGACGCCGGCGCCGTCTATCAGTCCAGCACCTCGCTCGATAGCGGCGGTGACATGAGCGCCGGTCGTGTGTTCGTCAGTGGTGGCCTTGGGCGTGTATTCGCTCGCCGCTGGCGTGTGGGCGCTGCACTGGGTTACGGCGAGGATCACTACGACTTCTCCGGATCCTCTGGATTTGGCGGACTCGACCCCTGGAACAGGATCCGTGAATTCCGCATCAGCGTGCCGTTGCAGTACTTCGCCAACGAGCACTGGACGGTCTACGCCATACCCTCGCTGCGCTACAACGCGGAGTCCGGTGCCTCGCTCAATGATGGCAGGAACGGTGGTCTGATCGCCGGTGCTGCATACAAGGTTAGCGACACACTGAGCATTGGACCGGGGCTTGGTATCTTCAGCGAGATAGAGGACAGTACCAGCCTCTTCCCTATCCTGGTTATTGACTGGAAGATCACTGACACGCTGTCGCTTGAGACCGGCGGCGGTTTTGCGGCGAGCCGCGGGCCCGGTCTGCAACTCAAGTGGCACTATTCGCCGCACTGGCAGTTCGCCCTGGGTGGACGCTACGAGAAGACCCGCTTCCGCCTTGACGACAGCGGCCCGGCACCCGATGGCGTCGGTCAGGATAAGGCCTTCCCGCTGTTCGCACTGGCGGAGTTTGCGGTGTCCAGTGATATTACGCTGAGTCTGCTTGGCGGGGTGGAGCTGGGTGCCACTCTGCGACTGGAGGACGAGTCCGGTGACCTGATCAGCAAAAGCGACCTGTCCACCGCACCCTTCTTCGGTGCGACATTGAAGGTGAAGTTCTAGCGCCGTACCGGAGACGGCGCTCCTGCAGCACTGAACCAGAATCTCACTGGTGGTGAACGCCAGAGTTAAAGTAAATATTCATTTCATCCTGTAAATCATGTGACGAAACCGGCTTTCAGCCCGTTCCTTCCCGCAACGTTTCAACAGGCGGGTGCGTCAACACGCTGCGGGTACCTAGCAAACCGGCCGTTACGACGATCAGGACCCCGCTGATTATTCCCGCCAATACCACGGTGAAATCGAACCGGTACTCAAACTGGAATATGAACTCGGCCAGCAGCCAGGCAAGCGAGGTTGCGGCAAACCCTGCAAGCAGACCGGATAATGCACCCAGGGTGGTGAACTCTGCAAATAGCCCGAGTAACAGCGTTTTCTTTCTGGCGCCCAGCGTGCGCAATACAGCGCTTTCAAAGCGCCGCTCATCCTGGTTGGCCTGGATAG
Organism: uncultured Gammaproteobacteria bacterium; assembly: GCA_963753755.1. Classification (GTDB taxonomy): domain Bacteria; phylum Pseudomonadota; class Gammaproteobacteria; order UBA9214; family UBA9214; genus UBA9214. The sequence goes on from CAVWDM010000016.1 coordinate 250,161, forward strand.
CTGCGTACAGGACGGCCAGCCCGGCGAGCAGGGTAAACAGGAAAACAAATTCAACCGCGAGTGCCACACGATCCATGATACCGCGCACACGCTGCATGATGGTGTCCACATCAATCAGCGTTATGTTCGGAAATTTGCGTACCAGTTGGCCCAGTTGCTGTCGCTGTTCGCTATCAAGGTAGACGCTGGTTACCCAGTTGGCCGGCATGTCTTCCAGTACGCCCGGTGGCACCACGGTAAAGAAGTTGATGTTGAATGTATCCCATTCAACGCTCCGCAGGTTGCTGATGGTGAAATCAATCACCTTGCCATTGATATCAAAACCCAGTACATCGTGTAATTGCAGGCGCAGGGTTTTTGCCAGCTTCGACTCCAGCGACAGCAGCGGTGTACCGAAATCGTCCCGGCTCCACCAGGAACCAGCCACCAGTGCATTGTCGGTCTGCATATCACTAGCCCAGGAGAGGTTGAACTCACGTGTGATCATGTGCCTGGCGCGCTCGCTCTCGTAGTCCGAGGTACGCGCGGCCTGACCATTGATCTCCACCAGGCGTGCGCGCACCATGGGATACAGACGGGTGCCGGCGACGCCGCGTTCGATGAAGTAATTGCGGATTGCCTCAACCTGGTCAGGTTGTACATTGATGACAAAATGGTTGGGAGCACCCTCCGGTAGACTTTGCTGCCAGTCGTCCAGCAGGTCGGATCGCACCGTGGAGAGTAACAGCATGACCATGATACCGAGGCCAAAGGCCACCACCTGGATGACGCTGCTGACAGGTCTTCTCGATATATTCGCCAGCCCGAAGCGCCACGCGATGCCGACCCGGCCACGCAGGCGATTCAGCAACCGTATCAGTACATAGGCGGCAAGCGCCAGTAACAGCAGCGTTGCGGAAATCCCGCCAAGGACCAGTGTGACCAGTTTGATATTCCCTATCTGCCAGTACATCAAGGCAGCCATGCAGATCATCACGGCCATGTAAACGACCCAGCCACTGACCGGGGTTGCCGGTAGGTCTTTGCGCAACACGCGTAATGGCGGCACACGCCTGAGAGACAGCAAGGGTGGAATGGCAAATCCGGTCAACATCACGATGCCGGTTGCATAGCCGAGTAACAGCGCCTTGAAGGACGGTGGTGGCAGTTGTGCGAGCACCAGCTGGTCCAGCAGTTCGGTGATGATGAACTGGGTCAGCAATCCCAGGATACAGCCAACAGTGCTGGCCAGCAGCGACAGCCACAGCATTTCCAGGGTGAACAGCCGGATAATGGTTTGCTGGGAGGCACCGAGACAGCGCAACATGGCGCTGCTGTCGAGGTGGCGGCTGCTGAATCGGTACGCCACCGTTGCCACAGCCACGCCGGCGAGCAGTACACTGATCAGTGCTGCAAGACCAAGAAACTGCTGCGCCTTTTCAAGTGCAGTGTTGAGTTCCGGGCGGCCGTCATCAACCGTCAGCAGCTGTTCGCCCTGCCTCAGGTTGCCCTCGATGGCGCGGCGATAGTCTTCGATACGACTGTGCGGACCCGCGATCAATACGCGATAGTTTACCAGTGCGCCGGTGCCGATCAGACCAGTGTCATGCAGATCTGCCCTGTTCATCATCACGCGTGGTGCAACGCTGAACATGTCCCCGGCACGGTCCGGTTCGTAACCCAGCACCTTGCGTAGAGTAAAAGTCGTGGCGCCAAGACCGATTGTATCTCCGACCTTCAGATCGAGCAGTTGCAGCAACCGCGCCTCGACCCAGACATCGCCGCTGGCAGGAATCCCTGTCGTTGCCTCATCGGCACCAAAAGCGCTGTCGCTGATACGCAATACGCCCCTTAATGGATAGTCTTCAGAGACGGCCTTGACTTCAACCAGTTGCGGGCGTTCATTGGCCAGCACGACACTGCGGAACTGTTGTGTAGTGGCGACCTGGAAACCCTGTGCACGCGCACCTTCCAGATAATCTGCAAGCTCGGGGCTGCCGGAGGTGATGACGAGATCCGCACCGATCAGTTCGGCGGATTGCTGCTGCAGGCCGCGTTCGATCCGGTCTGTAAAAAAGCCGACCGCGGTGATACTGGTTACTGCAATGACAAGACCCGCGGCGAGGATGCTGAGTTCGCCTCCGCGCCAGTCACGCCACAGCATGCGCCATGAGGTATACCAGAAAAACGCGAATCTTTTATGCTGTACGGCGTCACTCATTGTGGATCAACCAGTCTGCCGCTCTCGAGATGTATGCGTCGCTTGCATAACTGAGACAGCTGCGCATCATGGGTGGCCATGATCAGCGTTGTACCCTGTTCACTGTTGAGTTCAAACAACAGTTCGATAATGCGGTTGCCCGTTTCGCTGTCGAGATTACCGGTGGGTTCGTCCGCAAACAGACAACGTGGCTGCGTGGCAAACGCACGCGCTATTGCACAGCGCTGTTGCTCCCCGCCGGACAGCTGGTTTGGATAGTGCTGCATGCGTTCACCGAGTCCGACACGTTCAAGTAATTTTGCGGCGGTTTTGCGCGGATGAGGTGCTTGCGCCAGTTCCAGCGGCAGCATGACATTCTCGACTGCAGTCAGACCGAACAGCAGCTGAAAGTTCTGGAAAACAAAACCGACCAGTTCGGCCCTGATTTGCGCACGCCCGTCTTCATTAAAATCATTGAGATTGTGACCATCAATGATCACCTCACCCTGCGACGGCATGTCCAGACCGGCCAGTAGACCCAGCAAGGTCGTCTTGCCGGAACCGGATGCACCCAGAATCGCAACCGAGGTCCCCGCATCGATCCTGAAATTGATATCATCAAGCAAGGTGAGCACTCCTTCACGAGTGCTTACCCGCTTGCCCAGCTTACGGGCTTCGACAAAACCAGTTGATGTACTATCAGCCATAATGAAAATTTTTCCCGAGATTATTTTATCCGCTCTATTCTGCATCACCCTGATGCCAAGCCCTGCAGTGGTCCTGGCTACTGAAACACCGGCTGGCATCCTGGTGCTGGGCGACAGTCTCAGTGGTGCCTATGGTATCAACACCGACGAAGGATGGGTCGCTCTGCTACAGCGGCAGTTATTGAGCGAAGACTATGAAGTCACCGTTATCAATGCAAGTGTCAGTGGCGATACCACGCGCACTGGCCTGAGCCGCATCGATTCTGCACTGCAGATCCACAAGCCTTCGATTGTCATTATCGCGCTGGGCGGAAATGACGGTCTGCGCGGTCTGGCCTTCTCCGAAATCGAATCCAGTCTCGCGAACATCATTGAACATTGCAGGGATAGCAATGCGCGGGTGCTGCTGGTCGGTATCCGTCTGCCACCCAATTACGGTCGCGAGTACAATGAGCAGTTCGCTGCCGTGTACCGTCGATTATCCGACCGTTACGACATACCACTGGTTCCGCGAATGCTGGATGAGGTGGCCGATTACCGGGAATTGCTGCAGGACGACGGCATTCACCCCAAAGCCGAGGCACAGCCACAGATCATGATGAATATCTGGTCAGGGCTGGAGCCAATGCTGGAAGCGCACTGACAGACGTTATACAGGCGGGTGGGTATTTTCACTGCCACGAGCCGTGTTCACGCGGTCGATAACCCTGCTGACAGTGGCGTATTTCAGCGCGATATGTAGCGGAATTTCAACCATATGAGTACGTAGTACTACGAATACCGGGCCCTGTCATCCAAGTGTATTCTCTTGATATACAGCCATAAATAACAAGACTGGCAAAATATATAACAGCATCGAATAAACCAATAAATTAACATTTTACCAATATCCCTGACGCAGTCATTGCATCTGTTGTGTTAGTTGCGGCGACCCTTTATCACGCCTGCTACCGGGCGAATCAGTCGCGACAGCGTCAGAGGAAATTATGAAAAGGGGTGTCATTGTCATGACTCAAAGAACTTTCAGATTCACAATGCGGTTGTTGATGATCCTCTCAGCTGCACTTTCCATTGCGTTAATAATCTACCTTGAGGTGATTTCATAAATTAGTGCGGCGGGCAATCATCGGTCATCAGGCATTTATGCCTGGAGTTTATCCTCCACTTCGAAAAGCCCATCACGCTCCAGCTCATGTATCCTGTTGATATCTCGTTCGATCGACAGGATATCCTCGTCAACGAGCGTTACCAGGCCGGCCACCTGCTTGACGATATCTCCCGGCTGCGCGCTCACGGAGAAGGAATGCAGCGTAGGCAAGCGCCGTATCCCGTCAAGACTGCGAAGACGGACAGGCCGATCCCTACTTTGAGGCATGAGAAACACGTTGGCAGCACGTCTTTCCAGGTGCGGCTTGTCATTCAGCGTCGCGAGGAATCGTTCCGGAGCAAGCATGGCATCGACGGTCTCATCGAGCTGACATATAGCTCCGCAGATACCGCCAAGGATACTGTTAATTCCGGCCGTCAGACGCGCGGCGGCCTCGATCAGGACAGGCTCTCCATTCACCCACATCAGCTCGCAATGAACCGGGCCGTAGCGGATATCCAGTGCCTCGAGCACCTTGAAAACATAGGATTGCAGTACTTCCTGACGCTCACCGGAGTACGGCAACAGGGTCATGGCGTCGTAGCAAACGAAGTCGCCAGATACGGAAGTCGCAGGACGGCTGTACTGCCAGAATGCGGTTGTCTTGTGTTGACCATCATAGCTGACGGTATCCACGACATATTCGGTACCTGCAAGAAACTCCTGGGCAAGTACCGACCGGTTCCTGAAGCCAAGCACGTTAGTCCCGGAGAGAATCTGCTGCGCCGCTTTGCGCACTTCATTCGCACTTCGACAGCAAGACACATCATCAGAGGAAACGCTTTTGGGTGGCTTAACAATCACCGGCCAGTCCTGCATGTTGCTTGTCCAGTTGACTATGGCCTCTGTATCATCTGACAGGAATTGCTGCGCGGTACGCAGGCCCTGTCTGCTGATAGCCTCCGCCATGAGGTACTTGTCCCGTCTTGCCTCACACAGTGTTGCGCCATTAGCTGGCAACTCAAGGTCATTGCCGAGCTTCTCGGCCAGTTCGACTCCGGATTCAAAACCCGCCACCACATACGCTGGATGATGGCGTCTGACGGCATCAATGGTCTGTTGGTAGTCGGCATCGTGCTCAATGATTTTCTGGAATACGCCCGGATTGAAACGGGATCGCATCGACCTCGGTAAGTCCTGAGAACTCACGACTGCAATGCATTTCGTTCCGCGCGCACGTAATGCCTCGGCAAGCATGGCGCCGGATGAATACGGGTCGACGATAATCACACTAATGCTGGACAAGGCTGTCTCCAAAAAGAATCGCTGGGTTCACCGTGGCAGCAAGCTTGCTGCGGCTAACTTTCCTACTGCAGACCTGATCTGCAATTGAAGGTAGCTCTTTTCCTTACCCTGTTCATCAACAATCAGGCAAATACCAACCGTGGGATGCGCCACCCTTCAACTTCATGAAGATATAGCTCTGCCAAAAGTATCTGCTGCCATATAGTTACCGGCAAAGTTAGCTGACAAGTCACTCTATCCGCAGGGTCCGTTGAGCATAGAGGCAAGACCGGCAGGACAGATATTAAAAAACCTGATATGCCATGGATGGATAAAACCATGAAATAGGGCTTTAATACTATCACGGCAGGTATGATTTGTTACCCTAACGGGATACATTGAAAAAAAACAATGCCAAGTATTAGAATAGTGAGAGGATATTGATGAATATACAAGTATCGCTGTCTGCTTTGTGCAGAGAAATACGGAATGTTTATCCGTTACTCCAGTTCTCGATCCTCGAAATAGGTGCTGTCCCTGGAAACAACAAATCCAGCGAGCCTTTTCATCAATTGCTCACTGAGTTCCCGGGTTCCAGGATTCATGCTTTTGAAGTAGATGAAGAGGCTTGCGCAAAGCTCAATGCCAGTGCAATCAATGGTTTGAAATTTCACGCGATAGCTGTTGGCAACAAACGCGAAAAGCGACCATTTTATATAACCAATCATCCGATGTGCAGCTCCTTGTATCCACCGAATCATGAACTGATTTCACAGTTCAACAACATGGAAGCAAGTTACTTGAAAGAAACAACAAGCATCGACACAATCCCGATTGATGAATTTGTTGAGACTGAGAATATACAGAATATCGACTTTATAAAAATTGACATTCAAGGAGGAGAACTTGACGCTTTCAGAGGCGCAAACAAAAGCCTGTCCGGTACCGTAGCCATAGTTACCGAGGTTGAATTCATCGCCCAATACGAGAATCAGCCCCTATTCCGTGATGTTGATGCTTACCTGGCAAAGAATGGCTTCATGTTCCACAAGTTCTTCACCCTGAGAGGAAGAGCACTGAAACCCATTACCGTGAATAATAGCCCTAATTATCCCTCCTGGCACTTCCTCTGCGATGCGATGTTCGTAACACAGCTAACTGACTGGGAAACCATGGATCCGGCAAGATTGTTAAAACTTGCAGTTCTTGCTTACATCTATGAAAGCCCTGACATCTGTTTCCGATGTCTGCAAATATTCGACAGTATGCAACAAACACAGCTGCACCGTTCCCTGTTAAAACCCGAGTGAGTCCATAATCACATCAGCGGATTCGCGCTCTGTATTAAATCAGAGAGAGTCATTCCTTACATGCAAAATCCTGTGATGGAAGTGATCACAGATCACAACTTCGTTTCGATTTAATAACTTGACCCATCGAGGCTGACTCAATCGCGGCTGTAGTGAGTCGGGAACCCTGGAGAATTCCCAGATTAAACGACCGGTAACGGTTGCGGCAAGAATCCTGTTGTTGCCTGTGTCCGCGATCACCATCGTGCCATCGGGAATGACCTCAACATAGCGTGGCCTGTTCAGTCTCAGGCAGGATTCATCGGCGTAAACCGCGCTGATTTCACTGACAACCACACCCGCCGGGTCCACCACCACTATTCGATGATTTCCTGTATCGGCTATGGCTATACCGCCATCATCGAGTTGCTGCGCACTGTGGGGATCATTGAGGGTGACACGGCCATTCCTGCCAACAACCTGGTGAACGCCACCGGACCAGTCGACAACCACCACCAGGTCCTGATGAGAATCAGTGATGAGCAATCGGTCATCGGCAAGCAGACGTATGTCGTGAGGATCCTGCAGCGCCTCTGAACCGTCTAGGTCGATATGCGACAGCGCTCTCAGAACATATCCATCGGGTGAGACTTCAACGATGCGCGAATTGCGCGCATCGGCGATCAATAGCGAACCGGAAGGCAGTAAACGTACGCAACGCGGCCAGAACAAACCGGGCTGGTCGAGAAAAGGTATCTCACTGACCCGACCATCAAGGATTTCTATAACACGGTCATGAGCCGTATCTGCGATCAGGTACCTGCCTGAGGCTGTCACCTCAACGGAGCGTGGATACGACAGCAGGCGACGGGGTGCTATTGAGGCTCCGTACTGCCAGACAATTTCCCCGCGCTGGTCGAGTTCAATGATTCTCGCATTGCCGGTGTCACAGATGAGGCAATTGCCATTGTTATGCATGTCTGCATACGCTGGGTCGCGAAGCATGCCGTCATTCAGCATTAATTCGCGACTTGATCCTTTGTCACCGATCAGCAAAATCCGGTGATTTCTGGTGTCGGCAACGACAGCACGCCCGTTTTCTAGTTGCCTTATGGAACAGGGACTTGAAAGGTGATCCAGCATGCTCGAAGGATGTTTCGTTTCCCCGAACTGCCATACTATATTGCCCGTGCGATCGATCTCCAGTGCCACATGCCGGATCGGGTCTGCAATCAATATTGTGTCCGAGCGGGTTAATTGCACACTTGCGGGGACGCCTACATGACTGACATGAGATGGAAGATACCAGAGCAACCTTCCCTGCAAATCGATCTCGACAATATCCAGGTCGTAGGCACGGTTATTAAACACCACAAGGAATGTGTTATTGCACGTCCATGAAACAAGCCCGGGCAGCCGCTTGCTGAATGTGTCCAGGAAAAAACGATCGATAGCGACGCCATCAGCAGAGGTAATCAGCAATTCCCATTTCGTGCGCCGCAAGATCGCCATGGACCCATCATCCAGCAGGCATCCGTAACCGTCATCGATACCACTGTCCAGTGAATCATACAAAATCTGACCATCCGCGCTAACACGAATCGTCCGGCATCCGAAACTGAAGGGAACCAGCTTCTCATTGGCAAGTTCGTCAACAATCAGGTAAGTGCCATCATCCGCTCGTGCTGCAAAAACCGGCGAGTTCAACAGCTTCTCATTGCCGGCATCAGGCAATGAGACATGTTCCATACCGGTTTCGTTGATTACCGACCAGGCCATAAAGTGTATCTCGAAGAATCAGCAAAAATACGATCATGGACTGCAGCCATAATCGCTAGTAATGAGCAACGCCCACGGAAGCGGCGGTGGAACAGGAACCATCCAGAAAACACGGGTCCGGTGCCTGTCTGAAAAATACCACGCTTGCCAAATGACTCAAAATATCACGATACCAGTAAATCGAACAAGCCGCCTGTTCTGTTCTCGTGCATCGGGAAATGTACCGGAACAACCACCTGCACGTTTGTCTTCGGCCATGGGCCACCCGATCACACAGAGTAACAGCTGGCACTGTTGCTATCCGGATTCATGGGCTTGATGTCGATGCCTTGTACTAGCACAATGGCAAGTGTAGTATTATCGATTTATACTAAAAATAACCATGGCTTATATAGATTTTCCCAGCAGTCGTCCGGGCACATACTTGCGCTGTGCCTGAACGCTAAGCATGACCGGCGACGTACACAAGGCCAGCGCCATGCCATGTATTGATGCGCTCGGAATCCGTGACGAGTACCGCTTGCTGTTGCTGTGTGCCCGCACCCGGGTAGCACCGCAGCAACGCGAACAGATCAGGGCGCTCGTCCTGAAACAACTGGATTGGGAATTCATCCGCGGCAAGGCGCAGCCACACGCGTTGATACCGTTACTGTATCGTAACCTGAGTGAATTATGCACAGACCGGGTCCCGCCGGCGGTGCTCCAGCAGCTTGAGGCCGACTACCTTGTCAATGCCGAGCGCAACCGTGCTAATACCACGGAGCTCATCCGGGTGCTGCGCCTCATGAAATCCCGGGGTATCAGCGCGGTTCCCTACAAGGGACCCGCGCTTGCTGTCGTCGCCCACGGTGATATCGAACTGCGCAAGTTCTGGGATCTGGATGTCGTCATACGACCGCAGGACATCATGTCTGCGAAGTCACTTCTGATCAAACAGGGTTACGAGTGGCACCCCATCAAGGGACAGATAACGGGGCGTAATGAAGCACGAAACGTGCGCGTATGGCACGAGTACAGTTTTATCCATCCCGACACCAGGGCCATGATAGATCTGCACTGGCGCATCAGCCCGCAGCGCTTTCCTTTCGACGTCGATCTGGAAGACCTATGGGAACGCCTAGAACCGGCACGACTGCTCGACGAAGACATACTGACGTTCCCCCCTGAGGCCTTGCTATTGTTTCTCTGCGTCCATGGCAGCAAGGACATGTGGTGGAAGCGAATCGGCTGGATCTGTGATATTGCCGAACTACTGGCTTCGAACCCTGATCTTGACTGGTCGTACAGCTTTGAACTCGCGACGCGTACCGGGGCACGACGTATGCTGCTGCTCGGACTGGCGCTTGCCCACGACCTGCTGCAGGCGCCTCTGCCGGAACAGGTTTGCACCTGGATGCGCTCGGATGAGGCGGTTCAGTCACTTGTTGATCACGTCTGCCACAGGCTGTTCGACGAGCAGGCTGTCGATGATCCTTTTCTGGAAAGACAGCGTTTGCATTGCCAGGTACGTGAACGCTTGCAAGACAGGCTTCCGATCTATCGGAACCTGGTAAAAGCCGCTTTCGTTGCCGCTATAGTTCCAAACAGCTATGACCACGAGATGGTCAAGCTGCCTCCTGCACTGTCTCCACTATACTACCTGGTGCGCCCCGCCCGCCTCGCCCACAGACTGTGGTCGCAGACCATCCACCGTGGTGATACAACGCTTTGAGCGAGTCATCAGGGCAGATTAGACAAGGTGCAGTACTTGTACCTGGTATCGCCAGGCAGATACACACACTGTTAACCGCCAGGGAGCGCCGGCGGTTTTTTTACCTGGTACTCGCTGCGCTGGTAATGACAACCCTCGAACTGGTTGGAATCGGCGCTATTGTCGCCTTTATGGGTGTCCTGGCCCAGCCAGATGAGGTGCTCGAAAATCGCTGGCTGAGCTGGCTTTATCATCTCCTGGACTTCGATAATTCCCATCAATTCATTCTGGTTTGCGGTTTCGTACTACTGCTGATTTATCTACTCAGAAATGCATTCGCTGCTTTTATGGTCTGGCTGCAACTGCGTTTCGTATGGGGCACACTGCTGTCGCTGTCAAATAGACTGCTGGAAATGTACATTTACAGCCCCTATGAATATCTCCTGACACGCAACACCTCCGAGATCCAGAGGAACCTGCTATCGGAGGTACACCAGATTGTAAATGGCGTGATATTGCCGTCAACGCAGCTCATCACCCAGACTATCATGGCAGGCTGCATCCTCGCGCTGTTGTTCTGGAATGACCCGGTTCTGGCGGGCTCTATTAGCATCCTGTTCGGTGGTGCGTATGCCGGTGTGTATTTCGGATTCAGGCAGCGACTGTCGACCATAGGTGCGCGACGTGTCGCGGCCAACAACCTGCGCTTCAAAACACTTTCCGAGACCCTCAACGGGATCAAGGAAGTCCGCATGACGGGTCGTGAGCAATATTTTGTCGACAACTTCACAGAGGCGCTCAGGGGATACATTCGACAGATGATCGCTGGCGGTCTTATTGCACAACTACCCAAATACCTGATGGAGTCGCTTGCGTTTGGCGGAATTCTTGGCGTCACGCTGTACATCGTCGGCGTAAAACAGACGGTGCAGGAGGTTATACCGGTCGCCACGCTGTATGCTGTTGCCTCATACCGGATTCTTCCGGGATTTCAGCAGATCACACAAGCCCTGTCTGCCCTGCAGTTTAACCGCAAGTCACTCAAGGTAATTTCCCGCGACCTCGACTTTGCTGGCGAGTGCCCCAGCGCCGCACAGATCCGGACCATCAGAAAGCAACCCGTCACTTGCACGCATTCGATCAAGCTGCAGGAGGTAACGTTCCGCTATCCTGCCGCGGAGACGAATGCGGTGGAGCGACTCACCCTGACCATTCCCAGGAATACCTCGACGGGTTTGGTCGGTGCCACCGGGGCCGGCAAGAGTACCATTGCCGATATGGTTCTCGGCCTGCTGATTCCGCAGTCCGGTCAGATCATCATTGACGAGACCACGATTACAGAGCGGACGGCACCCGCCTGGCAGATCCACACAGGTTACGTACCGCAACAAATTTTCCTGACCGATGACACCATAGCCCGCAACATCGCCTTTGGCGTCAAAGCGGATAACATCGATCAGGAGGCGCTGGCCGAGGCGGCCAGAATGGCGCATATCTACGAGTTCGTGACCGAGGAACTGCCAAACGGCTTCAATACGGTCGTTGGAGAACGGGGCATTCGCCTGAGTGGTGGCCAGTGTCAGCGAATTGCAATCGCGCGGGCCCTGTATCATAAACCCGAGCTGCTCGTCTTTGACGAGGCGACCAATGCGCTTGATGGCGCCACCGAGACCATTATCCAGCAATCCATCCGCGAACTGGCCGAATCAAAAACACTGCTGATCATCGCCCACCGGCTGAATACAGTAAAAGATTGTGACGTGATACACGTGTTGCAACGCGGCAAGATAATCGCCAGCGGGCGTTATCAGGAGCTCATGGAAAGCTGTGATATCTTTCGCGCAATGGCCCAGGTCTAGGCTCACTGGCAGGCACTGCCCCGAAAAGTGGCAAGACGCCCGGTTAGGAACAGTGGAAATCACGTGCTTGTTCCATGGTCAAACATATCAGCATGCAGAGGATGACAATCTATGGATATAAAAAAAACAAAGACGACATCTAGACAGCCCGGCCACAAGCGTCTGCAGCCGGGGGAACGCGACTTCCAGTATGATCTGGAATCCGTACTTGGGCATCCGGTTCATATGGATGCACGCAGGGTAGTAGATCGCTATCTACGCTATGAGCGAGTCCTGCAGGCCAAGAGCGACTGGATCCCGATCGACTTTGACGGCAAGCGTGTGCTGGAGATAGGTTGTGGACCACTGCTGGGTGCAGGGCCGATCGCGGTCTATCTCGGCTCGACCGAGTACATATGCGTCGAACCGAATCTGCAACCGGAGGTGCTGCAGTCTGAAGAGGTACAGACACGTTTTTTTCTGCCGTTTTTCCAGCAACTCGACGCCCTGTTCGATCGCGGTATCAGCTTCGATGAATTTCTTGACCGGTTGCATTCCATGATAGTGATAGATACTTTGCCGATTGAGGACCGTGCCCGTAGCGGCGAACCTGTGGACGTGGTCTTTTCCAATGGCGTCCTCCAGCATATCGGAGATCTCGATCGCGCCGTGAATACCATCCAGCAGCTGTCTCATGAATCGACACGGCAGTTCCATGTGATTAATTTTACCGACCATGTGAGTCCGCCCGACGACCCTTTTCACGACATTTACCGGCTGGATCCGGAGGCGTATTTCGAACATGATTCACTACTTAACCTGAAACGGCCTTCCGAAATCGATGCCATGTTTCGCGAGGCAGGTATTGCTGTCATAATGGTACCCTACATTGCCGATCAACCGTCAGACTCCGGGACGATGGCAGCGTACTGGTCGCGTTTTGACGCATCGGACCTGGCGGTTCAGATTGCATTCTTCGTAAATTAGCACAACCGGTCCGACGACTCGCGTGGATCCACAAACAGACGACCTTTTGGTGAGACCCCAATGAACATTCAGAATATCCGTATATCGTCTCACCGGTTTGACACTGCTGCTCTGGAGGCCGATGTTGCGAGCGCAAGGCAGACGGTGGATTTTGGCGCAGGTGCCTACGGACACAGCCTGTCCCTGCCGGCCGAGGATGATATCGAGCGCGGATACCGGGCGCATCGCAACAATCTCCCCTACGCAGAAGTTCTTGGGTCCTGCCCGCTGTTCGCTGAGATCTTCCACTCCTTCCGGGCGCCAAAGGCATCATATCGACTGCTGCGACGCACTGCCGGCAGTGCCTACTCGTTACATGATGACCGGGACATGGGCGACGAGATCGTGCGTATGCAATTGCCCGTGGTGACGAATCCGAACTCACTGTTCATGATACAGAAGGATGACGCTGAGCTGGAACCGATTGCGCGACGTATCGCTGAAATTACACGTGACGACGGGTTGCTGGTTTTCGATTACGCCCGTCTCGTCGATGTCTTCGGAGAGTGGTTCGACCTGTTTGTTCTCGAACCGGGTTACTTCAATCTCATCAACACAAGCAAGGTTCATTCGCTGGTCAATTCCGGACAGGCCGACCGCATTACCCTGGCTGTCGACCTGCTGCGCAATGACTGGCTGGAGCAGTGGCTTGCTGATCACATGACCGGGGAAATCCAGGCGCTCTCCACTGACAGTCTGCCGGATGGAACCTGGGACTGGAGCGCCCTGCGACATGGCCTGTTGTGCCATCCGCGCATCGAGTTGACCTGAGCCAGTGTGCTGACCTTTTCGGTCCAGATACCGCGGCCACGCAGCAATGTCAGACAGCAGGACAAACCGTCCCGCATGACAGGCGCAGGCTCTGCATGCATCGACCACCGCGCTAGCGCAGAATGGCGGGATAAGGACACTTATTTCAAAATGACCCCTGAAAGCAGGGGGAAATGATCAGAGGGATAGGAATCATTTACATGGTAGCGGATGATTTCCGAATCAATCACTTCTGTCCCACTCGGCACGAACACATAATCGATCTGGTTGCTGTTCTTCTTTCCACGATAACCGGGATTGGTGGTGCCGGGATACTGGGCATGCGGGTTTGCTACCTTGTACGTGTCAAGCATTGGCATCGGCATTTTGACAGTGATTCCGTCCTTGTCTGGATAGGCACGTTGCCCGGTAAGATATAAATAGCGAGGTTTGTCAGGGGTGCCATTCAAATCACCAGTGAGAATAACCGGATCGGAGAATTTTCGTTTCTTTATCCATTCACCTATCAGCACGCCATCCAGTTCACGGCCACGTTCAGAGGATCGATGATCCATGTGCAGGTTGAGTACGTAGAATCGATTGCCACTTATCAGATCCTGAAGATATACCCAGACGAAATCGCGTACCCCGATATTCGTTCCGGCTTTTTCGGGTGTTCGGCGTAAATACTCATGTCCGGCTGCCCTCATGTCAAAGCGGTCCAGGCGGTAAAGGATACACTCATCACCGGCCTCGGCAGGCAGCGGAAACATACCAAATGCAGTCAGTTCTGGCGCAATAGCCGTACGTTGTTCAATCGAAGCTTCCTGCAGTCCGATAATATCGGCATTAAAATTCTTTAGAACATCGAGGACCAGCGGCTTGCGCTGGACAAATCCGGTATCAAAATATTGTCCATCAACATCATGCCCCTGCCAATGGATATTGAACGTCATGACCCTGAGACGGGTATGGCCGGGCGGCGAATCCGCATCGACTGTCGCTTGCACGTCGCCTTCGCTCGTTGCGGGCAGGTCCGGGACCTCAGCCTGATATAAGGCATTGGACCATTGGCAGGACGCCAAATACGGAATCAGAAATAAACCGAGTAAACGGGCAGAAGTCACCATTCACTACAGCCTGGCGCAGGTTGGCAGTTTAGCAAAATTGTCCATAGCGGAATGAAATCCGGAGGCTCATTGTTGATATGGGGGGCAATGGCAATACTGTATCGTATTTTGTCGAAAAAGATTGTATCTTAAAGCATAGCATGGCTATCTGAATAAACAGTGAGGGTTCACGGCTGTTGCACAGCTCCCGTGTGTACCTTTTTTGATAACAGAAAACTCAAATGTATTCGTCATGCCGGCGCAGGCCGTCATCCAGTGAACTGGAATAATATGGACCCCGGCCTTCGCCTGGATGACGATGAGGGAATTAATCAGTAGTTCCCTGTTGGCAGCAACAGCGCCACATCGATCGAACACTGGTACGCTACCCGGCTATCTTCTGCCTGCGGCACTCCGCTTAATGCCTTTCAATAAGGCAAACAAGCGAGCTATACTTTGTCGATTGGTAACTATCTATAATACATGCTAATCCTTTACCCTATGCTCGCTAATTGCTTGTTGGCATCCCGTCCCTCAAGGTGGTTTTTCCTATGTTGAACAGTCATTATCCTTGTAACGGTAAACTACGGTCCTGTTCGTCGATACTAAACTCTTTCCCGTTCATGGCTGGTTGCCTTGCCCTGTTACTGGGCAGTTCATCGGCATTGGCCCTGACTGTTACCTCCGGACCAACCCTGACCCTCGATCCCAATGGCACAACGCCCCTTGCAGGCGTTATTCACCTCAATACAGACATACCTGCACGGGTAACCCTTGAGGTCAGTGATGAAAATGAAAGTCGAACTATCGAATTTGCCGAATTCAAGACGGATTTTTCGCTCCCCCTCCTGGGGCTCAAGCCGGACAGGAAATACACGATAGCAGTAAGTCTTACAGATCAGAACAACCAGCAACTGACCATAACCCCCGCCCTGCAAACCACGACGCAACCATTGCCTGATGACTTTCCGAATATCAAGGTAATCGTCAGCAATCCTGCCCTCATGGAACCCGGATATACCATGATGGCCAAATTTATTCGAGTGGGTGGTAACACGGAAATTACCCTTGCGGGATTCGGCACGGGTGTAACGGATCAGACCTTGTCGGAGTGGACCTGCTGGGCGATCAGCTGGGCGGTTGAATGCGGACCTGATACCGAGACTGACTACACAATCATTGTCGATGAGGCTGGCGATGTCGTCTGGTATTCACCGCTGGGCGCTGAAACCAACTATCAACTGGAAGATGGCACAATCCTGTACCGGATAGAATCAGACGTCATCAATATCGATATGCTGGGCAACGAAATCCGGCGCATCACACTGGATGACCCGGGGACAGGCCTTACGCATGACATGTATCCGACGACCGAGCAGACATATCTCAGTATCACCATTCAACAGGGCCTCATTAAAGACTACCCTACTTCAGCCACTGATCCGAATGCTGAAAGAAAAACGGCCAGTGTGGAAGACAACCCGATTGTCGAATTCGACCAGCAGGGGAAGCTTCTGCAGACCTGGCCCCTGCTGGACATGCTCGATACAAACCGGATCGGATATGACTCACTCACAAAGCGGCCCCTTGGCTATGACTGGGCACATGTGAATGCCGTTATTCACGATCCGAGTGACGATTCAATCATTATTTCACTCCGGCAACAGGATGCAGTGGTGAAATTTTCCCGATCGACAGGTGATCTGAAATGGATTCTGGGACCACATGCCAACTGGTCGCCGGCGTTTCGGCAATTCCTGCTCACCCCTGTCGGTGAACCCTTCGAGTGGCAATATCACCAGCATGCCCCGACCATTACACCTACTGGAACAATTCTGTTTTTCGACAATGGCAACTTCCGCGCCAGTCCTTTCGATGGTACGTCAAAAACACCCAACAGCAAGAACTACAGCCGGGCAGTCGAATATGCGATTGACGAGCATAACAAGGAAGTACGCCAGGTCTGGGAGTATGGCCAGAATATAGCGAAGCCCTTGTTTGCAGGACATATTGGCGATGCAAACTGGATGGAAAAAACCGGTAATGTCCTGATCACGTTTGGTGGAACCAGTTTTACCGGCGGTGAACGCAATTCCGATCTGGGACTGGGCGAGGTCACCACAAGGGTTATTGAAGTAACACACGATACACCGGCGGTAGAGGTTTTCGATATGCTGGTCTATGATCCGGATCCCAGCGCCCGGCTACAGGTCTATCGCAGCGAAAGAATTCCCGACTTGTATCCACTGGACACAGACGCCGACGGGATTCCTGATTACAAGGATAATTGCAAACTGGACCCAAACGGGCCGCTTGTTCCCGGCGATGCCTTAAGCAGCCAGCTGAATACTGACGGAGATAGCGCTGGAGACATTTGCGATGACGATGATGACAACGACGGCATGACTGACGCGTACGAGCTTGAGAACGGGCTGGATCCTCTGGACCCGGCCGATGCAAACCACGACAAGGATATGGTCTCTCATGACACAGTTGAACGAGCCTTGCACTAAGCCATGCCTTCTCGATTCATGCATGCAGTATCCATTCGAAAGCGTGCTTCCGGCTAGTTGACCCACTGACCTTTCAGGGCAATTGTACCCGGCTGGATCCATAATCGGGAGCCCGATACATGCGGGCACGAAGATCAGGCTGGCGGCTTTCTGGAAATGCTCCGGCGACGCAGCAAGAATACGAGGAGAGCTGCACATACGACGAAGGTTATGAGCGCGGCGGCGGCCTTTTTAACGGATAACTCCAGGGGAAGAGATGCGCAGCGGCTGCGCGGCGATACGGTCTTCGGACCTGTCCTGCCTGTTGCGCCTGCATCACCACCCAGAAACACGAAGGCAGCCCCCTCGTTTCTCTGACCGCAGTCGTATTGATATGCCCCGATGACAACATCACTAAAGCCGTCGCCGTTGACATCACCCGCACCAGACACGGCGGTACCCGTATAGGCACGCAGCTGATCGCTTTCGAATACGGTATAGGCACTGGCGGGGCTGGCGTCCTCGATACCGGATGCGCTGCCCAGGAACAGGAACGCCGCACCCTCGTCCGACGCATCGGTCAGTAAATGACGCCCCCATCCCGGCAACGATGCATCGGTGTCGTAGCGGCCGGCCCCGACAATCACATCGGCGTAACCGTCGCCGTTGACGTCGCCCGCACCGTCTACCGAGTAACCCATCCAGGCCGCCGTCTGGTCACCTGCGATCCGGGTCTGGGCCGTGGCGGGTGTACCATCGACAATGCCTGCTGCGCTGCCATGAAACACGAAGGCCACGCCTTCACTGGTTTTGCCTGCATTGTAGTATCGGGCCCCGACGATCACATCGGCGTAGCCGTCGCCGTTAACATCACCCGCCCCTCCCACGTTGCATCCCATCAAGGCCCCTGCTTGATTACTTTCGAGACGCGCGTGGGCTGTAGCGGGGCTGGCATCGGCAATACCGGATGCACTCCCCAGGAACACGAAAGCGGCACCCTCGTCGTTCTCGCCCGTGTCATAGTAGCCAGCCCCCACGACGACATCGTCATAGCCGTCGCCGTTGACGTCACCCGCACCGTCTACCGAGATACCCATCTGGGCACGCGCCTGGTCACTTACCAGCCGGGTCTGGGCTGTGGCAGGCGTGCCGTCGGCAATACCGGTTGCACTCCCCAGGAACACGAAGGCGGCACCCTCGTCGTTCTCACCCGCGTCGTAGTGCCAGGCCCCGACGATGACGTCGGCGTAGCCGTCACCGTTGACGTCTCCGGCACCGCCCACAGTGACGCCCATCTCGGCGCCCGCCTGGTCGCCCTCGAGCCGGGTCTGTGCTGTGGCGGGCGTGCCATCGACGATACCTGCTGCACTACCATGGAAGACAAAGGCTGCGCCTTCATCGGTCTCGCCTGTGTCGTAATGCCAGGCGCCGACAATGACGTCATCGTAGCCGTCACCGTTGACATCACCTGCAGCAGAGACGTATTCGCCCATCTCGGCACCCGCCTGGTCGGATTCGAGCCGGGTATTCGCGCCGGCAGACGATGTATCGGCCATGCCGTTAGCACTGCCATGGAACACAAAGGCTGCCCCTTCGTCGGTCTCGCCTGCGTCGTAACGCCAGGCACCGATAATGACGTCGTCATAGCCATCGCCATTGACATCGCCCGCGCCTGCAACAGAGAAGCCGAAATGGGCACCTTGCTGGTCAGACTCGAGCTGCGTACCGGCTGCGGCCATCAGCAATGGATCGATCACGATCGGGTAGACCGCACTCGTGTCGTCCACGCTGAGCTGGAGGCGATGGGCTGAAGGCGCCAACAACTGCGCCGGCAATGGCGTTCCCCTAGCATCGACTGCCTTCAGTTGCCCATAGATGAACCGGCGTCCTGTCGGCGTGAAAATTCGTACCGACTCACCGCTGGCCAACACTTCTGCACCTTGAAGCGAAAAATCGAGCACCAGGGGGCCGTCACCTGCGGCCCGCATCGACAGGGTGAACCCTTGCTCAAGGCCAGCAGGGCTGTTTACGTACCACTCAATGAGCGACCCACGCCGTATCTCGACCCGGGCTCCATTGTTGACCACATCACCGGGCAGAACGGGAGTCAGCGACTTCTCGCGTCCCATTTGTTTGAGCTGCAAGGCAAGCAGCAGCGGACTGCCGTCGGCAACGCGATCCACAACCCGGATACCCTTCGGTTCGAAGTAGGTGCGAAGTGCGTGGCGACGGTTGGGCGCCTGCAGCCCCGATGCATTCTCACTGGCGCGATATTCACGCCGGGTAATATGGTGTCGGACTGATGCAAACCACTCCATCCCGGTATCAACACGACCTGTGGTGACAGGTTCCATATCACCGGTCCGGTACTCGATGCAGGATGACATATCGCTTGAGCAACCTGCGGCAGTTGCGACGCTGCCGAAAGCAGACCCCGGTAACAACATCAGCACAAGCAAGGCGGGACAGACGACTGCCTGAAGCTTGTAGAATTCAAACCACAATTTAACCTGGGGCATTGCGCGCCCTCCTCAAGCCTGGCCTCTTTGCCAGGCGGATTGTGCTAACGCAACGTACACATCGTAAGTCCACCGGGTCTCCTGGTAAGATACTTCTCACACATAAAACAGAAGAGATAGTGATTTGTAAGAAAAAATCACGTATGTAAAATAATGCACCAAAATACTGCTATATTATCCAGTATTGCTGTTTACTTATTCTATTTGACTGGATGGTTATTTCAGGTCACCATGTCTTTGAATAATATGTATTAATCCACAAAAACTACAATAGTGTTGGCATACCAAATGAGCAAATCTATCGAAATTACATTCTCCAAAACAGCCAGACTGCCCAGCAGCCATGGTGATTTCAAGATGCGTGTCGTCAAGGATGAATCCGGCATGGAACACGTGGTCATATACAAGGGAGATGTGATGGATGCCGATAATCTTGATGTTCGGGTTCATTCGGAATGCATGACCAGCGAAGTGTTTCATTCACTCAAGTGCGATTGCAACGAGCAACTTGCATGGACACTGGATCGTATCGAAGCACAAGGGATCGGGATGATCATCTACCTGCGTCAGGAGGGGCGTGGGATCGGTCTTTTTAACAAAATCTGTGCCTATGCCTTGCAAGATGCCGGGCGGAATACCATAGAAGCGAATACTGAACTCGGTTTCGAGAGTGATCTGCGTACCTACGAGATGGCAGCCGAGGTTCTCAATGCTTTCCGGATCAAATCCATCAATCTCATTACAAACAACCCGCTGAAAATTGATGAATTACAGAAATATGGCATTGAAATCACGCGCCGTATACCCATCCGGATCGAGCCCAATGACCACAACAGGGACTACATGAAGGTCAAAATAGATGAAATGAACCACCTGCCTTGAGCCAGTCCAGTTTATCGCTAACCGAGAACGTCTGTTCTTGCGGCCGGAATCGATGAACAGAATGGCCACTGATTCCGTTATTATTCGATCTGTAAGGGATACCCTGGATGAATCCGGTAACAAAGACCGGGACATTCCCCGTCCAGCCGTCACATTGTCATTCGCACAAAGCCTCGATGGTTGTATCTCTGCCCGCAAGGGGACGCCGACCGCGATCAGTGGTGATCAGTCTCTGCTGATAACGCACCAACTGCGTGCCATGCACAATGCAATCCTTGTCGGTATTAATACCGTTCTCGTTGACGACCCCAGTCTGACGGTGCGTCACGCGGAAGGTGAAAATCCGATACCGGTTATTCTTGATTCACACCTGAGGACCCCGCCAAACGCCAAACTGCTTCAACAACACGAACAGCAGGTTATTATTGCCTCATTGCACTGTGCCAGCGAGGAACGTGAATCGAAACTGGTCGATGCCGGTGCCAGGGTTGTTCGCTGCTCTGAAGCGAGTGGCGGTGGTATTCAGCTGACTGAACTGTTTCACTGGTTGCGCGAGCAGCAGATAAACTCGCTGATGATCGAAGGTGGTGCAAAGGTTATCTCCAGTGTGCTGGCTGACCGCCTGGGAGATCAACTGGTATTGACCATCGCGCCGAAATTCTTTGGTCGCAGTGGTGTCCGTGCAGTAGGAAATCTTGATTGTGTGCGTCCCACGACCAGGCCCTGTCTGACCCATATTGAATACGAGCGCCTTGGAGATGACATGCTGGTATGGGGGCGCCTGGTTCTCGATGATGCAGCAGATATTGCGCAAGGGTAAATAAACAATGCTGACAGACGTGTGGGAGCGCTATGTATATTGAGGGTGTTGTATTTGGCTTGCTGGATACCTCCAGCAGGATCCCGGGGGATCGGCTGGCAGAGAAGTTTCGCAACTTCACGATTGCGTGGTCGCGTTTTGGCTACCACGATACCATGCTGGAAAACAATTCGCTGGATGGCCTTTTGCAGGAAGCATTGAATCTTGGCTACAGCTACTGCCTGGTTCAATCTTATGGACATGTCATCGGTGAAACCTGGATACCCGCGCATTGGGAACAGGTTGATTTCCAGACAGCACTGGCACGCTTTATCGATAACCAGGAATTTTTTGTAGCCGGGACAATTCAACACAGCAAGGAAGGCTGGTTTGGTCTGGCCGATGATTGTATACTGGTAAATTTACGTCACTACGCCGCGCTCGGGCAACCCGGGTTCGGCGAGCCGACGACAACCGCCACCGAAGTGATAAACCCCCGCGTGACTATGGCAGCCGATGCGGACAAGGAACGCTTCGTGTCGCTGGAACCGACACAGGAAACGATCAGTGTAATACCAAAACATGCAGGCTGGAATTTCATCAACACCAGTCTGTGCGGCGGAGTTGACATATTGAATTTCAGCAAGTCAATCGACGGCAGCCGTATTGACCTGTTTGATCCTTCCCCACGGTCAATGCAGGCCTTTGCCAAACACCTCGATACGGAGTTACCCGATTATTCCAGTTCAAATCCGGATTCCGCCCTTTCCTGTGGGCAGCGGCAGTTCCTTGACTCAATCGACTCTCAGGTGAAAGATTCCAGAAAGGGCGTATTTCTGTTCAACCTGGAATCGTATCAGGATGTTGTCGAGCGCCCGGACAATTTCCACCCCCCGGTTTCCTCGCTTTACTCCGTGGCGGCAGGTTTCAAGCCCAACATGATGTTGCATGCACTGGGTTTTGATTCCTCGACCCGTATGGTGTTTTTCGATTACAGCACTACGGCACTGGAGATTAGAAGGGTGATCAATTCAGAGTGGAACGGAGAAGATTTCCCCCGGTTTGTCCGCTACCTTATGAAACAGTTTCCACCCGGTGAAGTGTTCTACCAGCTCTGGGCCGGCCTCTCGCCAGACGAAATTTCCTGGGGTGACCTGGAGCAGTTGTGGCGCAATGAGATTGACAAGTGGGGCACTGAATCGGTCATCAGGGAACACTGGGCGGCATTCAGCAATATTCAACACGAGTATGTCCACTGCAATCTGCTGACGGACAGGGAGAGCCTGCTGGCGGCTATAGACAACAAGCCCAATTCAGCGATCTGGTGGAGCAATGCTTTTTTTACGATATACAGCAACTGGCTGTATACCGCTGATGAACGCAAGGCTATATACGACAGTTGGCTGGAAAAACTGGCCGAACGCAACCCCGAAATCTTTCTCTACGGTTCCGATTACAACAATATCAACGTCAACCATATACGCGCGGGTGAATACCTGGAGCGCTATCTGGTCGATGGTGAAAACTGTTTGCAGCCTGGCAGATTTTTCAAACACGAAATAAGGCTCTAGACTGCATGCATGATTTGGATTGACAGCAAATCCGCTTTATTTTCAGCGAATACCTGCCGACAGTTTCATTATACGCCGGCTACGGTCAGGGATGGGCGGGACATTTGCTGACGATCGGACATGCCGTGGTCGAGCTGTCCCGGCTGGGTTACCCGGAGCATGCCGCCCGGGCCCACGAAGCCTACCGCATGTATATCAAGACCATGAGACGCGGGCCAAAGGAAACAGATCGACAGATACCTGACAACTGCCCCTCGACACAGTCTCCACTGGAACAGGTCTACTGGGAAAAAAGAAAACCGGTACGTCCCGGTCTTGGCCATGCCTTTAAATAGGCCTACAGTTTTTATAACCTTCTTGCCGGACTGCATGATCCGGAACTGAAAAAACATTGCCTTGCTGAAAGCTACAAGATTTTCTGAGCTTCGGTACCCGGGCGCGGTACGGCAACCCCGCCACCCCTCGTCCCGGCGAGATACAGGCAACCCGTGCAGCGACACAACCCGTCATTGTCTGGCCGTCGCAGCCTGCTGCAACGCCGATAAAAGCACATGAACACTTTCCCTGTTGCCGACCCTGATGACGGGGATCTGCGGTTTGTGCTGTTCGATGAGCCCGGCAACCAGCGGATCTGTTCGCGTCGGATACCGCCAGATATAGCGCAGGTACGGCAGGTCAATTGGCTGGTCGGGCGGAGCATCGGGGCGCGGTTTATTTCGATATGTGAGGCTCCTTCGAAGCACCCCCCAGAGGCAGGACCAGCGCGGGCGATTGACCATGATAATCGCCTCGGCTGCCGGGATTCTGAGATCCAGTGTCGATTCGTAGGTGCCGTCCATAATCCAGCTGTGTTGCTTGATCAGGGAACTCACCTCGGATCGCCATTGCGGTTGTGGCGTGCTGATCCAGCCCGGGCGCCAGAAGCAGGCGTCGAGATGTATCGCCGGCAAATCAAGAATACGGCTCAGCTCACGCGTCAGGCAGGTTTTGCCAGAACCACAGGGACCAAGCACCAGGATTCGCTTCGCTGACATCAATACATCGGCCCGCTGGCCGGTCGTCAAAACGCGCACTTTCTCGAGCGCGAAGCCGCGCCCTTTTCCATAAAGCTAGCGCGCATGTCTGGTCTGTCAGGCCTGTTTCTTATTGCCAGGACCCGGTTTTGAGGTCCGGCTGGCTTTGGAGGCGACGATGTATTCTTCCTTGGTGAGTATCTTTTTCGCAATTGCCAGACCATAGGCCAGCGGGAAGTTGACGATGTCGTACTCTCCCTCCTCCCTGATTTCGTCAACCAGTTGCGGCACGCCGCAGGGGTCGCGGTAATTGGTCGTATCGTGCAGCGTGATCACGCCATTGTCGGGCACCAGGGTACGGTACTGGTCCCAGTCGCGCCTCGCACCGTCGTAGTGATGGTCAGCATCAATGTGCAAATAGTCGATACTGATCTTCTCAGGCACGAAGAATTCGTTGAACGCATCCTCGGTGAGTTTCAGTACAAGCTCGATTTCAGGGTAGTTCTTGCGAAAGGTGGAATCCTCGGCAAGCCAGTAAGGTGTGCCCCAGACGTTCTTGCGCTCTTCGGAAACATGCGTGGCCCCGTCAACCAGGAAAGTACATGATCCTTCAATGTTCAGATCCCTCTGTGCCTGGCGCAGCAGACGTGGCACGAAGCCACCGCCGGATCCCAGGCAGACACAGGTTTTCGCCCGTGCGGAATACGCAAGCGCATAGTAAAGCAGTCCTGCGCTGAGATCCTCGGAGCCGTTGTCCGAGCCATGACTCGAGCACCAGGGATCGTCGACGGTCAGCATCGAGGTAATGAAGTCCTTATTTAGCAGTGTAGTTACAGACATATTGTATTCTCGCAGATTATTTACATAAAGTGCTGGTGGAGTCTCACTTGCAGACGTTTGGAAAAGGCTTCTTCGGCCCGCTAGTTTTCGTAATCATACAATTCCGCCAGGTATTCGCTGCCTTCGAGGGCCATTTCGAGTTCCTGAAAATTTTCGATATGGATGCGCAAATCACTGTGGCTCTGCTTGATACTGGAGTGCGTCAGTTTATATGTCAGCGCCTCTACTCCCAGCGACTTAAGCAGGCGGGTTTGCTCGGGTCGGCTGAGGATGTCTCGTACTTCGGTTTCGATCCATGGCTGTCGACCGGATCGTAACGCAGCTCTATATCCTGATAGAAGATCTGTGTTGAGTTCGCAATGCGCCTTGAAGGATCGACGTCGACGTGAGTTTTGGCAGATCCGTTGCGAGCTCATCCTTCGAGTATACTTCCCATCGATCCGATTGTCTGGCAAGCTGTTCGGAAATATACGTCTTCAGCCTGTTTCTGCGGTACAGCAGAATCTTCAACACGCCGGCATCCTCGATCAGGCTCTGCATGACGGCTCGTATCCTGCCCACGCGTCATCTTGAAACCCACGCAGGATGCACCTTGCGCATACTCCCAGACGCGCTGCAGAAACGCGAACGGCTCGCGGTCCCGAGCTTCCATGCTGCCGAGATCCAGGGAACCGTCACGATATTCCAGCGCATAAAAAATGCCATTAGGGTTGAAGAGCTCGTGATGGCACAACACTTCCTGATGTGAGTTGAGCAGCGTGCACAGCAGGTTACTCCCCGTTCTCGGCGCCGCAAGTATGACGAACCTTGTGCTTGTAGGCATGGAGCGCTGTTATAACCTGTTGCATCGCATCAGCCGTAGCGGACCCCAGATCCTGACCTGACTCAGATCAGGGCACTTGGCACCAGGCGCTGGGTCATGCTGCGCAGAGTATTGACCGGTTCCAGGGTTACCGGGTCCACCAGATACAGTGCACCGTCATACGACGATGCCACCAGGTGATCGCCGCAACGGGTCAGCGCACTGATGCCGTTCTTGGCAATATGTCGTACCAGCGTATCGCCGCTGGTCACATCGAAGCGCAGCAGCGAACCCCAGTAGTTGGTCACGATAACGGTATCCTTGTCGACGAAGCACACCGCTTTCGGTGAACGTCGACCGAGAGAGTAGGACCCGACCATGCTGGCGTCATCCAGGCGATAGACCTTCATTGTGAAGTCCCTGGAAACACTCGCAATCATGGTGCCGGTCGGATCGATGTCGACATCATCGACAATGGCCATGTGCCCGAGAAAGCTATGCAAACGATTGCCATCGAAATCCCACGAATTCAGGGTATTGTCAGCGCTGCAGCTGACACCGACCTTCCTGGTCGGGTGCAGACGCACGGCCTTGACCGCCCCCTCATTGCCGGTGAATTTCGCCAGGATTTCGCCTTCCCTGCTGACACGCACGATGGCACCGCTGTAGCAGGCGACAAAACTCTCCTTTTCGTGGCCACCATGGTGGGATATGCGCACACAGTTGATGGGGCCCTCACCGAGTGACACTTCGATCTCACCACTGAGGGTCTGGCCGTCAAAGTCGAACAGGTGCAGTGTCTGATTGTGGGCACCGCTCACCGCCATGCCGTATTCCGCGTCAATGGTGATCGCGTTGGCGAGAATTCTGCCTGATTCCGGCTCGATTTCCTCAACCCACTTCGCCTCCGTGGGTGTCAGGCGACCCAGTCGCAGCAGACCGTCGTCGCTGACGGTGAGGATGTCCCCGGCAGCGGTTCCGCTGACATCATTGAAGCACGCATTGCCCTCGCCCCGTTCGCCGACCTCGCCCAGGCATTTGCCGGTGTCGGAATCCCAGACGAGTACGGTGCCATCAAAGGTTCCGGCAAGAAGCCGCTTCCCGTCCGCCGTCCAGTTGAAAGAGCGCTCCCAGATGGAAGGCCTGAATTCAAGTTCCAGCTTGAGACTCATGTCGTTTGCATCCCATATCAGGATGCGTTGATCGTAGGCGGCCGACAGGATATCGCCTGTGACGGGTGAAATTGCAACACGTTTGATTCCCGAGGAATGGGCGTCGATCTCAGCGACCGGCGCGCCGGTGTCGATATCGAATACCCGTACGACGCCGTCATCGCAACCCAGTATTGCGTGACCGTGCTCGGGATCAATCGCACAGCTGTCTGTTTCATCCTCAAACGGGCCCCACATGCGGATCGGCTTGCCGGTTTCCAGGTCCCAGACCCGCAGCGTCATGTCGTCACCCGAGGTATAAATGCGACCATTGGCGACAGCGACCGACAGTACATCCTTGTCGTGTCCCTCGATGATATGTATGGCAGCCCCGGTGAGTAGATTCCACACGATGATCCGCCAGTCGCGCGATACGGATACACCGCGACTGTCATCGATAAAGACGAAATCCTCGGCATCATCGCTATGGCCTTTCAGAATACGTTCAATCTGCCGTGTCGCCAGATCCCAGATATAGATCGTATAATCCGATGAGCACGAGGCGGCCTTGGTACCAGCATCATTGACGATGATCTTGTTGGTAAGATGGTCATGATATCCCATCAATTCCAGTGTGCCCGTGTCGAGATTGGCGTACCCTACCGCACCGTCGTAAGCGGAGGTAACAGCGGCATTCCGGTTTGGAATTCCCGCTACGCAGGTAACCGGCCCGCGGTGCCGGACAAACGGGCTGTTGTCGCCTTGCCGGGTTTCCTGTCGCTGTTCGTGTTGTGTGGATTCCTGAAGTTGCATGGTTTACCTCCGCTCAATGCCTATCATAAAGCTGGTGACTGAACGACGACGGCTTCATTCTTCCATCGCTGTTGCTCTGGAATCTTCGACGGCCATTACGTCTGCTATTGACGGTGATTCGGGCCGCGCAGGCCAATCGTTGCACAGCCCTGTCCGGTGTGCCGACTGATGAACCACACCACCGGGAAGGTGGATGCTGGCAATACGCAACCAATCCATGAATCCAACTTATTGTAATAATTATAGTATTCTCCAATGCCTTGATCCCGTGGTAGTCGGGACTCATATTATTCTTGGTGAATATCAGGTATTCACATAGCATTGATGCTATCAGGCTTCAACACGTATGCCAACAAGCCTGCACCCGGAGTTTCTGTCTGCGAGGATGATCTGTCGGTCCGAGAATTCCCGTCAGTCAGACCTGCGCCAATCAAAATACCGGACAGCATGTATAATCCTACCGCTAGTACCGAAGAAATACTCGATTCCTATAACTAAAAACTGCTGTTGCCCGCCAATATGAACTCACAGAACATGACCTCTCAGTCGGACCTGGGCCATTACCCCGATATCATCCGCAAACGTCCAGCTGTACAGGAGATCCTTGCCCGTACCGGCACCCCGATTTTTCTTTGTGATCGGGACATCTTGTCTGCAAGATATCGCGCTCTCGACCAATGCCTGAATGACGCCTGGCAGCAGCATGTCATCGGTTACTCGTTCAAGACCAATTACCAGATAGCGAGATCCGGGATTCTGCAGCAAGCGGGTGCCTGGGCGGAAGTGGTGTCGGGATACGAATATCGCCTTGCCCGCGAGCTCGGCTCCCCGGGTCGATCGATTATCTTCAATGGCCCCTACAAGAGCGACATAGAATTGAGCTTGGCATTCGAGGAAGGCAGCCTCGTCATTCTCAATGATCATAACGAACTTGACCGGGCCATGGGTTTGATCCGCCCCGCCGGGGCCTCTGTTGAGATTGGACTGCGTCTCGCCAGCTCAATGCCATTACTTGGCCACAGCCGCTTCGGATTCTCGCTGGAGAACGGCGAGGCGCTGGCGGCGCTGGGGAAGATCCAGCGCTGCCCCGGACTGAGTCTCGTCGCCCTGCATACACACCTGCACGGAGACACCGATGCGCCGGACCTTTACCGACAGGCTACGCAACGGGTAGGAGAATTCGCCAGCCGGTACCTGGGTGATTTAAAGGACGGGCTCAAGTACATTGACCTGGGAGGCGGTTTCCCTGCTCACACTCCGAAACCGAAAAGCCGGGACAGCTGGAACCCACAGGAAATCGAAGTCTATATCCGCTCCATCACGGATACACTCCGGCAGTTTTTCCCGGATGAGCAGCGACAACCAACCCTGATTGTCGAACCGGGACGCTATCTGACCGCCGACGGCGTCGTCCTGATCACGCGCGTCGTGCATGTCAAGCAACGCGAGGGCAGGCAGCTGGTCAACTGTGACGGTAGCATATCGATGGTACCGCTTACCCATTACTCACCGCAGGTTATCCGTGCATGGACGAATGACATCCAGCCGCGCAGCGGACACGAGTCGCAGACCATCATCTACGGATCTACCTGCCGGGAAAACGATATCCTCTTTGAAGGGCCCTTTGTGGATACCCTGCCGGGAGATTACCTGGTGACCTATGCCACGGGGGCATACAATGCCAACCTGAGCCCGGATTTCATATTCGAGGCACCGGGCATGGAATTGATTTAAGACACACAGCCCCTGTTACGAGCGACATACCAGTGCATTTGAACAAACGATGGATCGACCGGCGCGTCTACGAGTATTTCTCGGTCACTATCGCGCCCTTGTTCAACTGGACCAACCCGGTGCTTATCTACCAGATGGGCAAGGTAGGTTCTTCTTCGATACGCAACTCGCTGTTTCGCTGCCAGCATCCCCGCCTCCGGCCCATACTGATGAGCCACGAATACTTTCCGATCAGAAACCGTGATCCGAACCTGATCCCCATCGAGCCGGAATACCGGAAACTCCTGGAACGCGAAATCGCACATGACCTGCGGGTTTATCAGCAGTTTCCGCTACGCAAGCGGCTGGGCTGGCGATTCCGGGAGAGATTCTATGCCGAGCAGATATACCGGACCTGGGTTCGTTCGCGGTATCCGCTACGGGTTATCACGCTGGTGCGTGAACCGGTCGCCAACAATATCTCCATGTTCTTCCAGATCATCGACCAGTATCTGGGTACGGACATCGAACATGCAGGCTGCAGCATCGATGAACTGATCGACATCTTTATCGAGAAATACATGCACTCGAGACCGTTGACCTGGCTGGATGCAGAAATCAAAACCAACTTCGGCATCGATGTTTACCAGACCCCCTTTCCGGTAGATCAGGGCTATACCATCATTTCCCGGGAAAGAATCAACCTGCTGGTACTTCGATGTGAAATGGACGACCAGGTGAAAGCCCGGGCCATTGCAGATTTCCTTGGTCTCGACGCATTCGAGCTGATTCGCAGTAATATTGCCAGCGAGAAGAGTTATGCCAGACAGTACGCAGAGTTCAAGGAGCGAATCAGAATCCCGCCGGACTTGCTTGACCTGATGTACAACTCCAGATTTTCCAGACATTTCTATTCCAGTGAGGAATGCGAACAATTTCGCGCTCGCTGGTCTGGTACATGAGTTTATCTGCGCTCGAGGTGCACGGTGATCCGGATGTACACCCTCCGAGCAAGGTCTATCGGGGGAATGTAATCAGACTGGATTACGTTCATGTAACGCTGAAGGGTGCAGTGCGCGCATAGCGAACAGCTCGCCGACAGGACAACTGGCGATGATCAATCACGGATCATCTGGTGATGCGGCCAGAGTCAGTGGACGAATCTCGTAGATGTAGTTATTCGCATCGCCATAATACTCGTCCAGCAATACCTTCACGGGATAGCCGAGCTCGGCCGCGACTCGATCCGGGCTGTTAACAGCAGGTTCCCTGTCAGAAAATGCCATCATCACAACCCCGTCAGGATTTATCCGCTCTGCCGCCTGCAGCAGGAAGCGCCTGGCGATCTGGTATCCGCCGTCCGGCCCGCAGCCACACACGGTGTCTCCCTGACCGGGACCGAAAGGCTGGTTGAAAATAATCAGGTCAAATTTTATTGCGGCGGGAATATTCTCGAAAAGATCACTCTGCACAATGTGAATCGCCCCGACATTCTTGTTGTATTGTGCATTGTTGCGCGCGCAGACTACCGCCGGTCCATGAATGTCGGAAGCCCAGACCTCCTGTACCCCGCTGCGCTTCAGTGACAACGCGAGATAGCCTGAGCCGCAACCCATGTCCAGGGCCGTCCGGGCATGATAATCCTGTGCGATCCTGGCGAGGTTCTTTGAGCACTTCCCCATGTCGGGGGGGAATACGTCCTTGTCGATGGTGAATTTCAACCCGTCCAGGACAACCGAATAGGGTTGTTGATCGATGTAATGCTGAAACTCCGAATGGATTTTATTATTTGCCACGACGACCATCGTATTGGTTTTCCTCTAGTCTGCCAGAAGATACCAGGTAGATACAATAATCATCAATCGGGGCCGGCACCATAAGGCCTCGTGGAGCCGAACGACCGGGAGCGTTTGCATCACCCGGCAAGGCAACGCCGTCAGCGATCATCCGCAAGCTGTCTCATCAATGTCTCGAATCGCGATACCGACACGGTCGCAATAAAATCGTGGGCGGCTTGCCTCGATTGCTGCGAACACTGCCGGTAGACTTCTGCATCAGACAACAGCTCGCCCAGAGCACTCGACCACGGCGAGAGATCTTGCGGCAGACTGACGAAACCCTTCTTGTTGAACTCGCCAGGAACAACCGGCAAGACATAATCGACACCCAGCTTTGCCTCGGGCAGGCCACCAATATCACTGGCCAGCACCGGGATACCCCGCAGCATAGCCTCGGGCACCACGTAGCCGAATGTTTCAGGCCACATCGAGGGTACCAGGAGGATACGGGACTGACCGAGGATTACCTCGATATCGTTGGCGGGTTCCAGGATCTGTACATTGGGCAGCTCACGCAGGCGAGCGATCAGATCCTGATCTGCTCCCCAGGTCGGAACCGCTGCAAATTCGACATTTGGGAATTCTTGCGCCAACCCCATGAAGATACTCACACCCTTGAGCTCGCAAGGATTGATCATCGTCACATAGCCGCGATCGAATCTGGACAGGTCGGGAAACGGACCTGCCCCGTAAACCGGAATGGGCAACAGGTGTGCGTTCAGATCGCCGTAGTCGTGAATGTAGCGTTTCATGAAGTTGCTGATTACGATGATCGCCCGTGCTGCCTTGACCAGTTCCGTATACTCCGGGCTTTTGTCCACAGAGAGCGGACCAAACGGCAGCTGGATGATTGTCTGCAGCAATAGAATTACGCGGGACGGGGCAGCATCCATTGCCGCCTGCAACATGAATCGACGCTTGTCGTCTGTCACAAAAATCCAGTCCGGGTTCATCAGCCGAAGCCGACGAAGCAGATAGTCACGTTGCTCCTCAGAACTGGCGAAGTTCAGTGCCTCGACCTGAACACCCTCGTGCCTGTAGGAAAACACATTGGGTTCAGGCTCTAGAAAGCGCGTATCGCGGGCTTTCAGCTCCGCGGCAAACTCCTCGATATTACCGGGTCCATCGGAAGAACGGGTCAGTGCCCGCGAAAGGACCAGACATTCATGTCCGTGCTGCGCAAGACCTTCGAGCAAAAATCGATTTGCCTTAGTGCCACCACCAAAGGAAGGCAAGTAGATATCATCCTGAATAAGTACGATTCTCATAATCCCGGACAGCCGTTACACTGACGCAAGCATGGAATCATGGCACCGTGACTGATGGAAATATTGACCATGATATAAATGCAACATTGTGGGTTGATAGTGTTATCCGTTTAACCAGAATTCTCACCCGCCTGGCAAGACTCATCCCGGAAAGGCAACGGGTCCAGAACAACCTGGAGCATACCACTGACCGGGTAATCTGGCTGCCTTTCCAGCTGTGTCAGGGTGGCGAATGGGTTGGGTTGGCCGCACGCTCTACAAAGAATGCATTTAAAGCCTGAATGATGGTGCAAAAGCAGAGATTCGGACCTTGAGAGGGTTGCTGCTCAAAAGTTTTCAAGGTCACCCTTCTTTCGGTTTTATCACAAAGTGATCACGCAGGTAAATCCTTCATCGTATTGTATTGTATGAAAAATACCCTGTCGCCCGGTGACGTGTTGTGGTTGCTATTGTATATGATATTCACCAGATGGGGGGCTATGACTTGGTATCTTCGTTATCCAGAGCCTTTTCTGCAATTTCTTCATAGAGATGAATCACCTCAGCGCAAAACTCCTGCCATTCCGGGTGTCGATCGACCAGACGCTTACCCCGCTGGGCATCGAGCGTGACCTGGGTCATGAATTCAATATCCGACTCACTAAACGTTTCGCCCTTGTCGACCCGTTCTTTAAGCTCAAGTAATCGAGGAAGTCTCTGCTTCTCGAACCGCTCTATTAGCGCGTAAATTGTGCCAAGCTCTTCCGCTGATTCATCCATTCTGCACTACCTCCCCCCAGTATATCTCCTGATAAGATACTTTAACTGGTGGTGTGGATGAAATCAGTAGAATTACTTACTCTGTCTTGCAAAGATAATTTCCGCCAGGACTTGGCTGCACCCTACCCCCGTTCCGACAGTTCACGGACAGCTGCATAGAAACCACACGTAAGCAATTGTCCTGTTTGGTGAATATGCAGCCGCTCTGTAGAGCCTGGCAGTTGCTGTGTAGCGCTCTAGTGCGGTCTAAGTGTGTGGAATTGTGATGAAAATGTGAGGCCTGTTTTGCTCACAGCACTACTGCTCCTTCGGTAAGCAGTGACCGAAGCGTTTCAGGATATCGCATACCAGCTGCCTGGTGGTGACTCACGGTAGGTCGGCCATAACGGCTACCCTTCGGGACGTCACCCAGGTTCGCCACCCTCTCACGTTATGACAGATCGCAGACAGTGACGCTGGCCTATGACGTACTTTTGACTAAGACGATATGTTTCTCTGATCCAGCGTCAGGCTAATGTAAAAAAGTAGAGCGCATCATGAGGACAACATGAGCAGCTGGAACAAAATCATTATGCCTCTGATTGCAGTCGGCCTGATTGCCTTCTGGTATGGTTTCGGGAGAGTTACTTGGCACTTCCTCTCCAGGCTTTGGTAAACAACCGAGCGACCAAGGACGGCTCCTCACCTCTATTTCCATCAAAGGCGCGCCCTCCCCCAGCTCTTCCCGGCTTACGCCTCGGTCAGTTTGCAGACTGGTGTCTAACTCGGGTGCAGGGACAGTATCAATTAACCTGGGTCGGGCATCAGTAGGTTAATTTGATTCTGCTGTCAGCTATGGATGCCTCGCCAACCACTCACGAGTGAGCTTCTGTGCCACGGCAACCTGGCCGGGTGTCATTTCCTTCTCAAGAATATCGCGATTGCTGGTTCCAACTTTGTTACCGTTCGCACCTGCTATGCTGAACCACTTATAGGCTTGAACATAGTTCTGCGGGACATCTTTGCCCTTGTAGTACATGAGGCCAAGGTTGTATTGCGCATCTGCATGGTCCTGTTCAGCCGCTTTGCGGTACCACTCCAGCGCTTCCTTGTAGTTCTGCGGGACGCCCTGACCCTGATCGTACATAACGCCAAGATTGCTTTGCGCATCGGCATCTCCCTGTTCAGCCGCCTTGCGGTACCACTCCACCGCTTCCTTGTAGTTCTGCGGAACACCCCGACCATTGCCGTACATCATACCAAGATTGTATTGCGCATCGGTATGACCCTGTTCAGCTGCCTTGTAGAACCAGCCCAATGCTTCCTTATAGTCCTGCGGGACACCCCGACCACTACCGTACATGAGGCCAAGATTGTATTGTGCTGCGGCATCTCCCTGTTCAGCAAATGGCATCCATTGCTGCAATGCGGTTGCATAATCACCAGCATTGTATGCCGCAAATCCATCATCAAAGCCGCCCCATGCCAGCCTATGTGCTGGCAGCAGACACAGCAAAACTATCATCCTGATCATTTTCATGCTTCACCGTCACCGAGAATATGTTCGGCCATTATATACCTGTCATGTAACGGCTATTAAATGTTGCTGACTGCATAAGGTGCACCCTCTCCCGTGATGAATGCAGCGGACATAAAAAAGCCCTGTCAATCCGTGACGGGGCTTTAGTGACGTTGGAGGAGGAGCGCCACTTGATTAACACCATATGGCATAACAACTGGTCTGGATATTGTCCTTAGGTACAGATTTCAAAACCTGTCGCTTTACAAACCCAATGCCTTACATAAAACAGGGTGCAAAGTCACTTCACTAAATGGTATCCATTGAGCAGAGATATTATTCAGACGGCGATCAGGTCGGGTACAAACGTCACTAGGCACTGGTCTACTTAGCGTGCGTCGGTCAGCTAATTTCCTTCTATCTACATTGCCATTCATCGCGCTTATTCTCTCAAGGAAGAATTTAACAGGAACGTATATCCACATATGGCTAGAATATAAATCGCATGCCCGCTCTCCGTATATTGTCCTTAG
Source organism: uncultured Gammaproteobacteria bacterium (assembly GCA_963753755.1). Classification (GTDB taxonomy): domain Bacteria; phylum Pseudomonadota; class Gammaproteobacteria; order UBA9214; family UBA9214; genus UBA9214. The sequence continues at coordinate 285,390 of CAVWDM010000016.1, forward strand.
GTGCACTCTCCCCCGTTATGACAGATCGCAGACAGGTGTCTCCTCGGGTACAGTGGCAAGTATCACTTGTGAGCAAATGGTGTCTGTCAGATTAATCTGATCCTGGTGTCAGCCGATACCGTTCTATATGGCACGGCTATTGCCTGTGAACGCCGATACGCCCATTTCTAACGCCCAGCCCAGGAAGGAAACAGTTCCAATGACAATCCATCAGTTTAATTCTACATCTCGATACTTGAAGTTCTTTATTTTATCTGTGTTTTTGTTTGCTGTGCACGGTGCGGCTGAGGCAAAAGATCTATGGGTGGATATCCTCTCACTGGGAGGTAGCTGTTCCGATGCGCGTAATCGAGACCAGGTTGGTCCTGCGACACCCTGGTGTAATCTGGGTCCGGCCGGTGAGCAGGCCCTTGCTGGCGATGTCGTCACGGTGAGAAGAGGTACCTACACCAAACTTCACACCTGCCAAAAGTGTTACGACACCTTTGTGTTTGAAGTCGTGAACAGTGGGACAAGTTCCGCCTGGATCAAATTTCGTTCATTACCTGGCGAGAAAGTGATCATATCGGGAAATGGCGGTGTTTCTCACGGCATTGGTGTCCTTCAAAACCGGAATTTTGGTGAGAAACCCCGATTTATCTCACTGCAAGGCTTCGAAGTACGTGACTTTGGACCCGAAGGCTTTTGTACCTGGGTGCGGTCCACCTCTGATGTTGTCCTGAAAGACCTCGACATCCATGGCTGCAGCCTGGGAGCGGTTGAGCTTCACGATACCGCGCGCGTTACCGTCGAAGATAGCCGTATACATGACAATCCAATGAGCGGATGGACCAGCGCAGTAGACCTCTACCGTTGCAGAGAAGGCCACATCATTCGACGAAACCTCATCTGGAACAATACGGATACTGATCCCGCCGAGAGCGAGGGCCATGGAATAATCATGGACGTATGTAAAGACTATGGTGGAAGTGCTGTCATAGAAAGCAACGTGATATGGGAGAATGAAGGGTGGTGCATAGTCGCAAACTGGGCAGACAACAGCATTGTGCGTAACAACACCTGCTGGATGAATGGCAACGGCCGCGCAGAGACGGGTGAAATTATCGTCGGCGACAACAATCATAGTATTCACAACAATATCACTGTACCCCGGTCAGGCCGACTCGGGCTTGCCATGAAGTACGGTGAAGGTAATACGTTTGAATACAATCTGGTACATGGAGGAAACTGGCTTTTGACATGGCCTGAGAACCTGTACCTGATGAACGAAGATCCAATGTTCGTCAATCCTGGTGCCGGGGACTTCCGCCTTAGGGCAGGCTCACCGGCTATTGATTCCGGTGACAACGCCAACGCGGCTTCCAGTGACGCTGACGGCAATGCACGCCCACAGGATGGAAGTAACCTTGGCTACTCTATGGTAGATCTTGGTGCGTATGAATACGTCCAGAACGGTACCGGTACTGGTGATACATTTAGTGGTAGAACAGGCGCCGGCGAAGGAAAAGAAGTGATAAAGATCGATGAATGTGGAAAAGAAATAAATTATGGAATGCACAGCATTCAATTTAAGCCAGATGGTAAATGGCGGATGAATTCACCTTCAGGTAACTATTCCGGTAAATATGAGGTAGTCATTCCAGACGAGAAGCTTTCTCTAACGCTTACCAAGAAATCCAAATCCAGACTTTACCAGTATATTCGTCAAACAGCAGAATCGATGTGTGGCGTAAATAAGAAGGTATTTTCGCGCAAGATCAAGAGATTTATTGTCACACTCGATGATGTGAATGGCGTCATGAAGGTGGTGCTAGTCGTTGAATATAAAGCCTCTGATGGAACAGACAGTAAAATGGGGACCTATAAGGTCACTGTGCATAACGCTGCGTATACCTCAAATTAACCTAAACGGGTCTGGCCTGATTGGGCTTGAAGGAATAGCAGGAAGGAAAACAGCTCTATAGATTTTACCATCCTCACACGGCGGCCTTCGTTCATGCGTTGATCGCCTTTTTTGCTTGGGTGCACCCTACAAGTTATGACAGATCGCAGACTAGTGTCTACCTCGGGTGCAGGTCTATTTTCTTGCTGTACCCGCACATTGTGTAAAATTGTTCCACCCGAGTCGGCAAAATGTCGATGGCTCTAACGTAATTTTGAGAAAAGGCACCCTCTCACTGAGTAGCGCCAATAACTCCAATACGTTCGTTCTTTCCTTATCAGAGCAGTCATCACATTTCAGTCGATTGCTCAGCTGGTTGGCGTATGCAACAGCTTCCAAAGTAGATACTGTCTCTACTCTTTTCAGATCTTCCTGGTGCGTGTGCTTGTGCATCAATATTCACCTAAGTAATTGCTTATCAACATCACAAGGTTAGCGGTTAGTAATCTCTCATCCTGAATCTTTAGGGCGTTAACTGCTGTGGCTAATATAAGCCGTTACTAAAAGGCAACTCACGAACCAATGTATGGATTCCTCCGTAACCGCAAAATAAACCTCACCCTGTCAAGCTGACCCCATCCAGTAGACGCTATAGGTTTTCAACGATAGCGGAGTACCGCGGTGAAGGAAGCGCCTGAGATTCAGGGGCCTGATTCGGATCGGGATTTCGAACCCTTCTTTCCCTTTGAAAAATTCCTGTGAAAACCATGCAAGGGAAAACTATATGCACGGTTTGAATGTGCTGAATGAAGTCTTAACCCAGCGGGGTATCTCATCCGACCCTTTTAGTGATGAGGCCGGGTAACTCCTTGGAGCGAAGGCTCTCCCAACCACTGTCAAGCCATCCTGATCTCGTTTCAGAATCGCTTAGCCCTGCGTCCTGCTGACTCGACCTATTGAATCCTGGTGCAGTTGCAGTATTCATAAAGAATGCATAGATATTGTACAATATATGTTGACTATATGCGTATGTATGTACTACATTTGTACAATGTGGTGCAGTAACTTTTCAGGTGTTTCTATACCCATAACAATTTATATCTATAAATCAGTGTCCTGCATCTCAATCTGGAGATTATGCCCGCGTGGTGGCAACAAGATACTTCTGCAACAACTAAACGACAAAGTATGAGGAGATTACAGAAATGATTAAATCGAAACCTGATTGGCTATACCAGGCAGTGCCTTTTATTTATTCAACAGTCGGAGTGGCGGCACTTATATATGCTGATACCCCGCTCGGTTACGTCGTCGGCGCTTTACTTATGCTGACTGCCTGTCTGATTTGGATGAAACGGAAAACAAACCAGGTTACTGGATTCCGCACGAAAAGAGTGAGCAAAAATGCTCATAATCCTGAACCTGTCTAGTGAAATGTGGATTACAGGTTCATTTGAGAAGTCTTTATTGCGAACACAAACAGTCAACATGTAGGAAAAAAAAGAAAAGCAATATGTTACTGGCTGGAGGATGCATCCTGGCTGGAAGTCTTGCGATACTGCCTGATCCAGCGAACGCTGGAGGCGGATTTAATCTCAAAGGACGGACAAGCGGTCATTGTGAACTGTCCAATGTAGATGTCGGACGTCAACTGTATAACGGCAACTGCACCATTCAGCAGAAAGTTACCGGTGATATGAACAGATACATAATCACAATGGGCAACACCGAGCCCTTCCTATTTGCCACCTCGGACGGCATCACCTGGATGCATGGACCGGATAGAGTGAACTTCCGCGACCGTGGGGACTCGGGCGTGTTCAAGTGGGATGATTTCCGGCTGGAGGTCCACGAGGACTAGCGCGTTTCGGGAATTGCATTTTCCAGGGCGTTTTTGCGCATCAGCAACTATTCCAAATTGCACCGAGACTATCTGTCAGTGACGGTCATGGTCTTATCGGGGTGTGTGAGCATTCATGTAAAACGCGACCGGCACTGCGTAATTAAAAAGGTACCCACGCACATGAGCAAATGGACAATGATCGCGGCCGCCGCCGCGGTGGGCTATGCAACTTTGGCTGTGGCTGATTCGACTGCTGCCCGTTGTGACATCCATCCGAGTGGCTCGGACCAAGCGAGCAAAATGATTCCGTGTACCTTTTCACAACGCCAAGGGGCGGTAACCATCACCCGTGAAGACGGCGTCACCCACGACCTGTCGCCGGTAGGCGACACGCCGGGCAACTTCCTTGACCAGGATGGTCGCGCGGTTTACCGGCAAAGCGGTCTCGACGCCCAGGGGCTGATCTTCCGTTTCCCGGATGAGAGCGTCTACGTGTACTGGAGTACCGCGGCCCTGAATCCACCGGACTCCGAAGAGGACAACTGGACGGCACCATTCACTACCGCTGATTACGATGCGACCACGCGGTTGCGCTGTCGCGCAGCCGGCGGCACAGAGTTTAGCAGCTGTCCGGCCGGCATCCTGCGCATGGAGGGCGGTCAGGCCTCGATCGTCGTTCAGAATCAGAAGGGTGAGCAGTTCACCATCAACTTCACGAGCGACTACGTCAACGCTACCAACCGGGAGGTCGACGCCAGGCTCGAAGGTGACACCTGGATCGTGACTGTCGAAAATGGCGAGGTATATGAGGTGCCACTGGCTGCCATCAAAGGTGGCTGATGCGGCCAACGAGGTTTAAGCAAATGCTTTCGAAGTGCGCTTTGGGAATGGCAGCCTCAGTGGCCGCTGGTGACCCCAACCGCTCATCGGTTATCGATGGGGCGCACCACCCGTCATTCGGGGTACGTGACCAGCCAGGTGATCCGCAAGCGGTTTGAAGAATGCTTTGACTGGGCCATGACTATTGGTGGTTTGCGCAAGAACCGATTCATCGGCCCCTAGAAGCTGGACTTACACCTTGTACTGACGTTTGCAGCATATAACCTGATCCGGATGCGCAATGTGAAGGCGGTGTCGTGTTGAAAGTCCGTGCATTGAGAGGGTGGTCCGTCTGTCAAACTGAATAGTGGCTTGATGACCTGCAATAGGGTCGTTCGCCATGCGAAAACTTTCCAGATTTTTCCTGCTCAGGTTTGATTCGGGCTCAGTACAAGTAATTTTCAACAGCCTGCTAGATAAACGCTTCCGTTTCCATAACAGGCGTATAGTCGCCGGTGCGCGCAGCGCCGTTTAGAAAGGCACGTTGATACAGGGCCTGTTGGGTGGCGGCCGTATTTTCAGCCTTGCCCTGCCAGGCTTTCAGCGCAGGTTCCTGCAGGGCACGCCCGTAGGAGAAGGACAGCTCCCAGGGTGCATCCTTGTAGAGTGCATTCATGGCATTGAGATTCGCCGTCGCCTCTTCCGGGGTCTGGCCACCGGAGAGGAAATTAATGCTCGGCACGGCTGCCGGCACTACGCGTCTGAATACCCTGACGGTTGCCTCCGCCACCTGTTCCGGCGTGGCCCGGGACAAAGACTCCTTGCCCGGCGTGACCATACTGGGCTTGAGGACAATGCACTCAAGCACCACCCTGTGCCGGTGTAGGGCATGGAATACGGCGTGCAGCACTGCCTCGATCACTTCCGCGCTGCGTTCGATGCTGTGGTCACCGTCGATCAGCACCTCCGGCTCCACGATCGGGACAAACCCTTCTGTCTGGCAGATAGCGGCATAGCGTGCCAGCATCTCCGCGTTTACCTCGAGACCGAGTGCCGTCGGATTGCAGCTACTAATCGGATAGACCTCGCGCCACTTGGCAAAGCGAGCCCCCAGTGTCTTGTAGCTCTGCAGACGCTCGGCAAGACCATCAAGTCCCTGCGTAACCTTATCGCCCGCGGCATTGGCCAGGGGCTGCAGGCCCTTGTCCACCTTGATGCCGGGCACGATACCTTGGCTGGCAAGTACAACCGGCAATGCGATGCCATCATTCGACTGTTGTGCCAGTGTCTCTTCAAAAAGGATAACGGCGCTGACAAACTCATCAAGCCCCGGCGTGCTGAACAGCATGCTGCGGTAACTGCGGCGGTTCTGCTCCGTTGACTCGACGTTGATAGCGGAAAAGCGCTTGGCAATGGTCGGCGCACTTTCATCGGCCGCCAGAATACCCTTGCCAGCCTGCACCATGTCGTAAACGGTCGCTTCAAGTTCTGCTGAAGTATTCATGATACCGCCATCCTGTTGCTGTGTGCTTAATAGTGCGTTTTGCCTTTAACAGTATCACCGTTTCAGCTTGTGCCTGCATTGACACATATCAACAACAGTCCTTATGTAAAGCGTACCGCTTTGCCTGGGCACCGCATACACCTTGTTGAGTAAGTATCGCCAAGCAAAACCGGTGAATACCTACTCCTGCTGTACCTGATGATACCGGTGATGAGTGGCTTCACATTTCTGGCCGCCCTGCGTGCATAATCTGAATGGCAACATATACGAGTGACTGCCAGAGATCTTTGCTGTCAGTTCTTCATCCACGCCGACTATTCAACTACAGTCCTCTCCTGTCGCTGGCGGAATCGGCGATAATCAGGAGCTAACCGAACCGGCGGCTACTTGTCATCGTGCTTGCGCTTATACCAGCCATCATTCTGCAACTTGAGCTTTCCTCTGAATCGACTACTGGGTTTAATAGAGTGCCAAGTTTATAACCAGTAGTTCCTTCCGGGGGCTGTGAGAGGCGCTCTTGTTCTTCGTATCCTCCAGCGTGGCAAGACCTCTGCTCAGATCGATACTGCTCCACGTCAGCCACCACAGTTCCCCCGGTCGGGCACCTGTGTACAAAGCAAGGATGACCAGCAAATACAATCCGGCCCGGTCGGACGCCTTGCAGGCATCCAACGGTGCAGCGCGTTCCTCGTTAGTCAGCCGGCGAACACGTACGGGGTTCTCCCTGCCACGGGCAACCTGCCTGCAGGGGTTAGGGAAACCCTTGCGGCGGATGCTGGCTTGCCAGCCCATGCCGGAAGCACGTTTTACTTTTCGGGTGGTGGCCATGGTAATGCCCCCCGGTGATAAACTTTGATGTAGTCAAGATTGATACCCCTTGTATCTGTTGTGGTCAGGGGCCCGGTATGCGTTGGTAGCACTGCCGGGCTTCGTTGTTTGTGATGGAATAACCGCACACAACGACGTGTAGCACAAACCGCGTTTCAGTGTGATGAGATTGTGATGGAGCAGATTGCTGAGAATAAAAAGGCCGTTGTGGAGGTGACCTGTATTTTCTGTAACTGATTGTAATGTATAATATAATTTGGCGGAGAAGGTGGGATTCGAACCCACGGAACCTTGCGGTTCAACGGTTTTCAAGACCGCCGCTTTCGACCACTCAGCCACCTCTCCTGTGCGGCGCAAGGATACCGGAATCCGTCAATGTTTGGCCAGAGAAAAACCATAAATTGTCAAGGATATTCAAGTTGCTGTTTAACGCCGGGGTGTTATCCTTACGGGAACGAACCGGTGGTGTGGTTGTCACACTTACTGCTTCAATATTTTTAGTCAACATGAGGAATACTGACGATGAGTATGATGGATAGAACCGTTACAGCTTCGCAACAATCGGCACTGGCGACCAACAAGGTACTGCGCAACACCTACACGCTATTGTCCATGACGCTGCTGTTCAGTGCCGCATGTGCCGGCGTTGCCGTCATGATCAATATGCCGCCGATGGGTATTGTCATTACGCTGGTTGGCTATTTTGGCCTGTTGTTCCTGACCACCAAACTGCGTAACAGTCCCTGGGGGCTGGTGTCGGTATTTGCCCTGACGGGTTTCATGGGACTGACGCTGGGTCCCATTATCAGCATGTACCTCTCGATTCCCAACGGTTCACAGATCGTCATGACCGCGATGGGCGGTACCGGCGTCATCTTCCTGGGCCTGTCCGGGTATGTGCTGACGACCCGTAAGGATTTCAGCTTCCTGGGTGGTTTCCTGATGGTGGGTATCCTGGTGGCATTCCTCGCGGGTATCGCCAGCATGTTCTTTTCGATGCCGGGATTGTCGCTTGCCGTATCCGCCATGTTCATCCTGCTGATGTCCGGTCTGATTTTGTACCAGACCAGCGAAATCATCCATGGTGGTGAAACCAACTACATCATGGCAACAGTGACGTTGTTTATTTCGATCTACAACCTGTTTATCAGTCTGCTGCAGTTGCTCGGAGCCTTTGGTGGTAATGACTGACGCTGATTGACGATCTGAATATACTGGCCCCGCACTGCGGGGCCTCTTTTTTATGGAAGCTTGCCATGCAAAATATTTTTGAAGCACGTAACGAACTCGAGGAGAAGCTGCTGGCCGCACAGGAAGGTCAAATGACGAGTGATGAGTTTATGGAATACCTCATGGACACCCAGGTGTTCATGCCCGTGAAGGACTCAATCGGAATTGAAGGCTTTACCAGCAGCGACAAGGCGATACCCCTGACGCTGAAAACAGAGGATGAAATCGAAGTGCTGATTCTGTTTACCAGTCCGGATCGATCGAAGGAATTTGTGCAGGACTTTTCGGGCTACGACGGTGGGTTGCTGGCTGAGTTCAAGTGGGTGCTGGAACGAACCGGCAGCGGTATAGGCATCTCGATAAACCCGAACTGGCCGGTAGGCATGGATCTTGAACCTGAGATGATCGAGCAGTTGAGAGGTAATCTGGCACATTGAACCGGTCACCGGCCGGGACGCACCGTTTCTGGCGGGATCCGCTGTTTCATGCGGCGTTAACGGGCGGCCTGCTGTTCTGGCTGGTGCTCTATTTTATTCAGCAACCGCTCATTCAATGGCGCTGGCCGCTGCTTCAACCCTGGCAGTTTCTGGTACCGGTGGTATTTTATCCACTGATCGAGGAACTGGTTTTTCGTGGTTTGCTGCAGGAACTGGTTCACGCATCCATTAGCCAGCGCTCGATTGGACCACTCTCGGTGGCCAATCTATTGACCAGCGTCGTGTTCACGGCGATGCACTTTCTGAACCACAGTCCGCTGTGGGCGATGCTGGTGTTCTTCCCTTCCCTGGTGTTTGGTTTCTTCAAGGACCGCACCGGGCATCTGCCGGCCCCCATACTGCTACACGTGTTTTATAATGCCGGATTTTTCTGGTTGTTTGTTACACCCGCCTGACGGACCAGGACAGCTGAATCCTCTGGCGCAGGAGCGCTTCACAGACACGATTAACTATCGAAATCGCGGTTGCGGTCCGTTCTTCCTACAGATTACTCACTATCTGCAAAAAGCGGTCATGGCGTTCATGGATTCCCGGGTCGGCCGCGGGCGTAAAGCGATCACCGTCACCGGTATCTGGCCAATTCACCCACCCGGCTGCGGCCTGCCAGGCGATGCCGCGCGCAGTGGCTTCTAGCTGTACGGGGCGATAAACGGCAAGGCCCGAGAGGTTGGCGAGTTTTTGACAGAGGCCGTCGAGACTGGATAGTCCGCCGCTGATCTGGATGTGCTCGACTGCACGATTGTAGGTTTGCAGCAACCCGATATTGACCTGCAGCAGGAAGATAACACTCTCGATCACCGCGACCAGGGCCTCCGGGCCAGATACCCCGGCATCGAGAAAGTAGGCTGCCGGTCCCTCTCGCCACCAGGGCGAACCCAGCCCACCGAGCGTGTTAATAAACAGCGTCGGTGTCTTTGTGTTCTCGAGCCAGACGGGTAACTGTTGCTCGAAGTCACTCAAGGCAAAAGAATGCGCGGCCCATTCAAGAGCCGCGGCAGCCGAATTGACTGTGCCTTCAATGTAGTATCTGCCGAACTGTTCATTGCTGTATGAGATGCCGGCCAGCAGGCCGTCAGGCCGTGTTGCCGGATTGTCAGTCGGTAGCAGCACAAAGGCACCGGTCCCGATATTAACGGTGATGGTGTTCTCGGACGGAATACCATGGGCATGCAGGGCAGCAGTCTGGTCGCCGTTTACCGCCCTGAGAGGTATCGTACTGTCCTGCACAGTCCCGTAGTCGAAACAGATGGGTTTGCATATCGGCAAGGCCCGCGAGGGTATGTTGAAATACCCGAGCAAGCGGTTGTCCCAGTTACGTTGCTTCAGGTTCCACAGCAGTGTGCGCGCGGCGTTGGCATCATCAACCAGTTCATCGACCCTGTCAGTCAGGTGGTGCAACAGGTAACTGGCCAGTGGTCCCATCACCAGCGTGTCAGCCTCCAGTGCAGCAGCGACAGCGGTATTATTCGCCAGTAGCCACTGCAGTTTGGAGGCACCGTAATGCGGTGACAGTTGCAGGCCTGTGAGCTGCCGAATGCTGTCTGACCTGTCCTCCAGACCATGCAGGCTGTCAGCCATGCGGCGGTCCTGCCAGCTGATGACCGGGCTCAGTGGCCGTCCGCTGTGACGATCCCAGGCCACGACGCTGGAACGCTGCGTCGCCAACCCCGCACAGATGATGTGTTGCCTGTCGATGGCGGGATCGTCAAGGACACTGCCGATGACTGCCTGCATCGACTGCAGGATTTCACCGGGTGATTGTTCAATCTCGGTAAGGCTATGGCGCTGCAGGGTGATCGACTGCTGTGCGCTGCTGACTACACGTCCGCTTGAATCGAAGATGATCGCACGGGTCGAGTGCGTACCCTGGTCAATGGCGAGTATCAGGTCCGTCATCAGGGAGCAGGTTTCAGGGCAAGTGTCGTGGTGTCCGCCCGTGGCTTGCGGGCGGGCAAGGTGTGTCGCAGGCAGTGCATGACCTTTTGCGCCGTTGCTCGGTAGCCGGTCAGCTTGCCGCCAACGATTGAGAGCACTCTGGGCTGCGTGCGGTCATCGACCGGGAGCTGTGTCTCGCGTGTGCGCTTGAATGCGGCATCTGCCGCGGCGGGTAATACGCGTACGCCGGCGAACATGTCGGCAACCTGTGCTGTCCGCTGCGGAAAATAATGCTGCAGGGCTTCAAGCAGGTAATCGACTTCCTGCTGCAGCGGGCTGACAGCCAGCGGATCACCCCTATAGAGGCTTTCGGTAGTACCAAGGAGTGATTGATGTCCCCAGGGTAACAGGAAAATCGCACGCCTGTCCTGTGGTGCCTCCAGGTAATAGCAGCCCTTTTCCAAGTTACTGTCCAGGATCAGGTGGGTTCCCTGCACCAGATCAATAGCCACCCGTGCAGGTGTCGGGCAGATACGTTCTGCAATCGCGTTCACCCACGGTCCGCCTGCATTCACCAGCACCTGTGCGCGACATGATTTTTCATGGGCGTTATCCCGATAGAGTATTTCGCAACCCTGGCGTCCGATACGTGCAGAAAGAAACTCTGACGGACAGCAGAGCGTGGCACCGAATTCTATGGCCGAATGCATGACGGCACGTGTTAATTCGACGTCATTGGTCTGTGCATCAAAGTACCGGTAGACAACCTGCAGCTTGCGGGTATCGAGTCCGTCGAGCGCACTCCATTCGTTGCGCGCCAGTTTTCTGAAACGACTGGCGCGGTTGAGTCCGCCGAGCATGGCATACAGGATAAGGCCGGTTCGCAAGGTCAAGGGTCGCCTCGAGGTGTCGGGGTAGACAGGGATATGGAAGGGCTGCAGGCGGACAAGGTCCGGGGCAATGCTCAACAGGATGTCCCTTTCCCGGAGGCTTTCACGGACCAGGCCAAAATCATGGCCTTCGAGGTAGCGCAAGCCGCCGTGTATCAGTTTACTGGAGCGGCTGGAGGTGCCGGATGCCAGTGAATACTGCTCCAGCAGCAGTACCGAGTAGCCAGCACAGGCTGCCGCCTGGGCAACCCCCACACCATGAATACCACCGCCAATGACAACGACGTCATAAGCATCAGACACTGGCAATACCTTGCAAAGCAGGATCAGCAAGCAGCTGACGGATGATATCGGTTTCTATGAATCGTGCCCCGCGTGCCAGCAGCCGCGGCACATCCCTGGCCGTGTTGATGGTGTAGACGACCCATTGCCATGAACCCTGCCACAAGGGCTCGTCCCCGGGTGGCAAACGCTTGCGGTTGCAGAACAGATAATCCGGCGCCAGCATGGTCGCACGCTTTTCGCAGTCCTGGCTCCATTCACTCAGTATCCAGCCAATGGGCAGCGAACAGTGTCTGCGCGCATGAACCAGTGTGTCATAGTCAAATGATATCAGGGTGCATTGCTGCAGTACCGGGGCAAGCAGCCCAAGGACGGTATCGACGACTGCGGGGATGCCATGTGCGCTGATGCTCTCTGCCTTGATCTCGATAAAGGCGCTTGCATTCGGCCATTGTTGTAACAGACTGACAAATTCATCCAGCCGTGCGATGGACAGGTCCTGGAAGCGTTCAGCAAAACGTTGCGGGTAACCGGCAGGCAAGGCACGCAGTGTTTCATAGTCGGTCGACGGGATAGGCAGATCGCTGCCGGTAATTCTGAGTGCCGAGGAATCATGACTCAGGACGGCAACGCCATCCGCGGTGATCTGTACATCCGTCTCCAGCAGGCAGGCACCGGCTTCCAGTACTGCGCGGAACCCTGGCAGTGAATTCTCCGGCCAGCTCTCGGGATCGCCACGATGGCCTATCAGGATCGATTTCATGTCAGCGTCAGCGTGTATTCCTTGCTTGCGTTCAGAATGATACCAGCTGCTCACAGGTCGGTTCTGCACAGCAGTACCAGTTTTCCGATAGTCTTGGAACGGGTTTACCCGCGTTTTCAAGGTTCAGTTCGGGGACCGGCCTGCCTGCCTGCCGGTGAGCGAGTCGCCAGATTTCCAGAAAGATATCCGGGCGTGACAGTCCCTCTGCTTCTGCCTTTGTGACCCAGTACTGTACCTGCTGCTGCAGTGCATCGACACGTGGATCGGGATTGTTCCAGGGATGGCCGAGAATACCGGCATCAAAATTACCCACAATCGCGCCGAGATTGTCGAGCTTGAGGATATACGATCCGGCAGGTATCAGCAGACGTATCGTCAGTTGCACTGGCGCGACCGATTCGATCAGTTGGCAGGTAACGATATCCTCAAGCAGTTGCAGGTAGATATCGAGGGTTGTCCAGGGGGTAAAGGCTACAAAGGTCGGCGCGAGACTGATATCTATTTCCCGCAAGAAGGCAAGTGCATTGATAAAGTCTGCACGGCTGTGTCCCTTGTCGAGTAACGCCAGGATGGTGTCATCGACGGCCTCTACGGCAGAGAGAATAAACAGGCAGCCGGTTTCCTTCAGTACCTTGATTTCTTCCGGGTACCTGACGATGTGCTCGATCTTGATGGTCGCATCGTAGGTAATGCCCGGAAACTCCTGGTGCAGTGTGCGCACGATCCTGAGCGCATGGCCGGGTCCGTTGAAGAAGTCCGGGTCACCAAAGGAGATATGTCGTGCGCCAGCCTGTACCTGGGCGCGAATGTCGTCCAGCACAATGTCGGCTGGAATGACGAAGAATTTCCCCTGATACACCGGGACCACCGGACAATGACGACACAGGTACTTGCAGCCGCGTGTCGTTTCTGCGAAGCCGACGGTTTTTTCCGAGCCGTCGGGGTTGAGCAGCCGGGCATATTGCGACAACGGTGGCAGCTTGCTGCGATCGGGAGCCATAAAGTTGATTTTTTCGAGCGATGTTTCTGCCTCGGTCTGTGCTTCCCCTGTACCGGACTCGATACGTTCTGCCATCGACACCAGGCCGGTTTCAAACTCGCCACCGAGGATGGTGCCGACTCCCAGTGAGCGAAACAGCTCGGCGTTCATGGGGGCGTACAGCCCGTATACGCAGAGGCTGGCCTGTGGTGCGAGTTGGCGAATCTTTGGCAGCGCCTCGACAGCAATACGGGTTGCGGTATGCATGGCAATATAGATGGCGACAATCCCGGTGGTCTCATCCAGGCAGCTGTCAAGCTTCTGTATGGACAGATCACAGCAGCGTACCGTGTGTCCGGCCGCCTGCAAAAAAGCAGTCGGCTCGGCAAGTCCGAAAGGCTGTCGGCCAAGTTCATAGGGGTTGATCAGGCTGATATCCATAGCTACATATTACAGTATAAACAATGGGGTATGTAACAAATGCAAAATATCCATGATATGGATATCGCCACGGGAACGGGTGCCAGGCGCAAGCATTCCAGTGTGTTTATCCTGCACTACAGTATTTCATAACAGCGGTGAATCACTTGCCTGCGCAGCGGGCTACGCATAGAATTCGCACGCATTGTCTAGTCTTGATGGTTGGCGTTCAGGGGATTTGTATGGCTGTGAAAGGGATTGACTGGTTTGGTTTTTTATTACGCCTGCTGGTTGCGTTCGTACTGGTGTTTTCAAGTTACAATCCATCTGGCTATTCCTACTATCACTGGTTTAGTGAAAATATATCAGGCCTCACTCCCACGATCGCACTGGTCGGTGTCCTCTTGCTGGTCGGCTGGACCATCTTTCTGCGTGCCACCCTGCGCTCGCTGGGTCCGTTCGGCCTGTTGCTAGCCGCCGCCTTCATTGGAGTGCTGCTGTGGATGATGATTGACTGGGGCTGGTTCGATGCAGACAATCTCAAGGCGGTTACCTACCTTATCCTGGTGGTGCTTTCCGGTATCCTTGCCATCGGTGTCTCCTGGTCACACATTCGGCGGCGCATCACAGGTCAGGTTGATGTCGACGACGTAGAAGGCAATCTCTAATCCCGACGCCACTATATTTTCTCGCACCACATCAGTGGTATCAGTGAGTTGCGGATGCTGCTTGCTGTGTTCCCTGCCGGGTCACTTAGCTGACAACTCCCCACAATGAATAACGCACACAAGATCCTCTATATCGATACAGCCAAAGAGCTCGACAGCTATTGTGAGACGCTACGTAGCGCTGACTGGATTGCGCTGGATACCGAGTTTCTTCGAGAGAAAACCTATTACCCGAAGCTCTGTCTGTTGCAGGTGGCAACACCGAACAACGTTGCCTGTATCGACCCGCTGGCACTGGTCGAACTGGCACCGCTGCTGGATATCCTATTCGACGAGGGGATTACCAAGGTGATGCATTCCGGACGGCAGGATATGGAGATCTTCTATCACCTCGCGGGCGAGCTGCCCTCCCCCGTCTTTGATACCCAGATCGCGGCATTGATGCTCGGCTACCCCGAGCAGGTGGGTTATGCCAACCTGGTGAAAGGGGAGCTCGGTATTGAACTGGACAAGTTACATACCCGTGCGGACTGGACGCTGCGGCCACTGTCCGCAGACCAGATCCAGTATGCCGCAGATGATGTCATTTACCTGGTGGAAATTTACCAGCGGCTCTGTAAAAGGCTCGCGGAACTCGGCAGACGCGACTGGCTGCTGGAGGACTTTCAGCATTTGACCGATGCAGATCTTTACAACAATCCACCTGCAGACGCCTGGCAAAAGGTAAAAGGCGGCAACCGGCTCAGGGGAGACAGCCTGTCCATCATGCAGGCCCTGGCCGGCTGGCGTGAGCAGGTGGCACAGCACAAGAACCGGCCAAAAGGATGGATTTTACGCGACGATACACTCATTGATATTTCCAGGCATCGGCCCGCTACAGTGGAGGCACTGGGTAAGATTCGTGGCCTGAGCGAAGGACTGGTCAGAAACTCGGGCAATCAGATTGTCGAGCTGGTCAGGGAAGCAATGGGTAAATCGCCCACCCCCTTTCCCAACAAGGGCAAGCAGACGAAGTTATCGCCCGATCAGAATGCCCTGGTGGACGTAATGATGGCTCTGGTGCGTCTGAGTGGCGAGCACAACAACCTCAATCCGGCTGTACTGGCAACGCGCAAACAGCTGGAAAAGCTTGTGCTTGGCGATCAGCAGAGCGCCGTGGTGCAGGGCTGGCGCAAGAAGCTGGTCGGTGAGCAGCTGCAGGCATTTCTCTGTGGAGATCTGAAACTCTGCATCCAGGATGGACGGCTTGCGGTAGATTAGCCAGGGAAGCGCGACGGCCAGCGGTGCTCAGGTACGGATACCGTGCCCCTTGCCGAGCAGATACAGGCTGAACACGTACAGCACCACTATAAAGCCGATGCTGATGGCATAGGACATTCCCAGGCTGATGTCCGAGACCCCGAGAAAACCGTAGCGGAATGCATTGACCATGTACAGGATCGGATTGACCAGCGACATGCGTTGCCAGAATTCCGGGAGCATGCTGATTGAGTAGAATATCCCGCCGAGGTATGTCAGTGGCGTCAGCACAAAGGTTGGAATAATGGAGATGTCGTCAAAGCTCTTCGCATACACGCCATTGATCAGGCCGGCCAGCGAGAACAGGATCGAGGTCAGCAGGATCATGGAAAACATCACCCACAGGCTGTGAATATTCAGCGGGTGAAAGGCCAGTGAGACCAGTGTCACCGCGATACCCACTGCCAGACCACGCGTCACACCGCCGAGCACATAACCGATCAGGATAATGTAGCTGGGCGTCGGCGAGATGAGCATCTCTTCTATGTGGCGCTGGAATTTTGAACCGTAAAACGATGACACCACGTTGGCATAGGAGTTGGTGATCACGGCCATCATGATGAGGCCCGGGATGATGAACTCCATATACTCGAAGCCGTCCATGCGGCCAATGCGGGGACCAATGAGGTTGCCGAAGATGATGAAGTAAAGCGCTGTTGTAATCACCGGCGGCAGAATCGTCTGGATCCAGATGCGCGAGAACCTGAGTATTTCCTTGGTGGCGATGGTCCGCAGGGCAACCAGTTTGGCATGCGGTGTCATGGTGCCGCCCGATTGCCATTGCTATTTTCAACCAGGTTCATAAACAACTCTTCGAGGCGATTGGTTTTATTGCGCATGCTGAGTACTTTTATGTTGCGCCTCGTGAGTTCTTCAAACAGTGCATTGATGGAGTCGTCGCGGCAAATGTCGACTTCAAGCGTCGTTTCATCCAGTTGCACCAGCTTCTGGTTCTCAAGCTCCGGTAACTGGGCGAGCGGTGACTCAAGATCCAGCACGAACGTCTCCATGCGCAGGCTATTCAGCAATTGCTTGGTGGTGGTGTTCTCCACCAGTTCGCCCTCGTCGATAATGGCGATGTTGCGGCACAGGCTTTCGGCTTCTTCCAGGTAATGCGTCGTCAGTATGATGGTTGTCCCGGCCGCGTTGATTTCACGCAGGTACAGCCACATGGAACGCCGAATCTCGATATCCACACCTGCTGTCGGTTCATCGAGGATCAGCAGTCTCGGCTCATGCACCAGCGCCCGCGCAATCATCAGGCGCCGCTTCATGCCACCGGACAGGGTTCTTGCCATCACCCGCCGCTTGTCCCACAGGTCCAGGTGTTTCAGATATTTTTCCGCGCGCGCAAAGGCTTCCTTGCGTTCAATACCATAATACCCGGCCTGGTTGGCAACCACTTCCACCACCGGGTCAAACATATTGAAATTGAATTCCTGTGGCACCAGCCCGAGACAGGCTTTGGCGCTGGCGGGGTCGGTATCAAGGTCATGACCGAAAATCGAGACACTGCCACCACTCTTGCGAACCAGTGAGGTGATAATGCCAATGATGGTGGTCTTGCCGGCACCGTTTGGGCCAAGCAGTCCAAAGAAGTCGCCCTGCACGACATCAAGATCGATGCCCTTGAGTGCGACATGACCACCCTTGTAGGTCTTTTTCAGGCCGTTAATTTCCAGTGCAGCGGTCACGTGCTCAGACCATCTTGATCAGCAAGAAGACAAAAATAACCACAATAAATATAGGTAGCAGCACCCCTGCCCAGTCCTTGTTCTCAGCCTGTCGGCTTTGCTTCAGCATGCCCTTTATGCCGGGCCCGACCCAAAACAGGACACCCAGCGCAACGGCGCCGAGAATGATCATTTCGAAGGTGGATAATTGTTCCATAATGATTCGCGACTCAACTTGAATAAATGGGGTTTGCAATGCCGGATTTCAAGACATTTGCAGCGATTGTTTTACGTTATGATAGAGCAACAGTCAAAGCAGGAAGTTATTTTATTATGGCCAAAAATCTCCTGGCAGTCCTGAATATCCATGCCGTAAAAAGCTTCACGGTCTCCACATGAGCACCTGGGTCGAGGGTACGGTTGTCAATCTCAGACAGTGGACCGATGAACTGTATTCGATTCAGGTTGAGGCCGATGTCGCGCCATTCACTGCCGGACAGTTTACCCGTGTGGCGCTGGAAATTGACGGCGAAATGGTGGCGCGGCCGTATTCGTTCGTCAACGGCCCGGACAACCCGTTACACGAATTCTATTTTATCCTCGTCAAGGATGGTCCGCTGACACATGAAATGATCAAACTGAAACGCGGCGATACACTGTTTCTGGCCCCAAGGGCTGCCGGTTTTTTCATCCTCGGCGAAATGCCTGAAGCCGATAACTTGTGGATGCTGGCGACCGGCACCGCGCTGGGCCCATTCCTGTCAATGCTGACTACAGCCGAGGCCTGGCAACGCTACCGGAACATTGTACTGGTCCACGCTGTGCGCACAGCAGCGGAGTTGACCTACGGTGACGAGATCAGGGTGCTGTGTGAACAAAACCCGCAACAGCTGCAATTCATCCCGTTTGTCAGCCGCGAGAAGACCGATTTTGCGATCAGGGCACGCATACCTGTCGCCATAGAGGACGGACGGCTGGAACAGCGCTCTGGAATCAGGATTGCGGCAGCTGACAGCCAGGTGATGATCTGCGGTAATCCGCAGATGGTCAAAGATACCATGGCGGTCCTGGAAGCGCGTGGCCTGAAAAAGAACAGGCGTCGGGAACCCGGTCAGATCACGACGGAACAGTACTGGAAGGCGTGATCGATTCATTGTCAATGCATGCATGCCGGAGTGGATCGCATCTGTGATTGCGCTGCATCATCTGCTTGCGCTTGCCAGGCGCTGCTACGGGAAGATTGTCTATATGCCCTACAGAAACAGCGTCAGCACACCCGTATAGCCATACAGGCGGTTGTGGGAGATTTCCCCATTGGCGAAGAAACCCACCAGCGGAAACTCACCGAGCTCATCACGGATCATTTTCAGCTCCTCTGAATTATCGCCAAACTGGTTTCTGCCACGACCCACACAGGTGTAATAGACACCGCCCTTGATTTCACCTGTGGCGCGTTTTTTCAGGTCTTTCAGCATGCGCAACATATCATTACGTGCCGTGTCCCCGTCCCGACGGCAGAACATGATGGGAACATCGTCTTCCAGGTTGTCGCCGATCGCCAGCAGTTTTTCACCGGGGTCGATGCCAATGAGGTTACGCACCAGGTAATCACCGGTATCCGACCCCGGCACCGGCAGGCCGGCAAAGATGTAGCCCGACACGCGTTTCAGGTCTTTTGCCAGTACTTCGCCAATGTCCTCCTTGAAGACATCCAGCGCCGGTCGACCATCGATCTCGGCCAGAATGTTGCCGTCTGCACGGGTGATAGTATGCCGGTTTGCCAGCGGGGTGCACCCCTGTGTCAGGCCGCTGATCACCGGTATCCGTGCAGACAGCAATACACCAGAGAGACCATCCTCGTAGATCTGCCCTGCTATCTGTTGCTGGTAGTGACTGTCACTGGCAGAAGTCAGGCCGCCGACAAGGAAACCGGGGTCAAGCTCGGTCGACAGCGATTCAATGATCTGCGCAACGTGTGTATTGCGCGGATCACCATGGACGATACCAAAATGTACGGCCTGCCCGGCAATCCAGTCCTTGTTTTCCGTGAGCATGTCCGACATCGCGGCCATGCCGGACGGTAGCAGCCGGTAACTGTCTTCCGGTAGTGTGGTCAGCATGATAGCTGCCGCGGGCTCATCGTAGATCTCCAGCCCCGTATAGCATATGGCCGCACCGACAGTGCCAATCCAGTCATTGATACCCGTCTGTGTACGCAGTACCTCAAACAGGTTATTCAGGTACGGTGCCAGGGCATCAGTGACATAAAGGAAGCCGAAATTGGCGTTACTGACTGCTGGTCCGAGGTTCTCCAGGCACTGAGCAGCAACAGATTGCCAGTCATCAGCACAGGCATACGTGGAATTAAATGATAAATTGGTCATACTACGATTGTACGCAGTTAGCTTGTGGAAAGGCTACAGTTAGCCGTGTATCGAAATTCAACCGGGCGTTTTATAAGGTCACTCCACGCCACGTGACAATGAAGCCGGATTTGCCACGGCCCTGGGGCCAGCTATCCGGGAGGAATACATGATGATTAACTCGATTATACGAAGTGTGTTTGCTCTGCTGTTGCTTGCAGTGTGCCTGTTGCCTGTGCAGGGTGTATTGGCAGCCGGGGCAGATGATGACTCCGGTGACGTTGTGAAGGTGGTCTATCACGCGGATTTTTCAGATCCGCGCCGTTTCAGCGCCATGTTGACCAGCATCAACAATATGGTCACCTATTACCAGAACGAACTGGTGGACTACGATGTCAGGGTGGTATTTGTTGCACATGGCATTCGTTTCCTGACGGATGACAAGCTTGCTGACACACCCTTTGCCAGCGATGATGCGCTGGAAGAACGCCGCAGCAACATCAAGGGCCGGCTCAGCTCACTGAATAGTGTGCAGGGCGTCAAGCTGGAACTCTGTGATATCACGCGCACCCAGATCAAGCTGTCCGAGGAGAAGTTATACGGTGGAGTGGAAAGCGTCCCTTCCGGCGTGGTACGACTGGCGGAACTGCAGCGCCAGGGATTTGCGTATATCAAGGTTGAATAATAATGCCTGGCTGATAAAGCCAGAAGGTCTTGCCACGGAATTCACCAGTGCAGTGGATTATCTGGAATATTCGCTTCGCTCACCGGGCGGGCGGCCCTTCAGGCATTCAACGCGCTTTTGTCCGGCATGCACCGGGATGACGGCAAGTGAAACAATCAGGTTTCCTGAACGGGTTCAGAATTCTATGTGATCTGTTATAGCATGCAGGTTCATGTGTTGTAACCCAGTGCCGAGGCCAGCCAGCGTTCGACCTGCTCCACTGCCATACCCTTGCGGTTGGCGTAATCGGCAATCTGGTCACGTGCCAGTTTGCCAATGCCAAAGTAACGGGCTTTCGGGTGAGAAAAATACAGGCCGGAGACCGAGGCCGTCGGCAACATGGCATAACTCTCTGTCAGCGTCATACCCGCATTGGTGGCCGGGTCAAGCAGTTCCCAGAGCGTGCCCTTCTCCGTATGGTCGGGACAGGCAGGATAACCGGGGGCCGGACGAATGCCACGATACTCTTCTTTTATCATCTCCTCGCTGGACAGGTTTTCTGCCGGCGCATAGCCCCAGAATTCCTTGCGCACACGTTCGTGCATACGTTCGGCAAAGGCCTCGGCGAGCCGATCGGCCAGCGCCTTCAGCAGGATACTGTTGTAATCATCGTGTTCGGCCTCGAATGCGGCGACCCTGGACTCGATGCCAATGCCTGCGGTAACCGCAAAGGCACCGAGATAATCTTCCGTGCCGCTGTCTTTGGGTGCAATGAAATCAGCAAGACAATGGTTCGGGGCCTGGTTGCGGCGGCTCATCTGCTGGCGCGGAAAGTGAAACACGGTCTCTATCTCGCTACGACTTTCATCGCTGTACAGTTCGATATCATCATCATTGATGGTGTTTGCAGGGAAGAAACCAATAACGGCTCTTGCCTGCAGCCAGTGTTCGTTAACGATCCGTTCAAGCATGGAACGCGCGTCATCGAACAGGCGTCGCGCTTCCACGCCGACGACCTCATCATCCAGAATGGCGGGGAACTTGCCGGACAGTTCCCATGCCTTGAAGAACGGGCTCCAGTCAATATGTGTAATCAATTCGCTGAGCGGGTAATTGTCAAATACCCTGATACCCAGAAAGGCGGGTTTCACTGGCCGGTAACTGTTCCAGTCGGTCTGGAACTTGTTGCTGCGCGCCTCGTCGAGACTGGCAAGTTTCCGATCCTGTTGCTGCCCGGCGCGTTGTTCACGCAGTTGCTGGTACTTCTCCTTGAGCTCGGCAATGTAGGCCTTGCGCCGGTCTTCGCTCAGCAGGGTACTGGCGACACCGACAGCACGGGAGGCATCAGCGACATAGACGACAGCCCCCTGGTATTGCGGGTCTATTTTCACCGAGGTATGTATTTGCGACGTGGTTGCACCGCCAATGAGCAACGGCAGCTCGAATCCCTGACGTTGCATTTCCTTGCCTATGTGCACCATTTCATCAAGCGACGGCGTGATCAGTCCCGAGAGGCCGATAATGTCGACATTCTCCTCGCGGGCAGTCTTGAGGATGGTTTCGGCGGGCACCATGACGCCCAGGTCGATAACCTTGTAACTGTTGCACTGCAGAACCACGCCGACAATGTTCTTGCCGATGTCGTGCACGTCCCCCTTGACCGTGGCCATCAGGATAGTGCCATTGTTTTTTGCCTGGCCGTTCTTCCCCGGGTCCATGAAAGGCAGCAGGTAGGCCACGGCCTTTTTCATGACGCGCGCCGACTTGACGACCTGTGGCAGGAACATTTTGCCGGCACCGAATAAATCACCGACGACGTTCATGCCGTCCATCAAGGGGCCTTCAATGACGTGCAGAGGATTATCCGCGGCCTGCCGTGCAGCTTCCGTGTCCTCCTCGATATAGTCAGTAATACCCTTGACCAGTGAGTACTCGAGACGCTTGTTAATCTCCCACTCACGCCATTCCGGACTTTCCTTTTCCGCGGCCTTGCCATCACCGGCATAATCGCCGGCGATTTCCAGCAGACGCTCAGTGGCGTCTTCGCGGCGGTTCAGGACAACGTCTTCTACCCGTTCACGCAGCGCCACCGGAATGTCTTCATAGATGGCCAGCTGACCGGCATTGACGATCCCCATGTCCATACCGTTCCTGATAGCGTGATACAGAAACACGGCATGAATGGCCTCACGGACCGGATTGTTGCCGCGGAAAGAAAATGACACATTGGAGACGCCACCGGATACCAGCGTGTGAGGCAGGTTTTCCTTGATATCCCGGGTAGCGTCGATGAAGTCACGCCCGTAATTGTTGTGTTCCTCGATGCCGGTGGCGATGGCAAAGATATTCGGGTCAAAGATGATGTCTTCCGGGGGAAAGCCGAGCTGTTCGGTCAGTATCCTGTAGGCGCGGGCGCATATCTCGAACTTGCGCGCACGGCTATCCGCCTGGCCCTGTTCGTCGAAGGCCATGACGATGGCCGCGGCGCCGTAACGCTGTACCAGTGTTGCATGCCGTATGAATTCATCTTCACCTTCCTTGAGACTGATGGAATTCACCACGCCCTTGCCCTGGATGCACTTCAACCCTGCCTCGATGATATCCCACTTGGATGAGTCAATCATGATGGGGACGCGCGAGATATCAGGCTCGGCCGATATCAGGTTGAGAAAGCGCACCATCGCCTCGCGGGATTCGAGCATACCCTCGTCCATGTTGATATCGATAATCTGGGCACCGTTTTCGACCTGCTGGCGCGCGACATCCAGGGCCGTTTCGTAGTCGCCTTCCATGATGAGGCGCTTGAATCGTGCCGAGCCGGTGACATTGGTGCGTTCGCCGACGTTGACGAACAGCGAGTCCTTGCCAATGTTGCAGGGTTCCAGGCCTGACAGGCGGCACTGTTTTTCAATCCCGGGAACGATCCTGGGTGGATGCTTGCTGACAGCGGCGACGATGGCCCTGATGTGGTCAGGCGTGGTACCGCAGCAGCCACCGACAATATTCAGGAAGCCATTCGCGGCCCAGTCACCCAGCTCGGCCGCGATCTGCTCAGGTGTTTCATCGTATTCACCGAACTCGTTGGGCAGGCCGGCGTTGGGATGTGCGGAGATGCGCATATCGGCCAGGCGGGACAGCTCTTCGACATACTGGCGTAACTGATCGGCACCCAGGGCGCAGTTGAGTCCGATCGAAACCGGTTGTGCATGCCGCAGCGAATTCAGAAATGCCTCGGTCACCTGCCCCGTGAGGGTGCGTCCGGAGGCATCGGTAATGGTGCCGGAAATCATGATGGGCAGGCGTGTGCCGGTTTCCTCGAACAACTGGTCAACGGCAAAGACCGCTGCCTTGGCATTCAGCGTATCGAAGATCGTCTCGATCAGGATGATATCGGCGCCACCCTCTATCAGTGCGCGGGTAGACTCGGTGTAGGCTTCGACCAGTGCGTCAAACGTAACATTCCGAAACGCCGGATCATTGACGTCCGGTGATATGGAGGCGGTCCGATTGGTCGGTCCCAGGACGCCGGCCACAAATCGCGGCTTCTCCGCTGTCTGTGCGGTCATGGCATCAGCCGCCTCGCGCGCCAGCCGTGTCGAGGCAACGTTGATCTCATAAGTGAGGTCTTCCATGCCGTAGTCCGACATGGCGATGCGGGTGGCATTGAAGGTGTTGGTCTCGATGATGTCCGCGCCAGCTTGCAGGTACTGCGTGTGTATGTCGCGGATAATCTGTGGCTGGGTCAGGCTCAACAGGTCGTTATTGCCCTTCAGGTCCGACGGCCAGTCGGCAAACCGCTCTCCCCGGTAATCAGACTCCTCCAGCTTGTGACGCTGGATCATTGTGCCCATGGCGCCATCCAGGAAGAGGATGCGTTCGTCGAGTAACTCAGTGAATTTTTTCATGTGATTCAGGGAAATAGGTTAAGCGCGCAAGTTTAACACGGGTGCCGGATTTTGGGATGCCCTGCACAATGACGATAACCCCTGTGTCACTGATGAAGCGCCACTGTCTGGGACCATGCCTGGCGGGCCGAGTATCCGTTGCAACCAGCAGGACTTTTCTATATATAGTGGTGAAATTGTTGTAGTATCGCTATATATGGTACTGCTATCAACTATCTACGTACTATATTGGGTAATTTACTAAACTTCAGGATAACAGTGTGTTGAAAATATAGTGTTCCGCATGAAGAAAAAACGCGCCATTCTGATTCTGGTGGCTGCACTTTCCCTGCCGATGCCCTCATCAGCCCTTGCCATGGATGACATGTTTGCCGTGATGTTCCGCATGATGCTGGTAATGATGAATGTCATGTCCAATACCATGCTCGGAAACACCAATGTTTCTGATTTCGGGTCCGCGGGTTCATCCGGTTTCGGCATGGCTGGCTGGCCCGCAATGAGCGGCATGTATGGCATGAATCCAATGTCCGGCTTCAGCGGTTATCCCGGAATGAGTCCCTGGTCCGGCATGGGTGGCTTCCCAGGCGCTGCGACAGGCATGTCGCCCTGGTCAACCCCGATGAGCCCGAATACCTGGGCCAATCCGTTTGCCTCGGAATACCCGTCCTATGGTCATGCCCCCTACTCCAATACCGGGTATGGCGCAGCGCCGGGTGCTATGCCCTCCACGCCCGTGTCTCTTCTGGAAGGCCGCTGGTATGGTCAATCGGGTGAGGTTCTGGAAATCAGGGGTGAGCGTTTTCGCCTGGTGCATGGCAACAACACCATTACCGGAGTGATCCGCATTGAAAACAATATTGTCAATCTCTTCAGCCAGCAAACCGGTACTGTTACCCAGTACGCCTTTATGAGGAACCAGACTGAACTGATGCTGCAGGATGCCTCGGGGATGCTACTGAATTTTAGCAAGCTTCCCGGGAAAGGAGCAGCATACCTGTTCTAGACGTTATTGATCAATGCCTGGATCAGGCGCTGCTATTTACGCCCGGGCACTGCGCCTGCCCGACTCAGGACTCCTCCGAATCGTCGCTCGTGTCCGCAGGCGCCGGTTCATTGGATGCCCTGGCAGGCACAGACGCGTTACTGGAAGCCGATGCGATCGCCGGAACAGCGGCAGCAACACCGTGATAATGCACATCCTGCTGCGGATAGGGAATGGAGATGCCTTCCTTGTCAAAACGTTGTTTCACGGCGCGTGTCACGTCCCAGTACACGGTCCAGTAGTCCTCGGTCCTGACCCAGGGGCGGCATATGAAATTGACCGATGAGTCGGCAAGTTCATGTAACTGTACAGTGGGTTCAGGCTCCTTCAGTACCTTTTCATGGTGACTGACGATGTCTTCCATGATGTGCTGGGCCGTGTCGATGTCATCATCATAGGAGATCCCGAAAATCAGATCGACACGACGTGTATCGCTGCCTGTCACGTTCGTAATACTGCCGCTCCAGACGTTATTGTTTGGCACGATTACCATCTGGTTGTCGGGTGTCAGGATCTGCACCGACAGCAGGTTAACCGATTTGACCTTGCCGAGTATGCCACCGATATCAACGAGGTCACCCACATCAAACGGACGGAACAGCAGTATCAGAATGCCGCTGGCAAAGTTCCCCAGGGAATCCTGCAGTGCGAAGGCAACCACGAATCCGGCGGCGCCAATGACGGCCAGCAGCGGGCCCACATTGACCTCCAGTGTTGTCAGCGCGACCAGCAAACCGACGGCCATAACCAGCCGACGCACCGATACCACCATGAAATCTTCCAGCAATTGTGAAGTATTGACAGCCTTTGCGAACAGTTTCTTGGTACCGCGTGCCGCCAGCTTGGACAGAAAGAAGAAAATAACAAGCGTGATCACAAAGATACTGAAATTCTTCAGCCAGCGAACGCCGCCTTCCTCGGACGTGGTCCAGCCGGAGATGGTTTCCCAGGTAGCCTCGGCATCGGTAACATCGACCTGGATGCCCGATACCGCCTTCAGGTACTGACGGGCCTCTGTTACGTCACCCCCCTTCAGTTCCCAGGCTGTAATAACGGTATTGGCCCGGTCAATGAGAATGGTCTGTTGCGTCCTCAGATGGTTGATATATTCAAGCAGCTGTTTCCGGACCTGTGACCTCTCGTCCGCCTGCTCTGCGACAGCCTGTCTGGCCTGTGCGAGCTTCCTGTCGCTGGCATCCTGCCCTGCAGCCGGTTGGCTATCGGATTCCCGGGCCTTTGGCTCGTGCCGCTGTTCGTCACTGTTGTCTGCCGCATGCTCAGCCGCGTATTGTTCAGCCGCCGCGATGACAAGTTTCACAGAGGTATCCCGTGACAACTCCCTGGTCGCAGACTCGGATTCTTTTTTGAGTGTTCTGGCTTCCGTAGTGGCGGCTTCCAGTGCCTCCGCAGCGCTGACATCATCCGGGTTTTTGTCGGCTGCCTGCTTGGCCTGTTCCACCTTATCGAGTGCTGCCTGGATATCATCGGCATACTGTAATTCCAGGCGCTTGTGCTTGGCACCGATCTCGGCCTCGCTGATTTCGGTGATCTTGTCCTGGAGTAATTTCAGCCAGGCGTTTGTCTCGGTTTCGAGTTCGGTGCGGGTGAGCGGCCGCAGCAACAGTTCCAGTTCATCGAGCGGAATGTCCGGATTAGCCGTGGTGACTGCTTTTGCCGTGCCTTTTTCAGCACTGTTGACAGCTGTGACCGATCCCACGCTCAGAAAAATAACAAGCAGCAGGTGGCATATTCTCATGATAACGATGTTAGATTCCGACATCTGTGTCCTCGTTTAAGTCTGCATTGGTACCGTCAAGCCATTCCCGGGTGGATTCCCATGCATCAATGGTAAATGCCTTGCTTGCCTCCCAGACCGCGGTACTGGATTCTTTGACGGCATCCCAAACATCACTGGAAGCATCCTTCGTCATGTTCCAGGCCTCGGCGCTGCTTTCTGCGGCTGCGTCCCAGGCGCTATTGTCTGCTTCTGTGCCGAGGTCATCAGCCTGCTGCGGATCGACCGATGCGGCATCGGCAAGGTTCATGGCAGACAGACAGATGATCACGCCAGCAAGCCCGCTACCCTGGAAACGTGCTTTTTTTTGCATCGATATGTTACTCCATAAACCAGGCCTGCAGCCCCCCGGATCAAGCCAGCCTTTGACCGGCATTATGCCGTAATTGTATCTCCGCTACATGCCCTCAGCAGGGCGCGCCACCGGCGATGCTGTCGATACCACCCATATAGGGCTGCAGCACGGCGGGCACCTGTATGGATCCGTCTGCCTGCTGGTAATTCTCCATGACGGCGACCAGTGTGCGTCCAACTGCAAGGCCTGAACCATTAATGCTGTGCAACAATTCCGGCTTTCCGGTTTCCGGGTTGCGCCAGCGCGCCTGCATGCGGCGCGCCTGAAATGCCTCGAAGTTACTGCATGAGGAAATCTCGCGGTATTGCTGCTGCCCCGGCAACCAGACCTCGAGGTCATAGGTCTTGGCCGCTGAAAAGCCGATATCACCGGTACACAGGGTGACAACACGGTAGGGTAATTCGAGTTTCTGCAGAATGGTCTCGGCATGGCCGGTGAGTTGTTCCAGTGCTTCGTATGAAGCCTGTGGCGCAACCAGCTGTACCATTTCGACCTTTTCAAACTGGTGCTGCCGAATCATGCCACGGGTGTCCTTGCCATAGGAGCCCGCTTCCGAACGAAAGCAGGGAGTGTGGGCGGTGTAGCGCAACGGCAGTTGTTCCGCTTCAATGATGGTGTTTCGAACCAGGTTGGTCACCGGCACCTCGGCCGTCGGGATCAGGTAGTAGTCAGACTCTCCCGTCGTCCTGAACAGGTCGGCTTCGAATTTCGGCAACTGCCCGGTGCCGCGCAGACTGTCTGCGTTGACCAGATAAGGTACGTACACCTCGGTGTATCCATGTTCGCGGGTATGCGTGTCCAGCATGAACTGGATAAGTGCGCGGTGTAGTCGAGCCAGCGGTCCCTGGATGACACTGAAGCGCGAACCGGTCAGCTTGCTGGCCGCTTCGAAATCCAGCTGGCCGAGCCGCTCACCCAGGTCAACATGGTCAAGGGGGTCAAAGTCGAACACCGGGGGGTCACCCCACAGCCTGAGTACCGGATTGTCCTCCTCGCCCGTGCCTTCAGGCACAGAGGCGTGCGGCAGATTGGGTATCCCCATGAGAATGTCATTCAATTCATCCTGCAACTGCGAGAGCTCCAGTTCTTTTGCCTTCAGCTGCTCACCCAGTCCTTCGACCGTCTGCAGCAGGGGCGCGATGTCTTCACCGGCTGCCTTGGCCTTGCCAATCCCCCTGGAGCGGCTGTTACGTTCTGCCTGCAGTGCCTGGGTGTCCACCTGGATGGTCTTGCGGCGACTTTCCAGTGCCTGCAGGGTGTCGGTATCGAGCGTGTATCCACGCCGGGCAAGTTGCTGTCTGACGGTGTCGATTTCATTGCGTAAGAGTCTGGGGTCGAGCATGTTAATCCCTGTCTGTTCGGTTTACAGCACGAGCGTCGCTGGCCAACTGACAATATGGCCGGGTTCGATATCCTTATGGAGGTGTTCGAGGATGTCATTAACCTTATGCGGGACATCAAAGAATTCGATAACCAGTGGCAGGTCCAGTGACAGATCGAGCAGCGATGAAGAATGCATTTTACCGGAACTTCCAAAACCGCTGATGCCGCGAAACACCGTCACGCCATGGACCTTTTCCTCGTCATGCAGGCGCATCAGCAGGCTTTCCATGGTGCCCTCGCCTTCTGTCAGGTAAATGCGTACGAATGTGACGTCAAGTGTCTTCATAATTGCCTCGCTGCAAAGACGCCCGCACTGGCGGCGACAAAACAGACGCTCACACTGATGAACACGTTTGCCAGCGCCTTGCCGGGATGTCCGGATTCTACAAGATTCAGAGTTTCCATTGAAAAAGTGGAAAAGGTGGTGAACGCACCCAGCAGCCCGATGATCAAGAACGCGCGCACTGCCGGGATGCTGGCCAGACGATCGGTAAGCCAGATATAGAGGAACCCCATGAGCAGGCTGCCAATGATGTTGACGGTCAGCGTGCCATAGGGAAATGCGCCACCGAGGCGACCATGCACGGCCGTCGATGTCCAGTAACGCAGTAACGCGCCAAGGGCACCGCCCGCGGCGATGGCGACTATCTGGGTCATGTTGTCCGCCCGTTTTCCATGGGCGCTAATGGTACACGCAGGGTACCAAGAGCGCACCCGGCATCGTGTTCTTCTATCGACAGCACAGGCAGGTGCGGATCGCATCCGCGATGCCGGCGGTTGTTCCAATCGCACATGCGCAGCGCGCCTGCAGGGGTAGGCTGTTACTCGACGTGCTTGTTGTGTTTTTTATCCAGTTCGCGCAGATGTGCCAGTTTCTCGGCAATCCTGATCTCCAGTCCCCGGGAAACGGGCTGGTAGTAGCCGGGGTCTGCCATGCCATCTGGAAAATAGCGTTCACCGGCAGCATAACCTTCAGGCTCATCGTGTGCATAGCGGTAGGCCTTGCCGTAGCCCAGTTCCTTCATGAGCCTGGTGGGGGCATTGCGCAGGTGTACCGGCACTTCCAGCGAACCGGTCTTTGCAATATCTGCACGTGCACCATTCCAGGCCTTGTAGACGGCATTACTCTTGGCGGCACAGGCCATGTAGATGACGGCCTGGGCGAGTGCCAGCTCACCCTCAGGGCTGCCGAGTCGTTCCTGAACATCCCAGGCATTCAGACACAGTGTCAGTGCCCGCGGGTCGGCATTGCCAATGTCTTCCGAGGCCATACGTACGATACGGCGTGCCACGTATAGCGGGTCACAACCACCGTCGAGCATACGCACCAGCCAGTACAGGGCGGCGTCCGGTGCCGAGCCACGGACACTCTTGTGCAGCGCGGAGATCTGGTCGTAGAAGTCATCCCCGCCCTTGTCGAAACGGCGGCTGCCACCGGCAATGACTTCATTGAGCACGTCTTCACGAATGACGTTTTGACCCTGCACCTGTTCCGCCAGATCGGAGACGATTTCCAGCAGATTGAGGACACGCCTCGCGTCACCATCGGCCGCCATGGCCAGCCGGTCGCGCAGTTCGGGAGCAAATTCCAGCGACAGTTCACCCAGTCCGCGATCGCAATCGTGCAAGGCACTGTCGATGATGATACGCAACTCGCCTGGCTCGAGGCGCTTCAGGACATAGGTGCGTGCACGTGATAGCAGTGCACTGTTGAGTTCAAATGAAGGGTTCTCGGTGGTCGCACCTATAAAGATGACGGTGCCGTCCTCAACGTAGGGTAAAAAGGCATCCTGCTGGGCCTTGTTGAAGCGGTGCGCCTCATCAATAAACAGGATCGTCAGGCGTGATTCCATTTCCCGTATCTGGCGTGCCGCCGCGACTGCATTGCGGATATCTTTTACACCGGCAAGAACGGCCGACAGCGTGATGAACTCGGCACCCGTCTGTTCGGCCAGCATCCTGGCGAGAGTGGTCTTGCCCGTACCGGGTGGTCCCCACAGGACCATGGAGTGCAGGTTACCCTCCTCGATGGCACGACGTAACGGTTTGCCGCTGCCGAGAATATGTGACTGTCCGACATAGGCAGCCAGTGTCCGCGGCCGCATTCGATCGGCAAGCGGGCGATAGGCTACGGATGAGGATGACATGATTGCGGTCAACCGAGGGGGTGCTAGCGGCTGTTTCCGATGATATCTGCCCCGGCGGGTGGTGTGAACGAGAACAGCCTCTCGTCAAGTTGCGGATTACGCTCCACGCGGGTAAAGCTGAACTGCGTGGTGTTGCCAAAACTGTCTTCTGCGTCGATGCGCGTCAGTAGCTGATCGGTAAAATACACATGCAGTCGCGTGACGTTACTGTCATCCGACTTGGGAATGAGTGTCACCTGCCGGTCAGTCGTTGTCGCGGTCGTTTCCTCGATGTCAAACAGCAGTTCCAGCGGCTGGTCGCCACTGAGCAGCATGGCCGGCGTGGAGGTCAGGACCTCGCTTGCCGGTTGTACCGTGACCTGTTCAAGTTCCTCGTCATAGGACCAGAGCCGTTCGCCATCAGCTACCAGTTGCTGCTTGTAGGGGCTTTTATAGTCCCAGCGGAAGCGTCCCGGCCGCATGATCCACATATGCCCCTGTGAAGACTGCAGTAGCTGCCGGTTGCCATCGAGTACCTGCTGGTCGAAGTCGGCCTGCATGGTTATCAATCCGTTGAAAAAGCCGCTGAAAATGGCGGGAGGCTCAGCGGCCTGGTTAACCGCCGGGAACAGCAGTAACAGGCCGAGTAGCCGGGAAAGTCCTGGAATATTCATGCGTCGGGTGGCGGTGGTGCCAGTACCACGCGATTGCCGTTGCTCTCCATCGGCGACACAATACCGGTCTCTTCCATGCACTCGATCATACGTGCGGCACGGTTATAGCCGATCTTGAGCCGTCGCTGTACCCCGGAAATCGATGCCCGTCGTGTTTGTGTCACCACGGCGACAGCCTGGTCATAGAGCGGATCTGATTCGGTATCATCGCCACCGCTGCTACCCCCGCCATTGGCAGCCGAGAGCCCGGGAACGGGCTCAGACGACCCTTCAAGGATCTCGGCCATATACTCGGGTTCTGACTTGCCCTTGAGGTGTGCGGCCACCCGGTGTACTTCAGAGTCCGAGACAAAGGCACCGTGTACACGCACCGCCACACTGGTGCCAGGTGCCATGTAGAGCATGTCGCCATGACCGAGCAGTTGATCTGCCCCCATCTGGTCAAGAATGGTACGTGAGTCGATCTTCGAGGAAACCTGGAAGGCGATACGGGTCGGGATATTGGCCTTGATCAGCCCGGTGATGACATCGACGGAGGGTCGCTGGGTCGCCAGTATCAGGTGGACGCCTGATGCACGTGCCTTCTGGGCCAGGCGCGCTATCAGCTCCTCAACCTTTTTGCCAACGACCATCATCATGTCGGCGAGTTCGTCGATGACGATAACGATAAATGGCAGCTCCTGCAGTACCGGGTGTTCGGTGCCCTCCAGTACCTCTTCAGGATTAAACAGCGGGTCCGGTATCGGCTCACCTGCCTCCTCGGCCTCTCTCACCTTGCGATTGTAATTGCCGATATTGCGCACGCCCAGTGCCGCCATCAGTTTATAGCGACGTTCCATTTCACCGACACACCAGCGCAAGGCATTTGCGGCCTCGTTCATGTCGGTCACGACCGGTGTCAGCAGGTGTGGAATGCCCTCATACACGGACAGTTCCAGCATCTTGGGATCAATCATGATGAGGCGTACGTCTTTTGGCAATGACTTGTATAGCAGGCTCAGGATCATGGCATTGATGCCAACCGATTTACCCGAGCCGGTGGTGCCGGCGACCAGCAGGTGTGGCATGCGTGCCAGATCGACGACAATGGGCAGGCCACTGATGTCCTTCCCCAGTGCCATGGTTAACGGTGAATGGGACTCGTCGTATTCATGCGTATTGAGGATCTCGCCAAGGCTGATAATCGAACGGTGTTCGTTGGGGATCTCCAGGCCGATTACCGATTTGCCCGGTATGACCTCAACGACGCGAACACTGATGGCGGACAGCGCACGCGCTATATCCTTGGCCAGGTTGCTGACCTGGCTGACCTTGACGCCGGGCCCCAGGTCAAGCTCAAAGCGGGTAATCACCGGCCCCGGATTGACGGCAACCACTTCAACGGCAATATTGAAGTCGAGCAGTTTCATTTCCACAAGCCGTGACATGGCTTCCAGCGCCGAGTTGGAATAGCCCTCCTCTTCCGGACGCGGTTCGTCGAGCAACGACAATGGCGGTAATGCTGAATTGGCCGGCGGATCAAACAGCGGCACCTGTCGCTCACGCTCCTTGCGTTCACTGGGCTTGGGTTTGGTGATCACCGGTTCGATACGTACCGGCTTGCGTTTCGCCTCTTTTTCCTGACTGGCCTTGATGACCTCTACACGCTCATTGCGGGCACGACGCGCGGCCATCCGTTCGGGTATTTCACTGGCCAGTGCATACAGGTGATCAGTGCAGATCAGGGTGTTTTTACCGATGAAATCCATGACCGCCAGCCATGAAATCCCGGTAAACAGGGTGATACCGGATAGAAACAATGCCAGCAGGAACAGCGTCGCGCCGACCGGGCTGACGACATCGACCAGATTGTTACCGACGACATTGCCAAAGACTCCGCCGGCGCCGGCAGGCAAACCGGCATTGCTCGATCCCGACTCCAGGGTGGCAAGCCCGCAGCCGGCACCCACTGTCAGCAGAAAACCGGACCAGCGTACCGCGAGCACATGCAGATCAACACTGCCGTCTGATGTGGCTCCGCGATAGACCAGCCAGCCGCTGTAGCCAACCATGACGGGGAACAGGTAGGAAAGGTAGCCGAGTAAATACAGTAGCACATCCGCCAGCCAGGCCCCGATGAGCCCGCCGGCGTTGTGAATTTGCGTATAGGCGCCACTGCTGGACCAGCCGGGATCAGCCGGGTGATAGGTGGCCAGTGACACCAATAGATAAATGGCAATCGCACCCAGTATCAGCAGGGCACCTTCGCGCAAACCGCGGGATACCTGGTGTGTCAGTTTTGCCGGTTTAGTGGATTTACGCCGTGCTTGTGCCAAAATCATCCTCTTTCATAGATTGTTGCGCCAATCGCAAGATTCTATTCGAATTATTCTATCACGCAAGTGATTCTTTCAGTGCGGGGTGCCGTATCGCCCCGGTGGCCACATTGATACCGCGGACAAGCGCCGGGTTCTCCTGCGTCCAATCCGGGCGCAGCAGTGAATGAACATAGGGCAATAATACCGCAGACAGGGCCTGTGAGGCACTGCGGGGTACGGCGCCGGGCATGTTGGTGACGCTGAAATGCAGCACCCCTTCTTCAAGGTAGGTTGGATGTTCGTAGGTCGTTGGCCTGGTCGTCTCTACACTACCACCCTGGTCAACTGAGATATCAACAATGACGCTGCCCGGCTGCATGGCGTGCACCATGTCGCGCGAAACGATGTGCTGAGCTCGCTGCCCGGTCTTCAGGGCCGCAGCAATCAACAGGTCCGCCGCGGCCACTTCCTGCTGAATCGCATCCCGGTATGGATACAGAGCGGTGACATTGTTGCCAAGCTGGCGCATCGCGGACAGCCGCTCGCGTCTGAGGTCGAACACCACCACTTCCGCACCCATTGCGGCTGCCATCGCAGCGGCATTTCCACCGGCATTGCCGGCCCCGATAATGACAACATGCCCGCGTTCCGCCCCGGGCAGGCCACCAAGCAACAGGCCTTTGCCACCCTGCGGCTGGTGCAGCAGATTACTGCCGATCTGCGTGGCCAGTCGACCGGCAATATCACTCATCGGGGCCAGCAACGGCAATGCCCCGTTATCGGTTTCAACGGTCTCGAAACCGATGGCTGTGAGCCCGATGTCCAGCAGGCGGCAGGTGAGCTCGGGATAGGCCGCGAGGTGTAAAAAACAGAATAACAGATGGTCTTTCCGTAACAGTGTCAGCTCGGCGGCAACGGGCTCCTTGACCTTTACAAGCAGTTCTGCCTCGCCATAGACGGTATTCGCATCGGCGGCGATGGTCGCACCCACGGCTGCATAGTGGTCATCAAAATACCCCGAAAGACTTCCGGCATTATGTTCCACGAATACGCTATGCCCGGCATGCACCAGGTCACCGCAGGCGTCCGGGCTGAGTGCGACACGGCCCTCCAGTGGTTTGATCTCGCGTGGAATCCCGATTTTCATGCTCGCTTTACCCTACTCCCCAAGTTCCGTAACATTCGGCTTCGCTGTCAATTTTACCCAGCAGGCTATTTGGCACCCTCGCTAATCTGTCCCGGCCGGGAAATTAACCGGAGTCATTATACATGAGCGATATCAAGCACTGCCGTCTTCTTATTCTGGGCTCCGGCCCTGCCGGCTATACCGCCGCCATCTATGCCGCCCGCGCAAACCTGAACCCGGTACTGATCACGGGCCTGGAGCAGGGTGGACAGCTGATGACAACCACGGAGGTCGAGAACTGGCCGGGTGGTGCTGAGGGCACTCAGGGTCCGCCATTGATGGAGGACATGCGTTTGCATGCCGAGCGTTTCAATACCGAAATGATCTTCGACCATATCCACACCGTTGATTTCAAGACAAAGCCTTATCGGCTCGAAGGCGATTCAGGTGTCTATACCTGTGATGCCCTGATTATTGCCACCGGCGCCTCCGCCATGTACCTGGGGCTGCCCTCCGAGGAAGCCTTCAAGGGGAAAGGGGTATCCGCCTGTGCCACCTGTGACGGTTTCTTCTACAAGCAACAACCGGTGGCGGTCATTGGCGGTGGCAATACCGCCGTTGAAGAGGCCCTGTACCTGTCAAATATCGCCTCCCACGTGACGCTGGTGCACCGCCGTGACGAGCTGCGTTCCGAGAAAATACTCCGCGACCGTTTATTCAGGAAAGAAGCTGAAGGCGTGGTTACCATCGCATGGGACAGTGTTCTTGACGAGGTATTGGGCGATGACAGCGGTGTCACGGGTATGCGCATCAAGAACGTGAAAGACGGGGCGACCCGGGATATCCAGCTGCAGGGGGTCTTTATTGCCATTGGACACCGCCCCAACACCGCTATTTTTGAAGGCCAGCTGGAAATGCATAATGGCTATATCAGCATCAACAGCGGTACTGAAGGCAATGCCACTGCAACCAGTGTCGAGGGTGTCTTTGCTGCCGGTGACGTCTGTGATCATGTCTACCGCCAGGCAGTGACCTCCGCCGGAACCGGTTGTATGGCGGCGCTGGATGCCGAGTCTTATCTGGATCATCTGGCGGACCGTGCCGGGCGCATGGACTAAAGATCCGAGGCCCGGGCCAAATAGCACGGGTTCTGCCGGCGCATAAGCATGCGTACCGCTGTCGTCAATCATATCAGCGATATACCGCTGGACGACTGGAATCGGGTCTCCGGAACCGGTCATCCGTTCCTGCGCCACGAGTTTCTGTCAGCCCTTGAAGCGCATGACTGTGTTGGTGATGCCCATGGCTGGTGGCCACAGCACATTGTTGTCTACGATGCATGCGAGACACTGGTTGGTATTGCGCCACTCTATCTGAAAAACAATTCCTATGGTGAGTTTGTTTTTGACTGGGCCTGGGCCGACGCCTACCAGCGCGCCGGTGTACCCTATTTTCCGAAACTGGTTTCGTCCATCCCCTACACACCGGTAACCGGCTCGCGCTTGCTGGTGCATCCGGCATGTGACCAGGAAAAAGTCAGACAGGCCATCATCGACCGGGCCCTGTCGCTGACCACGGAGCAACAGGCGTCTTCGCTGCACTGGTTGTTCACCAGCGAGGCGGACACCGCGTTGCTGTGTGAGGCTGGCTTTATGCGGCGTAGCAGCTGCCATTTTCACTGGCACAATGATCACTACACGTCTTTTGATGATTTCCTGTCACGCCTGAGCTCCCGCAAACGCAAGAAGATTCGTCGCGAACGGCGACATGTCCAGGAAGCCGGTATCGAGATTCGCATCGTGCATGGCAATGAAGCGACCGCCGGACAATGGCAGATCATGCACGACTTTTATTGCTCGACCTTCGAGAAAAAATCCGGTCTACCGACCCTGTCGCTCGGATTTTTCCTGGAAATCAGTCGCACTATGGGTGAACAGATCGTGCTGGTGTTTGCCGGCCATGGGTCAGGAAACGGTTGCCGGTGCCATCATGCTGCGTGGTGATGATGCGCTGTACGGGCGGCACTGGGGGTGCCTGGAGGAATTCAACAGCCTGCACTTCGAGGCCTGTTATTACCAGGGTATCGATTACTGTATTCGCAATGATCTGGCATTGTTCGAGCCCGGTGCACAGGGTGAACACAAGATCAGCCGTGGCTTTCTGCCCGTCTACACCTGGTCGGCACACTGGATTGTGCATGAACAGTTTCGTATGGCCATCGAGCGCTACCTGCTGCAGGAGCATGAGCTGATGGTCGATTACCATGATGACCTGCTGCAAACCTCGCCCTATCGGAAAACGGAGACACATGGCACATAACCGTGAAGCCTCGCCCTGCTGGCTGGATCCGGAGAGTCCGGTGCCAGACTTTCCGGATGTCGAGCTGGCAATGAAGGAACCGGATGGCCTGCTGGCCGTGGGTGGAGCGCTCACCCCACAGTGGCTGCTGCAGGCCTATCGCCGAGGGATATTTCCCTGGTATGGCCCCGGCCAGCCAATCCTCTGGTGGGCGCCTGACCCGCGCCTGGTGCTGTATCCCGATCAGCTGCATGTGTCCCGCAGCCTTGCCAAGAGTAATTAGAAAAGGCCGCTATACGGTCACCCTGGACACAGCCTTCAGCGAGACCGTCACAGCCTGTGCCGCGCCCCGGCCCGGCCAGTCAGGGACGTGGATTACCCCCGAGATGCACGAGGCCTATGTTCGATTCCACCGTGAGGGCCATGCACACTCGTCAGAGTGCTGGTATCAGGGAGAACTCGTCGGGGGGCTCTACGGTGTGGCCATCGGGGGCGTTTTCTTTGGTGAATCCATGTTTGCACGTGCGTCAGATGCGTCAAAAGTGGCGTTCGTGGCGCTGGTGAGACAACTGGCCCGCTGGGGTTTCGGGCTGATAGACTGCCAGGTACATACCGAGCATCTGGCCAGTCTGGGCGCTGAAACCATCCCGCGCAGGGACTTCACTGCAATCCTGGAACGGGAATGTTACCTGCCGGATACCGCCCGGCACTGGACGCTTGACGAGGATATTCTGCTGTTATCCTCATAGTCAGGCGTTCATTTGAGTTATTTTCAGGTATAATGCCGCGCTTTACGTGACACGGTACTGTGGTTTTATGGCTAAGGAAGAACACATTGAAATGGAAGGGACGGTCACCGAGACACTTCCGAATACCATGTTTAGGGTCCAACTCGATAATGGACACATAGTGACCGCACATATTTCCGGCAAGATGCGCAAACACTACATCAGGATATTGCGCGGTGATAAAGTGACCGTTGAATTGACACCCTATGATTTATCAAGGGTCGCATTACCTACCGGGCACGCTGACGGCTCTTCCGGTCGCGAGACGTAGCGGCTGCCTGCCGCTAGTGAACCGTCTCCTTCCCCTTGATTTCGAAGCTTAACTCGTCACCTTCGAGGTGAATAATCAGGTGCCCACCGTGCGCGAGTTCACCGAACAGCAGCTCATCGGCAATCGGTTTCTTGATGTACTGCTGAATTGTGCGAGCCATCGGCCGTGCGCCCATCTTTGGATCATAGCCATGTTCAGCCAGCCAGATACGGGCATCTGCGTCTACCTCGATGGTGACATTTTGCTCCTGTAACTGTGCTTCCAGTTCAAAAACAAATTTGTCCACCACTTTCGTGATGACGGCCGGATCCAGTGGTGTGAACTGTACGATCCCGTCCAGACGGTTTCTGAACTCCGGTGTAAACAGTCTCTTGATGGCCTCCATGGCATCAGTGGAATGATCCTGCTGGGTGAAACCGATGGATGCGCGGCTGATTTCGTGGGCGCCTGCGTTGGTTGTCATCACGATTACCACATTACGAAAATCGGCCTTGCGTCCATTGTTATCTGTCAGGGTGCCGTGATCCATGACCTGCAGTAACAGGTTAAATACATCGGGATGCGCCTTCTCGATTTCGTCGAGTAACAGGACAACATGCGGGTTCTTGGTAATGGCCTCTGTGAGCAGTCCGCCCTGGTCATAGCCGACATATCCCGGAGGCGCACCGATCAGGCGCGATACCGTGTGGCGTTCCATGTACTCGGACATATCAAAACGAACCAGTTCCAGGCCCATAATCCGGGCCAGCTGGCGGGTTACCTCTGTTTTTCCGACACCGGTTGGCCCTGAAAACAGGAACGATCCAATCGGTTTGGCTTCATTGCCGAGTCCGGAGCGTGACATCTTGATGGCGCTTGACAGGGTCTCGATTGCGGTATCCTGTCCGTAGACCACCATTTTCAGGTCACGTTCCAGATTCCGCAGCGACTCCTTGTCAGAGGCAGAAACGGTTTTCTCCGGAATACGTGCCATCTGGGCAATCACATGTTCAATATCCGATACACCAATGGTTTTCTTGCGCTTTGACGGAGACAGCAGGCGTTGGCCGGCACCGGCCTCATCAATGACGTCGACGGCCTTGTCAGGCAGGTGACGGTCGTTGATATAACGGTCAGCCAGTTCTGCGGCACTGCGCAACGCACGTGCGGAATATTTTACCTTGTGATGGTCTTCAAAACGGGTTTTCAGGCCCTTCAGGATGTCAATGGTTTCTTCAACACTGGGTTCATTGATGTCGACCTTCTGAAAACGTCGCGTGAGCGCATGGTCCTTTTCGAAGATCCCGCGGTATTCCTGGAAGGTCGTTGAGCCGATACATTTCAACTCACCGGAGGCAAGCATCGGTTTCATCAGATTTGAAGCATCCATGACACCACCGGAGGCAGCACCGGCACCGATTATGGTGTGTATTTCATCGATGAAGAGTATCGCGCCCTTTTCGTTCTTGAGTTGTGAGAGTACCGCCTTGAAGCGTTTCTCGAAGTCGCCCCGGTACTTGGTTCCCGCGACCAGCGAACCGAGATCCAGCGAATAGATAGTACTGTTAAGCAGCACCTCGGGTACGTCACCGTCGACAATCATCTTGGCAAGTCCTTCGGCAAGCGCGGTTTTCCCCACTCCGGCCTCACCGACAAAAAGCGGATTATTCTTGCGGCGGCGACAGAGAATCTGGATGGTGCGATGAATCTCTTCGCGACGGCCAATCAGGGGGTCTATGCGACCCAGGGCGGCCTGCTCGTTTAGATTGGTAGCAAAGGTTTCCAGCGGTTGCCGGGTTGTCGAATCGGCAGCTTCGCTTGCCGCGGGGTTTTCGCCCGGACCCTCGTCTTGCTCGTGTATTTTCGAAATGCCGTGAGAGATGTAGTTAACAATATCAAGGCGGGTAATATTCTGCCGGTTAAGGAAATAAACCGCCTGGGATTCCTGTTCGCTGAAAATGGCGACCAGTACGTTGGCACCGGTCACCTCCGTTTTGTCTGATGATTGCACATGAAACACAGCGCGTTGCAACACCCGCTGGAAACCCAGTGTTGGCTGGGTTTCGCGGTCATCATCCAGGGCTAATGTTGGCGTGGTCTCTTCCAGAAATTTACCCAATTCCTGTTTCAGATGTTCAAGGTTGCCGCCACAGGCGCGTATGACGTCGACTGCAGAGGGGTTGCCCAGCAAGGCATAGAGCAAATGCTCAACCGTCATGAATTCATGATTTTTTTCGCGCGCTTCCTTGAATGCGAGATTGAGGGTAAATTCCAGTTCTTTGCTTAGCATGTCAACTCCTCAATAGGCAGACTAGACTTCTTCCATCTCGCATAACAGTGGGTGCTGGTGGCGTTGTGAATATTCGTTCACCTGAGCAACCTTGGTCTCGGCAATTTCATAGGTGTAGATGCCACACACACCTTTCCCGTGAGTATGAATCATCAGCATGATGCGTGTTGCCTTTTCACGATCCAGGCCAAACAGCCGCTCAAGCAGGGTGACCACAAATTCCATCGGCGTGTAATCGTCATTCAGTAGTACCACCTTGTACATGGAGGGTTCCTTGACCTCAGGTTTTGCTTCCTGAAGCGCAAGCCCCTCGTCGCCTCTATGTTCCTGCTCGTTTGCCATATTTACAATTCTAGCCTATCAAGTTCTGGTCGAATGTACCATAAGGACATATTATCATTGCAAATCGATAACTTACAGGCTGTGAATAAAAATCAAAATCAAAAAAAAGCCCCTGCGATTGCAGGGGCCTCTTTTGTTTACAACTACCTTGACAGCGTAGCATCAGGCAGCTTCTATCATGACTACGGCTCCTCGCCGGAGGCCTGGATCAGTGCTTCTTCGATGGCGCCCGGTGAGCACATGATGCTCATGAAGGTACCACCCGTTTCGCTGGCGACCATGGGCAGGTGCGGCCAGTTGATAGCGATGCGGAAGCGTGCAAACAAGGCATAAGCGGTGCCGTCAGAGACGACGATTTCATAAGGCAGGTGGGCGGTGTGACGCGGTGAAGTCTTGTCGATGCGGCTCATGACGAACTCATCACCACTGCAATCATCGGCGTCCTTGCCCTTGAGAGCGACACCGATGACTGATTCGTCCTTGCCCGGGATGTCAATCTGGTAGACCTTTGCGGTAGCGCCGAGTCCGGCTGCCAGGGAATCATTGACGGCCTTCAGTGCTTCTTCCTGGCTGTCGTATTCCGCCAGTTCACTGGGATCGTCAAAGTATTCCATCATGACGGTATAGTGATACTTGCGCAGATCTTTCGCTGTCAGGTTTTTCTCTGAACCAAAATCCTTCTCTGCACCCAGTGCACCTTCAAGTTGTGCGCGGATATCTGCGAGGTCAGATTCCATGCGATAGGCCGCAGCCATGTAGACAGGGTTGGTGTAAACGACTTCGGTTACATCACCGTTTCGGGTGATCGAAACACGTTGTGCAGCACCGTAGGCGCCAAACTCTGATTTGGCTGCAGTCGCTTTCAGGGCGTCATTGGTGACGACAATAATATCGGCGCCATCGAAAGGTGAATATTCACCGACAACCTCAAAGCCCGCGGCGGTTAGTTTGGATTTTGTAGCAGCGGCAACGGTGTCGACATCATCAGATGAAGTCCCTGCCAGAACAAATGGCATGAGTATGTCGTCAGCAAGTGCGTAACCTGCTGAAACGGCGAACATCAATACTGCGAACAGCGTTTTTCTTAGTAAGCCAGTCATTTTTAGTTCCTCCAGAACGCTTAAAATTTTGTAGTTGGTGTGTCGGTAGTTGGTGTGTCGTTAGCATGATGCAATGAGAGTTTGCCTGAGATAGGCTATGTAACCTCAGCGCCTGTAACGAGTTGCGAAGTATATGGGAATAAACGGAGTTGTGCGAGCGTCAATTAGCGAGCGCATGGCATCCAGCATTCAACCACCCGCGCGGTTGCAGCACGACTCACTGAGATTACCATGAATTAATGATAACTTATTGAATTTAAATATGATGATATGGAAGCCACATGCGACGGTCGCCGCGGTTATTGAAAACGAGGGCCGCTTTCTGCTGGTACAGGAGCTGATTTCCGGCCGGTCAGTTTACAATCAGCCTGCCGGGCATCTTGAAGACGATGAAACACTCATTGAAGCAGTCATACGTGAAACGCGTGAAGAAACCGCCTGGGAATTTCTACCGGAATCGCTCATTGGCATCTATCAGTGGCGCCATCCTGAAAATGGGGAAACCTTTATGCGAACCACCTTTTCGGGTAATGCATTTCACCATGATCAGGACAGGGAACTCGATGCGTGTATTCAGCGAACGCTTTGGCTAACACCTGAAGAAATCAGAAATCAGCATGACAGGCTGCGCAGCCCCATGGTGTTGCGCTCAATTGAGGATTACCTTGCCGGTGTACGCTATCCGTTGGCGCTGCTGTCTTCCATTGATTGAACGCCGGATCTCTCCAATTGCCTTGTCATGCCCGCGAAAGCGGGAATTCGCTCTCACTGATGCGTCCAATGGCAATTCTATCTGGAGCCCCGCTTTCACGGGCATGACCACTGATGAGTAACATCATCGTCGGCCTGTCCGGTGGCGTTGACTCGGCGGTGACGGCGCTGCTGTTAAAACAGCAGGGTCATGATGTTGCAGCGGTCTTCATGAAAAACTGGGACGAGGACGATGAAAATGACTACTGCCCTGCCGAACAGGATCTTGCCGATGCCCGCGCAATTGCCAGGCAACTCGATATCAAGTTACACACAGTCAGTTTTTCTTCCCAGTACTGGAACCGGGTGTTTAAACATTTCCTTGCGGAATACGAGGCCGGACGCACGCCGAGCCCGGATATCATTTGTAATCGCGAAATCAAGTTCAGGGCCTTCCTGGATTATGCTAACGGGCTGGGTGCTGATTTGATTGCCACCGGACACTATGCGCGTATCGAAAAAAGTCCACGTGTACGGTTGCTCTGCGGTGCAGACACTGACAAGGATCAGACCTATTTTCTGCACACCCTTGACCGCGCACAACTGCAACGCAGCCTGTTTCCGCTGGGTGAATTCAGCAAATCTGAAGTACGGGTCCTGGCGAAACAGGCAGGACTTGCTGTCCATGAGAAAAAAGACAGTACCGGTATTTGCTTTATCGGGGAGCGCCGCTTCGACACATTCCTGGCGCACTATATTAAAAAGAATCCCGGCGACATTCTTGACCTCGATGGCGAGATAATCGGGCAGCACGAGGGCTTGATGTTCTATACAATCGGACAACGTCAGGGGTTGGGCATTGGCGGACGCCGCAATACCTCCGGTGAACCCTGGTATGTCATCGGCAAGGACATCGAGAATAATATCCTGCGGGTCGCACAGGGGGTGAATCATCCGGCATTGTTCAGCCAGGGTTTACAGGCGAGCCGGTTACACTGGATAGCCGGTTCGGCACCCGCTCACCGTGTCGACTGCACTGCCCGTATCCGTCACCAGCAGCCATTGCAGGACTGTACGCTAACAATGCTCGCCCAGCAGGAATGCAGCGTTCGTTTCAGTCAGCCACAACGGGCGATAACCCCGGGGCAATCGGTGGTGTTTTACAGGGATGACGAGTGCCTTGGTGGAGCGGTCATTGATTCGGTCACCCAGGAGAAAACAACAAAGCAATGAACAGTGCGATTCGCGATCAGAGCATTTCACTTGCCGGAATGTACCAGGCAGTCAGACTGGTACAACAGACTGCACAGGGCGAACGGCGCGATACAGCCGCTACACAGGCGAGCATCAGAAGCATTCTGAATACTGATCCGGAGTCCGCTATTGATGTGTATGGTGACAGCCGTGCGCTCATGCTCGGGCTGGAGGTCACAACCGAGCAACTGGCTAATGACAGCAGGCAACGTGATATGGCGTTGACGGGGTACGTGATTGCCCTTATGCACCTGGAGCGCAAATTGAGCCGTAACGCCGTGTTAATGAAGGCAGTTGCCACAGGTATTGACAGGATTAAAGAGGAAATAAAATTAGCTGATGAGCTGGACCCCGGCATCATTGCTGCTCTCGCAGCAGTGTACAGGGACACGGTCAGTACCCTGCAGCCACGTATCATGGTGAAAGGTGAAGAGAGTGTTCTGCGTAACAGTGACAGCAAAAACATGATAC
This sequence comes from uncultured Gammaproteobacteria bacterium, assembly GCA_963753755.1. Taxonomy (GTDB): domain Bacteria; phylum Pseudomonadota; class Gammaproteobacteria; order UBA9214; family UBA9214; genus UBA9214. The sequence continues at coordinate 330,055 of CAVWDM010000016.1, forward strand.
GCGCCCTGCTGCTCGCCGGCATGCGTGCGACCGTACTGTGGAAGCAACGTGGTGGTAACCGCATGAGGCTGATTTTTCAGCGCAAACAGATTCTTGATTGCTGTAAAGAGTTGCTTGGCGAGGCGCGCCGGGCAGTTTAACCGTCTGCCATGCTCGAAAACCGGATGCCTCGCCATCGAAGCCATCAAGCTCTTGCTTTGGCATGATTTGCAAGGGTATTTTCCGTGTATAATCGCCAGCTTTATGCATCCAGTGTTACCGTGATATCACGGTTCGGGAGACCCCATGAACAACAGCTTTAACACCCGCGACACACTCACTGTGGGTGACGCCAGCTATGAAATATTCAGTTTACGGAAACTTGGCGAGCGCCACGACATCAGCCGTCTGCCCTGCTCGTTGAAGATACTTCTGGAGAACCTGCTGCGCTATGAGGATGAACACACCGTAACCCGGAGTGACATCGAGGCGCTTATTCAATGGGACCCGCAGGCACAACCGGCGACAGAAATTGCCTATCGGCCGGCACGGGTACTCATGCAGGATTTTACCGGTGTTCCGGCAGTCGTTGATCTTGCAGCCATGCGCGATGCCATGACTGATCTGGGGGGTGATCCTGACCGCATCAACCCGCTGCAGCCGGCAGAACTGGTGATCGATCACTCTGTACAGGTGGACAGTTTCGGATCTGACGGCGCCATGGATCTGAACAGTGAACTTGAATACCAGCGCAACCAGGAACGCTACAGTTTCCTCAAGTGGGGCCAGAAGGCCTTTTCCAATTTCAAGGTGGTGCCACCGGATACCGGCATCGTGCACCAGGTAAATCTCGAGTACCTGGCACGGGTGGTATTCGAAATGGAGCATGAGGGCGTCACCCAGGCCTACCCGGACACCCTGGTGGGGACGGATTCGCATACCACCATGATCAACGGTCTCGGCGTACTCGGATGGGGCGTCGGCGGCATAGAGGCCGAAGCCGCCATGCTGGGACAGCCGATATCCATGCTGATCCCGCAGGTGGTGGGGTTTAACCTGCATGGAAAACTGCCGGAAGGTGCAACCGCGACGGATCTCGTGTTGATGGTGGTTGAACTCCTGCGGCAGGAAGGTGTGGTAGGCAAGTTTGTCGAATTCTACGGTGATGGACTGGATTATCTTTCGCTGGCTGATCGCGCCACCATTGCAAACATGGCGCCGGAATACGGTGCCACCTGCGGTTTTTTTCCGGTGGACGAGGAAACGCTGGCATACCTGAAACTGACCGGACGCAGTGAGGCGCAAATTGCACTGGCAGAGGCCTATACCCGTGAGCAGTCAATGTTTCGTGGTGCCGACGCACCCGAAGCGAACTTTACTCATACCGTGTCTCTTGATCTGGCGAATGTCGTGCCCAGTCTCGCCGGTCCAAAGCGCCCGCAGGACCGTGTCGCATTAACTGAAATCAAGCCCCGTTTTCTTGAATCCCTGGCGGCGATCAAGTCCGAGGGCAAGATTACCAGCAAGGCGGTTAATGTCGAGATTAAGGGCCAGTCTGTAACCATGGATGACGGCGCGGTTGTCATTGCCGCGATTACTTCCTGTACGAATACATCGAATCCGTCAGTGATGGTGGGGGCCGGACTGGTGGCAAAAAAGGCGGTTGCACTTGGCCTGGATGTAAAACCCTGGGTAAAAACCTCGCTTGCCCCGGGGTCACGTGTGGTAACGGCCTATCTTGAAGAAGCAAAGCTCACCGATGCATTGCAGGCGCTGGGTTTTCACACCGTCGGTTATGGCTGTACAACCTGTATCGGGAATTCCGGCCCGTTGCCTGAACCGGTCTCAAGGGCTATTCATGAAGGTGATCTATCGGTCTGTTCGGTGCTTTCCGGCAACCGCAATTTCGAGGGTCGCGTACACGCGGAAGTACGCATGAACTACCTTGCCTCGCCACCACTGGTGGTTGCCTATGCACTGGCCGGACGCATGGATATTGATTTAATTACCGAGCCGCTGGGTACAGACAGGAACGGCAACCCGGTCTATCTCAAGGAGATCTGGCCTGCACAGGATGAGATACGCGAGGTCATTGCAGAGAGTGTCAATGAGGAGGAATTCCGTAAAACCTATGAAGCCGTTTTCTCCGGTGAAACACGCTGGAACGCGCTCGAGTCGCCGGAAGACAAGCGCTATGAATGGCAGCCTGATTCTACCTACATTCGCAAACCGCCCTACTTCGAGGGCATTACATCTGCACCGGACGCGCTCGGGGATATTCGTGCCGCGAGGGTACTGGCGTTACTTGGGGATTCCGTGACCACGGATCATATTTCACCGGCCGGTGCGATCAAGGCAGACAGTCCCGCAGGTGTATACCTGAAAGCGCACGGTGTGGCGCCGGGTGATTTCAACTCGCTGGGTTCACGTCGAGGTAATCATGAGGTCATGATGCGCGGAACGTTTGGCAATATCCGCTTGCGCAACAAGTTGGCGCCGGGCACCGAGGGCGGTATTACCGTGCACCAGCCCGGTGGCGAGCAGATGAGTATATTTGATGCGTCTCAGTTGTACATGAAAGAGCAGATACCCCTGATTATCCTCGCGGGCAAGGAATACGGGTCCGGATCATCGCGTGACTGGGCGGCTAAAGGTCCACGATTGCTCGGCGTACGCGCTGTCATTGCTGAGAGTTATGAGCGTATCCATCGTTCCAACCTGGTGGGCATGGGCATTCTGCCACTGCAGTACCAGGCCGGTGACACGGCAGAGAGTCTCGGCCTGTCGGGCAAGGAAAGCTTTGATATCGTCGGCCTGCAGGACGGGCTGACCGACCTGACACGTGTTACTGCCACAGCGCCGGATGGCACCGAGACGGTATTCGAAGCCCGGGTGCGTATCGATACGCCACAGGAATTTGAATACTATACACACGGCGGTATCCTGCACTACGTGCTACGGCAACTGGCTGCATAGCGAGGTCTACATGGAACTGTCACAACTCACTGCAATTTCCCCTATCGATGGCCGCTATGGCTCCAAGACCGAGACATTGCGCCCCATTTTCAGTGAATACGGGCTGATTCGTCACAGGGTGATCGTGGAGATACGCTGGTTACTGACACTGGCCGCACACGAGGGTATTTCGGAAGTCCCCGCTCTTGGTGGACATGCCGAGCGGGTACTGAACGACATCATTGAGAAATTCAGTGAGCAGGACGCGCAACGTGTAAAGAATATCGAGAGTACCACCAACCATGACGTCAAGGCCGTTGAATATTTCCTCAAGGAAAAGATTGCCGGCAATACTGAACTGGAAGCCGTCAGCGAATTTATCCATTTTGCCTGTACCTCGGAAGATATCAACAATCTGGCCTATGCCTTAATGTTGCGTGAAGCGCGCAACCAGTCACTGCTGCCGTTGATGGATGATGTGATTAACGCGCTTGGTGACCTGGCGAGACGTTATGCAGACGAGCCCATGCTGTCACGTACCCATGGACAAACCGCGACACCGACAACGGTCGGCAAGGAAATGGCCAATGTAGCTGCCCGCCTGCACCGCCAGCGTGAGCAGTATGCTGCCATTCCCATACTGGGCAAGATCAATGGTGCCGTGGGAAATTACAATGCCCACCAGGTTGCTTATCCGGACGTTGACTGGCCGGCTTTCTCAAGGCAATTCATCGTTGACCTGGGGCTGGAGTTCAATCCATTTACCACGCAAATCGAACCGCATGACTACATGGCCGAGCAGTTCGATACGCTGGCCCGGTTTAATACCGTACTGCTTGATTTCTGTCGGGATGCCTGGGCCTATATCTCCCTTGGCTATTTCAAGCAGAAAACCATCGCCGGTGAAGTGGGCTCCTCGACCATGCCGCACAAGGTCAATCCGATTGATTTCGAGAATGCCGAAGGTAACCTGGGTATCGCCAATGCCCTGTTTTCCCACTTTGGCGCCAAGCTGCCGGTATCGCGCTGGCAACGGGACCTCAGTGATTCTACCGTACTGCGAAACCTGGGTGTAGCCATTGGCCATGGCGTGATTGCCTTCGAATCCTGTCTCAAGGGCATCGGCAAGCTGGAACTCAACAAGGTACGAACCGCGGAAGACCTCGACAATAGCTGGGAAGTCCTTGCAGAAGCCCTGCAAACCGTGATGCGTCGCTACGGGATCGAAAAGCCCTATGAAAAGCTCAAGGAACTGACCCGCGACAAGGAGGTGAATCAGCAGACCTTGCAGGAATTTATCCGCACGCTGGACTTGCCAGAGACGGTTAGACAGGAACTGGCCGCATTGACGCCGTCCACCTATACCGGAAATGCGGGCGAGCTGGCACGCTCACTTTGAACTTGCTGCTCTGAACACCCCTGTTGATTCCCGGGTGTATTTGCACTCGTGCCATGCCGGGCGCGATTCCCGGTAGCCGCGCCAAACGCTATCGATACCAGGTCGTATTAACGGGCTTCCGGATTTCAACGGCCCCGCTTCAAGGGCATGTACCCTCTTCCCTGCCTGCTCCCACGATTCGTGTAATTTGCAGATCTGTAAAGTCAGGCACTATGCCTATATGATGTTTAGTCAGGTTATACCATTGAGTAAAAAGAGCGGCGCTATGAAACGATCAGTCCAATGCTGCATGGCTGCCACGGTCCTGCTATTGGCTGTGTGTTATTCATCCGCTCAGGCAGGAAATGCCGTATCAGAGCGTATTTACTTTCTGCAACAGGATGGGCGGCATGCACTGGTTTATACAACCAGCCGGAGCAACTACAAGGACTACAGTATCTGGTTTAAGGAAAAAGAGGGCTATCAACAGCAAGACTATCTGAAGGACTTTGTGTATCTATTCCCGAATAATGGTGAATGGAGCAGTGACCCCAAACCTGGTTACCAGGTTTTGAAGCTTCCGAATGGTAACTTTGCCAGTCTGGAGTGGGTTCACCTGGAAGAATATGATCGTTTGCAGGTAGATAGCCAGGGGGTGTACTACTATCAGAACTGGGATGGGGAAGAAGAATCGCAGGATGGACACTACGGTCTCTGGAACAGTCCGGGCAAGTTCGAGCAAATTGCCTACTCCTGGATATTTCCCGATAACCTTGAACCCGTCTCGAATACAAGCAACCAGCCTGGTGAATGGGTGCGGCGGCACAACTCGATTACCTACTACGGTACGGATGTAAATAACCTGACATTTAACATCCGGTATCGCCCATCCACGGGTGGAGCCTATGACGATTTCAAGGGGATGGCAGGCGATGGCATCGATGTTCAACAACAAGCAACCGGCATCAAGGTCACGCTGGCGGAAACGCTGCTCTTTCCTACCGGTGTGTCCGACATAAGCAGCGGCGGCAAGGCCATTATCAAACAACTCGCTGACCGGTTAAAAGCACGGTCATCGCTGCATGTAGTGATTGCAGGGCACACGGATAACGTGCCGATCAGCGCGCGCCTGGCCACGAAGTATCCCAGCAACTGGGAACTGTCGTCTGCCCGGTCGATCAGTATAATCCAGCAGCTCGTCAATCAGGGTGTTGCCCAGGATCGTCTTGAATCCCGTGCGTATTCCTTTATGCGCCCGATTGCAAGCAATGACACCGCAGAGGGACGAGCGAAGAACCGGCGCATCGAGGTCTATCTAACCGAAGATCAGGCGGTTGCTGAAAAAGTCACTGTCACTACCGAAACACGGTAGTGACGAATAGCAAACAAACATGGCTGCATCGAACAGACCCACATTATTGGGGCATTTTCTGCATTGAGCCCGGGTAGTCATCCGTGTTCATTCGCTGTCAATGAATGCTCGATTACCGCCACTGCAGCGTGCACGACCACAACCGGCAACACTTACATACACTACTGAATTTAAAGTGATTATGCTAGACTCGATAGGCTACTTAAAGTAGTGTTTACATGCTTTAGTTCGATATATTACGAGCGATCACACTGTACTCTTCATGCGCTGTCTGACTGTCAAACACCTGCTTGTTGTAACAATACTGTTGCTGAATGCCTGTTCCACTTCGCCCCCCGTAAAGACGCCGACGCTCAATGACCGATTCCAGGAAGCTGCCAAACTGCGGCTGTCTGCCGGCGATTACGAGGGTGCTGTCGATGACTATTTGCGTGCGGCGGCTGTTGCCGGCCGCGAGGAACGCCAGGGCCTGCTGTTGCAGGCTGCCAGTTGCCTCATGGAACTGGGCGAAGCCGGACGTGCACAATCAATCCTGGAACGCATTACTCCCCCCTATTATCTGTCCGGTCGCGAGCGTCAGCACTATGCGATTCTCCAGGCACAGATTGCCTATTCACAGAATCAGCCTGAACGGGTGTTATCGCTATTGAAAACGGTACCGGACGATAATGCCCTGAAAGCCGACTATTACTGGTTGCGCGCTGAAGCCTTGCAGCAAAACAGGGAAGTCATTGCCAGTATCCATGAACGAATCGCACTCGACCCGCTGCTGCTGGATGCGGATGAGCGCATGGCTAACCACACTGCGATCTGGGTGGCACTGGGCAGTCTGACGGACGAAGAATTGCAACAATTGCGTAGCGCCCCGTCCCCGAACGAACTGGGTGGCTGGGTCGAACTGGTGGAGCTCCGTCGCCTGTATTTCCAGGAACCCGACATGCTGGTGGATCTCATTCCGTACTGGGAAATACGCTACCCCAATCATCCTGCCCGGGGGGCTTTTACCGCAATGCTGGTCGACGGTATGCGGTTTGCCGGTGACCCCCCGCAACAACTGGCATTATTGCTCCCCTTGAGTGGCAAACTTGCACAACCCGCGGCAGCTATTCTCGACGGCATGCTTGCAGCCTACTATGACACACCACAGCACACGTCGCCGCCAGATATACGGATTTATGATACCGGCGGGCCGACTAACACGGTACTGGAAACCTACCAGAAAGCGGTCGATGAAGGGGCTCAGTTAATTGTCGGACCACTGCGTAAACAGGCCGTGCGGCAACTTGCCTCGCTAGCCGTGTTAGCCGTACCCGTGCTCGGCCTGAATACGATTGATAGCGATGCTGCCAACAATACCATGCTCTACCAGTTTGGTCTTGCTCCTGAAGACGAAGCGCGTGAAGTCGCTCGCCGTGCCTCGCAGGATGGACACCGCAAGGCAATTGCCCTTATTCCCGAGGGGGCATGGGGCGAGCGTATTTATGCGGCATACCTGGAAGAATGGCAGACGCTTGGGGGACGTGTACTGGAAGTCGGCTATTACAACGCTACTGAAACGGACCACCGCACGGCGATCAGTGCAGCACTGAATCTGGACAGCAGCAAGGCACGTCATCAGCAAATGGTTCGACTGGCAGGGCAAACACTGGAGTTCGAACCGCGCCGCCGCCAGGATGTGGATATGATCTTCTTACTGGCGACACCCCGCCAGGCGCGCCTGATCAACCCGCAATTGCGTTTTTACCGCGCCTCACGATTACCCGTTTATGCCACCTCTCATGTCTATACCGGGCATGCAAACAGTTCGCTGGATGCAGATCTTGAAAATGTAGCCTTCTGCGACATGCCCTGGATTCTCAACAGCCATGATGCAGGTGACTACCTGCAAACCGACATAGCGGAATACTGGCCTGCCAGCGCCGCCCGGTACGGGCGATTTCATGCGCTGGGTATCGACGCGTGGCATGTCATTCCCTATGTCAATCAGCTGAATAATGGCCTGCTGCAGGACTACCAGGGCGTCACCGGCAATCTGACGATTGATTCCAGCCGCCAGATACATCGCAGTCTGAACTGGGCACAATTCCAGCAAGGCCTGCCGGTTGGTCTTGAGCCCGTGGTGGACGTCATGGAGTCTCCACTATCCGCCAGTCGGTAAACGCAGGCAGATAACACCCGGTGTCAATATGAAGCAATCACACGACACCCCAGCGGCTATTGCCTGGTTGCATACATTCACCGCCTGATGTGGTACTGCCGCCTTGTTGCTGTCTTGACGGGGCAAAAGAGGCGTCTTACGGGCAGGTATTCTGCATGCACACGTCTGTTAACCGTGCTGTTTCAGTTTACGTTCGTGCGCCCTGGCGCTGGCGCGGCGTTTGCCCCACAACCAGACACCACTGATGGCCAGTAGCATGAACACGATGGCGGCTGTATCAACCAGCAAGACTCCGGCATCCCCGAATAATCGTCCACTGTGCAAGTCCAGCACCACGCGTTCCAGTGGCAATCCCTTGCCGCGATAGCTTGCCTGCAACACCGCTACCATTTCTGCCGGCGTGTCTGACATTGTCGACCATGTGGCCTCGATGGTGTCAGTTTCTCTCCACTCCAAAAGGTTTTCATCGGTCAGGTAGTAACCGTGTGCCGCCTCGATCGCGATAGCGCCATCCGTGCTGACCCCTATCGCCCGCATACCCGCCGGTACGCCAGCGGCACTGCCAATGGTTTCTATCAGTTCTCCATCGCGGGTCAGCAAGGTCAGCTGGTCAAGGGTTGCGATGATAGCCAGGTCCTGGTACGCAATGACACCGACCAGTGGTGCCGAGATGCCATCCAGGATTTCGCTATCCCGGAATACGCGGTCGTTAATTTCGGTATAAAGAATGGAATCAACGGAATAACTGCCGAGATTCTCGGGCGCATGTATGCCATACCAGTCAAGCAGCAGTTCTGACTGGACATGTGTCGATTCCATCTGCAGTGATTCAGTATGATTCAGGGCCAGCCCCGTCGCAGATAACACCATGACAAACAGCGCGGCACTCAGGCCAATGTAACGGTGCCAGACATACAGTGAGCGCAGCAGTTTGGCGCGTGATCTGGATTTAGGGTGTCGTGTCATCGGACAGGCGTGTCTGTGTATGCAGATAGAGGGCCAGCCGTGCCAGTTTTTTCAGGGCGCGTACTGATAATGTCGCACCGGATATGCCGTCTATTGGCCGGGTCAGGTCATTGTCATCGGTTAGCCCGATGCCAATGAATTGATCGGTAAAAAAAGGATAACGGACTTCCCAGCCGCGGCTTTCCCGAAAGGCCAGCACCCGGATTTTCTCAAGTCCTTCGTCATTCACCACCAGTCCAACGGTGATGGGTTTGACCTTGCCGATTTCCTCGAGTATCCAGGCGCTGCGGCTGCCCTCGCGCCAGTAGCGTATACGCAATCCCGGGTATGGGTGACCCAGGATGTCACTGGCCATGTTCTTGATGTCCCCCTTCAGCCATACTACCCCGGTTTCAGGCGTGACGTTGTTGAAAGCTTCCAGCAGAAAGTCCTCCTCGCTCTGATAAGCATCATCGGCAAGCGCCGTGCAAGCAACGAGCACCATCAAAAATGTGAACAATGATCTAACCATCACGGCTGACAGGGTAACAGATGCAACAGAAGAGATAATATCCCCTGTTGCCGACCCACGAGCAGAGAGATGGAGTCAATCGGGGACATTAATTTGCCTGGGCGTTGCTACCATGTCAGGTACCTGGCAGTCTCTGTGTTAGAACTGATAGCCTAAACCGAGGTCAAAGGCTGTGAAATCCACAGACTTCGCCGCAATATCAACGGTATCGACGTTGCGGTCACGATAGTCCACTTTCAGGACAACATCCTCATGGGGCCAGTAGTTGGCACCAATCTCCCACTGCCTGAAGTTATCGCGAATGCGGGCGCCATCCAGATCTTCATAACGCGCGTAGAAACCCAACTTTTGCCATGGGCGAATACTGGGTTCGATATACCAGCCGCTTTGCCGGTCGGCATCGGCAGCAGCCACCGCCGCGCCATCGAAATTCCAGCCTGCATACAGGGCGCGCAACTGGAAGGGACCGTTCTGGTAAATGGCATGGGTTTCAAAGAGAAGACCACTACCAAGCCCGTCACCCGGTTCCTGTGAGGCATCCGACTGGTAATTCAGCGCTCCAGCGAGTTCCAGCCCCTGTATACCGGTGTATTTCAGGCGACCGGTATAGGCAAAATCATTGGCAATGGCCTCGGAGACCTTTTGCCGGCCACTGCGAACCACGAAGGCATTGTCGCCCGTTGTGGGTATCGCCAGCCCGGAAGTGAGCGCAACATCCCAGCTGACGCCATTGTCAAAATAGCCGTTCAGTGCTGCACCTGCTTCCCACCAGGTGCTGGGTATGATGATGGTCTCAACGTCATTGCGTTCCACACCATAGAAGGTGGCAGGTTCATGGGTCTCGTTGAGGATACCGACCGGCATCAGGAAGACACCGCCCTTGGTTTGCAGATTATCGCGGATATCATACTCAATGTAGGCCTGTTCAAGTTCAACTTCACCCTTCTTGCCATCACCGGCCAGTGCATGTTCAAGTTCAAGTTCAGAAAAGAAACGCAGCCTGTCGGTAAATTCGTGTCCAAAGAACAACACGAAACGATGGAAATCGATTTCATTCTTATCAGCAATGCCATCGTTGTTTATGTTGTTGTAGTGCAGTTCACCGTAGCCGCCTATGGTTGTTTTGTCGGCCCAGCTGGACTGGGTGCCATTCCCGGTACTGGATTCCTCTACAGCCACCACCGCGGCCTCGGCCTTTTCATCGGCGTCAGCCGCCTGTTTTGCGGTGTTCTGCTGCTGACTCTTGAGGGCCTCGATCTCGGCCTGCTGCTTCTGGATGATCGCCCAAAGCTCTTCTATGGTGGGGGCTGCCTTGTCCACGGCGGTTGCAGTCAGTGGTAACAGACATGCCAGTAAAATGGCAGGTAGAAAAGATAATTTCATGGCGTCTCCCCCAGGTTCCTACTTGGCTAAGAGGGAGATATTCTAATCAAAATTATTAATAATGCAAATCGTTATCATTAAGGTTATTATTAGTTATCACTTTAAGTATGCCATTTGTGTTGACGAGGGCTTGTCTCAAGCACGATAATGAAATCAATTCTAACGTTGATGTACGCGACTACAAACTCATGAAGCATGTAAAAAAAACAATGTCGAATCTGTCCAGACTCGGTACCGGTGAAGCAGCGCACATAACAGGTATCCATGCGCCGGATGACATTCGGCAACGTCTGCAGGCAATGGGGTTACGTACCGGACGGGAAGCCCAGGTCATCCGTTGTACCCGCCTGGGTCCCATGCAGATTCGTGTTGGCAGTGTTGATCTCATCATGCGTCGTTGCGATGCTGCCCGTGTTGAAATCGCTGCTTGCAGTGCTGCTCGCATCGATATTGTCTCAAAGAAGTGAAACGTATTGCCATTGTCGGCATGCCTAATACCGGCAAGTCGACATTCTTTAATCGATTAACAGGCTCCTCCTCGCGCGTTGGTAACTGGCCCGGTGTAACCGTTGAATTGCTCAGCGCGCGCACTATTCTCGGCAGTGATGCGGTTGAGGTGGTTGACCTACCCGGTATCTATGATTTACACGGCTTTTCGGATGATGAGCAGGTGGTACGTTCATTTCTTGAGAACAATGTCGTAGACCAGGTCGTCATGATCCTGAATGCCTCTCAACTGGACCATCAGTTACCACTGGCACTGCAGATTCACAAGCTGGGTATGAAGCCGGTACTGCTGGTCAACATGATTGATGAAGCAGAGCAGTTGGGTATCCGTATCGATGCCCGGGCCCTGTCGAAGTCACTGGATTGTCCGGTCATTCTCATCAGTGCACGCAATGGCACCGGTCTCAAGGAGGTCAGGGAAACACTCATCGAGAGCCTGCAGTGTGTTAGCCCTGTGAAACCGCAGGAACTCAAGGCCTACCTGCACGCGGATGATGAACTGGTAGAACGCGCCGAATCACTCGTCAGCGAGCACGTGTCCTCACCGAGCCGTCTCGTTCGCCGCATGACGGAACGCATTGATCGTGTACTGTTACACCCGTTACTCGGGCTGCCACTGTTTTTTCTGGCGATGTTCCTGGTCTTTCAGGCGGTATATACACTGGGGGCACCGTTGCAGGATGCAGTCGCCTACCTGCTGGAGCTGTTTCGCGGCTGGGCACTGGAGCCCCTTGCCAGTGTGCTGCCTGCAACCCTGTATGGTTTTCTCATCGACGGTCTCTACGATGGTATCGGTACGGTTGCCTCGTTTGTACCGGTTATTATTCTTTTCTTCTTCCTGATGGCCATCGTTGAGGACAGCGGTTATCTGGCGCGCGCTGCTTACCTGACCGACGCACTGATGGCACGCCTGGGACTGGATGGCCGTGGCTTTGTCATGCTGTTGATGGGCTTCGGTTGCAACGTACCTGCCCTGATGGGAACCCGCGTCATGCGCAGCCGCTCGCTGCGTCTGCTGAGTATGCTGGTGATACCCTTCTCCCTGTGTTCTGCACGACTGCAGGTATTTATTTTTATCACCACGGCATTGTTCACACCGCAACAGGCACCTGTCATTCTGTTCTTCATGTATATGGCCAGTTTTACGGCGGCTTTCCTGACAGCATTGCTATTTGGCAAGCGACTGAAAAGCGATGAGCCCTTTGTGCTGGAACTGCCGCCTTACCGGATGCCGGTACTGTTACAGGTGTTAATGCGCGGCTGGCATGAAATTTCCCACTTTCTGAAGCGAGCCAGCACTTTCATTATTACCGGTGTGGTGCTGGTGTGGTGGCTTACCCACTACCCGGAAGGCAGTTCCCCCGGTGGTGCAGGCACTTATGCCAGCATGATTGGTACGTGGTTAAAACCGCTGCTGGATCCCATCGGTATCAGCTCGATGATGTCCGTTGTACTGTTGATAGGTTTCGTGGCAAAGGAAATTGTCATTGGTGCGATCGTCGCCATGACCGGACTGCAAGGTGCCGCGCTGAATGGCTACCTGAGTACGCAAATGGATGGCATTCAGGCGATCAGCTTTATGCTCTTTATACTGCTGTATACGCCCTGCTTGTCCACGCTGGCTACCCAGTTGAGTGAATCCCGTAGCTGGAAGTTCACCGCTGTCAGCCTTGCCTGGTCACTGAGCCTGGCATGGATGGTCAGCTTCGGCTTCTACCAGGGAGCCCTGCTGCTGGGCTATTGATAGATACACCGTATCCGCCTGTTGCGATGTTCAGGGTCTACTGAATATCAGCCGCGTCGCCGGGTGAATTTTTATGTGGCTGATCGGTATCCACTCCACCCGTATGTTGTTGAGGCGTCGATCCGGCCGGGAGCGCTTGTCATACTTGAACTGAGCTCCCAGCTGCTGGTCATTGGCGCGTCTCTCGGCCGTTTTCCTTCTGTCTTTCATTACTGATCCGCTTTCTGTTTCTATACCCCTGTAGTTAATATAATGATCCCCGTTTCACGTCTCGGCTATTGGACAAAAGTCGTACGGTGTAACAGTTCAAATCCTTCCAATAGACTATAATTAGCACAGGAGTTGTCAGGGAATGTTCGTTTGGTAACCAGGGGGTAGCTGATGAGTACAGCCACTGAAAATACGGTGCCTGCCGAAGAACTGGATATCACCAGCATGCAACTGGGTATAGACCGGCTCGAATTCTCACTGCATCGACGCGACGAGGTGCGCGCCATGGCACAGACACTGGCAGAACAGGCACAGCGAGGTTTGATGCTGCTAACTGCGGACCTGGAACCTGCCATCTTTGATCAAACAGCGTTTTTGAATGCGATCAGTAAGCTCGCCCGGCAGCGTCGCGATGCCTATTTCAGAATACTGATACTCGACAGCCGCAGAGTTCTGCAGCATGGCCATCGCCTGATAGAAATGTCACGGCGATTGAGCCCGACCATCGAGTTCAGGCGCCCTCCCCCGGACTATCATTACACCGGTAACACTTATTTACTCTGTGATGATATGGGCTATTTTTCCAGACCGATGTCAAGCCGCTACGAAGGCACGGCCAGTTTCAACAACCCGGGTGTAGTCGGGAAACTGAAGAAAAATTTCATGGAACTCTGGGGCCGCAGCGAAGCCGACAGCGAACTACGCTGGCTGCACGTGTAGCAGCCCCATGCCGGGCGCGATTTAAATCCATCGCGCCCGGCACGCACTCCTGCTGCAGGATCCGGGATGACTGCTACGGGAAAGCCGGAATAACCGGTTCGGTACCCTCGATCTCTGCTTCCGGGTGATGCTGTTTGATCAATGCAGTGATTTCCTCGACCCGGGTTTTCGGGACGTCCACCATCATCAGCAAGCTACCTTGCTTGATGGCCTCTTCAAACTCGGTCAGGCGTGTGCTGGGTGCAGAGATACCGATCATGCCGGATGCCCATGCACCCAGGCCGGCACCTGCCAGGCCAATGCCCAGGATGGCCCCACCCCCTAGAACCAGGCCGACACCCGGTAATGCAACCGCAGCGATACCGGCAAGAATTCCGGTGGCGCCACCAATGGCAAGGCCGCGTTCGACTGCAGGGACGAAGTCACTCTCCTGCAGCAGGTTAGCCTCAGGTAGATTGGCCTCGACCAGTGCATGATGATCTGCCGCCGCAATGTGCATATGCCGTTGTTCAACACGTGCCAGCAACAACTCATCGACGATGGTTTTTGCGCTGTCCACGGTAGGGATCAAGAAATAGAGCCGTCTCATATACTATCTCCTCGTTCTGATTATGGGTGTCATGATGCGTACAGTGGTATGTATCAGGACGATTATATGTAAAAACTAGGACATATTACCGGATTCTGCCAGTTAATGTCTGATTTGGCCGGATAGCGCTGGTTTAATTCCCTGCCCTATATACCGCATAATCCTCAGGTGTATCAAGGTCTTTCCGCAACGGCAACAGCTGCAGTCGCAGATTCTGTGCCCGTATGCGCGCTGCGGTGACAGACAGCACGGCAGATGTGCTCCAGGGTATACCGGTAAACAGGCTGGCATGGTGCTTGCGCATGCCAATCAGGTAGTAGCCGCCATCTTCAGCGGGGCCGATAACAACATCAGTGCCAGTGTCCAACGCGTTGAATGCGTCGACCAGATCCGTCAGGCAGAGAGCCGGGCAATCGGCGCCGATCACTACAACGTAATCAGCATCTTCCAGTGTTGTCTTGATCGCACGTGACATGCGCTGTCCGAGATCCCCGGATACCTGTGTGTGCAGCGTGGCCTGGTAGCGCGCCTTGCATTGCTGGAAGAATGGGTGCTCGCTCGACGGACTGCACCAGATATCAACCGGACTCAGTGCTGCATGAGTGCACAGTCCGAGGCAGTCGTGAACCAGTTGTGAATACAAATCTGCTGCGGCAACTTCTCCGAGTAGCGGGATGAGCCGGGTTTTAACCTGGCCGGGATCGGGCGCCTTGGTCAGCAGCAGCAGACGCGCATGAGGATATTTCACCGGCTATTGACCGGATAGAATTTCACCAGTCGCTCGGGACTGATACCGGCAAAGTAAGCCAGTCGAAGTCCCCACATGGTCACGACCGTTCGCAGGATACCCTGTGTGTGCCAGCGTCTCGACGATGTACCCAGTGTCTGTGTTACCCGGCAAGGCCGTCCATGTTGTTTCAGCGATCGACTGAAGCTGATGTCTTCCATTAACGGGATTGATGGCAAGCCACCGACCTTGTCAAAAAGCGTGCGTTGTACAAAGATGCCCTGGTCTCCGGTGGCAATCCCGGTCAGGTGTGAGCGCTGATTCATGAACCACGCCACGCACCTCAGCAGGGGGTGGCTGTCTGTGAATGAGATATCAAATCTTCCCCAGCCTGCGCGTGCCTGCTGCAGCGCCTCCATGATCAGGGTATCAGCACAAACCGGGATTTCGCTGTCGGCGTGCAGAAACCACAGTATGCTGCCGCTGGACATGGCGACACCCGCCTGCATCTGGCGCGCACGCCCGGCTGGGGATTGCAGCACCCGGTCAACAAGAGGCTCGCTCAGCGACAGCGTCTTATCGCGGCTGCCACCATCAACCAGGATGACTTCGTGACCCCGTGAGCGTAGCGGCTGCAAGGCCTCGAGGGTTGACTGAATACAGCCCGCTTCGTTCAGGGTCGGTATGATAACGGAGAGCTGCCTGTCGTCAGCAGCAACTGTTGCCATCAGATGGCTCCATACTGCAGCAACCGGTAGTCACACGGCTGCCAGTGCTCGATAGA
The DNA here is from genome assembly GCA_963753755.1 of uncultured Gammaproteobacteria bacterium. GTDB lineage: Bacteria > Pseudomonadota > Gammaproteobacteria > UBA9214 > UBA9214 > UBA9214. Next base: position 346,038 of record CAVWDM010000016.1, read on the forward strand.
TCTATAAAGGCGGCGTCGAATGCCGGATTTGTCAGCAGTGCATGTATCGCCCCGGTGACAGCCGCGCGTTGCCCGCGCTGATAGGTGTTTCCTGCATCATCTGCCACCATGGCAAATGGACCGCGATAGATCACGGTGTGTCGGCTATTCAGGTTGCCGGTTTCACCCGCTTTGATTGCCGTTAATGTCACCGATCGAAAATCGATGCCATTAATGGTTTTCCACGGTTCGCTATCCCACTTGTCGTATTTGATCGCCATGAACCCGCTTGCCGCGAAGGCATCGAGGAACTCTGTTTCCTGGAAAGCCCCGGAGATACAGCCGCTCCAGAGTTCCGGGTCATCTTTCATCGACAGGGGAATAACGCGATCACTGACAATATCGGCTATGGCGACCCGACCACCCGGTTTCAGCACCCGGAAAATTTCCCGCAGTAGTTGCTGTTTTTCATGGTCAGCGACCAGGTTCAGCACACAGTTGGAAATCACCAGATCAATGGAATTGTCTGCAATCATCGGGTGTTCATGACGCTGCGCCGACTCCCAGGCCTTTAATGCAGTGTAGTCGCCATGACTGTTGACCGGATGCGATGCCAGGTAGCCGTCAAGGGCCTCAACATCCATGGCCAGGTCCTGAATATTGCCTTTCCTGAAAGTGACGCGCGCATTACCCAGACGTTGTGCCATTTCGTCCTGATAACTGCGTGCCAGTGCCAGCATGTCATCGTTCATGTCAACGCCGATAACCCTGCCGTGCTGGCCAACAAGTTGCGCCGCCATGTAGCAAATCTTGCCACCGCCGGATCCGAGATCCAGTACCACGTCTCCCTGGCGCACGTAACGTGAGGGGTCCCCACAGCCATAATCCCTTTCAATGATTTCAGCCGGCAGTATGGACAGCAGGTCGTTATCGTATGATACCGGGCAACACAGCGACTCCTGCCGTTCCCGGGCGCCTTCCGTGTAACGCTCGAGGACGCTGTTTTCAACATTCATGGACATGTCTGACTCCTGATGTTTTATTATTTAGCCGTAGAAAATGGTGTGGCTGCCGGAGCGGATCACGTTCACGATTCCAATGGTTGTACCGCGTGCGCGTAAAGCACTCCTGCGCCAGTGGATACACCCGGGAAAATTCATGTCGGCTATACCGGTAATCAAGCTTCACGTCCCCAGCGCGCCACCGCAGCTTGATCCCTGACCGGCGGTGCACGCATAGCAGTGATCAGCCACCTTGATGGGTAACTTCTCCAGGTCAACGCCGGTCAGTTCATTGACATGCAGGCGTGGTCGGTGATCAAGTTGCAGTGGCATTTCAAGCATCTGGTTAAAGTCGCAATCATAGACATAACCCTGCCAGTCAACGCTGATTAACGAACGGCACATGACCGAGCTGACATTGACATCCTGGTGCGCAGTCTTCAGCAGTGCCATGTAGCTGGCAAATTCCCCGTGACTGACGAGTGTGCTGCCAAAGCGATTGATGGGCATATTGGTCAGTGTCAACAGGTTGTTAAAAGTGATGCCATACTGTCTCATGAGGTATTCTTTGTAATCCTGCTCGAGGGCTTCCTGCGACGGTGGCAGTTGTGGGCCTTGCGGATTGTAAACCAGGTCGAGCACCCGCCCTGAACCCGGCTGTCCGTAGCCCATTGTATTCAACAGATGCAGTGCCTCGAGGCTGTCATCAAATACACCGTTACCCCGTTGCCTGTCTACATTGTCTTTTAAATAACAGGGCATAGAGGCGATTATCTTGACTTTATTGTCAGCAAGAAAGCGAGCGGTGTCCTGCTGCCCCGGCTCAAAAAGAACCGTGAGGTTGCAGCGATCGATGACCGCCAGTCCGCGCCGGCGCGCAGCCGTGACCAAATATCGGAAATGTCGATTGAGTTCAGGGGCGCCGCCGGTGAGGTCGAGTGTCGTAACCGTGGAACGGTCGATAAACGACAGCAGTTGTTCGATCGTGTCCCGCCCCATCATTTCCGTTCGCTTTGGGCCGGCATTGACATGGCAATGCAGGCAGGACTGATTGCACTTGTAACCGAGGTTCACCTGCAGCGTTTCCAGTGCCGTGCGCTGAATCGCGGGAAAGTCAGTAGCAATCAATAATGGCAATGTTGCATGCATACTCGTGTACGTCCGTAAAAATAAACTTTAAGGCAGCAGTCGATTCAGCATCCAGACAAGCCAGTGGATCTTTTTCGATTGCAGCAAATGCGCATAAGAAGCATTGATCGTCCTGCGATGTATCTGCGCATAGGTCGGGTATGCATGGACCATCGCCGAGATGTCCTTCACTTTCGTATTGACCTGCATGGCCAGTGCGAGTTCATGAATCAATTCGCCTGCATGTGGCCCGACAAGGCTGGCACCTGCAATGCGCCCCCTGCTGATCAGCAGCCTGGCACGCCCCTGTTCCTGACCATCGGTTATGGCACGGTCAATCCCGGCCATTTCGTATTCGGCCATATGATACTTGATACCTTTCTTTTTCGCCTCGGCCTCTGTCAACCCGACCGACGCTACCTCGGGGTCGCAATAGACCACGCGCGGTACCACCCGGTAGTCGGTCTTTTTCGGCATTCGAAATACTATATTGGCAAGTGCAATACCGGCCTGGTATTCAGCCATATGCGTAAATTGATACGGGCCACAGACATCGCCAACAGCGTAAATGTGCTTTTGTGAAGTGCGTAAACGCCGGTCAACATGAATCCCATGTTTGCCGGACTCGACACCGGCTTCCTTGAGCCCCAGCCCGTGAATTGCCGGACGTCTGCCCGTCGCAACCAGTATGCGGTCACATTCGACCGTATCGCCATCCGCCAGGGCAATCTGCCGGGCTTCACCCTCACGCCGTACACCGGCGACCTGGGTTGTCGTGAGGACACGGATCCCCTCCGCTTCCAGGGACTGCTGCAGCAACTGCGACGTCTGGCTGTCCTCATGGATCAGCAGCCTGTCAGCGGCTTCAATCAAGGTCACCCGGCTGCCAAATCTTGAGAAAGCCTGAGCCAGTTCGACACCCACCGGGCCACCACCGATCACGGCGAGATGGTCAGGCAATACACGCCGTTTGAAAATGGTTTCGTTGGTCTCAAAGCCGGTCTGCTCCAGCAGTGGTATCGGCGGGATAGCCGGCATCGATCCGGTCGCAATAACAAAGCGTCGGCCGCTGATGATGTCTTCATCCACGCTCACTTCATGCGGGTTGATGAAGCGGGCCGTACCAAAGCGTACCTCGCAACCGTAGCTGCGAAAGCGCTCCGGATCATCATGCTGCTGAATCCTGTCGATGACACCCTCGACCCGGTCAATTACCTTGTCATAGACAACTTCCGGCATGGCAGAGAGCAGCCCTGTTGCTGCGGCACCACGTGCAAGGTGCGCGGTACGGGCCATGTGAATAAGTGTCTTGCTGGGTACACAGCCACTGTGCAGGCAATCTCCGCCGAGGCGCTCCGATTTTTCTATGAGGGTGACTCGCAGACCGACCTGTGCGGCGACGCTCGCAACAACCAGGCCGCCGGGGCCTCCACCAATGACGACAAGATCCTGCTTGCTGCTCACTGTATCTCGATCCTGTTGCGCCGCTTACGCATCCATATCCTTGAGACAAAGGCAATGGTCGCGATCACGGCAATGGCCAGCAGGACTTTCCGAATAACATCTTCACCGCCTGTTGCAGCCTCACGACCGGCATACCCCAGGTAGGTGTACGCTGCACCGCTGGGTGCCATAAAAATGAACGAGGTAATAATATAGTGTGACAAGCGGATATTGGTCAGTCCCAGTGCGTAGTTGAGCAGATTGAACGGGAACAGCGGCACCAGCCGGGTGAAGGCAACGAAGCGCCAGCCTTCTTTCTCGACACCACTAATCAGTTGCCGTAAACGGTTGCCCGTTCGTTGCGCGACCCATTCATAGGCAACATAGCGTGCCGTCAGGAAGGCCAGAGTGGCGCCGATAGTCGCACCGGTGAGATTATAGAAGGTGCCGTACAACGGGCCAAACAGCACGCCACCGGCCAGTGTGAACAGCAATCCGGGCATGAAGAAGATCGCGGACACGGCATAGCAGGCAATGAACACCGGCGGTGCCAGCCACCCCCGTTGCTGAACCCATGCAACCAGCGCATCAACCGACAGGTGTTCACGCCAGATAATGGCAGCCGCAATACCGGCAAGCAGCAGCGAGAATACAATAACGCGTCGTCGTGAGTCAGGACTCACCGGTGTTCTCCCAGCGGCGACGGTTGATCGCATAGTCGTTGATTTTCCCGACGAACGGCATAATCAACAGGCGTGGCAGCCATGTGCATTGCGCACCATCTCGAAAGGAGTCGATGCCTATTTTCATGCCGATATGTCCATCCTGCGGCTGTGCCCGGTAGGTGCCGAACAGGCGGTCCCAGACCGACAGATTAAACCCGAAGTTACTGTTGGTCTCGTGCGCCAGGTGCGAATGATGCACCCGGTGCATGTCCGGCGTCACGATGAACGCACGTATGACCCGGTCCAGCGCCAGTGGCAATCGCACATTGCTGTGATTGAACATCGCTGTGGCATTCAGCAGCACCTCGAAAATAACGACGGCCACCAGCGGCGGGCCCAGTAACACAATGGCCGCAAACTTGATGAGCATTGAAAGCAGGATTTCAATCGTGTGAAATCGTGATCCCGTAGTGACATCAAAGTCCAGATCGGCATGGTGCACACGGTGCAGTCGCCAGAATACCGGTACGGCATGAAACATGACGTGCTGTAAATAGATAACGCCATCGAGAATAATCACCGACACGAGTACCGCCAGCCAGTCGGCTACATCAAGCTGGTTGAACAGTCCCCAGCGTTGCTGCGCTGCATGGGCGGCAACACCAAGCGCCGCGGTCGGGAAAATCACACGTACCACCACGGTATTCAGCACCACCAGCCCGATGTTATTAAGCCAGCGTGTTGACTTGGGTTGCGTCAGTACCCGGCGCGGGGCAAGCATTTCAAAGATGGCCATGAGCGCAAAGACACCGAAGAAAAATCCCAGCCTGATCGATGCCTCATGTGTGCTGATGAAATTATCCATGGACCTGATAGTCGTCGCTCGTGGATGAACGGGTACTTCCATACGCTGCGAGCTGTTCCAGTGCCCGGGTGACCACCTCGATGCCCGCACCGCCACGAGGGCCGTGCTCGCTTAAATGTCTGCGCCAATGCCGCGCGCCGGGCATACCCTGGAACAAACCCAGCATATGGCGTGTGATATGTTTGAGTGATGTTCCCTGATTCAGTTCCCCTGCAATGTAGGGCAGCATGCTGAAAACAACCTCTTCGCGGCTTGGTGAAGATCCTGTGTCACGGAACAGTCGCCGGTCCACGTCGGCTAGTATATACGGGTTGTGGTAGGCGCTGCGTCCAAGCATCACGCCATCAACGAACTTCAGGTGCTGTTCAGCTGCATCCAGCCCGGTAATGCCGCCGTTGATGATGATCCTCAACTGCGGGTAATCTTGCTTGATTCGATAGGCAAACTCGTAGTTGAGCGGTGGCACGGTACGGTTCTCTTTTGGGCTCAGTCCGTGCAGCAATGCCTTGCGTGCATGAATGATAACGGTTTCGCAACCGGCCTGCTGCACGCAGCCAATAAAGTGTGCGAGCTCCTCGTATGAGTCCCTGTCATCAATGCCGATGCGGGTCTTTACCGTGACGGGTACTGATACAGCCGCGTGCATGGCCGCGATGCAGTCGGCAACCAGTGCGGGTTCTGCCATGAGACAGGCACCAAAGCGTCCGGACTGAACCCGGTTACTGGGGCAGCCGACATTGAGATTGATTTCGTCATAGCCGGCCTCTTCAGCGATGCGACTGCACTCGGCCAGTTGCCGTGGTTCGCTGCCCCCGAGCTGAAGCACCAGCGGGTGTTCGCAGGGATGGTAACGCAACAGGCGTTCACGATCGCTATTCAGGATGGCGCCGGTAGTGACCATTTCTGTATACAGCAGAGCATGCCGACTGATCTGACGCAGCAGGTAGCGGCAGTGCCGGTCCGTCCAGTTGAGCATGGGAGCTACAGAGAAAATCCGAGCCGCTGTTTTCATGGTATTCGCCTGTATTGCAGCTTTATAGCACTATTTCTTATCACACTGTGTCATCCTGTTTCACGGCTTTTAACTGTGTCACAGTGACCCTATTGTGACAAACAGACAGCAACACGGGAGATGTGTGACCAGTGGCAACGTTCAGGAGACGAGGTAAACGCTGGCAGGTAATTATACGCAAATCGGGACACAAGCCAGTAGTCAAGACGTTCGGCACGAAAGCACAGGCCGACACCTGGGCGCGACTCACCGAGACAGCCATGGACTGGGAAGCTGGCAAGACCCCACCCTACTCCGTGATCGGACACTGGATGACGTCATTGCCGCCATGAAAGCCCAGAGAGCCATCAGCAGGGGGCAGCATACAGCGTATACCCGTATGGACGCTCGTCGAGTTCGCCATGAATACCGCCATGCGCCTCGGTGAGATCACCCGCATTCAATGGGAAATTGAAGGCGAACGACCCGCACCGATAACCCAGAGGCCTGGCACGACTGCTCACCACATATAAGTTTATCAAAGGTGCACCCTGTCCCGTTATGACAGATCGCAAACAGGTGTCTACCTCGGGTGCAGGGGCAGTATCGCTAGGTGAGCTGCTGTTGCCTGTCAGGCAATGTCGACAGTGCGGGTAAGATCATCCCCACAAGCGTCAATCCTTTGACTTATATCAACAGGTTAACCTATCAAGTGAAGTAGGCTCTATTAACAAACAATAAGAATTGATCTGGGGGCTATTTAATGAATATACAAATAATAAGAAATACGTCACTTATTGGCGCCGGATTTTTATTGAGCATCCTCTCCCGAATATATGGGTATGCAACAGAATGTAGCCAGAGTGATTTATCAGGCACATGGTATCTTCATAGCGCAATACAACACCGAGCTCATCTAATATTTTGTAAGTATATTGAAGTGCAGATTCCACATCGTCGATTGTGTAGCCGCTGACGGCTTCTATGAATGGAAACAGGTTGCTGGTAATAAGGTTCCGCACCACATGCGGATGAAAAAAGGCGACGTCTTCGCCTTTGCTGGCCTCTGGGATCACTGGGAAGACGAGAGTGAATCATTGAATAGCCGTGTAATTATCATCACACCATCCAACAAGGCAATGAAACCGATCCATGAACGGATGCCTGCAATTATTGCGCGAGCATTATGACTACTGGCTGGATGAAAGGATCATTGAAAAGCGAGAGATCATGCAGTACCTGAACTCCGCCCCGTCCAGCCAGTTGATCGCTTACCCAGTCAGCACCTGGGTGAATTCACCAAAGAATAATAATGAACGGTGTATACAGCCAGCTGGCCTATGAGACACTCTGTAGGTCTCAGTTCGGGGTAATTAAGACATTCCGTCCCCACAGAAAATGATCTTTTTAGTGTCCCTGTTAGTCGGCTGTCAGGTAGAGTCGAGATGTGGCGCGGTGGTCTAAGGTAAAGCCTATCTGTTGCCGCCCCTTTCGTCTGGCGGTGCCTCAATAGCCTAACCATCACTCCGTTTCCACACCCCGCTCATCAAACCGGACATGCAGATTTCCCAAGCCGTTAAGTTAATCTGTTGATGGTTTTGGACTATGGGTGGCGCTGCTCCATTGGGCTGTTTGACCCTACTCGGCAGGAATCGGACATTGTGCGTGACGGTCAGAGGTCAGGAAAAATAAATAATATCTTCATAGTCCAACGGTGCTTGAGCAAGTCCAAGACGTTCGGCCGGCGTTTTGCCATCCTTGCCGGGCAGAATGTAGTTGTGGACTGTGCGCATGATATCAAGCACCTTGGTAACATTCCCCGGATTGTACGGTGAGTAACCGTTCCAGATCCGGCCCTTGTTGGACTTGGAATGGATCGGTCGTTCGAGCAAGGAGAGCCGTCGGCGCACTTGGTTAAAAAACGAATCGACTCCGTGCAGGCTCGCCTTGTTGTAGAGCCAAGCTTTGTGGTCTTCGTCGTAGTCGCCAAGATCGGTGAGGTAGGCCACGGCCTTCTCTGGCTCGCCCATGGTCGGGAAGGGATGGTCAAGCCACTGATCCTGCCATTTTCCGTGCGCCGTCATGGCGGCTAGACGCTCTTTGATCAGCTCTGCTTGACCTCCTGCGGCTTCATGCCTGGGTGCGAGGCTTTTGCCTGCTCGAACACTGCTTTAGCGTCGTTGTACCTGTGGCGTCTTTCGTCCACTGTCAGCCCCTTGTTGATGCGGACATAGAAAGCGTCAGCTGTGCGGCCCCGGATCTCGTCGTGGAATGCCGCCAGGCATGCTGCCCGGAGGCCAGGATCTTGATCGATGAAGAAGCGCCACTTCTGGACATTGCCCAGCAGGCGTTTGAGGAAGAAAAAGTGCCCGTACATCGTGTACTCGCCATGGGTCTGCATGCCATATTCGGGGAGTCGCTCTAGAGATGATGGCGCATCGGGGCTTTCAATGTCATCACGCGTCAATGCCGCAGCATAGGTGTCATCGATCGCTGTTGACAGGCTGAGATTGCGCCGCTTCGTAGCCATTGATCTTGAGCTGGCTTCGTCATGGTCGGTATTGAGCCAAAGGCGGGCAAAGCGCCGATGCGGATAGGGCATGTGGAGGTCGCCATTGGTCTCGACTTCGGCCTGGATGGCTGCGGTGTCGAGCGAAGGGTCAAAGTTAAGATGCACACCGAAGCAGTAGCCATGTTCGTTGTCCACCGCTGCAATGGCCGATAACTGGATGTTGCGTTTGTCCTTGCGAACCAGCCAGTTCACCAGATAGTCCTGCCGATCAACGCCGAGGTATAGCCGGCGGATGGCAAGGTTGGCTAAGGCGCGCTCCCGGTGGGCAGCAAATGCCTGGCACTGGCGATGGAAGAAGGCAAGGCGATGATAGAAGGTTTGGGGTGCGATGTCGGTGACTTCGATAATGCGTCGCACTGGCATCTTGTTGACCAGCAGTTTGAAAATGATTTTGTTCTTATGATGATCCCTTTGCCGAGCGGTGGCCTTAGTGTTCCGGGAGAACGTCTTACCACAGACGCTGCAACGCCAGCGGGGATTACCAATCGCGGTCTTGCCGAACGAGGCATATGCTCCGGCAATTCCGACGGGCACCTGATTGGTATGGTTGGCACAGGCCTCGTTGGGGCAACACATCGAACCAGGAGGCGATAGGTAAGATGCCATCCGCTCGACTTCTTCGACGATGCCGAGGTTGCTCTTGAGAGGAAATTCTACGCCGCAGAACGTGCAAATACAGGATGCAATACCTTTGCTGCGATCCAGGGTATAGCGATTTTTCCCGCGGACCGATGTTTGTTCTGGCGCAACGCCGTAGTTCGCGCAGAACGGCGACTTGCAATGGTTGACCTGGACCCCACCGTGGTCGGGCGGTATCCGGGGGTGGTTTCGATTAGACGTTGAGGAAGATTTCTCCTGCATGATCCACAGTCAAAATAGCATTTAACATGAGCATGTTACATCCGTAAAACGCCTTGGATCAACAGATTAACTTAACGGCTTGCAGATTTCCCGCATCCGGCTTTCGGACAACACATCACGCCTTCGCCCACGGCACGTTGCGCTCCAGACAAGACAGACGAACGAGACCCAGCGTCTCGTAGAGGTACGCGTCAGGATAAGCCACGCCCCCACTGCGTCTGACCTTGTGCTTGTTACGTAACCACCGGCGCAACCGCATCATCGTGTAACTGTCGAGCGCACGGTACGCACGGCTGACACTCCCTACCTGAAAGTAGTTCGCCCAGCCACGCAACATGCGGTTCAACTTGCCCACCAACGCTGTGGTCTCTTGCCATACTCTCGCTTCGGCGGTCAGCGCATGGATCTTTCTCACCATGTGCTGGATACTGTTCTTCGACGGCCGGTAGCCAAGACGAGCATGCCCCGTAACCGCTCGAATACATCCGCCCAAACGTAAAACCCAGAAAGTCGAACCGTCTCTTCCGGTACCTTGCAAACGCGTGTCTTCTCCTCGTTGACCGTGAGCTTCAGCTGACCCATGATCTCGCGCATTCTCAGCAGGGCCTCCTCGGCCTTGCCACGTTTGCACAGGATCACCAGGTCGTCTGCATAGATCACGATCCGACTGCCAAGGCTTCGTTCCAGCCCCCGCTGCTTCCATGCCAGCACGAACCGGCGCATGTACAGATTGGCCAGCAGGGGTGAGATGGGGGCACCTTGCGGGATGCCGCAGCGGCTGTCTTTCGCCACCGTTGTCCGCCGCTTTCGGCCGCGCCCGTCGGTTTCTTCTACAGGGCATTCCAGCCACTGCTTGATCAAGTGCAGCACGTGCCGATCAACGACACGGCGTGCGACCGATTTCAGCAGTTCGGCATGGGGGATACTCCCGAAGTAGTCCGAAAGATCGGCGTCAACAACGTCCGGGTGACTGCGGAACAGCACCTCTTCCACCTCGACTACCGCCTGTTGGGCATTGCGGCCCGGACGGTAGGCGTACTGCTCTGGTGGAAGGTCGGCCTCGAAGATCGGTTCCAGCACCAGCATCGCTGCTGTCATGCAGACCCGATCCCGCAGGGTTGAGATACCCAGCGGCCGAAGCTTGCCATTGGCCTTGGGGATAAACACTCGTCTGATCGGTTCCGGTCGATAGGTCTCCTCTCTGAGCGCAAGCGCCAGTTCACCCAGCCACCGTTCTCGCCCGTACGCCTCGACGTCCGCAAAGACCTGACCATCCACACCCGGCGCCCCTTTGTTGGAGCGGCACTGGGCATAGGCATGCGCCAGGATATCTTCCCGGTAAATCTTGTCGTACAGGGCATAGAAACGAAAGTCAGGCTCAGCCTTCGCTTTCGCGTGTAACGCCTTCTGCAGTTTCTGAACACTACTCGGAGTTGATAGGTTACCCAATCTCCTGTCCTTTCCTACGTCCTGCGTTTGTCTTGAACTGAGGTCCCTTCCCTCCACCGGCATTACCCGGCTTCCCCGGTACTACGGACCTCTCCGCCACCCCAAGGCGCCCGGCCTGTCCCTCACGGGCGTCCGGTTGGTCATCCTTCACCACGCCAAGGGGCTTCCCGTGTTGCGTGCGTTTCCCTCTTGTGTACATGCTGTCGCCACTACCCCGGCACAGCGACTGGGGCACTGCCTTGCTCATTCCCCCAGTCCTATCAGCCTTCCCCGCAATGGCGGGCAGGTCGGCCTGTGCAACGTCATTTTCGAGGCTTGCTCAGCGTTCACTCGCGTTACGGCCTGCACACTCGCTGGATCACCTAAAGTGACCCGTTACATCAGAGGCTTCAGCCACTTCGTTACCTCCATGACTGCTCCGATTGCTTCCGGCTGGAGCAACATCGCCGGGTGGGATTTGCACCCACTGAGAAACGCCGCCTTAGCACGGCGCACGCCAACTCCTGCCCTTCCCGGACGGCTAGCAAACGACGACTGTGCATAAACGGTCACTCATTAAACGATTATGATCAATTGTCTAAGTTGTCGTTTTCACGTGATAATTAACAATTCGCCACACACAGGTCGCCATCACCCCAAGGAGTATCCATGCATATACCGAGCAATAAAAAAGTTGTCTGCATTACTGGAAGTGTCTGGACGGGAAGCCGGGTAGCGCCTCGTCACATGCTGGTGAAGGACGGTTTTCTTCGACCCACCTGGTTTACTACAGGCCGTCCGTTAACAGATGCTGAATATCGTCACGTATCAGATGCCCAGTTTCATCTGAAGAATGCCGAAAAGAACGTACTCGTCCATATCGAATATGCCGGGGGGTTCGTCGGAGTTATGCGGGAAGACTTCGAGTCGACCATGGTCAACGCCGAAAGGGGTGTGCTCGTCGTCGGTCCTCCGGAAATTGCCGCGCAGCTGGCTGCAACGATACCCCAGGCAATCATTTTCTCAATCAAGAGCGCCGAGATGGAACTGTCTGAATATTGCGATGCGGCTCATCGGGCCGGCCAGTTACATCGCATTGACGTGGACGTCCTTGAACCGGGGGGATGGATAACAGTTTATCGTTCCATGATGGATATCATCGGGTTTCCAGTAAGGGATCAGCCGTTCTGATCCCGAATATTACTGTTGCCAGTTGTAACTATATAAATTTGCCTGTGCCATAACCCATGTCCGGTACCCGTGTGTCGCGAATTGTTATTCATGCTGCTACAGGCAACTGTTAGCAGTTTTATTTAGAACCTGTCTGTAGGGCAGTTCGCCGCCCGATTCCTGCCGTTCGCTGGCCATTGAGAACCCGTTTATTGCTAGACCAGCAAGGGGTACTACCGGCGAGGAAAAGACCTACCCGGTGATTCCCGGTAGGTCGCAATCATTTACATACTCTTTTCGGAGTTTCTCAATAATTGATCAATCTTATCTTCTAAACGGAGATTAGCAGCCCCAATAAAGAAGAACATGCAACAATAATTCACGATTGGTATAAAACCCAATACTGTCCATTTGGACAATGTCACTCCTTTTAGCCAACTTTACTCGTACCCCTAGTAGAATCGAGTTATCCTATTCGTAGACAGTTGAAAAGTAGAGAAAACAACAACATCTGATTCAGAATAGGAGGCACTTTGGAAAGCTTTATCGGACACGCCTTATCTGTATTCATGGGCTTTTTCGCCATCATGAATCCGGTTGCAAATACACCTGTGTTTCTGGGCCTCACTGCGGATGACGATGCAAGTGAGCGGCGCAAGATTGCAGCAAAGGCGCTTTTGGTCAGCGCGGTCATCATCGTGGTCTTCTGTGCCGCCGGTAAACTGATCTTCACTCTTTTCGGTATCACTCTACCAGCGTTCCGTATCACCGGAGGCATTCTCGTCGCCCTTGTTGGCTTCCATATGTTACAAGGAGGAGAACACTCCGCCGTCCAGCAACCGAGCGATGAAGACAAGACGAAAAGCCTGAATGCGTCGCTACAGGTCGCTATCACACCTTTGGCAATGCCTATACTAGCTGGTCCTGGCACTATTGCGACAGCAATGAATTATGCATCAGCCGGCACCCTAACCGAGTTTGTGGTCACGGTTTCCGCATTTTTCGTTCTCTGCGCGATTACCTATGTATCCTTCCTGTCTGGCGAGCGCTTAATCAAGTACATTGGTGACAATGGTGTGAAAGTAATTACACGGCTCATGGGCCTAATACTTGCTGTCATTGGGGTGCAGATGCTCATCCATGGAATAGGCGGTGCCGTTACGGCATATAGTTCCAGTTGAAGTAGACGCATGATCTATAAACATGCTTGCCTGTCGTTGTCATGTTCTACCCGCATAACTATTTATGGCAACGAAGCGTCATAACCCTGAATTCTCGGAATGTCCATAGTTGCTTGCCAGTTCAACCGATCGACGCAACACATGCATTACATCGTTCCGCCGGCGTCTCGAACTCTAATGTCTTGCGTGGTCGCCCGTTCAGCTGACGCGCCACCGCATTGAGCTTTGCCTGAGAGTGTACCGACAAGTCAGTGCCTTTGGGAAAATACTGTCTCAGCAGACCATTGGTGTTCTCGTTGGAACCGCGCTGCCACGGACTGCTAGGATCGCAACAATAGACCTTTATGTCGGTGGCCAGAGTCAATCGCTGGTGGTCAGCCAGCTCATGTCCTCTGTCCCACGTCAGTGATTTATACAGCTCACTCGGAAGCTTCTTCGATTGTTTGATCAGTGCGGAGATGACACTCTCAGTGTCCTTGTTCCTCACCTTGGCCAGCATGACATAGCGCGTATGGCGTTCGACCAGGGTGGCAATGTAACTGTTGTTCGAGCCTGCAATGAGATCGCCTTCCCAGTGCCCCGGAACCGCACGGTCCTCCACTGCGGCGGGGCGCTCACGGATGGATACCGCATCCATGATCTGCCCACGTCCATCCCCTTTCTGGTTAGCATGCCAGGAGCGGCATATCGCGCGCTGGGACCTTAGGTACTGCTGCAGCTCTTTTTTAAGCACTCCACGTGCTTGAATAAATAAACTGCGATAGATGGTCTCGTGTGACACTTGATGGGACTCGTCTTCCGGGTACTCGCGTTTTAGCCAGCCAGCGATTTGATGCGATGACCACAGTCGCCTGAGCTTGGTTGCTAAGGTTGCCGAGCGGTGGCTCTCCAATGGGCCGTCGTTTTTTCTCTTAAAGGTCAGTGTCTGGCTGATTCTGTTGCGAATACACCATTCCTCGAAGGTATATTCGTAGCTGTGGGAAAATCGTGCAGGTGCATATCTGCCGCCTTCACGAACATGCACAGGTCGACAATCGCCTAGCTTAGCTCCGAGTCCCGGTGGTCGTAGTTGATGGGCCCAATGCTGACCCAATTGTCGTATGGCATAGCTTTTTAGTGTGACAACAATGAACTTCTAAAAATACAGCTTAACAATGTATCAGCGGTGAAAACGGATTAGAATTTAACAAAGAGATAAGGTCGACGCCCTTTAAATGGACATCCTGCAGGAACTCGACCAGGTACTGCAGACTGCCGCAAAGAGCCGTGAAAGTGTGAATGTAACGGTCTGTCCTACTCATGTCTCGCTCCTGCATGCGCCACAACTGTGACAAGGGTTCTGTTGAACCTATAAATACAGGGCTTTTATTGCTCAGTCGCTCCAGTCGAGCATCGGCGCGACGGCAAATCGATGTGAAACGGGCCTTGTAATGTGAGCCTCTCCGGTTATTGCTGGTTTCAACCTGCTGCCTGCCTGGCCGATAGCTGCAGTGTGATTGGAGATATTAACTGCAGGTGAGTGATTCATATCACATTATATTAAGAAATACTTTTGTATTCTGCCTGTCAGTGATATAGTTAGCCGATTCCCCGGAAAATATTGTATTTGCTACATTAATCAAGGAGTTACCAATGAAAAGCAGTCGCATACTGATGTCGGTATTGACACTCCTCCTGATTCATTCAGGTCCTGCCCTTGCCGATGTGCTGCTCGTAGACAGCATTCAGTCCGCTCCCCAGATCCAGACACCCCGGAACGGCCTAAGCATGCCACAAGTTCGTCAGCAATATGGTAACCCGATAACAGAGATACCCGCTGTTGGTGATCCCCCCATATCACGCTGGGAATATGATGGTTACTCCGTTTTCTTTGAATATGACCTGGCACTGCACTCTGTGATTCATCACCCGGTAAATAAATAGTCCATAAGTCATTTCATGTTGTTGCTTGCGATGGGCTAGCGTAGCGAACCCATCGAATGGCCTTCACTCGCCTGCTACCCGAATTCACGCCCCAGTCCGGGGTGATAATTAGCTGGCCGCACCCTGATTCTGACTGGCAAGACACCCTGGGTGTCATAGAGCCGGTTTACCAGGCAATCACCCGCGCAATTAGCCGTTATGAGCACGTGCTGGTTATTTGCCGCGACGACCCTCATGTACGGCACGTCAGCAACCTGCTCGAGCAGGCCGCCGCCACGCATGCCATTCACTATGTCACGGTGCCTACCAATGACACCTGGATACGCGATTATGGTCCGCTGTCTGTCACCGGCCCTGACGGTACCCGGTTGCTGGACTTTACATTTGATGGCTGGGGTGGAAAACACGAGTCAACACGAGACAATCAGGTGTCACGGCACTTGCTTGCTGCAGGGGCTTTCAGCACACCCGATTTAACACAGCAGTCTATGGTGCTTGAAGGGGGCGCAATCGATACCGATGGATTCGGGACCCTGTTGACGACAACACGCTGCCTGCTCCAGTCGGCACGCAATCCATGCATGGACAAGACTGCAGTGGCGGCTTGCTTCCATGAAGTCCTCGGCATTGATCAAATCCTGTGGCTTGATCACGGCATGCTCCAGGGTGATGACACCGATGGCCATGTGGATATGCTGGCCCGCTTTTGCACACCACACGACATCGCCTACCTGCAATGCACGGATACTCATGATGCACATTACGCGGAATTGAATGCCATGGAACAGCAGTTGCGTGAATTTATCTCGCATGATGGAGCGCCCTACTCCCTGCACCCGTTACCGATGCCCCGGGCGATCCATGCAGACAACGGTGAACGCTTGCCGGCAAGTTATGCCAACTTCCTGATAATCAATCACGCGGTACTGGTGCCTGTCTATGAAGATCCCGCAGACCAGCAGGCACTGGGCGTGTTACAGCGCTGTTTCCCCGATCGTGAAATGATTGCGATCAATTGCCTTCCCCTGATACAGCAGTATGGCAGCTTGCATTGCGCTACGATGCAGTTGCCGGCGGGTGTACTGCAATTCTGAATAGAAGCTGCGGCCGCGGATTGCATCCGCGACAGTGCAACTGCACAATTGATGTGTTCGTGTACAGGTGCGATAACCCATGAGTAAGCAACCATTGACCGTCGGACTGGTTCAGCAGGCCTGTGGAAACAGTCGTGAGGCGAATCTCGATACCAGTATTCAGGGGATACAACGAGCCGCACAACAGGGCGCAAAGCTGGTGTTGTTGCAGGAATTACATGGCAGCCATTACTTTTGCCAGACAGAGGACGCCGGTCTCTTTTCACTGGCTGAGACAATCCCGGGCCCGACCACTGAATTACTCGGCCAGGTCGCCGCTGATCTCGGCGTCGTGATCGTTGCGTCGTTGTTTGAGCGTCGTGCAAAGGGTGTCTATCACAATAGCGCAGCGGTGCTTGAGTCTGATGGCCGTCTTGCCGGCTGCTATCGCAAAATGCATATTCCGGATGATCCCGGCTACTATGAAAAATACTACTTCACCCCGGGTGATCTGGGGTTCGAACCGGTCATCACCTCCGTCGGCAGACTGGGTGTACTGGTATGCTGGGATCAGTGGTTCCCGGAGGCAGCACGCCTGATGGCACTGGCCGGGGCCGATTTACTGCTTTATCCAACGGCAATTGGCCGGGATAACCGTGATGACAGGCAGCAACAACAGCGACAGCAGGATGCCTGGTTGACCGTGCAACGTGGCCATGCAATTGCCAACTGCCTGCCGGTCATGGTCTGCAACCGAACCGGACATGAAGCTGACCCGTCTGGCCGCAGTGATGGCATACATTTCTGGGGTAACAGTTGCGTCATCGGTCCACAGGGTGAGTTGCTGGTACAGGCCGCCGCCGACGAGGATGCTGTACTGGTGACCGGGATTGATTTCGCACGCACCGAGGCGTTGCGCCAGCAATGGCCGTTTTTGCGTGACCGTCGCATCGATGCCTACCAGGATCTGCTGAAACTGTTCCGTAACTAACGCCGTCGTCAGGCCGGACGGCATGGTCAATCAGCGGCGTTTCGTGGATAATAATGCGCCATTCCACTCCAGCAGTCAGGGCAACAGGCATGATCCTAATTTTAAACGCCAATACCGACAAGAACGGTGATGACTACCGGCAGTTGATGGCGTTTCTGTCCAATCTGAGCAATATTCAGATCCGTCTGCATGAGGAAGTCGGCACCCAGCAGACGCTAACGGAAATATACCTGGTGGGTGATACCGCGGCGCTATCAGCCGAGGACATGCAGAGCTTTACCTGTGTGGAACGCGTGGTCAGGGTGTCCGAGGAATACCGGATACTGGGACGTCATCATGATGACAGGCGCGCGACTTATTTTGATTACAACGGTGTACGCTTTGGTCAGGACAATCTGCATGTGTTTGCCGGCCTGTGCGCAGTGGACACACCGGAGCATGTCGAGATCATGTTGCAGGCCTTGCAGGAACACGGACAGCAATGCACACGCATGGGTGCCTACAAGCCGCGCACGAATCCCTATTCATTCCAGGGGCACGGCAAACGTTGCCTGCCCTGGGTGTTCGAGCTGGCGGGTAAATACGGAATCAAGGTCATTGCGATGGAAGTGACCCACGACAACCATGTCCGCGAGATCCACGAGGCACTGGAACTGACCGGACATCCCACCGGCGTCATGTTGCAGATCGGCACCCGCAATACCCAGAATTTCGAACTGCTGAAATCGATTGGTCGTGAACCGGAATTCCCGGTACTGCTGAAACGTGGTTTCGGAATCACCCTGGAAGAA
Source organism: uncultured Gammaproteobacteria bacterium (assembly GCA_963753755.1). Taxonomy (GTDB): domain Bacteria; phylum Pseudomonadota; class Gammaproteobacteria; order UBA9214; family UBA9214; genus UBA9214. The sequence goes on from CAVWDM010000016.1 coordinate 364,100, forward strand.
TCTTTAAACGCCGCTGAATATCTTGCCAGTGAAGGCAATCGCCGTGTGGTATTCGGTTTGCGCGGCATGAAGACAAACATGGGCGATCCACATCGCAATTTTATTGATTTTGCCCATGTGCCGGTCGTGCACCGTCTGACGCGGATGCCTGTGTGTATCGACCCATCGCATTCGGTCGGCACCCGTGAGGCGACCCATGAAGGCATCATGGATGTCTTTCATGTAACTGCCCAGGGGGTGATTGCCGGTGCCAACATGGTGCTGGTCGATTTTCACCCGCAGCCCAGCAAGGCGCTGGTTGATGGGCCACAGGCCCTGCATATGGATGAACTGGGTTACTTCCTTGAGGATATACGCATTGCCCGGGACGCCTATGAACGGCGCGTGGCACTTGCTGCGCAGCAGCAGAAGGCCGCTGTATCCGCGTCTTGATGGCGGGGAGATAAATCAGCGTCATCGTGCAGAGCCCGCCATGACAGGTGATGCTGTCGGCGATATTTTTATGTGCCTGTTGCACCGGCATATCACCGTTAAACAAGGAGCATCAGCAACATGTATTCGATGAAAACCCTGATTGCAACATCAATTGTTTCCAGTGCGCTGTTGGCTTCCACCAGCATCTTTGCCGCAGATAAGGTCGAGGTAAACATCACCCCGGACATGGCAGCCGTTGAGGTGTTGCATGATGGCAGGAAAGTCACCATTACGCGTAACCAGAATCAGAAGAATACCGTAAATCATGATTTTGCCTGGACCTCGCGCAAGTGCCCGCCGTTCTGTATCCAGCCTGCTGTCGTGGCACCCGGCGTGGAAACGATTGCGGAGCTTGAAGTGCTTGCATACCTTGCGCAGATAAATGCAGGAGATGAATCCATCCTGGTGATTGATTCGCGCACGCCGGACTGGGTCAGGAAAGGTACGATCCCGGGTGCTGTCAACATTCCCTGGACCGCCCTGAATCCGGCCAGGGGTGCTGATCCGATCTCGATTGGTGAAATCATGGTGGACAAATTCGGTGTCAAGGAACTGGAAGGCCTGTGGGACTACTCCGGCGCCAAGACCCTGGTGATGTTCTGTAACGGCATGTGGTGTGGCCAGTCTCCGAACAATATCCTGAACCTGCTGAAATTCGGTTACCCGGCCGACAGGATCAAATGGTACCGTGGCGGTATGCAGGACTGGGAAATTCTCGGTCTGAGCACGGTACCAGGCAAATAAGCCCCGGCACCACCCCTTGATATTGTGGGCGGCACCAGCCGCCCTTTTTTTGTGGTTTCTGGCATTATTTCCGGTTAATGCTCTATATTTAGTCTAACCTGATTCCTGTACAACCGGGGGCGCCATGACAAGATACCTGCATACCGTGTTTGGATTCGTGCTTGCCGTTGCAAGCCTGGCGGGACTGGCCGATGACAAGGTGTCACGCGTCGTGCAAACGCCCTATTCCGAACAACAGGTCGTGTACGACTTTTACTTTGACAATCCGGACAAGATTGCCAGTGCGCTGTACTGGATTCGTTCCCTGATGAATCCGCTGATGGATGATCCCTACAATCTTGCACCGGAGTTTCTGGACATCGTCGTTGTTATCCACGGCACCGAGATCGTCACGCTTGCACGCCAGAACTATGAAAAATACCAGGACACGGTTGAACGCATGCGCTACTACGCCAGTCTTGGCGTGAAATTCAAGGTATGCGGCATTGCCGCCCATGATTTTGGTTATCAAACCGATGCCTTCTACGATTTTGTCGATGTTGTGCCCTCCGCCATAACGGAACTGGCACACTGGCAGCTTCAGGGCTATGCCCTGATCACCCCGACCGTGATGGAAAAGAAATTCTCGATTGAAGAGATTCGCTAGCGTCTCATGATCTGGCTGTCCTGTCCGCTTTCATCAACAAGGGTGGCAGGAATATGAAGTCGGCAATCAGTGCCAGCCCGATGGTGATGGCTGTCAGCAGCCCCATGTCGGCATTGATCTTGAATGCCGACTGGGTCAGCACCATGAACCCCGCAATCAACACCAGGGTAGTCACGAGCAGGGCAATACCTACGGTATGAAAGGCATAACGTACGGCATCTTCCGCATTCAGACCCTGCTCCCGGCGGGCACGCAGGTACTTGCTGAGAAAATGCACGGTATCATCAACCACAATACCCAGTGTCAACCCCATCACCACCGAGAGTCCCAGACCGATCTGGCCATTAAACAGGCCCCAGAGCCCGAAGGCCATGGCCGCCGGTGCAAGGTTCGGGATCAGGCTGATCAGGCCGATTTTCACTGAGCGCAGGGCAACAATAAGGATCAGTGAAATCAGCACCAGCGCCACACTGGTACCGGTGAGCATGCTGCGAATATTGCGTTGTCCGATATAGGCAAACATGACCGATGGACTGGCGCCACCGGATTTCATATAGGGTGCATTGTCGTGCAGCCATTGCTGGGCCCGAGCCTCTATCGAGAGCAGTTTGTTACTGGAAACGCTCTCAAGTGATACCGTAAGACGTGTAGATGACTTGCTGATATCTATCTGGTTATTGAGATCCAGACCGTAGGGTAATGACATCTCGTATAGCAGCAGGTACTGTGCCGCCAGGTTCCGCTCTCCGGGTAGCCGATAATAGTCCGGATCATCACCATGCATATTCTTGTTGAGTCGCTTCATGATGTCAGTCAGCGAGTTGACGTGCAACACGTGGGGTTGCTGTCTGAACCACTCGGCAAAGCGTTCCACATCGTGGAGGAACGCCGGCTCGTTGATACCACCACTCTCACCTTGACTCAGAGAGTACTCAATAGTGTAGATGCCGGTGATATTCTCCGTGGCAAATTCTGTGGACGTCCTGAAGTCAACCGTCTCGTCAAAGTATTTGATGAATTCATCATTCAGTTCATTGCGCGGCAGAAAGGAAACCAGCACCAAAACGATAATGCCCATCCCCCAGAACAGGGGATTCCGGTAGTTGACGACAAAGTTGGAAAAACGGTCGACAAACTGGGTATTGCGTTCGCCGCCGGGTCTTACGCGCAGCGGCAGCACCGAAACCAGTGCCGGCAGGAACGTCACAGAGAAAATGAAGGCCATGGCCACACCTATGGCAACGATGTTGCCAAGGTCCCTGAACGGTGGCGCATCGCTGAAGTTCATACTCAGAAAGCCAATGATGGTTGTCAGCGAGGTGAGAAACACCGGTTGCATGTTGATACGCAGGCTGTCGACGATGGCCGCTGTCTTTTCAAGCCCCTTGCGCATACCCTGCAGCAGGGTCACCAGGACGTGAACGCAGTCAGCCACGGCGAGTGTCAGAATGATGGTGGGCGATGACGCCGATGGCGGAGTCAGGGCAATCCCCATCCAGCCGGCCAGTCCCATTGCCGTCAATATGGAAAAAATGATGACAAGGAAAGTTGCCAGCATGGCAGTGAAGGAATGCAACAGCAACACCAGGGTGAAAAGTACCACGGCAAACATGATCGGGATCAGGGTCTGCTGGTCATGAATGCTGACCTCCGGGAAGGAATTGTTCATGACTACCATGCCGGTGAGATAGACATCCAGGTTGGGGTTATCGGCCTCGATTTCCTTGACCAGATTGCGGGCAAAGGCCGTGATTTCGGGTACCTCCTCGCCAGTCCCCTTATCCGGCAACTGGATGGTGACATTGACGGCGGTTACCTGCCCGTTCTCCGAGATCAAACGATGGACCAGCAAGGGTTCATTGAGGGCAATATCACGTATTGCCGCGAAGTCTTCGGTCTCCAGTAACTGCGGATCTGCTGCCAGGTCAGCAACGACCAGATCATCGCCCTCGGCCGAGGTATGCTGGTAATTGGTCAGCGAATCAACACGCAGTGACCAGGGCATTTGCCATGAGGCTTCGGTCAGCCGGGCAACACTGGCCAGTGTTGCCCGGTTAAATACCTGGCCGTCTTTGGGCGCCAGCACGAACATGACATTGTCCGTCTTGGTGTAGGTGTTCTGCAGCTCTTCAAAGGCCAGCAACTGGGGATTGTCAGCGCTGAAAAATACTCGGTAATCGGTTTTGAAGGTGATGAATTGCAAACCGCCGGCAGCGGCCGAAACCAGAATGAGTGTTGCAATCAGGATCAGGTAGCGCCAGCGAATCAGCCATTCTGCATAGGATTTAGCCACGATAGTTCCTTGGTCTTGTTGCCCAACTCAGGCAGAAACATTTGTAACGTTACAGCTGGCGGCATAAAATGAACGGCACTTGCTGCCTCGGACTGATATGCGCGGGCAGGTCAGCAGTACTGCGATTTTTTATTCCGCTGCCGCGATAATCCCGGGGCGCATCCCGGCATATCAAAAACGAGTATGGATAATACAGGAGTTTCAACAAATGAGTGCGATGAGAATGCTGTTTCTGGTCATGGCGGCCTTTATCCTGCTGGGGATATGGCTGACAGGATTTAATACCGTTCACTGGGTGCTCTATCTCCCGGTTGCGGCATTGACGTTTGCCGGAGTCACCGGCATTTGTCCTGGCTACATGGTTTTCAAGAAACTCGGTTTCAAGGGGCAGACCATTGGCGACAAGCTGTAAGCAAAGCCGCTGTCCCGTTATGCGATAATCTCGAACCCTGCCCTGGCTGCAGGGTCCGGTGATCACAACCGCCCTACCCCGCACATCATATGTCACGCACGGCCCAGGCTGACCAGCCATCCCGAATGCCACCCTCGGTGCTGACCCCGGGGGTGCCGCATGCCACTGAACACCTGGTCTGGACCGGCCTGGGGGGTGACAGTCTGCCGCTGGCCATTGCCGGTCTGGCGCGTCAACATGACAGCCTGGTGGTTGTGGTAACACCCGATATGCAGTCCGCAGAACTTCTGCAGGACCAGGTCGCGTTCTTCTCGGTACAACAGACTTTGCCTGTCAGCACATTTCCCGACTGGGAAACCCTGCCATATGACAGTTTTTCGCCGCACCCGGATATTGTTTCCCAACGTCTGGCGACGCTTTATGCACTGCCTGAGCAGCGTCGCGGCCTGCTCATTGTGCCGGCACCCACGCTGCTGCAGCGACTGCCACCACGTGACTATATAAACCAGAACAGCCTGATCCTGCAAACCGGTGACAGCCTGAATCTGGACGCCATGCGCACGCGCCTGGAGAGCGCTGGCTACCGCTGTGTGTCGCAGGTGATGGAGCATGGCGAGTTCGCGGTTCGCGGCTCACTGCTGGACCTCTACCCGATGGGCAATCCGCTGCCCTTCAGGATCGATCTGTTTGATGATGAAATCGAATCGATCAAGACATTCGACACCGAGACGCAACGCTCACGGGAGACCCTGAACGCGATTCGCATGCTGCCTGCCCGGGAATTCCCCATGGACGAGGCCGCAATTCGTTCATTTCGCCAGCGTTTTCGCGCTAGCTTTGAAGGTGACCCGCAGAACTGTTCGATTTACCGGGATGTCAGCAATGGCATTGTACCCGCCGGGATCGAATATTATATGCCGCTGTTCATGGAGCAGACCTGCACGCTGCTGGACTATCTCCCGGCAAACGTCTGCATGTTGCAGCTGGATGCGACCGAGTCTGCCTGCGAGGATTTTCAGGCGCAGTTGCTGGAACGCTATGAGGCGCGGCGTCACAATATTGAACGGCCATTGCTGCCGCCGGACAGGCTCTACATCGAATACCGGGAACTGCAGCAGCAGTTGACCGACGCGGCACGCATCGATGTCGAGCTGTTCCGCGGTACAAAAACGCCACACAGGAAAATTGACTTTGCGGTACACCTGCCCGGCGATCTGAAATTAAGGCCGCATGCCGAGCTGCCAGCGGCTTCATTACAGGCCTTTATCGCAGGATTTAACGGTCGTATTCTCATTACCGCAGAATCGACCGGGCGACGCGAATCCCTGCTCGACCAGCTGCGCGGATTTGCGATTCGTCCGCAGTCTGTCAGTGACTGGGAGGGTTTCCTCGCGTCAAGCAGCGACATCTGCGTGACGGTTGCCCCCCTCGAACAGGGGTTGATCCTGGACACCCCGCAGCTGGCGGTCATTACCGAGACCGCACTGTTCGGTGATCGCGCCCGCCAGACGCGTCGCCGCAAGCCCTCTCGTGATCCGGCAAGTATTGTCAGGAACCTGACCAACCTGGAAATCAATGCCCCCGTTGTTCACGAGGAACACGGTGTCGGGCGTTATCTGGGACTGGAGACGCTCAAGGTCGGGGACATAGAAACAGAGTATCTGGCCATTGAATATGCCGGCAATGACAAGCTCTATGTTCCCGTGGCCTCGCTGGCACTGGTGAGTCGCTATACCGGGGCTTCACCTGAACATGCACCACTGCACAAGCTCGGCAGCGAGCAATGGGAACGGGCGCGGCGCAAGGCAACCCGGCGCATACACGATGTGGCCGTGGAACTGCTGGATATCTATGCGCGTCGGGCAGCGCGCAAGGGCCATGCCTACAGTGGACCGAACGATGAGTATGCGTCATTTGCTGCAGACTTCCCGTTTGAAGAAACACCGGACCAGGAAGAGACCATCAATGTCGTGCTGGCTGACATGCAGTCCGGCATGCCCATGGACCGGCTGGTGTGTGGCGATGTCGGCTTTGGCAAGACCGAGGTGGCCATGCGGGCAGCGTTCCTGGCGGTGCAGGACGGTCAACAGGTTGCCCTGCTGGTACCCACTACCTTGCTGGCACAGCAGCATTACCAGAACTTTTGCGACCGCTTTTCAGAATGGCCGGTTCGCATCGAGGTGCTGTCGCGTTTTCGTTCCGGTAAACAGCAGGATGAAATCCTGGCCGCGCTGCAGGCCGGTGCGATAGATATCGTGGTCGGCACGCACAAACTGCTGCAACCCGCGGTAAAATTCAAGCGCCTCGGCCTGTTGATCATTGATGAAGAACACCGCTTCGGGGTGCGTCAGAAGGAATCCATCAAGCGCTTGCGCGCCGAAATCGATATTCTCAACCTGACGGCGACGCCGATTCCACGCACCCTCAACATGTCGCTGTCGGGTATGCGCGATCTGTCCATCATCAGCACACCACCGCCAAACCGGCTGGCCGTGAAGACATTTGTCTGTGAGTGGGACAGGGAAACAATACGCGAGGCGTGTCTGCGCGAGATCAAGCGTGGCGGGCAGGTTTATTTCCTGCATAACGATGTCGCCTCGATCGAGCGTATGGCAACTGAGCTTGAAGCAATCGTTCCCGAGGCACACATTGAAATTGCCCACGGGCAGATGCGCGAGCGCGAACTTGAAAAGGTGATGCTGGATTTTTACCATCGCCGCTTCAACCTGCTGCTGTGCAGTACTATTGTCGAAAGCGGCATTGACGTTCCGACGGCGAATACCATTATCATGAACCGTGCTGACAAGCTGGGCCTCGCACAGTTACACCAGTTGCGCGGACGTGTCGGGCGCTCGCATCACCGCGCCTATGCCTACCTGTTGATTCCCTCGCGCCGCTCGCTGTCGGCGGATGCCGAAAAGCGCCTCGCGGCGATTGAGTCCATGGAAGAGCTGGGTGCCGGTTTTACCCTTGCTACCCACGATCTGGAGATACGCGGTGCCGGTGAACTGCTGGGCGATGATCAAAGCGGTCAAATCCACGAAATCGGTTTCTCGCTGTACACCGATCTGCTGGAACGTGCCGTCAAGGCACTCAAGGATGGTCGTACCCCCGAACTGGACCGGCCACTGCACCAGGGGGCGGAGATCGATCTGTCGGTGCCGGCCCTGATTACGGATGACTATGTCCATGATGTACATACACGCCTGGTGCTCTACAAGCGGATCGCCGGGATGGAGACGGATGAAGAATTGCGCGACTTGCAAATCGAGATGATCGACCGTTTCGGTCTGTTACCCGAGCCCGTCAAAAACCTGTTCAGGATCGCCTCGCTGAAACTGCTGGCCAGCCCCATGGGTATCAGGAAAATCGAGATTGGCAGCGAAGAAGGACGTATACTGTTCGACAACGAACCGGCTATCGATACCGACCGCCTGATCGATTTAATTCAGTCGCAACCACAGCACTATCGTCTGGAAGGTGCGACCCGGCTGCGCCTCTACGGGAATTTTCACAATGAGGCAGACCGCTTCGACAGGGTTGCTGAATTAATGAAGACACTGGCACGAAAAACACACTGATACACAGACCATGCGAACGAATCCAATGCAATCTCCACACTCTTTTGCCAGCAAAGCCGGACAGCTCATCAGCTGCGCTGCTGTACTGACACTTGCCCTTGCATGTAGCTCAATGGCCCTTGCAGAGGCGCCAATCTACGATGTCGAGGTGATCATTTTCAGCAACCAGAACTCGGGTGACAGCGGTGAGCACTGGCCAACGAGCATCCGCGATATGCCCGCTGCGCAGGATTTTGTGGCCGAGGGGCAGATCAGCGAGCAGCCCGGGTCCAGCTACCGGCTGGATGGCATCGCCTACGCACTGAAACAGTCGCGGGGCTACACGGTACTGCTGCACACTGCCTGGCGACAGCCGGCCTATAACAGCCGCAAAGCAATTGGTTACAGCGTCGATGCCAGTGTAGGAAATGGCAACAGGCGTCTATCCGGGCGTATCGATCTGGTCCGTGAACGCTATCTGCACCTGGATGTGGATTTATTCCTGTCACCCGCATATACCACGCTGTCGGCATCTGAAGAAGATGCCGCAGGTCCGCCCGTGTATGAACTCAGGGAAAGGCGCCGTATAAAGAAGAGTGGCACGGTGCATTATTTCGACCATCCACGCCTCGGCATGATCGCGACCGTGACGCCCTACCAGTCACCGCAGATGCAACAACAGTTACAGCAAGAAGAAATGGAGGCTGCAGCGGCTGAAGAGGCAAACAGCGCGAATGACGAACCGTTACCGGACGACGATCAGCTGACGCGTTAGCCGCGGGCCAGGAGCAGATGTTGCAGTATCTGCTCGACGCGGCGCAGGCCGGTGTCGAGGTTGGTCTTTATTTCATGCATTTCTATCGGGCCATCACCGCGCCCGGCGGCATCATTGGCCGACACCGCAATCGCGGCATAGCAGAGTCCCAGTTCGCGGGCCAGCGCGGCCTCGGGCATACCGGTCATGCCGACAATGTCGCAGCCGTCTCTTTCCATACGGTTGATTTCCGCCGCGGTTTCCAGGCGCGGACCCTGGGTTGCCCCGTAAGTGGCCGTCGGAGAAATCTCAATGCGTGCTTCTGCCGCCGCCGCGATCAACGCGTTGCGTAACTCGCCGCAGTAAGGTTCGGTAAAGTCGATGTGGGTCACTTCCGCCAGGTCCTGTTCATACAGGGTGTGCTCCCTGCCCCAGGTGTAGTCAATGATCTGGTCCGGTACAATGATGCTGCCCGGCCTGATTGAGGCGCGAATCCCCCCAACGGCACACACTGAAATGACGGTGCGGATATCTTGCTGTTTCAGGGCCCAGAGATTTGCCCGATAGTTAACCCGGTGTGGCGGGATGGTGTGTGCCGCACCGTGCCTGGCAAGAAAAACGATGCGGACTCCCTGCATCGAACCCATGCTCAGCGCAGCGGACGGGGCACCGTATGGGGTCGATAACGTTTCAATGCGGCTGTTCTCGAGGGCATCCAGCTGGTACAGGCCGCTGCCGCCGATAATCGCGATACCCGTCACTGGCTGTCCTTTTCTCCGAGCGCATAGACGCCGTTCATGTTACGCAAGTAACCCTTGTAATCCATGCCAAAGCCGAAGACATAACGGTCCTCGACCTGCAGGCCGACAAAATCCGCGCTCACGCCGGCGGCACAGCGCTGATGCTGTTTCTGGGCCAGTACGGCACTGTAGACCTGTGTGGCACCCGAACTCTCACAGAAATCAACGATATCTGCCAGTGTCAGGCCTTCATCGAGGATATCGTCCACGATCAATACCGTGCGGTCCTGCAACTCGATCGAGGGCTCACACAGCCAGTGCATGTCCGCGCCGCGGGTTTTGCCGCGGTAACGGGTTGCATGCAGATAGCCGGTTTCCAGCGGGAACTGCAGGCGCGTCAGTAGCTGGCCTGCCGGGATGATGCCGCCATTGAGTACACACAGGACAACCGGCACGGTTTCACCGAGGGCCCCGGTGATCGCCGCTGCCATTTCATCGAGCGCCTGGTGTACCGCGCCGGCATCATGCAGGCATTCGGCATGGTCCTGAATGGCGATAATTTCAGCGCGTGTCAGCGGCATCGTCGCCTTCAGTAAAAATAATCATGAAATACATCCTGTTGTCCATTCAATCGACTGTTTTATCTAGTAATCGGTGTCGAGATCAAGTTCCGGAGTTTCCTCGTAACCCTTGACGGCGGCAACCGCCTGCTCCCAGCGGGGATCGCTACGCAGCATGTTCAGATTGAGGGGGTTGCGCCCGTGCATGCGCATCATACGGGTGTGTGCGATGGGATTCCGGTAATCACCGAGCACTTCCGCAACACAGCCGGCCTGTTCGCGATTATTACACACCAGCACCATGTCACAGCCAGCCTCCAGTGCAGCCTGCGCGCGTGCAGTGTGATCGCCAATACAGGCGGCGCCCTCCATGCTCAGATCATCGCTGAACACCAGGCCGTTAAAGCCGAGCTGTTCACGTAATATGGCCTTGATCCAGTAACGTGAAAAGCTTGCCGGTTGTTTATCAACGGCGGTATACACCACATGCGCCATCATGATGGCCGCAAGGCCAGCGTCAATCATACGCCTGAACGGCACCATGTCCCACAGGGCCATGTCTTCAAAGCGGCGCTCATCGATCGGCAAGGCAACATGCGAATCTGCAGCGACGGCACCGTGGCCCGGAAAGTGCTTGCCGGTGGCGGCCATACCGGCATCGTGCATCCCCGCCTGGTAGGCCTGGGCCAGTTCAGCAACCACCTCGGGACGTTTATGCAGGGCACGGTTACCGATGATGGTAGAAACACCGAACTCGAGATCAAGCACCGGTGCAAAACTGAGATCGATACCGACGGCGCGCAGTTCGGATGCCATCAGCCAGCCGCTGACACGGGCGAGATGCCGGGCACGGTCTGCGTCCTTGTCATGTATGCTGCCAAGGCAGGCCAGTGGCGGAAGATGGGTAAACTCATCCCTGAAGCGCTGAACCCGTCCACCCTCCTGATCGACGGCCACCAGCAGGTGCGGATCGCGCAAGCGGTGCAACTCATCGACAAGCGCGCTGAGCTGCCCGGTCGATGCGTAATTACGGCTGAACAGGATGACGCCACCGACGGCCGGGTGGCGCAGCAGTCCACGGTCCTCGTCATTCAGCTCGAGGCCCTCGATATCCGCCATCAGCGGACCCAGTGTCATGGCGTTGTCATTCTCATGATTGCGAGCCGTTCCTGTCCGTCAGTCTGATATCCAGTTTGTCGCGCAAGCGATCGCCAAGCAGGTTCACCGACAATACCACGGCGAACAGTGCCACACCTGGTGCCAGCACCATGTGCGGCGCGACCAGCATGTAGCGCGTACCGTCACGTATCATGGCACCCCACGAGGCCTGCGGTGGTTGTACGCCAAGTCCGAGAAAGGATAATCCGGCTTCAGCAATCACCACCGCCGCGATACCGAACGTCGCCTCGATAATCAGCGGTGCCGCCATCAGCGGCAGCAAATGTTTACGCATAATACGCCATTTGCTGTTACCCAGCGCCTCGGCGGCCTGAACATGTTCGCGCTGCTTCAATGACAGCACCTGCGCCCTTGACAAGCGTGCATAGCCTACCCAGCCAACGGTGGTGAGTGCAATCACCACATTGTCAATCCCCGGTCCCAGCAGGCCAGCCAGGGCGATTGCCAGCAGGATGCCGGGAAATGCCATGAACACGTCCACCACCAGTATCGTCGTGCGATCCCACCAGCCACCGTGATAGGCACTGGCCGTGCCCAGCAGTGTGCCCAGCAGCAGGGACAGGCTGACCACCCAGGCAGCGACCAGGAAAGAGGTGCGCGCGCCCACAATCAGGCGATCAAGGATATCCCGACCAAGATCATCATAACCGAGCCAGGCACCGTCTGCCGGTGCTACCAGGATCTGCTGCAGTTGAATCACATCGGGTTGCAACGGCAGAGTATGTGCGCTGATCGACAGCACCGCCCACAGAATCAGCACTGCGACAGGTACGGTGCCGGACAGCAGGTTGCGCATCAGTGTCCGCTCCCGAGGCGGATTCGCGGATCTATCCAGGCATACGCCAGGTCGGTCAGCAGGTTCACCAGCACGTAGGTGACGCTGATGAGCAGGACACAGGCCTGCACCAGTGGATAATCACGTGACTGAATCGATTCGATGGTCAGCAGGCCGATGCCGGGCCAGGAAAACACGGTTTCCGTGATCACGGCCCCGGCAAGCAAGGCACCCAGCTGCAAGCCCAGCAAGGTGATCACCGGCAGTAAGGCGTTACGCAATCCATGATGCAGGATCACCCTGCCCGGCGGCATGCCCTTGGCCCTGGCCGTACGCATGTAATCCTCGCCCAGCACTTCCAGCATACTGCTGCGCACCATGCGCGACAGCACGGCAATCAGTCCGGTCGCCAGTGTCAGCGCCGGCAGGATCACCGATGAGACGCCGCTGCGACCACTGATCGGGAACCAGCCCAGCCACAGTGAAAACACCAGTATCAGCAGTGGACCAAGCCAGAAATTGGGTATCGATATACCCAGCATGGATAAACTCATTGCCCCGGTATCCCACCAGCTGTTGCGGCGCATCGCGGCAATCACACCGAGCGGCAGTGCCAGCGACAGGGTGATGAGCAGGGTTGCCAGTGCCAGCAGGCCGGTCGCCGGCAGGCGTTCCAGCAACAGATCCGCAACCGGTCGCCGCAGGTGAATGGAGTTACCCAGATCCAGCTGTAACAGGCCGTAGAGGTAGTTCTGAAACTGCACGCCGATCGGCAGGTGCAGCCCCAGCGAAATGCGCAGCGCTTCCCTGTCTGCGGTGGATGCCGATTCCCCCAGCATGATCTCGACCGGATCACCGGGTATCATGTGTATTAACAGGAATACAATACTGACGACGCCGAGGATTACCAGAAGTGCGCCCAGCAGGCGCTGCAGAATAAAGGCCAGCATCGGCTGATTATACGTATGATCGGGCGTTATGTGGCCCACAATTCGGCCATATGCACGGGTAAGCGGTCATCATGTTTGCTGGTCTGTTGCCAGGCAGATAAATATACGGGTGGAAACCTATGAAGAGAATCGATCGTCAGGCAGTCGCCGGCAAGTTACCTGGCTGGATTGGCGCATGTTGTTTAGTGCTCATGCAGTCCGGTTGCTCGGAAGTGCCGGCTACCGGCACCACGGTAATCCAGCCACAGTCGTCACAGATTGCCTATACCGCGGAGACGTTGAAGGTCATGAGCCTCAACATTGCACACGGCCGCAAAGACGGGGTCAACCAGCTGTTTCAGCGCGGCACCACGATCAGAAAGAACCTGCATGAGATTGCGGGGGTGCTTAGTCACAGCGGTGCCGCGATTGTTGCCTTGCAGGAGGCCGATGCCCCCTCCCTGTGGAGTGGACAATTTGATCACATTGCAGTGCTGGCCGAGCAGGCAAATTATCCGGCTGTCATACACACGACACATGCGCGTAGCTGGCTGTTTCATTACGGCACTGCGATCCTCTCGCAAGCCGGTTTCACCGAGACCCTCAACTATACCTTTCAGCCTTCACCACCCACCCTGAACAAGGGTTTCACCCTGGCGCAGATTGTGTGGCAGCCGCACGGACAGGACCAGCCTCCGGTTTTGCTTGATATCGTATCCGTGCACCTGGACTTTTCACGCAAACAGGTCAGGGAGAGTCAGATTCGCGAAATGACAAAGGTGCTTGAGGGGCGTGACCAGCCGATCATCATTCTTGGCGATTTTAACAGTGACTGGCTGGCCGACGAACTGGTGGTCAGGGCGCTGGCCAATGACAATAAACTGCAAGGCTATCGCCCCGCGGCGGATGATCTGGGCACCTACCCGTCAGGCAATAAACGTCTCGACTGGATTCTGATATCGGAATCACTGGAATTCATCAGCTATAAAGTGCTGCCCGATGTATTATCAGACCACAAGGCGATTGTTGCAGAGATCGGTCTCAGGGAAGAACCGCAAGCGATTCAAGCAGGCACCAACCAGCACGCCAGCCGACTCAATACTGCTAATGCCAACCAACAATGAAGGGAGCCTGTCCATGCGACTATCAAGACTCTTTCTACAGCTGTTAATCGTTTCACTGCTGGCTGCATGCGCAACACCGGGAAGCGAGCAGGTCTATCCCCTGGTTTCGACCGAGCAATTGATAGATGATGCGAGTGTCAATGCCGGTAATGATGAATTCATCCGGCAGCTGCTCGATTCCAGGACCTGGGTCAGTTACAAGCACCTGCAGGCAGACCCGATCGAACTGGGTAAGCAGGCCAGTATTCCGGTACAACAGGAAGAAGTAAAAATCATTGGCACTTCACAGGAAGAATCGGTTCGCTCGCTGGCGCTGAAATTGTGGATGATAGAGAATGCACAGCACACGATCGATGTGGTCTACTATATTTTCACCTACGACGTGGTCGGGCAGGCCATACTGGGGGCCCTGTGTAATGCGGTCAGGCGTGGCGTGGATGTGCGTGTCATGGTGGATTCAATCGGTTCGATCGATCCGTCTCACACCCCCCTGATGGCACTTGAAACCTGTGCAGAAGATGCCGGTTATGTTCGCAATGTAAATGGCGAGGAAACCGGATACAGGGCTCGTGTGCAGGTCGTCATCTTTAATGCCATCACCAGTATGGCCAGTTGGGTGAATCGCCGTTCCCATGACAAGCTGCTGGTCATTGACGGGGCCTTCCCAAGCAAGGCAGTCGTCATGACCGGTGGTCGCAATATTTCACTGTCATACTACGGTATCAAGGCTGACGGCTCGGAAGATCCCAGTGCCTATCGCGATGTGGAAATTCTCCTCAAGTCACGCGAGACGGATACCTTTGCTGAACCCACTGTCGGTGACAACAGCACCATTTATTACAGCCTGCTGTTTCTGCACAAGGGAAACAAGCGGCTGCAACCTGTCTACTTTGACGATCCTGAAGAGCCTGGCGAGATCAGCGACCCGTTCCGGACTGTTCGCGAACGCGCGCAACAGGACCTGGCGTTCATAAAGTCATTGCCGGCGGTCAGGCGTGCCATGATCGATATGCCGGACTATATGAACAGTGGCTTCCACGATGCCGATGTCCTGCTGGCTCACGAGCTTGCCAATCTGACCAATCGTAATGTGGTGACAGAGGTTGCGCGCAATTACGAGAATAATCCGAACTCCATCATGTACGTGCTCGGGAAATACGAGGACGACCTGCCCAACGATGCCACCTTGCGAATCGTCTCGCCCTACCTGTTTATCGCCAAGTATTATGATGCCGATGGTAATGTTATTTATGATGGTGCCGCTGAAATGCATCAGTGGTTAAGCAATCACCCGAACAACAAGGTGGAGATTGTCACCAACTCGGTGCTCACCAGCGATAACTTCATGGCGCAGGCGATGATTGATATGGATGTCGGACCACGCCTGTTGTTGACCCCGGAACTGGAAACGGCCTGGTTGTCCAGCCTGAAGGCAGGCGAATTAAATGCTGCAGTCGTTGCCAGCGATGCGTGGCAGCGACAGGTGAATAATCCGCAGCTCTTCATCTACGAGACCGGCAAGCTGGATGCGGCTTCACTTGGCAAGGGTTCTGCCCATTACGGCAAGCTGCACGCCAAGTTTTTCATGGGGCAAAACGCCGGGTTTGTCGGCACGGCAAATTTTGATTACCGTTCGCGCCTGTTTAACAATGAAATGGGCTTTTTCTACAGCAGCGATGCGGTACAGCAGGAACTCATCGATATCTTCGAAGACCTGAAGGCGGATTCCTACCGCTGGGGCACACCGGAGTGGCTGGAAATGCGTAAACAAGTCATGGCCATCAAGGGGATGAAGGGCTGGTCTACCCGTCATCAGCGGTCGATTTTCAAATTCATGCGCACCACCGGGCTGGACTGGTTGATGTAAATGTCACTGCACAGCCTGCTGTACCTGTTGCTGGTCGTCTTTATCTCCTGGTGTGGTATTGCTACGTACCTCTATTTTTCACAATCGCGGCTGTTGTATTACCCGGACTTTCCCACACGTCTTATCGAAGCGACACCTGCTGAGTTCGGCCTCTCTTTTGAAAACGTGCAGTTGACTGCCGGGGATGGGACGCGACTGCATGCCTGGTTCGTGCCGGCAACCTCGCCCCGTGGCACCCTGCTTTTCAGTCATGGCAATGCCGGTAATATTTCACACCGACTCGATTCGATCAGGCAGTTCAATTCCCTGGGGCTTAATGTCCTGATATACGATTACCGTGGCTTCGGAAAGAGCGAGGGCAAACCGAGTGAGACCGGTACCTATTTAGATGTGAAGGCCGCCTGGGATTATCTGCTCGATGAACGCCGGATCGCGCCACAGCAGGTCATCATTTTCGGGCGATCGCTCGGTGCGGCTGTTGCTGCAGAGCTCGCCACTCAGCATCCGTCAGCCGGCGTGATACTGGAATCGGCCTTTACATCCGTGCCCGACATGGCGACTTCTATCTACCCGTGGCTGCCGGTGCGTTTACTGTCCCGTTACCGGTACAATAACCTCGAAAAGGTCGTCCGCATTACCTCACCCCTGCTGCTGGTTCATAGCCGTGGTGACGAAATTGTACCCTACGACCAGGGTGAGCGACTGTTCGCGCAGGCGAACGAACCGAAGCAGTTTCTTGAGCTGAGCGGCGGACATAATGACGGCAATCATGTCAGTCACGACATCTATATGGAAGCGCTGCAGCAGTTTCTGGGAGAAATCCTGCCAGACGCAGGCAACCAGATACGCTCTGAATAAATCGTCATTGCGGCACAGACCGGAATGGCGAAGGATGAATTCACCAGCGGTTCCCCAGTCTAGAACTCGTATTCAAGCAATAATCTAAAAGTCTGATCCGCCGTTACACTGGTCAGTCCGAAGATGGTGCCTGCCTCCCAGTACAGCTTGCGTCGCTCACCGAGCTGCACAGTACCTGTGACAACAGGCCCCAGACCAAAGGTATCCTCACCCTTGTAGAGCTCAAGTGCGGGTTCGAGCGAGCGCCTGAAGCGATAGCGCAACTGCGCAGCCAGGGCCGTCTCGAACTCGTTGTCGATGTCATCACCAAACTCATAGAGTGCATACAGATTGGCCGTACCCGCCCAGCGACCCCATTCTTTTTCGATCAGCAGCGCACCGGAAAACTCCATGCTGTTACTGGAACGTTGCTTCTCAAACTCAAACAGCGCACCCCAGTCTGCCCAGTATTCACCCTGCTCTGTCAGCTGCCACAGCGCTTCAAGCTCAAAAGCCTCGAGCCCTAGTGCCGAGCCATGCGCCTGCTGGCCAATAAGGTAAACCTCTGCAAACCAGTCATCATTGAGTGACTGCCCGTAACCCAGACGATATAGCTGCACTTCCCTGGCATCCTCTGCGCTGTCGTGTTCGATACTGCTGCGCAACTCGAGTTCCCGCTCCAGCGGTTGCACATAGGGGTGATAGACCTTGTCGATAATCGTGCCATCAGCTGCGACCTTGCTGCTCAGGAAAAGCGCTGCTCCGAGTAGCCAGAGAACATGCTTTATTCCAGCTATATTGGGCATCAGACTGGTTTATCACGAAGCAAATGTTGCGGTGACCGGGTGCTCATCACTGCCACCACCAGCAACAGCAGCAGTCCACCGAAATAACAGGCGGCCTGTATTGCAGTCGGCGTGGCCTCATAACCGATGAGTGCATACAATATTGTTCCTGTGAGCGATTGCTCTGCCAGCCAGGCAGAGGTATCCCACAGCGGTAGCTGAGCGGGCAGCCAGTCTGCCTGTATCAACAACAGTGCTGCCTGGGAGATCATACCGGCTGCGACCAGCGAAAGCAGACACAGACCGAACAGCAAGGTAAAACGGCGACTCATGTTACTGAACAGGTAATAGATCAGGGCGCCTGCACTGATGCCGATGCCGGCACCGATGAGTGTGCCTGTCAGGATAGCCAGAGACTGTTGCCACTCGCCTGCGAATCCGGACAGGTAGACCAGCACCTCAAAACCTTCACGGGTTATTGCCAGCGCAACGATAACGGTCATCACGGTGACGGTAAGTGCTCCATGCGAACCACGACCGCTGATAGACCGCCCCGCCAGGAATGCAAAGACCATCAGCAACAAGTAGATCAGGCACTGCATGGCAGCAATGCTTATCTCCTGTCCGGTACCCTCAAACAGGCCAGAGATCGTATCGATGCCAAGGCCATAGCCAACAGCACCGGCAACCCCCAGGCTGAATGACCACAGCAGCCACTGACGCGAGATGCCCATTATCCCCGACAGGGCAGAAAGAATACTGATCAGTAATGCGGCCTCCAGTACTTCCCGCAGGACGATGACGACTGATGTCAGCAGCATGCGCTTACCCTCATTCTGCAATGACCTTTCCCAGTGCTGTTTCCGGATGGAATTCACCGAAGAATAGGTACTCACCTGGTAACAGCGGCCCGATAAAAATGACTGCCTGGCGATTTCCCATAATGACCTTTTCCCGATTCAATTCATAACTCTCGAACTCCTCTGGCGAGGAATCGTTATTTGTGACCAGCAACTTGATCCGCGTATTTGCCGGGACTACCAGCACTTCTGGAATAAAAAGATGGTCGCGGATCTCCAGCTCGAATACCGGTTTGTCAGCAAGCACCCCTCGTATACCACCCAGCCATAGCAACAATAGCAGCGTTGTCCTTATGATAATTTGCATGGCAGGTTCCTAGGTCGCATCAGCGATCACGTGGTTGTTGGCTGGCAGGGCCTGACGCGGGAAAATCACTGTCACCCGCAATCCGCTGCCAAAATCCGAGATGCCCAACTGTACCGTAGCAGCGTGCAGATCGGCGATATGGTTAACAATAGCAAGACCCAGGCCGCAGCCAATAACACCGGATTCATGCTGGTCGCCCCCCAGCCGGTAGAATCGGTCGAAGACACGTGTCCGATGTGCTTCGGGAATACCCGGACCCGAGTCTTCAAACTGCAGGGTGACAGTTTCCTTTTCGTCACTGACTGTTACCCGCACACGGCCATTCGGCGGTGTGTATTTACAGGCATTATCCAGCAGGTTCTGCACCAGCGTCGTCAGGGCAAAGTGGTCACCCGCCAAGCGGGTCTCGTCGCCATGCAGCGCCAGCTGGATATTCTTGTTCTCGAATTTATCGTACGCAGAGGCCATCACGTCCTGAACAAGCTGGTAGATATCGAGCTCGTCGAAACGCGCCAGGTATTGGTCCGGGGCAGTACGGTACAGACTGAGAATCTGCTCGATGAGGTTTTCCATGCGCGCGGTTGCCGCTACCAGTTGCTGCAGTTCATGGTCTGCCGCCGGCAATTCCTGTGCAATATTATGCAAATGCACCTTCAGGGCGCTGAGCGGAGTACGCAGCTCGTGTGCAGCATCGGAGGCAAAACGCTTTTCCCGGTTGAAAGATGCCTGCAAGCGCTGCAACAATTCGTTGGTCGATGTAACCAGCTGCATCAGCTCAAGCGGTTGTCGTTCCAGGGACACGGGTGCGAGATCATTGGCATGCCGGTTCTGCAGGTGAACGGCCAGTCGTTGCAGGGGTGACAAACCATAACCCACCACAAACCATATCAGCAGGCCGGTGACTGGCAAGGCCATGATCACGGGAAACACCGACGCCAGGATCACGTTCTCCGCCAGCTCATTGCGTGCGGCAAGTTGCTCTGCAGCAATGGCCCAGCGGCCGCCCTTGGCTGCATCATGCCATGTATAGGTGCGCCAGCGGTGCTGACCGAAATTGGTGTCCCGGTAACCGTTCTCAAAAGCGGCAATGGCCGTATCCGGGGTATTGTTTGAGCGCAGAACAAGCTCACCGTCCTGCCACAACTGAAACGCATATTGATCCGAGACTTGTACCACGGTACCGGGCAAGGCGCGTTTTTCGACAACGGCAACCAGCAAATGCGCCCGGTCAGCCAGCTCCGAGTCAAACAATTGCTGTACCCCGGCCATGCTCGATCGGTAGCCATGCAGTGACGACAGAAACACGGTCAGCGTTATTGTCGCCATCAGTACCACGACCAGGAATTTCCTGATCGATTTCACGAACCACGTACCGTATATCCGAGACCGCGAATAGTCTTGATGAAATCCTCAGGAAGCTTTTTCCTGAGATGGTGGATATGTACCTCGATCGAATTGCTCACCAGTTCCTCGCCCCAGCCATAGAGCTTTGATTCAAGGCTTTGCCGGGAATGAATGTGACCCGGTTGCTCCATCAACGCCTTCAGCAACATGAACTCACGTCTTGGCAAGTCGATAGCCCGCCCGCCGGCGCGTGCCGTGTGGCTGAGGGTGTCCAGGGTAACCGGACCGATGGTGATATCAGCGGTCTGCGCGGTACTGACCCGCCGTTCCAGGGCTCGCAGTCGCGCCAGCAGTTCAGGCGTGTCAAATGGCTTGCCGAGATAGTCATCCGCACCCCGGTCCAGGCCCGTGATCTTGTCTGCGGTGGTATCACGGGCCGTCAGTACCATGACCAGTGACTTGCTGTCGCCGCTGCGCAGTTGCCGCAGCACCTCAAGACCATCGATATCCGGCAGGCCCAGATCCAGAATGATGATTTCTGGTTGTTCAGCTTTGATGGCCAGTAACGCTGCCTTCCCGGTTGCGACATGATTGACGCTGAAACCTTGACGTTTCAGTGCTGTTTGCAGCCCCTCCGCGAGGGACAGATCATCTTCGACCAGGAGTATCTGCATTAGCCGCCTTTTTTGGCATGCTGATGTGCTACCCGGTTCTGACCGATCACGGCGCGGTCAACCAGACCGGGGAAGAGTGCATTGATGCGCACAAACAGCGACTCCGGAAAGCCCAGATAGGACTCTTTCTGACGCTTGCGTATCTTGCTGATAATCATGCGGGCGACCTCGTCCGGTTCATCCATATTCATTTTGACCGCGACGGCCATATCATAGACTGCCTGCGAATTGATCGCGGTCTTGACAGCACGCGGGGCAATATACTGGACATCGATACCTGTGTCTGCCAGTTCGCGTCTGAGTGCCTGGGAAAAACCCCGCATGGCGAACTTGCTGGCAGAATAGGCCGAAAACCACGCAAACCCGATACTACCAAAGGTCGATCCGATATTGACGATCTGGCCGCTGTTTTGCGCCAGCAGGGTGGGCAGTAGCGCCCTGACCAGCAGCATGGGACTGATGGTGTTGATCTCGATGGTTCGTTGTATGAGCGCAGCATCCTGCTCGGCATAGACACCGAACGGATTGATACCGGCCGCATTGATAAGGATGTCGATGCCACCGAGGTGCGCCAGCGCCTCATCCACTACCAACTGCCGGTCAGCCGGGTTGCAGATATCGGCAGTAACCGTATGCACGTTCTGTTTCGCGATGGATTCCTGACACTGCTGCAATGCTTCTGCATTGACGTCGGTCAGGCACAGGGCGGCATCCTGGTGGGCCAGCATGCCGGCCAGCTGAGATCCGATGCCACCACCCGCACCGGTCAGTATGATGCGTTTTCCGCGCATATCAGTGTTCTCCGGTGCTTACTGCTGACTGCGAGCCTGGGCAAGTTTTGCTCTGATCTCCTGCTGGCGACCGCGGTCTGCCAGCGGCCGGTCCGGACGTGGCTGAGCCGCACCGGCCTTCTCCAGGTAGCGTATGGCCTCGGCATAGTTGTCTTGCTCCAGCAGAAAATCACCATAGAAATAATTGGGATCAATGCCGTCCGGGTTGATGGCCAGCGCCTTCTTCAGGTTCAACTCTGCCTTTTCATCATCTCCAAAACCGATCGGCCAGCCTGGTACCTGGTAATACAATGAGCCCAGCGAGGTATAGGCCGAGCCGTCCAGAACGGTTGCATCAATTTGCAGGGCTGCTTCAAGCAGCCGGCGTGCCTCCTTAACCTTGCCAAGCGCACCCAGACCGCCGGTAACACCGGCGTCCGTACTCAACACGATGGCCAGCCAGACCTTGGGCTCGGCGCTGTCAGGATAGTGGTCTGCCAGCTTCCGGGCCTCGGCCACCAGTGCGTCGAAGGCCTGCTCCTGTTGCCCTTTCGGGGTTGCATAGTTCGCTTCTGCCCACTGCGTCTGTATCTGCAGCAGGTCGGTGTCAAGACCGGCGTGTACCGCCGGAAACATGCAGGCCAGTGCCAGTAGCAAAAGTAACTGTAGTCGTTTCATTTTCATCTCTCTCCAACTAATGGGTAAAGGGCTAATCAAGGGGGATGCTGCGAAACACGTCGCCGTAGAGCCGGTACATCATGTTGGCCATATGAATGACCGCCCGCTTGTCCGTGTCATCCTGCAGCCGGTTCATCAACGTGGTAAAAAATTCCATATGGTCGATATCGAGGGAACCGTGTGAACTCAGATAACTGAAGGCTGTTGCAGGCAGGTCCAGCGAATCCTGAATAGCCTGCGCTGCATGGGTGGCCAGCTGGATGCTGGTGCCTTCAAGCACCAGCACCATGCCGAAGAAAGCCACCGGGTTACCACGCTGAATAGTGTCGTAGGCATAGGCCACCATGAGTTCTGTCTCGGGATTTGGCACGCCGTACCGGTGCTGTTCAGGGTCTTCACCACAGGCGCGCAGATCGTTGAGTATCCACTCCTGGTGACCTGTTTCTTCCCTGATGTACTCGGCTATGGCCTCGCGCAACCATTCCTTTTCCACCGGCAGGCGGCTGCCACAGGCCATCAACAACGGTACAGTATGTTTTACATGGTGATAGGCCTGCACCAGGTAGGCATGGTAGCTCGCAAGTGAAATGTCGCCACGACTGCCGCGCTGCAACTGTTCGATGCGCATAAAGCGCTCACGCGCTTCGCGGGTGTCTGCCTGCAAGTGTTCAAAAAATGTGCTCATGTTGCTCCTCTGACTGTTGTATGCATGCGGCATAATGTGCCTCAATCACCCGACGCCGCAGACTGCCACTGCTACTCAGTTCACCATTGGCTGCTGTAAACGGATCTGTAGCCACAATGAAATGCTCCACGCGCGCATAGTCGGGCAGTTGTGCGTTGACAGCGGTGAGCACCTCCTCAAGCAGGGCGCGCACGTCATCCGGCGGCCCGTTATCGGCTGCAACCAGCACCGCTACCAGGCCGCTCGTTTCATTGCCAAACAGTGCGGCCTGGGCAATGGCCGGATGTGACAGCAACTCGGACTCCACCCACTCCGGCGAGATATTGCGCCCGTAGGTAGTAATAATGCGTTCGCGGCAGCGACCGGTGATGTACAGGTAACCGTCATCATCGAGATAACCCAGGTCACCGGTCGCCAGTTCCGCCGCAGGGTCTGCAGCATCTGCATGCAGGTACCGGCTGCAGGTTTCGCTCGCAAGCATGACCTCTCCCTGCTCGCTGATCCTGACTTTCATATGTGGCAGCGGCCTGCCTGCCGAACCGGGAAGATTGGCCCTGGCAGTATTGACCGCGACGACAGAACAGGCCTCGGACAGTCCGTAACCCTGGTACACCGGCAAACACAGTTCACGGGCGGCTTCCAGCAGGGACATGCCGGTGGGGGCGCCACCCACGGCAATATAACGGAATGAATCCGGCAGCTGTGCTGCCCGTGCCAGCGCAACGAGCAATTTCAACAGCTGCGGTGGCACAATCAGGGTCGTGGGACGAATGCGCTGCAGCATGCGTGCAAAGGTTGCACCATCAACCCGGCTGGAACCGCTGATGCCGGTATCAGCAGGATCCGGAACATGTATTTCCGCCCCCGCGATAACCGGCGCATACACCGATCCAATGTTTTCCAGCAGGATAGACAGAGGCAACAGCACCAGGGCACGGTCGTTACTGCTGGCCTCGGCCGCAGTGGCCAGTGCATCGGCAACGGTTTCCATGGCCCGCAGTGACAGGCATACCCCGCGTGGCTCACCGGTTGTGCCCGAGGTGTAGGTCACCTTGACGGTATCACCGTAGAGCGCTGGGCCAGGACTGCCAGAGAGTGACAGGCAGGTGTATTGTCCGCCTGCAATCTCAAGTCGTAAGCGCTGGCGTACCGCAAACAGCCTGGTCACCCGCTCCGGCTTGTCTGTGATGATGGCATCGATGCGGGCATCCCTGACGGCATGCTGCAACTGCTCGTCACTGAAGAACACCGGCAATGGCACATTCACGATACCGGCCTGCAAGGCAGCCAGGTCAGTGACGATCCACGCGGGTCCGTTGTCCATCAGCACACCCAGGCAACGGCTAGCCGGCAATTGCATAGCAAGTGTCATGACCCCGGTGTGCAATTGCTGCCAGTTCAGGGTGCAGGCACTGCCAATAATGACCGGCGTTTCAGGCTGCCGGGCCGCGTGCCTATCAAGCGACTGCAGCATTCGGCTCACAGGCAATAATCACCGGTGTTCGTCGCAAAGCCCTTGCCCACTGCACCGGCGTTGGTCGAGAGTTCACGCAGTGCCTGATCAACGCCGATTGCCTTGCTGAAGGCGTGAGCACCGATGCGGATATCACCACTGTAAACAACCGGCCGGCTTTCATAGTAGGAGCCCCAGATCACAGCCTCCTCGGCTGGCAAGCGCTCTGCGCTGGCGTCGGCAAGCTTTGTCAGGGGCAGGCCCATGCGTGTAAAGGCATTCTTCAGTTTCGGTACCGCAGTAAATACCACATGGGTAAATCCAGCGCCGCTGAGAAACGCGGTCAGCGTGCAAATCAACCAGCGGGCCTGCCCGGCGCTGGCCGGTGCAAGATTACCGATTTCAACAATCTTGTGACGCTCTACATCCAGAATGCGATCCACGGGCTCATCAAGGTAGTGTTCAGAAAACAGTGCCTTGCTGCCTGCCGGACGAACACCTGCAACAGCAGCATAATCCCCGCCGGGGAACATGATACTCATGAGCAGTGGGTAGAATGTTTGCAGTTGTGCCCCGTAGGCGTGCATAAAGACCGATTGTACAAAGGCCTCAGCACGCGCGCGCCGGGGGTGCAGCAGATCCATCAGTGCCAGCGACAGCTGTGGCGACCGATCAGGCAGACAGTCCTGGAGGGGGGATGTCGGACTTGGCAATATGTTGCTGATTAACTGTGGCATTCAAGCGATCCTGTAGTTGATAACTGCGGCTATTGTGAGCGCGCATCCTTATCTGAACATTAAGGATCACAAAGAAATCAAGACAGCCGGTTTTTATATGACGGCCGTCACAAACAGTACAGCTTACAAAGGCGCCTCCTGTATCAATACCCGTGTCCCTGCCGGTACCCGGTCAAACAGTTCAATCATCTCAGCATTACGCATCTTGATGCAGCCGTGTGATGAGGGGGTACCCATGGCATCCTCTTCAGGACAGCCGTGGATATAGATGTAGCGGCGCATGGAATCGCGGTCGCCGAACCGGTTCCTGCCGGGTTCCATGCCACACAGCCAGAGAATGCGGGTCAGTATCCAGTCGCGTTTGGGGTGTCGCAGTTTCAATTCGGGGGTATAGCATTCGCCGGTCGCTCGCCGCCCGACAAATACGCTGTTGGCCACAGCACCGGCACCGATACGGGCGCGGATGCGGTGCCAGCCACGTGGCGTGCATTCGCTGTGCATGCGTTCGCCCGGCCCGTTGGCTGCCGTTGAGACAGCGACATCCATGACAATACGGCCGGACTCCAGTAGTTGCAGGCGCTGCTCGTCGATGCTGACCTTGATGAGACGGGATTCGGAGTGCATACGGTGATTATACCGTGTCAGGTCCTTACCGGCGCCTGGATATGCCGCTCAGGGCATCGTAATTACCGTCGTAGGAAAGCCGGTAACCACTGATGTCAGATCGTGCCGCAAACACGTGGTCTTCATACCACAGCGGGATGTAGGGCAACTGCTGCAGCAAGCGCGCCTGCACCTGTCGGTAGGCCTCCGCCTGCATTGCCAGTGTCGTGCCCTGCTCTGCCGTTTCGATGAAGCTATCGACCTGCGGGTCTGACAGGTGGCCTCGGTTGGCACCCTCCGGTGGCAGAGAGCTGCTGTGGAAGGCATAACGGAAGATGTCCGGTGTCTTGATGCCCACCCAGGCAAGACTGTACAACTGGAAATGTCCCGCCTTGATATCACCGTAAAAGGTGCCCCAGTCAAAACTCTGCAGCTTTATATCGATACCGACAGTATGCAGCTGCTGTTGTATGACAGTTGCGATGCGCACACGGACCGGATCGGTGGATGTCTTGTAGGTGATCTGCAGCGGCTGTTCGGCCGTATAACCAGCTGCAGCCAGCAGTGCCCGCGAGCGCGCCGGGTCGAACTCGATCGCACCGAGTGCCGGGTTGCCGGCCCAGTGATCAGCCGGTAACAATGCCGCCGCGGGGCGGGCGGCACCGCCCAGCAGGTACTCAATAATTGCCTCGCGGTCGATGGCGGATGCAATCGCCTCGCGGATCGTGAGCCTGCCGGTAACGGGGTCATCGAGGTTAAAGCCGATATAGGCGAAATTACTGCCCCTGTCATAGTTTACCTGTATCGCTTGCTGGTCGGTGAGGTAGGTCAACAGTTCGGCAGGCAGATCATTTTGCAGGAGATCAATCTCACCCCGCAGCAGTTTCAGTACACGGACCGTGGGGTCGCCGATGGTCTGGAATTCGACGACCTGTCCGTCGGCAATGCGGGTCAGGGACAACTGCCCCGCCTGCGGCCACGCCTGGAGTCGAAAGGGCCCGCTACCGAGCGGAGATTCATGAAACGGGTGCTTGTTTTGTATCCCGTCAGCAGGCAGCAGACCGATAACCAGATAGCCCGGAAACAACGGGTCGGCGCGGTTGAGGATAAAGTCCAGGGTGTCATCATCAAGCACGTTAATCGTTTCGATCAGCTTCAGTGTACCGGCATGTGCCGAGGGTTTGTCCGGATCAAGGACCGAGCGATAGGTGGCCGCGACATCGCGGGCAGTGAGCGGTTTGCCGTCATGAAAGTAGGCACGCCCCGGCTTGAGATGAAAACGGTAATGCGTTGCGGATAGTCTCTCCCAGCGGGCCAGCGCCGGTACCGGTCGAACCTGTTCGTCAAAGTCGACCAGCCGTTGATAGAGCAATCGATTAATGCGCGCCGAGGTTGCATCGGTGGCATAACGGGGGTCGAGATTGGCCGGTGCACTGGCCAGCCCAAAGCGGATGACGTCATCCTGCGGTTGACTGCAGGCGGCCAGTAGCATCAGCAGGCCAGCCAGCAGCAAGGCCGCAAGTCTGCTCATGCGGCCCCCTCGTCTATTGTCATCCTGAGACGCACCCGCAAGCGGCGAAACACATCTTCCTGCAGCATATCGGAGAACAGCGGCAGGTAACGAAGGCGTCGCTGCGGCGTGTTGAAATGCAACACCACCAGCCACGGCAAAATAAAGGCCTGTGACGCCAGCCCGACGTCGAGTTGCTGCCCGGATGTCAACGTTAGCTGGCAGTGCCGCGCATCCATCCAGACGATGCTGCGCACAGCGTGCGGATGGCTGCGCCATGCCTGCCTGCGCCATGAATCGATCAGGCTGTAGACCACCAGGGATGCAAGCAGCAGGCTCAGCCAGGGGGATAACTGCAGCGCCGGTATCAGCAACAACGGGGTGAGGTGCACCACTGTTAGCCAGACAGCCATGGCCCGTGACGGGCCCGGCTCAAGGCGCAAGGGTGTTGCGTATTGCGTCGACAATGTGTGCGACATCCCTGTCAGCGGCTGCCATGCGGCCCATCAGGATTTCCAGCAGGACGCTGTCAGGGTATTCCAGTAACCTGCTGAAATGCAGCCGGTCCTGCTCGTCCAGTCGGCCAAATCCGGTCTCGAGAAAGCGTCCGAGGATGACATCGAGTTCGCGCATGCCACGCCGGCATTGCCACGCCAGCCGGTTACGGTTGATGTCCGTCGCCTCGTTCACGGTCACCGCCACCATCACATGGAACGCTTCACCATCAGCTCTTTGATGCGGCCGATCGCGCGCGTCGGGCTCAATCCCTTGGGACACACCTCAACACAGTTCATGATGGTATGGCAACGAAATAATTTGAAGGGACCATCCAGACTGGCCAGCCGTTCATCGGTGGCCTGGTCGCGGCTGTCGGCCAGGAAACGCCACGACTGCAGCAGCGCTGCAGGCCCGAGAAACTTGTCCGGGTTCCACCAGAAGGAGGGACAGGCCGTTGAGCAACAGCCGCATAGAATACATTCGTAGAGACCATCGAGTTGGTCACGCTGCGCGGGCGACTGCAGGTGTTCGACCTCGGGTTCCGGGTCCTTGTTGATCAGGTAGGGCCTGACGGCGCGGTACTGGTGGTAAAACTGTTCCATGTCCACGACCAGGTCGCGAATCACCGGCAACCCCGGCATCGGGTTGATAACAACCGGTGACCTGAGGCTGAACAGCGGCGTAATGCATGCCAGCAAGTTCCTGCCATTGACGTTCATACCGTCAGAACCGCAGACCCCCTCCCCGCAGGAGCGCCTGAAGCTCAGTGTTTCATCCTGCGCCTTGAGCAGTAGCAGCGCATCCAGCAGCATCATCTCCCTGTCGAGTTCCTCATCATTCAGTTCGAACGACTGCATGGTCGGTGACGGGTCGCTGTCGGGGTTGAATCGATAGATGGAAAATTTCATGGCATATCGTCAGTAACTGCGCGGCTTCGGCGGAAAGGTCTCCACTGTCAGCGGTTTCATGCGCACCGGTTTGTAGTCAACCGTGTGGGTGCTCCTGTGGTAAAGACTATGGCGTAGCCAGTTGACATCATCCCGCTCCGGAAAATCGATGCGTGAATGTGCGCCGCGACTCTCCTGTCGCCGCTGCGCGGACATCATGGTCGCGATCGCGACCTCCATCAGATTCTCAAGTTCCAGCGCCTCGATGCGTGCAGTATTGAATACCTGGCTGTGATCCCTGAGACGCACATCCGGCAGGCGTTGTTGCAGTGCGAGGATTTTTTCAACACCCTCGTCGAGCACCTCCGCGGTACGAAATACGCCGCAGTGTTCTTCCATGGTGGCGGTCAATTCCTTGCGCAGGGCATCCACCGATTCACCGTCACCCTGCTGCTCCCAGTGTGCCAGTCTTTGCAGTGCCGGTTCCAGGCATTCATCCGCCAGTGGCTGGTGATAGCGGTTTTCACCGAGGTATTCGATGATGTGGTTGCCGGCAGCCCGTCCAAACACAATGATGTCGAGCAATGAGTTGCCGCCGAGGCGATTGCCGCCGTGTACCGAGACACAGGCACATTCACCGGCCGCGTACAGCCCCGGGATGCTTTCTTCCGGACCCTGCTCAATCGGCGCGACCACTTCACCAAAGCGGTTGGTCGGAATCCCGCCCATGGTGTAGTGAGCAGTGGGAAATACCGGTACGGGTTCGGTACACAGGTCCGCATTGGCAAAGGTCAGCACCAGGTCGCGAATCGCCGGCAGCCGCTTGCGGATCACAGCTGCATCCAGATGTGTCAGTGTCAGCAGCACATGGTCCCGGTTCGGGCCACAGCCGCGTCCCTCGCGAATCTCTGTGACGATGGCCCGGCTGACCACATCACGGCTGGCCAGGTCCTTTGCATGCGGTGCATAACGCTCCATGAAGCGCTCGCCTTCACTGTTGATCAGGTAGCCGCCTTCACCGCGGGCGCCTTCACTCAGCAGCATGCCCTTGCCGGCAATGCCGGTGGGATGGAACTGGAAGAATTCCATGTCCTGTAACGGGATACCGGCACGCAGCGCCATCGCCATACCATCACCGGTATTGATCAGGGCGTTGGTGTTGGTACGGAAGATCTGCCCGGCACCCCCGGTGGCCAGCAAGGTGGTCTTGGCCTCGATGACCAGCTTTTCACCGTTGGCGATATTCAGTACCAGTGCACCCAGAATGCTGCCTTCAGGATTGTGTAACAGATCAACCGCAAAATATTCATCGAAGAAATGCGTCTTGGCACGGATGTTTTGCTGGTACAGGGAGTGCAGGATGGCATGACCGGTGCGATCGGCTGCCGCACAGGTACGGGCTGCCTGTTCGCCCCCGAAGTTCATGCTTTGACCGCCAAACTGGCGTTGATAGATCCTGCCGTTGTCGAGCCGTGAGAACGGCACGCCAAAATGCTCCAGCTCGTAGACGGCCTTCGGGGCAGCGCGACACATGTATTCGATCGCGTCCTGGTCTCCCAGGTAATCACTGCCCTTCACCGTGTCGAACATGTGCCAGTGCCAGTTGTCCGGGCGGACATTGGCAAGCGCTGCATTGACGCCACCCTGGGCGGCGACGGTGTGCGAGCGGGTTGGGAAGACCTTGGAGACCACGGCCACATGGGCGTCGGCCTGGGACAATTGCAATGCCGCACGCAGGCCACCACCACCGGCACCGATAATGAGGGTATCGAACTGTCGCCGCGGGATGTCCACAGGATTAGCCGGTGCCCGTTAACAGGATCCGCAGCGCCCACAGACCGCAGCCAATGAAAACCAGCGCAATCAGTGAAAGCACCAGCAGGCGCAAGTGCAGGGTTTGCACGTAGTCGAGTACTACATCCCGCATCCCGACCCAGCCATGCACCAGCAGTGCAAGGATGAAGGCGGCACTGGCAATCGACATGGCCGGGTGCGTTATCCAGTCATGCCATTGCTGATAATCACGTGGCGGCTGGCTATAAAAAGACACCATCAGGTAAACCAGGAAACCACCAAGGTAGACCGCGGTGAAACGTTGCAGCAGCCAGTCACGCAGACCATGGGTGGGACGGCTCACAGAATCCACCACAACCAGATCAGCGCCATTGCCAGACCCGCGATATTGGCCAGCCAGGCGCTGCGGCGTGCCTGCTGCAGGCTGACGCCGCAGTCGATATCAATCAACAGATTGCGGATACCGGAAAACAGGTGATGAAACAGTGACCAGGCAATGATGACAGAGGCGGCACGCAGCCAGCCCGTATGCAGGTAGTCCAGCGCCCGCTCAAAGCCGGCGGGGCCCTGTAGCGAGATGTCGAGCAGATATATCAGCAACGGGAAGCTCAGGAACATCAACACACCGGAGATCCTGTGTGCTATCGAGGTCACGGCACCCACCGGAAAATGAATCCGGAAGAGATTGAGGAAGACGGGCGCAGCTCGCTGATTGGGCATGGTATCTTTTCTGTTTGCAGTGGCAATTTATACCACCCGGCAAGTTGGAACACCAGCCATGCACTGGATCACTATCTGCTGACAGTCTCAGCGGCTTCGACTAGAATCAGTAGCGTTGCCATCATGAGGCTGATGAAATGAAGACTGACTGGAGCGCATTCCTGACCGATGCCGGTGCCGAGTTCGAGGCCGGCAAGGTCATTCACTTTGGTAATCCGCAACGGGAACAGGAAGTTGCTCTGGGCGGGCCGGTCTTTTCAGACCTCAGTCATTTGTCTGTTATCGCTGTCCATGGCGCTGACACAGCAGCGTTTTTACAATCCCAGCTCAGCAACGATATCAGCCAGATCACTGACTCGCACAGCGGGCTGAATGCCTACTGTACCCCGAAGGGTCGCATGCTGGGATTGATGCGTGTATTCAAACAGGGTGAAACCTGGTACCTGAGATTACCGGAGGACACGGCTGAAACTGTCATGCAGCGACTGCGCATGTATGTCATGCGCGCAGACGTAACGCTCGAGGATGTCAGTGACAATTTCGTGCGTATCGGCATTTCCGGTGAGCAGATGGTCGAGGAACTTGGCAAGGTCATGAACGCAGTCCCTGGCGAGGACGATCAGGTGACGCACAGTGGCGATATCACTGTGCTGCGTGTTCCCGGTGTGCAGCCACGTTTCGAGGCCTATATCAGTGCTCACGAAGCCGCGCGTAAACTGTGGGACTCCCTCAACGTGCACGCTGCACCGGTGGGTGAGTCAGCCTGGCGGCTGCTGGAAATACTGGCCGGGCTGCCGTCAGTATTCGCGGCAACCAGTGAATTGTTTGTGCCGCAAATGGCCAACCTGCAACTGGTGAACGGCGTAAGCTTTAAGAAAGGCTGCTACCCCGGGCAGGAAATTGTCGCGCGAATGCAATACCTCGGGACACTGAAGCGACGCATGTATCTTGGCCGCATCGAGACTGACGAAGCTGCAGTTCCCGGTGATGCCCTGTTTACCGGGGCAGACAGTCAACAGGCCGTCGGGCGACTCGTCGATGCGCAGCCGCATCCCGATGGTGGTCAGGCGGCACTGGCCGTGATCCAGATTAGCGCGACCGAGACAGCCCGCCTGCACCTGGGTAGCTCCGCGGGGCCGGACTTTACCCTCGGCACCCTGCCGTACCCGTTCGAGACCTGAATGTATTCCCGGTGCTGCCAACCGTCCCGGTTGCGGCATTGTGCCAGGCACTATCGCCGCTCAACTGTGTCACAGTGAACTGCAGCGGGCGGACGGGGTCATAGTACTGCAAGTGATGCAGAATTCATGACAAGGGTGCCCCCTATGAAGACCTATACCATACGCTCCACGTTTGCTGTGCTGACACTCGCCGCCGTGACTACCGCAGGCATCTCTATTGCAGCCGATGCGATGCAGAACAGCTCGAATAAACACACGCCCACGGCCACTGTGGCAACGGCACCCTGGAACGGCGAATTCGTGATGCCGAGCGAGGAGGTATTACGCAGCCGACTGACACCGATACAGTACGAGGTCACCCGGGAAGAAGGCACCGAGCGGCCATTCAGCAATGAATACTGGGACAACAAGGCGGAAGGTATCTACGTGGATGTCATATCCGGCGAACCGCTGTTCAGTTCGACAGACAAATTCAAATCCGGGACCGGCTGGCCGAGCTTTACCCGGCCGATTGCTGACACCGCATTATCCGCACACACGGATACCCGCTTTTTCATGAAACGCACGGAGCTCAAAAGCAGCATGGCCGGTTCGCACCTTGGACACCTGTTTGACGATGGGCCGGAACCCACCGGCCAGCGCTACTGCATCAACTCGGCATCCTTGCGATTTGTACCGAAAGCGGAACTCCAGGCACAGGGTTACGGCGAATACCTGTCGTTGTTTGAGGATTAGAGAACCTTATTCGTTCGTTCCTCGTCATACCGGTGCCCTCCACGTCATACCGGCGAAGGCCGGACAAAAGCGTGTAGCGCATTGAACGCCCTAAGGGCGGCCCGCAGGGTGGGCGAAGCCAACAATCCAGAATAATTCATCCACTGGCTGCCGGCATACGCCGGCATGACGTATTGAGCGGAAAATCCCTAGCGGTAAACCGCCCGCGCGGCCTCGACCGCCACGCCGGATGTAATCGGTGCCTTCATGCTGCTTAATACCGCATCCAGGGCACCCAGACAGAACAGTACATTGGTCTGGTTGCTGGCAAACCCCATCAGGCCAATGCGCCAGATCTTGCCGGCCATGGCACCCAGGCCGGCGCCGATTTCCAGGTTATATTCACCCAGCAGCGCGCTGCGAACAGCCGCTTCATCAACGCCATCCGGAATCGAGACGGCATTCAGTTGCGGCAAGCGCTGGCCTTCAGGAACAACAAAGCTCAGACCCATGGCTTCAAGGCCGGTGCGCAGCGCATCGTGGTTCTTCTGATGCCGGGCCCAGGAGTTTTCAATGCCCTCTTCCTGCAGGATGACAAGCGCCTCGTGCAGGCCGTACAGGGTATTGACCGGTGCCGTGTGGTGATAGGTGCGCTTGCCCCCCCCACCACCCCAGTAACCGAGCACCAGGTTCAGGTCAAGGAACCAGCTCTGCACGGTGGTCTTGCGGCTGGTAATCACGTCAACGGCACGCTGGCTAAAGGTGACTGGCGAAAGGCCCGGGACACAGGACAGGCATTTCTGGGTGCCGGAATAGACGGCATCAAGCTGCCAGTCATCGACCATCAACGGCGAGCCGGCGAGTGACGTCACGGTGTCGGCAATCACCAGGCAGTCGTGCTGGTGGGCCAGCCCGGCGAGTGTCTTGGCATCGGAGATGGCGCCGGTGGATGTCTCGGCATGGACGAAGGCAAGGATCTTGGCATCCGGGTTGGCCTTCAGGGCCTCTTCAACCTTGACTGGATCGACGGCCACGCCCCAGCTATCCTCGACCATCACCGCGGTGCCGCCACAGCGTTGCACGTTTTCCTTCATGCGGCCGCCGAAAACGCCGTTCTGGCAGACAATCACCTTGTCACCCGGTTCCACAAGGTTAACAAAGCACATTTCCATACCAGCCGAGCCCGGTGCCGAGACCGGCATGGTGAGCGCATTGTCTGTCTGGAAGGCGTAGCGCAGCAGCTCTTTCATCTCCTCCATCATGGACACGAACACCGGATCCAGGTGGCCGATGGTGGGGCGACCCATGGCTTCCAGGATGCGTGGATTGACGTCGGAGGGACCGGGTCCCATGAGGGTGCGGACAGGCGGATGGAAGGACTGAATACTCATTGTGGGCCTCTGCTGGCTGAATTATCTGAATGGGTGAAAATACAAAACCGGGATTCTAGCATTTCCGGGCCTGATTCCCACCTCTATTGATGCAGAAAACAGCGCACGCTGTGATCCCCGCGACGGGTTTCTCCCGGGTATTGCGCGCGACACGCCTCCATCGCCTCGGGACAGCGCGGGTGGAAGTGGCAGCCCTGTGGCGGACTGGAGGGTGACGGCAGATCGCCCTCGAGGCGGATAATTTCCCGCCCGGCGTCCTGATCGATGACCGGGACGGCGGACAGCAGCGCGCGGGTATAGGGATGCAGAGGGGTCTCCAGCACCCCGGCAACCGGCCCCTCTTCGACGATTCTGCCGAGATACATGACGGCAACACGGTCTGCCAGGTACGACACCACGGACAGGTTATGGGTGATGAACAGGTAGGAGAGCCCCAGTGTGTTCTGCAGTTCCTTCAGCAGGTTCAGTATCTGCGCCTGCACCGACACGTCCAGCGCACTGGTCGGCTCGTCGCATACGACCAGGCGCGGATCAACCGCCAGCGCGCGCGCAATACAGATACGCTGCCGCTGCCCGCCGGAGAACTCGTGTGGATATCGCTGCGTGTGCTCCGGCGACAGGCCCACCCTGCTGAACAGTTCGTCGACACGGGCACGGCGCTGTTGTTTCGAGCTGCCGATACCCTGTGCAATCATGCCCTCCTCGACGATGTCGCCCACCATCATGCGCGGGTTCATTGACGAGTACGGATCCTGAAAAATAAACTGGAAGTTCGAGCGCTGTTGCCTCAGTTGCCGGCCTTTGAGTGTCGTCAATTCGATGTCTTCGAATTGCACGCTGCCCGCGGTCGGCCGGATCAGCTGCAGGATGCCCTTGCCAACCGTTGTTTTGCCGCAGCCGGATTCGCCGACCAGTGCCTGCGTGCTGCCCTGGGGGATCGACATCGACACACCGTCAACGGCATACACATAGCCTGCGACGCGCTTGAAAACACCCTTGTGTATCGGGAAATGGACTTTCAGGTCGGTAATCTGCAGCAGCTTCTCGCCACGGCTGGAATGGGCGGCCGCGATAGCGCTAGCCGCCTGATCGCGTGCAACGGCTGCCGGTATTGCCACTGAGGTGTCAAGCAGGTGGCAACGCGCAAAGTGCCCGGGCTCCGCGCTGTTCCATCCCGGCACCTGTGTTTGACAGTGATCCCATGCCTGCTCGCAGCGCTCGACGAAGCGACACCCGGTGAACACCTGATCCAGTGTCGGTACCGTGCCGCGAATGGTGTTCAGGGCATGTTCCCGCTTGCGGACTTCCGGTAGCGACTCGAACAGTTTCTGGCTGTACGGGTGCCGGGCATTGCCAAAGAAGCGATCGCGACTGGCCTCTTCCACCAGTTGCCCGGCATACATCACCGCTACCCGGTCAGCCATGCCCGCAACGATGCCGAGATCATGGGTAATGAGCAGGATGGCCATGTGAGTTTCCTGCTGCAGTCGCTGCAGCAGTTCCAGTACCTGCGCCTGGATGGTGACATCCAGCGCCGTCGTCGGCTCGTCCGCGATCAGCAGGTCCGGTTCACCGGCAAGGGCAATGGAGATCATGACGCGCTGCTTCATGCCGCCGGACAACTGGTGTGGATACTCCTTGTAGCGGCGCCTGACGTCGGGAATACCGACGGCATCCAGCAGTTCCAGTACCCGCTCCTGCGCAACACGGCCTTTCATGCCGTGATGCTGGGTCAATACCTCGCCGATCTGGTCGCCGATGGTCAGTACCGGATTCAGCGATGTCATCGGTTCCTGGAAGATCATGGAGATACGGCGCCCGCGTATTCGACGCATCCCGGACTCGGGTAATAACGTCAGGTCCTGGTCGTCGAGGGTGATATGCCCCGCCATGATGCGACCGATGGGCTGTGGTAACAGGCGCAGGATGGACAGCGCTGTCATCGACTTGCCGCAGCCTGATTCTCCCAGCAGCGCATAGGTTTCGCCCTTGCGTATTTCAAGGCTGACGTTGTCGACCGGTCGTATCGCCGCAGCGCCGCGGCCGAGTTCTACGCTGACGTTATCGAGGGTGAGCAGGGTTTGTGTCATGAACAGGTTTCCGGGTGAATCAGCGTTCGCGCATATGCGGGTCAAAGGCGT
Source organism: uncultured Gammaproteobacteria bacterium (assembly GCA_963753755.1). Taxonomy (GTDB): domain Bacteria; phylum Pseudomonadota; class Gammaproteobacteria; order UBA9214; family UBA9214; genus UBA9214. Next base: position 400,726 of record CAVWDM010000016.1, read on the forward strand.
CGCGTACGGCATCGGAGAACAGATTGGCGGCCAGCACCAGCACGAACATGAACAGGAAGGCCGAGAACAGCGACCACCACACCACCGGTTCACGTGCCATTTCCAGGCGTGCACTGTTGATCATGTTGCCCCAGCTGTTCATGGTCGGGTCCACGCCGACGCCCACGTAGGACAGCACCGCCTCGGCCAGTACCAGCCCGCTGAAATCCAGCACCACGGTGATCAGCACCACGTGCATGACATTGGGCAGGATATGACGGGTAATGATCTTGCCGTGCGCCACGCCAAACGAGACCGCCGCCTGGATATACTCGGCCTCGCGCAATTTTAGCGTTTCACCGCGCAACAGCCGGCAGAGTCCCGTCCAGCTGGTGATGCCGAGAATAATACACAGAAACAACAGGCGTATATCTGCTCTTTCCACGGTCGTTTCGAAGTATTCGGGATGATTGGCGATGTATACCTGCAGCATCAGGATAGAGGCGGCGATCAGCAACACGCCCGGAATGGAATTCAGGGTGGTGTAGATATACTGCACCACATCATCTATCCAGCCACGCGCATAGCCGGCCACGATACCCATGAAGACCGCAAACGGCAGCATGATCAGTGTGGTCAGGGTGCCGATGAGCAGCCCGGTGCGGATACTCTTTAACGACTGGTAAAAGACATCCTGGCCTACCTTGTCGGTGCCGAGCACATGGTAGGCACTGGCAAGGTTGACGGCAAGAAACACCAGCAACAGCAGCAAGGTGCCGGTGGCGATGATGGTGCGCCACGGCAGCACGGTATCGCCTGCCATAATGCGCTGCAGCATTCTGCGGCTACTGCGACCGCTGCGTCGCCCCAACAACAGGGCGATGGTATAGAGCATTAAGGCACCTGCCAGCAGTGTTTCGGCAAGCGCCAGCAGGCTGCGCTGCAGGATGTCACGGGCCCTGCCGCTCGCTCGCGGCAGGCAAATGCCGCCGCCGTATAGCAGACGTGGATAGTCACGCACCTTGCTGCCGTCTTCCCGTTCAATCGTCTCCTTGGTGAACAGGTGGGTGGCAAACGGCGCCGAGTAGGTTTTTTCCACCTGCGTGCGCTGACGGGACCAACAGCACATCCAGCACACTCAGTACTTCGCCGGCATAATGAATCTCGCCATTATTGCCATTTCTGTCCAGCGGCAAACGAAAATGCAGCGAATCCAGCAGGCCGACCAGCAACAAATGCCAGCAGCACCATAACGGATGCTGCAGCTATACTCCCCGAGAATACCCGCTTCCAGGGATGCGCGGATATGCGGCTTGTTGCGCGCGTAAGATGAAAAGATGACCACCACGACGCTGAGCAGGAAGATCAGCGCATCGGTCCAGAGCAGCACCGGCTTATCATGTCAGGCGCATCCGCGGGTCAACCATGGTATAGGCAATATCAACCAGGATCAGGCCGATGATGTAGAGCACCGAGCCGAGAAAGACCATGACCCGCACAATGGCAAAGTCCTGGTTGCTGAATGGCGTCAATGGTATAACTGCCCAGCCCCGGAATGGCAAAAAACGATTCCAGCAGCAGGCTGCCCATGAACAGCAGGGGCAGCAGGCACAACGACACCGGTGACGATGGGGATCAACGCATTTCGCAGGATATGCCGAAACAGTACCAGTGACTCCGCCAGTCCCTTGGCACGTGCCGTTCGCACATAGTCCTTGCCGGCCTCTTCCAGGAAAAATGTCCGGTACCAGCGTGACCCGGAGCCGATGCCGCTGACCACGCCGATAACGACCGGCAGCACGATAAACTTGAGTGCATCCAGCCCGCTGTCAAAACCTGAAATCGGCATCAGACGAAATATTTTGCCAGCAGGAACTGGCCGCCGATGATGTAGAACATCGCCGAGATCGACATCAGCACCACGCATAGAATGACACCGGAAAAATCGACATAGGTCCCCCGGAAAAAGGCCATCAACAGGGCAAAGGTGATATTCACCAGCAGACCGATAATCAGCGACGGGATGGCGATGGCGAGACTCGGCAGCATGCGCTGGCCGATATCGAAACTGATGTCCCTGCCATCATCCGAATAGCCGAAATCAAACACAAACAGCTTCAGTGACTTTTCGAAGAAAATCGTGTCGGTCACCTTGTGGAGCGCCGCTGCATCGCTGTTTATCAGCAAGGGTTTGTCATAGCCATGGCTGGCCTTCCAGTTCTCGATGGCCTCCGGCGTTACCCGTTTCATGCCCAGATGCATGCGTGCCATGTCATCCGGTGAATTGACCACGAAGAACAGGTAGAAGGTCAGCAGGTTAACGCCGATCAGGATCGGGATGGCATAGAGCAAGACGCCGGATGATGTAGGCAAACATCAGCGCTTGTCCTGGTACGCCGCGCGGCGCTGCTGCGCCGGAAACCGATAAACGCCGGCAACAGGATCAATACCAGCTATGATCGCGATGGCATAAAGTGGCCAGACGCACCGGGCGATTCCACTGCTTCTGCAACTCTGTGCGCAGCTCCGGATCGATGCGCTGGTATTTCAGCGTGTTGTTGGCCATCAGGTTGGGTTTCGAATTTTTCACCCAGCTGTGGTGCAGGGAAAACTGTTTTGGAAAGAGGCCCCATGCCCAGGGTGCATCCCGGCGTGCAATCTCCATCATCTTGTCAATAATCGACTGGCGCTCCGGGCTGTTGTCCATGTTTTTCATGCTGCTCAAAGAGGCGGTCAAATTCATTGTTGCGGTAGTTGGCGGCATTTTCGCCATTAGTTCAACCTTGCTGTTCGGGCCATACAGCAAGAAACAGGAAATTTTCCGGATCCGGGTAATCGGCATTCCAGCCCCATTGGAAGATCTGCGCTGTGCCCTTGAGCATTTTTTCCTGAAAACGGTTGTAGTCGGTGCCGCGGATGACCAGCTGGATATTGAGCTTTTCAAACTGCTTCATCAGCCAGTCGAGCTGGGCCTTGGCATCCGGGCCGGTCTGCCGCCGTATCGAAGTGCAGCACCAGCGGTTTGCCAGTCCTGATATCGCGGCCTTCCGGATAGCCCGCCTCGGCAAGCAGCTTGCGTGCTTCTTCTATGGGCTGTCGTACCGGACCCTGTTCGGTCAGCTTGTAGACATGGGTGTTAATGCCGCTTGCACCCTGCTGGTAACCAAAGATGCCGGGCGGAATAGCGCCCTGTGCCGGTATGCCGCGACCATTCAGAAAGATCGAGATATATTCCTCGAAATCAATGGCAATGGAAATCGCCTGGCGGAGTTTTCTCGCGGCCTCGGAATCGCCCCCGACAACCGGGTCCTGCATATTGAAACCGGTATAGAAGATGGATGTGGAGACAGCGGTGTTTAGCTCGATACCTTGCTCGAGCATGCCGTCGGTGAGTGCCACCTCGCCGCCAGTGCCGATATTGATGGCCTGGTCAAAACTGTCAGAGGATATGCCGGAGATGTCATAATAGCCTTGCAGAAACTTGTTCCAGTAGGGGATGGTTTCCTTCTCCAGACTGAAGATGACCTTGTCGATAAACGGCAACGGCTTGACCGGCATCATCCAGCAGACCTGCCTCCCGGTCCCCCGCTGCCCCCGCTGACGGATAGTTTTCACCGTGAAAATTCGGATTGCGCTCCATCACCATCTGGCGATTGGGATTGTTAATCGTCAGCATATAGGGCCCGGTGCCAACCGGGTACCAGTCCAGGGTGATATTGCGTTGCTTCATGCCCGGCTGGGAATAGAACTGGTCGGCCTCCTGGGGTACCGGGGCGAAAAACGGCATGGCCAGCCAGTAGAGTAATTGCGGGTATTTACCGCGGATCTTGATGCGATAGCTATAGCGATCGATTAACTCGGCACCTTCCAGCGGATACTCGGTAAGGTCGAGATACACACCCTGCTCTTTTCCGTCTGTGAACCTGCTCCCGGGCACGTTTCAGTGTGCCGGCATATGTCTCGAGGCCAACAATATATTCACTCATCAGACCAAATATCGGCGAATGCAGTTGCGGGTGCGCAAGCCGTTTGATCTGGTAGACATAATCGTCAGCTGTCAATTCTCGTGTACCGCTGTGCCTGAAATCACCCAGCACATGGATAGCAGATAGATGCATCGGCACCGAGTTAGTGATAGCGCAGCGCCCCCAGTTTGTCCCGGGCAAAGGCCGGGTGAGGCTGGTACATGATGCCGGGTTTGATGTGTATGTCGTAGATACTCAGGGCGATGTCATCGGTGCTGGCGTTCTCCGGCAGCGCCCGGCCATCGGCATCCAGGTAGGTGGCTACCGGCACTGCCGTGGCCGTCAGCGGAATCAGCTCATAGGGACGTTTCAGGTAATGGTACTGAAGCGGTGGTTCATAGATCTGCCCGGTAAAGGTGGCTTCATTGGAACTGTACGACTGTGCCGGATCAAGATGTTTGGGGCGTTCCTGGAACAGTGAGTAGAAAATATTGTCACGCGCACTGGCGGCAGGATACGGGCGGTTCCATGGCTGGCCGTCGCAGGCAAGCAGCCAGGCACTCACCAGGGTGATAAACAGTCCCGCTTTTCCCGCTGGAGAAATCAGACTGGCCGTGATGAGCCGGGCACGAAGGATTGACATAGCGGGGCATTATAAGGGCCGTCGTGCCGGGATTCATAACTTTAAAGCACTTCACGTTGCCACCATTTTCCGGTACCGTAGCGACACGGTTGCCGTCAGATGTTGCGCACGGTAACCACGAAACCCTCTTCTTTATGAAATCAAGGTGCTGATATGGGATTCCTCAACGGAAAACGTGCCCTTATTGTCGGGCTGGCTAGTAATCGATCGATAGCCTGGGGTGTTGCCCAGGCGATGTTGCGTGAAGGGGCCGAGCTTGCCTTCAGCTACCCCAGTGAGAAACTCGGTGAACGAGTCTCGAAGATGGCCGCTGAATGTGGTTCTGAAATCGTACTCCCCTGCGATGTCAGCAGTGATGAGCAAATCGAGCAACTGTTCACGGAACTGGGCAGGCACTGGGACGGGCTGGATATTATTGTGCATTCCGTGGCCTTTGCGCCGGCCGATCAGCTTGCGGGCGATTATCTCGACTGCGTCACCCGCGAGGGGTTCCGCGTTGCGCACGACATCAGTTCCTACAGTTTTGCCGCACTGGCCAGGGCCGGCCATCCACTGATGAAGGGACGTAACGGCGCCCTGTTGACCATGAGCTACCTCGGCGCGGTAAAGACGATACCCAACTACAACGTCATGGGGGTAGCCAAGGCGAGTCTGGAGGCGAATGTGCGCTACCTTGCACAGAGTCTCGGTGCTGAAGGCATCAGGGTGAACGGCATCTCCGCTGGCCCGATCAGGACACTGGCTGCAGCCGGCATCAGCAATTTCCGCAAGATGCTGGATGTCTTTGCGAACACGGCGCCGCTAAAGCGCAATGTAACAATTGAAGACGTCGGTAATGCCGCGGCCTTTCTGTGTTCCGATCTTGCCTCGGGTATTACCGGTGAGATTACCTACGTGGACGGAGGCTATAGCACGGTGGGTATGCCGCCGCTTGGCTAGCCAGGGAGACTACGCCGGCGTTTTCGTGAGGATGCCGGTTTCACCCTCGAGGCGTCCGATCAACACGGCACCGCAGGAGTCACTGAACACATTGACGCTGGTGCGGCACATGTCCAGCACGCGGTCGACCGCCAGGATCAGGCCCACGGCCTCCAGTGGCAGACCGATGGTGGTGAGGATGATGGTGATGGCCACCAGGCTGGCTGCCGGAATACCCGCGACACCAATCGACGTCAACAAGGCCACCAGCACGACCGTGAACTGTGTTGCGAAGCTGAGCTCGAGACCGTAGGCCTGGGCGATGAACATCGCCGCAACACATTCATACAGGGCGGTTCCATCCATATTGACAGTCGCACCCAGCGGCAATACAAAGCTGGTCGTCTGATTCGACACCCCTGCTCGTTTCTCCACGCATTCCATGGTCACCGGCAGGGTGGCCGATGAGGAAGCGGTCGAGAAGGCCATCAGCAGGGCCGGCGACATCGCCTTGAAGTGGAGCAGAGGACTGACACCGCCAACGAAGCGCAGCAGCAACGGCAGTATCAGCAACAGGTGGATGGCGAGCGCGCCGAGTACCGTGAAGAAGAACGCCATTAACGGTTCAAAGGCCGAAAATCCGGTTGTGGCAACCACCTTGGCCACCAGCGCGAATACGCCGATGGGTGCAAATTTCATCACCCAGTCAGTGATCTTCATCATCACCTCGAAGACCCCTTGCCAGAAATCTTTCAGCACTTGTCCCGGGGGACCGGCAACACGTGTCATGAAATAGCCGAATAGCAGGCTGAAGAAAATCAGCCCCAGCATCCGGCCCTCTGCCGCAGCGGCAATCACATTGGTTGGCACCATGCGAATGAAGATATCCACCACATCACCGGCTCCGCGTCCCTCGACACGACTGGCAATATCGGCCGTGGATTCCTCCGATAGCGCAACCACCTCGCTGGCGGGTTCGCCGTCGACGATTCCCGGCGACACGACGTTCACCAGTAGCAGTCCAAGGGTGATGGCCAACAGACTGGTAACGAGATAGTACAGCAGGGTCTTGGCGCCAAGCCGGCCCATGGCACCGCTATCGCCGATACCGGCGATGCCGGTAATGATGGAGGAGAATACCAGCGGGACGATCAGCATTTTCAGGGCATTCATGAAAATCGTGCCCAGAAAGGTATAGATGTCAAAAAAACGGATCGTGAAGATTGCGCCTTCCACACCCGATATCTTGCCGGCAATGACAGCCAGCAGCAGCGCGATCAGAATCTGCCAATGCAGCTTCAGCTGTAGCAGTTTGCTGGCGATTGACACGGCCGCTAGGTGTTACTGGTCAGAGGGTGGCGGTATTCGTATATCAGCCTGGCCCCTGAGGACAGCCATCACCGCGGCCATTTCAGCCTCTCCCTGGAGGCGGTTCAAACCACGCCAGGCCTGCTTGCGCGCCGCCTCGGGCAGATCCGATACGTTACCCTGCTTGACTTGCTCAAGCGCAATAATGGCGTAATCGCCGCTGCGTGTTGCATGGCCACCGTAGACTGTCTCGCCCTCACCCGGTGCCTTGAGTGAAAAGGCGGCAGTGACGATTTCCGCTGCAGGCTCCGCGGCGTTGCGCAGTATCAGCTCGGTCCTGTCTGCGGTCAGCTTTTCAGCTGTCGCGATATCATCCAGCGTGGTCTCGCCCGCGTTCAGCCCGGCCAGTAGTTCCTTGCCCCTGGCGGCCGCCCGTTCGCGTGCCTTCTGGTCGAGGAGCAGTTGTTCAACATCATCCCTGACCTGTTCAAGGGGCTGCGGCGAGGCTTCTTTATGCTCCAGTACACGCATCGCGACAATACGGTCCGGTGCGATCTCCAGGGCTTCACTGTTGTTACCATTGAGCAGTACATCCTCGCTGAAAGCGGCTTCAACGATGACGGCATTTTCCGCAATGCCGGTGCCGCCCTGTTTGCCGAACCAGTCGGACTCCTTGAGTTCCAGCTGCAACTCATCGGCTACTCCCTGAAGGCTGTCAGGCTGTTCAAACGCGAGACTGGACAGTATTTCAGATTGTTCGTAGAACAGGTTATTGCGTTCCTCGGCAAGCAGCTGGCTTTCGAGTTCATCACGAACATCGTCCAGCGGCATGGCGACTTCCGGCTTGATATCCAGCAGTTCGATGATGTGGTAGCCGAAGGCTGACTTTACCGGCAGGCTGCGCTCGCCCTGCTGCAATGAAAACACGGCATTTTCGAATTCCGGGGTCATCATGCCACGGCCGAAAAAACCAAGGTCACCGCCGCTGGCGGCCGATCCGGGGTCATCCGATAATTCTTTCGCCAGATCCTCGAATGATTCACCGGCGTCCAGCCGGGCTACGATACCCTGCGATTTCTCCAGTGCCGCCGCTGTTGCCTCTTCTGTGGCATCTGGCAGCACGGCAACTAATATGTGTCGTGCATGCCGCTCTTCCGGTGTGACGTACTTCGCTGACTGTTCTTTGTAGAGATCCTCAAGTGCCTGCTCGTCAATCTCAATACCCGGATCCAGGGTTGCAGCATCAAGTTCCAGATACTGCAGCCGGACCTGTTCCGGTGTCATGAAGGCCTCGTGATGACCGGCATAATAGTCTTCGATCTCCTGTTCCGTGACTTCCAGTGACTCGCTGAATGATTGCAGTGGCAGGAGAATATAACTGAACTGGCGTTGCTGACCTTCCAGCCTGTAGCCCTGGTCAAGCTCCGCCTTCGTTGCAGCCGCAGTAAACCTGATAGCATCCCGGTACTGGTTGGCAATGATATCCTGCTTCAGGTTGTGTTCGAATTGAGGTGGGCGTATGCCCTGGTAGCCGAGCACGCGTTCATAGGTTTTCTTTGAAAAAACGCCGCCTTCCTTGAACGCATCGATTGCATTGATCTCTGCGGCAACCAGTTGATTGCTTGCTGCAAAGCCTTCCGCTTCAGCGGCCTGTAATACCAGTTCCTCGTTGATCAGTGTCTGCAGCGCGTTTGCCTTGATGAGATCCTCGTTCAGTAGTGCCGGATCAAAATTTTCTCCGAGCATGTCCGTCATGCGTGTCCTCAACTGCTGGTAGGCTCGCTGATGACGCGCCAGTGTAATTTCCTCGTCATTGACGGCAGCAGCATAGTTCTCTGCACTGCTCTGCAGGTAGGAATTGAGTCCAAAGAATGCGAATGCAACAAACAGGATGCCGAGGATGATCCATCCTACAACACCCATAATACGTTCTCGTATTGCCAGTAACATGATCAGTCTCTCGGGAAATAGCCCTAGCAATGCATCAGGCTGTGCGGTGTCAGTGTCTGGTTAACAAAGAAAGGGCACCTGTTAAAAGGTGCCCTTCTGTTAGCCAATATGGCGGAGTGGACGGGACTCGAACCCGCGACCCCCGGCGTGACAGGCCGGTATTCTAACCAGCTGAACTACCACTCCTAGTTCCTTGGTGGGTGCTGAGGGGATCGAACCCCCGACATTCGCCTTGTAAGGGCGACGCTCTCCCAGCTGAGCTAAGCACCCGAAGGCGCGCTAGTTTACGGCATCCTTGAAGGCTTTGCCAGCCTTGAATCCCGGTGATTTGGATGCCTTGATCTGAATGGTTTCGCCTGTTTGTGGATTACGACCGGTTCTGGCGGCACGCTCACGTACATTGAATGTACCGAAGCCTACCAGGTTCACCTGATCGCCCTTGCCCAGTGTTGCAATGATGCTGTCCAGAACGGCATCGGTTGCACGTGTTGCATCGGCCTTTGAAAGGTCAGCCTCACTGGCTACAGCGTCAATCAGTTCAGATTTATTCATAATTTCGACATCCTCGATTATTAATCATTTGGAAAAACCACTACTCTATCAATGCATCTCCACCCTGAGTAGCTATCCGGGTTGCCCCCGTATTCAAGCAGGGCGTATTAAAACACAGTTATTCCCAGCAAAAAACCCGCCGACAGCCGAATTTTGAAAACGACTGGCGGCGGGTTCAAGAAAGATGCAGCCGGATCTAGTGGGCTCTCAGCGGCTTGTCCTTGGCCTTGCCTTTACTTTTGGCAGGCTTCCTTGCCATCCGGTTCATCCAGTGGTGTGGGACGATGTTGCAGTGCCACCTCAAGCACCTGGTCAATCCAGCGCACCGGCCGAATATCCAGTTTATCCTTGACGTTCTTTGGAATTTCCGCAAGGTCCTTACGATTTTCCTCAGGAATCAAAACGATAGATATCCCGCCCCGATGTGCGGCAAGCAGCTTTTCCTTCAAGCCGCCAATCGGCAACACTTCGCCACGCAGGGTGATCTCGCCCGTCATGGCGACATCCGACCTGACCGGGATATCGGTCAGTGCAGAGACCAGCGCGGTACACATGCCGACACCGGCACTGGGGCCATCCTTGGGCGTGGCGCCTTCCGGTACGTGAACGTGGATATCGTATTTCTGGTAGAAATCCGGATCGATACCCAGCGCAGTCGCACGACTACGAACCACGGTGGTCGCCGCATGAATCGATTCCTGCATGACATCGCCGAGTTGGCCGGTGTGAATCATCTTGCCCTTGCCGGGTACGATGGTCGATTCAATGGTCAACAGCTCACCGCCGACTTCGGTCCATGCAAGACCGGTGACCTGCCCGACCTGGTCATAGTCCTCGGCAAGTCCGTAACGGAAGCGTTTAACGCCCAGATATTTTTCAAGGTTGCGCGGGGTGACTGAAACCTTCTTGCCCTTCTCGTGAAGGATCAGTTCCTTGACGACCTTGCGGCAGATCTTGGAGATTTCACGTTCCAGGTTGCGTACGCCCGCCTCGCGGGTGTAATAGCGCACGATATCGCGAATGGCATTCTGGCTGACCGAGATCTCGGCACTCTCGAGGCCGTTACTTTCGATCTGCTTCGGCAGCAGGTAACGCATGGCGATGTTGATTTTCTCGTCTTCCGTATAACCCGGTATGCGAATGACCTCCATGCGATCGAGCAGCGGGCCGGGTATGTTGAGGGTATTCGCCGTGGCCACAAACATGACATCTGAGAGGTCGAAATCCACCTCCAGGTAATGGTCATTGAAGGTATAGTTCTGCTCGGGGTCCAGCACCTCCAGCAATGCAGAGGACGGGTCGCCACGGAAATCCATGGACATCTTGTCCAGCTCGTCGAGCAGGAACAGCGGATTTCTTACCGCCACCTTCGACAGGTTCTGTACGATCTTGCCGGGCAGTGAACCGATATAGGTGCGACGATGACCGCGTATTTCTGCTTCGTCACGCACGCCACCGAGTGACATGCGGGTGAACTTGCGGCCCGTTGCGCGGGCGATCGAGCGCCCCAGTGAGGTCTTGCCGACACCGGGCGGCCCAACCAGGCAGAGGATCGGTCCCTTCAGTTTCTTGACGCGCTGCTGCACCGCCAGGTATTCGAGAATGCGTTCCTTGACCTTCTCCAGTCCGTAGTGATCTTCCTCGAGAACATCTTCCGCGGCTGCCAGGTCATGACGGATCTTGGAACGTTTCTTCCACGGCACACCAACCAGCCAGTCGATATAGTTCCTGACGACGGTGGCCTCAGCCGACATCGGCGACATCATCTTCAGCTTGTTCATCTCGGAAGTGGCCTTTTCCTTGGCTTCCTTGCTCATGCCGGCCTTTTCTATTTTCTGTTCCAGTTCTTCCAGTTCATTGGGTACGTCGTCCATGTCACCCAGTTCCTTCTGGATGGCCTTCATCTGTTCGTTCAGGTAGTACTCACGCTGACTCTTTTCCATCTGCTGTTTGACACGCCCGCGAATACGCTTCTCGATCTGCATGATATCGATCTCGCCCTCGATGAGGACCATGAGGCGTTCCAGACGCGCGTGGCTGCTGACGATCTCGAGGATCTTCTGCTTCTCATCGAGCTTCAGCGACATGTGCGCTGCGATGGTATCTGCCAGTCGTCCCGGCTCCTCGATGCCGGACAATGAGGTGAGGATTTCAGGGGGGACTTTCTTGTTCAACTTGACGTACTGGTCAAACATTGCCAGCAACGAGCGTGTCAGGACATCCAGTTCCCTGTCATCCTCGTCATGATCATTCGACAGCACTTCAACGTGTGCAGTAAAGAAGGCATCGGTATCCTCGTAGCTGGTGACGCGAACGCGTTCGGCGCCCTCGACGAGTACCTTGACGGTGCCGTCGGGAAGTTTCAGCAACTGCAGGATCGTGGAAAGTGTTCCTATCTCGTGGATATCATCCACAGAAGGATCATCAATTTCTGCATTTTTCTGGGCGACCAGCAGGATTCTCTTGTCTTCCTGCATGGCCGTGTCCAGCGCATTGATCGATTTCTCGCGTCCGACGAAAAGCGGGATCACCATGTGGGGATATACAACAACATCCCGCAGTGGCAAGACCGGTAAAGCGTTTGTGGCTTGATCTGTCATATCAGTGCCCATCCATTCCTGAATTTAAGTCTGTTGAGTCCGGGTTATTCCGTCGCAATCTGCCAGATTCCTGTCACGGCAGTCGCCCGCCCGGGGCCTTGCCCGTCGATCTGAATGATTGATGAAGAAACTGGTTCCATGAGTTTCTTAATATGGGGACCGGATGCGACACTTCAACCATATTTTGACAGGTACCCACTATGCAGCAAAGACCATGCCAGAATAGTGGAAAAGACAACTAGCGCGCTAACTTGCTAGTAATTATGAAGTAAATGTATTACTCGGATGCTGCAATGGCATCCGGAGCGTCAAAAATCATGTAGGGTTTGGTGTCACCGACAATAACATTCTCATCAATGACCACTTTTCTGACGTTTTCAAGCGAGGGCAAATCGTACATCGTATCAAGCAGTACCTGCTCCAGGATCGTGCGCAGTCCGCGTGCACCGGTCTTTCTCTCCATCGCCTTGCGCGCAACCGCACGTAAGGCATCATCCCTGAATTCGATCTCACAGCCTTCCATGTCAAACAGTTTTTCATATTGCTTGGTGAGGGCATTTTTCGGTTCGGTCAGGATCTGCACCAGCGCGCTCTCGTCAAGTTCTTCAAGCGTTGCCACGACCGGAAGGCGTCCGACGAACTCCGGAATCAGTCCATACTTGATCAGATCCTGTGGCTCCACATCGTAGAGCACCTCACCAAGATTGATATCCTCATCCTTGCTCTTGATCTCGGCAGAAAAACCGATTCCACCGGTTTCAGAACGACTGCGGATGATCTTGTCCAGCCCGGCAAAGGCCCCACCGACGACAAACAGGATATTGGATGTGTCGACCTGAAGAAATTCCTGCTGCGGATGTTTACGTCCACCCTGGGGCGGCACGGATGCAACCGTTCCCTCGATCAACTTGAGCAGTGCCTGCTGAACACCCTCACCGGAGACATCACGGGTGATCGAGGGGTTGTCCGATTTTCTCGATATCTTGTCGATCTCATCGATATAGACAATGCCGGTTTGTGCCTTGTCGACATCGTAATCACATTTTTGCAGCAGTTTTTGTATGATGTTCTCGACGTCTTCACCCACATAGCCTGCTTCCGTGAGTGTGGTTGCATCGGCAATGGTAAAAGGCACGTCCAGCAACCGTGCGAGCGTTTCCGCGAGTAATGTCTTGCCCGATCCGGTTGGTCCGATAAGCAGGATGTTGCTCTTGGAAAGCTCTACATCGTCTTTCTTGCCCTGGGCTTCCAGGCGCTTGTAGTGGTTATAGACGGCAACAGACAGAACGCGCTTTGCGCGGTGCTGGCCAATGACATATTCGTTAAGCGTGTCGTTGATTTCCTGCGGCTTCGGCAGTTTATTGCCACCCGTGGTGGTTTTATCCTGCATCTCCTCGCGAATGATGTCATTGCAGAGTTCAACGCATTCGTCGCAAACGAACACGGAGGGTCCGGCTATCAGCTTACGTACCTCGTGCTGGCTTTTGCCGCAAAAGGAACAGTAGAGCAATTTACCTTCTTCGCCTTTGCCGTTTCGTTCGTTGCTCATACAAAAATCTCACGTTTATCAAGCGGTTTCCAACACAAGTATATATTTATCACTATTTGTTATTATAAATCAACTCCTTCAGCATGCTGCCCAGCCAACAAACTTCAGCGATAACAACAGCTTTCCGGAATAATACTGTCTGAAACTAAAGATTATGACATTCGGGAGCCCGGCAACGTTCAGATAATATTCGGGCCACTGGTGTCATTTCGCTGGTTTATGATCTCATCGATCAGTCCATAGGTCTTTGCTTCCTCGGCCCCCATGAAATTATCGCGATCGGTGTCGTTCTTGATCTTGTCCAGCGATTGGCCGGTGTGACTGGATAAAATCAGGTTGAGTTTTTCCCTGATCAACAGGATTTCCCTGGCATGGATATCAATATCGGTTGCCTGACCCTGAAAACCACCCAGCGGTTGATGGATCATGACGCGTGAATGGGGCAGGCAGAAACGTTTGTCCTTGGCACCACCGGCGAGCAACAGTGCCCCCATGCTGGCGGCCTGACCGATACACATGGTGCTGACATCGGCCTTGATGAACTGCATGGTGTCGTAAATGGCCAGGCCAGCCGTCACCGAGCCACCGGGCGAGTTGATATAAAGGTGTATATCCTTGTCCGGGTTTTCCGACTCGAGGAACAGCATTTGCGCCACGATGACATTGGCCATGTAATCTTCAACCGGGCCAACCATGAAGATGACGCGCTCTTTGAGCAGGCGTGAATAGATATCATAGGAACGCTCACCCCGGGCAGTTTGTTCGACGACAATCGGTACGAGATTCAATGCCTGGGTATCATGCGCGCCATTCATAGGGTTGCTATCGGTCATTTCAGGGTTATCCTTGAGATTGCTTGGCTTCATCAACCAGTGCGGAAAATGTGGTTTTTTCATCCTTTACATCGATACCACTGTGTTCAACGATCCACTCGACCACCTGCTCTTCAATGACGGCTGACTGGACACCGGAAAGCATTTCCTGGTTGCCATAGTACCACTGAACAACCTCCTCGGGTTTCTCGTAGGAGGCAGCGATGGTTTCAATCAGTTCCCGGACACGATCAGGATCAAGTTGTATCTGGTTTTGTTTGGCTATTTCAGAAACAATAACCCCAAGTTTTAAACGCCTCTCGGCACTACCCTGAAGCGCAGCGGCGTCCAGCCGCCTGTTGCCTTCCTGCTTCTGCAATTCCTTTATTTCAGATTCTACCAGGCTGTTCGGTACCTCGAGCGGGTTCTGCCTGAGCAGGCCATCGAAAACCTGGCTCTTCATTTTTGACTTGATCAGTCCCTTCAGTTCACGCTCCATGTTGCTGGTGATTTCGTTTACCAGCGCTTGCACACCACCTTCAGTCACCCCGAAGGCCCTGGCGAACTCATCATCGATTTCTGGCAGCACTCTCTCGGCAACGGAATGAACCTTAACGTTAAAACTCGAGGCCTTGCCGGCCACCTCGTCCGAGGGATAGTCGTCAGGAAAAGTAATATCGAGGGTTTTCTCGTCACCGGCAGAGACATCGATCAACTGTTCTTCAAAACCGGCTATCATGCTACCGGAGCCCAGAACAAGTGGCATCTTTTCAGCCTTGTTGCCTGCGAACGCATTGCCATCGATCGTGCCTTCAAAATCAATCGTGATCTGGTCGTCGAGTGATGCGGGACGTTCGACCTCATTCCAGGTAGCACGTTGCTTGCGCAGGTTACCCAGCATTTCCTGTACATCATCATCGGCGATATCTACCTGCGGGCTTACTACCGAGAATCCGTAATTGATGCTGCTGGTTAATTCCGGGAAAATTTCAAACGTTGCAACATATTCCAGCGGTTGACCGGCTTGCGATGCTACGGTTTCCACATCGGGCATGGCGGCAGGCTGTACGCCTTCCTGGCTCAATGCATCCTGCAAGGTTGAATTAATAACCTGGTCAATCACTTCAAGCCGAACCTGTTTACCGTATTTCTGCTCGATCACTTTCGTCGGTACCTTGCCCGGGCGAAAACCATCAAGACGCACGGTCTGACTCATGGACTTTAATCGGGATTCAACTTCCTGGTCGACGCGCTCGGCAGGCACCTGGACAGTCATGCGCCGCGAAAGTCCGCCGGTGTTTTCTATGGACACTTCCATTCCCTCACCTCATTACTCTTAAGTTGTACTTCTGGGTTGTACTTCCTGGTCACGGTTATCGTGCCAGTGCCCTGTCTGTCTCGATCAGGAATTGTCGTAATCCCGGGTCAATTGGTGCGAAAGGAGAGACTCGAACTCTCACGGGTTGCCCCACTGGCACCTAAAGCCAGCGCGTCTACCAATTCCGCCACTTTCGCCTCTATCACCCTGCCCATCCCGGGCTGATAGCAGCCTGAAATTATAACGATTTATCGTGTAACTGCGCACCCCTGTTTTGTTCAACACCAGGTCGCAGAAAGTGGCGCGGCCAATGCAACGATTGCGGTCGCCCGCTTGACTGCAGCGCACAAAAAACCCGTGCCTGGCACGGGCAAATCGTCTGGCCCCTGCAGTTATCGAACCTGCAGCCACGTATCTCAATGAAACCACTCGGGACTAGCAGAGTATTCTAGCGCAGACTAAAGCAGCGTAACAACAGGTAGTTATAGACGTCCGGGCGTGAGGCGTGGCGTAAACCATGGTAGGCTCAATAACATCCACAACTGGCTACATCAAGGTAACCCTGTCCCTGCTCCGTCATTGAAGTCATATGAAACACTGGTACGCCATCCATACCAAACCCCGCCAGGAGACGCTCGCGGCGGAAAATCTGCTGCGCCAGGACTTTGAGATTTATTTGCCTGAAATCAAACAGGCCCATCGCCATCGCCGCCAGTGGCGAGACAGGATCGTCCCCCTGTTCCCGCGCTACCTTTTCATCCGCCTTGACCTGGGCAGGGACAACATCGCCCCCATCCGTTCCACGCGCGGCGTCTCAAAGCTGGTCAACTTCAGTGGCCTGCCCGCCACGGTACCCGACCCGTTGATCGATGCCCTGATCAAATCGGCAGACCCGGAGACCGGGCTGATCAATGCTGAAGGCCCCTTGTTCGAAGCAGGCGAGACAGTCACCATCGTCGACGGCCCCCTGGAAGGACTGCAGGCCATCTTCAAGGCACGCGATGGCGAGGCACGCTCGATTATCCTGCTGGAGCTGCTGGGCAAAACCCAGCAAGTCAGGATCGACAGTCATCACCTCTCACCTGCCCGCCTCGACTGACTGGTATTGTATGTCCACCTGATTCCGGCGAAGGCGGGACAAAAGCGCGTAGCGCATTGAACGCCCAAAGGGCGGCCCGCAGGGTGAGCGCAGCGAATAATCCAGGAATTACCAAAAGCACATCGGCGAATGACGGGGGAGTTGTCCTAATTCATGGCGTGCCTGACGAAATCACTTTTTGACCGCGATCCAGCCCTGCTGGCGATAATAGGCAACACCGATATATTCCTTGATCGCGTCCGAGGTGCGCGACAACGCATCGGCATCGGGTAGAAAATCAATCACGGTGCGCCAGTCGCGGTTGATCACGGTGTAATCGGTTGCCACCGGGAGGGCATCGATACCCGCCGCCTGGAATGTCGCCAGTGCCCGCGGCATGTGCAGCGCCGAGGTCACCAGCAAGACCCGCTGCAAGCCGCGCGCCTGCAACACCTGCTGACTCAACACGGCATTCTCGTGGGTGTTGCGACTGGCGGACTCCAACAGGATCGACGCACTCGGCACGCCCCACTCCTGCAGCAGCGTCTGCATCGCCCCGGCCTCCGGTAACTCCGAACCCAGCCAGGGTATGGTGCCGCCGGAGATCAGAACGACCGGCGCCTTGCCGGCACGATAGAGGCGCGCGGCGTGCAGCACACGGTCCGCTGCATCCGCCAGGTCCAGCGTAAGCCGGGGCGGTGTCGGTCCTGCCACCCCCCCGCCCAGCACCACGATCACATCGGCACTCGGCGTCGCATCGACCGCTAGTGGCGGATACTGCCCTTCCAGGGTCAGGCACAGGTAATCCGAAAAGATCGGCGTCGACGCGACCCACAAGACAGTGACCGCCGTACACAGGAGCAGGCGCGCCAATCCGGCTGAGAGTCCGAGAATGCCCGTGGCAAGAATCGACAACAGCAGAGCGAACCCAAGCGGGTAGATGAACAGCGGAATCAGTTTTGACAGATACAGCTCCATTTCCATTACTCCAGGGATACTCCGACAAAGACGTCATTCCGGGCGCAGCGCAGCGAAGACCCGGAATCCAGTTCATGCAATCAAACCGTCACGGGATGATTCGCTACCCTCACCCTGCGGGCCGCCCTCCTTGCGTGCAACGCGCTACGTGCACTTACACGGCGGTCGCCGGAATGACGAAACGGACCTCGACAAGCACATGTATGCGCTATTATCCATGCTATTCACCCACTGAGAGACCGGGCCAATGAAATATATGGCAATCCTGGCATTCGCGACATTTATTACCATCAGTACCCTGGTGAGTACCCGGAAGGACTGGTTTGGATTTGTCTATGACGTACCCGGCGGGGATAAATCGTTTCACTTTGTCGGCATGGGGCTGTTGTCGTTTTTCATGGTGCTCGGCTTCTCATCCCTGACCACGCACAGCCATCGACGCGGTCCGGTGGCGATGGTGACAGCCATCGCACTGCTGGTCACGCTCGATGAACTCATCCAGCTCGCGATTCCTTCACGGACTTTCTCGATCGGTGACCTCGCCTGGAGCCTCGCCGGTGTCGTGGTTTTTGGCGTCGCGGCAACAGCAATACAATGGATCAGACAGCGGCGCCATGGGAAATGAAAGCCCGGGACCAGGATCAACTCTACCCAGAGACAGCCTCACGTCCCACCGACAGGTATCCGCTCGAGGCTGACATAAACCGACAGACAATTGACATGGATCAAAAAACAGTCAAAATAATATCGCCAAAAATACAATATTACTAAAACCTAATTATCGAAACGCGCCTATAATCTGACGGGGAGGCGTCGTGAGGGATTTCAACCAAATCTGTTCTGCTTTATTGCTCGGCCTTGTACTTGCATTCGCCGTCAACGTACAGGCGCGGGCGGCTGCCTGCGATAGTAATCACCCGGCAAATGGAAGCCGCGACGACACACTGATTGTTGTCAACGATAACTCGCTTGATTCCTGCGAGGTGGGTCTTTATTACGCAAGTAAACGCGGCGTGGGCAAAACCAACATTGCGCACGTTGCGGTACCATCAAGCTACTGGCTCAACTTCCCCGAGTTCCGCAGCCTGCGGGACCAGATCATCAAACACATGCAGCAGCCTGCACTGCTGAAACCGGGGGCGCCTGCTGCACCCGTCTGCACCGAGGGTGACAGTCCCTATTACTGTCAGGCCTCCATGGATCACCTGCGGCAATACACGAAGATCAGATACCTGGTGACCACGAAGGGAGTCCCCACACGCACCACGATCGATGGATCAACACTACTGAGCAGCAGTTCGACATCCGTCGACAACTACCTGTCCTACTGGCTGGTACGCTACTTTGATACAGACACACCGCTTCGACTTCAGGGAACGTGAAATCGCCTTCAAGGATGGGCGCGGGATGCGCATTGTCGATCCTGCCGTTGACGGCGAGTTGATTGTCGGGCGACTGGACGGCATCACTCGCGACTCAACCCTGGCGCTGATCGATCGTACCCTGGAGGCAGAAAAAAACGGCCTCTACGGTAAACACTACGGATCATAGTTCGGCGATCGTTTGGGCCGTGCACGATGGTATGACTACAGCACCGACAGCCTGGTGTATGGGACCGGTGACGAAGGTAACAATGCCGACAGCTGGCGCTATCAGCTCGGCCTGTTTGGCGAGTCGCGTCCTGAATGTGTCGCTTATCTGAATAGTTCCCGCCACCGCCGCCAGCGGCAAGGCGCCCCAGGATTGCCTCGTCAGATTTTCGGAATCCGCACCGGCAACCAGCAATTCACGCACACCGCTTGTCGACGATGCGCTGATCTATCTGGGAAGCCTGCACGGGCAAGCCTCTGCTGCGGGTAATTTCAACAACCTCCTGAACTGGGTACGTGATCCCGCCTGCTCGGTCAAACTCTGTGAACAGGATGCTGACCCTGCCGCCTGCCAGGCACGATCCACCGATGTATTCAGGGAGATCAATACCGATTGCGTCGGCGTTGCTGATGGCTTCATCGGCTACAACTACATCTCATTCCCGCTCTCCTACATGACCGCCTGGCCAACCGGCTGGCATGGTCCCCTGTTTGGCGGCAGTAACTACCTGGCCTTTCCGGAGATTCGTGATGACACAGGGTATGACGATACTCACAGCCTGTGGTTTCGCAATACAGACAGTGTTACAACGCCACTGTGCTATTCAGGTACCGACTTCAGTGCCGCGCCATCCGTACAGTGCCGGGATGAACGCTTCGTCAACCTCTACCAGACCCTCAATGTTGCCCGGAAAACGGTCAATACCGGCAACCCCCAGCAATTCAGGGTTGGTTTCTGGTATCGCGCAGACAACGTCAGCCAGGGTGCGTCCCATCAATCTCCGCTTGCGGGTCCATGAACCGAATACGCAAAACTGGGTTGACTACGGTACACACAGCCTCGCCTCGATCCCGACCGGGAATAGCGACTGGGTCTATGTCGAGAAAGACTTTCTGCTGGATCCTGCACGAGCACACGAATCCCGATCCCGGGTTCGATCGCATCGAGATCACTATTTCAACGGGTCTCTATAGCGGTGATCTGGGTTTCGATGCGTTCAGCATCAAGGAACTCACCAGCAATACGGAGCTGGCACTGAATCCTTCGTTTACCGAAGGCTACAAGAGTGTCAGTAGCGGCGATTTTGCCGCCACCTATCTTAACCGGCTTAAACGGCGTGGCCTTCTGGGGCAGCCTCAGCCACCACGAATCCTATGGTCATTCGTTCAGCCAGAACCCAATGGAAACCCTGCTGTATTTTCTACGCGGACTTCCGCTCGGTGACGCGGTGTGGTGGGGAGAAATTCATAATAGCGGCATGCTCTATGGTGACCCGCTTTATTCTCCCGTGGCGGTCAGACTCAACTATCTCAATGAGTGGGACACAATTATCGGCAGCGTCACCTTGTCAGGTAGCACCGTCAACGGACGGGACCCGTCCCGGGTATCGACGAACTATGCGGTTCACTACTGTGCCGGAAGCTGACTTTTATCTCTGCGACACGATGACAGCTGGGTGTCAACAGGCATCAGCGGGCCAGGCGGCCAGGAAGACATGCCGCTGGGTACATGGGATACCTCATCTTTGGCATCGGGTGACTATGTCCTGCGTCTGACGGTCACCAGCAACAACCCGGCCAGCGGGTCGTAGCCAGTCACTGTACGACTATTACCCGGTCACTGTTTTCGGGCCGGCGTAATGATGATGACGGTGACGGGCTGAGTAACGTCGAGGAAATAACAGTCCATGGAACCAACCCCGCAGCTCAGTGGATTCGGATGATGATGGCCTGACGGATGGCGAAATCACACTATGGCACCAACCCGCTGAACGGCTGATGATGGTCTGACGGATGGTGACGAAGTCACACCTATCACAACCCGTGGCCGCTGACACGGATAAAGACGGCCTGCCGGATGGCTGGGAGCTGGCTAACAACACCGACCCAAGATCAATGACAGTGCAGCGGACCCGGACAAGGACGGATTGGACAATCCTGGGCGAGTTCAATGCCAGAACCGATCTCAATAACCCGGATACCGATGCTGATCGCCTGCACGATGGTGATGAGATGAACGTCTATGCAACCAATCCCACCCGGGCAGACACAGACCTTGACCACCTGAACGATGGCGATGAGGTGCTCGACCACGCAACAGACCCTGCCTCCAGTACCGATCTGGACAAAGACGGCATGGCCGATGACTGGGAGTCGGTACGCGGGACGGCTACCGGCATCGATGATGCCAGGGGCGATGCAGACAACGATGGCGTGGACAACATCATCGAGTACTGCGTGACACACTGCCGCTGGATGCAGCCTCGAAACCGGTACTGAAGACAATCCATGTAAACGCCACAACGTTCGGCCTGGAAAACGGCAGCGCCACCTACCCCTACAACACCCTCATCGAGGGCATGAATGCAGCCAACGATGGCGACACCATCCAACTTGCCTCCGGTGGCTATCCGATCGGACTTTTCAACTTCGACAAGCCGGTGACAATAGTCGGCCCTGAAGATGGCAGTGCCATTTTGTACAGCACTTCCCTTTAACCCGACAGATCTAGTCTGGGGCGAACTGGCCAACGTGACGCTGTCCGCAAGCATGCGCAACAATATTGATAACAGCCGGAATATCGTCTACAGGAACTGCGTTATTGCCACGCCGAACGGTAGCGTCTCAGCGGCGACAGCAAGGCCAGCTTCATCAACTGCGTCCATCAACATGCCGGCTCGAAGACAGCCATCTCGATTGACAGCAGCAGTGAACTCACAGCTGCTGAACAATACCATCGCGGGCTTTGATCAGGGCATTGACAACGGCGGCGGCACGGTCACGATCCGTAACAGCATCCTGGCGAACAGCGTCGATCTGCTGGGGATACCCGATGCATCCGGCATCAGCTACACACTGATCAGTGACGGTCAGTTTGCGGGTGAGAACGGCAATATCAGCACTGATCCCCTGTTCATGGACGCCGCCAATGACGATTGGCATCTGCAAGCGGGTTCGCCTGCCGTGGACGCCGGTGACCCGCTGGATGATTACGCCAATGAACCGGCTTCAGAATGGCTGCCGCATCAACATGGGTGCCTACGGGAACACGGCAGCGGCGCGCACCTCTGACGACCCGGACGCCGATGGTCTCTTTGGCTATTGCGATCAGTGTCCAGACACCCCAACGGGCGAGACGGTCGATGCCAACGGCTGCAGTGTCAGCCAGCGGGATGATGACGGTGATGGTGTGTTCAACGAACGGGATCTGTGCCCGGGGACACTGGCGGGTGAGACGGTCGATGCCAACGGCTGCACCACCACCCTGCTGGACAGTGACAGCGACGGTATCAGCGATCCCCAGGACCAGTGCCCGAACACCCCGGCAGGTGAGGCGACTGATGCCAGCGGCTGCGCCACCACGCAGCTGGACAGCGACAACGACGGCATCAACGATGCCCTGGATCTGTGCGCGGAAACCCCGGCGGGCGAAGCGGCCGATGCTAATGGCTGCGCGGCAGCCCAGCTGGACAGTGACAGTGATGGCATCAACGATACCCTGGATCTGTGCCCGGGCACCCCGGCCACCGGAGTGACGGTCTGGACGGACTGGACAGCGATGACACCGGGGGATCCGGGTACAGCGAGCGGGACACTCGGGCCGCGAACGGTGAGTTATTCGGGCGAGGTTTTACCCTATTCAATCATCAATGCGACA
Organism: uncultured Gammaproteobacteria bacterium; assembly: GCA_963753755.1. Lineage (GTDB taxonomy): Bacteria > Pseudomonadota > Gammaproteobacteria > UBA9214 > UBA9214 > UBA9214. The sequence continues at coordinate 423,623 of CAVWDM010000016.1, forward strand.
AGCAACGCCTGGAGTCCTGAGAGCAGTTACCTTGGTGGTGCGATTGACACCTCACCTGCGTCCGTGGGTGACATGCTGGCCTTGGATGGCGCCGCAACAGAGAGTACGATTGGTTTTTCTACGCCGGTGACGAATCCCGTTATCGCGATCTGGAGTTTAGGCAGTACTGCTTCAAGTGCCAGTTTTACCTTCAATGAAACGCCAACACTGCAAGTCAGTGGACCGGGTATCTATAACGGCTCATCAATCGCCATCAATGGCAACACCGTATTGGGCATTGAAGGAAACGGCGTCATTCTGTTTGAAGGCACCTTTTCCAGTATTCGCTTTACCAGTACCAACGAAGTCTTTTATGGCTTGACCGTGGGGTCGATCGAGACAGCTGATGCCAACGGCTGCGCCGCCACTCAACGGGACGCCGACAACGACGCTGTCAACGATGCCCTGGACCTGTGCCCGGCCACGCCAACGGGCGAGACGGCTGACGCCAGCGGCTGCTCCGCCACGCAACTGGACACCGACAACGACGGACTCAGCGACGCCCTGGATCAATGCTCAAATACACCAGCCGGCGAGACAGTTGATACCAACGGCTGCTCGATCATGCAGCTCGACGCCGACAGCGACGGTGTCAGCGACGCCCAGGATCAATGCTCAAACACACCAGCGGGTGAGGCTGTTGATGCCAACAGCGGCTGCTCTGCCACTCAACTGGACACCGACAACGACGGTGTCAATAATGCCCAGGATCAATGTCCGAACACGCCAACGGGCGAGACGACTGATGCCAGCGGCTGCTCCGCCACGCAGCGCGACAGCGACAATGACGGTGTCAGTAATGCCCTGGACCTGTGCCCCGCCACACCAACGGGCGAGACGACTGATGCCGGTGGTTGCTCCGTCACACAGCTGGACACCGACAACGACGGTGTCAGCGATGCCCAGGATCAATGTCCGAACACGGCAACGGGCGAGACGACTGATGCCGGTGGTTGCTCCGTCACACAGCTGGACACCGACAACGACGGTGTCAGCGACGGACTGGATCAGTGTCCCGCCACGCCAGCGGGCGAGACGGCTGATGCCAGCGGTTGCTCAATCACGCAACGGGACACCGACCGAGACGGTGTCAGCGATGCCCTGGATCTGTGCCCCGCCTCACCGTCGCTGGAAACGGTTGATGCCAACGGCTGCCCGGTGAATGAGCCCGACGCCGACAACGACGGTGTCAGCGATGCGCTGGATCAATGCCCGGACACCCCGGCATTGACACACTGGACTGACTGGACAGCGATTACCAAGGGAGATCCCGGTACGGCGAGCGGGACACTCGGCGCACAAACGGTGAGTTATGCGGGCAAGGTTTTACCCTTTTCAAACATCAGTGGATCCAGCAGATCCTGGAATCCTGACAGCACCTACACGGGCAGTGCGGTTGATACCTCGCCTGCATCCATGGGTGACATGCTGGCTTTGGCCGGGTCGGCAACAGAAAGTTCGATAGGTTTTTCTGCACCGGTGACTAATCCGCTTGTCGCGATCTGGAGTTTGGGTACACCTTCATCAAGTGCCAGTTTTACATTCAGTGAAACGCCCGTGTTACAAGTCAGCGGGCCCGGTATCTATAATGGCGCTTCAATCGGTATCAATGGAAACACGGTACTCGGTATTGAAGGCAACGGCGTCATTCTGTTTGAAGGTACCTTTTCCAGTCTTCGCTTTACCAGCACGGACAAAGAGTTTTATGGCTTGACGGTGGGCTCCATTGAGACCGTTGATGCCAACGGCTGCAGTGCCGGCCAGCTGGATGACGATGACGATGGTGTGAGCAATAATCTGGATCAGTGCCCGGCCACGCCCCTGGGCGAGACCATCGATGCCGATGGCTGCTCAGCAACGCAACTGGATGACGACGCTGACGGCGTCATGAATGCCATCGATAGCTGCCCGGCAACACCCGGGGGTGAGACGGTCGATGCCAGCGGCTGCTCCGCCACGCAGCGGGACACCGACGGGGACGGTGTCAGCGACGCACGGGATCAATGCCCGGCCACACCAGCGGGCGACACGGTCGACGCCAGCGGCTGCGCCATCTCCCAGCTGGACGCCGACGGTGACGGTGTCAGCAATGCTCAGGATCAATGTCCGGCCACATCAACGGGCGAGACGGTCAATGCCAGTGGTTGCGCTGCCACCCAACTCGACAGCGACGGTGACGGCGTCAACGATGACCTGGATCGATGTCCGGACACGCCGCCGGGCGTGACGGTCAATGCCAATGGCTGTGCGTCCACCCAGCTGGACAGTGACAACGACGGCGTCAGCGATACCCTGGATCTATGTCCGGACACACCGCCGGGCGAGACGGCGGATGCCAGCGGCGATGCCAGTGGCTGCTCCGCCTCTCAGCTGGACAGTGACAGCGATGGTATCAGTGATGCCCTGGATCACTGCCCGAACACCCCGGGGGGTGTGACCGTCGACACAAATGGCTGCTCGTCCACACAGCTCGACGCCGACAACGACGGTGTCAGTGACGCCCTGGATCAATGCCCGGCCACCCCAACAGGTGACACGGTCAATGCCAGCGGCTGCTCGATACCCAGCGGCGAAAACGACCCTCCTGGTGAAGTCGTGGTTCCATGCCCGCCCCCCGCACCAGGCATGCCCGCTGATGCCAACGGCTGCGCGACGACCCAGCCTGACGCTGACAACGACGGTGTCAGCGATACCCTCGACCAGTGCCCGGACACACCGGCGACCGGGGGTACCGTCTGGACAGACTGGACAACAATGACCAAGGGGGATCCCGGTGCAGCGAGCGGAAGTCTCGGCCCACGAACGGTGCGTTATGCCGGAGAAATCCGGCCCTATACAAACCTCAGCGGAACAAGCAAGGCCTGGGATCCTGACAGTGCCTACATCGGCGGTGCCGTTGACACCTCACCCGCGTCCATGGGAGACATACTCGCCCTGGCCGGATCGTCAACAACGGAAAGTACCATTCGTTTTTCCACTCCCGTGACCAACCCGGTGCTTGCGATCTGGAGTTTCAGACAGTCCTCGCGAGCAACAAGCTATACATTTAATGAAACGCCAACACTGCAGGCCAGCAGCCCGGGTGTTAATGATGGCGCATCTCTTGTTGTGAATGGCAACACCGTGTCGGGTAATGAAGGCAAAGGCGTCATACTGTTTGAAGGCACCTTTTCCAGCATTCGCTTCACCAGTACCGATAAGGTGTTTTATGGCTTGACCGTTGGAGCCATCGACACAGTGGATGCCAACGGCTGCAGTGCCAGCCAACTGGATGATGATGGCGATGGCGTGTTCAATGACCTCGATCTGTGCCCCGCCACACCCTCACTTCAAACGGTTGATGCCAACGGCTGCCCCATATAACCAGTACCCACAGGGCCAGCCCGGCAAATAATCCAGGACTTAAAACTCCCCCGCGTCATTCCAGCGCATGCCGGACAAAAAGCGCGCAGCGCGTTGAACGCCCGAACAGCAACCAGCAGAGTGAGCTCAACGAACAATCCACCCCTAGCACCAATAATAATTGTTATCGGAACGCAGATTCGAGATTATTACTTCTTCGGTGTTGTGACCGAGCACTACCGCCGTCTTTGACTGAAGTCCTGCTTCTTTAGGATGCATGGTCTCTTGCGAAGGAGCATATGCTGAAAGTGCCATTATGGATAATACAAGAGTTGCTTTGAAAATCATTTTCATCGATCTGCTCTCAAAGATACCTTATTGACCACTCAATAGACTGAACAACAAAACGCCTTGTATTGTTGTATGAAAACCAGAACGAGGCTGTTTTACGGAAAAGAATCTAGGACCATATCCAATATATTGACCACCAAAAAGAGGCACTAGAGGCTCAAATACACTCCACCCACCATCAGCTTGCTGGGCATCAATGAGGTTCTGAATCCAGACGGGTTTGACCAACTCGCTTGCACCTGACTCCACCAGCATTAGAACGCGTTGCATATACACATCGACCACTCTAGGGTCCAGAGTCAGCTGTCTGCGTATGCGTTGTTGCAACGCTTGAACGGTTTCATCGAGCTGTGCCGCATCACCGCATCCGGATCGTTGTAACAGGCGAATACTCATGAGTTGGTGCGTTACACATGTCGGAGTCATTGGCTGTTGATCACAGAACGCAGGATCATTCTGTATGGCAATTTCAGGTATATCACCCAGTTCCTTGTTGCAGTTGATCGCATAGATCAAATGCCAATTGTAAGCACGCAAGTGATCAATAGCTTCAAAGCTGACTGAAACCCGGGTGTCAGGGTTAAACAAGGGGCGCCAAACATTGTTAGCACGGTTTTTCAGAAATCGTTGCATGTAGGCTGCAAACAAACTCGTCAATCGCTGATCGCCTGTGATTTCTGCAGCTTGCTGAACCATATACCATAAAGGTGGATTACTCGCGGCCGGGACATTATCGCGATTTTGATCCAGCCATTGGATCGCTTTTTCCAGGGTGTGTTGTATTTGTGCCTGATCCGGCATTTTGACAGATCTGTTATTCTCCCAGGCTTGATAGGCATACACCAATAGCAGCAATACGATGACAATGCCTGTACCCCACAGAATTTTTCTCATAACGTATCCAGGTTCGATTTTATAATAATGAAAGGTTACCTATTCTATATAAACTTAACCGTTATGAGACAACCGAGGATAAAAAGTTTCCAAGCGCCTTGGGTGAGCTACGGCATGATGTCTAGCTGTAATCGGCTAGACACATGAGCTACGACTTGCTGTATCCATTAGCCGCAACCATCACTTTTCACTGGCCTCACAGAGGGAACGATCATTACTCCGCATCGGCTGGAAGCCAGCATCAATTTCTGTGACAGGAAAAACTTAACAACGGATCCTGCCCAACAACAGATCCCTGATGAAGCTGGTGTGATCGCAATGATGAATGACAAAAAGCTGATCAACCTGTATGGTTTTTTTATCTACAAAAAACATTGCCCACAACCCGGAGATCTTGCGTGCAATGCACGTTCATATTTTTCTGCTGATTGTGCTTTTATCGCTCACACCGGCACAGGCGGGCACACAAACGGACGCAGGCACCATGCCCAACCCACGTATCAATGAAGCCATCACCTTGATGAATAACTATGCGGAGCGCACCGGGCTTGCATCTCAACAGCCCCGGCGGCGCTACCTGTGGACGGACGCATTCGCGGTCTGCAACTATCTCGGCCTGGCACGCAGCAGCGGTGAGCAAGGCTACACGGAACGCGCACTGCAACTCGTCGACCAGGTTCACCACACCCTGGGCCGGCATCGGAACACTGACCGGCGCTCGGGGTGGATCAGTGGACTGGATGACGACAAGGGTGAACAGCACCCGACACAGGGCGGGCTGCGCATCGGTAAAGGCCTTCCGGAACGAGATCCCGGCGAACCCCTGGACGAGCGTCTGGAGTGGGACCGCGACGGCCAGTATTTCCATTATCTGACCAAATGGATGCATGCCCTCGATCAGGTCACGCGTTCCACGCAACAACCCCGTTTCAACGCCTGGGGTCGCGAACTTGCCAGCAGCGCATTCGAGGCCTTCACCTACCTGCCCTCTCCCGGCTATGGACCTCGCAGGATGAACTGGAAGATGAGCATAGACCTGACACGCCCACTCGTCACATCCATGGGACAACACGACCCCCTGGATGGCTACATCAGCAACCTGCAACTGCGAGCCACCGCAGGCGCGCTGCCGCAACCGGTCGCCGGACCGGATCTCGAGGATGAAACCCGCCAGTACGCTTCAATGCTTAAACGGGGAGAATTGGCCACCACCGATCCGCTTGGCCTGGGCGGCCTGTTGATCGATGCGTACCGCGTGCAGCAGCTCATGCAACAAGGCACACAAACGGACGCGCAACTGCTGAACCGGCTGCTCGATGCAGCGCTCACCGGTCTGCAGCACTATGCTCTGGGCGGAGAGTGGCAACTGCCGGCCAAACAGCGGCTCGCATTTCGCGAACTCGGACTTGCTATCGGACTGCATGCCGTGGAACGCATGCACCAGACAGTTGGCCATGAACACAAGTACGCCGCCACAAACCCGCGACTGCAGACGCTCATGCAGTACCTGCCCCTGCGCGACGAAATCGAGGCAACCTGGCGCAACCCCGAACAGCAGCGCACCGCCACCTGGATCGAGCACCAGGACATCAACGAAGTGATGCTGGCAACAAGTCTTGCACCGAACGGTTTTCTGGTACTGTTGCCGCTCGAAGACCGGGATTAAAAATGCCCGGTGGTCCGGCTGGCCACTCGTTCGTGCCAGCGTTGAATTGAAACAAAGGAATGCCCAGTGTGGCTGGCCCTGGATCGGGCAACAGATCAACAAAGCGTTAGGGTCTGCGGAATTACCGCTGCGGTTCAACTTTGATTAAACATGACCATTCAATGATTCAAGCTGAACTCGGATTGTTGCCGTCGGGACACCCTCACGGCTTCCTAACAGAGGGCGACTGTGATGCCAACCGGATAACCGGACGGGCTCACTGTTAAAGCCTTCAGATAGACACAGAACTGTGATCAGATGATAAATATTCATCAGATTCTGGGAACAGCTCTTCCAGGGGCTTCTCATGCTGGCGAACGATAATAGTTAATTATCAGATCCTAGATCCGAATTGAAGGGGGAGTTCGTTTCGCAAAAAAGGCTTTTTTCATATAAAGCATTAGCTTACAGGCGTACTCTGATCGCCTTTAAATCGCACCCCCGGCCTATTTTCGGGTGTACCAATAAACTCAATTCCGGCCTTTTCTAACGCCTATTTCACAGCTAGCAATAGTCCTGCATTGACTGACCAGGTATCCCATCATCGCCTCAATTCTGCGCACCGTTGAGAGGCCAACTCCTGCCTGATCGGCCAAATCTTGCGCTGACCAGCCAAGCATGGCTCGTGCTGCACGAATTTGTGCACTCTGTAATCATTGGATCTATTATGTTTATATATATGAGTCATTTAGTATTCTATTATGGCAGTATCCCAAGTAATCAATGAATCAAACAGAAGTAGAATCACATTACATGGACGCATTGCATTTCGCCCTTTCGAGATTGAAGGTGCCTACGCCGACAATACCCTCCGTGCCTACAAGTCGGATTTCGAAGCCTTCATTCACTGGTGCGGATCCGAGGATCTCTGCCCTCTTCCGGCCTCACCCGAAACCGTTTCTGAATATCGTTACTGCAGAAGCGAAAAGATTAGCACCCGCAACCATTCGGCGTCGGGTCGTATCGATCGGTCGTATCCACCGTTTCTCTCGTCATCCGGATCCGTCTAAAGACGAAGAAGTCTACCTTGCACTCCGACGTATGCACCGCACCAGAGGACGCCGACAAAAACAGGTGATAGGTATGACGGCAACAATACGGGATCAGTTAATTGCGGTTGCCGGTAACGATCTAAGGGGACTGAGAGATGAATTGCTGCTAAGACTCGCCTATGACTCAATGCGCAGACGGTCAGAGGTCGTCGCCTTGTTGGTTCAGGATCTTGAGAAGAATGCCACTGGAGGCGGGAGTGTGTTACTGCGGTTTTCCAAGACAGACCAGGAAGGAGAAGGACGCATTATCAAACTCAGCGTAGAGACTATGGTCGTTATCGATCAGTGGCTCAAGCGAACCGGTCTCACAGAGGGGACAATCATCAGAAACATCAGCCGGTATGGGACGCTCGGCAAGCAACTCTGCCCTGAATCGGTCTCCCGAATCATAAAACGGCTGGCCAAAACTGCAGGTCTACCCACTGAGATGATCGATGGTTTATCCGGCCATTCAACCAGGGTCGGTGCAGCTCAGGACATGCTAGCCGAAGGCAAGACACTTATCCAAATCATGCACCGTGGCGGATGGCGAAAACCTGAAACGGTATACCGTTATATTGAACATGCCGAACAACTATAACCATGTGTAGAGCATTCATTAATATGCAATCAGTCGTTGGCACAGTCTGTTTTCCCTTAAAGACACCAATCTTGGTTCGCAGTCACAAAAACCGTATAGACAGTCGATACACAATTATGTATTTTCGTTAGCTACACAACAGAGGTTACTCCGATGGCAGAAACACAGAATCGTGCAGCACCAATTAATATCCGTGCGCGCCCCACGCAGCGCAACTTGATTGACAAAGCAGCAGCGGTGCTTAACAAGAATCGCTCAGACTTCATGCTGGAGGCCGCCTGCCGTGAAGCTGAAAACGTATTACTCGACCAGCGGCTCTTTCTGGTGGACGACAATGCCTACCAAGCCTTTGAGACACTCATCGATGCACCGGTCAAAGACAACCCCGCACTGCGCAGATTGTTGAATGACAAGGCGCCATGGGAGAAATAAGCACACCGGAACCAATCACGACAGCTCACCTCACCGAGCCATTCTCATGTGGCATACCAGTGCTCGACGAATGGCTCAAACGCCGCGCCCTCAAGAACGAAGTTTCCGGTGCATCCCGCACCTTCGTGGTTTGCCATGATAGACCGGTAATCGGCTATTACGCTCTGGCTACAGGCAGCATTAGACATAGCGACGCGCCAGGAAACATACGCCGCAACATGCCCGATCCGATACCGGTCATGGTGCTTGGGAGATTGGCCGTTGATCAACAGTGGCAACATGCTGGCCTTGGCCGGGGTTTGCTCAAGATGCGGTGCTGCGTTCCCTGTCAGTGTCGCAACATGCAGGAGTCCGTGCATTGCTCGTTCATGCACTCTCTGATGAGGCCAAAAGCTTCTATGTCCACAATGGTTTTCTTAAATCCACAATTGACCCGATGACACTTGTGCTTTCACTCAAAGATGCAGCGCACAACTTGTCATAAAAAATATGAGTTCTGCACGCCAGCGTAAAGTGTAGTGGTCAACAAATTCTGGACACTTTGTTAAGGTTCTTATCATAATCAATCAGCGCCTTGTAACCCAACATCGAATACACGCCTAAAGTTGCAATACACTGCCACATGCTCCCAGATATCGGCAATGGATACTTGACGTGTATTGTATAGATGCGAGGTGTATCTTGTCGCTTCCGCACTTTGAGGCGACTTGCCGGGCGGTCTGATCCCAAAGGTACTGTATATGTACTATTAGCCGTCAGGTTGTTACCCACTGAGATGGTCGACGGATTATCCGGACATTCAGCCCGGGTCGGCGCCGCACAAGACATGTTGGCCGAAGGCAAGACACTTATCCAAATCATGCACCGTGGCGGATGGCGAAAACCTGAAACGGTATACCGTTATATTGAACATGCCGAACAACTATAACCATGTGTAGAACATTCATTAATATGCGGTCAGTGGTTCCCGATCGTTATCCCAATAGATCAAACCCCGGCAGGCTTGCTGCTTTCTTATCGAAGGTTGCAGTGTACTCACAGCCACTGTGAATATTTACCTGACCGATTAAAGCATCACAAAAGTCGGCACTGTTTGCATCAAATGCACGCAATGCTTTCCAGGTGACCTCAACATTTTCTACATTAAGCTGCTTGGTCGTGAGCAATCCGTCGATAATCTCTCGCACCTGCGGCTTTGTAACGCCATAGCAGCGCTGCAGCACCCATACGATCTCACACAAGGAAATATGGTTGATATAACCAGGGACATCTGTGGTTAACGATTTCTCGATAAAGCGAGTCGCGGCAGCGGATTGCTTTTTATCATCTTAAACCAAGTAACGGATCACGACGTTGGTATCGAGTCCAATCAATCAGCACCGCCCATTTCAGCAATAGCCTGACTCATTTCCTCTATCGTGACAGGCTTTTTAGGCTTGGGCACAATGCCTTTAAGGGCTTGAACATCCTGAGTTGCAGCGACGATCTGAAAAACCCCATCCTGAATTTCGACGAAATCTACCCGGTCACCGGTACCAATACCGAGGCGACTCCTCACGTCCTTCGGGATGGTAACCTGGCCCTTGCTGGTAATGGTTGCAGTTGTCATGTAAGGCAATCCTCTGCGCTACTGTAGATAGTATTCCTTTCTATATAGTAAGGCGCTACAAGATTCAAGAAAATTGTCTAGAGGTCAAAATACTCATGCGGCCTCCTGGTAGGTTCGAGAGCTGTCGCGGTAGCTCACTAGGACCGGCCTTGTCTGTATCCAGAGTTTTCCCCTTCGTGCCCATATAGGTCGTTCCATAATCCCGTTTCCAACTCCCTCTCCCGAATCATTAAACGGTTGGCTAAAGCCGCTGGCTTACCCGCTGAGATGATCAATGGGTTATCCGGCCATTCAACCAGGGTCGGGGCTGCTCAAGACATGCTAGCCGAAGGCAAAGACACTGATTCAAATCATGCACCGTGGTGGCTGGCGGAAGCCTGAAACGGTCTTCCGCTACATCGAACATGCAGAGCAACTTGAGCCCTTGTAGTCTAGAAAGTCATGAATTATAATGGACTGTATATACATACAGTTTCTATATGCAAAAGAAAGCTACAGTTCGAGCTATTAGTACTGGGCCCAAAACCGCAGCTGGTACAATAACTGCGTCAAAGAACGCGATTACCCATGACCTTACCTCATGTAAATGGCTGAGCAATATAAAGGAAAAGTAGTCGATTTATTTCAAACCAGTATCCTTTAGCAAACTAATTGCAGATCTTTCGATCCATCAGATATTTTCAATCGTTTAGTTACAAAGGATATTTTCTTACATCACCAGTTTACACATGCACTTTCATAAAAAGCATATATCCTTAAAGTCTCGTTTGAGCCGGTTTCGCAGCACGACGTGTATAGCAAGTAGAAAAAGACTTGCATCGCCCAACCTATATTTGTGATTTTATTGGGTAAGATGATGATTTCTGGACAAAATCGCTTAACCGAGTGAATTGCTCAGTTAATCGCCTTTCAAGGTCTGGATTGACCTCAGAACTTGTCGTTCCCTGGCACCCCGCCTACTTCCGTTTTGCCGCAGCGGTCGTTCACCGATGGTGCTGCACTGAATATTTTGATTGAACGAACCCAAAGTCGTACGAATGTGATTCTATGAGCTCAAGGGCAACATCGTTCATCAGCGGACCGAAAAGCGGCCTCCCTTCTCCTGTCAGCACAGGAATCCATGTAATCGTTATCTCATCGACTAGTCCTTCAGCGAGAAAACCATGAATCGTTGCTCCTCCATCCAGGTAGACATGCTTTACACCTTCGCTGGAAAGGCGGTCGTACAGCTCACGTGGGGGGTAGGACGAGTTTGTCACGGTGCTTGGTATCTCCGGCGGAAATTCGATTGGCCGGCTACTTAGCACGGTGACGCGTGTAGATTCGTATGGCCATACGCCGAAGGACAACACTTTCTCATAAGTCTTTCGACCCATCACCAGAACATCAACTGATTCAATGAATGACTGAAAGCCGCAATCTTCGTCGTTGGGTATTGTGGCGTTTGCCTCATCCAGCCAGTCGAGTGCCCCATCAGATCGTGCGATAAACCCGTCAAGGCTGGTTGCGATATAGATAGAGACTTTCATGCGAGCAGCGTACCGGTACCCAAACCAGGTCGGCAAGAAACGGTGTCTTCAATCATCTAATTAGAAAACTCGGGTATTTCTCCGGGAAGGTCTGAGAAGCCCCTAAAACCTGCCGTTCCCAAACGGCTAGTGGCTAGCTGGAAAGCCGCATAGTTCAGACATTCCTGTCCAGCTATGGCCGCGAATCACGAAACCGTCCAAAAGGGAATCCGATTTATGGATCTGGACCCTAAGCGCGCATTTTCTTTATCTTTGTCCAGACCAGACGGCCCCAAACAAACGCGAGAACGACTAGCCCAATTAATGTGAGAAAGATCGAGAGTGGCAGAAAGAAGCTTTCTTGAAGTACGTTATTCTCGTCCAACCGATTGCCATAGAATATCTTCTCCATGGCACCGCACACGACACCGACAATCACAAGCCCAATGCCTACAAGGCTCGATGTAGAAATTGGTTTTCGATCTTGTTTTATTGCCACGCGCCGTCAACTTTCGCGTACCGGACGACTTGATAAATGGCGATATTCTCGCCCGAGAGAATCCTGATGAGATCTGGAACGCTTTGAATGGGTAAATCCATCTCAAAGCCGTGCGTAAGTCGATGCCTGTGGTTTCTCCAAAATCGTATATTCAATCTGACGTTCAATTTGTCCGCCACCACAATATACAATACCCTCGGGTTTTTCGATTGATACCGGAGCGCCCCTGGCTCGGTAATCACAAGCTCTGCGCAGAGACTTGATAGCTGACCCGGAACCCTTCAAGTCAAAGATTCCGTAGCTGTCATCCTGATCAATCATGGACAGGTTCAAAACCGCGTTCCCTGCAATCTGATCGAGAATGAAGTCGTAGTCCGATTTTTCAGAGAATACGATTTCCACCGGATAATTATCGACAATACGTATTTCAGAGTTCGTCGCGCCTGCCTGGAAAGCGCCTACTTCTGTCGCTCCATCCTTCATGAATCGAATGGACAATCCCTGCTTTCGCTCAATGTTCTGCGCATCCTCGTGGCCTGCAGGTGCGAAACGAACCCTGTCACACTGCAACTCAAGCGTCATGTTGTTGGTCTGGATAAAAGCGTTTGGAGAGGGCAAGCCGCTGAAGTTCCAACTCGCAAGTGCCGGCGAACATATGGCAACCATCGCAGCTATGGACATTGAGGCTAATGCGACAGATCGATACATGCTGGATCCTCTTGGCCGGGATTTTGCTGGGGTCTTTCAGAGGCTGTTAAAGATATGTCGGAATGGCTCACCATGCAAGCCAATGGTTATTCTCTTCCGATCGACCGTCTGGGCTGAATGGCCGACTACAGTACGATTAAGACCTTGCTGACCGTACTGAAATCACCCTAGTCAGAGTTCCTGTTTGGCGACTGTCGCCCACAATGCGACATCCCCACCCTGTGGTGGAAGGATCTACGGCCGCCATTGTAACTACTCGGCGGTTTCCGCTTCCATTTTCGCCACCATGTCCGCGCAATCCTTTTCGCTGCTAATCCATTCCAGTTCACTGGCAACATCAGCCGATGATTTTCCGCGGATGGTATTGACCGTATCCGCGATGACCTTATCAACCTGTTCCGCCGTGAGCAGTCCATCGTTCTTAGCCGTCTCCATCGCCAGGCAGACACCTGCTTGGGAACCGACGGCAATTCCCGCAGCAGTACCCATCCCAAGCGCCAGAAAACCAGCGGCAACACCGCCAATAATCAGAAAGATGAGTGCGATTATAAAACCCTTCATATCTGCTTACTCCTTCGTTGATTGGCTGATTACCCCTTTGTCATCTGCTTATTATGTGTGTATTACCACCAAGATAATCGAACCGCCATACCACATTACATTCTATCGGTAGTTGTTCCATCCATCCTTGTAGCCTTTGGCGTAGTAATTCTTAAAGCGGCGGTCATAAGCGTCCGAGTGCCGCTCGTAGGCGCTGCTCATGCTCATCTTGGCATCCTGTTTGCCGGCATTGTAGCCATCCTTGTAATATTCACATTCGTTACCTCTGATATCAGACGGAAATCACCTGATTTGCCTTCATGGTGTTTATGTCGTTCCTTGTAGTCTTCGTGATGCCCTTCGTCACTGCTGTAATAAAAAACTCCTTTACATTTATCGTCGACCCAGATTCCGTCACTGTCAGCACCCCAAGTGTCGCCCTTTATGCACTTACTTTGGCTGGTTTCATTGTGCAAGCTGACGTGGCGACGATTGGCATCATGCAGTGCACAGCGGACAAAACTTCCGTGCGATTCGCACCTCATCATCTTGTTGGTATGAGTAGAGGATTTTGTTGGCGCTACCGCTTTGCATCCCCACATTACTGAAGCGAGGACAAGTACGATAATGGCAAATAATGAAGATTTCATCTGACGGACTCCTCTTGTCTTTTTGTCTGTGGAACATGGCCGCTGAAGGTTACCAACACAATACTATTAGACCTGACAGATGCTGTCGAGTCCAAGAGAATAGATGCTATGAACAGTGAATACACTCTTGCAAACATGAATGAGTCATGAGTTTCTAGGGTCCGAGGGTCGTCTCCCGCCACCGCTAATATAAGAAGCGGCTAAACGACCGGGTTGGTTCGTCTCCTGTCTTTTAGGTAAATCTTAATATATAGAATTAGTCCGATAGTCTCGCATGGGTCATTCCTTGCCGACCACGCCCTTGTTTTCATAATCAGGAATTCGCCACACACACCATATTCTGGAACGCTACCGACTTGGAAAGAAAGCTGTGAACATTCCGGCAGTATTACAACACTCAGCGTGTGCACTCTTCACTTGATGGCGATACACCCTCAGAAATCACCAGCGAAACCGTCATCCGTCGTGCTGATCTCAACAATTTTCAGTGGCGATCTCATTGCCGTGAACTCTTTCAGCTGCCTGCTGCCGCCTGAAGTCGAGTAGACTGGATTCTCTGACTGCAACAGGATCGAGTTTGTTTTCACAGTTGCCGGCTGGTTTCCCGCCGGTGCCACAATATCCAATCCATACAGTCATTGTCACCAAGCAACCCTCACAGAACCGTGCTGGCGCTATTTACGCACACGGCTCCTCGACAGTACGCACTTTACGGAGTATTACCATAAATTCACCATGGTACGCGGGTGAGGTAACGGATAGCGATTCAACAACAAGTTAAATTTTTCGATGTTGTAGCATTTCCGCTTGCCCCGACGTCCCAGCCACTTCAGCAAGATCCTGCGCACCTCAAAAGCGAAGTTGGCAAGGCATTTACCGTTGTCTGTGACGCCGTAATAGCCGTAGTGTCCCCGCAATTTGGCCGCGGTGATCCGCATGATGTCAGGCGTGGTCAGCGTTCTGTTCGCTTTCAACCACGTCTTGTAGGCCTTGAGCTTGGCGGTGAAGCGTTTGCTCATGGTCTTCCTCTTCATGCGAAAATGCTTGCCATTTCGCGAACGGGCGCAGTAGTGAGTCAATCCCAGAAACTTGTTCGCTGGCACGCCAGCACCCATCTTCCTGGATGCCTGCCTTGAGAAAACGTTTGATGTAACGCAGGATGCGTTTGTCCGCGATCCTGTGAGCCAAAAATTCCATCAGTCGCGTGTGCTCCACGTTATCGAAGAAGCCTTTGATGTCGGCTTCTACAATATGGTGGATCTGTTGCGTCTGGACGGTCTGACTTAGAGCTCGCAGGGCATCATGACAGCTGCGTCCCGGGCGAAATCCGTACGAGTCGTCTATGAACGCAGGTTCATAGATGGCTTGCAGGACCTTGACCAGTCCGGCTTGCACCAGTTTGTCTTCCAGTACAGGGATTCCCAGTGGCCTCCGCTGCTTGCTGCCCGGTTTGGGGATGTATATCCTCAGGACAGGCTGCGGGATGTAGACCATCCGGTGGAGTCTTTTCACCAGCTTGGCGAGGTTCTCCTCCAGATTTTCCGCATATCTTTCTTTGGTGATATGGTCAACACCGCCAGCGGCTTTTCCTTTGAGCTGCTGGAAGCATTCCCGCAGAAGTTCTTCGTTCATCAGATGAAACAGACTGGTGAACTTGAACGACGGTTCCTTGCGGGCTTTCTCCGCTATGCGTTGCAGTTTCGTTTCCACACTTTCTTCGTTACCGGGCACGATGTGTGTGTCTCCTCAACGCCGTTACTGTCGTGCCTGCCTTCCCTCCGGCAGCATTACCCGCCCTCTTCGGTATTACGCGACATCCGACTCCTTGCCAGGCATATGTCTTTCTCGCTTTATTATCACTTGTCCAACATACTCTCTTTCCATTGAAAGACCCGGCAGGGTCTCCCGGGTTGCCGTCTATTCCCAATATCCAACATGCCATGCTCTCTGACCCCGGGGAAGCAGATGAGCACTTGCCAGTCGCCCTCACCCATGTTGACTTCCGTGTTGTTAACCACGTCGTCCTTCCCAATTTGGCGCTTTCGAGGCTCAATCACTTCAGCTTTCGCTTACGGCCTGTTGTCTTGATCCCCCTGTGCTTAATCTTTGGGATTACCGCCGCCGACCCAGAGTTCTCTACCCGGTGGCTGGCCTGCCTTACCGGAACGGGATTCACACCCGCTTGAATAAACGACCTTGCCCGGCCGCACTAACAATTCGCCATG
>CAVWDM010000017.1:0-89873 GCA_963753755.1 uncultured Gammaproteobacteria bacterium
CACTCAAAGTAAATACCCAGTTCCCTGCCCGTGCACCGACCGGGTCGACCGCAACGTGTCGGCGACCGACGGCATCACGTAATACACGCAGACTGGTCTGTTTCAACCCATCGATGCGGCGCGTACAGACCAGCGCTGATTCGACCTGCAGGATATCCATCAGCCTTGTGCCTCTTCGGGCTCCCAGTGATCAATGATGCCGACAATAGTCAGATCGCTCGGGTACTCCTTGCTGCCGGCGGCTTCACGCGCAGCGGAACTGCCGACACAGATCACCCAGTCACCGGGGATACAGCCGACCGCATCGACCGCAACAAGCCGGGCACTTCCGTCGCGCACTACCTGCATGTGCTTGTGTTCCAACCCCGGTATACGGTTGGTTGCAACCAGTGGCTTTTCAACCTGGCAGATTTTCATCAGTGCGCTCCTGCCGCTGTAGCCGTTTTCACAGAACAATCCAGAATCTCGATGCTCCCGGCCGCGTTGATATCACGCACCACCTGCAGGGTGTGCAGCAATCCACGCTCGCTCAAATCACGGTAACGGCCATGCAGTGCGGCAGACACGCGGCGGCAGTGCTGTTCGGCACGATCGCGCGCACCCGGCACATTGCCGTGGTAGTCATAGCGCACCACGATCGGCACCGGCAGGCCGTGCGCAACGTTCAGACCGGTAAAAATGCTGATACCGACATCCAGGTCCTTGGCGGCCTCTTCCACGGTATTCAGGTAGGCGAAAAAGGTCAGGTTGCGCAACTGCACCTCCTCGAAGCCGATACCGGCACCGATAAAGCGCTCCGCATGACCGATATCGCTGTAATGCCCACCGTAGTAGCTGCGCACGTACTCGACCTGTGACAGATTATTGGTCAACAGGTAAGCAATAAAGCGTGCCATGCCGCGCCCCAGGTTTGCGCCGCCCCTCTCTTCGATGTGCCCGGCGATCCACGTATCTGCCTGGGCCGGACTCATGCGTGCGGTGGCGTCATAGACCTCCAGACTGTCTATCGGGTTGTCCAGGTCGATAGCTCCGTTGGCAGCTGGCATATGGATACGTATGCCATCTGTATCCGTATCCATACCGATCAACAGACAGTCAATGGATGCGCCGCAGCAGTGAGTGTTCTGCACTGCCTGCTGGAAACCCAGCAAACGCTCGCGACCGCCCTCCGCTGCCTTGCGGGTATCCGAACCGTGTGCCGCACAGCCCTCGTGCTGCGGATCCACCGAGCTGTGGTGATAGACAACCACTTTCAGATAGCGTGTCGGTGCATCGGCTGTGTTTGGCTTGCCTTCGCGGAAACGTACCAGCTCGGTTTCCACCCACTTGCCAAGGCTGTCTTCGATGTCGAACATGGCGCCCGCATAGGAGCGGCGCCGAACTGCCTTGTACGGCAGGCGCAATACATAACGGATGACGTGCGCCAGACGGCCATCCGCGCAGGGCGACACATCAAGCGTATGAAAGCCGCATTCCTGCAGTAATTTCTGAAACGTGTCGTCATCGTTGTCACCCAGCGGGTCTTGCGTAAACACGTCGTCGCAAAAGCGCCTGTAAGTTTCGAACAGACACCAGGCGAACAGGCTGCGCATATCCAGCTGCGTCACCCAGGCGTCGTCGAGCAAGGCCGCCGGTAGTTCGAAGCCAAGCCGGGCGCGCGCGAGCTGCTGAGCCCGTTGCTCGAAATCCGCCTCATGCTGCAGGGCCGATACCTGTTTCAGTGTTGGCACAATGGCGTCAAACGCCTCTTTTACATTGCTTTCGTAGGCATAGAGATGCGCGTTTTCACCGCTATTGGTCAGCGGATGCACGCTCGTATAGATGGCACCCGCGCCCCGTACGCCCGTAGCGGCCAGCGAACGCCCTGCGCGGTCACCCGGACGACCGGGACGTGCCGGTGCCGGATTCGACCACTTCTGTCGGTTATGCCTGTTGCGTGCACTAAGCATGACGATTCATCCACGGACTCAACCGCGGGCACCTCCTGAATAGGTCACCAGAGAACCCCGTTCGGTATTGCCACTGCCGCCGGTTACCTTGCTCATCGGTAAGGTCATGTCTTTGTTGCGCTTCAAATCAACTGACATGGAAGCGGCCGGTGCAGCCCGCATAGTGGGATTGCGGCGCGTCGCCGAAGTCCCCTCGGTACCGGTGACGTTATTGCCACGATCCCAATCATCACCGGTGATCTTCAGACCGGCATCCTGACCCTCGCCGGTGATCCGCGACTTGACGCGACCCTCGACTTCTGCGGCTGCCTGCGGGCGCAGGTCACCTGCATGGAGCGTCTCGTGGCCAAACCGTGCTTCTTCAGTACCAGTGACTTTACCAGGCGCCATACCGAACGGACCGGTAATATTTCCCTGTTTGTAACTGCTGCCGGTTACACCGGTGGAACCAAGTGCACCCTGCGCGCCTCCGGATGGCGATGACACACTGAACTGTTGCCAGGGCGCGCTTTCCAGCGACTGCGGAAAGTCCGGGCTGGCGCTATCCGCCGGCGTTGCGGGACAGGCCGCTGCGAACTGGTCGGCACCGACATAAGGCGTCCCGGTCAGCGGCTCGCAGACGCCCTTTTGATCTCCGGTCATCTTGCCACCAACGCCTGGCTGAATACCGGTCATTGGCATCCCCGGTGTAGCGCGTGACTGCCTGGTGCGCATACCTGCCTGCGCTGCATCGTCGGCCGGGCAGAAATTTCCGTACGCATCGGCACCGGCATAAGGTGTACCGGTAACCGCTTTGCAGGTGCCAGGCTCATTTCCCGTCACCTTACTCTCGCGGTCAGTCATGGTACCGGTCACCGGCATACCCTTACCGGTCGCGGACACGCCGACTTTGCGGTCAGTCGGAGCCGGCGCGGTGCTGCAGAATTCGCTGTACTGCTCCTGTCCGATATAGTCATCGCCGGTGATGTCGCGGCAACTGCCCGGCTCATCGCCGGTCATACGCTGACCACGGCCAACCATGGTGCCGGTGATATGGCCGCCACGCAGTGTGGCGCTCTTGCCGACTTTCACTGGCGCTGCTCCGATTTCCTCGGACTGTGTGTACTGGGTACCGGTCAATTGGCGATTCATACCCGGCTCGTCACCGGTAACTTTCTCCGAGCGACCGACATTGTTGCCAGTCATGGCCTTGCCCTTACGGGTTTCGGCGCGCGTTACTTTACGCGGCGACTTGGCGAGGAACTCGCCGCAGTAACGCTGTGACTGATCGGCACTTATGTACTCGTCACCGGTCACGCGCTTGCAGGTTCCCGGTTCGTTACCGGTTACATTTTTACCGCGACCGATGCTATTCCCACTGACGGCGTTACCGTGCGAGGTCGAGGTGACGCTAACCTTGCGCGGCGCCGAACCCGGATCGCTCTGACAGAAATCACGGAAGATATCCGCGCCGAGATATTCAGTTCCGGTAATACCCCGGCAGGTGCTCGGTTCGTCACCGGTGACATCGTGGCTGCGCCCGACCATGGTGCCGGTCACGGTTTGGCCGTGCGTGGTTTCGCTGGCACCGACCTTCCAGGGCGCATCCTTTGCTGCACCGGGCTTGCTATCCGCCGCCTTGCGACGACGGCCGGTCGGTGCGGACTTCTTCTGCCCGGTGGAACCGTGACGACTGCGTTGCTGACGCAAGGCCCTGGCCAGTTCACGGCCCGTTAATTGCGGATTGGCGGCACGCGCCGTCTGTGCCTCGGACATGCCGGCGCTGCTGATGCCGGCCTTGCCACGCGTCGACTGGGCACGGCGGCGAGCCAACGCGGCCGCCTTGCCCGGGTTCTGGGCAATCGCCGGGCGCGCGGGTCGACGGTAGCGTGGACGATTCACTGCGGCACCGGAGGTCGTGGTCGACGCCTGGTCGCCACAATCACCTTTTCCACCACAGCCACAACCGCACCCCTCCTTGGCAGGCGTGTCCGGTGTGGCAGCCGCCACCACGCGCCTGGCGTCAGGCCTGGTCTCGGGTCCACGGATGCGGTCTGCCGTGGTTACGGCCTGCTTGCCGTGGGTCGACATGGCACGGCGACGCTCCAGCGAAGCCTTGCGTGCGCTGCTACCCGCACTGGCTGCCGCGCCAGCACGCACCGGTGGACGCGAACTCGGCGCCGCTGCTGCAGCAGCGCCCGACCGGTTGCCGAGCGCAGCCTTGCCGCCGCTGGACATTGCCTTGCGCCTTGCCAACGCCAGCGCTCTTCCACTGTTTGCATTTGCCGTTGCTTCCATTGTCATCCCCGCTTCTATCAACCTTTATCCGCAGCCGCGATTAAGCGGCCGTTGTGTACACTGTGTCGATCAGACACGTCCCTCGCGGACCACGAAACACACACCCTGGGTCTGGGCGTAGTTGTCGTAGCCGATCAGGCGCACGTGGTGATCCGGGTAGGAACGATGGCAGGCGTCGATCTCGGCAACTACCGCGTTGAGGTCCTGTTCACCAAAGAACGGCAGTTTCCACATGGTCCAGTAGTGGTTGTATGCCTTACTTGGATGTTCGTGTTCGATCGACGGCGTCCAGCCGTTGGCGATCAGGTACTCGATCTGGTCGTACACCTCTTGCTGGGTCAGCTTGGGCAGGAAACCGAAGGTCTCCAGGGTTTGTGCAGTTTGAAAATCACCCACTTCATGACTTGCAGACATGGTCTTGTCTCCTGTTGAATCTGTTTACTGTGTGTTAGATGGAATGCGACCGCCTTAGGCGACGTCCAGCTTGTCCACGGTTTCGAACTCGAACTTGATCTCTTTCCAGGTCTCGAGTGCGATCGCCAGTTCCGGGCTGCTCTTGGCAGCTTCCATAAGAATGTCGCGTGCCTCTTTCTCTATCTCGCGACCCTGGTTACGTGCCTTGACGCTCGCCTCGAGTGCGACACGGTTGGCAGCAGCGCCGGCAGCATTGCCCCACGGATGCCCCTGGGTACCCCCGCCGAACTGCAACATGGAATCGTCACCGAAGATCGTAACCAGTGCAGGCATGTGCCAGACGTGGATACCACCGGAAGCAACTGCCATGACGCCCGGCAGGGAGCCCCAGTCCTGGTCGAAGAACACACCACGCGAGCGATCCTCTGGTACGAAAGACTCACGCAGCTGGTCGACGAAGCCGAGCGTCGAAGCGCGATCGCCTTCCAGCTTGCCCACCACGGTGCCGGTGTGCAGGTGGTCGCCGCCGGACAGACGCAGGCACTTCGCCAGTACGCGGAAGTGAATACCGTGCTTCGGGTGACGGTCGATGACCGCGTGCATGGCGCGGTGGATGTGCAGCAGCATGCCGTTCTTGCGGCACCAGTTGGCAAGACCCGTATTGGCCGTGAAACCACCGGTGAGGAAGTCGTGCATGAGGATCGGCGAGCCGACTTCTTTGGCGAACTCGGCGCGTTCATACATCTCTTCCGGTGTCGGTGCGGTCACGTTCAGGTAATGACCCTTGCGCTCACCGGTCTCCTGCTCGGCCTTCTGAATGGCCTCGCCAACGAATTCGAAACGGTCACGCCAGCGCATGAACGGCTGAGAGTTGACGTTCTCGTCATCCTTGGTCATGTCCAGACCGCCGCGCAGGCATTCGTAAACGGCTCGTCCGTAGTTCTTGGCTGACAATCCGAGCTTCGGCTTGATGGTGGCGCCCAGCATGGGACGGCCGTACTTGGCCAGGCGATCGCGTTCGACCTGGATACCAGCGGGCGGGCCTCCGCAGGTCTTGATGTAGGCGATCGGGAAGCGGATGTCTTCCAGACGCAGGTGCCTGAGTGCCTTAAAGCCGAACACGTTACCAACCAGCGAGGTCAACACGTTAACGATAGACCCTTCTTCAAACAGGTCTATCGGATATGCGACGAATGCATAGAAGGATTCGTTGTCGCCCGGCACGTCCTCGATGCGATAGGCACGACCCTTGTAGTACTCGAGGTCGGTCAGCAGTTCCGACCACACAGTACTCCAGGTACCGGTAGAGGATTCAGCCGCAACCGCTGCCGCGACCTCTTCACGCGGAACACCCGGCTGACCGGTACACTTGAAACATGCGAGCAAGTCTGTATCCAGCGGAACATAGTCCGGGGTCCAGTACATGTCGCGGTATTCTTTTACACCTGCATCGTATGCTTTCGAGGCCATGTTTAACTCCTGTTTCTATTGCTGATCATTTCGATGGCTGATCAGTGAATCACCGTGTGACTTATGGAACCTTTGTAAATCATAGTTTCGGATCTATGGATATTTCCAATCGATATTATTTTCGACATCCATATATTTTTATCTATGTATTGTGACAACCACCTGGTACTTCGTCGTCACCATCGATGACGGGAACGTGCGAAGCAGCATGGCCATCATGCTTGCAGAAACAATGGGTTGGATTGTCGTACGCAGAAACAAATCGCGGCGCTTCATGCAGCTTTTCCTTTTTTCGCGAATTGTATGCGAAGCCGGCGGACCTTCTCGGTCATGCGCCAGGTTGAACGATTATTGTTAAATGCAGATACATCGTTGAGTCTCACCCACAATACCTGGTGAGATTCATCATTGCCGGGTACCGGCAAGCTATCGTCGATCTCTACCAGGAAGCGAATATCGATATGTTCGTGTTGCGGATCATGCTCACTGGCGGCAATGCTGTGCACGTCGACATCGAAAACTTCCATGTGCAGCAGTCTCACATGCCGAGCCTCGAGCCCGGTTTCCTCGGCGGTCTCCCGCAAGGCGACCCGCAGGATGTCGGCATCGCCATCGGCATGCCCACCCGGCTGGAACCATTGATTCAACTTGCGATGATGCATCATCAGTATACGGCTGCGATCAGGACTCACCACCCAGGCCGAACCAGTGACATGCGCCGGCCAGTGATCACGATGAAAGCAGTCTGCATGCGCCTTCACAAACCGGATCGCCCGCGCGGTGTAGGCCGACTCATCGATAAAGCGAGTACGGTGTTTTGCGAGCAGTTGCAAGAGTTCCTGTCTATGCATATCAGATACTCGATGGATGCTCGATTGCCTTGATGGCGGCTGCCGCTGCCTCCTCGACGTCGGCCTCACGCCCGGACAGGGTCAACCGTCCGAAAGCGCCAACCGCACGGACATCTATTAACGTGATGTCAGCGGCTTTTTCCGCCTGGTTGGCGGCGTAGACGATATAACCGGCTGGCTGGGTTTCGAGGATGAACATGCTTTCGCCGGGCAGCATCATTGAACCGCCGCGATGCTGTCGATTGATCAGCACGGCGTGATCGGATGTCATGCCACGGATAATTTCCTGCCACTCGATATTGCAGTGCTCGCGGTCCTCGTCGGTAGCGCCGATACTGGACAGCAGAACATGACCCGACTGCATGACGTCACTCTGGTCCCGGCTGTGGACCACCATCGAGCCAAATGCACGCTCCACCACCTGCTGGGTCAGCTTGACCTGACTGGCCTTCAGCGCGATGTCGGTGACGCGATGAACCGCCATCCCCGGTGAGACTTCGACCCACAGACAGGAATCGCCGGGTACCGGCGGAAAGCCCTGTGATACCGACGCCATGTATTCGGCTAGCTGCGGCTGCAGTGAATCGATGTAGACGTAAGTTCTCAGTTTTACCATAGTTGTGTTCGCAATGACCGGCGTGTTCCTGCGCTTGTGCAGGTCAGGTAGCGCCGGGACGACACACCGCCCAGGCATCCTGCGTCCGGCAACCGCAGCACGTGAATTCGCAGGATTTGGTGAAAAAGCTTATAAATACCGAAACTATTATTCCAATCGATAAAATTTTAAATATAGATAGATTTTTATCTATACTTTGTCAGATAATCAGTCCACGCCCTGTAGCCTGTATAATTGGCCTGGAATTTTTTTCAACCACACGCAAACGAAATGTTGTACACCGACCGGGGGCAGAGAGCGTTATGGGGCAGGTATTAAAAGCGGCAGTGGCGCGCCAGCGCGTGCTTCTGAGCGGCATGCTCATTGCTCCCATGGAACGGCTTGCACAGCAGTGCGCCAAGCTCTGGCCCGACCGAGATGCGCTGGAAAATCTTTTGACTCAGCAAATGCAGACACTACCGAGCTGCAAATACCTGTATGTGCTCGATGCGCAGGCACGCCAGATCACCGCCAATGTGACTGCACAGGGACTTTTGCCAGACCAGTTCGGGCGCGATCGCAGCCTGCGCCCCTATCTGGCCGGCGCGCTCGCCGGTGAGCGGTTCACCATGTCCGACGCATATTTAAGCCGCAATGCAAGGCGCCCGTCGCTGACCGCAGTCCAGCGTATAGAGAATCAGGACAGCATACTGAACGGCTATCTTGGTGCCGATTTCGACCTGCGCGAACTTCCCCTGACCCGCAAGATCTGTAATCAACCCGAGAAGTGGGTGCAGATCAAGGGCGACCCGGCGATACGCAGTGGCCTGTTTAATCAGCAACGCGTCGAGAGCCCCATGGACCAGCGTATTGGTGAGGTTCTTGACCTGCTCATCGAGTTGTTCGCGGTACACGGCGTTTTCCATGGCAAACTGCATTTCTCCAGCTCCAGGGCCACACTCTGGTTCATCAATGACCCGCTCCGCTATCGCATCCTGGACATTGAAGACCTGACCGATCCGGGCATCGTTCTCACCTATCGCAGAGACCCCTATCCGGAAGATGCAGTGATTCCGCTGGACAAAGTTGGCGAAGTCTTCAGAACATTTCGTGAGCTGCGCTTCATGGATGAAACCATCTACTTGCGCGCCGGTTCACTCAATATTTTCAATGGAATGGTCGGCCTGAACTTTTCCTGCGATGGATCTCACTATATGCCCTGGGGTGAATTCCTGGAGAAAAGCCTGGGATTCTGGCTGGGAACCGGCGAGTCTATAATCACCAGGGAAAACCAGCGAAACATGTCCTGAACAATCCGGCAAACCTGCACACCCCAGGCCTCCAGGATTGTCCTGCCCTCCCCCGGCGGAAAGGTAATCGAATTAAACGCATGCTGAACAGTGCCTGGCTTCGCGCCGGAAGGAGGGCAGGCATAACCCAAGCGTGAGCGCCTAACCTCAAACATTCTTTCGGCAGACGATTAAGCGCCGCAGCAGTCAGCTTTGAGGATCGGCAAGACCTGCCTGGTCATTGCCCGGGAAGGATTTCATCAAACGATTCGGCAGCTGAATTGATATCCCTGATCGAGGAAAAGAAGCACCTGAGTTGGTGGTGATGCGGAGACTCAGCGTAGGCCAGCCCCGCAAAACTTCCGAAAAGGAAATGCAGGAATGAGTACAGCACATGCAGGCAATTGATATTTGGTGACCAGGAACAAAATCGAACTGCCGACACGGGGGCTTTCAGGACCGACGTCGCGGACCTTGCCCGGGGATTCGCGGCCGCTACCTTGCGCGTACCGGGTTCACCAGTGCCGGCCTCGAACAATTGCGCAACCGGAGCAAACTCGATACGCTCATCCTCTGGGATACTGCTATCGAAGATACTGGCCTGGAACGCCTCAAAACCTTGAAACATTCCAGGCAGGACATACTCTGCGACCCCCGTGTAACCCAACGAAGCCGCGCTACCCGAGTGTCATGTGAGTACAACCATGCTTGAGTGATGAGCTTGCCACTTCATTAATAATGGCCCGCTCGCCTCGGTGATCTATTTCTGCGGCATGACTGTTGTTGCCCAGAACGACACGACAGGTTTGCGCTCTCTGCGGATCCAATGCCCTGAACTGGAAAGACGTAGTACAGACCATTGCACTTGCCACCGGGACCGAAAAATGGGCGCTCCGGCTGCCATCATGCTGATCAGTGTCTTTGCCACGGCGCTTGGCAAGTTTGTGCTCGTTCCGATCACCCGCAACCAGCTGACGATGCTGATGGAAGGCAACACCGGTGAAGCTGAACAGGCAGTCAAATGCTTTGGCGTGGAAGCGACTTGCTTCAACGAGGCAAGCCTGTGTTAGCTGCAGCTTGAACGCTGAGCGAAGCACCAAACAAGCGTAATTACGGATAGTGAGATCTGCCAGCCTCATGGACAGCAACGCATACCTCGCAGAGGCGAGCTTATGTCACTAATACCATCCACTGACAGTTACCTATGTAAAGCCAAACCGGCTGATCTTGGAAGCATAAACCGTGTCATCGAAGCGGCGCTGATGACATGGGCCATTCCGGAACGGGTCAAACGCCTGTCACTACCGAGCTACCGTTATAGCGCACTGGACCTCGACCATTTCGAGATCGTGCTGGCAAAGGATCACCGACAAAATATCATTGGTGTTGCTGCCTGGGAACAGGCGTCTGACAGGGACATACCCGCAGGGAACAACAGTGCACTGTTGCTGCATGGCATCTATGTCGAACCGTCACATCACCGCCAGGGGATCGGTCGCCAGCTCTTCACAGTGGCTGAAGAAGCCGTCTGCAAACAGCAGCATGATGGCTTGCTGGTTAAGGCCCAACAGGGCGCCAGCGGTTTTTTCATTGCACAGGGCATGCACAGCCTGCAGGTGGAGAATACCGTACATCACTATGGAAATCGTTTCTGGAAGAGCAGAATTGCCATCGAGGAGACCATCGGGCAAGCGCCATGCTAGGCTTTCCAGATGCCGCATGAACGATTCGCATCCCTGTTCAACATACGCCGTATGCCGCTCTTGTCAACACCGGCCTCGTCTAACAGCCCGAGCGACTGAGATGATCGGATATTCGGATCGAGCAACAGTAACGCAGCGCGCAGGTCATGGCAGCGTGATACAGTGAAACACCTGAGCGCACTCACCTTCGACCTCGACGACACGCTCTGGGATAACCGACCCGTGCTGATGGCGGCCGAGCAGACAGTGTATGACTGGCTATGTCTGCACTATCCGCGCATCAGGCTGCGCTACAGTCTCGTGGATATGCGGGCACTGCGCCAGGAGTTACTGCAGCAAAACCCGGAACTGCGCCATGACGTCACCGCACTGCGCAAAAACTCGCTGCGCATTATGGCGCAAACCAGTGGTTATGATGACAGCCTGGTAGAGCCTGCGTTTGCCATTTTTCTCGACGCACGCCACCGGGTCACCCTTTACAACGATGTCGAGCCTGCGTTACGGAGATTGCGAAGTGCCGGTTACTGCCTGGGCACGCTCACCAACGGCAATGCAGACGTGGGACGCCTTGGTCTCGGGCAGCTGTTTGACTTTTCACTGTCAGCAGCATCCACCGGCAAGGCCAAACCCCATCCACGCATGTTCGAGGAAGCCTGCCGGCGTGCACACGTGGGTGTTGAGGAACTCGCCCATATCGGCGATGAACCGGGTACCGATCTTGCCGGCGCGCAGAATGCGGGAGTGACCGTTATCTGGATGAACCGCCAGGGCGTAGCGGCTGCCCCGGGCATAGATGTCGATGCTGAAGTCCGCAACATGACGCAACTGCTCACCCTGCTGGGCCTCAACTGAGTTAGCCCATGCACCGGGTCAGGTACTTTTCGCACCCAGCTCCAGGTCAAACTCGGCAGCCCCCACCGCGACGATTCCCAGATGACCATCGACAGTCACGAGATCGCCGTTTTTCAGGGTCTCGGCCGCGTTGCGGACACCGTTGACACAGGGAATGCCGAGTTCACGTGCGATGATCGCGCCATGGATCAGCATTCCGCCACGGCGTTCGATGATGGCGCTCGCAAGTGGTACCAGGTGTGTCATCGTCGGCTGGATCGCATCGCAGACGAGGACCTCGCCACGCCTGAAGGTGCCAAGGTCGCTGTGCCCGCGAATGCAGCGTACTGTACCGGTGGCAACACCGGGTGAAGCGGGTTGTCCGATCAATTGCCGCGGGCTCTCGCCGGGCGGTGCGAAAGACGTCTCCCTTGCGGACAGTTTAGCCGTCGCTTCAAGCCTGACGGGAGCGGTCGATACTTCGCGCAGGGCTCGAACCATCGATTCGACATGCGTATCGTTGGGGCGTCCCGGGCCAGAAAGCCTGCCGAGCGCGCGAAGACGTTTTGCGGCAACATCCAGTGCCCGCAGCAGCTGGCTCTCCAGCCGGGCCACCAGCAGATTGTCATCGTCACGCAGCCTCCAGCTGAC
Organism: uncultured Gammaproteobacteria bacterium; assembly: GCA_963753755.1. Classification (GTDB taxonomy): domain Bacteria; phylum Pseudomonadota; class Gammaproteobacteria; order UBA9214; family UBA9214; genus UBA9214. Next base: position 12,031 of record CAVWDM010000017.1, read on the forward strand.
GCGCCCGGTTTCTATGACGTCAAGTGCCTCCTCACGTCGTTGCGGGCCAACCGCATCCAGCAAACGTTTTCGCAGCGACGCAGCAGAGTCGCCTGCCAGCTGCTGATTGCGGCAGGACGAGTTAGTACCTTGAGACAGCTCGAGCAGGTTTCGCAACATGGATTCAGGTTGATCGCGCAGCCGCTCCTGATCGTATGCGATGTCAAGAAAGCGGTCATTCATATCCTCGAATCCATGGACAAAAGCCTCAGCGCCATCTGCGATCCGCATCAGCGCATCACGGAATGCCGGCCAGTGCAAATTACCGGCATATTCTGCGAGCAGGCGTGCAACGGCTGACCGCAGCATTGCATTTGCTGCCAGCTGTTGGGCGAGTTGGCCAATGGCATCGTTGCGTTGCGTGGCGACCAACGCTTGATCACGGAGCAGAATCACGAATTCGTAGGGGTCTTCGGCTTGCACCGCATCGTTGTAATAGGTTGCAAGACGCCGTACGCCATGCGCAAACGGGATGAAGTCGTCCCAGTAGATTTTCTTCCACCTCGCGATGATTGCAGCGCGTGTCTCGATCGCATCGGCGAGCAGCAGATCGTCGAGTGACTCGAGCTCCTCGGCCGCTAGCGCCAGCCCCACTGCCTCCAGTTCCGGGATCAACTTGTCGGTGACACGCGTGCGCAGCGCTTTCAGGCGGACATCACCGGGCCGCAAGCTGAGATACCAGGCCCGTTTCTCATCCTCGTCAGGGGCCACGGCGGTAATCGGCCGGGCCTGCAGGACCGTGAGTGAGCCGGACTTCCCCGTCCATTCCATGTCGGGGGACCAGCCAAAGAATTGCTCGACCGACAGTAATGTCTCCAGGATCTGTTCGAGATCGCGAGTTTCAAGCAGCGGAGCGGGCTGTTGCATATCATCTCGCTGGCCGGGAAGCCATGCGATGATGCGGCGGGTTTTACGGTCGAGCTCCCAGTGATCGGGATCAACCAGCCCATCAACGAGCAGACCGCAGGGGCCGGGAACCGACTCTATGACCGCACATTCCCTGTGTACGTCACGCGGATCGCGGGCAAAGGCAACGCCTGAACAATCGGCATCAACCATCTCCTGAACGAGCACGGCCATGCGACTGTGCACCGGATCGAGACCAATTTCCCTGCGGTAAAGCAAGGCTGCATCCGACCACAGTGAGGCCCATACCAGCCGCACTGCATGTTCCACGGCTTGCTGGCCGCGGACTCCGATGACCGATTCATGCAAGCCCGCAAAGCTGCGTCCGGCGGAGTCTTCACCGATTGCCGAGGAACGAACCGCAAGCAGTGTGGAAGCATCGAATCCGCGCAGACCTGCAGCGACAGCTTGATGCAGCAAGCCGGACAGCGGCCGGGCGAGAAACGTTGCCCGAATCCGCAGGGCAGCATCCCAGATTTCTTCCCAGCGCATCTCCTCCAGCGATTTGCGGCCAAGCTCCATGCCAATGGCCGCGGTAATTCCGGCTTCATTCACAAACGCTTCGTACGCCCGCGTCGTCAGGCAGAAACCCCGCGGCACCTCGAAGCCCGCGCACATGAGCTGTGCCAGCTTTGCCGCCTTGCCTCCGACCAGTTGTTCATCCCATTGTCCGGGCGCATCGAGCGGGATCAGGAGCGGACGGTCGGAACCCATTGATTGACCTCCTGGAATCGCGCGACATGCAGAAAGCGCACAATATCGACGCGAAACAATGCACAGCTGGCCGCTTTCACAAATGACTTCAGATACGGATGGCGCGACACCAGCAACCCGGACCAGCGCTCGAACTCGTGCCCGCGCTCGATCATTTGTGAACGACCCGTGACGGTCAAGGCCTCTATCTCCATCAGGTCATCCGCCTTGTTCGACCGGTTATCGATGACAAGTGCGACATGATCACACTCGCTGAGCAGACGGTACTTGCGGGTCGCGACCGGGGTAACAAACACTGCATGCTGCAGATCATCCGAGCATGCAAAGGCCACCAGCGCTCCATACGGCTGGTTATTGCCCTGCACGCAAAGCACTGCATAGGGCTGCTTATCGACCAGCTGTTGTATTCGTTCGCGTACAGCCGGGTCGGCCGTTGCGAGCGCAGATTCTGACATGTCGTTATTATCGATGAGCGGTTCGTCGAGATTATTCATAGCTTTACCTGACCATTTCCTTCTCTATTCCACACCCGCACGACGACAGTAAACGACCTCACCCGGAACGGGGGTTTGCAACATGCACCAGTGCGGATTTCCGCAGCCTAGCAGCATCAATCCGAATCAAGAGCCGGTTTTCCAGCTTGCATTGATACCGGGTGATGCGCACAGATCATTACCATGCAGAGCAACAACCCTGCGCTGTTGTTTATTCCACGGGCTTGTAGCCCCAGGTGGCATAGACCGGGTCCGACAGCGCGGTTTCGCCAGCATGCGCATCGCTCTTCGGACGCGGCCAGCCGCGGGATGAAAACGTCTGCAAACCGGAAAACCCGGCATGTTGCAGCCACTGCGTGACCATGCCGACGCGTTCGAACTCGTGCAGCTCACTCCAGACCTGGATGGCCTTGGTCGGGAACCAGCGATTGCTGAACGTCGTCACAAAAACACCACCGGGACGCAGCACACGCAGCACCTCGGCAAAGATGGCTTGCGGCCGGATAAGGTATTCCACGGATGCGGTGCAGACTACCGCGTCCATGCTGGCATCTTCAAAAGGCAATGCCTGCGTGTTGTTTAGATCCTTCACGACCCGTGCAGTCGCTGCACGGTTGGCCTGTAGTTCATCTGCGTTCATCCCGAGGGCGTGCAAGCTTCGCAGCGAACAGCCTCGCAGATGTGAATCGTAGCTTGCCATAAGGTCAACAACATCAGCATCCTCGCGGATCAGACGCTGATAGAGGGTATTGATCGTTTCCAGCGCACGTGCATCGAGATGTTGCACCAGACGGGGACGACTATAGAAGACAGCGTCATCGCGCTCATCCATGCGCGCCATTGCGTGTCGATCGTCACCGTAACAGGTATCCAAACCGCCCTCAACCGGTGCAGCAAGCCCCGGAAAGCGTACCAGCTCGTCAAGCGGACTGCTACAGCGGCCACCGCGTATGTCCGAACCGGGCAGAACACGATCCAGGTGAAACACCACCCTGAACGGAAAGCGGGCAAACGGATGATTCAGGTCCACATGCATCGTCTCTTCGTCCAGTGCCGTAATCCTTGCAGGCTCGGTGGCTTCGCGAACAATTTCCTGAAAGCCGTGAAAAAACCCCTGCGGATAATACCTGCCAAGACGCGGCTCAACATCGAGACCACGACGATAGCTGCGGTCGAATCCGGAGGGACTTCCGGCAACCTGTCGAGCAGCATCCCAGCAGCCAGTCAGCTCTCCGACAGACAACGCCGCCTCGGCAGAATCGCCGGCGCGCATCCCGAAAATCCCTGAACGGATTGCTGCGGGTAACAAGTCTGCTTCACGCCAGGCACTGAATTTTTCGATATGCATCTGATCTTCATGTTCTGCCCGACCATCCGACCATAGCAAGGTAAATGTCACTGCTGCCAACCCCTGACTATCGAGTGCCTTGTCTTCGCCGGGTTTTTGAATGCTGGTAGCGCTCATGCCTATCTCCTTGTGACCATGGATGTCTGTCTAACCTGCTGCGCCAGCAGCCCTGGCACAGACTCGGGATTTCTCCAGCACAGCCTCGAGATGACCGCGGTCAAAGTCAGCGCTGGTTTCTGGCCATCCCGCGGCATGCTGCAGGATCCGCGCGGCCTGCAAAGCTGCATGCGCTGCAGCGTCATTCAACGCCGGAATGTATTCCAGGCGCTCCCCCCCTCCCTGCAGAAATATTTCCCGCCCCTGCATGGCAATTTCCTCCAGTGTCTCCAGACAGTCACTGGCAAAACCCGGACAAACAACCGTCAGATGCTTCACGCCTTCCGCGGGTAATTCCTCGAGGCGTTTCGCCACGTAGGGCTGCAGCCATGCCGCTCGCCCAAAGCGCGACTGAAAAGCCATTTCCCAGTGCTGTTCCGCAAGGCCGAGTTCTTCTGCAATCAGGCGCGCGGTTTTATGACAATGGCAGTAGTAGGGATCGCCTGCCTTCAGCGTGGCTTTGGGCATGCCATGAAAGGAAATGAGTAATTTATCACCGCCACCATGGGTTTCACGGTGTTTGCGTATTGAATCGGCAACGGCCTGGATGTAGCGCGGGTCGTCATGATAAGCGCTCATGAAGCGCAGCTCGGGCACCCAGCGCCAGCGGCCCAGGCTGGCAAATACTGCATCGGCAACCGAACCGGTCGTCGCGCCCGAGTATTGAGGATACAGCGGTAGTATCAACAGACGTTCTGCGCCTTGCTCCTGCAGCTTCATCAGCACCTTGTCGATAGCAGGCTCGCCATAACGCATGGCAAGTACCACAGAAACTGGTCCATGCACCAGGCGTTCCAGTTCTTGCTGCACCTTCACCACAAGCGCCTCGGAAAACACACGCAGTGGCGAGCCTGCATCCATCCAGACACTCGCATAGGCATGCGCGGATTTTTTCGGACGCACCCGCAGGATGATGCCATGCAGAATGATTTTCCAGACCAGTCGCGGGATTTCAACCACACGCGGGTCGGACAGGAATTCGCCCAGGTAGCGCCGCACCGCAGCAGGCGTGGGAAGATCCGGCGTACCCAGATTGACCATCACCACACCCAGCCGCGGCATGCGACCGTGCTGAAAATCTCTTTGTCCCTGGTAAACGGGTTTCATCAAGTCCTGTCTCCTTTAGTGACTGTGTATTTGGTGCAAATACTTGTACAAATTACCATGCAAGTCAACTTTTATTGTACATTAGTTGTACAAATATGATAGCATGGAAACACAAAACGTACTTACTCAACGATCGACCTGGAGGATCTGCAGCATGATAACGACTACACTGGACCCGATATCGCTGAACGATGTTACCGATACAGAGAATGCGCCTTACCTGGTGGAAGGTGAAGGCCAGAATGCCCTGAAGATTCATTTCGAATCAGAAGCAAACAAAATTGCGTATATCAATACACCGATTCATGGTTCGGATGATATGTCCGGACTGAAAAATATCTATGACGACATGGCGGACAACCCGAATACTGGCTCCATTAACTGATACAGCCAACGAACCAGACCGTGCGTGAACATCAGGAGGTGATTCGTGAGCATCAATCCTTTTATTGTATCCTTTAATCAACTTCCCGATACCCTGCCTGTGTTTCCACTACCCGGGGCGATAGTGCTGCCCGGGAGTGAACTGCCTTTGAATATCTTCGAACCGCGTTATCTGAACATGGTCAGCGATGCACTCAGCAGCCACCGCATGATCGGCATGATACAACCGGACCCGGACAAAAAAGGGACGTCAGGACTGTGTCACACGGGTTGTGCAGGACGCATCACACAATATCGTGAAACCGATGATGGTCGCATAGAAATGGTACTGACCGGCGTATGCCGTTTTGATCTCGGCGAGGAACTGCTGACCACCCGCGGCTATCGACTGGTCATACCGCAGTGGTCCCGATTCAGCAACGACTACACCGACCATACGGGAAAGCTCGATAGTATGCATGGCGTTTTGATGAAGACGCTGAAAGCTTATCTGCAGTCCAAGGACCTTGATGTTAACTGGGCAATGCTTGAGCGACTGTCAACCATGAGATTGTTAAGTAGCATGAGCATGGCGCTGCCACTCAGCGAAGCAGACAAGCAAGTGCTACTGGAAACCACCCAACCTGAAGAACGCCTCAACACATTCATCGCTATACTCAACAGTGAGCCGGGTTCAGCCGGGTCAGTCACTCGACATTGAAGATCAAAACTCACGGGAACGGGGGAGACAAAAACCGTTAATGCCTCCGTCCCCATTTCACATTATGGTGTCTACGCTGCGGTGGGCGAGACACCGATCAGCCACGCATGCAACCAGAGGACGAAGCCTGTATATAAAACCAGACCAAAGAGCACAGCTATGGTGTCGTTAAACCTCGAGGGAGCAACTCCGGGGATGAGACGCTGCGTACGATGCTTCATTGAGATGCGGTCTATTACTGCCCAGACGAGGAAACTTCCAAACAGCAGTACGTCGGCCAACGTACCATTGGCGAGCAGGTGCGCGACCGCCCAGAGCTTGGTCGCAATCAGCATCGGGTGCCGGGTCACCACCTGGATACGCCCCGGCAGGTAGGTGGCCAGTAACAGCGGAAAGACGGGAACAAGAACAAGCAGTGAAACGTGTCGTAGCCACATGGGCGGCGAGTAAAGGACCACTGGATCGACGCGAGCAAGTCCGTAGCCCCAGACGATGAGCAGGAATCCGATAATAGCCGCCATCGAGTACATCCCCTTCCACGGCCACTCGCCCAGCTTCGCGACCATGCTGTCGCGCCAGGGCTCATTGAAAATGGAAACGGCGTGCACACCGAAGAAAACAACAAGACCTGCTATAAGTATGCTCATACTCGAAATCCTATACTGGTGACGTGACTCGTCTCGATGTGCAGACGCCGAATCATTGATAAAACGGTCCAGATCAGCATCAACACAGTCGCAATTATTTTCCCGATACCATTACCATGGCAACCGTTCGCCATCAAAAGCCAGGAACTGGCCCGAGTCTACCGGCTTGAGGTTTTCCAGAACACTCAACATGCAGTTGACACTGTATTCAGGAGTAAACAGTTGTCCGCTTGGAACATTGCGCTGAAAGGGTTTTGACAGGGCGGTATCCGTTGTACCCGGATGCAAAGCGACTACCGCAACATTGGGCAAGGTACGACGCCACTCTATGGCGAGCGTCTTGATACACATATTATGCGCCGCTTTTGATGCACGGTAACTGATCCAGCCACCCAGCCTGTTATCCTCGATGCTGCCGACCTTTGCGGAGACACTTGCAAATACCGCCGGCCGCCCATGACGGAACTTGTCGTGAACATGCTTAGCCAGTAACAGGGCAGGCAAGGCATTGATGCTGATACTCTCCAGAAAGAAGGCGGGATCGACCTGCCGGATGCTCTTCTCGGGACCGTGCTCACGGGTATGCAGGATACCCGCTGCATTGATCAACCAGTCGATCTCATCCAGTTGTGCCGCCCAGTCTTCTATCGCAACTTCATCGGTGAGGTCCAGCCGCTGCCAGGTGACCTTCGACTCGATCAGCGCAGAAGAGTGGCGATTACAGGTCGCGATAATTTTATCGACCTCGGGTCGCCTGGCAAGTGCCTCAACAAAAGCACCGCCAATGCCACCAGAACCGCCTGTGATTACGATATTCATTAATTATGAATGACAACGCATCCCTCTGGGCCGTCAACTTACCCCGCTCCGGCACTGGTCGATGCCGTGCGGTTTTCTTTACGCCTGACGCCCGACTGCATGTTGCAGGCTTTATGCAGGATCATGTCTTGAAACACCTGCCAGTATAACCATACCTGGAAACAAAACGCCCCGAAGGGCGTTTCGACTGCAGACCCAAACCCGGTTAGCTGTCCGTAACGGCTTCCTCAACAACCACACTGCCTCTCATGGACGGGTGTAGTTCGCAGAAATAGCTGTAGCTACCCGATGTGTTGAATGTGTGACTGTACTGCTGCCCCTGGTAGAGAGTGCTTGAGCGCAACCCCTCTGCGTTACCACTGACGGTATGTGGCATTTGGCTGCCATGTAGCCAGGTTACCGTGGTGCCGGGTTTAACAGTGATGTTCTCCGGATCGAAACGCATGCCGTCGATACGCACGGTAATGGTTTCAGCAGCTGGTGTGCTCATGCCGCCGGTGTCGTCCTGACTCGACCCTGCGGCGTTTGTTGCAACCGCTGCCTGACTGGTGACAACCGCGGGCATGCCCTGCGGTGCGGTCATTGGCCGGTTGTAGGGTACTGCCATCATCCCCGCATACGGAGCTGGCGCCGGATAGTACGCATAAGGTGCTCTCTGACCGTAGGCCATTTGCGGTCCCATCGGGCTGTATGGATAGTAACCCTGGGACATGCGCTGATTGTTCATGCACCCGGGCCCGGCAAGAATAACTTCAGGCGCGATCAACGCCGCCGCAGTCATTGATAGCACAATGCCAGTACGCGAGCCAGTCTTAGCAAACTTTTTCATGATTTTTTCTCCTTTGACATCTGATGATAAAAAATTCATACCGGACACACAGCCATGCCGGTTACTATCTTATACATTACTTGTACATTTATGTACAGTAATTGTATAATTAGCGCTCGAATCCGAATGCTACGGAAACCGGTTGCGATCAGGCGCTGGAACCCGTTTCACAGGGTACCCTCACAGTCGATCGGAGAACCCGCATGAAAAACGGCAATAACCCCGCCTCGTCGCTACCCCGCGGCCGGCTTGAGCGACTGGCACACCTCGGCGGACTTGCCGGCAGGGTCGCAGGTGGCATGCTTGCAGAGGGCATGCGCCAGGTGGCGAGAGGTAACCTGCCGCGCGCAGCCGACCTGGTGTTAACACCTGCCAACGCCCGGCGTGTCGCCGAGAAATTGTCTGAACTGCGCGGTGCAGCCATGAAGGTGGGGCAACTCCTGTCCATGGATGCCGGCGACATCCTCCCGGCCGAACTGGCAGCTATTTTCGACAGCTTGCGTGCCGACGCCAGACCCATGCCCATGAGCGAGGTGGTCACAGTGATGCAGGAGTCGTTCGGCCAGGGGTGGGAGCAGCAGTTCAAACGCTTCTCGTTCACGCCGATGGCGGCCGCATCCATTGGACAGGTGCATGCTGCAATATCTCAAAGTGACCGGCAACTGGCGCTTAAAATTCAATATCCCGGCATTGATCAGAGTATCGACAGCGATGTGGACAACGTTGCCACGCTGCTGAAGGTTTCGCGACTGGTTCCCGAGGGCCTTGATCTACATCCCCTGCTGCAGGAGGCCAAGCGCCAGTTACATGAAGAAGCCGACTACCTGCTGGAGGCGGGGCACCTGAGAAAATTCGCGGTTGCGCTGGAGGAATCGCCGGAGTTCCTGGTCCCCGGCGTTGATGAGCACTTCACCCGGAGCAACATCCTTGCCATGGACTTCCTGGAGGGAGAACCCATCGAGTCCCTGGCCACGGCCACCCAGGCGGCACGCGATCGGGTCGTGGGGTTGCTGCTCGAATTGCTTTTCCGTGAATTGTTCGAGTTCAGGATGATTCAAACCGATCCCAACTTTGCAAACTTTCTCTATAACACCAGCACCCGGCAGCTGGGGCTACTCGACTTCGGCGCCACCCGGAGTTATCCCGTCGCGGTCATCGAGGCCTACCGGGAACTACTCGAGGCGGCATTGCGCGAAGACCATGCGGCCATGTCGAAGAGCGCACAGGCGATTGGCTACTTCAAGAAGGATATCCATGCACAGCAGCGCGCGGCGGTGATAAAACTGTTCGTTTTAGCGACCGAGCCAGCCCGCAGCCGTGGCCGCTTTGACTTTGGCGCCAGCGACCTGGCCATACGTATACGCGACGCCGGCATGGCGCTGAGCTTCGAACAGGGCTACTGGCATACACCGCCCGCAGATGCGGTATTCCTGCACCGCAAGCTGGGCGGGTTATACTTGCTGGCCGCACGCCTGCGTGCAAAGGTCGACGTGCGCCTTATCCTCGAACGGTACCTGCATCATGAGTGATTCCGGAAATCCAGCTACCTGCATGCAAATTAAACTGCATCTCAGTTGCACACTGGCTGCGATGTTGTTGCTGGCCGGTTGCACCAGCTCGCCCGACAAGCCACAAACCCGGCAGGTATTGCCGGGATGCGGGTGGTTACCCAATTGTGTTAACAGCCAATCCGGTCGTGGTGCACAGGCCAGTGAGCCGATCGCAGCGAATGCTGAACAGTGGCAGCAACTGAAAGCATGGATTACCCGGCAGGAAGACTGGGAGATTAGCGTCGATGACGGTAACTTCTTACAGGCGATTGCCAAGACACCGATGATGAAATTCCGCGACGACATTCAATTGCTGTTCCTTCCTGATGAGCAGTTAATTCAGGTACGATCTTCTTCCCGACTCGGCTTGAGCGATATGGGCACCAATGCAAGACGCGTCGAAACCCTTCGAGAGCAACTCAAGCCCTGAGCCAGCAGCACAGGAATACTCGCCGTGCGCATCGACGTGCATTCCATGGCAAACACACCTGCATGGCAAGGTAGCAGCGGCAATGGACTGAAAGGCAGTCCGACAGACCGCGCCCCCTCGCCTGGTTGTTGTTGAGGCTGCACGCCCTGGATCCCTGATTCCAGAGGGTACTCCGCTGACCGGCGGTTACGATGCCCAGATGAGCATCGACCGTCACGAGGTCGCCGTCTTTCAGAATCTCGCGCAGGTGGCAGACACTGTTAACACAGCGGATAGCGAATTCTCGCGCGATTCTCTTACCCTCGATCAGTATTCCACCGCGGCGTACGACAGTGGCGCATGCGAGCGTGACCAGGTGCGTCATTGTTGGCCGGATCGCCTCGCAGACGAGCACCTCTCACTGTCGAAACCACCCGAGGTCGCGGCACCCGCGAATGCAGCGAACCGAACCGCGCCAGTAGACATTATTTGTACAATTGTTATACAATATGGTTGAGATTGATATAAAACCAACGCAGGAGACCGCACAGTGACCACACAACTCGATGTATTGGCACCGCATGCTGAACCACAGCTTCCGCTGGTCTTCTTTGATGGCGGCTGCCCCCTGTGTCGACGCGAGATCGCCCATTATCGCCGCATCGACAGAACCCGGCGCCTGCGCTGGGTGGACGCGTCGAGCGAACCCGGGACACTCAGCAGGTATGGCCTGTCTCTGGAGGCAGCCATGGCAGAATTACACGTGCTGGACGCTAACGGGCACTGGCAACGGGGCATCGATGCCTTCCTGGTCATCTGGCAGCAACTGCCAGCATATCGATGGCTGGCGAAGATTATCACCGCCCTTGGTTTGCGCCGCCCACTGGCATTCGCTTACCGCCATTTCGCAGCATGGCGCAACCGGCGCCGATGCGGTGACCGCGGGTGCGCAGTCAATGGCGGCACGTGAGGGTATGAATGCGTATCTACATCCAGCAGCGTTGACAATAGAGGAAAACGCGGCATGAAGGTCACAATCTTCGGTGGCAGCGGCTATGTTGGCAGCTACCTGATCGACGAGTTACTGAAAAACGGACACCACCCGGTTCTGCTGATACGACCGGAAAGCCGTCACAAGATGAATTACCGTCAACACTGCACGCTGATCGACGGTGACATCGCCGATCCGCAGGCGGTACGGGAAGCTGTCAGCGGGGCAGATGCCGTGATATACAACATCGGCATCCTGCGCGAATATCCTGCAAAGGGTATAACCTACCAGGCGTTGCACTTCGAGGGCGCAAGGAGAGCCATGGATGCCGCAGAAGAAGCCGGGGTGCGCCGCTTTTTGCTTATGAGCGCCAATGGCGTCAAGGCCAACGGTACCGGCTACCAGCAGACCAAGCACCTGGCCGAGCAATATCTCAAGACCACCTCTCTGCAATGGACGGTCTTTCGGCCGTCGGTGCTGTTCGGCGATCCGCGCGGTCGAATGGAATTTGCCACCCAGCTATACCGGGACATCGTACGCTCCCCGCTTCCGGCGCCGCTGTTCTATAATGGCCTGCTGCCGGTCAACGCCGGCATGTTCCGAATGTCTCCCGTGCACGTCAAGGACGTCACCACGGTCTTTGTCAAGGCCCTGGACATGCCGGAGACGATAGCACAGACATATGAGCTATGCGGCCCGCAAGCACTGTCATGGAAAGACATCCTGCAGTTGATCGCGGCTGCAGCCGGCACCACCAAACGCGCACTTCCGGCACCCGCCCTGCCCCTCAAGGTACTCGCCGCAGCCCTTGACCAGTATGCATTCTTCCCAATCACCCGCGACCAGCTGACAATGCTCATGGAGGGTAATACCTGCAGTGAACAGGATGCCTTCCAGAGCTTCGACATGGAACCCGCGCACTTCAACACGACAGAGCTGGCTTATCTTCGGGGCGATCACTAACTGCAGGGATTGATGACCGTTACCACCCCCCATGGAGATACACTATTTCCTGTATCATCTCTCCACAACTGAATTCGACCCACAGGCCGCAACCCGGCAAACCAGTGAATACAGCCTGATCGAGCCCTCATGACTGCCCTATCCGCAAACAGTGACCGGCCCATTCGCGTTGCGACCAGCAGCTGCCTGCTTGGTGAAGAGGTACGCTTCAATGGCGGGCACAAGCATAATGACTACCTCACCAAGACCCTGGCGCGCTACTTTGAACTGATCCCTTTTTGTCCGGAAGTGGCGATCGGACTGGGCGTACCTCGCCCTCCCATTCGTCTGGTATCGAATGGCGGACAGGTGCGTGCGCTCGGGGTGGCAGATGCTTCGCTGGATGTTACCGGGGATCTGCTGGAATACGGACGTACAGTGGCCTCACAACTGAGCGACGTCAGCGGCTATATATTCAAGCGCGCCTCACCCAGCTGCGGTATGGAGCGGGTCAAGATCTATTCCAGCGAGGGTATGCCCGTGGATTCGGGTGCAGGGCTTTATGCGCAGACGATTATGCAGGCGCTTCCCTTGCTTCCGGCCGAGGAAGAGGGCCGTCTCATGGATCCGGTGCTGCGTGAGAACTTCATCGAGCGCGTCTTTGTCTACCAACGCTGGCAGTCACTGTGCCGCTCCGGCATGACCGCCGCCAAACTGGTCGACTTTCACACCGACCACAAGTTCAGCCTCCTCGCTCACGATGAGACAGCCTATCGCGCGCTTGGAAAAACAGTCGCAGAAGCCGGCAACGCCGATCTCCCGCAACGGGCCGAGCGCTATGCCATGCTGTTGATGACGGCAATGAAAAAACGCGCCTCTCGCAAGCTTCACAGCAATGTATTAATGCACATCATGGGCTTTCTCAAGGAGAAGATCGATAGCGACGACAAGGCCGAATTGCTCGACGAAATCGAGAAATACCGGCATGGACAAATACCCCTCATCGTACCCATCACACTACTGAAACATCATCTGCGTCGTCACCCCGACCCCTTTATCACACGCCAGTATTACCTTCAGCCTCATCCTGAAGAGCTCATGTTGCGCAACAGCCTGTAATAAAGATCGATCAGGACAGCGGTCTCAGGGTTCAAGTCAATACACCTGCGTACAGAGCGATGATGTGTTCCTCACCTTTTCGGCTCGACCGATCGATGCAACACATACGCATGACTTCAATGATGTGCCTTGCAAACGATAATCTCGACCGGCGAGATACGCCCACAGGCAATATTTTCCAGCATATTGCTAATCTTGACAGGCGCAGAAGCCCCCATGGCAATATGCACACCCAGCGACGGACTATCGCCGGCGAGTTCCATGCGCCTGCGTGTCTCGGCAAAAAACCCCGCTGCAAATTCACGGCGATCACGTATCTTTACAAGTTCGAAACCAGCCTGTCCGAGCGCGTCGATATATTGCTCCAGAGTGGCCAGCGCACTGGTTTCATGGGAGCCTGACCAGGGAACCGGGTAACTCAATACCTCGTCACTGGTCTGCATCACATCATAAATACCAAAGACGGCGCCGGGCTTTAGCAGGCGGTAGACTTCCGCAAACAGGTCTGTCTTGTTGGCGATATTCATACCAACGTGCAGCATGAAGGCGGCGTCAAAGCTTTCATCGCGGAACGGCATCGCCGTGGCATCTCCCTGGGTCAGTTTAACCTGCCCGGTCAGGCCAACCCAGTCGCACAGGGATTGTCCGGTTGACACGAATTCGGGGGTCAGGTCGACGCCGGTCACACGACAGCCGAAGCGGCTGGCAACAAAACGCGAAGTGCCGCCAATGCCACAACCAACATCCAGCGCATGCGTATCTGCCGACAATTCCAACTGAGCGATAAATTCCTCTGAGGCCTGGCGGCCGCCAATGTGAAATTCGTCTACCGGGGCCAGATCATCCACGGTGACCGTCCCGGGTGTCTTGCCGATGGCCTCTACGCCACCGAGTATCCGCTCGAGCAATTGCCCATGTGCATAGTGTGCGGCTACGCTGTTTCTCATTTTGTGTCCTGCTGTTCTCACCGTACAGGTAATGGTGCGGGTGAACTAGCCATGTTTGCTGTCGGTCGAGGCTTTAACCCGGCAAAACCTTGTGAATGAGGCTGTACTGTCCACCCAGCCGCCATGAAGAAACAGCAGGCGGGCAGGCATGTGCGAACAACGGACTGCAACGGTCGCAATCCTGCCGGTCAGGCCAGGCGCAGTCCGTGGGCACTCAGCGGCAGGGAATGGACGGGCTTGCCGGTTGCGGCATACAGTGCGTTGCAGAGTGCCGGCGTAACAGGTGGCAGTGGTGGTTCGCCAATGCCGCCCCAGAAATCGCCACTGGCGACGATGTGGGTTTCCACTACCGGCATCTGCGCCAGTGTCAGCATCGGGTAGTCGTGGAAGTTGCCTTGCTGCACCCGGCCGTTGTTTAGGGTGATATCGCCAAACAGCGCAGCCGTCAGGCCATAGGTAATCGCGCTCTCCACCTGGGCAACGATGGTGTCCGGGTTGACGACATGCCCGGGATCGATAGCACACACGACGCGCAGCAGCCTGCAGGTCCCGTCGGCATTGACCTTGACCTCTACCACCTGTGCACAGTGACTGCCGTAGCAGGTCTCGACGGCAATGCCGCGGTACGTGTGTTCGGGCAGCGCATTACCCCAGCCGGCTTTTTCCGCAACTGCCTGCAGCACCGCACGTTGCTTCGGCGCCTCCTTGAGCATCCCGAGCCTGAATTCAAAGGGGTCCTGGCCGGTCTCGCGCGCCACCTGGTCGAGAAAGTGCTCACGAAAATACGCGTTCTGGGAATGGTTCACCGAACGCCAGAACCCGACCGGTACATGCAGCGTGCGCAGTACGTAGTCCGCTCGGAAATCAGGCACGGCATAGAACGTGTCGGCGATACCCTGCAGCGCGACCGGATCGGCGCCGTCCGACTGCTTCATACCCAGCGAGGTCAGGATGGAGGGTGCGGCGACACGCACACGCAGGCCGGTGAGCCGCCCTTCGCTGTTTACTGTCGCCGCCAGGCGCGCCATGCTGGCCGGGCGGTAGAAATCATGCTGCATATCTTCCTCGCGTGACCACATCAGCTTGACGGGCCTGCCGACCGCCTGCGCGATGCGTACCGCCTGCTCTGTAAAATCCTGGTTGGCGCCACGCCGTCCGAAACCACCACCCAGCTGGGTGTTGTGCACCTCGACCAGCAGCGGATCAACACCGGCAGTGCGCGCCACGGCGTCCAGGCTGGCAGTCGCGTTTTGTGTCGGCACCCACACCTCTACCCGGCCATCCTTGTGTACGGCCGCGGTACAGGTCATCGGCTCCATGGTCGCATGTGCCAGATACGGCGCATAGAAGGTCGCTTCGATCTGTTTCCCGACCGTTTCAGAAGCCGCATCCGGCTTGCCGTGTTCAGCCATGACCACGGCCTTGTCTGCAGCCAGGCCTGCATCGAGACTGGCACGAATGCCGGCGTCATTGACCGTGCCATGGCCCGCCTCATCCCACGTCACCGGCAGGGCCTGCAGTGCCTGGTGCGCCTGCCACCAGCTCTCCGCCACCACCGCTACCGCATTATCGAGCGCGACAACCTGCACCACACCGGGCCGTTTCGCAATCGCCGCAGCCTCATGCTGCTGCAACGTTCCACCGAACACGGGGCAAGCGCGAATTGCAGCGTGCAGCATGCCGGGAACATCCACGTCGGTGCCAAACACCGGTTTGCCGGCGATCTTGTCTGGCACATCCAGGCGCTTGACCGGAGTACCGAGCAGATGCCAGTCCTCCGGTTCCTTGAGAAACACCAGCTCCGGGGGTGTCAGTGTGGCTGCAGCGGCGGCCACCGCCCCATAGCTCAACATGCGACCTGTCGGTGTATGGGTGATGATACTGTTTGCGGCAATGCATTCTTCGGGCGATACCTTCCAGCGGCTTGCCGCCGCAGTAACCAGCAGCTCGCGACCCACCGCGCCGGCCATGCGCAGGTAATCATTGGAATCACGTATCGAACGGCTGCCGCCGGTACTCATTGAACGGAAGACATCATCACGCCGCCGGTTTTCATTAGCCGAGGCATATTCGGCACGCACCTTGCTCCAGTCACAGTCCAGTTCCTCGGCCACCAGCATGGGCAGCGCCGTGAAGACACCCTGCCCCATCTCGGAGCGCGCAACGCGTATGAGCACACTGTCGTCCGGGTGGATCTCGATCCAGGCATTGACCTCGACCGGCGCCTCGTCGCCCGGGGCAGTCAGCGGCGCTGCGGCGAACTTGCGCCGCGCAGGCAGGTGAAAACCGAGCAGCAATCCGGCACCGGCAGCGGTGCTGCGTACCAGGAACGCGCGGCGTGTCAGTTTGAAATGATCAGGCATCGGCGGCCTCCTTGTTGCTTGCGGCCTTGCTTGCAGCTGCGTGGATGGCCTGGCGCACACGGCTGTAGGTCCCGCAACGACAGATATTGGTGATCGCGACATCAATATCGGCATCGGAGGGCGACGGCTTTTCGCGCAACAGGGCAACCGTTGCCATGATCAAGCCCGGTTGGCAGTAACCGCACTGCGGCACCTCGAACTCGCGCCAGGCCTGTTGCACCGGCTCGCTGTCGGGCGTCAGGCCCTCGATTGTGGTAATGGCCTTGTCACTGACGTCAGCGACGCTCACCAGGCAGGCGCGCACGGCGCGATCATCGACATGCACCGTGCAGGAACCACACAGGCCGATACCACAAGCGTACTTGGTGCCGTGCAGGTGCAAGTGATCGCGCAGCACCCACAGCAGCGGTGTTTCGGGATCGATGTCCAGCTCGTGGCGCTGACCGTTGACCGTCAATTGCAGCATGACCATCCTCCTGTGAACTTTCACCTGTCCGGGAATTTCATGTTAGTTGAAAAACCGGCATGCTGCTATGGCCGGCACCTGGATGGGCTGGTGACTCGACGTCATTACACCTGGCGGGGCGTCGGGAAAGCCCAGGCACGCAAACCCCGCGTACAAGAAGATGAAGAAGTACAGCAGAGACAGCAGTTTGGCGCTGCACGACGCCGCATATCGGGCCGATAATTAACACAGGATCAAGCCGTATGCGGGAATTCAACAGCCGAATAACCGGCAGACAGACAGCGCCGCCGGGGTATCGACATCAAAAATGACACCGCTGTGCGGTGTTTCAATCAACTCCAGTGTGTCGCGGTGTGCAGCGATTATGTCACGTGCACCGCTATCGGTATTCAATGCCAGCAGCGCCGACGCATGGCGTGCCGAAAATCCGACCGGATGGCCGCGCTGACCGCGATAGGCCGGTGCGACAATATCAGCGCCACGTACCAGACCGTCTGCAACCTGCTGTACGACGCCTACCGGAATTGCCGGCATATCGGCCAGAGCAATGACCCAACCATCGGCACAAGGACTCGCGGCCACGCCGCAGGCAATACTGCTGCCCATTCCCTGCAGCGCGCGCGGATTGGCGATCACCTGCAGGCCCGTTTCTGCCAGCAAGTGGCTGACGGCGCCCTGGCTGTCTTCGACCACGGCAATGCAACACGCCAGCACGTGGTGCAGCGCGCTTGCACAGGCAACGGCCATGGGTGTGCCGTCAGGCAGCGGGCTCAGCAGCTTATTGCTACCAAAACGCGTGCTTTGCCCCGCGGCCAGCAGGATACCGGTACAGGTCGGCCTCATGTGTTACCCGTTCTCTGCGTAGCAGCCTGTTGCGCGCGGTTCCGCAGTGCCGTGATCTCTGCCATGATGGACAGCGCGATCTCGGGCGGCGAATGACTGGCAATCGGCAGACCGACCGGAGCATGCAGGCGTTGCAGTTGCGCCTCTGTGAGGCCGAGAGCCTGCAAGCGTTCCCGGCGCCGTTCGCTGTTGAGTTTCGAGCCAAGCGCACCGACGTAGAACGCCGGTGACTGCAATGCATCAAGCAAGGCCATGTCATCCAGCTTCGGATCATGGGTGAGTGCCACAACGGCACTGCGCGCATGATCCACGTAGGCCTGTACCGCCTCGTCGGGCATCATGCACACCCGCTCGAGGCCATCCGCTGTCATTTCCGGTACGGTTGTATCGCGCGGGTCACAGATGATGACGTGGTAATCCAGCATCAACGCAAGCTGGGTGACGTATCCGCTCAACTGGCCGTCACCAATCAATAGCAGCAGCCAGCGCGGGCCAAACACCTTGGTCAGCGTGTCACCCGGGTAGCTGAATTCGTTGGCGGCATCGGCCACCGCATGCAGGCTGACCTCGCCGGTCGCCAGGCAAACTCGCCGCGCCAGCAATTGCCCGGACTTCACTGTGTCAAGCAGCTGCTGGAACGGGACCGCGCTGTCGAGCTCTTCGACCAGGAGTTCCAGCCGCCCCCCGCAGGGCAGACCCAACCGGGTCGCCGCCGCACGGTCAATGCCGTAATCGATCAGCGTCGGAAACTCATCGCCGAGCTGCCCTGTGCGAAAGCGCATGGACAGGTCTTCCTCGACACAGCCACCCGACACAGAGCCGAAGCGGGTACCGTCTGTGCACATTAGCATCAATGCACCGACTGGCCGCGGTGACGAACCCCAGGTTTTCGCCACGGTCACCAGTGCCACGCGCCGGCCCTCGCGCAGCCAATCGATGGTTGTTTCCAGGACTTCGCGGTCTGTGCTGTAAAGCGCTTGCATTTGGGTAGCAGTTCACCCGGTTTGTTCAGACATGATGGTTTCGAATCACGGGCTTATATGAGGCTTTTTTGAACCGCACTGGCTACTCCTCGATCTCGTGGTTGTCGAGCTGCTTGCACTGCAACGTGATAAGCGTCTTTCGCGGGTCTGTCCGCTGACCGGCATCTCGAGCATGGTGATGTTGGCATTGCATGCCGGCCACCAGCTTATCGGTTTCTGGCACCCTGAGTGATGTTAATTTGTTTCCACCGGTGGAACAGACACATTCTGTGTACAGCCCTGGCCAGATCTGAACAACCGGAGTATTTCATTATCTGCTGGATCTGCCAGTTCTTCTGATAATAGCCTGTAATTATCAGCGACCCGCGTAACAGACAATCAGGCGGCAGGCGGTATCGAGCATAACAAGAATCAGCAGGCTCAGGTAGCGCGGAACCATTACGATGCCGGTGAAGACAAACATCAGCACCTTTGTTCTGTGCTGATCAAATCATTGCCGGTCCTTGACGTGCTTCATGATAACGATCTGTAGTCAAAATTACTGCTCGGATCATTTTCAATCAGCGACGCTGGTTCATCCCATACCTCTGTCAACCAGCTTTGCAAAACCTTTTCGTCTTGCAGTTCCTGTAACCGGCGTCGTGCAGCAGCCTGGCGAAATCGACGCGCATTTCGCTTTGAAAGCCGGCGAACACCCTGCGACACCCGTACACTTTGTGTATTCATTTTTCTACTCCTCTACTCGCTGTGTTTTCTGTATCTCGGTACTACCCTGCGAAGACCACATGGACTCCGCAGGGCAGTAAACCTGTCCCATCAGGCACGTGAATATCCGGTATAGTAGCCAAGGGTTGTCTCTGAACGCAGACGGTCTGCTTGCTTCTCTTTACTGACCGGCAGTTGTTCTCGCCTGTTAAGGCGGGAGAACTCCCGCATTGTCAACATTAATCCGATCGTTAGTAAGCTGGTTACATAAATTAACGTATAGAAAACGGTGGGTTCGCTCATAATGTATTCTCCTGGCTGGAATGTTCGGCTGGGTTCACCACAGGCCATAAAACCTTTCTGTACTCACCCGGCCCGTCAATTACGCATGAATAAAAAGAGCTTCTCTGTGTATCCCTAAAGCGGCACGAATTTGCCTTCAGCCCTCATCGATACCGCTATCAACAGGGTTGTGAATGACCTGATGCAGCCTGCTACCCGGTACTACGGATGACAGGATTTCAATATTCTCCTGCTCTGCGGCACGAATGGCTTCATCGTAGTACTGCCCTGTTGCGCGAATCTGTAGTTCATAGTTACTCATGTCGTCTCTCCTGATGGTGTATGGATATGGGCCTTGTGTATCTCCCATGTACAAATACTATACACGTCTTGTACTCATTGTCTAGGACAAATTGTGTTATTATCGTGTCATAGTGAAACAGGAAATATTAAATGATTGAAAATAAAGATTTTTTCTCCATTGGCGTGGTCGAACGTGATACCGGCATCGGACGCGACACACTCCATATCTGGGAACGCCGCTACGGATTTCCCAGACCCGTACGCAACGAAAAAGGTGAGCGCAGTTATCCGCAAGATCAGTTGAGACGTCTGCAGCGAACCCGTCGCTTGCTGGACCGTGGTATGCGCCCAGGCAAGTTGCTTCCCCTGAGTGAGGATGAGCTGGATGAAATCGAAGCCAGTTTGCTGCCTGAAGGCGCGGAGCCCAGAGATAAGACTGTCGATGCGCTACTTGACGCAATATGTTCCGCCGACGCCGGTCAGGTTGATGTCCTGCTGCACAGTCAGTATGACAAACGTGGCATGAGGGGGTTTGTTCTTGAGACGGTCGTACCGCTGCTGCAAGCGGTGGGTGAACGCTGGATCAGTGGAAGGCTGCAAATATTCCAGGAGCATTTCCTGTCTGAACAACTTATTCGATTTCTGAATGCAGAAATCGCCATTATGCAAAAAAGCGCGGGGAAGCCATTGGTACTGCTGGCAACCCTGCCCGGCGAGGAGCATACGCTGGGGCTGTTGATGCTGGCAGCGATGCTTTCTTCCCGCGGTGTTTCAGTGATAAATCTTGGTGGCGAGGTACCCATGGACCAGATTGGCAGCGCAGTCAGGCAGTTTAATGCCGATACTGTAGGAATCACATTCAGCGCCGCATATCCGTACCAGAGCATTCGACCGCATTTACTCGAATTACGTGAACTGATAGCAGATGACGTCGCGATCTGGACTGGTGGTGAAGGTGTTCGCCGTCTGCGCAAATTGCCAGGCGGGGTCACCAAGTTCATTTCGCTGGAAAATTTACCACTAGCTGTCGAGGCACAGGACGCCTTGTCTTTTGCTGACAGGGCAACCAGGAACCGCTAACACCAGACAGTAGCACAACGAACTTTAAAGGCAACGGACTCACCGGCGAAGCGGCTTCCGAACCACTAGCACATGAACAAGCCGGCGGTGTCGTCCCGCGCATCTATTTCCCCAACTACACGTTGTCATGGACGCTCGCTGCTAGCTGCCCAAAGGCAGAACTACAATAACACCCGCTCGATACCGACGGCATTTGCGCTGGCGACGAACTCGCGCTGCCAGTTTTCGCCGAGGTTGTGGTTGCACAGTTCCACCACAATGAAGTCGGTCTCCAGCCCCGTGTCGTCCGTGTAGCGTGACAGGCCCTGCAGGCAGGCCGGGCACGAGGTCAACAGCTTGACCTTGCCTTGCGTGGTTACATGCTCGCCGGTGATTTGCACCAGACCCTGCTGCAACTCCTGCCGCTTGCGGTAGCGCAACTGCTCAGCGATGTCCGGACGCGCGGTACCCAGCGTGCCGGACTCGCCGCAGCAGCGATCCGATGGCAGCACATCCCGGCCGAGTAATGTCGAGGCAACCTTCACCGGGTTATAGGATTTCATCGGTGTGTGACAGGGATCGTGGTACAGGTAGCGTGCGCTGTTTTCACCCTGCAGGCTGATACCCTGCTCCATCAGGTATTCGTGGATGTCGAGCAGGCGGCAGCCGGGGAATATCCTGTCGAATTCATATTTCAGCAGCTGATCCATGCAGGTGCCACAACTGACGATCACGGTCTTGATGTCAAGGTAGTTCAGTGTATTCGCGACGCGGTGGAACAGCACGCGGTTCTCGGTGGTGATCGCATGGCCCTTGTCAGCGTCACCGGCGGCGCTCTGCGGGTAGCCGCAGCATAGATAACCCGGCGGCAATACGGTTTTGGCACCGCTCTGGTAGAGCATCGCCAGCGTCGCCAGACCAACCTGGGTGAACAGGCGCTCTGAACCGCAGCCCGGAAAATAGAACACTGCATCGGATTCGTTCGTGGTTTTCTGCGGGTCGCGCACGATCACGACCTGGGTGCCGTCTTCGGCACCGAGCAGTGCGCGCAGCGGCTTCGATGCTACGTGCGCGCGCATTGGTTTGCGTACCAGGTTGACCAGTTGCTGACTCACCGCGGTGTGTCCGGTGGTCGACGGTGGCAGCCGATTGCCGCGACCGAGCAGTCCGATCCGTTTAGCCAGCATGTGCGCCATATTGATGCCGGCGAAACCAAGCTGTGCCATGCCGATACGCAGCACCCGGATCGTACCCGGCTGCCTCACGTTGAGGAACAGCAACGCTGCCCAGCTGCCGAGATTGAACTGTTTCTGCCCGCGCTGTTTCAGTATCTTGCGCATACGCATCGAGACATCACCGAAGTCGATGTTCACCGGGCACGGGTTGAGACACTTGTGGCATACGGTACAGTGGTCGGCAACATCGTCAAGATCGCCAAAATGGCGCACCGAGATGCCACGCCGGGTCTGCTCCTCGTACAGGAAGGCCTCGATAATCAGGCCGGTCGCGAGAATCTTGTTGCGTGGCGAATACGACAGGTTCGCGCGGGGTACGTGGGTCATGCACACCGGCTTGCACTTGCCGCAACGCAGGCAGTGCTTGATATCGTCGTTCAACAGGCCGAGTTCGCTCTGCTCCAGGATCAACGCTTCCTGCTGCACCAGCGCCAGTGACGGCGTGTACGCGTCGCCGAGTCCGGAACCGGGCATCAGCTTGCCCTTGTTGAAATGCCCGTTCGGATCGACCTGCTGCTTGTACTTAACGAAGGCGTCGATCCTGTCGGCGCCGAGGTAGCCGATTTTGGTCAGGCCGATGCCATGCTCGCCGGAAATCACGCCACCGAGGCCTATCGCGAGCTGCATAATGCGGTCGACGACGCGGTCGGCCTCGTGCAGCATGCGGTAGTTGTCCGAATGCACCGGGATGTTGGTGTGCACGTTGCCGTCGCCGGCGTGCATGTGCAGCGCAACGAACAGGCGCTTGTTCTTCAAAGCGACATGCTTCGCGCGCAGTGCATTGCGCAACGGCTCCAGCTCCTGGCCGCGGAAGATTTCGCGCAGGCGCTGTTTGATCTCATTGCGATAGGACACGCGCACGTCGCGGCGCAGCAGCAGATCCAGCAGGCGGTCATCGGGACGGATCGAGTCCCGCTCGGCTTCGCTGAGAATGTCGGTGTGCGCGCTCGCGGCATCGTCGATGCGCTCAAGCAGGCGCGACCAGCGCGCGCCCACTCGCGCCAGGTGTTCACGTGCGAGATCGAGCTTGGCCTGGAAAATCGCGCTGCTTTCATCGCTGCTCTCGTAGTCACCGACCTGGGGCAACTCCTTTAGTTCACCGGCAAGATGTGCGCTGAACGCGTCGATGCTCTCGATCTTGTTCGCGATCGACTGCTCGATGTTGATGCGCTCGATGCCGATGTTGTATTCAGCCAGACGGTGCAGCGGGATCACCACGTCTTCGTTGATCTTGAACGCATTGGTGTGCGCCGAGATCGCCGCGGTGCGCGCGCGGTCGAGCCAGAAACGGCGGCGCGCCTCCGGGCTGACCGCGATGAAGCCTTCACCGTCCCGTGCATTCACGATCGCCACCAGCTGTGACGCGACCTGCGTGACACTCGCCTCATCGTCGCCGGCGACATCGGCAAGCAATACCATGCGCGGGCGTTCACGCCCCGGTGCCTTGGTCGTGTAACGCACCGCCTTTACATAGCGCTCATCCATGTGCTCCAGCCCGGCGAGCACGACGCCGTCAGTGGCATCGACATAATCCTTGACCTCGGCGATCGCCGGAATTGCGCGTGACAGTTCGGCGCCGAAGAACTCCATGCAAACGGTACGGATATGCGCCGGCATGCGATGCAGCACGAAACGCGCCGAGGTGATGATACCGTCGCAGCCTTCCTTCTGGATCGCCGGCAGTCCGGACAGGAACTTGTCGGTGACGTCCTTGCCGAGACCGGCGCTGCGAAAAGCCGCGCCTGGCATCGTCAGTATCCGGGGTTCAGCAGCCGCTGTTTTGCCGTCACGCTTAAAGCGGCTGATGCGGAAGCGCACTGCTTCCTGTTCGTGGATCTTGCCGAGGTTGTGATCCAGGCGCTCGACCTCCAGCCAGTGCGCATCCGGCGTAACCATGCGCCACGACAGCAGATTGTCCAGCGTCGTACCCCACAACACCGCTTTCTTGCCGCCGGCGTTCATCGCGATATTGCCGCCGATGCAGGACGCATCCTGCGAGGTCGGGTCGACCGCGAACACCAGACCGTGTTTTTCGGCCAGCTCGGACACCCTCCGGGTGACCACGCCGGCGCCACAGCGCACCGTCGGCGCCGTGGAGCCGACAGCGGGATGCACGCTTTCATCGACAGTACCCAGCGCATCGAGTTTCTCGGTGTTGATCACAACCGAGCGCGCGTCCAGCGGCACCGCACCGCCGGTGTAACCGGTGCCACCACCGCGCGGGATGATGGTCAGGCCCAGGTCTATGCAGGCCTGCACCACGTCGATAACCTCCTCTTCGGTGTCCGGCGAGATCACCACGAACGGGAATTCCACGCGCCAGTCAGTCGCGTCGGTCGCGTGCGACACACGGGCGAGCCCGCCGAAATCGACGTTGTCCCTGCGCGTCACGCGCCGAAAGCGCCGACGCAGCCGGTCGCGCAGCTTACGGTCGTCCTCGAACTGTGCGGTGAATCGGTCCACAGCCTTACCGGCAGCCGCATGCAGTTCCAGCGCCTTGTTGTTGCCATTGGCCCGCAGTTCAATCTGGCGCAGCCGGTGGCGCATCGCCTCGACCAGCGCACGGTGGCGCCCGGCGTCTTCCAGCAGGTCCTCCTGCAGGTAGGGATTGCGCGCGACCACCCACATATCGCCGAGTACTTCCAGCATCATGCGCGCCGAAATGCCGGTATTTCGCTCTGCGCGCAGTTTATTGAACACGGCCCAGATATCCTCGCCGAGAAAACGGATCACAATCTCACGGTCGGAAAACGAGGTGTAGTTATACGGTATTTCGCGGATGCGTTCGGACATCGGAGTCATTGTCAGCCTGCCATCAGGCAATCGGGGTCAGTCGGATCGGGTCAATACAACAGCTCGCCAGATGCATTTCAGCCGTCTATTTTACCTGTCTTTCGCACCGAAATGGCGGTGCTTCTGTTGCGAATATCGATGCCAGCGGCAATCGCATCCACCAGGGTTCTAACCGGGTGGTTTGCGTGCACAGAACCCATCTCGAACGCGTATATCTGAGCGTTGATAATGACTAATATCAGGATAACACCTTGAATCACCTTCCATAGATAAAGGTTCGGCAAGGACCGCTCCCCGACTTTGATTCCACACCTGACTCTATCTGTTACATCCCTGTGTGACATGATTGCTACCACTCTCGGGACAGTTCATAAACAGCCGCCTGACCCGCACACCCATCGTGAAGCTCTTCAATCACGGGCAATCTTTGCAGTATGAATACCTTGCACCCTTGTTAAAGTCCCACCGCGATACGACAGCTAATTGAATGCCCTCGCAGCTGATCCATTGGATCTTCATCTGAATAACCCGGGCAAGGCAAATGGCATTGGCATCTGGAATGCCAGACGCGACGACCAGCACTGGTCGATCATGATGGCGCCAGCGCCACAGGGATGCTCGACGACCGCGGACTGAACTGACGCCCGCAAGTCACAGGATTCTAGATATTATGATTCTGGGCAATGCTCTGATAAACGATACTGGAAACATGACGGATGATGTCACCGCGCGAGCGAATCCAGCTGGTGTAGTTCGCGGCACTCTGCTCCTTCTCGATGATGCCGATCACCGTATAGGGGTACCACTTGCCGTCTGGCCCCTTGATATTCAGAATACCCATGTCGCCACAGACACGAGCGGTGCTGCCGGTCTTGTTGTAAACCTTCGTGCTTTTAGGAACAGCGCGCACACCGGTATAGATCCGGTCGGGTCCCGGCAGTGCCATGAGGCGCTTGATCTCGCGGGCACCGACGATATCCTCCTTCCAGAGCGCGTACAGAAAGCGGCTGTAGTCGTGCACGGATGCCTTGTTGCGGTAGGTCTTCCCGCCCGCAGGTATGTATTCGACCAGATGGATCTCCTGGAATATTCCAGGGTACTGCTGTTTAAGTATCCGCTGAACAGCCTGGGGACCGCCCACTTTGCGGGTCACCCAGTTGGTAGAGGCATTGTTCGAATGCTGGATCATCTGCTCCAGGTGCCGGCGGCTCTCCCTGTTGTGGCTGAGTTCGCCCTTCTTGACTTTGTAGAAGAACGCCGCCGCGATGAAAGGTTTTACGAGACTGGCCGCCTGGAACTGCTCATCCTCGTTGATGGTGACCAGCTTTTCGCCCGTAGTGAAATCATACACCGACCAGCCGGTGCGCTCGTCGGGATCGAGTTTGCCATCCTTGCGCAGGCGATTGATATAGTCTTCAACCGCCGCCTCCAGATTGTGAATCTCCCGGGTGCGTTCGGTGCTTGTCATCCTGCTTCTGCGAGAAACCGGCATGGCGGGCGGTGCCGTCGCGGTTTTCGTCATCCTGACAGCGGATGAAGCTGCCACACCGGAGGATGCGGCGGCGGTTCGCGATGCTCCGGCATCGCCAACCAGTGTCCAGCTCTCGGAACGGGTCGGACTGGCTGCCTCCAGACCCTGGGCACGCAACAGCCTGGTGTGGCTCTTCGCAACCCGTGTGGCACCAGCGCTGTCGCCATGACGCGTGTAGACAAGACCGATCAGGTTGTCCCGGGTAACCACCTTGAGATTCTTCGCCACGTCCGGTCCCAAAACCCCCGCGACCTGCTTGCGGTAATCCCGGACGCCGTCGATATTCCGGGACCAGACATAGGAAACGTCGTAGTAATCCGCGGCATCCGTAGACGTTGGCAGGCTCGCCAGCCCCAGCAGACTGGCAAACAGATATAAGGCCGGACCGGCCATGGTTCTACTCATACCCCAACTCCATACAAAATAGTGTTTTGACTCAGCTTGTTAAGGCGGGATTCTAGTGTAATTTCACCACAATGAACAGGGTCGAAATAGAAAGCACCGGCATCGGCCCGAGTATTCTACTGCAGAGCACCCATTTCAAAACGATGCGAAGCTGGAATGAGCGTGTCGTTACTATTCATCACAAGCAGGTCAGCCGTGCGCCTCTCCCAGGCTGGCACCGCCGGATACCTCACACCAACACCTGCAATCGCAGTCTCGCCAGCACAAGGGCTATGGCATTGCTGACAACCGCACAGATCACCAGCACCGCAAGGCATGGCGCTCGCGTCACTACCCATACGGGTTAGCGATCGGTCAAAGACCCCTATCACAAGAAATCTCCTCAGGCAGCAAGCGATAGCTTCATTCTGATGGTCGATGGTGGCTTCAGGATCAATGCGGCGAGTACCCTGCAATGGTCAGATGTTGCTTTCGTTAATGCTGCGATGTACCTGTATCGAACTACGGTTGATCTCGTTCAAACAATTTTCCACAAACAGACCCGGCGATGGTAAAAAGACCCCATCGTTGCTGACATCCCTGTTACCTTGATCCGATTCACTTGAAACCGAGTCCATGTATGACTGAATATAATTACGACCTTCTGGTCATCGGCTCAGGTCCTGGCGGCCAGAGCGCCGCACTGCAGGCCGCCAGCCTGGGGAAACGGGTCGGACTGATTGAACGAAAACCCTATCTGGGCGGCGTCAGCCTGCAGACCGGTACTATTCCCAGTAAGGCATTGCGGGAAGCCGCTTACCTGGCCTCCCGGTTCTCGTCACGAGGTATGCGAGATGCCGTGCAGATCCGCGATCAGCGGCACAGTGGTTTTCTCAGTGAGGCCGTTGGTCGCAAGCAGGCGGTGATCGATCGCCATGAGCGCCTGTTGCTTAACCAGCTTATGAGTCACGGCGTAACCCTGCTGCCCGGCGAGGCCGGTTTTCTTGATGCCCATACGCTCACACTGCGCAACAGTAATGGCAAGCTGCAGCAACTCAGCGCCGCGGTGATTGTACTGGCGACCGGTTCACGCCCGCGGCGACCGGCAGATGTGCCGTTCGACAGGGAAAGAGTGCTGGATTCCACGTCCATCCTGCAGATGCGTCGTCTGCCCCGGCGGCTGACCATCATCGGTGGTGGAGTAATTGCCTGTGAGTTTGCTACCATCTTCGCGCCGCTGGGTGTCGCAGTCAGCCTGGTGGATTCCCATGATCATCTGCTCGCCTATCTCGATAAGGACATCCAGCAAACCCTGGAAAACGACCTGCTGGATATGGGTGTACAGCTGCACATGAAGACCCGCATCAAACAGATTGAACGCCAGGGTGAACAGGTGCAGCTGGAAACCGACAGTGGCGTTAATCTGGAAACCGATGTGGTGCTCTACGCCCTCGGCCGTGAACCGAATTACGACAGCCTCGAGCTGGCCGCTGCCGGCATCGATGCTGATGACCATGGCTGGGTACGGATCAATGTACATCACCAGACGAGCCGGGAGCATATCTACATCATCGGCGACCTGGCTGGTCGGCCATCGCTGGCGTCCACGGCCATGGAACAGGGTCGCCTGGCGGTGAATCACGCCTTCGACCGTAGCCATCCTGCACCGGCCGGTCTGTTACCCATGGCCATCTATACCATTCCGGAGCTTTCCTACGTGGGCCATACCGAACGGGAACTGCAACAACAGGGTGCCGACTATGTGGTCGGTCGCGCCCGCTTCTCGGAAACCGCTCGTGGCCAGATCATCGGTGAGGAACGCGGCTTTATTAAATTACTGGTGGACAGGACCAGCCGGGCATTGCTGGGCGTTCATATCATCGGTGAATCCGCCAGCGAACTGGTCCACATCGGCCAGATGGCGATGAATTGCGGTGCCAGCGTCGACGTGTTAGCCAACACAGTGTACAACTACCCGACGCTTGCCCACTGTTACAAGAATGCGGCACTGGATTGCCTGAAGCAACTGCAGGCTTAATCCGCTTCAATGTCCATCGCAGCCAGCCAGCTCTCCGTAACTGGCTGGAGTGCCGCGGCGCTCGACTGCCCGGCAACTGGAGTGCGGCTCGCGTCGGCAGTTTTTTTTCACAAACCGACGACCTGGCGCAACACATCATCACCTGGGTAGACTGACGTCGAACGCATTCGAGAGGGGTGTTTTCAAGCCGCGATTGATGTTGGCGTACTCGGCATGTGAAGTATCGAGCAAGCCATGGCGCAACAGGAAATCCAGCACCACCAGGCTGCAATTGGGTTTGAAGTTCGTCGAGGTCCGTACGATCTCTGTCACCTCGGACACAGGCATCAGGAAAAAGGCCTCCACCTCGCCGTCAGTGCAGTGCGGTTCAAATTCTGGCGGCAGTTCCAGGTCGTAGCAAAAAAGTTCATCGGGCTTTGCACCCTTCTCTGTCTGTGCAAAATAGGTCACGCTCCCCACAAATTTCGCCGTCGCCGCCAGTTCAGGACCGATGCCGGCTTCCTCGTAACATTCCTTGGCCAGATTGTCCGCCAGCGAGATGCCATGGGGCAGGCCACCGGCCACCAGCTGATCGAGCCTGCCCGGAAAAATGCGCCGGTCGTCCGCGCGCTTCCCCACCCACATGAGGAGTTCCTCGCCACGGCGGACATAACCGTTAAGGTGTTGACCGAAGGTTCTGAATCCAAACCAGGGTGCCGCCACCCGATCCACCAGAAAAATTGCCTCTTCGCGCTTGCCGCGCGTCACCGGGTAGGCCTCTCGAAGCGGTGCCTGCACAATGTCTTTGGACGCAAGCCCCTCGACCACCGCGGCAACGGCGGCGGACCGCTCATCGAACCCGGAGATGGCAGAATTGAGGAGCACCTCACGCGATGCGTCACCCTGGAATACATCCGGATACTCCAGCAGGTGCGCGGCGAATGCCGGCCTGACGCGCCCCGTCAGCTGATCGTCCACCATCAGGGGCACAAACTCGTCTGGCCGGAAGTTGTTGCAGATTCGAAGGTGTTGCATGAAACTCATGCGCGGATTCTAGCCTGAATGTCGCACGAAAGCGGCCCCAAAAACACAACAATAGCGCAAAACGCCAAACTCCCCTCCCTGTTAAAACCCACTCAATGAAACCCTGGAAGCAGGTTTTCATCCTGGTGCTCGCCAGCGGCGCCTTGATCGACGCTACAGCCGGAACTATTCGCGGACTCAGACTGCGCGAGAAGCTGCTGGTAGATCTGTTGAGGAACGCACCCTGAGCCGGCTGCTACGTCGTGCGCTTGCTTGCGGCGAACAGCGATTCAAAGCGGCATGCCGTGGCCATGATCAGCGCAACCCTGTACGACCAGGCGACGCACACCTGACCCGCCCCGCCAGAACGGCTGCATGGCAACAGCCCGGGTGTCTGCGGGCTATTCGAACGATTTTGCCTCCAGGTCGAGATAAATACGATAGGCATTGCCACGGTTGCTGGCATCGAACGCCGGCATAGTCGCGTAGACGGACCAGTCAGCAGCCTCGTAGGCCTGATCAAACGGCATAAAGTCAGCGACCGCCTGGCGCATCGTATCCCTGACATAAACAATATAGTCCCGGGTCGCCGCCACTGCCTCACTGACATCCGCAGACGGTGTGCCATGCCCGGGAATGACGAATTCTGGTGGTGGTTGCAGCACAACCAGATTATCGAGACCCTCCAGCCAGTGGTCGATATCGGTCTGTGGACTGTCGAGAAAGGGCACCCTGCCCTTGTAGATCACATCGCCGCTGAAGAGCACATTGTAGTCCTGTACCAACATGATGCTGTCGCCCGGGGCATGTGCCGGACCCAGGTGTTTCAGCACGAATGTGACACCGCCGACCGTGAAGCCAGTATCCTCCGCAAAGGTATGGTCTGGCGTTACGATGCGGGTATTCTCATCCACCCATGGAAACAGCACCTCGCGTCGCTGCGCCAGTCGCCGCCGAGCATCCTCGCCCTGGCTGGCGGCGGTTCCGCCGACATATCCGAGTGCCTGCGTCTGCGCCCATACCGGGGGATTTCCTGCATGCTCCCTGAATGCCTGCAGGCCGTAGATATGGTCTGCATGGTAGTGGCTGATGACGATGCGCTCCACCGGCAGGTCGGTCACCTCGCGGATTCGCTGCAGCAGACGATAGCCCAGCGCAGGCGTGCCCAGGGCATCGAACACCACCACACCGCTGTCAGTGACCACGAAACCCGCGTTCGAGGTATGCCCCTCGTTCTCTGCGTCCGGGACACCGGATTTTCCAATCACATAGTAGACTGGTGTATCGTCGACCTGGTGCAGCTCGAATGGCAGGCTGACAGGGCCATACGGCGTGGCCACCGCCTCCACCGCCATCACCCCGGCCGGCAGCAGCTGCAAGAGCAACACCGGCAACCATCGACTAGCGCATGTAAACATAACCTTGTTCCTGTTGCAGGCGCACGATCTCCGCATCAGCCATCGGTACCACCTTTACATACCCCTGAATATCGCCCGGTTCGAATCCAAAGCCGCGGGCCGCCACGCGGCACATCCTGAACTCCACGGTGCCGGCAAGCGTCAGGCTCTGCGCCCGCTGCATGAGTTCACGGTATTCAGCAAAGTTATCGATTGCGAAGAACGGTATCTCGTTGCCGTGGAGTACCAGTACGATTGATGCTGCAAACGGGTCGGCATGATAGATGTTATTAAGGAAGCTGACCCGGTCGAGTACATGGCTGAACTGGTCGATATCGGCAGCCGCGACATCGTAGACTACCTTGTGCGGGGCATAGTCGATATCCTCCAGGCTGGCGCGTCCCCAGCGGGGTTGCGGTTCCGCCTGCACGGCGGCTAGCTGAAACACGAGCAGGACGAGAACTGGCAATTTATGCAGCATAACTGTCATCCGCTTTCTCCTGGTGCTGTGCGGGACATAATGAAGGCGCCGACACGCACGAAATACTTTCACATCCCGCCAGCGGATGCAATTCATGTGATGCAGCCATGGCTTGCCCGATCATGTTTGTTACAGCAGACCCTGCTGTTCTGGTAACCCCGCTGCACCTGCCATGTCAGGCCCACACAGATATAGCATCGGTATTGTTTCTTCACCGTCCTCAATTGTAATCGAGCTGTTGCGGTGTATCTCTCGAGGCATGGTGGTGCGGGTAACAAACGACGCCGCATCTGTGA
Source organism: uncultured Gammaproteobacteria bacterium (assembly GCA_963753755.1). Taxonomy (GTDB): domain Bacteria; phylum Pseudomonadota; class Gammaproteobacteria; order UBA9214; family UBA9214; genus UBA9214. The sequence goes on from CAVWDM010000017.1 coordinate 44,293, forward strand.
CCATGATGGCCGGATAAGCAACCTGCCAGAAGGACCAGGAACACAACAGGATGAGACACTATTGAAGCGTCAGATTAATCCAGAATCACTCCAGCCTGAGCCCACGAATCTGTTATCACAGATCGCAGACAGTCCGCGCTTGCACCTCAGTTGCAGGGACTATATCACTGGCTGAGCTACCGGTGTCTTCAGGACAAGTCTATTCTGGAGTGGGATATGGGTGCTTCGCCAGCCATTCCCTGGCGAGTTGCCGTCCCTCGGCGATTTGGGCGGTAGTCATGTTCTCCTCAACCCTGAGACGATGTATGTCATTGAAGTCATCTCTATAGAGCGGGATTTCCAGACTGTACCACTTATAGGCTTGAACATAGTCCTTTGGCAAACCAAAGCCACCATTCTCATACAAGAACCCGAGATTGTAATAACGATTGTAAGCACCCTGTTCAGCTGCCTTGCGGAACCACTTCGCCGCTTGTTTATAGTCTTTCGGAAGATCACCTTTACCTAATTGATATGCGATACCAAGTTTGCCTTGCGCTTCGGCATTACCCTGTTCAGCTGCCTTGCGGAACCACCTCACCCCTTCCTTGAAATCTTGTTTAATACCAACACCATCAAAGTACAAGTAGCCCAGTCTTACCTGTGCCTCGACAACTCCCTGTTCGGCTAGCGGCTTCCATTCTCTCAAAGCAGTTTCATAGTGACCATAATGATAAGCTTCTAGTCCTTCATCAAAACCACCCCATGCAAACCCATGCACTATCGACAGTACCAACAATATCATCAAGCTGATTGATTTCATGTTTCGCTGTTACCGAGAATCTGTTCGCCTGAGTATAACGCCATGCATATGATTACATGTGCAGTTTTTGTTTAACCGGTTTTCCGGGTCAGGTGCGTAGCAATGGTGCGGTAGACAATACCCAGCGCCTTACCCATCATTTTCAGGTTGGCTCGCAAATATCACTCGCACTTGTAAGCGCCGCACTGGCTGCATTCGAAGCCCTGAGGCATTTCCGGCATACAGGTGCACAGCGTAAGTCAGGAGCCCGACTGTGCCGCCCGCCAACCGAGCTCCTCCGCCTTGCGCCGGGCCTCCGCCGGTATATCGGTGGTGATGAACTGCCGATGCATTACCTGTACACCGATTAGATGATTGATCATGGCATCCAGCTGGGTCTGGGTAGCGGCTGAAGTCGTGGATGATTCATGCAGCGCGAATAAAGCCAACACACCTTCCGCGTCAAGCAAACCGGCCTCGGCTATGGCATCCGGATTGAGATAGCGGCTGGCGAGCGTTTTCATCGCCAGCCATTTTTTGGGGTCGGTATGCGCCGGCGGAGCCATGAAAGCAAACTTCTCGCGCTTGTACAGGGTTTCCGGGAGGAGCCCCTTCATGGCTTCGCGCAGCACGTATTTCTCGGTTCGCCCATGGATACGCATGGCAGGCGGCAGCGTAGCCGCATATTCGGCCAGATGATGATCCAGAAACGGTGGGCGGGCTTCCATGGCATTAGCCATGTCAACGCGGTCACCGCCCCAGGTGAGGATCTGACCTTCAAGCATCGTCTTGATCCAGACATACTGGGCCCGGTCGAGCGGATGGCGGTTTCTCAGCGCGCCCGGGTTCAGGGTATCGGCGATAGCAGCACCCGGAGAGTAACCGTATAGTGCCGTGCGATGATCAGGGTGCAGCAATGCCGGCACCCGTTGACTACTGGCGAGCCAGGGCTGCAGACAGGACGGTGTAAAGCCGACGCGGGCAGTCAACGCGGCATCTTCGACACTCTGCTCGGCCAGCATGGCGCCTTTGAACAGCTTGTTGTTCTCGGACAGCAGGGCTTCCCACTCACCGCGCTCGTCACTGGAAAGGTGGTCGAGGCCATGCAGGAACATGTCACGGCGAAACGCCGGATAACCGCCGAACAGTTCGTCAGAACCCTCACCAGTCAGGACAACCTTGTAACCGACCTGATTGACACGGCGACTCATCAGCAATTTGGCGACACCCAGCGTGTTATAAATTGTGCGTTCGGTATGCCATAGCGTCTCTTCAAAATGATCGTAAAGATGGTCGGCGTCGATGCGCAGGATATCCTGTTCGGCACCGCAGGCCTGTGCCATCTCTGTTGCGATCGGCGTCTCATCGTAGTCGCTACTATCGAAGCCGATGGTAAACGCTTTGACCGGACCCTGGGTGCTGGCAGAAGACAGACCGACAATTGCGCACGAATCAATGCCGCCGGAAAGATAACAACCGACCGGCACATCCGCTTCCAGTCGTAGCTGCACCGCTTCGATCAAACGTTCACGCACACCGTCGATGTAATCGGACTCCTTGTAGTCCTTCTCGCGAGCGTCTTCCTCGGGAAAAGGCATATCCCAGTAAGGTCGGTCTTCGATGTTCAAACGACCATCGGGGGTGCGTTTGATCGACAACATATGGCCGGGCTGAACCTGGTTTATGCCGGCAAAGGCTGTCGTGCCGGGAACCATTGTCTGCATCAACTGGTGGTAAAGGCCGGCCGAGTCAAATTCGCGGGTTACCGCCGGATGGGCGAACAAAACCTTGAGTTCGGAGCCGAATACCAGGCCGCCATCGATATGTGTCCAATACAGCGGCTTGATGCCGAAGCGGTCGCGCACCAGGTGCAGACAGTCGTCTTCGCGGTCATAAAGCGCAAAGGCAAACTCACCACGCAGGAACGGCAGGGTTCTCTCGAGACCCAGGCGCGGGTAGAGATGCATAATGATTTCCGAATCGCTTTTGGTATTGAAACGCGCACCCTGGGCGGTCAGATCGGCCCGAACACGCTGGTAGTCGTAGAGTTCGCCGTTCTTGGTCAACAGCAACTGCCGATCTTCTGAAACGAACGGCTGGCGCCCCCGCTGTTCATGCAGGTCAATAATGGACAGGCGCGCATGGCTGAAACCGACGCCATCCATTGCCTGCCAGCCGAAACCGTCCGGTCCGCGATGATGCTGAATGGCCGCCATCGCCACCAGGGTATCGGGGTCGACGGGACGGGTTCGGTCTGAATAAATAAATCCGGCTATTCCACACATAGCGTGTTCCTTCAGGATGATATTGCCATATTCAGCGAGTCGGGGAGTGCCTGGCAGCTAGGCGCGCCTCGCAGGTAATGGTGTACCCTTGCCAAGAGGCGCAACAACGCGGACGGGTACTCCCGGGCTCGCCCGAAGGGAGCTAAGCAGATAAACCAATACTGCGTTGCAGCTTTTGAAAAGGCTGCGTCATTTCCTGCAGGCTGCGCCTTGTCTTGATCTATCTGGTTAGCTGTGAACATGGCAATATAATCCTGAAGGAGCACTAGGTAAAGTTTTTCATAATTGAGGACAACAGGGCCATGCGCATGAAGACTGCACCGCGTGCCTGAGCGAAGTACCAGTTGTACGGCGTATCATCGAATTCGCGCGACAACTCGCGACCGCGGGCCAGCGGATGAAGAATGATAGCGTCCTTCTTCAAGTGGGATGACTGATTGAGGCTATACTGGCTGCCCAGTTCCTCGTAATCGTCCCCGACCCACGCAATGCTATTGATATAGACGACATCCAGGTCGGGCAGCTCTTTGTCGAAGTCGTCGCTGATACGCAGCGTCAGGCCTGCAGATTCAAGTTCTTCCCGCTGGCCTTCGGAAAATGGCTGGGATTTATCGCTGATAATGACAACCTCGTTGATCGCGTCTGCAAACAATCCCAGCAGAACGAGCAGACTACGGACAGTACGCATCACATCCGGTACACCGACAATACCGATCCGTACGCCAGGTACATCGGGGCGCATTGGAATGAAAAGAGATGGACGCCACTTCATCAAGGCATACATGTCCGCCATCGCCTGGGTCGGATGTTCATCGGTGCCGTTTCCACCATTGATAATCGGGATACGCAGTGACTCCAGCATCTCGTAGACAGCATTCCTGTCACTGTCGCGCAGCACTACCAGGTCGCCATAGTGGTTCAGCATTTCACCAATGTCGTAGAGTGATTCGCCCTTGGCGATACCGGTTGAGGCCGGATCGGTAATCGACATGATGTCACCGCCCAGGCGGTGCCAGGCACTTTCGAAGGACAGCCGGGTGCGAGTGCTGGGTTCATAGAACGCACTGATGAGAATCTTGCCGGTCAGTGGCCGGGTGATCATCTGTGGCTGGGTCTCGTAGCGGGCGGCCAGTCTCGCCAGCTGTAACAACTGTTCTCGCGTAAACTGGCCGGCCGAAACCACCGGGCGCTGTGCCAGGTCCAGTAGCGGCGTAAGGTCTTCGTCTATCGCATCCAGCAACTCGCGTGGCCGTTCGAAGCCCTGGCTATCCAGGGGTGGTTCCTCGAGCGACTCTGTCAGGCGTGGATTCAGTTTGTTTACCATAGTTGCCCCTTTGACCAGTCCCTGATCCAGAAAATCATAAGTAAGACAGGCGCCAGCAGCGTGATAAGCGTTGCTGTACCCACCAGCCATGCGAGCGCTGTGACCGAGATGGTCATGCATGCACCTCACGTGGACCGGCGAGATCGGACCAGTCGTAATCCGCCGGCCGCAGCCAGGTGCTGAGTAATACGATACTCATCGAAACCGCGGCGGAAATCAGTGCCGCCACGTAAAAGCCAATCAGGAAATACCCTGCCAGGCCGATTGCTGTGCCCGCGATCATGGCCAGTGAGGCGCCCGCCGCGTTGGTCTTTCGCCAGAACAGTCCGGCAGCGATGGGCCAGATGGTGCTGGCGACGAAAGCACCGGTGAAGTAGAGAAGTTCCGCCAGCGTAGTGAGGCGCGGCAGACACAGCAGCCAGGTTGCCAGGCCCAGACCCAGTACCACCCAGCGCGCAGCACTGGCCAGTTCCGCGTCGCCGGCTTCAGGGCAGAAATGGCCTTTGTATATATCAGTTAAAATCAGATCCGATGTGGCGGCCAGCAGTGAGTCGAGACTCGATGCCAGCGCGGCAAACACAACAATGAACACAAGAATCGCACCACCGGCACCCAGCAGCCTGGCGGCCACCAGGGGGCCGACCATATCGGCTGCCGGTACGTTGATAGCGAGTGCAGGAACCGTCAGTGCGATAAATCCGGCGACCACAGGGATCGGCATCCAGAATACACCGGCGATCAGGTAGGCCTTGAATCCCACGCCTTCGCGAAAGGCAAACGCCCGGCTCCACCAGACGTTGGAGTGAAAGATCTCACCGACACCGAACAGCAGGTTGTTGAACAGGAACATGATGGCTGCCGGCATCAGCAGGTTGAGCAGTTCGGGGCGCTTTTCGAGCGCCGCGCTGTGCATACGTTCGAAACCCACTTCCGTGATCGCCAGCCACGCCAGGATGACAACGCCGGCAAGAATGATCAGTGTCTGCAGAAAGTCGGTGCCGATCACCGCACGCAAGCCGCCTAGCACCGTGTAGATCACGCAGACAGCCAGGATTACGCTCATGCCGATACGGTAATCGATACCGGTCAGGGCATGCACCAGCACACCGCCGGCCATACCCATGGACACCAGCCAGCCAAAACCGTAAAACAGCGAAATGGCAAGAAACACACGCCAGGTGGTTTTGCCGTAGCGCAGGCGCACAAAATCACCGCTGGTGTATCCCGACGGCATCAGCGCATGAATGCGCTTTGCCAGCGGAGCAAACAACATCAATCCGACCGAGCCCAGCGAATACCCGAGCATGCCCCATACACCCATCTGCAGGGCCAGCTGGGGTGCGGCCATGGTGGTGTTGCTGGTGACCCAGGTAGCCATGGCAGTCGCGGTGGCCAGTGCCAGGCCGACCTTGCGTCCCGCGAGCATGTACCCTTGAAGACCGACCGCGCGGCGACCAAGGTAAGCACCCAGGGCAATCCAGATGACCGAGAAAATAGCCAGAATCAGCCAGCCGGTGCCGGCATCCAGCGTGGCGCTGTGCATGCCGTTCACGTGTCAACCACGGTATGGATTTCCTGGATCGCTTCTTCGGTATTCAACACGCGCGCATAGCGATCTTTCATCGTGATCATGGTCGCGCGTTGCAGTTCGGGGGTGACGGTCGCACAGCCATCGGAAATCAGGGTGACGTAGAAACCCAGGTCGCAGGCGTCGCGGATTGCGGTGGACACACACTCGTTGCTGTAGACTCCCGCCACGAACAGTCCGGTAATCTCCATATTGCGCAGGATGTAACCCATATTGGTGGAGGTGAAAACGCCACTGGCAGTCTTGTTGATGATAATTTCGTTTTCCTGTGGTGCGATTTCTTCAAGAAACTCGGCTTCCTTTGATCCCGGTGCGGCATGCAGACCCAGGCGCTTGTGACCTGGACTGCGGTCACGGCCATCCTGTGTCAGTGACTGGATGCGTGTGTGAATCACTTCCAGGCCGCGCGTCCGAAAGGCATCCTGTAAACGGCGGACATTGGGCAGTACCGTGTATTTAAGCCGGTCGAAGTAGTATTCCTGCGCCTCCACCGGTACGCCTGAAGCCTCGGCATTCGCGAACACCCCGAAGCCGGGGGCAGCATCCAGGTACTGCATGTCGATACACAGCAGCGCCGTCTTGTGTGCTTCCAGCGAACGCGTGACAGCCGGTGAATGGGTAATGGATTGACGATACGCGTCGCGTAGCGGATCAATATCAACAAAATCGGTGGATGCCTGTTTGTTGCTTTTGTCGTCGCTCATATCTACTCAGCCAGTTGTTTCAATGTATGTAAGAGGGTGTTGGCGCCCGCCTCGATGTCGTCCCAGGCCGTCCACTCCGCCGCCGAGTGACTGCGACCTTCCTTGCTGGGTACGAAGATCATCCCTGTCGAAGCGATACCGGCAATAATCTGGGCGTCGTGTGCTGCACCGCTGTTGAGGTGTGTGGCGGGCAGCTGCAGGGTATTTACCGAGGCATCGATCGCCGATACAACCGACGTGTCGCACTGCACCGGCGCAATGTTGCTGAGCACCGAAAAGTCAAACATCAGGCCGCGACGCCGCGCGATTGCCGACAGCGTTCTTCGAAACGCGTCGGCGAGCACCTCGAGCGTCAGGCTGTCGGTATCGCGGACATCCAGAGAAAACACCGCTTCCCCGGGAATGACATTGGCCGCGCCCGGCTTTAGCTCCACGCGGCCAATGGTCGCGGTACTGTGCGGACTGCCATACTCGGCCAGCACCCGATCGATCTGCCCGGCGAATTCAGCCAGCCCCTGAAACGCATCGGCTCGCATGTCCATGGGGGTAGTGCCGGCGTGGTTGGCGGCACCGCTGAGCCTGATCTCCCACTTGAACAGACCGGTAATGGCGTCGACGACGCCGATACTCAAACCTTTCCGGTCCAGAACCGGGCCTTGTTCGATATGCAGTTCGACATAGGCATGAATACTGTCGGGATTACGTTGTGCGCGCAGTGCATCACGCGCATCCAGTCCCTGCTTCGCCATCGCCTCCGTCAGGCTGATACCGTCGAGGTCGCAGGCAGCATGCAGATACTCAGGCGTGACCAGGCCGGCGACTGACTGGGAGCCGAACATACCGCCGAAGCGGCCTTCCTCGTCACTGAACGAGACCGCTTCGAGCGGACGCTGCAGCGCGACGCCGGACTCCTTGAGCACGCGCAAGGATTCGAGCGCACAGACGACACCCAGCGCGCCATCAAGGTGGCCCGCACCAGGCACTGTATCCATGTGCGAACCGGCGATCACACTGGGCACTTGCTTATCCCAGTTGAATCGCGCATGGAGATTGGCGGCGCCATCCTGAAAAAATGCCAGCTCACTGTCTTCGATACGCTGTCGTAACCAGTCCCGGCCCGCCATATCAGCCGCGCTGAAGGCCATACGGTAGATCCCCTGGTTTTCATGCCGGCCAATTTGCGCCAAGTCGTCGATATCCGCGCGCAATCGCTCGGCGTTGACGCGCAGCTCAGCGGAGCTCATGACGTCTTCTCCGATCCGCGCACAACCATCAGCACAGTGGAGATAAAGACAGTGATACCCAGTCCCAGGAACAGAAAAGCGCGCGAGAGGCTGTGGTGAGCAACAGTGACGGTAAGCGGTTCGCTCCATGGTCCAACTCGCAGGCCATCCAGGGCGCGGATCCGGTAAAACCAGGTACCACTCGGTTTTCCGGAGATGACGGTTGCACGGTCAGGCCCTGTGTATGCGGTCGCCGGGCTCGCGAAACCGGGCTCGGTCGCCTCTTGTAGTTCGACCCGTTCAGCCCCGACCTCCCAACTCAGACGGTAGAATCCTGATGTTGAGAGGCTGTTGTCCACAGACAGCTGGGGCGTAGCGGCGTCGGATGCCAGTGGGGCACTGAGCAGCGGGCCCGCCAGTGCCACCACGCCCGTCAGCAGGAGATACCTGACGGGCATGATCCTGAAGCCAAACAGCTGTTTGCGCGGCCGATCTACGCTCTGTTTCCTTGGGTTTATTTTCAACATGGTTTAGGGGCAGCGCCACGAACTCCGGTCTTGGAAAAAAATTCGAACGTAACGAAAAATATTCCGCAAACCGGCGTTAGCTTGACTAATGTAAGTGTAATGTTATTTGAAATGAGACACTTAATCAAAGAGAGACTTCGCGCGGCCGCCGAGTAATTTTTGAGCTCGTCATGAAACCAAAATAATCTCATGGGTAAAAATGTCGCTATACGCGTGCAGGTCATCGGTGCGACACACAGTCTTCAGTGAGCAATCGAATGTCATTAACGGATGGCGCAAGCGAGTTGATGCGGTTGGCGGCCCGGATAAATCTGCTGTGCAATCGATCGATATGGATCTGCTCGAAGATCCTGATGCGTCACCGCAAGCGATTCATCCCGGATGTCGAAAATGACAAAGCCACCTTGAGTGGACTTTTGAATCATGGTGGAGGCAGCGGGATTATTCGGCCTTTATGAGTTCAAATCGGGTAATAGGTCAACAAACGGCAGGAATCGATGGGCAACATCAATGAATGGTCGCTCTGGGGGCGGCCGTTTCGCTGGCCGCGCCGGTACGTCGCAGCCGCGCACCTACGCTGCCCGGTTTCCGTTGTTCGCGCTGGACTGGATATGGGTACATCCGCGCAGCGCCTTGACAGCTATCGTGGTACACAACAGCCCGGCAGCGCGTGTAGAATCCGGTCACTCGCCACTCGTGGCGGAACTGGCAATTGAGGCAGGCGCCCGCAACAGAGCGTTGTGCCTGCCGGTAGCAGGACGACACTTATGAACATTTATCGCTGCCAGTCGTGTGACCAGGTCGTATTCTTCGAGAATACGCAGTGTGTGTCCTGCGGGGCCACCCTGGGGTTTCTTCCCGACCGGTTTCTCATCAGTGCCCTGGAACCCGTCGGGGATGACCGCTGGCAGCCGACGGATCCTGGTTCACAGCAGCACCTGTACCGGATGTGCCGGAATTATTCCTGTGAACAGGTCTGCAACTGGATGCTGCCAGCAGACAGCGAGGCTACATTCTGCGAAGCCTGTCGCTTCAATAAGACCATACCCGACCTGACGGTGGCCGGAAACAGGGTGCTCTGGCAGCGTCTGGAGATGGGCAAACACCGCCTCATCTACAGTTTGCTGCGTCTGGGACTGCCGCTCGTCAGCAAACAGGAGGATCCCGTGGCGGGGCTTGCCTTTGCATTTCAGGGCGATGCAGACCCGCTGTTCATGGAGAATGCACAAGCGATGACCGGACATGCACAGGGCCTGATCACCATCAACATTGCAGAAGCCGACAACGCGTGGAGGGAACGCATGCGTCAGGATATGGCCGAGCCCTACCGGACCATACTTGGCCATTTCCGCCATGAGTCAGGACACTACTACTGGTACCGTCTGGCATCACGCCCCGATTGGCTGGCAGAATTCAGACAGGTGATTGGTGACGAACGCATCGACTACACCGGCGCGATGCAGCAACATTATCAACAGGGACCACCGGTTGACTGGCAGTCGCGCTTTGTCAGCGCCTATGCCGCTGCGCATCCCTGGGAGGACTGGGCCGAGACCTGGGCTCATTATCTGCATATCATTGATGTCCTGGAAACGGCCTGGGCATTCCGGTTGCGGATCGACCCCGGCAATGACCAGCAGGACCAGATGGCATCAGCGCCCGATTTCGACCCCTATCGTGCCGCCTCATTCGATCAGCTCATCACACAATGGCTGCCGCTCACCTATGCAGTAAACAGTCTCAACCGCAGCATGGGGCAACCCGATCTATACCCGTTTGTGCTCGCACCGGCGGCTCTATCCAAAATCGATTTCGTACATCGGACAATTCGCCAGGCGACGCAGGCTGCGCCGAAGCGCACCGGTAACAGACATTGACATATTTCAAGGCACCATGCCTGCCGCGGCGCTGTACCATCCTTTACATTGCACTCACGATGATGGGATGCCCCGGTTAATAAGGTCTCTTCCTTAACACAACTGACAACAGGTGAGGTGATATGAGCTTGGAACTGGAATTTCTGGACCAGACATTTCTCGGAAACAGCCTGTTGCAATGGCTGCTCGCTGTTACGGCGCTGCTGCTCAGTTACCTGCTGCTGCGGCTGGCAAAACGCATTGCGCGGCAACGCCTGGCGGCACTTGCGACGAAAACACAAACGCAGTGGGATGACGTCGTCGCCAGTGCCATCGGGAAAACCAAAAACCTGTTTCTGCTCGTGGCAGCACTGTTCATTGCATCCCAGTTTCTGCAACTACCTGAACGTCCCCAGTCGATGTTTCACAACCTGTTCATCATTGCCCTGCTGGTCCAGGCTGGCATATGGATTGGTGTGATCACGATCTCGACACTGGAACAACACCGCCAGCGTGCGCTGAAGAAAAACCCCGCAGCCGCCACGACGATCAATGCCATGGGCTTTCTCAGCCGCATCCTGATCTGGTCGGTGGTGGTACTGGTGGCCCTGGACAATCTCGGGATCGATGTCACTGCCCTCGTCGCAGGCCTTGGCATCGGCGGCGTGGCGGTCGCCCTTTCTGTCCAGAATATCCTTGGTGATCTGTTCGCTTCCCTGTCGATCATCCTCGACAAGCCGTTTGTACTCGGTGACTTTCTCATCATTGACGAACACATGGGCAGCGTGGAATACGTCGGCCTGAAAACGACCCGGATTCGCAGCCTCTCCGGGGAACAGCTGATATTCTCGAATTCCGATCTACTGCAAAGTCGCATTCGCAATTACGGTCGCATGTTTGAGCGGCGCGTGGTATTCACCATCGGGGTCACCTACGACACTGCGCGCGAAAAGCTAAAGCACATACCGGAAATCATCCGGAAGGCCATTGAGACAGAGGACAACACCCGGTTCGACCGTTCCCATTTCATGAAGTACGGCGATTACTCGCTGCAATTCGAGACGGTCTACTACGTGTTGTCTCCTGACTACAATCTATTCATGGACCGCCAGCAAGCCATCTACTTTGCCATCCACGAAGCCTTTGAACGGGAAGGCATCGAATTCGCCTACCCCACACAGACCCTGTTCGTCGCGCAGGCAGCGGGAGAGGAATCGGTGGCCCGGGATATACAGTGAGCCGGTAAAGGAAATGACACTACCCCTGAAATGCAGCATCATGCAAAAAGATTTACGAATGAAGCGCCGCAACCGGCAGACACGACTTCGAAGCCATGAATTCAGTAAAAACTGCTTGCGATACAGAGGGGTCATAGCCGGGTTTGTTTACCGCGGGGACAGGAGCATGATCAATGCCGAACTACTGCGTGAGAATGGCATACTCATCGTGTCCCCGGTGGCTACGCTGGAAGCCATTGACTTCGAGTGTGTCCGCCTGCTCGTAGCCCCCTATATTGAAGAACACGGTGAACTCAATGGACTGCTGATCGACGTGGAAACGTTTCCCGGCCGGGAGGACTTTTCAGGCATGCTGTCTCATCTGCGCTTCGTCCATGACTACCGGCAAAGAATAAACCGGGTTGCCGCAGTCACCGACAACGATATTCTCGCGATACTGCCGCAGGTCGCGGATTATTTCGCGCTACCGAGGCGCGCCGTTTCAACTACACGGATCGCGACCTGGCGTTAAACTGGCTGCGCACCGGCATCGCCCCCCCCTGAGATGACATGCAGGCATGGCCCGCATCGAACCATCGTTAGCCCGGTGTAGCGGAAGCGAAGCGGATACAAAGCGTGCCACTGCGAATGTATGGAGTACCGGGCCTGCGACGGATACCACTAGGTATCGCTCAGGCGTCCCCGTTTCCGGATGTTTTTTTCCTTCATGCGGGTTTCGCGATCATAGCGCCGCTCCCACTCCTTCAAAAACCTGGCGACTGCCTTTTGCTTGGCTTCCTCTTTCTTCACCAGGCTCCTGTACAGGGAACGCTGGTCACGAACCAGCAGTTTCTGCTCGCGGTAGTCAAACAGCACACTCTCACGTTGTTGCATTGCACTATCCAGTCTTTTTGTCAGCGACATCAAGGCACGTTTTGTCTGTGCAGTATCCTGATCCCGGTGCAGATTGCGTGCCTCGGCCAACCGTTGTCTCAGTCCAGCGATTTTCTCCAGTATCTTTACCCGACGCTGTTCCATCCTCGTTAGTTTACGCTCGGCCGCTTCCAGTACTGCCTGTTGCTCAACCAGCTCGTCCGACGTGACACTCAGCGTGGCGATTTTCTCGAGGTTGTTACGCATCAACGTTCGACCTGTGCCCAATTCTCAATTCTCCTTCATAATCTGCTCATTTGAAATGTGCCGGCGCCAGCGTTGAGTGCCGCGATGCCAGCCAGCCAGCCAGCCAGCCAGCCAGCCAGCCAGCCAGCCAGCCAGCCAGCCAGCCAGCACATCTTCCCAGCTTACTTCGCCATCCGCAAGGTTCGCACAGCGATGCCAGCACAGTCCGGTCAGGTGGTCGATAACACCTTTCCCTCCAGCACTGAAACGCAAACCCGGCCAGGACCGATTCAAAGCTAGATGAATACACATGCCAAGGAGGTGTGACATGTCAATGCAGAATAAACCGGACACTCCGATGACGCCCGCCGTGGCTGACACGTCCACTGCGAACACTCAGGCTGCAAGCCCGGGCGATGTTGCTGCTGTACTGGATGGCATGGCACCAACACCGTTGCGTGCCATGCTCAATCACTCGCGCCGGGTAGAGTATGACCCGCAGGATGTGCTTTACCACCAGGGCAGTGCAAATCAGAGCGTCATCTTCATGACTTCCGGTCTGCTAACACTCATCGTTCACCTCCCGAACGGACGCGCGCGAGGAGATGGGCGCGTGCCGGGCGTCACCAGCGAGAGCACAAGTCGCATCCTCGCCACGTTTAAACGCAAGCAGATACTAGTCAACCACGATAACCAGCCCGACGAACTCTACAATGCCGATCTGAGCCGTTTGCACACCATCACCGGACAGGCTTGAGACAACTCTTATTACATGCCAGCAGTGTCCGCTACAAACAGCACGGCATAACACCCACCGCATGAGAACCGCTGTGTGGGGGAGCACAGCTCCCCGCCCACAGACTGTGGCGTCCGGTAATCGCTTGCCGGGACATGCCTCTGTAAAAACGACCGGGAGAGCCTGTGCAGCCTTTGTCTGGAATGAGCGTTTCAAGGACTTGCCGTTCACAAGTTTTATATGAACTTCTTGTTGCAGCAACTCCAGTCACTCGGCACGCTTCAGGTAAGTCGTGCCTATTTTTCGCGTCACTTCACCCAACTGTTCATTATGCAACCACACCAAATACTCGACCTACTGCAGCGGTCAAACCCATTGCCAGCGCACCCCAAAAAGTTACTCTGATGGCGCCAACAGTTATTGGTGCGCCACCTGTACGCGCAGCAAGGCCCCCGAGAAGCGCAAGAAAGACAAGTGATGAAACAGCGACCAGAGGTATTAGTTCAGGACCTGGTATGGCCCACGCCAGTATTAATGGAAGTGCCGCTCCAATTGTAAACGTGCCCGCCGAGGAAAATGCAGCTTGAACAGGCTGCGCACTAACACTCTCTGAAATGCCTATTTCGTCTCTGGCATGTGCCCCAAGGGCGTCATGAGCCATTAGTTGTTCAGCAACTTGCTTTGCCAGGCCATGCTCGAGCCCCCTACCTTCATATATTTTTGCAAGTTCAACTTTTTCAAATTCGTAATTGTTCTCTAATGATCTTGTTTCAAGCGCGAGATCAGCATTCTCAGTATCAGACTGAGAGCTGACGGATACATACTCACCAGCAGCCATAGACATAGCTCCCGCCACTAACCCGGCAACACCTGCAAGAAGAATGTTTTCTTGTGTAGTGCCGGCCGCAGCAACGCCAATAATGAGACTGGCTGTTGAAACGATGCCATCATTTGCTCCTAATACAGCCGCACGTAGCCATCCTACGCGATGCGATCTATGTACTTCATGGTGCGTCATGTATTACCTCGATATGCTTTCTGCAGCTGACCGTATAATAGACGAAATCCGCAATGCTGGTCAGGACTATCAGAAAAGGCAAAAACCAAAAGGTCGACCGCAAATCGCTCCACTGTTGTTTTAACCTATTCATGGGTCAGCTTCCAGTATCCCGGTGGATAGTGTAAAAAACCAAGCAGATCGGCGTCGTCTGCATATGGCGCACCTGCCGCAAACCCGCCGTTCGGGAAGGCAACGATCTCTCACCCAGACGCAGGCAGCCGGGCTGTGATCACGATGGCAGGGAACAACAGAACGACCAGGAGCGAGTGATACGGCGCCTGGATATGACCGAGGCGCGCATGGTTATGGTGGAAGCTATGCTGGAGCGCCTGGTGCAGTGCTATCGGTCAGCAGATATTCCTGGATATCATCGAATCGAATGGATGGACTGATTCAGCATGTCCGGGGTCACCAGTACGATGCCTTTGTCTGTCACGCGAAAGCCGCGCTGTCGATCTTCGTCATGGTTTTCGCCGATCACCATATTTTCCGGTATGTTGCAGCCGCGGTCTAGAATCGCACGGTGTATGCGCGTATTGCGTCCCACGTTGACGTCGGGCAACACCACGGTTTGTTCGATATAAGCATAGGAATGGACCTTGACGTTAGAGAACAGCAACGCACGGTCCAGTTTGGCGCCGGATATGATGCAGCCACCCGAGACGATTGAATCGACCGCCATGCCGCGGCGCTCATCGGTGTTATGTACGAACTTGGCCGATGGCAGTTGCTGCTGGTCGGTCAGTATGGGCCATTCGTTACCATAAAGGTCCAGTTCAGGCGTTATATCAAGCAATTCCATGTTGGCTTCCCAGTAGGCATCCAGGGTGCCAACGTCCCGCCAGTAGGCCCGTTTGCCGGTTTCTGTGTCACGAAATGGAAATGCAAATACCGTGTGAGAACTGATGAGCCCTGGAATGAGGTCATGGCCGAAGTCGTGACCTGACTCGCTGTTAATGGCATCGATGATCAACTGGTCGCGCAGACAATCGGTGTTGAATACGTAGTTGCCCATGGAAGCAAGGCACACGTCCGACTGACCGGGCAGCGGTCTGGGTTGTGCCGGTTTTTCCTCGAAACCGATAACACGACCGTTCTCGTCCACCTCTATAACGCCAAAGGTGGCGGCCGCTTCACTGACAGGAAGCTCCACGCATAAAATCGTCAGGTCGGCCTGTTGTTCGCTATGAAAGGCCAGCATGGTGCCGTAATCCATCTTGTACACATGATCGCCGGAGAGTATCAGCACAAACTCCGGGTTATGCGTATTGATAATGTCCAGGTTCTGATAAATTGCGTCAGCCGTGCCCCTGTACCAGTCGGTATCGATGCGCTGCGAGGCCGGAAGGACTTCGACAAATTCGTGCAGTACACGCTTGAATCCGCCCCAGCCCTCGCTAATATGCCTGACAAGCGAGTGTGCCTTGTACTGTGTCAGGACACCGACACGACGGATGCCCGAGTTGATCGCGTTCGACAGGGCGAAGTCAATAATGCGGAACTTGCCGCCAAAAAATACAGCAGGCTTGGCGCGCCATGCTGTCAGCTCATATAGCCGCGAGCCACGGCCACCCGCCAATACCAGCGCGAGTGTCTTGCGTGTCAGCAGACTGACGAAACGCTGCGGATTAGTTTCGTACATGATCAGTGTCCGTTCATGGTTCAGAGGGTTTAGAGCATTGCAACAGCAGGCAATGTGAAGAAAATTAGATTAGTAACCTTGTAGTACATCCAGAATGTACCGTGCGTCATCCATAAGGCGCATCGCACAATCATCGAGCAGCCTCAACTCCGTGTCAGCCGGGCCGGTTCCTGCCCGGGCTGTGCCCGCAAGCAGTATCGCTATAATCAGCAAGGATATTTTCATGATTGTTTCCTCTAACCTGATTTCCGGACAGGCATGCCCAGGTGCAATAGTTTCCATACGTCCCGCCGCCAACTCCGTACATGCAGACATTATCAGTACACCCCGGGTTGTTCCGGAGTCCGCGTGATGCCAGTAAGGATTTGTCAGTGAATGGTAAGCTTCGCCCGGATTATTTCATACCATTGAGAAGGGTTTCTTGCCTGGTCCCGCAAAGAACCAGATAATCAAGCCGATCAGTGGCAGTAAAATCACCACCAAAGACCAAATCAGTTTCTCAATACTTTTTGCAGAACTCTGCAGAATCATCGCAATTGCATAAATATCTGCAATCAGAATTATGAGACCGCCAATTCCTGTTGGCTCCATAGCTTGCTCCAATTTGTCGATTATTCACAGGCTTATTTTAAACTTAAATTCAAGAAAGTGCCGTGCCTGATCATGAGCATACCTGACTGGATGAAAATCACACCCTGGTCACGCGCACATACTGTTGCAGCCGGCGAATGAACCAGACTTCAAGAATCCTCTGCTGCCAGGATGCAGGCCTATGATCCTTTGCCATCGCGCGCATACACCTTGTCTGCAAACTCATGGATGCGGTTCAGCGCGGCATCGAATGCCTGCAGCAACCCGGGCCAAAGGACTATCGCTATCAATCAGGACTCATGCCTTGAATATCTGGCTGATCGCGACTGTACGGGCAGCCCTGCCGGATGATAGGTTGGGGTTGGGGTTGGGGTTGGGGTTGGGGTTGGGGTTGGGGTTGGGGTTGCGATCGGGAAGGTAATCGGCGCACCAGGTAAGGTTCCCTGCGGATCCGGTAACTGCGGTGAACCGTACGATATGAGACCGGTGTGCGCTTCCATGGTGATGGCTGGTTCCACATCGATTCGCGAAATCCTCACGCTACAGGCAGCGCATCCTTGGTGATGCATGCCACATTCTCTATTCAGTCAGCTGGCTTCAGATATAACACGCCCAACGGTGGCAGGGTAAGATAAAGCGAATGAGATTTACCCTGTGCGGCTAGCGGCGCACTGTCAACACCGCCGGCATTGCCGAAACCCGCACCGCCGTAGCATTCGGCGTCGCTGTTCAACAGCTCAAGCCAGCGACCGCCCTGCGGCACACCCACGATATAGTTCTCGCGCGGCACCGGAGTGAAATTACACGCCACCAGTATCATCTCGTTCGGATTGCTCCCTTTGCGAATGAAAGTGACTACACTATTTTCCACATCGTGAAAGTCCACCCATTCGAAACCGCTGTAGCTGAAGTCCAATTGGTGCATGGCAGGCTGTTCACGGTAGAAATGGTTCAAATCCCGCACCCATCTCTGTATACCCTCATGAGCAGGGTTATCCAGCAGATGCCAGTCAAGGCTGCGCTCGTGGTTCCACTCGTTCCATTGCCCGAATTCGCCACCCATGAATAGCAGTTTCTTGCCGGGGTGAGCGTACATATAACCGAACAACGCCCTGAGGTTGGCCATTTTTTGCCCGACGTCGCCGGGCATTTTGTCTAACAACGACCCCTTGCCATAGACCACCTCGTCATGGGACAGGGGTAGTACATAATTCTCGCTAAAGGCATACCAGATGCTCAAGGTCAACTTGTCGTGGTGGTATTTACGCAGTATGGGGTCTTGCGCCATGTACTCGAGTGTGTCGTGCATCCAGCCCATTTTCCATTTCATGCCGAAGCCCAGTCCGCCTACATACGCCGGTCTGGAGACCATGGGCCAGGCGGTGGATTCCTCGGCGATGGTCTGTACATCGGGAAAATCGCGGTATATGGATTCATTCAACTTGCGCAGGAATTCTACGGCGTGCACGTTTTCATTGCCGCCGTATTCATTCGGGATCCACTCGCCGGGTTTTCTGCCGTAGTCCAGGTACAGCATGGATGTTACGGCATCCACCCGCAGTCCGTCCGCATGGTATTTGTCCAGCCAGAGCATGGCGCTGCTGATCAATATCGAGCGCACCTCGAAACGTCCGTAATTGTAAATATAGCTGTTCCACTCCGGATGATAACCGCGCCTGGGATCGGCGTGCTCGAACAGATAGGTACCGTCGAAGTAGATCAGACCGTGTTCATCATCGGGAAAATGCGAGGGCACCCAGTCCAGAATGACGCCGGTGTTGTGTTGATGCAGTTGATCCACCAGGTACATAAAGTCCTGGGGACTGCCATAACGGGCAGTGGGTGCAAACAAACCCGTGGTCTGGTAACCCCAGGAGCCGTAAAACGGATGTTCCATGACCGGCATACACTCCACATGCGTAAAACCCATGTGATTCATATAGCCGCTCAGCTGATCACCCAGTTCCCGGTACGTCAAATGACGGTTATTTTCACCGGGTACACGCCGCCAGGAGCCGGGATGAAACTCATAAATACTCCAGGGTGCATCGAGGCCGTTGTGCCGGGCACGGTTTTGCAGCCATTCGCTGTCGCCCCAGGTGTAGTCAAGGTCCCACACCACCGAGGCGGTATCGGGCGGCGGCTGCCAGCGGAAGGCGAAGGGATCCCCTTTGGCTACCTGATAGTCGTGCTGAGGCGCGGTGATAAAATATTTATAAATCGCGCCATTGCCGAGACCGCCGACAAACCCTTCCCATACCCCGGAACCATCATCGCGGGCACGCAACGGATAACCGTGAGGGTCCCAGTCATTGAAATTGCCCATCACCGCAACCGACCTGGCGTTCGGTGCCCACACCGCAAACAACACCCCTGTTTCGCCCCGACGATTGCACAGATGCGAGCCGAGTTTGTTATACAGACGGTAATGATTGCCCTGCTTGAACAGGTAAACGTCATGAGCGGTTAGCAGGCTAACGTCGTGTCGTACCGGTGAATCTGTTATCGCTTTTTCAGACATTACGGTCCTTCATGAAGGGGCTGCCATTTTAGTTCATGGTGCAAGACAAGGAACCACTGGTGCACTTCAGGTCGCGCTCTGATTACCGCGGTTTCCTTGCATTGTTGCTATGCAAGGATATTGCAACAGCCTTTGCAAGGCATTGATGATTTTCAAGGAAACTGATGTTCAGAATACGCAACGGTACAGATATGCTCACTCTCCACTATTTTTGTATGCCCATACGAAATGCAATCAATTATAACTCGTCACGCTCCCCTATAAGGATATGAAATCGCTGGAGTGTCTTCCGTAGTAAACTTCATTGGCTGCATCCAGCCTGGAGAAGTAACTTAGACATTACCTGCAGGATCAACTTATCGGATGAATTGATGGAAGGTAATGTGGCGAGTGCCCAATCAAGCGTGACTTCCAGTAACCACCGAGCTTGTTCATAAGACAAGGAAAAATGAACATCAACCGGTCGTTTGGAAACCAGGGGGTATAAGACATAAGCCTTTAGAAACCCGGCGCTACGGCTTCATTCCCGAATGTTGAGTTCGCGACTTTCCAGGTACAGGTAACGGACCATCTCGTATTCGAAAGGCGAGCTCAGGTCACCATAGGAGAAGGCAAGATCGTCGCGGATCTTGATGATTTCCAGTGCCGTCAGCGGGATCGAGGCCCAGATCGCCTGCCTGATGCCGAAGACGTTGATTTCCCAGCTGATCGAGATATCACCCACCAGGCCGGTGGTGTCACGCAGGGAGGAAGGTCCGAACAGCGGCAACACCACGTAAGGCCCCGGGCCGACACCGTAGTGGCCCAGCGTCTGGCCCAGGTCCTCTTTATACTTTGGTATGCCCATCGGCGTCGCCACATCCACCAGGCCGAGGATGCCGAGAGTCGTGTTGTTGAAAAAACGGGCGCCGCTGGAAAGCGCCTCCACACCCTTCATCTGGAGTACCAGGTTGATAAAGGTCGTGACCTCGTTCAGGTTGGCGAAGAAATTGGTCACCGCCTGCCGGACAGGCTCTGGCAGTGCGTAGCGGTAAACCCGCACGGCCGGCAGCAGCACGTAGTTGTCCAGGTAGCTGTTGAAGACATAGAGCTTGCGGTTGAGCGGCCCCCATGGGTCGTCAACCTCGAAGAAAGACCGCTGCCCGGGTGGTGGCCTGAAGCTCTCCTCCATGCCTGCATAGAATCCGGGGTCGTTCAGTCCGTCCAGGTCCCCGGGTGGGGCCTGGACCGGTTGCGAGGCACAGCCGCAAAGGCTGAGCACGACGAGCGCCGTCAGCAGGCGGCGCAACCTTCTCCAGGGACGTGGTTGCATACCCGCGCTAGCTTCCCCAGGCATCCGCGCCGAAG
Organism: uncultured Gammaproteobacteria bacterium; assembly: GCA_963753755.1. Taxonomy (GTDB): domain Bacteria; phylum Pseudomonadota; class Gammaproteobacteria; order UBA9214; family UBA9214; genus UBA9214. The sequence goes on from CAVWDM010000017.1 coordinate 64,814, forward strand.
AAATCCAGCATGCGCGCAACATAGTCGCGATGCTGCACGTTGCCCAGATGCCCGCCGCGGGGAAAGACGGTCACCCTGCTGCCGAAGGTCTCGGTGAGAAAATCGAGATCCTCCGGCCGCAATATGATCTCGTCGGCGTTTGTAATTACCCCTATCTTGCTCGCCGTCACCAGGTAGTCGTTCAGTGCCGGCAGGCCGATGGCCTCGATCAGCTGTCTCTCGCTGCCCTGCGGCTGCCGGTCTTTCCAGTGCGGCAGCAGCAGGTGGTCAAAGTAGTCGGTAAAACGCCACCAGAGTCCCCGCTTGAAGTACTGCTCCAACGGCGTGCCCAGTGTCAGTTTCTGCTGTGGCTCGACGACATAGCCCGTCCCGTTGAGCGCATCCACGGTGAAGACAAGGCCGGCGGAGCTGAAACGAAACGATGCGCCGATCAGCGCCATCAGTTCCTCGTGCGTTAACGACTGTTCGCTTTCCTGAAACTTGAACATGAAGGCCTCGTCGTCGAGCCTGACCATACCGTTTTCCGCAAAGTACTCAGTGAACTTGCCAAACAGCCTGTTGAGGTAATCGTGGGCATTTTTCATGCCCGGCCCGCTGCCGACAAAATTGTCGAGCAGCGTGGCCGAGGCATAGAGATTGACCGGCGGATTCAGCAACAATACCTTGCGGAAACCGATGGCCTGTTCCTGCTCATCCAGGTGGCTGACGAATGCCGCCTGCAGGCCACCAAGGCTGTAGCCGGTGAGATAGACATCGGTTATCGATACGAGGTCTTTTGCCAGTGCCAGGGACATCTGCATGACCCGGTAGAGGTCCCTGGCATCGTCGACGCTGATGCCAGGGTATTGCGACTCGGAAGCAGCGGTGATGAACTCGTAGCTGCTGGGCGATGAAAGGGTGATGACATGGAAACCGGCCTGGTAAAACACGTGCTGGAGGTATTTCGCCGTCGAGGCGCGATAGCTGCCGCCGGTTCCGGCTATCACGAAAATCAGTGGTGCGGGACTCTCCTGGTAAGCCAGTCTGAGCGCCAGGGTGCGTACCGGCTGGAACAGCGGCGGCACCTTGCGTTCCGGAAAGACATCCAGTTCAAGGCTGTCTTGTCGCATGGGCTTATCGTCCCGGAACCGGTACTTGAGTTCCACCGGGGTGCCGGATACCGTGGCCTCGAAGGGGTCGGTGATCGGGTAGACATAGCCGGCCATATCATCCGCCCTTGCTGCCGGTGCGGGCATGGCGAGCAGCGTCGCCAGCAGCCATATCAGGCTGTATCGGGCGCGTCGCCTTGAGCGGGCAAGGGTGGTCAATTGACGGTACATTCGAAAAAAAACCGGTTCGTGGGGTGGTTTGCCGCTGTGCGGCTGGTGCTGTATCCAGATTTCAATGCGGCCGCCCGGCAACGCGGCCACCCGGGCCAACGGGGCGCGAGCTTACAGGAAGAATATAAGCCCTTTTCCTTAAAGTCCACGGTTAGTTGCGGAAGGTTATCGAAGACCCGACAGTGGATTCATCGGATCAAGGACCGGCTTGACGAGCCCCATGGCAGGGGTCAGAACGATCAGTTCAATAGCGAATGATTGATGGCACTGATGCGGGCTGTCCCTGATTCCGTCCCGCTCCATCCAGGCGACGACTGAAGGTCGAGCTACCCGGTTTTGGGCGACCGGGTGGCGCACACGATGGTCAGGTCATCGGCCAGCGGCATCCTGAGGATTTTGTTCAGCTCTCCGGCGATAGATCTGACCAGCTGTTCGCGAGGTGCCATTTCCAGGCAGCGTGCGGCCACGTTGATCACGCCCCGTTCCTCGAGGCGGTCGCCGTCAAGTGTCTTGCCCTCGGTAATGGCGTCGCTGTAGAGCAGCAGGGAGCAACCTTGCGGGAACGGCAGCTCGCGGTTCTCGTAGTTGGATTCCTCAAACATGCCCAGCGGATACCCCTTGCCGTCACCGACGAGCGGCTGCTCTTTGCCGGGCAAGAACAGCAGCGGACTGGGCGTTGCGGCGCTGGCGTAGACCAGCATGTCTCGCGACAGATCCATGATGCCGTAGAACATGGTGGCATACTGGCCCGGTGGCAGCAGCGGCGCCAGCCACTTGTTCAGATGCTCCAGAAAACTCGCGGGATCACCGCCGAACTCCTTTTCACTGTTGAGCAGGGCATGCAGCCTGAAGGTGTTGAGCGCAGCATTGATGCCGTGCCCGGAAAAATCCACCATCAGGATGGCTGCGTGCATCGGGTCCAGCGAGCGCAATCCCCAGAAATCGCCGCCGAGTTCGGAACTCGGCTGGAAGCGGGAGTCGACGTGGATGCCATGCGTCTCGTGCAGTGATTGCACGGTGGCCCTGTCGGGCAGCAGCACCGTCTGGGTTTCACGCGCCATTTTGAGTTCGCGCGCTACCCGATCACCGTATCTCTCAAGGTCCTCGGTGAGTTTCTTCAGGGTGTCGCGCTGCGCCGTGAGGCGCTTCTCGCTGGCCTGCAGGGCCTGCTTCTGCCGCTGGACCTGGCGAATCCAGAGCACTGCCAGCAGCAGCAATACCGACAGGGTGCCGCCGACTTTCCATAGCAAGCTGTAGTCGATCAACGGGTCGTACTTGACATTGACCCAGTGTTGCTGAATGTTGGTGTGTTCTTCCGGCGTGATCGTGTCCAGCACCTTTTCCACGATCGGCACAAGGGGCGACCAATCCTTGCGGAAGCCGAAACGCATTTCCAGCGGCGGGACCCCGGCAGGTGCCGCGACCTTGAGGTTAGCCAGGTTCTGCTTGCGGATATAGTAGATGCCGACCGCCAGGGTATCGACGAAGGCATCGGCCTGTCCGACGGTAACGGCGTGCAATGCCTCCAGGGTATTGTCCATCAGGACCAGCTTGAGTTCCGGATAGTCACGAGCCAGGATGTCGGTAATCGAGTACCCCTTTACGGCAGCCACGGATTTACCCTGCAGCCCATTGAGCCCGCTGATGTAGGGGTAATCCTCACGGGTGAAGATGACCTGCGGGCTGGTGATGAAGGGCTTGGTAAAGGCCAGGTAGGTTTCCCGCTCCGGTGTTGTGGAGATACAGGAAATGAAATCAAGCTCCTTCTTCCTGATACCCTCCAGCACCTCGTTCCAGTCCAGTCCCGGTACCAGCTTGAGCTGCAGGTGCAGGCGTTCGACAATGATGTTGGTGTAGTCCTGACACATGCCGGCATAGACGCCTTGCTTGTCCCTGAACTCGAAGGGCGGCCAGGCAGGGTCGGCGCCGCGGCGGACCGGTACAGGCAGGGTGGTGAGCCATTGTGTCTCGGCCGGCGTCAGTTCCACCGTGCCATGGTTGCCTTCACCGGTGCCGGGCGCGAGCATGGCGATCAGAAGCGCGACTGCAGTGAGGCTGCGCCACAGGCGGATGTCGGATGGCAGGGCCGGATTCATCCATGCAAAGATATCACAAGATCAACTTCACAGCCTTCCCGCGGGCGTGCACGCACAGCAGTAGACCGGGTACTGATCCACAGGATTGTTTCCGGATTCGGCTGCGCTTAATCCGCGCTACGGACTGGTCAGTTTTATACGGTGCTTACAGGAAAGAGTATCGGACGGATTAACACCCTTCCCACTAAAACGCATGCCCATTGAGCAATCGCTACCACTGTTGGCTGACGCATCCCACCCAGCGACAGTGTTTTGTATCAGATGGCAACGTCCTGATTTACTGAGCAGGCTCTACTTACCCATCCATGTGAGTCACTACAAGTGATATGAACTATCTCACAATCGTTTTCATACTAATTGTTGACCGATGCGAGTTTAATCGCACCCTGCATGGTTTTATCTGCTTGGCATACGTGGAGAAATCCATTTCGACACTTCATAACTGATTGTTAATAACAACGTCAATCTTGTCACGCGCCTGCCTATCAGCAATTCAGACGTTTGGCATTTCTGCTACGCCATTTGGAGCAGGACAACCGGGTAGAAGGCGCCAGTTTGCAAAACCAGCTGGTTCTCGATTTTGAACCCGAGACCCGCAATCGACCTGAGTATCTCGAGTTCACCCGCATGCTCGGTCTGAATCCCGACAAGCTGGTTTACCCGGTTGTTGTGGTCGCTCGAGGTGGCGCGGTTGACAGCATCAATCTGCGGTTCAGATCGTTTGCCGGCGTCATGTATTTGCTGTCGCAACCCGTGCAGATTCCTGACGAGGACGCGGTGGCGCTCGACTGGCCGGCAACAGGGAGGCAACGCGTGCCGAGAATTTGTCTTCCATGTACAGCCGTCAGACAGCCGTTAACCGGGATGTGGTGAGATTCAATCTCCGAATGTATTGCCGTTGCGGCCCTGGATTGCGCTGCTCTCCGCCCAGGCTACGCTTGCTGGTCTCGGGACAGACTATGACTGGGGCAACTCCCCGCCATCGGGTGCTTCGAGCAGCACCCTCGAATCACGTGCGATTTGCAGGGGTCCGCGAAAATTGACATCGCGCTGCGGAAAGGGAATCTCGATACCCTGTTTGTTGAACGCGGCATTGATGGCACGATTTATGTCGCTGGTCACGTGCCGACGCCGGTTGATATCGTGGACGATGGCGCACAACTCGAAGTCGAGTGAACTGTCACCGAAATCCAAAAACAGGGCGTAAGGATCCGGCAGCTGGGGATTGCCTTTGATGCCCCCCGCGTTGTTGTTCGCTACCTCAAGCAGGGTCTCAATGACGGTCTCGATATCACTGCCGTAGGCGACACCGATCTGTCTCTTGATCCGCCCCCACGTATTTCCCAGTGCCCAGTTGGTCACCTGGCCGGAAATCAGGTCCGAGTTGGGCACGATGACATCGGCCCGGTCAAAGGTTCGTATGGTCGTCGTGCGGATGCTGATGCGCTGGACGTAGCCCTCGGTGTTCCCGACGACGATCCAGTCGCCGTTTCTCACCGGTCGCTCAACCAGCATGATAATGCCGGATACGAAATTATTGACGATGTTCTGCAGGCCGTAACCGATGCCGACCGACAGCGCGCCGGCGATGATCGCAAGACTGGCAAAATCAATCCCGGCGAACGATAGCGCCACCATGACCGCAATGCCCACGCCGACAGACCCGAAGGTCGTGACCAGCGCGTACCGCGCGCTGGGTTCCATGCGCGTCTTGACCCGGGCGTACCAACATGGCGCGTGCAGCCTGAGGGACATCGTCTGTACAGCTACCCGTAGCACTCATGCTGCAGAAACCCGTTTTGCACATGACCAGCTGCTCCAACTCAAATCAAGTAATAACCAACAAATGATATTATCCGTCCAGCAAAAGATTCCTTCAAAGAAGGACCGATGGAAATATCGATGCGAGTTGTAATCGCACCCACCATGGTTCTGAGCGGGTGATATGCGTGGGCAAATTCCTTTCAACGCTTTATATCTGACTGTTAATAATGACTAATACCAGGATAACCCCTTGAATCACCGTCCACGGAAAAGGTTCGGCCAGGACCCTTCCCTGGATTCATACCACACATTACTCAGTGAGTTAATTGCTGGGATAACTTGATTGCTGCCACTTTTGACGCCAGTTGTTAGATACCAGCGACAATTCTTTCCTTCTGAATTTATAACTGTATTTTTCTCCACCTTCCAAGGAACCGGAAGCGCCTTGCTACAGCAATTGTCTGCGCTGCCCATAGTTGGCCTTCAAATTACTGACACGGGGAAAGAACTTGAAGCCAGCCCGTGGTTGAGGCCACCTTCGAGCAAACCTAAATACATTCCAATCACTGAACCCGTCACCGATCCTGCTGACGGAACGCAAAGAACACTTGGAGATTCTCCACAAAATGTTAAAGGGCTTTGTCCGACATATTGTAGTATTGCGCGGAGGCCGGTCGGCGAAAGAGCGGCGGGAGATCCAGGAGCAACTTGCTTCTATTCCCGTAGATGAAGAACGACTCCTACTGGCAACCGGAAGGTATATCGGTGAAGGCTTCGATGATGCACGGCTAGACACGCTGTTCCTGGGGTTGCCAGTATCCTGGAAAGGAACGCTTGTCCAATACGCTGGACGACTACACCGGTTGCACCCTGGAAAACGGGAAGTGCGTATTGTTGATTACGTCGACAACAATGTTCCTATGCTGGCCAAGATGTTTGAAAAACGTCGTATTGGCTACCGATCAATGGGTTATCGAGAAGAGGATGTCGGCACTCTTCTAGAATAGAGTGGATCAGATGAGACATAGCACCATACGGCTACTTTTCCGCACCTACTGTGCAGACAGTTTCGGCCAGGACCCCTCCCCGGCTCTGATTCCACACGTTACACAATCATTTACCTGTCTGTGTAACATGATTGCCGCCACTTTTGGGCACAGTTGTTAGATACCAGCGGCGACTCTATCCTTGTGATTATTGTAAATAATCACCCTTCATTCTCGGCTCTTCATATCAAATAACTCTGAAAGTCAGCTTCATCTGCTTATGAGGAGAAGAGTAAGTTAACTAATGACAGAGAACGTCTGATCGACAGCCGTAGACCAGGCGTTCATATGCTGCCATCAATATAGTGCCAACTAATTCTGTAGTCTGTCTCCTCTAACACTCCAGCCAGATTTCTCCACTGCGCATCCCAAATCCTCTAAGAATCCTGCCCCGGGGATACACCCTCATCGACGCGGTTATTGAAAGCGTGCACGGCAGACTTAACGGTGGGAAAGTCATACTTTATATGCAGGGCGCGGCGCTTCATTAACCAGTCATGGTTAAAGAACCTCGCCAGATTACGCTTGGCCCGAGCATGGGCAAGCACAATATCCCGGGCAGCAAGTTCCTCCCGAAGCTCATCAATTTTCTGGTACGCGGTAACGTCGATGACATTGATAGAGCTTGCATCGATCACGACCCACTCCACTGGTGTCTTCGCGGCGGCGATTACTGCACGCACACGATCTCTGAAATAATCGGCATTGAAAAACACCAGGTTCGCGTCGAACCGATAAATGATGAGTCCCGGGATGGTAGTGGCTTCCGGGTAGTCTGCGATGTCATGAAACCCTTTCACGCCCGCCATACGCCCGAGCACTCCGTCGTGGGGCCGGGATACCACCGATAGCAGCCAGAATAGTGACAAGGCTACAGCAAGCAATACTCCGGGGAGTACGCCGAGAATCAGCACGCCCAGGGTCGTCCCTACCGACAGCAGTAGCTCTCGATGGCTGATTAAGTACAGGTTTCGCAGCTCCGCCAGGTCGAGCAGGCCTACCGCTGACACCATGATCACTGCGGCCAGTGCAGCAGTGGGCACATAACCGAGCGGCTCAGTCAGAAAGAACAGGATAAGCAGCATGGAACCAGCAGCCACTATTCCCACCAGCTGTGTCTTGCCGCCCATGGCATTATTAACCGCAGTTCGGGAATCAGCGCCAGTTACTGGGAATCCCTGCGCCAGTCCAGAAGCAATATTACAGGCACCAAAGGCAATCAGTTCCTGGTTGGCATTGATGTCATAGCGATTACGCCGCGCAAAGCTCTTGGCTGTCAGCACGCCACTGGTGAAGCTGACCAACGCGATGCCTGCTGCGTCGGCGAAAAGCTCCTTATATGCGGCGGATTCAAAAACGGCAATATGCAAGGAAGGCAGTCCCGCGGGCACACTCCCGAGTATGGCTACACCCGTTGATCCAGGCCCAACAGCACCACCGCGACGATCCCGACGACCACAACGACAAGGGCAGCGGGCAGTTTCGGCGTGGTACGGCGAAGTATGACCAGAACTACGAGCAGGACGAGTCCCAGAGCCAGCGTAGGTAGGTGTGATTGATCAAGCTTGGTGACAAATTCAGCTAGTTTTGGGAAGAATTCTTCTGCATCGCCGGTATAGCCGAACAGCTTCTGGAGTTGACCTGCCATGATGATGAGCGCGATGCCATTCAGGTATCCAGTGAGTATCGGTTGGGACAGGAAGTTGGCGATAAATCCAAGTCGCGCAAATCCTGCAACGACGTACAATATGCCTGTCATCAGGGTCAGGACAACCATTAGTGCGAGATATCGCTCGGGATCGCCGCCAGCCAATGGCCCAAGACTCGCCGCAACGATGATACAGGTCGCTGCATCAGGACCGGTCATCAGTTGACGTGAAGACCCGAACAAAGCGTAGGCCAGCAGCGGGAAGATGGCTGAGTACATGCCGAATACCGCTGGAACACCTGCGAGGTCCGCATAGGCAATACCAACAGGAAGCGCAATAGCCGCCACAGACAGGCCTGCTCCCAGATCACTGCGCAGCCAGGACCTGTCATAGCCGGTAAATGTGTCGAGGCCCGGCATAAAATTATGGGCAAATCGAAGGATCTTTCCTTGTTTATCTGCGCTGTTCAAAAATGCTCACCTCTGTAACTGCATCAACATCGCCATATCTTCTCAGAAGAGGGCCTAAACAAAAAGCCTGATACCTAGCACAACCTGCTACTTGTTTCAGGCTGATGAGACCTCATCGCAACTGTTAATCAGGTGGGGGTGCTACAGATGAGGCTAGCACTGATGATATAAGCAAGAGCCAGCTAACAGACCCCAACCTGATAAAGGTACCCGAGTCGTTGCATGCGTGTATTGGTATGGTCAGTCATGTTTTCCCACGCTGTTGCGGCCCTTTTATGTCGTCCGTTTGATGCGTACGGCTCTCAAAACCAGCTCACATCGACGGGCTTTCGCACCGGAATCTGCAGGAATGTCTCGGCGGGGTACCCGAGCAGGATCGTTCCGAAGGACACGGTACCTTCCGGCAGCCCCAGGAGCTCTATCAAGGGAGGGTACGCCTGTGCGGCGGTGTTGATGCCGCCGCTCCAGCTACTACCCAGACCAAGGGCGTGTGCGGCAAGTTGCGCATAGGCCAAGGCGATCGTAGCCGCCTGGGGCGCGGTGCGTTCGTCCTTGGGCGCCCAGGCCTGGATGAAGCAAGGCGCCCCTCGGGAAATCTGATCGTGACCCGCGTCCCACGCGCTGGTGAAAAGTTCGAGTTTCGCCTCTTTGTACATCGCCGGGTTCGACTCCCGAACGCTCTTCATCCAGTCGACGGACATCTGGGCGATACGACGAACTTGCTCAGGGTCGCTGATCACAACCCAGCGCACGATCTGCCGGTTTGCTCCGTTCGGAGCAAAGCGGGCGACATCCAGGCACTGCAGGATCTTTTCCTTCTCGACAGGCTTGTTTACGTAGACACGCACCGAGCGCCTCGAGACCAGGAACTGTCTCGCCTCGTCCCATGTCGGGACCAAGTGAATGTTGAGGAGTTCGCCGTCCTCGGAGCCCATCGCGCGCTGCTGTATCGCTCCGGTCGGACAGACGGCCACGCAATGGCCGCAATCTATACAGAGTTCCCACGAGTTCTCAGTTGGAACAGGGACACGCTCCCCCCTGGTGATCAACCCGCCGGGACAGGTCCGGATGCAAGCGTCGCAGGTAATACATAAACTCTCATCTACCTTGATGATCGTGTCAAATTTGTAGGAACTGTTCATCTTTTGCTCCAATGATTTTAAGTCGGGTGCCCATTTTCAACTTAAGGCTGTCCTCCTGCTATCGCCTGAACCATCCAGCCCCTCGGCGGAGACAGTCATTGAAGCAAACGAAGTCACTGCAATGGCACAGGCCGCGACGAGTCGCGAGCATTTTCTAAAAAGCATCATCGTTATCCTCTTGCTTGCGTTGATAATTAAAACAACACGCATTTTTTATGGCCGGTGTCCTACCTGCCTGACACCCGGGCACCTCCGAGATCCGCCAGCAGGCGCTGATAAACCGGATTGTTTCGCAGCAGCTCGTGGCCGGCTTCGATTAGCCTGTCCACCTGCTCCTCGCTCAGATTGAAGCTGGTTGGGATTGCATTGAAGAAGGCCTGCTGTTCTGGCTGCTGGATGTCTGTAAAGGCGAGTTTGACGAAATATGGCGTGGACGGTCGGTCCGGTGTTGACATCTCCTGCGTCCATTTATCCAGGCTCCGCCGCATGATTTCAAATGTCGCGTCGTTGTAGCGGTGAAGCTGTACACTGCTCATCGAACCGATGGTCTCCCCAAACGATGGTTTCTTGTTCGTTTGGTTCATCTCCGGTTCCGGTTCCGTGGAGGCGTCAACGGAGATGACAACCGCGTAGCGCGGGTACTGGATCCCATTTTTCCTGTAAAACGTCTGTGGGCCGCCCGCGAGTCCTAACACCTCATAGACTGCACGCAGGCCCAGGTTATCGGTGATGCCTCCGTCCACAAAGTGAGCGTATTTGCGATTCTGGTCGTAGTAAGTTTCCAGACCCCGAATAATCTGCCCCATCGCCGGGTTGTTGGCTGTGAGTTCTGCGGACCTTTCCAGCCAATCAGGTTGCCCCACTAGCGGGCAGTCCTGGTAGTCCTTGAGCACGACAGGCGGAAACACGATAGGTACGGCGGATGAGGCAGTGACGGCCCGCGCCACCGGGAACGTGTTGATGTCCGAGCAGAGCAGGTCGAAATACTCCTGAACGAAGGAAAAACGCACCCCATAGGCCAAATCCGATGCATTAATGAGGATCAGTGGGCCGCCCGCGCGCTCCATGTCGGCAAAGGTTGCACCGTGGAATATCTTCTCGTCGTAGAGATCCACCGCCATTTCGGTGCGCCCCTCTGAGCCGAACCATCGCAGTGGATTAAACAGTCCCAGGACCAACTCGTGCTCTATATCCTGCGTCAGGAAAACCTCTTTGAAATCCTCGAAGGTGCGTTCCCCGTACAGCCCATAGTAGGCGGATGTGAAGCTGCCACCGGAGACGGAACTGAGGGTGTCGATCTCGTCGAGCAGCCTGCGTGGCTGTCCATCGATTATCACTGTGGTGTCGCGCAGCTCTTCCAGCACCCCGTAGGCCAGCGCAGCGGCTCGTGTCCCCCCACCCGAGAAAGCGAGCACCAGCCCAATATCCTCCGTATTTCCTCTGCCATGAATTCCCCTCATCGAATAGGGTTGGGCTGATTCCAGTTCGGTCGTGAGTACAGTGTTGTCGATCACCCCGTAGGAGGCGCAGCCAGAAAGCAGCAGCAAGCCGATGCCGGCAGCATACAGTTTCAACATAGAACACCTCATTGCATTATTGCAGTCATGATGTGTCGCCCTTCAGGTTGCAATACCTGTGGATATCATCAGCCTTTAAACGGGCCTATTTCTTGTCGGTAATGCCGTGCGCCGCGTCGAGACGCAGGCGCAGCAGGTGTGCCCAGCTGTCCATGGCCTGCTTGGTATAGTCCCACTTGGAATAGGACTTAAGGTAGCTCTTTACGCCCTTCGTGACGCCGGATGTCCAGTTGTATTTTTTGCCGGGTTCCGTTTCGATGAAAGCAACAAGCTGTTCACTACTGTCGCTGTCAAGGGCCTCGACTTCGATACTGGCATGGCCGGTGAACACGGTACTGCCGGTTTCACCTGTTGCGACACCGCTACCGGCATCGGCAACCCACAAGAAGGGGACGACCAGCGTTGCAACAGAGGCCTCGGGTTTGTTCGGCACCAGATCAGTAACCGCCACGCGCAGGCGCAGCACGTCAGGCCCCGGTTCCGTTACCATCGGATAGGCATCACCCACCTCTTTCTGGATAGCCTCATAGAAGTAGTCGGTCAACACCTTCAGCTCGTCGGGATCGATCCCCTTGTAGTCGCTGTCGTCCTTGAAAAAGACCTTGATGCGGTCGACGAGCAGCTTGTTGTACTTTCCATAATCGACCGTGGTGTCCTTATACTCGTAGGAACCGTCAGGGTTCTTTGTCTTTGAGATCCTGGAATAATCAGTCAGGAATCCCACGGCTTCGTAGTCGCCAAACATCAGTTCTGGATCCGCAGAGGTAGCCGGTGTCGCAGTTGTTGTTTCTGCCGGTGCTGCAGGGGCTGTTTCTGCTGTCGCCACAAACGGTAACGCGAACAGTGCACATAACAGTAGCGAGGCGCTTAGTTTTTCTGATTTCACTTGGATTTCTCCTTGGGTTGGTTTAATTAGGATGTAATTAATGTGTTTCATAGTCGTAAGGTGTCTGCAGTCCCCGGATTCCCTCTAGGAAACCAACGCCGGGGACATCTCCCTTATCAACGCTGTCATTGAAAGCGCGCACGCGCTGACCTACACCGACAATCAGTGAAGGCCAGGAACGCAGCATAAATTGCCGTTCTCTATTGTGCTTTCTCCAGACTATCCTCTTCATTTCTCAATGATCATCATCGTGCGATGATGAGGACTATTCTCGAATAGCAGGTCTGGATAAACCTGATTTATTGCGTGGCACCACTATTGCGTTTCCTTGGATGCGTATTCTTCAAGGATGATTTTCTCTGGATCAATGTCATAGACCCAGGGTGCTGAATTCTTCCAGCCGTTCCTCATCCTCTTGCCATTAAAGACGCTTCCGGCATCCTTTACCTTGTCGCCTTCAAATCCATCAGTGACGGTATAGGCGTTTTTAAAACCGGCTGCCGCAAGCTCGTTGACTGCCTTGGCGCTGCGGTCACCTGACCGGCACATGACCAGCAAGGTGTCGTTCAACCCGGCTAGCTTTTTGATCTCGGCGACAAAATCCGCATTCCACTTCGGGCCATATTCGGTTTTGCCGTTTTTCCTCTGATAGGTCACAAAAGCCAAGGGAATGTTCCAGGCTGTATCCGGGTGGCCGACAAAGGCATATTCCTCAGGAGTCCGCACGTCGATGATCTTCACTTGATCCGGTGCGGCGTCCCACTTTTCGTAGGCCTGCGCGGCGGTCACATAGAGACCAAGGGTGGTTTGTTTGCGTTCGGGAAGCGTGCTTTCCTCGGAGGCTGCAAGTGTCATCGTAGAAGTTAGCAGGATGGTGGCAACGGTGAGGCTCGACAGCCATTTGGTGATCATTGTTGATTCCTCTTCATTAAGTCAATGTACTAAAAATATGCAAGTATGCGCTGATTTCTCCTTCAAGGGATCAGAAGCGGAATCTTGCACCCAGCGCCGGGCCACTCATATTTATATCATCAAGCAAAAAGTCCGAGTCAAAGTTATAGTCAAGATAACGGTAGGCAAGCAGCACATCGCCCCACTTGAACTGGTAGCCGACACCGGCTAAGGCCTGCCAGGTTGATTGGGAGCCACCCGTCCCGATATCCGCGTAGTAAGGCAGGTACCAGTTTTTATCCAGATTGATCTGTCCCCTGACGCCGACAATGCCATCCCAGACATGGTCTGAGTCGGATACCTTTTCCTTGCGCGAGGTATTCAGACGTCCTCCTGATCCCTTAATGCTAAGGTCCAGTTTGATATCGACATCGAGCCAGAAATAACGCGCGCCGCCGACGAGATCCAGCGTCGCCCTTTCATTGTCGACGACATTGTAGCCAGCGCCGAAGGTGGTAATCCATGCTTTCATTCCTACATCGGTATCGACGGTCTTGGTGATGTCAAGTGCTCCCCCAAGGATTGGTATCGTCTCGCTGCCGCCATCGCTCTGAGAGATGTCCAGGTAAATCACATCAGCCAGGAGTGACAGTTTGCCCTTGCGCGCCCCAAAGCCACCCATAAACGTCATATCAAGATCATCGAGGATATCGCTGAACGACATATCGATATCACCACCGGTTTGCGTGGTGGCGTCAATGCCTGCCCCCCACAGATAGATCATGGCGTCATATTCCCACTGGTTACTGTTGACGTCAGCTGCAGCCGTGGCCGATATCATGGACGCTAGCAGCATCAGGCATGCAGTAAGCCATGCGACCGGATTTCTTTTCACTCGTAGCGTAGACATTACTCTTCTCCCTATCTGGATGTTTCGTTGCTATTTACCTGTGGTATGGCTGCGAGTATCTTCATGTATCGCCTTGCTAGCAAGACTTTCGTCCCTATTAGTCTTCACCGCCTAGCCGCGTGCACGCGGCCAGGTGCATTATTCACAACTCGGGCTTTCCACTGAGGTTCCAACGGGCTAGCCAAACCCAGATCTCGGTATTCGGGTCGGGCCAGTGCTTCGGTACAAGATACGGGTTACCGGAATCGATGTTGTTCGCATCCCGAAGGTGGCCCGCATAGAATTCAGCGCCCGTGCGAATGTCGAGAATCACGGCATCGCTTTTCTTCTCCTGGACCTCACGCCACTTCTTGTAGAGATCATCAACGGTAACGATGTGGTCCTGCGGAATGAGTGCCTGCAGTTCTGCAAAGACCTTCTTCTCTTCGTCCACCGGTGCTGCGAAGCTCAGCATGGGAGCAAGCAGGATGGTGGCAACGGCGAGATTCGACAGCCATTTTGTGTTCATTGTTGGTTCCTATTATCAATTTAAGGCATCCTAAATCACGCAAGGATGCACGAGTGTCACCCTGCTTCGAATACATTTATCACGTGCGAATCTATCATTTTGAATTACATTGTGATGGACATATACGGACGCTGACTGGACATTTCAAGACAGGGTAACTTATCCTGCTTGATCAAGATCAATAAACAGGCAAACAGGCACCATGACACGATCTAGGGCAGAACCTGTTAATTTGCACCGAAACTTGATCCAATAGATGCAGATATTTGCATTCTGCCCTGACCCCCTAACTGCAGAGAACAGTTGCCTTGAATACATTCACTTACTGCAGTTCAGGTGGTACATATTTCTGTGCAAAGGGTGGGTCATATTTGGATGCAAATCAACAGTGACACAAACTGTCGCAGGCGGCAGATTGCGCATCAGTACTCGGGGTCCTGAAAGTCCGGCTCCCGGTCTTCGGTGAAGGCGCGGATACCCTCGAGACGATCCGGATGAACCACCGAACGCCAATGCGCTTCCATCATGATCGCGCTGGCCTGCTCTATGGGCTCACCCTCTCCCATGAGAACAGCACGCTTGACGGCCTGTACCGCGGTCGGTGAGTTGTTCGCAATCTTCTCCGCAATGCCCATCACCGCCTCCATCAGCGCGGCCTTCGGGTAGACTTCATTGACCATGCCGAGCCGGTGCGCCTCTTGTGCAGTAATCGGTTCTCCTGTCATCAGCATCTGCATGGCCTTGCCCGGCGGGAGTACCCGGGGAAGCAGAACCGGCGAACCGCCGCCGGCAGACAAGCCGACCATCGCTTCGGGTTGGCCGAAGGCGGCATCATCGGATGCGATGATGAAGTCGGTGCTGATGGCGATTTCGCAGCCACCGCCATATGCCATTCCATGGACGGCGGCGATGATCGGCCGGCGCAATTGGCGCAGTGTGTAGAGCACGCGATCGAAGACCTGGCGCTGGCGCAGCCACTGTTCCTGCGTCATCTGATTGCGCTGGTACAGGTCGCCGCCGACGGAGAAGGCTCGGTCATCGGATCCGGTAATGATTGCTACACGCACGGAGGAACGGGCTGCAATGGTCTCGAGGACCTCGATGAGCTGCGCCGCCAGCTCCGTCGTGATGGCGTTGTCGGCATGCGGCCGGTTGAGGGTGATGATGGCTATGCGCCCGTCAGAGACGTACTCGACAAGCACAAGCTGATCGGGCTCCGTCGCATCGGTCGGCGTACGGTAGCCCATCCGCTGCATGCGTGTCTGGGGCTTGGTTTCGCTCATGGTGTTCTCCTAGTACTCAAAACCAGCTCACATCGACGGGCTTTCGCACCGGAATCTGCAGGAATGTCTCGGCGGGGTACCCGAGCAGGATCGTTCCGAAGGACACGGTACCTTCCGGCAGCCCCAGGAGCTCTATCAAGGGAGGGTACGCCTGTGCGGCAGTGTTGATGCCGCCGCTCCAGCTACTACCCAGACCAAGGGCGTGTGCGGCAAGTTGCGCATAGGCCAAGGCGATCGTAGCCGCCTGGGGCGCGGTGCGTTCGTCCTTGGGCGCCCAGGCCTGGATGAAGCAAGGCGCCCCTCGGGAAATCTGATCGTGACCCGCGTCCCACGCGCTGGTGAAAAGTTCGAGTTTGGCCTCTTTGTACATCGCCGGGTTCGACTCCCGAACGCTCTTCATCCAGTCGACGGACATCTGGGCGATACGACGAACTTGCTCAGGGTCGCTGATCACAACCCAGCGCACGATCTGCCGGTTTGCTCCGTTCGGAGCAAAGCGGGCGACATCCAGGCACTGCAGGATCTTTTCCTTCTCGACAGGTTTGTTTACGTAGACACGCACCGAGCGCCTCGAGACCAGGAACTGTCTCGCCTCGTCCCATGTCGGGACCAAGTGAATATTGAGGAGTTCGCCGTCCTCGAAGCCCATCGCGCGCTGATGTATCGCTCCGGTCGGACAGACGGCCACGCAATGGCCGCAATCTATGCAGAGTTCCCACGAGTTCTCAGTTGGAACAGGGACACGCTCCCCCCTGGTGATCAACCCGCCGGGACAGGTCCGGATGCAAGCGTCGCAGGTAATACATAAACTCTCATCTACCTTGATGATCGTGTCTAATTTGTAGGAACTGTTCATCTTTTACTCCAATGATTTTAAGTCGGGTGCCCATATTCAACTTAAGGCTGTCCTCCTGCTACCCGATCCGTCCTCCTGATTGCAGCGTACCAGCTACTTGAGGAAGTTTTGAAGTAGTTCTTTTCTTCCTTTCATCTTCCAACAATACCAGCCGCATCACACAGATGTATAACCACCTTGAATATTTACACGACATAATTCAATCCAGTGAACTCCCCTCGCAATTAAGCGACCTCCAGGAACGCAGCATAAGTTGCCGTTCTCTATTGTGCTTTCTCCAGACTATCCAAGCCGCTTGGTACGGCTCAACGGCGCAGCTGTCTTGGGAAGCTTTGCAGTGGTTCGCATCTGCCACTCGTCTTCAAGCAATTCTCGCGCTGCCTGCTCCAGGAACTCTGGCGCAGCCCACTCCTGCACATCAAAGTCCCTCTTGATGTAGCCGTGGCTCAGCATGAAATCCTTGCCGATCTCAACGGAAGCCATATTCTGGGGCGACAGATTGGGCACAAGATCCATATGCTTAATGCCTTGGTACGTGTCTTCTACGTCCAGGTAGAAAGTCTGCCGGTCGAGGATCGCTGCCGCAGCACGCTTGTTCTCGTTGGACCAGCGACCCACCCTGATCATGCCTTTCATAAAGGCGACGACAAGTTCTGGGTGCTTCTTGGCCATCACGTCGCTGCAGGTAATGGCTGCAGGGATGTTGGCCACCTGCAGGGTCCAGTCCGGATACCTTGACAGGTCTTCGATGGCCTTGAACTTGCCCGTTGCTTCCTGGATATTTTGGAAGGCCTTGCTTTGGGTATAGATCGCATCGACGATACCTGTTTCGAGCGCCGTTTCCAGCGGACGAAAGGCCAGGTCATGCTTGTGATCACGCTGCAGCCACAGGTCGGAGGGGTTTATCATGGGATCCAGCATCTTGGGATCGTTGTACCAGTCATCCGGGTAAGGGAACTCAACGATCTCAACGTCGTCCATGGTCATACCGTTCATCCGGAGCATCAATTCGATACCCTGATGCTCCTGACAGCGCCACCAGTCATTCTTAATCTGGTTCAGACTCTTCGAGAGGCCGATCTTTTTTCCTTTCAGTTCGTCCATACGGTAAATATCGTCCCGGGAGCGCACCAGCATGCAGCCGCCTTCGTGTGGGGCGTGCGTCACCCCGAGGAGTCGGGTGCGGCGATTGTCTGCATGCGCGGAAATGGGAGGGAACAGACCACCGAAGCGGATAAGGTTGTCGAGGTTGTGGATGTAGTGCGGATACCAGTCGTTATCGCGGGTGGAGCGCAAGAAGGCGTATTCTACGCCGAGCTTTTTGAACTCCTCCCGGGTCCAACCCAGCTCCTGGTCTACGTTGCTGGCGGAGATGAGGGGACAATTGGTGTAGTACACCTCTTTCCAGTTCAACCTTGCCGTGTTCAGTTTGGTGTTTTTAAAAGTTGTGGTTTTCATCTCCCGGGCGGGAGCCGCTCTTTTTTTGGCTGCCGTGGCCTTGGTTGGTTTTTTACCCTTGGCCTGTGGCGCCGATGTTTCTTTCTTCGTGAGCTTGCCAGTGACCAGCTCAGCCATTTCACCAAGGTCTTCTCTCAGGTGTGGTTGAGCTGCGAGCAGTTCAGCAATCAGCGCAATCCCGTCTGTCAAGTTCATCTGAGCTGGAACGTCTGCTGCCGCCTTTTGGCTCCTGGTTGATCCCTTCTTGGTTGCCCCAACCTTTTTTGTGCTCTTTTTCCTTGCTGCCGCCTTTCGGCTCCTGGTTGATCCCTTCTTGGTTACCCCAACCTTTTTTGTGCTCGTTTTCTTTTTCGATGTAGCCATGTTTTATATCCTCTTCATTTCTCATTGATCATCATCGTGCGATGATGAGAACTATTCTCGAATAGCAGGTCTGGATAAACCTGACTCATTGCGTGGCACCACTATTGCGTTTGCTTGGAGGTGTATTCTTCAAGGATGATTTTCTCTGGATCTATGTCATAGACCCAGGGGGCCGAGTTTTTCCAGCCATTCCTCATCCTCTTCCCGTTAAAGACGCTTTCTGGGTCCTTCACCTTATCGCCTTCAAATCCATCAGTGATAGTGTAGGCGTTTGTAAATCCGGCTGCTGCGAGATCGTTGACTGCCTTGGCACTGCGGTCACCTGAGCGACACATGACCAGCAGGGTGTCGTTCAGCCCGGCTAGTTTTTTGGCTTCGGCAACAAATACCGGATTCATCTTCGGGCCGTATTCGGTTTTGCCATCCTTTCTCTGATAGGTCACAAAAGCAAAGGGGATATTCAACGCCATCTCCGGGTGGCCAACGAAGGCATATTCCTCAGGGGTCCGCACGTCGATGATCGTCACCTTGTCCGGTGCGGCTTCCCACTTTTCGTAGGCCTGCGCGGCGGTCACATAGAGACCAAGGGTGGTTTGTTTGCGTTCGGGAAGCTGACTGTCCTCGGGCGCCGCGAATGTCACCGTAGAAGCTAGCAGGATGGTTATAAAAACGAGGCTCGACAGCCATTTTGTGTTCATTGTTGGTTCCTCTTATCAATTGAAGGCATGCTAAATCACGCAAGGATGCACGAGTGTCACCCTGCTTCGTATACATTTACCACGCGCGAATTTATCATTTTGATTTACATTGTGATGGACATATCCGGACGCTGACTGGACATTTCAAGACAGGGCAACTTATCCTTCTTGATCAAGATCAATAAACAGGCAAACAGACACCATGACACGATCTAGGGCAGAACCCACACACCTGGAATCAGCAGTGCGCATCGGCACCATAATGGACCTTCCGGCGGTTCTAAGGAGCCTGGGCGCAAACCCGGTTGAGTTGTTGTCCGAGGCGGGGTTTGACCTCACGCTGTTCGACAACCCCGATAACCGGATTACCTACACGGCCCGGAACCACCTGTTCGCGCATTGCGTGGCAAGGACCGGTTGCCAACACCTGGGGCTCCTGGTCGGCCGGCAAACCGGCCTGGACTCGCTGGGGATGGCGGGCTTGCTGGCGAAATACTCGCCAGACGTGGGTACGGCCTTGCGCAACCTCGTGCGCTGTCTGCATCTTCACGTACGCGGCGCGGTGACCAGCCTGGAGACGGACGGTGACACGGCAAGTCTGAGCTACGAAATCTATCAACCCGGTGTCGAGGCAACCACTCAGATCGGGGATGGTGCGCTAGCTATTATGTACAATATCATGCGCACGCTGTGCGGCCCCGATTGGAAGCCTGCCGAGGTCCGATTTGCCCACCGCAAGCCGGACAATATCGGGCCGTTCCGCCAGTTCTTCCGATCCCCCCTGCGATTTGATACCGAGCGGAACGCGGTGGTGTTCGCTGCCGATTGGTTGGATCTTCGCTTGCCCGAAATCGACCCCGAGCTGCGCCGTTTGCTGCAGCAACAGATCGATGTGCTCGAGGTCAGGTACAGCGACGACTTGCCGGGACAGGTACGGAGTGTGCTGCGAACGGCACTCCTGACAGGCCATGCCAGATCAGACCAGGTCGCCGCGCTCTTCTCGATACACAGTCGCACGCTGAGTCGCCGCCTGAAGGATTTCGACACGAGCTTTCAGGAACTCCTCGATGAGGGCCGCTTCGAGATTGCGCGGCAGCTGCTCGAGGACACTCGATTGGAGGTGAGCCAGATCGCAGTGACGCTCGACTATGCCGATGCGAGTGCCTTCACGCGTGCATTCCGGCGCTGGAGCGGTACCACGCCCGCCCAATGGCGGAAGAATCGAAGGGCTGCGAGCTTGCGCATGAATTGAATTTCGCTGCTCACTTCCGCTTTGCAGATACAGGACAGTGATGTAGAACTTCGGTTTAGGGTCGCCTCACGTCCTTTACCAAAATCTTATATAAGCGCCTAGTGTAGGACCGAGTAAGCCACAACTTGCCCTTCCCGGATTATTGGCGAAGGGTACCAGTACCGACGCGGCCTATTGTGTCAATTGACAATAATATACCGAAACATATCTTCATATAGGGCTGGCGAAGACTGGAAACGGACAGCTTCTGACATTCAGCACAAACAAAAACGGCGACCAACGAACAAACGAGGGCCGCCGCTCAATGGAGCCAGTGTCTAACCACCTCTCCAGCGGTCAGGTGCACTACTCACAACACAGGCTTTCTACTGAGATTCCACCGGTCTAGCCAACCCGCCCCTTCATGGTAGGAATCTTTTCCAGTTTCGTCATGTCAATCTTGTCTTCAAGCAGCTCTTTCGCTGCTTGCGCAAGAAACTCTGGTGCGGCCCATTTGTTTACATCAAAGTCGTTCTTGATGTAATCATGTTCTAGCATGAATCCCTTACCGACATTCACCAGCGCCAGATTTTGTAAAGAGAGATTAGGCACCATGTCCACGTGCTTGATGCCCTGGTAGGTATCTTTCTCATCCAGGTAGTAGGTTTGCTTATTGAGAATCACCGACGCAGCACGCTTATATTCGTTGGCCCAGCGACCGACTCGAATCATGCCTTTCATGAACGCTACGACAAGTTCAGGGTGCTCATTAGCCATTACATCGGTACAGGTGATGATGGCAGGGATATTGGCGACCTGCAGCCTCCAGTCCGGGTAGCGGGACAGATCTTCAATCGCAGCCATCTGCCCCGTCTCTTCCTGTATGTGCTGAAAGACTTTGCTTTGCGAGTAGATCGCATCGACCTTGCCCTCAAGCAACGCAGTTTCCAGCGGACGGAAAGCCAGGTCGTGCTTGTGGTCACGCTTCAACTGCCACCAGGTCGGATTGACCATGGGCGTCAGCATGCCGGGATCATCGTACCAGTCATCCGGGTAAGGGAAATCCACCAACTGGACATCCTTTACCGTCATGCCGTTCATCTGTAACATCGCCAGGATGCCCATGTGTTCCTGGACGCGCCACCAGTCGTTTTTCAGGGTATTGAGGCTCTTTGTGATACCTATTTTTTTACCCTTCAGATCGCTCATCCGGAAGATATTGTCCTTGGCACGCACCATCATGCAGCCACCTTCAAAGGGTACGTGTGTCAGACCCAGCATCCGGGTTCTACGCTTGTCCGCCATAACGTCGATAGCTGGGAACAGGCCACCGAAGCGAATCAGGTTGTCCAGGTTGTGAATGTAGTGCGGGTACCAGTCGTTTTCCGGGCGTGAACGGAAATAGGAAAATTCAACGCCTATTTTCGCGAATTCCTCCGCGGTCCAGCCCAATTCCTGATCCACGTTGCTGGCGGAGATGAGGGGACAGTTGGTGTAGTACACCTCTTTCCAATCCAGGCTGATGGTGCTTGTCATTTTGCCGTCAACCTCTTTCTTCACGGCCCTGCTACCTGCTTCAGTAGCCAACGCGTTGCCTGAAAGTCCACCGGCAGCCAACGCAGCACCAGCGGCGGCAACTCCGCCGATTGACCCCAAAGCTTCGCGACGGGTTATACCGCCCTCATTCATTTTATTTTCGGTCGTCATTTTGATTACTCCTTGATTTCACATGCGTATGTAAAGCCCGTACTGGTGAGCGGACACCCTAATCGAACTGGCGCGTCTTGTACTCCTCCTTGAGTGCCTTGTCGTACTTCAGCACCTTGATCTCGCCGAAGTCTTTGCTGTACAGCGGGTAACCTTTCTCGGCCCAGCCAGCGATGCCACCCTGGACGAGGTAGACGTTCTTGTAACCGTACCGGTAGAGGAAAGAAGTAAAATACGTGGCACGGTGCTGGCTGCGGCAGAAAACCCAGATCTCGGTATTCGGGTCGGGCCAGTGCTTCGGTACAAGATACGGGTTACCGGAATCGATGTTGTTCGCATCCAGAAGGTGGCCCGCATAGAATTCAGCGCCCGTGCGAATGTCGAGAATGACGGCATCGCTTTTCTTCTCCTGGACCTCACGCCACTTCTTGTAGAGATCATCAACGGTAACGATGTGGTCCTGCGGAATGAGTGCCTGCAGTTCTGCAAAGACCTTTTTCTCTTCGTCCGCCGGTGCCGCGAAGCACAGCGTGGGAACAAGCAGGATAGTGGCAACGGTGAGACTCGACAACCATTTTGTGATCATTGTTGGTTCCTCTTATCAATTTAAGGCATCCTAAATCACGCAAGGCTACACGAGTGTCACCCTGCTTCGTATACATTTACCACGCGCGAATTTATCATTTTGATTTACATTGTGATGGACATATCCGGACGCTGACTGGACATTTCAAGACAGGGCAACTTATCCTTCTTGATCAAGATCAATAAACAGGCAAACAGACACCATGACACGATCTAGGGCAGAACCCACACACCTGGAATCAGCAGTGCGCATCGGCACCATAATGGACCTTCCGGCGGTTCTAAGGAGCCTGGGCGCAAACCCGGTTGAGTTGTTGTCCGAGGCGGGGTTTGACCTCACGCTGTTCGACAACCCCGATAACCGGATTACCTACACGGCCCGGAACCACCTGTTCGCGCATTGCGTGGCAAGGACCGGTTGCCAACACCTGGGGCTCCTGGTCGGCCGGCAAACCGGCCTGGACTCGCTGGGGATGGCGGGCTTGCTGGCGAAATACTCGCCAGACGTGGGTACGGCCTTGCGCAACCTCGTGCGCTGTCTGCATCTTCACGTACGCGGCGCGGTGACCAGCCTGGAGACGGACGGTGACACGGCAAGTCTGAGCTACGAAATCTATCAACCCGGTGTCGAGGCAACCACTCAGATCGGGGATGGTGCGCTAGCTATTATGTACAATATCATGCGCACGCTGTGCGGCCCCGATTGGAAGCCTGCCGAGGTCCGATTTGCCCACCGCAAGCCGGACAATATCGGGCCGTTCCGCCAGTTCTTCCGATCCCCCCTGCGATTTGATACCGAGCGGAACGCGGTGGTGTTCGCTGCCGATTGGTTGGATCTTCGCTTGCCCGAAATCGACCCCGAGCTGCGCCGTTTGCTGCAGCAACAGATCGATGTGCTCGAGGTCAGGTACAGCGACGACTTGCCGGGACAGGTACGGAGTGTGCTGCGAACGGCACTCCTGACAGGCCATGCCAGATCAGACCAGGTCGCCGCGCTCTTCTCGATACACAGTCGCACGCTGAGTCGCCGCCTGAAAGATTTCGGCACGAGTTTTCAGGAACTCCTGGATGAGGGCCGCTTCGAAATCGCGCGACAGCTGCTCGAGGACACTCGAATGGAGGTGAGCCAGATCGCGATGACACTCGACTATGCGGATGCGAGTGCCTTCACGCGTGCATTCCGGCGCTGGAGCGGCACCACCCCCGCCCAATGGCGGAAGAATTGAAAGACTGCGAGCTTGCGCATGAAGTAAATTCCGCTGCCCATTTCCACTTTACTGAATCACCCTGTAATTTGTAACAGAGACTCCTCCCCTGCTCTATTCTTCTTTGAAAGCCACTAAGATATTTCAGTCGCTATACCTGACCGATGCCATTACTGATGACAGCTACTCAAACGTTCATCTGGCTTCATTAATAGACAATAGACACAATCCATGCAGACAGTTTCGGCTAAAATAGCTCTTCTCGCGAGATAGCTTGTGTTGCAGCATGCGTCTTCCATTCAAATTTCACTCAAGTGATATCATTCAGCCCGCAATAGATCCCTTCGAAAACTGACCGATGCAAATATCGATGCGAGTTGTCATCGCAACCACTATGATTCTAACTGGGTGGTTTGCATGGACAATATCCACCTATGCACTTTTAACTGACTGTAAATAATGAACAATACACGGATAACCCCTTGAATCACCGTCCACGGAAAAGGTTCGGCCAGGACCGCTCCCCCGCCTGGATTCCAGGCGTTACTCAATCAGTTACATGCTTGTGTGACAGGATTTTTGCCACTTTCGCCGACAGTTGTCGGATACCAGAGAGGATTCTTTGTTTCTGATCTTCTTTAGCACCAGGACTTCGTTAACTTTTGCACTTCAAAGTTGAATCCGCGGGCTGTTATTGAATACTAATCTCAGGATAACCACGCCAGGGCCCGTCTCAGGAAACATGTAGAAGAGGTCTGGAACTTATTCCAGTCGTCATACTCACGCATCAGAGGTCACACGTATACACTCAGCCTGGCGTCTGATGGCTTTTAATTCCGACGTGTCCTTGCGCCCCAGGTTGCGCCACTGCAGCGCCGTTCTTGGATGTCTGGAAAACCTTTGCTCATGGCGCTGCAGAAAATCCCAGTACAGTGTTGTGAATGGGCACGCTGAATCACCCGTGGCGCATGACGAATCGTAACGGCAACCTTTGCAGTAATTGCTCATCCTGTTGATATAGGCCCCGGATGCCACATAGGGCTTGGAGGCCAGATAACCACCGTCTGCATACTGCGACATACCCAGGGTATTGGGCAGTTCCACCCACTCAATCGCATCCACATAGATGGCCAGGTACCACTCATGCACTGCCTGCGGTCGCACACCATGCAGCAGGCAGTACAGGCCGGTGACCATCAGGCGCTGGATATGGTGGGCATAACCGTAGCGCAATGTCTGCTCCAGCGTCTCACGCAGACAACGCATGTCGGTCTCGCCGCTCCAGAAAAATTCCGGCAGAGGCGCATCCGCCCCAAGTGCGTTGCAGTCGGCATACCGGGGCATGCGCGCCCAGTAGATCCCGCGTATGTACTCGCGCCAGCCAAGCAGCTGGCGGATAAAACCCTCGACACACGC
>CAVWDM010000018.1:0-132448 GCA_963753755.1 uncultured Gammaproteobacteria bacterium
TCGGGAAAGGGCGCGCTTATAACATATGGTGTTATTGCTCTAACCGTGTTCGTGGATCTTATAGCGGCTGTGGGCATAGGTCTGTTTGTCGCGAACGTAATGACGGTAACGCGGCTTTCAGAGTTGCAGGCGGACGATGTCAAGGCGGTGACGAATCCGCAGGGAACCGATCTGGCACTGACACCCGAGGAGCGAAAAATTCTGTCCGCTGCCGCCGGCAGGGTTTTGTTACTCCATCTGCGTGGCGCCATGATTTTCGGCACTTCGCGTGTCATCAGTCGCAAGAACTCGGAGGTTGAAGGCATCAGGACGCTTATTGTCGACCTCACCGACGTGGTGTACCTGGGCGTGTCGGCGGCACTCGCCATCGAGGAGGCGATGCTGGACATGATAGATGCCGGACGGTCTGTGTATGTGGTCGCCGGACCCGGGCAACCCCGGCGGCGACTGGAGAACATGGGGATCCTGGAACGAATGCCGCAACAGAACGTGGTCGAAGACCGTTTGGTCGCATTGAAACATTCGGTAACTGGATACGGGTCGCCGGTTCCGGCGAGCGGCATCCCAACAGCAGGCGTGTACAGTGCTGGATAAACCGGCGCAATAATTATCAGAGTAGCTGTAAAAAAGTACTCGAAGTTAACCATCCCTTGGGGATACAGGAGGATAGACATCATGCAGTCAGGTCATAGTCACGCATCCATCGAGAAGTTGCATTACCTTTCCGAACTCGAGAGGCATATAGAAAATACCTTGTCGGATAACTGGATTCTGCGTATCGAGCATTCGGAGGACGTTAATCCTGTCCTCACGAAATGGCAGCAATGGGAAAATGCGTTCTATTGCGTCAAGGATGCAACGCCTGTACTCCGCGGCATTCAGGCATGCCAGGCAAGATATCCAACGCACAACGTTCGACTGTATGCGGAAAAGACCAGCCCCCGCACACGATTTATATACCCTGTTTATCGCACGCAAGGGGATACGGGTTGCGCGCAGGTGTTACCCGGAAAATGGGTTCCGCAAGCAAGTCGATATGGTGCCTGGTTGAAACCGCTCGAAACTGGCGCGATCGCAGCACGTACTCGCCTGTGGCGTATTTTCACCGTCACAGCCATGTTGTTTGGCTCACTCCTGGTCTTCGAAGAGGTAATCGCCTGACAGGACTGGCGGATGCGACGGTCCTATGGTTTGATTTTTATCTCCTCGGCAGACGCCATCATCTGAATCGCATTCTCCAGATCGATCTGGTCGGGATTGTCGACACTCTGCTGTTGCAGGGTTTGTACCAGTTCCTCCTGCTCAAGGGTGAAATAATAGCCGTCGCTGTCCTGGATATAAGCGGCCCAGGGGACGAATTTTGTGAGCGGGAAGAGCTGCCCCGGTTGCGGTGAAATATCGATATTTAGTCCGGCGATAAACAAGACCTTCTTGCCTTTGTAGGCATGCTCTTTCACGATAGTGCGAAAGGTGCGGTCGAACTCGATCTGGGTAGTAATCTCGGCAGCCACTAGCTGGGGTGTCTTCGAGGTGACGATCTGCGGCATGTAGCCGATCAGATTATGTTCGAGGTGATGCGCACCTTCTTCCAGCTGTGAAATATCACGCCGAAAATAGAACATGCCAGCGGTCAGGCTGGCGCCGATGGGCTGCGGTGTGATGCCGTTGAAAGCCGTGTCTCCCATGCTGTCGACAAATTCCTGCTTCGGTGAATAGACTTTCGCCGTACTCATTATCCTCAATGGAACGGGTCGTTCCCCCGAATCAGTGGCGATGAGCTTCTCGAGACGCAGCAACAGGCTATTGTCGCGGTCCTGGCGCAACAACTGGTTGTCGACGATGATTATTTTACGGCCGTCTTCGTTATGCAGCAAAATGTTGTGGCGGGCAAAATCATATTCATTCTGATACCAGGAGATCACCTGCTGGATCTTTCCGCAGCTGGAGCTGCATTCCATGTGAGTGGTCTGGGCACGCCGATACGTCCCGAACACCTGGTTTTCCGGATCGTAGCCTACATGACTGGCTTGCATGATGAGCATATCCTGACCGTGGGCAGCGTGGGGGGCATGCCTGTCTGTAGCGACGATTCCACCGACCACACCATGATTGAACGGAAAGGTGCCGAAGTGCTTGGCGATCATTATGATGGGGTAACCCTGGCTTTCATCGGAACAAAATGCCCGCGATGGCATGACTTTTCCGGGGGTAAAACCCAGTGATATGCACCAGTTGTAGAGACGGGGCACAAACACATTGTAACGCATCATCATATCGAGGATCGGGAAGCCTCCAACGGGCTCCGCCATGTTCGCGGCTGGTTCTTGCATTGGAATTTCCACAGGGTATCGTAACGAATTCTGATGGTATTATTGTGAAGTATACCTAATCACTTACAGTTATCCCATTCGACACGATGGCTGGCTAACTTATCGACCTGCTGCATCAGGAGTTGGTCGGGCGGACGTATTATCCTCAGCGGCTGCGGAAAGTGGCATATCCAAGGATGGGGGAGGTTCGCCAGGGCTATTGATACCCACGATCCGCGACCGGGTGGTACAGGGTGCGCTGAAGCTCATCGTGACGCCGATCTTTGCTGCGGGTGTTCAAACGGCGTCGCTTGGCTACCGGCAGTTGACGTTGGTCGGGTTCGCCAGGTTCGCTGATGATATGGTCGTCTTGGTGAATGCACACTCGAAACAGCGTCGGCGTTTCTCGACTATTCGAAACTGGATTGACAGAAGATACGGCGTCACCTGGCCCGAAAGTCACCAGCGCCGGGGCTTCCGCGGGTATTTATTATTATCTGCAGTTCTACTGGCACTATAGTTCATGGCATGTCAGCACCATACCAACAGCCTTTAGGGGTAATCAGGTCATAGCGTCGCCGTTAATACAAGCAATGACACTACTCGAACATTGTCGTGCTCACGTCACACTCGGGTAAGGCAGCTTGCAAGGCCTCTGCACCTTGTTGGGTTACACGGGTGTTCCAGAGTATGACCTCCTTGAGATGTTTCAGGGTTTTGAGGTGTTCCAGGCCGGCATCCCCGATGCCGGTATCCCAAAGGATGAGCGTCTCGAGTTTGCCCAGACTGTGCAAGTGTTCCAGGCCGGTGTCGGTGACCCCGGTGCGTGTGAGGTAGAGCCCCTTTAATCCTGTCAGACGTCCGACATGGATAAGCCCGGCGTCGGTTGTGTGTGTGCCCTTGAGGTCGAGTATCTCCAGATTGGGGAGGTTGGTGAGAAGTTTCAGACCTTCATCGGTGATATCGGTGTGGTCAAGATGCAGCTCCTGCAGGTGGGTCAATGATTGCAGATGGATCAGCCCCGCGTCGCCAACCCGGGTCTCAGCCAGTGAGAGAAAGCGCAGGTCGTTCAGGCTGGAGAGCAGATTACCAAGTTCCCGGTCGCTGATCTGGGTCGAGAGCAGATCGAGTTTCTGACCGGTTTGCAGGCGCGGCCATTCAAGTATGGTCTCCAGCAGGTGCAACACGTCCTGGGCTGATTGATTTACGTCCGCCAGATGCCGGTCGATGCTGCTACCTGGCGCCCCGGGGGTCCTGGCCGACTCCCTGATGGCGGTGCTGGTGTCTGCGATCTGTACCAGGGAGGCGCTGACTTCCCGGCCCAGATTCGATAGAAACTTGTCCTTGGCATCATTCAGAGCCTCCAGCTCACCGCGTGCCTGCTCCAGTGCGGCAAGGTGCTCGCGTTGCTGGTCGATGAGGCCCTGGATTTGCAAGTGTGTCGCGACCCGGGCATGTACCTCGGGTTGTTTAACCGGTTTGGTGATGTAGTCAACGGCACCGGCCGCAAATCCCCGGGCCAGGTCCTCGACATCGGTCCTGGCTGTGACAAAGATGATCGGGATCTCCCTGAGTGCGGCGTCCTGCTTGAACCGATGGCATGTTTCGAAGCCGTCCATCTCGGGCATCATCACGTCCAGCAGCACCAGGTCCGGTAGTGCTGATGTGGCGATCTCCAGGGCTTTTTTCCCGTTGGTCGCGAAGAAGATCTGGTAGCCGAGCGGCGCCAGCATCTCCCGCAGCAGGTCCAGGTTGGCGGCTTTGTCATCGACGATCAGGAGTTTTGCATGGGTTATACTGGCTTGATCGTGCATGGCGTTGATCCTCTTGCTCATGGCATGCAGGCGCTTGGGATATGGCAATGCAAGCTTAGCAAACTGCAGTTACCGATAGAAGCTGGTGCAGTCAATCATCGAAATACTCTCGCCAGGTCCTGTATCGCTGCAATGTGTCTGGTTTAAGATGGTGACGGTATTCTCCCGGGGGGGGCGGCCGCTGGCGTTTTCCATCCTGATGGCTGATCGATTTCAGAGGGTTCTGATGAGTAAGTTGCGCAAGGCGCTTGTGTTGTTGCTGATCGCAGGCGTGCTGCTGATCATGCTTGTAATGGACCTCAATCTGCCGGCGGGGGTCATTCATGGCATACCCTATGTGGTGCTAATTTCCGTCAGCTACTGGCTGCCCTGGCGAAATGCGCCGATGGTGCTGGCCGCGGTTGGTACTGTGCTCATCGTGGTGGGTTACCTCTACTCGGCCACCCACTTGGATACCGCGGCCTTGTTGCTCAATATCAGTTTCGAAGCCGCGGTATTGTGGGTGACTGCCTTCCTGGTGGTGCGCTATAGGGCATCCTCGCGCTCGCTGGAGGATCGTGAACAGCGCCTGCGGACGTTGGTGTCGACGGCCGTTGACGGGGTCATGATCATCGATGCCAACGGCACCGTGCAGGAATACAACCCGGCCTGTGAGCAGTTATTTGGATACCGGGAGGACGAGGTGGTTGGCAGGAACGTCAAGATGCTGATGCCACCCCCCTACCGGGACGAGCACGATGAGTACCTGTTACGTTACCGGGCCACAGGCAACAAGCGCATTATCGGTATTGGCCGTGAGGTGGCAGGCCGGCGCAAGGATGGCACGACCTTTCCGATGGAGCTGTCCGTGGGTGAGGCACGCCCGGGCGGGCAGCAGGTCTTCGTTGGCATCATCCGCGACATCACTGCGCGCAAGTCAGCAGAGCAGTCATTGCGCGTCGCCAAGGAACAGGCCGAGAGCGCGAGCCATGCAAAGTCCCAGTTCCTTGCAAACATGTCCCATGAGATCCGCACCCCGATGAACGCGGTGCTGGGCTACACCCAGCTGATCGAGACCGATCCGGACATGCCAGACAAATACCGCCGACCGCTGAAGGCGATCCACTCGGCGGGTAATCACCTGATCAGTCTCATCGATGAAATCCTAGATCTTTCGAAGATCGAGGCAGGCGCCATGAAACTGGATACCCGCGATTTCGACCTGGGTGACCTGACGGATGACATCTCCGGGATGTTTGCGATGCGCTGTGATCAGAAAGGGCTCACCTGGCGGGAAGACGTGCACATCGGAGAGCGAGCGGTCCGGGCCGACGACCGCAAGCTGCGCCAGGTTTTAATCAACCTGCTGGGCAACGCGGTCAAATTCACCGACCGGGGAGTCATCAGTCTCAAGGTAGAACAGAGTGGCCAGCGTTGCACGTTCAGTGTCGAGGATACCGGCCCCGGCATCACTGAGGAGTCGCAGAAACGCATCTTCGAGCCCTTCCAGCAGGCTGAAGAGGGCGAGGCCAAGGGCGGCACCGGCCTCGGTCTGGCAATCACCAAGCGCCATATCGAGCTGATGGGCGGCTCATTGAGTCTGCAATCGACCCCGGGTGAAGGGAGTTGTTTCCGTTTTGAGCTGGAATTACCGCCAGCCGAGGGTGACCTGATACTCAAGAGTGAACAGAAGGGTCAGTTTTGCCGACTGGCGGAATCCTACCGGGTCCGGGCCCTTGTGGTCGATGATGTGGAGGACAATCGCGAAGTCCTCAGTGGGCTCCTGGAACGCACCGGTGTCGAGGTAACCATGGCGAGTAGTGGCGCCGAGGCGCTGCAGCGGATCGCCGAACAGATTCCGGACATCGTCTTCATGGATGTGCGCATGCCCGTGATGGACGGGCTCACCGCGGTGCAGCAGCTGCGTGAACGATGGCCTGGCGAGAGGATTGTGTGTGTTGCCATCACGGCATCCGGTCTGCTGCGCCAGCGATCCTTTTATCGGGATGCGGGCTTTGACGATTTCATTGGCAAACCCTTTTTGTTTGAGAAGGTTTGCGATTGTATAGTGAGACATTTGCATGTCGAGTTCGTGCAAGAACCCGACACGGGGGTACCGGCAGGGGCTAGGCCGTGTGCCAAGGAACCGGATACAATCCAGCTACCCGACCGCATACGTGAACGCCTGCTGGCCGCCGCCAGGATCAACGCCCTGACGGAAATAGAAACGTTGATTACTGAGCTGAAGGGGCTCAACCCTGATACGAAGTGCCTGGCAGTCGAGGTGGAGAAATTGCTCTCACGATATGATATGGATGCTATTGTCGCGCTCATTAACCGCTTTCCTGCCGGAGCGGGGTAGCGGGTTATATGTGAAATCCACACCTGCCCTGAATCGGTCCCTGCATAATGGCAGATCATTGTGCATGTGATGGCCTGCAGGCCTGGGTAGCAGCTGCTGTTCAAATTGATACATTATCGTGCCCATTCTACGGTCGACGTGAGACCAATATCTCTTCCAGCGTGAACCCGGTCATGCCATGAATCGTGCGCCACAGGTAATAAAAGATTGCCAGCATCATGAGCATGGAGGGGATGGCGATCACCGGATAGCTGAGCAGGGTCAGCCGTCCGAGTTCCTCGTTGAATGCGGTGCTACCTGCCGGGCTGGTAACAATCCACCTGGCAAGGATATAGTTCATCACGGCCGAAAAGAAAAAGGTGCTGCCCAGCAGATACGTGGCGTTCAACAGGCGACCTTCAAACACCGCGGTATTTCCGAGACTCTCGAGTTTTTGCCTGATCTTGCTGACATCCATAACTGCAGGGCTATAGAGCAGGGTTCTGATCAGTGGATAACGAGTGCGCGTGGAGACCAGCACCGCTATGCCGATCAGTCCGGGGATAGCGGCTTCCTTGACAGCCAGCCACTGCGGGTCGAGTTGCAGCAGACCGATGCCGCCGGTAAGCAATACGCTGATTAATCCCAACAGTGCAATAATATTGAATTTCCTGTACTTCAGAAGTTCGTAAAGGCCCCAGCTCAGCGGAAACGCCAGTGCCACGATGAGCGCAGTACTCGTTCCAAGGCCATTATCTCCACTGAACTTCATCAGGATTAAGGAGGGAATAACAATGCTGAACAGCAGGTCCACCAGTGGCCGTGGCTTATGGTCAGGTGATTTCTGCGTGGAGGCGGTGGGGGTGTTGGTCATGCTGCTTCTCTGTGTCTGACATGGATTTTCACAAACGCGTTATCAGTCGACCATCGCAGACCCAGCGGGTAATGCCCTTGCGGCTCTGCCTGGGTTGGCTTGTCGGCCAGGCGTGTGCAGCGTTCGGCGTCGGCGGCAACAACCGTGCGGACATTCTTCACCAGGTCAGTAAAACCGCTGGAGGTAGCTGTCCTGGTATTTTCATTGATCTGTTGCGGACGCTGGAAATCCAGTTCGTGCTTGCTCTTCATACGCCCATGGACGGTGCCGATGGAAACCGCCAGAAAGTCCACCCCGGTTTGTTCTAAGTAGCTTGTTGCATCCGTGACCGTCGTATAGGTGATTTTTACTGGATGACGCGCTGCGTCCTCTCCCTCTACACCGGGCACATAACCCGGTTCGCCCTCCACGGGTACGCCGCAAGCATGGGCCATGTTGACCACGGCACGGGTGCAGTCAATATTACCCGTCACTGGCTCGCGGAAGGCATCGACCATGACGCCGTTACAACCAGGGTTGATTGCGCTCACCGCCGAGTCCAGGCTGACCACATCGAAGGCTTCTACTGCATAGCCGCTGTCGTAGGCATGGAGCAACATGGCTTTCGTATCAACGAGTGGCATCGCAGGTTAGCTCAGGACTGGCCGATGTTTCCGGAAAGGGCCGTCATTGTTGCGCTTGTATAACCCGTTACCGCTACAGGCAATCGATGTCTCGATTCGAGTTTGAAGTTCTTCATTCGTTGTTGCCGATACCGGGAGGTTTTTGTCATGTCGTTATTCATCAGCACTCATCACTCCCAGCAGGTGTAACAGACTGGTGAACAGGTTGTAGATCGCCACGTACAGAGTCACGGTCGCCATGATGTAGTTTGTCTCGCCGCCGTGGATGATGTTGCTGGTCTCGTACATGATGAGTCCTGCCATCAGCAGCACGAACATAGCCGATACAGCGAGTGCCAGTCCTGACATATCGAAGAACACGGCACCCAGACCCGCCAGAAAGGCGACCAGGATTCCCGCTATCAGGAATCCGCCCATGAAGCTGAAGTCCTTGCGGCTCACTAGCGTGTAGCCCGACAGTGCAAGGAACGTGACACCGGTACCGCCAAGCGCCGTCATCACGAGTTGTGGTCCGTTGGGCAAGCCTAGATAGACATTCAGCAAGGTGCCAAGGGTGTAGCCCATGAAGCCTGTCAGGGCGAATACCATCGCCAGGCCGATTCCGCTGTTGCGGAACCGGGTAGTCAGGAACAGTAAACCGAAGTAGCCGAGCAGCGTCATCACCAGTCCGGGGTGGGGCAGGTTCAGTGCCATGGTAATAGCTGCCGTGACCGAGCTGAACAACAGGGTCAGTGCCAGTAATGCGTAGGTGTTGCGCAACACACGGTTGGTCGCGACGTACTGCGCAGGAACATTGACCGTGCCGCTTGTATAGGTATTCATGTGGGGGTGCCTCCCTGTTACGAATTTTTCAATCGGTAGCGTCTGCCAGCAAAGTCATCACTGGGGTATCGTAAGGTAATGCGCATGCTGTGCTGCCACCTGCCGTCGTCTGCTGCTATCCAGTGCCAGGCGGCGGCTAACGGTGCGGGCGGCACGTCCGACGGCACGATCGATAGCGGTGTACATGTCTGACTGAATATCCTCGACCACCACGACCGGTAAACCCTCCAGTCTAACCTCGACCAGGCAGCGCTTGTCGACGCCGCCTCGCGGTCCGTTAAGGTCTGACAGTCTGACGTGTACGCGGCGCACGCGGTTGCTTGCATACGAGAAGTTGAAACCAAGGCGCCTGTGTACATGGTTCTCGATGGCGTCGGTCATTGAAAAACCCCGGGCATGAATGTCTGTCTGCATGGTTATCTTCCTCGCTGTCATGTGTCACTTTATTGTTAGACTAGCGCTTCGCTACTGACAGAAGAAGTCGGAATGCAGCGGGGAATAGTTCGGGAAATTCGAATCAAGGCACCACATGGTCAGTCCGCGTAAGCTGTTCACTACGCGGACCATGAAGCGGCAGTGCCAGCACAAGAATCCCCGCTGCTCAGTGAATTCAGCCCGGGGCGAACACGGCCGGCAGGGGCCGGGCGACGGCAAGTTGAGTGCGTTTTCCAGGGCGTAGACAGGCAACCCGAGAAGCATAGGGAGCTGTTTTCAGGAAGATGTAAACAATTCGCTGCGGGCTGTCTCGGTGATCGCGGAAACTGCCGGGTGCTTGATTCGGCGCTCGGCGGAAATCGCATAGAAGCGTTCCTTGATGTCTTCGCTGCGGCCGATAACACGCACGCCGTATTTCGCGACGACATCATCCTCAACAGTCGTCGGCGAGGTGAAGATGCCGGCATCGGCTTCTCCGAAAGCCTTCATCAGTGCGCGATCCTCAAACTCCGCGACAATCACCGGTTTTATATCGTGGTGTTCAAACCATTGCTCAAGGCTGCGTCTTAACGCGCTGCTTGCCGTCGGCATCAACATCGGGGCGCCATCCAGGGAGTGCGGGAATCTGCCTGCATACTTTCGTGCTTTCCTGTGCGTGGCGAAGAAACTGAGGCCGGATTCACCGAGCAGGTGATTGTAAGCACGGATATTCAGCGCCGGACTCAATGGAGCGTCAGCCAGCACAAGATCAAGCTTGTGCACCGACAGGTCAGCGAGCAAATCGCCCAGTGTCGCTTCCTGGCAAACGAGACGCACGGATTCCTGCATATGCAGCACCGGCTCCAGTACACGGTAAGCGAGCAGCTTGGGCACGACCATCGCGACGCCAACCGTCAGTGTGAGCGCCGCGCCCGGTATACGTCCCTGAATAACATCCTGCAATTCATCACCGAGGCGAAACATTTCATCGGCATAGGAAAAAACCAGGCGGCCAGTATCGGTCAGACTCAGTTTGCGGCCGCTTTTCTCAAACAGCCTGGCATTCATCTGCTCTTCAAGCTCTCGCAGCTGGCCGCTGATAGTCTGGGGTGTGACATGCAGCATCTCCGCGGCGCGGGCAATGGTGCCGTTTGCGGCAACTGCCCAGAAGTAACGCAGGTGCTTGTAGTTCAGACTGGACATTATCGCTTGTGAAACTGTGGCTCAGGCATTCGTGACACTATAGGATAAAACGAACACATCGCCTAGGCGCTGCCTGGTACAGCAAGGTCGTCTTGCGATAGTGTCAGGATGGCACATGTCGATAGCGTTATGCTACCGGTGTCACGAAGCCATGCGGCTTGACGGTCAGCACAGCAGTCTGTGCCTCACGCAGTACATCTTCCGCGGTATTGCCTATGAACAGGCCGGCAATACCCGCTCTGCCCAGGGTGCCCATGACGATGAGGTTATGCTCCTGCTCCCTTGCAAATGCGGAAATGATTTGCGCCGGGCGTCCCTTGAACAGATGAACATTGCTGGATTCGGTGCTCAGACCATAAGGTGAGAGCAGGGCATCCAGGGCCTCACGGTGGCTGGTTTCCGTGGCCTCGAGCAACAAATCGAGTTCAGCACTCGGGATGCGGGCCCGTCCGTTGGCAAGCATGGACTCGCCGGGCATCTCCCAGGCGTGCATCACGTCCAGCGTCGCATGCTCACGTTCGGCGAGCGAGGTGGCGAGGTCCAGTATCAATCGCTGCAGGTTACCGGATTCATCGTCAAACGGATCAACCGTGGCAAGAATCCGATGGTAGGCAGGTTCGTTTTCCGCCCGGTCGATCCAGACAGGGCAGGGGCATTTGCGCAACAGGTGCATGTCGGTACTGCCGAACAGCGACGTTGCAAGTCCGCTGTCGTGCTCTGCCACCTTTATAACCAGATCATGTGCATTGCGTTGCACGGCACGTACCACCTCGATGAAAGGTATTCCGGTCGCCACCCGGGTGTAAACGGGAACACCCCTGTCTGTATAGCGCCGTGTGAGCGATTCCAGGAACTGCATGCGCTGTTCGCCAAGCTGCGCATTCAGATCGACGGAATACGCTCGCTTGATATAGTCGGCAACAGCGATCTCTGCCGTCACATCCATAACCGTCAGGCGTGCACTGTTGGTGCTGGCGAGATTGACAGCCCTGTTCAGTGACGCGGACAAACCCTCGTCGCGGTCCGCGAGAAAGAGTATGTTCTTGAAACGTTTCATCAGTAACCTCCTGTTCGCCGTTTCTATGTGGTGAAAATAAATCCGATCAACAGTAAACCAGCGATACCCAGCCACAGGCTGCCAGCCAGTTGCCAGCCGTCGTCATCGCTGGAGCGCCGCAGCCGTGAAAAACCAAGCTTCATGGTTTGCCGAAATCGTTCAGAATGATTGCGTGCTGCTGAATCCAGTGTCTCCATAGCAGGCGCCACTGTGTCGGCCAGGTGCCGGATTCCGTGCTTGCCTCGCAAGGCAATATCTCTTGCCACCGGTCGACAGGGGCGGGTGGTGATACGCACGGGAAAATGCCGGGATGCCAGCAGCACCAGAAGGGAAAGAAGTATCCCGAGGAACACCGGAACCGAGTTAGCCATGAGCTGCCCCGCCTGCGCAATCACAATGGGAAACACGGCAATGATTGCCAGCAGTATCACCCATGCGGTTTTCGATTCCGTCGGGAGGGGCGCAGGCTTGCTGACGCGCAATCTCCGTACCAGAAACAGGAAGCGCACCATCAGCAGTGTGGTCACGAAGGCGGAAGCCGCGAGCAGCAATATCAGCTGCTGAGCCCCCCCGGGAAGACTGGACGTGAGTACGGACTTCGCAAAGGCACCACTGGTCAGGGGCGCGCCTGCCAGGGCGAGCGCGAGAAAGACCAGTCCCACCTGAATCCACGGACGCAGACCCTCGCGCTCAACGAGGCCCAGCCCGAGAAACAGGGCCCCCTTCACCAGCGCGTGGTGCGCCGCATAGATGACCACTGCAGCGATCACGACAGGCGCCGTCTCAGGCCAGGCCAGTGCGGCTCCCATACCGCTTGTCAGAACACCCATCTTGCTGATGCTGGAATAGCCCAGCAGCCGGCGTGGACTGCGTTGCAACAGCCCGGCTACTGCACCGAAGAAGATGCCGGTAATACCTGCGGCCAGCAGCACCTGACCCCAGCCGACGAGTGCAGTATCGCCAGCCGGCAGGAAGCGCAACCAGCCCAGCAGACCGGCATTGATCATACTGCCGCTGAGTACCGCAACGGCAGGCGTCGGGGTGACCGCGTAGGCTTGTGGTAGCCACAGATGCAAACCGGGCAGCGCCAGCTTGATGCCGAAGCCGATGAGGAGCATCAGCATCACGAGCCCGGCAGGCGTGCCTGACTGCAGGGCACTGAAGGTCAAGGCGCCGTTGTGCTGCTGTGCCAGCATCACGACCGCGATAAACAACAGCATTTCACCGGCAATGGTCCAGACAAGGTAACGGCGTGCTGCCTGTCGGGCATGTTGAGATCGAGACTGTGCAACGAGACCATACGCGGCCAGACCCATGAGCGTGAAGCCAAGGTAGAAACTCACCGCATCCTGGGCCAGGATCAGGCCAAGGTTGCCCGCCATCGCCAGCAGGAAGAAAATACGAAACCGCGTCGCCTTGTGGTCGCCAGCAAGGCTCCCGGCTGCATACAGGCTTGCGATCAGCCACAGCAGGCCGCTGAATAGCAGGAATACTCGACCGGTATCATCCAGACCGAGTTCCACGCCGAGCAGCAGCCAGGGCAGCGAAACGCCGGTGCCGACCGGTACGATGGCAGCCGCGAGCAGCGCTGGCAGCGGTGCAATTACCGCGATCCAGCCGGCATAACGCTGACCGGCAAGGACCGCCAGCGCCAGGGGTAGCACCCAGATCAGCAGCAGAATGAAGGTGTTCACAGTCCATACTCCCGATGCGCGATCAGTGTCGCCCACTCCAGCGGGCTGTACGGGGCGGCGGCGAACAGGCCGGCCGCCAGTGCCAGCGTCGCGGTTATCACCGGTGGCCACAGCAGCGCGGCGCTGGTTTCGAGGTGTGTAGCCGGTATGTGCTCTGCCGGCCAGGCAGGGCCGGGTTCGCGGAACCAGGCACGGTACAGCACGGGTAGAAAATACGCCGCGTTGAGCACGCTGCTGATAATCAGCACCGGCATGATCCAGATCGCCAAACCGGCCTCCAGGGCGCCCAGGCCCAGGTACCACTTGCTGACAAACCCCGCCACTGGAGGCACGCCGATCATACCCAGTGCGGCGACACTGAAGGCCAGCGTCGTCGCAGGCATGCGCCGGCCAACCCCGTTCATCTCGCTGATCTTGTGAATACCCAGTGTTTCGGCGTAATTGCCCGCGGTAAAGAACAGGGTGATCTTCATGATGCCCTGGTGTACCAGGTGGACAATGCCGCCGATGGTGCCGACAGGCCCGAGGATCGCGATGCCCAGCGCAATGTAGGAAACCTGGCTGACGGTGGAGTAGGCCAGCCGTTTTTTCAGGTTGTCCTGAAACAATGCCTTGACGGATCCGTAGACAATGGTGATCGCGGCGGCGATACCCAGCCCGGTGAGCAGTCCCAAGTGGTCGACGAAGTTCACCCCGTAAACATCATAGACTACACGCACGATGCCAAAGGCACCGGCCTTGACCACGGCGACGGCGTGCAGCAGCGCGCTTACCGGTGCCGGGGCGACCATCGCCTGGGGCAGCCAGCCGTGCAGTGGCACCAGTGCCGCCTTGACGCCAAGTCCGATGATCAGTAGCAGGAAGATCATCTTCAGCTGCGGGTGGTATGCAGTCGGCAAACTTCCCAGTATGCCGCCTTCAACAAAGGTTGTCGGCCCCGCAATGACGTGCAACCACACGGTGCCGATCAGCAGTAGCATACCGCCACCCAGTGTATAGGCGAGATAAATACGCGCACCGCGTACTGCCTCGGGAGTACCGCGGTGGGCAACCAGCGGGTAGGTTGCCAGCGTCAACAACTCGTAGAAGATGACAAAGGTAAACAGATTCCCCGCCAGTGCCAGGCCGATGGTGGCCGAAACGCACAGACTGAAGAACCCGAAAAAGCGGCTGCGGTGCGGTGATTTTTCCAGATAGCCAATGGCATAGACGGTGGTCACCAGCCACAGCACGCTGGAGAGCGTAACGAACAGTACCGAGAGTGTGTCGGCATGCAGTACCAGGTCGAGTCCGGGGGCCAGGGTCCAGCGGCTCTCGTAGACATGTTCGTGAAACACGCCCCAGATGAGGATGCCGACCAGCAGTAGCTTGATGCTGGCACCGGCGAGGTTGAGCCCGGTGCGCAAGCGGTGACTGCCTTCGCGCAGGAAGAAAATAACCAGCCCCGGCAGTAGCGAACTTGCCACCAACAGCAGTGGCAACCAGGCGTCCCAGTTCATGTACCGATCTCCAGTAGTTTCCACACCGGTGCGCCGGCGAGACCCAGCAGCAGCGTCGCCATGGCGGCGAGCAGCAGCGCCGGCCATTCCTCACGCGCCACTGTGACCGGCTGGTTCGGGTACGGCCGGTGGCCGAAAGCATGGCCAATCACCCGGAAGATGTACGCTGCGGCCAGTAACGAACCAATGGCGGTCACTATAAGCCACAACCACTGGCCGCTAGCGACAGCACCGGCGAGTAACTGCCACTTGCCGAGAAAGGCGCCACTGGGTGGCAGGCCGATCAGGGCCACCCCGGCCAGCGCAATCGCGAAGGTGGTCGCGGGCAGGCGCTGCGCGGTACCGTCCAGCTCGCGAATGGTGTCGTGACCGGAACGCTGCTGGATAACACCAATCGCCAGAAACAGGCCGGCCTTGGCAAAGCCGTGTGTCAGTGCCAGCATGACCAGCCCACCCACCGCAAGCTCGCGGGCCGGGCCGGGCGGCAAGGCCAGCAGCAAGGGAAAGAACAGGAACAGGTAGCCCAGCTGGGCGACGGTCGAATAGGCGGCCAGCAGTTTCAGTCGTTCCGCCCGCAGCGCGCGCCAGGAGCCCCAGAGGACTGCGCCGGCACCCAGCAGACCGAGCAGATTGGCGGCCGCCGGGGTGACCACGTTTGCGAAGACATCCAGCCACAGGCGCAGCACGAGATAGAAGGCGGCCTTGACCACCAGCGCCGACAGCACGGCGCTGACTGGAGCCGGTGCGCTCGCGTGTGCCGGCGGCAGCCAGAAATGCAGCGGGAACAGGGCGGTCTTTAACAGCAGGCCGGCGGTCATTATTGCCAGTGCAGTCCACGCAATCGGTCCGGGCTCAACCAGGCTTGCCAGCGTTGCCAGATCGAGCGTGCCGTAACCGGCATAGATCAGGCTCACCCCGGCGAGGAACATCATCGAGCCCAGCAGGCCCACCAGCAGGTAGCGCATGGCTGCCGCTACTGCCGCCTGCTTGCCGCTGAGCGAGGCCAGTGCGACTGCGCTCAGGCCAAGAAGCTCCAGTGTGACATAGAGGTTGAACAGGTCTCCGGACAGCAACAGGGCATTCAGCGACGTCCACAACAACAACCACAGTGGCCAGAAACGGGCGCGCTCGGAAGCGGTGCTGAAGTAGGCGCTGGCATAGATGCTGGCTGCCAGCACAACCAGGGCGGTCATCATCAGCAGCAGGGCGGACAGTCCGTCGGCGCGCAGTGCGATACCGAGCCCGGCACTCCAGCCACCGATCTCGTAGTGCAGTGCGCCCTGCGTCGCGACGCCAAAGAGCAGCAGACCGGCGGCAACGGCAGTCGCCAGTCCGGTGCCAATGGCAACAGTGGTTGCCGAACGCGGCAGCAGTGTTGCTATGAGTGCCGCCATCAGCGGCAGGGCAACCAGCCCGATCATGGTGCTAGTCATTGTCCTGCTCTGCACGCAGACGTCGTGCCAGGGCCAGTGCCAGTGCGGTGGCGCTCACCGCGACGACAATCCCGGTCAATACCAGGGCATGTGGAACAGGATCCGGCGGTATACCGGGGCCGCGGTAGGCAACGGCAATCAGCAGCATGAAAACACCGGCCCCCATGACATTGATGGCCACAACCCGTTGCAACAGGGAAGCATGCAGCAATGCGCCCCGCAGTCCAAGAGCCACGATTACGCAACCTGTCAGTCCATACAGCGCTTGTGCCGTCAGCATCAGGACATTTCCTCGCGCTGTGTCCTGACAGCTGCCTTGACAGCCGTCGACTGCGGCTGCCCCCCGACGAACGCCAGCAACAGGGTTGCGGCGATTGACAGCATGGCTGCTGTCTCGATCATCAGGATCAGGGCACCGGCCCAGGCGGGTGGATAATCGAGAAACGGTCGTCCAAGGACTATCAGGGTCAGACCGACCAGTAAGAACACACCGATGCCCGCGGCCATGAGGATGCGCAGTAACAAACCATCAGGCAAGCCGATGCGGTGCCGTCCCGAGAGGCGCAATACCACACCGGCGGCGGCAAGCGTGGCGCCTGCCTGGAATGCACCACCCGGTGCATGGGCACCGACCCATAGCAGGTAGCCGGCAGTCAGTATCAGGATGGGTACCAGCCAGCGAACGAGACCCTCGAAAACGGGTCCGGCGGGTGTGTAGCCGGCGGTTGCCTTGCCCAGGGAAAGAATACCGAGCACAGCGGTCAGCAGAACCGCCAGTTCCAGTAGCGTATCGTAGGCACGAAAGTTCAGCAGCACCGCAGTCACCGGGTTGCTGACCCCGCTGGCTTCGAGATTCGCGGTAATGGCCCGGGACAGCGTGTCCTGTGGGGCGTTATTGAAGGCGTGCAGCAAGGCCCAGGCGAGTGTGCCGGCCAGTGCAGCGCATAATAGTGTGACCACCCATCGGGACAGCATCCTCACCGGTGCACCATCAGGATACCGGGAAGCTTTGGGAGACGTGGACGACAGCAGGCGGGGCTGCTTGCGAACGGCAGCCAGTAACAGCGCGCCGGACAGACCGGCACCAATGGCTGCCTCTGCAAGGGCGACGTCCGGCGCCAGTAGTCGACTCCAGGCTATGGCTAAAACCAGTCCGAATGCCATGAATAGAATGACGCTGCGGCGTTCATCGTCAGTTGCGAGTGACGCCCAGGCGAGACCCACGATCGAGAACAGCAACAGAGCGTCGAAGACCAGCAGGCTCGCCGTGTTCAAGGCCTTGTCTCCCGGCGACGCGCCTGGCGTGCGATCAGGTGCGCGCTGGCAGCACTGGCTGCTAGCACCGCCAGCCAGATCAGCAGCAGCTTGAGTGCGGTAAGCGGATGTTGCGAGTAGAGGGCCAGGCCCGCTGCCAGCAGCCCCAGACCGAGATTGTCGGCCTTGGTTA
This sequence comes from uncultured Gammaproteobacteria bacterium, assembly GCA_963753755.1. Classification (GTDB taxonomy): domain Bacteria; phylum Pseudomonadota; class Gammaproteobacteria; order UBA9214; family UBA9214; genus UBA9214. The sequence continues at coordinate 17,510 of CAVWDM010000018.1, forward strand.
ACGCGTGTAGCCGGGTATAGAGATCCGGGAGGCGCAACAGGCCGATGCTGCCGGCGAGGTAGAAGAACAGTCCCGCCAGGACAAGGATGGAGGATACGAGATTAATCATGGCGTGTTTCCTGCTGACCGGTGAATGCCGCCGCGGCTACTGCGGCGAGTAATGCCAGTAACAGTGCAACGTCAATCAGGGCCGGCTGATCATGCAGCAGACTGAGCGACAACAGGATGCCCACACCGGCTGTGCCGATCAGCTGCGTGGCCAGCATGCGGTCACCATCACTGGGGCCCACCACTACGCGCAGCAGGCCAAGGAACAGACTGAGCATCAGACCCAGGGCAGACAGCGTCAACAGTTCAGTCATCGCGCTTCTCCAGTGAAAAACCAAACAGTCTGGCAACCGCCTGCTCAAGTTGCAGTAGTTGCTGATCCGGGTTAGCGCTGCTGTCAAGCAGGTGCAGCTCCGCGTGGTCACCGTCAAGGTCGGCGGCCAGTGTCCCGGGTAACAGGCCTATGCAATTGATGAACAGCACGCGGGCTGACGGGTCGTTGATGTGCAAAGCGTAGCGCCTGAAACCCGGCTTGATTCGCAGGTTTGGACCGAGGGTGCGCAGCGCAACATCAAGTCCGCCGCGAATCGACTCACGCAGGAACAGGGCAGTAAAGGTAAACAGGCCGGCCATGGAAAATCGCGGGAGTGCCTGGTTACCCAGGTGGATACTGGCCAGGGCAGCCAGAGCGACTGCCGGCAGCCCCACCAGCCAGGCATCTGCCTGACCCTGGGTGATGAGCCACCACAAGCCGGCCAGTATCACGATTCTTGCCGCTGCACTTGAGATTAACGTTGCGCGGGGCTTTATCATCTGCATCGTGCCGTCTGAATCCATTTCCCTGTCAGGCGAATTTATCCAGTTTCGAATGCCTGGACATAACGGGCGCAGCTGCCATCCTGTGCGGCCGGGTGCGCTTTGCCAGAACGTGCAGCAGCAGTATGGCTGCAGTGGCAAGCAGTGCCACTTTCAGCGTGACAAGACCGGCAATAATGCCGAACAGTAATGTATCCAGAATAGTCATTTCATTTACTCCTCCGGTTCGTCTGTGTCACTGAATCCGGTCTTTGTTAACAGGGCCTGGTCCACTGGCTTATGCAGTATCGAGTATTCCGCAGGCACGGTTGGCGGGGACGGCAATGTCCATAAGTCGGGGGGCATCCAGCTCAAGCCCGTTCATGAGCTCGACATAGGCCTGCACGCCGCTCACCTGCAGACGCGGGTTGTGCTGCTTTTCCTCGCCAATGGTGCTGACCGTCATGCCGTTGTAATCGTGGGCGGGATACACCAGTGTGTCCTCCGGCAGTCTGAGCAGTTTGTTGAACAGACTGTCGTACTGTGCGGCAGGATCTCCATTCTGAAAGTCAGTGCGTCCTGTCCCGCGGATCAGCAGCGTGTCCCCGGTGAACACACGATCCGGCAACAGCAAGCTGTAGGAGTCATCCGTGTGACCGGGGGTATACAGGATCTCCAGATGAAGATTGTCTGCTGACAGTTTCTCGCCCTCGTGGAAATGTACCGAAACGCATTCACTCCTGGTCATGGCGCCCATGGCGGTGGTGCAACCGGTCTGTTCGCGTAATGCACCCAGTGCGGTGACATGATCCGCGTGGATATGGGTATCCACCGCCTTGACAAGTTTCAGGTTCAGTTCCCTGATGAGGCGTACATACTGAGCGGTGTTTTCCAGTACCGGATCAATCAGCAGGGCCTCGCCGCCCTGGCGTTCTGCCAGTAGGTAGGTATAGGTGCTCGAGGTTTTATCAAACAGTTGACGAAAGATCATGGTGTTGTCTCCTTGAGATGCATCCCGTATACAGGTCCTGGCTTTTCGGGGTAGTTAACAGCTCGGTGCCGGAAATATGACCTTCACGATATTCGCAGGCTGTACGCACATCGAGCAGCGCAGGATGTTGTTTACTAGGCTGCACGGCACGCGCTGCTCCGGTATGACGGTCGCTGCCCTTGGCACCATGGTTTACTCCATGTTCAGATCGGTATGAGAAAGGTTTCACTTGCATGTGATTAATGTAGCGGCCGCGAAAAATATATAAAATACGAATTAATAGTTTTAAAGCATCGAAAATTACGATGCTTTAATCATGCGGAACCACCGCGTCGCATAGCAACACGCGTACCCTGTTTGTCCCGGGCTCCAATGCTGATTATTGTGTACAAGTGTGGCGACTGATGTCAGCAGGCCTTCGCATCGATCATGGCGAAGAAAATCCAGCACAGGATTGTTCAATAACCGTGGACTTAATATGCAAGGACTCTTATCCTTCACCTGTAATATTTTATGATTTCTGTTCCCGACTTCCCTGGTTTGTGAATTGTTCCTCAGGATATGGCCCTTCTTATGTTGGGGATGAGTGAATGATTGTAACCGTCAAAGCAGGAACAATTCCGCAAGTGCTACTGGTGACCTGATAAAGAGAAAATGTTGCGTCGAAATAACAAGGATATTCAGGCTAAGGAATTGCACAGATCAGTAAACACTGCGGCAGGCATTATTCCCAGGTTTGTTGGGATACTCAGAAAAATTGGCGCAATAGTCTCCTTGTCTGAAAAAACGCGTGTAGAAATTCTGCAGAAGACGCCTGAAAAACCGCGAGTAGCTAGACCGCCGAAAGCGCCAGAAAAACCGCGTGTGGTCTTCCCGCCGAAAGCGCCAGAAAAACCGCGTGTGGTCTTCCCGCAGAAGAGTTTCGAGAAGCCATGTGTGGGCGTTCCTGCAAAGCAACCGGACATTCATGCGGAACGACCGGCTTTCCCTGCGCGATCTATTGTGTTTTCCGATACGGATAACGACATGAATTCCGTCAGGACTACATTGCGCTTTGCCGGTATTCTAAACGAGGCGGGTGCTTTCAAAGACACTGTCGAAGGGCTGAACATCTTTCATACCGGTGACCTGATAGACAAGAAGAATCCGGATCCCTGTGTTGTGAAACATTGGGAAATTCTTCAGCAAGACGCTCTCACCAGGGGATGTCATGTCAAGCTCATAGCGGGCAATCATGAGCAGGAAATCTGGCAAAAGATCAGGTCAGGTGAGAAGTTCGGAATGCGGGCGAAACAGGTCCGTTGGCTTAACGAGTTCATTGAGGACCTGGATTTATTCCATGTTGCAGGTCCCGTCCTCTTTATACATGGTTATCCGACCCTCGAATTCCTGCAGACATTGCTGCACTTCAGGGAAACCACAGGAAAGGACATCAATTGCTTTAACAGGGAGCATTATAAAAAAGCCTTCAGATCCGTAAAAGCCATGCGGCAATATGCCTATGTGAGAGAAAACCGGCGAATAAACTATTTGCTCTATGATGTGGCGGATGCAAGCCGCTACTATAAAAAGCAGGGGCGAGTGGTTAGTGCTGTGCTTGCCAAGTTGAGGATCGATACTGTGATACACGGACACAGGCCACAGCGTTCCGGTGTACAGGCAGACTACGAGTTTGGCAAGTGGATACCAAAGGTCAGGATGATAGGAAACGATACCATGGTGAGACGCAGAGGTATCGGAGCGACTGTTTTCAGGGTGACAGCGAGTGGGGCTCTGGATACGGTTTTCATCAATACAACGACAAAATCTAAAAAACTGCGCAGAAAGATACAGAAAGACCTTGGAGGGTCACCTGGTTTTTCCAGCGCGAGCCGCTTTGGCAGCCCCGAACACGCAGATATTAAGTCCGCTGCACAACGGTAACGGCGACAGCCGCAAGTGGCCTCTCGCGAGCCATACCCCGGCAAACAGGGTTACCCACGCCAATCCCATATTTGTAAGCGGTGCGATGATGATGCGCATCGATATGTATTCATGGGGATTTATTGCAGGTGCAATAATATCACCGACATGTTGTCACCTGGTCAACCGGGGGTATCAGAGCGGATCTTTGTTTATGGCGCTTATGAGCGACCATCGTCGTTATCTTTCCTGATATGCACCATTTGTAGCTGCTGCAGATTTTTCCTCGCACTGGTATAACCGGGTTGCAGCCGCAAGGCCGCTGTGAAGTGTTGAATGGCCTGTTCGGGTTTGCCCTGATGTTTCTTTATGAGGCCCAGTACATTATGTACCCGGTGTTGTTTCGGATTAATACGCAGGGCCACCTCGGCGTGCTCCAGCGCCTCGTCATGGCGATCAAGCCTGACCAGAAGATAGGCTAGCTCTACATGAGCATATAGATAGTCGGGGTTGATCTTAAGCGCGCGATGATAATGCTGCAGTGCTGCCGCATCATCGCCCTTCTTTTCGAGTAGTTTCGCAAGACCTCCATGCACATAATAATCTGCGGGATCCCGCTCAAGTCCGGCCCGGCATTGCACGATAGCCTCATCCGTCCTTTCCTGTTTGGCGTAGATCATTGCCAACCTTGAGTTCACGCCGGGATAATCCGATGCCAGTGTCAGTATCTCATTGAGATACCGGGCTGCCTCGTCGTGGTTTCCAAGACTGTACGAAATCCTGGCAAGCTCGTCGTATATGACCGGATACGGACCCAGTATCTCGAGCGCCCGCTGGAACGCGTTATAGGCTTCATTGAACTTTCCGGCCCAGCCAAGCACCTTGCCCAGATTCAGCATCGTGTGGCCTTCTGCCCGGGGATCAATGCTTGCAATCACCTCTTGCCCGATGGCCTCAATGTGTGCCTCACTCCAGGTTTCATCGCGCGTGGCAACACCCTGTTCTACCAGAAAATCAAACAGTGCCAACCCGAGTAGCCGATAGCCTTCAATGTTTGCATGTACATGATCCGGGAAATATTCCTTACCGAATATGGCGTGATCATAGTGTGTCAAATAGGCATCCCGAATGATGTCAGGAAAATCGATCAGCGGAATATCTTCCGCTGCTGCCACCTCTTCAATAATCTGTTGCATGGACGCCAGTATGCGCAGGGGGGCAATGTCTTCCTCGATGGCACGCCTGAATGCCTGTTCCGCCTTGTCGTACTGCTGCAGCTCAAAATAACTCTTGCCCATCCTGTAATGCAGATCGGCATAGCGATCATCGATCGCGAGTGCCTGTTGATAAGCGCTCAGGGCACTGGTGAAGTCTCCCGCTTCATGGAGATCTGTTGCACGCTGAAATAAATCCTGCCATTCCTTTTGTGTCTGCGCACTCAGATTCTCCCTGTGCTCACTCTTGAATGGAGACATGTCCCTGAGATTCACGGCCGGCTGCACAAGGAGTATGTCTGCGCCTGCACTGCGTGCAATCCTTGCCATGCGCACCAGATTCAGACGGTAGTGGGTAATAATTTGCTGCTTCAGGACATCATCGCGGTGATAGCTTTCCGGGCCGACTGTATGATTCAGTATTTCATCTACTTCGCCATTCAGCCGGTAATACGTCTGCACTTGCTTGCGGGAAGCGGCTTGCACGGAATTAATCATGTCCTTCATCAGCGTATAGATTCGCGTTCCACTGAGTGTTGCATTCAGATTAATCAGCCATGGGGGAAGATTGGCTAGCTTGCCGTAGGAACGTTCCTCGAGAAATTCGTTCTGTCCAGAGTAAACAATAAACAGATCCGGCTGGTAATGCTTGAGTTCATTCATCAATCTGGCCACGCGGTAGCTGGCAAAACTGATGCCACCGGTATTGATGACCTCCCAGTTGCGCGTTGCATCCGCTGCCTTCAGGTACGCACGCAGCCAGCCGCAAAAGGAAACCCTGTCTGCATAAGGGCGACCGTATGTGGTCGATCCTCCCATGCAAAATATACGGTAGGTGTTGGTGCTTTTTTCCCTGGGGAACGCCTGATGGTTGAACAGCCCCCGTTTGTTGTTGGCTGTTTTCAGGATAACCGTACCATCCGTCCCGGTAGCCTCGACGAACTGGGGGATATTTTCGGCGAATCCGACAAAAGGATCTTCGCTTAGCAGCGCAGGGTTGACGCCAAGTGATGTCAGAATGAGCTCGCTGGCGGCGAAAAACCCCGTAACGATAATAAATGTAAACAAGACGTTCTTGATCGACATTTACATTCCGGTTACTGGTTGATTGCGAGGCGTAACCGTCCTCTGTTCTACGTTAGTCTGGATCAGACAGTGCAAATCTAGCAAATTTCACCAGCTGTGGTTTTGATCCAAATCAAGATCGAGGATCCTCTGTTGGCTGGCTGGATACCGAACCGCAATAGCCATACTGTCGATCGCTGGCGATGGCTGTCGTTGATAAAAGATAACACCTGATAATCAACAGGATAGTGGCGTCAAATTACCTCAAGGTTTTTTTATGCATGCAGACTTGAAACTGCCGGGAGTATCCCTATATGCAGAAATATGAGCGGCCAACCAAGTTCAAAGGAGGTGTTAAATGTTTGCTACTCGATCCAATACAGGCGGCAGCCTGTTCGATGAATTCCGGCGCCTGGAGAGTGAGGTTGATGAACTATTCGGGCGTGGCAGCTGGCCATCAGGCATACGCTCGGTGGCACAGGGGACCTACCCACCCGTCAATGTCGGTACGTCGCCCGCACAGGTGGATGTGTTCCTGTTCACCGCCGGACTGGATGCCAGCTCGCTGGATATCTCTATACAACAGAATCTGTTGACGATTTCCGGTGAGCGCAAGGCAGCAGTCAGGGAGGGCGTTGACTACTACCGCAAGGAGCGTTTCGATGGCGGATTTCGCCGTCTGATCACCTTGCCTGATGATGTCGATCCTGATCAGGTCGAAGCGCTATATCGGGATGGAATTTTGCACATCTGTGTGAAACGGCGTGAGGCCAGCCGGCCAAGGCAAATAGCAGTAAAGTAAAACAGTAAGTTAACGCACCACGCAGGCGTGCTAGAGATTACCCGGTAGTCGGGCTAGCCGATGAACACATAAGGAGGTGCCATTATGGCAAATGTAAATACTGAAAACAGTGAAATAACCACCCGCAACTCTACTGCGGCGGATAGGCAAGGGTCAGAGATCATGTTACGCCCACCGGTCGATATTTTTGAGGATTCCGAGGGTATAACCCTGATGGCGGATATGCCAGGCGTGTCTCGTGAACAGCTTAATATAGAGGTTGACAAGGACATGCTGCTGGTCGAGGGCGATGCCCGGATTGATATGCCCGAGGGTATGGAGGCGGTACATGCAGATGTACGCTCGACCCGTTACCGGCGAAGTTTCGCACTGAGCAGCGAGCTGGATGTGGAAAAAATTGATGCAAGCCTCAAGGATGGCTTACTGAACGTACACATTCCCAAACGACCTGAAGTTCGGCCACGTAAAATTGAAATTCGAGTGGATTAATCAACTGTGCTAAATGAACAACCCGGATTTTTTTATCAGGGTATGAAAAAATCCGGAACTTTTTATACCGGCTAAGGGTCTTTTTGCCGGTTTCCAATGAACAATATTTCGTCTGTTACCCAAGAATTTGTTACATCAATGAACATTGCGATTGCACAAACAAATAGACTCTTGTCTGGATATCGCCCTCTTCACCGGCTGTTTTTCGATATCGGTTTTCCCTGATAACAGACGTTTCTGTCTGAACCAACCCATCGGGTTGTGAACTTTGGCAGGGCCGCAGCACCTGCATGGCATATTTTGCTTTATGTCATTCGAAGAGGCATTGCCTTGATAGTGTCAGCCGGTCTGTTGTTGCTGATGGCAGGGATTGTGTCGATGAGCGCATATTTATACTTCCTGTACATCTTGTTCACGGCTTACTGACAGCGATACATTTGGTTACCCGGAGGAGTGTAAACATGACATTGGCAGGCATCATTCCTGGATCAGCCCAGCTATACAGGCTGCTGGTGCTGTTGGTTCTGGTTTTCGGAACCCCGTACAGTGTGGATGCAAAATCTCCACCACCGGGTGCCACCATCGCTCCAATGCTCGAAAAAGTGTTACCGGCGGTGGTTAACATATCAACCCGTGCTCAAACAAGAAGTGTGCGTCATCCGTTGCTGGATGATCCTTTTTTCGAGCGCTTCTTCAATATTCCGGGTTCAAGGGGCCGTGAACGTCAACAGCAGAATCTCGGGTCCGGGGTGATCGTCGATGCAGACAAAGGTTACATTCTGACCAATTATCACGTGATCGAGGGCGCTGATGAGATCACGGCTACCTTGCGTGATCAGCGTCAGTTCAAGGCTGAAGTCGTGGGCACCGATCCTGAGGTGGATCTGGCACTTGTGCGCATCAAGGCAAAAGACCTGGTGGCTTTGCCGGTTGCTGATTCTGACGAAGTGCGTGTTGGCGATTTCGTGGTCGCTATCGGTAGTCCATTTGGACTCGGACAGACGGTTACCTATGGTATTGTCAGTGCACTGGGGCGGTCCGGGCTGGGGATAGAAGGTTATGAAGACTTCATCCAGACCGATGCCTCGATCAATCCGGGTAACTCCGGCGGTCCACTGGTGAACATGAACGGTGAACTGGTTGGTGTGAACACCGCCATTGTCGGTCCGTCCGGTGGAAATATCGGTATCGGCTTTGCCATCCCCGGTAACATGGCGAGCATCATTATGGGGCACCTGTCGGAATACGGCGAGGTCAGGCGCGGACAGCTGGGACTTGTTATCCAGGATCTGACTCCAGGACTGGCACAGGCCTTCAATATGCAGCGTCGTGGAGGCGCAGTGGTTGCACAGGTCACCCCGGGGTCTGCTGCAGAGCAGGCAGGTCTGCGCAGTGGTGATGTGATTGTCAGTCTGGATGGTCGTGATATAAGCGGTTCCAGCGATCTGCGCAATGCCATTGGACTGCTGCGTGTGGGGACACGTATAAACATTGATGTCCTGCGCAAGGGCAAGATCAAGACATTACAGGCTGAGATTGCTGATCCGCTGGCCGTCAGTATACCTGCCGCGAGCGTGAGTAAACACCTGTCCGGTGCCATACTGGGGGCCATCGATGACAACCATCACCTCGCCGGGCATGTTGAAGGCGTACAGGTGCTGGAAATCGAGCGTGGCAGCCCGGCATGGTCGGCCGGCCTGCGTGTTGACGATATTATTGTGTCGGTCAATCAGCTGCCGGTGTCATCAGTGGACGAGGTGATGCTGGCGGTCAGGCGCAATGCCGATACGATGTTGCTGAACATTCGCCGGGGGAATGGTGCCATGTTTGTCGTGATACGTTAGCCGTGACTACGGCGGAGGCCGCAGCAATACCGCCCTGGCAGATTGAATCATGGGGTGGAACGCGGCAAGCAATGCCAATGGCGCCGCTACGCACAACATCAGCATACAGCCGCAGTTCAGCTCGTCCCTTAATCGAACCGGCAGAAGCCGAAGCGGTATTACACGCCAGGCCGGCTGTTATTCGCCTGTATCGGCAAACACCCCGTAGTGATAGGCGCCTTCGATCACGCCACTCGTATAGTAGCCCTGCAGACCCCTGAAATCACCTTTCGCAAAATATACCTTCAGGTCGGGATTGTCCTCCATGGCCTGTTTTACATTGGCGACCAGTTGATCGTCGGCATTTCTAACAAGGACACCACAAAAACCCGCGGTCAGGGGGTAGATGTCGTTACCACTGTCGCCGCAAAATACAACATCCTGTTTCGCTGTGCCGAACTCCTCCGCCACATACTCCAGGGCAGTCTGCTTGGTTGCACTGGCAGGTAAAAAATCCAGTAGCCCCTTGCCGTCCTGTGAATCGAAACTGTAGATAATGACTTCGTCGAACCTCCCCTTGACCAGCTCATCGACCTGCTTTAACACCGCATCCTTGCTGTCGTGTTCCATATAGTAACTCTGCTTGAACGGATTCAGGTGCTCGCTTTCCTGCTCGCGCATACCCTCAACATGGGCAACCGCTTCTCTAATGGCGCTGGCGTCCCATCTGGGACTCGCATGCCTGACATGCTTAATCCAGCCATCATCAAACGTCCACTCACCGTTCCGGTACTTCCTGATCGAGGTGCCGACATCGCCACACAGGACATCCGGGTATCTGACACCGTATTCCTTTATGGCATTTTCAGTGAGTGCCAGGTTACGACCGGTCACGTATACGACCAGAACGTCCTGTTTGTGCGTCAGCATATTAAACCTTTCGATGGCGTCGTCATCAGCCTCCCAGTGACCATTCGGGAGCAGTGTCCTGTCCAGGTCGGTTGCGAGTATTTTCATATAGGTCTCCTCGAATAGCCGGGTTTGGTGATTAACGATACGATGTCTCATATTCAGCGCAGCCCATGCCCTTGTGTGTAACGCTAAAGCCGAAATCTCGCAAGTCGGCATCCAGCGTTGCCACGCAGTCATGATGTTTCCAGGTCAACCGCAAGCGGTGTTCATCCGAGTCGTGTATCTCCAGTTCGCCTTCAAACGCGGGTGATTTGTTGCGCAGTCTCATGAGTTCCAGCTGGTCACGAACAACAATACGAGAGAGTCCATGATCAATGTCACTGTGTGCAAGTGTGGTGCGATTGATTTCCTTGTGTCCGGCCGCCCCGCCCATGTCAGCCGCTGCGTAATCGTTTCTGCCGGCAAACAGGTCCAGATACCATACCTGCGGGGTGCCCGGCATGAACATTTGAATGGCGCGGGCAATGCGCAGCTTGCGCTCGTCTTCCCCCAGTGCGCTGAAAAATGTCGCATTGACCTGGTAATAGGCTATCTTCTTGCCATCCGGTCCATAGAGATTCTTTACCCTGCCGCCACGGTCCATGATTTCATCGATAACAGCGGCGATTTCCCCATCGTTCAGCAAGCCCTTGCGGGTGACGCCGTCTACTTTCTTGCCTTTCAGATCAAGGACAGGAATGCCATCATGACAACCCAGCATGTTGATGGTCCTGATGTCCTTCTCCAGTATTTCTCTAATCCATTGCAACAGATGCCTGTTCGATCCGCGGTCCAGCGCATCGATGACCAGTCCCGGAAAAAAGAAGTCGTAGATCGGGAAGCCCCTGGCAGCCACTTCTTCATGGAGGCCGTTGCCGTATTCAGAATGAATCTCCGGCAGCAGTATCAGGTCATACTTGTCTGCTATCCGTTTCAGTCTCCCGAGGTACTCCCAGGTGCCGGGTTTATTGAAGAAATTGACCTGTCCCGGCTCCTTGTGCAGGTAGGCGAATGCATCGAGCCTGACGAGCCTGCCGCCGTGGTCGCGCAGTTTCTTCAGGGTCTCATCGTAAAATTCCCAGACCTCTTCGGACTGGGCGTTCAGGTCCATTTGTCCCAGGTATTTACGGTTCTGCTCAACAAGGGAGACAATGCCGTCCTTGTGATGCGCAAAGTCGCCGAAGTCGATTTCCCTGATATCCCGCTTTGCATTCAGCACATCATTCACGGTCGCGGCAATCTGTTCCGCGTCCTCATGGGTAAGTTCTTCGATGCCCACTGCCTGCAGCAGGTCATGAGCGGTTATTTCGTGATAGGCGATTTCCTGGTAAAAGGTATTCCAGTAAGGTCTCTCGGAGCCGTCCGGGAAACGTACTTTCAGGATCGGAAGGCCCGGCTTTCTCATGAACAGTTTTTCGAGATGTTCTTCATGCGGTATCAGGTGGCCGTCAGGACTCATTTCTCCATGCGATTTCCAGAATTCATTCCAGTCGATAAAGAAATTTTTATATTTTGATTTATCACCGTTTTTCAGCATATCCTGAAACTGTGGGGAGCCGACGGAGAGGTGGTTCAGCACGAGATCAAACTTGAACATGACATTGAGCTCGTGCAGTGCATCCAGATCATCCCGGGAGACCAGCTCGTCATTGAGGTCGTAATCGATGATGGAAAAGCCGCGGTCGAGGTCACTGTTGAATACGGTGGGCAGGATATAGAACAGGGAAAAGACATCCTTGAATTCCGGTCGCTTCAGCATCTGTACGATATCCGACAGGTTGCGGCCAATGCTGTCAGGGTAGGCGTTGAAAATGACACCTTTCGGCATTTTCTGGATCATCGATACGACTTCGGTTTTCATGATATTCGCTCTATTGCTTGCATGTGCTTCCCGAGGACATCGTTGCGGTGGATACATTCGCAGCGTATGAAAGCCGGGTGGGGCTGAATTCTAGTTGAAAAAACGCTGTTATGAAAACAGGCAGCCCTTTGCACTAATATGATGCTTGCATTGCATCTGCCCAACAGGTCCTTGTCTGTTCAACAACGACCTGCAGGAGCGCCGGGCACAGCTCCCCCGCGTGTCCAATCATCGGGTTAGTACCAGGAAAGTTGTCATGAGAGAATCCCGCACACGGAAAAAAAGGGGCATTGCCACGGTGTTCCGGGATCACCTTGCCAGGCCGGCTGCTTGTTATATGATCGCGACACCAAAAGAGTTCTGGAGCTGATGTCATCAGCGGGTGAATCCAAGCTGGGTACCTTCTCGACATTGTCTATCGGGATTGGTGGCATGGTGGGCGGGGGTATCTTCGCCGTGACCGGACTCACGATAGAAGTCACGAAAGGTGCTGCCCCCATCGCCTTCCTGATCGCGGGGATTGTGGCGCTGCTGACCAGTTACTCCTATCTCAAGCTGACGCTGCGCTTTCCCGGAGAAGGCGGCACGGTCGAGTTTCTGAACCGCGCATTTGGCAGCGGTATCCTGACCGGGTCGGCTAACATCCTGTTACTGCTCAGTTATATCGTACTGGTCGCGGTTTATGCCTACGCCTTCGGCAGCTATGGCGCCAGCTTCTTTCCCGAGCTGGAACGGGATTTCTGGCAACATGTCCTGATCAGTGCCGTGATCGTCGGCCTGGTCGTCATCAATTTTTTTGGCGCCAGCCTGGTGCTGCGTTCCGAGAATATTTTCAACGCCCTGAAGATGCTGTTGCTGGCCGCTTTTGTGGTAGCCGGGTTCCTCACGCCCATGGAATGGTCCCGGCTCGGCCCGGAGAACTTCGTGACGCCCATGGGCCTGGTCGCCGGTGCCATGCTTATTTTCCTGAACTACGAGGGCTTTGAACTCATTGCCAATGCCTCCAGGGACATTGCTGGTCCGAAGCGCTCGCTGCCGATTGCCTATATCGGCGGTGTGCTGATTGTCATTGCCACCTATGTGCTGATCGTGATGGTCGTGGTCGGACATGTAAGCTTCCCGGCGGTGACGAAGGCCAGTGACACTGCCTTGTCCGTGGCGGCGCAGGATATGATGGGCAGGACTGGATGTGTTGCCATCGCGATTGCAGCCTTGCTGGCCACGAGTTCGGCGATCAACGCGACCTTCTACAGCACCGGGCGTCTGACCTACATCGTTGCCAGGGCCGGCCAGTTGCCTGAAGAACTCGAACGGCCGATACGCGGCCAGCATTTTGAGGGTATTCTGATTATCGCTGTGCTGGCTCTCGTCATAGCCAACCTTGTGCCCCTGGAGGCGATCGCGACCATGGGCAGTGCAGGTTTTCTGCTGTTGTTTATGGGGGTCAATATTGCCAATGTGCGGTTGGCCCGTGATACCGGCAGCCGTGCCTGGATATCCGGGTTGGCGGCCCTGAGCACCGCCATCGCCCTGATCGTGCTGTGTGTCGAAGTGGATGAAAATCCCGCGACCCGCAACCATCTGTGGATCCTGGCGGGTATGATTCTGGCCTCGTTGGGGATAGAGTTCGTCTATCGCAGGCTCACGGGACGGGGTCCGCTCGGGGCCCGGAATGCGGCCAGGGATGAGCACAAATGAAAGCGCAGCTCCAGGCCATTGTAACTGTGCTGTCTCTGGTGAACCCGGCCATCTGCGGGATGATGTTTGTGCAAGTCGAGGCCGGGCGTTCTCGAACGGGTCGGACAAGCGAGTAAAAATATTGCGTGATGACCTTCATGAGTATAGGGTTGTTCGCGAGCTTCTGCATTTACACAGCGTAATGCAGACAAACGTGAAAGCATCGGCAAGCTGCCGGTCAACTCGCAGTTGTCGGCTTACAATAATGTGGTTGCGCCGGATGATGGTGCCAACTGGCACATCCATCCGTGCACTGGTGCAATTGATGTTTTACAAATCGCCCTTGCACAGGCTGAAACGATCGAAGAACTAGAGAGGGTAAGGTTACACATGATACAGATAACCCGGACGCTAAAATTACTGGCTGTCAGCGCGACCCTGGGTATCGCAGTGACGGCCTGTGTCACTACCCAGCAAACCGATGCGATTGATAATGAACGCATGCTTGCGGCTGCCGGGTTTAGGGTGAAACTTGCCGACACAGCCGCGAAAATGGACCATTTGAAAACACTGCCGCAACGCAAGCTGGTGCCTCACCAGAAAGAGGGTGAGGTGTTCTACACGTATGCAGATGCAAGCTATTGCAAGTGTCTCTACGGGGGACCGGAGAAGGCCTACCAACGCTACCAGCAGATGGCGGTCAACAAAAGCATCGAGGAAATGGCGCTCTCATACCAGCAGGCGGACAATCCCATGCACGCGGTAGATACCATGGACTGGAACCTGTGGACTGACTGGGGTCCGTGGTAGTTGCAACTATCGCCCGTTGAAATCAACTCATGGGCAAACACTAAAAGGAATCTAACAGGGAACGCCCGGAGGGCGACCTGCAGGTGGGCGAAGTGAATCACTATCCAGTGCATTTGATATTCTGGATCCCGGCTTTCGCCGGGATGACGAGGATGACTGGATACCGGGTCCACGCTGCGCTACGTCCGGAATGACGAATTCAGCAGGGCATCCCTGCATAAATAAATATACATGCAGCTGTTCATTAAAGGGATGTGAGTCGTTCGATATCAGTCAATCTCGCCACGCCGGATACTATTCTCAAGACTTGAAACGGAATTTTGGCAGGCTGATGTTGTACTGAATGGCTAGCAGGCGCGAAATAAATATGACCAGCCCGGCAATAATGGCCGCCAGGGTTATATCCTGGCCAGAATATAACAGGCCGATGAAGAGTAAAGAGCCAGCCCAGGACACCGTCGCATAAAGTGGGCTGAGAAACACAACAGGGGGCTCATTACACAGTACATCACGGAAGATGCCGCCCATGATTCCCGTCATCACACCCATGAAACTGGCAACCAGCAGGGGCGCTCCAACCATGAGTGAAACCAGAGTCCCTGCAATACCGAATGTCGCAAGTCCGGCTGCATCGGCAACCAGGAAAAACTTTGGTGGAATCACCATCAGTCTTGCGGCAATGAAAACAGCGATGGCACTACCGAGTGAAGCGATAAAAAACACCTGATCACGAATCCAGAATACATCCCGATCCAGAAGCATATCGCGAAGTGAACCGCCCCCCAGTCCGGTGGCAATGCCAATAATAATCACGCCAAACAGATCGAACTGCTTGAATCCTGCCTTGAGTACACCTGAAGCTGACGAGACAATCACAGCAAGCAGTGTGACCCAGTACAGGTTCTCCATGAGTGCAGGTGTTGGCTCGAATGTCATCTGTAAACTCGGGTTTTTTGTTGTTTATAACGGGTTGCCGGTCATGCGCCCGGCCTAACATGCACCACACTGACTGATGGCGCTGCCAATCGCCAGCTGCAGACTGCCGGTGTCGACATTGCCGCTGCCCGCCAGCTCCAGTGCCGTGCCGTGGTCTACCGAGGTGCGGATGATCGGTAGTCCCAGCGTGATGTTGACGGCGCGACCAAAGCCGCTGTATTTCAGTACCGGCAGTCCCTGGTCATGGTACATGGCGAGGACCGCGTCGCACTCCCTGGTGCTGGCCTTGTTGAACAGGGTATCCGCCGGCAGCGGACCTTCCAGCTCAAGACCCTCTTCACGCAGCGCCTGCAGAGTCGGGATGATGATCTCGATTTCCTCACGACCGAGGTGGCCGCCTTCACCGGCATGCGGATTGAGGCCGCAGACCTTGATGCGTGGACGGCTGATTCCGAAACGGCAGCGCAGACCTGCATGCAGCACATGGATCACCCGCTGCAGGCGCTCGCCTGTAATCATCGAGCTGACCTGTGCCAGCGGTACATGCGTGGTTACCAGCGCAACGCGCAAGGTATCGGTGGCCAGCAGCATGACGACATCTTCTGTACGGGTTGCGGTTGCCAGGTACTCGGTATGCCCGCTGAATACGATGCCGGCGTCATTGATGTTGCCCTTGTGTAACGGTCCGGTGACAAGGGCGCTGAACTGACCGGTCTGACAGCCGTCGATGGCAGCGTCCAGTGTATCCAGCACGTAGCGGGCATTGCGTGTATCAAGCACACCGCAACGTGCCGCCGTGTTCATCTTCACGGGCAGGATACAGAGCTCACCGGCGTCCATTTGCTGCGCAGCCCGGGCGGGGTCGAACAGGTGGAAACGGAAGGGCAGGCCGAGCTGCGCTGCACGTTGCTGCAACAGTTGCGGATCACAGACAGTGACGAGTTCTGCCGCCTGTGGCTGTTGAGCCAGCATCAGGCACAGGTCCGGACCAATGCCGGCGGGTTCGCCGGGGGTCAGGGCAATTCTCGGGGTTTTACCGGACACGCGAAAAAGAGGAAACGACAGGCCGTGTTAACTGAATCAGGGCTAATCTATCCTGTATTCCACATAGGACTCGTCACGCAGACGGCGCAGCCAGAGAAATAATTCCTCCTCATATTTTTTGGCGCGAATCAGGTCCCTGACTTTTGTGCGTTCATATTCTTCGGTGCTGTCGTGGGTACGCCGTTCCTGCACCTGTATCAGGTGCCAGCCGAACTCGGACTTGACCGGCTTGCTGATCTCGCCGGGTGCGAGGTTGTTCATGGCTTCCTCGAACTCGGGTACGGTATCGCCCACATTGACCCAGCCAAGATCACCGCCCCTCGCCGCCGACAGCGTGTCCTGCGAGTTTGCGAGTGCCAGTGTGGCGAAGTCTTCACCGCTGCGCAGGCGGATCTCAAGCTGTTCGATTCTTGTTTGTACGTCCTCATCGGTATTGACTTCGTCAGTTTTTATCAGGATATGCCGTACCCTTGTCTGTTCGACGAAATGGCGTTCGTCACCACGTTTGCCCAGTAACTTGATGATGTGGAAACTGCCGGAACTGCGAATCAGGTCCGAGATGTCACCCACCTGCATTGTTTTAACAGTATCCAGGAACATGCTCGGAAGTTGCCCGAGGTTGCGCCAGCCGAGGTCGCCGCCTTCCAGTGCCGTCTGACTGTCTGAGACGACAAGTGCGACCTCGGCAAAGTCCGCGCCGCCTCGAAGGCGCTGCAGGGTATCTTTGGCACGTGCCTCGGTGGCCTGGATTTCCGCGGGGCTGGCTGCTTCAGGTGTGGCAATCAGGATATGCCCGAGGTGATATTCCACGTCACTCTGACCACTGGATTTCAGGGTGGCAAGCAGGTTATCTATCTCCTGGTCATTTATCTTGATCGTGCTGGCAACCATCATCCTGCGCACCTGCAGGATGGTGAGTTGCTTGCGCAGATCCTCGCGAAAATCCTGATAGCTGTAACCATCACTTTCCAGAATGTTGCGGAATTCCGTCATGCTCACGCCGTTTTTTTCAGCCAGCTCCTTTATCTCGGAATTCAACTGGCTGTCATCAATCATGATGCCGTTGGTTGCGGCCAGTTGCAGCTGCAGCGACTCCATGATCAGCTTGTCGAGTACCTCCTTGTCAAGAACTGCCTTGTCCGGTATCGCGGTGCCTTTCTCGTTTAACTGTTTTTCGATGGCACGGGTGGCATTTTCCAGTTCGCTGGAGAGGATGATGTCATCATTAACGACGGCCACAATCCTGTTTATAGTGTGTCGTTGTTCGGGTTGGGGTTCATCTTCTGCGTATGCAAATGTGAGTGTTAACAGCAGTAACAGGCCAGACAGGGAGGGAGAATACTTCATCCGAAAACTCTACGAAGGGTTAGTCAATTGAGTTGTAGCCAAGGATACCACGTTCCAGCGCCCTATCGACGGTGTTAATAAGCCTGCCCAGTCCTTTTAGCTCTACCTGTAGAAAGATGGCCTTTTGCCGGGTATCGAGACTTCTTATATAACTGCGACCGACCAGTTGGGCACTCCAGCAGCAGCTTTCATAACCCAGACCTCCGAGTGCCTCGAGCGTCGTATTATCTTTCAGCGAGTAGTACCAGCGACCAACCATGTGCCAGGAATCGCCAAGGGGCCAGAGCATCGATATGTCTGTTTGATCCTGTATACCCCTGCGGTAACGATAGGCGAGGTTGACCAGTTGCCGCGCACCCTTGCGGTATTGCAGGTGAACGCTGTTGAGTTCTGACTGCGAGTCGTACGGGTTCCATTGTGTCTCCGCCCTGGCACTCCAGTTACGCGTCAGTCCCAGTGACAATTCGCCGATGATGCTGGAGCTGCGACTGGTTTCTACAGGCTCACCGGGCAGTGTGACCTCGCGGTCACGGAAGTACAGCAGTGATCCAACGCTGACACTGAGCTGTTGTATGCCGCTGGCAGGATTGAGGAAGCGTGACGTCAGCGCCAGCGCCAGCTGGTTGGCATCACCCATGCGGTCTGGTCCGCTGAAGCGGTTTTCCCGGAACAGGGTCCAGTAATTGAAATCATATTCGCCGGTATCAAAAACCGGGATCTCATCCTGGTTATCATAGGGGACATACAGGTAAAACAGTCGCGGTTCCAGTGTCTGTACGAAATCGGTTTCACCCCAGCGAGTGGTGCGTTCAAAAAAGGTGCCGGCATCGATGCTGACAACCGGGGTGGTACGTGACGGATTATCGTTTGGACCCTCATTGTTTTTGTCGAGGTTATAGGCCGTGTAGCGTACGCTGACCGACGGGTCAACATACCAGCCCGGACGGTACACGGGCAGGCTTAGTCTAGGCTGGATGTCAAACCGGCTGCCTTCAACCAGTACATCCCCGCTGTGCTTGAATTTATTTGCCTCGGCACCGGCTTCAAATTTCAGGCCAAGCAAGCGGCGTGCCGGTGCAACGTCGAGCACAACGGTTGGTAATTGCTCGTAGGGTCGACTGGTAGGTGAAATTGTCGGGTCGATGGTCTGGAAGTTCTGCACCATGAGGCCCATATTCCAGCCGCGGCCGTGATAGGCTGCTGTGGCGGTGCGTTCCAGGTTGGCCTGGCTGGTTTCAACCAGGTTGGTGCCAAAATCGTCAAAATAGAAGTCATCTGAAACCTTGCTGGCCCTGATGGCTGTCTCCAGACGCGGCCGTGGGCTTCCTCTGTGATTAAAGCCAACCAGGTAGCGGTTCTTGTTGTCAAAATTGTTATCCGAAGGCAGGTATTCGCCAGTGAATTCGCCACTATTGGTGCGGTTCAAATAGCGGAATTCACCACCCAGCATAAGGCCCCGTGTACTCATGTAGCGCGGCACAATGGTGGCATCCTTGTCGGGCGCAATGTTCCAGTACACAGGTGTACTGATGTTGAGGCCGGTCTCTTCGGTAGTGCCGACCTTGGGAAACAGCAAGCCCGATTTGCGACGGTCATCCAGCGGGAAGCTCAGGTAGGGTGTGTACAGCACCGGGACTCCCTTGAGCTCTACCTTGGCATTGCGTGCCGTACCCGTGCCGTCCTCCTGGTCAAGGTCGACGTGTTTGGCAAAAATCTCCCAGTCGGTGCTGTCGATCGGACATGTCGTGTAGGACACATCCTTCAGGGTCTGCCAGTCACGTCCATCGAGTTTCACGGAGCCGGCGGTGCCGCGTGCATGCATTTCCGGCAGGGCATAAGTGGCCTGCTCGATATCGCCGCTATCTGTGTCCGGGTAGAATGTGCCGCGGTCTCCGTTAATCAATACCTCAGGCGAGGTGTAGAGCAGGTTGCCCGTGGCATCAATGCGTCCTTCTTCCTTATGATAGGCCAGGCGGTCCGCTTCCAGCCGTTTCCAGTCCATTTGTGCAACTGCGTTACCCTCCAGGGTAAAGATGTTGCTTTCGCGGGACTGGGCTGCATCGGCCTGTAACTCGATCGCACCCGTCTCGGATGTCGGTGTCTCCACGCGGCGATAGTCTACCGGTGGGCACATTGCCCAGCGTGAGTACTGCAGCTCTTCATCAGCGCTGCTGTCACTGGCATCGGTGGCTGCTGACGGGGCTGTTGCCATTGCAATGGCTGCCTGATCTTCCTGCCCGGCCTGATCAGTTGCAGCGGACGCTACAGGCGGCGCGGTGGTGTCCGGTGGCGCTACTGTTTCGGCCGTGACGGCTGTATGTTCTGTTGCATCAGGTGCCTGATTCATGGCCTCGCCGGGTGATCCCATTGCCGATACCGGTTCTGCCGGGCTGTCGGACCGGACCACGGGCGGTGTCGCTCCATGCGCAGCCGTGGTTGGAAACAATGGTGTGCCACCTGCTGGTGCAGATGCCGCGGCTGGTGTAGCGGTCGATCCTGATCGTGGCTCAGCGGGTATCCCGGCAGGTTCTGGTGCCGGTTCGGGCGGGTCGTCAGGTACGACCGCAGGTGGTGTACCAGACTGTGGCGTCGTGACCGGAAACAGTGGGGTACCACCTGGCGGCGCTGAGTGTGGGGGCGTGGGTGCTGTTTGTAATGTGGCGGGTGTCCCGGCAGGTTCTGTTGCAGACGCCTCGTCTTCCGGACGGCTTCCGGGCGTATTACTCGCTGCGGGCGGCATTCCGGTTTCAGTTTCCGGCTCGGGGCGCGTGGCGACGCATTCCCACAGACCGCTTGCCTCGATGCCGCACTGCCAGGGATCGGCGGCGATAACGGCTGAATACAGTACCAGCAACGAGACGGCAGACAGCAGCCGCATGGACGTATGTGTCACCACCCCGGGCAATTCCGGGTGTCGTGGAAGAAGCGTGTTGCAGTCATGCCACTAGTGATCATCGGGAAGCTGTGTCAGGTTGATTCATGCCAGCCGGCTCGCTGGCAGGCGCGAGGTAAAATCGCATACAATGGCCGTAACTTCAAATATTTTATAATCAGTGTGTTATCCATCAAATCAGGTGCTCAATTCTACATACTGGCGGGCCTCGCCGGGTTTGCAATTCTGCTGTTGCTGACGGTGCCTGATGAAAATCCCGAGCTGCAACAGGCCATTGTACCGGTTGTCCGGGTGATGACGGTCGGTTTGCATGACCTGGTACCCGCGGAAACCGTCAGTGGCCGGCTGGAACCGGCACGCAAGACTGCGCTGCATTTTGAACTGGCCGGCCAGGTGTCTGCACGTCCGGTCGAGCCCGGGCAAACCGTGCAGGCAGGTGAACCGCTCTTGATACTGGCCTCCGGTGACTATGAAGACGCACTCGCCGAGGCCGAGGCACAGCTGGCGCAGGAAGCTCGCAATATTGAGCGCGATCGCGAATTACTGAAGTTGTCCAGGAACAATTATACGCTACAGAATAACGATCTCGAGCGTCTCCTGAAACTGGGCAAGGATTCCCTGGTGTCACAGTCGCGGCTCGATGAAACCCGCATCAAGTTGATCCAGCTTGAATCAGAGGTGGCGCAGCTCAAATCGAGCGTCGCCTCTGCCGAATCACGCCTGGCCCTGAAGGAGGCCGCCCGCAATCGGGCAGCACGTAACCTGCGGCGCACACAATTGCCGGCACCGTTCGCGGGTACCGTCAACGCGGTCAATGCGCAGGTCGGCGATTATGTGACCCCGGGCCAGGCCGTTGCTGTTCTGGTCGATGCCGCCTCGCTGGATTTATATGTCGAGGTGCGTGGTAATATTGCGCAGTCGTTGGTGCTGGGCCAGATCGTCACGGTTGAGGTCAATGGCGTGCAGGTTGCGGGCGAGGTTATTGCCCTGCAGATTGATCCAAACCCGGACACCTTTACCCATGCGCTGCGAGTGCGCATTGCCGGTGACCAGGCCAGGCCGGGGCAGGTTGCACAAGTGCGGCTGCCATTACGTGAGATGCTCGGGGTCACGGCGGTTCCCTCGACTGCAGTGTTGTTCGACGAGGGCAGGGCATCCGTGTTCCTTGTCGATGGCAATACGCTGCAGCAGGTTGATGTCAAGCCGGGTGAGCGGGTGGATGGTTTGCAGATTGTGTTGCAGGGGCTGGCAGCGAGTGATCGTGTGGTGACACGCGATGTCGCGGCGCTCAGTCACGGGCAACAGGTGCAGGTCCTTGACGCGGCCACTGAATAGGCAGCCTCCACAGCGCAGATCCTGACGTTCATGCCACTGATCCGCTTTTCAATCAATAACCCGCTGATTACCAACCTGTCGCTGGTGATCGTCTTGATTCTCGGTGTGTTGTCCTGGAATTCCATGCCCCAGGAAATGTTCCCGTCCATGGAACTGGATGCCGTGAGTGTCTCGGTGAAGTTCGAGGGTGCCTCTCCGGAGGAGGTTGAGCGCCAGGTCATCATCCCGGTCGAGGAACAGTTCGAGGGCATGCCTGAGATCGATGTCATGAGCTCGACCAGTCATGAGGGCATGGGCAGTGTCATTATCAAGCTGAAATCCGGCACCGATGTTGACCAGTACATGCGTGATGCGCAGACCGCACTGGACCAGATTACCGATATGCCTGACGAGGCGGAGGAACCGGAGTTGATGCGCATCAAGGCGCGATTCCCGGTTATCAGTATGAGCCTCTACGGTGACGTCTCGCGTGGCTATCTCTATGACCAGGCAGATATTATCAAGCAGCGCATGGCAAAAATACCGGGCGTTGCCAGTGTCGGCGTGGCCGGTAACCGCGAGTGGGAGTTGTGGGTCGAGGTCGATCCGTTCGAGCTGGCGGCACACAAGGTCTCGCTCGGACAGGTGCTGCAGGCCGTTCGCGGTAACCTTCGCGACCTGCCGGGTGGCTCATTGAAAGCCAGTGAAGGAGATATCCTGTTGCGCGGCAAGGGCGTGGCGCCGGATCCACAGGCGATTACCGGCATTGCCGTGCGCAGTAATGAACGCGGTGGTCAGTTGCTGCTCGGCGAGATTGCCCAAGTCCAGTTGCGGCTGGAAGAAGCGGAAACCATCGGCCGCTTCAACGGCCGCCCGGCCGTCAATCTGACGGTGACGAAAACCGCGGATGCCTCGACCATCGTTGTCGCGGATGCCGTGCGGGAATTCGCGGCGCAGCTGAGAACAGAGCTGCCACCAACCATAGAGGTTGGGCTGTACAACGACCTGTCGGTATATGTCAAAAACCGGTTGAATACGGTGAAATCCTCGGGGCTGGTCGGTCTGTTCCTGGTGCTGCTGTCGCTGTACCTGTTCCTGAACTTTCGTGTTGCCCTGATTACCGCGATGGGCATCCCGGTATCCTTTCTGTTTGCGGTAATTGCGATATTTTACCTGGGTTATACCATTAACATGATATCGCTGTTTGCCTTTCTCATCGCGCTGGGTCTGATTGTTGATGATGCGATTATTGTCACGGAGAACATGTACCGGCATATGGAGATGGGCAAGCCGGCGCCGGAGGCAGCGCGCATCGGTGCGCGTGAGGTGTTCTGGCCGGTCATGGCGAGCACGGCAACCACGATTGCCGCGTTTATGCCGATGTTTGCCATCAAGGGGATCATGGGCGCATTCATTGCCGTGATTCCCGTGGTGGTGAGTGCCTCGCTACTGGGATCACTGTGGGAGGCCTTCGCGGTGTTACCTTCGCATGCCGCAGAGATGCTGCATACCCGGCAGGCCAGCAGGAAGACGCATGAACGCCGTGTTGACTGGAGCGCGCTGCTGGAACATTACATAGGCTGGTTACGCTGGGCGTTGAAAAACCGCTATTTTGTGACGCTGCTGAGCATTGCCGTGTTGATTATTACGCTGGTCTACGCGACAACCCGGATCCCTTTCCAGTTGTTTGACAATGTCGATGTCGGGCAGTTCTTTATCAATGCGGAAGCGCCACAGACCTACAGCCTTGAAGATACCGCAGAGCTTGCCTCGCAGATGGAACGGGTCGTGCTGGAATCGCTTGCCGATGACGAACTCAGCACCCTGTTAACCAATGTGGGCGTGAGCTTCATCGACTTCAATCGATTCGAGATTGGTAGCCACTATATACAGCTGGTGATTGACCTGAAGAAGACGAAGCCGGAAGGCTTTATCGAGCGCTTCATTTCGCCGCTGGTGAGTCTGAACCTTGCATGGGAAGGGACGCGCGTGCGTCCGACCGAGGACATTATCAATGAACTGCGGGTAAAGCTGCAGGCGATCACGGGTATCAGCCGCATTGCCATCCAGCGACCGCAGGGCGGGCCCGCGGGTGCTGATATTGAAGTGGGTGTGAGCGGTCCGGATGTGAATGTTTTACGCCAGCAGGCGACACGCATGGTCGATTACCTGCAGCGCCTGCCCGGGGTGCATGATGTGCGCCAGAACCTCGAGGGTGGCAAGCTCGAGTACCAGTATTCCCTGAATGCGCGTGGCAGGGAACTGGGCATCAGCCAGAGTGACCTCGCCGATGCCGTGCGTACCGGTTTTCTCGGGGTCGAAGCCGTGCAGATCACGCTGGGCAACAAGCGTGCGCCGGTGCGCGTGATTTACCCGGAGGTTATTCGTCGTGGCAGTGACCTGAAACGTCTGCCCATTGTGCTCGATGATGGCCGGCTGGTGTATCTCGGCGATGTTGCGGAGATCACGGCAGGGCGAGCCATGAATACCATCAGCCGGCGCGACAACCAGCGTCTTGGTCTGGTGACGGCCGAGGTGGATAGCCAGGTGGCCACACCGCTGGAGGTTACCGAATTGCTGCGTGCCGAGTTTGCCGATCTGGAAACGCGGCTGCCAGGCTACGAGCTGATTTTCCTGGGCGAGAAGAAAGATGCATCCGAGTCCTTCAGTGGTATGCGCGATGCGCTGTTGATTTCCACTGCTATCATCTTCTTTATCCTGGCAGCACTGTTCCGTTCCATGCTGGACCCGCTGATCGTCATGTTTGCCATTCCCTTCGGTACCATCGGTGTGGTCTTCGGGCACATGCTGTTTGGCTATAACCTGCAATTCCTTTCGGCCATCGGCTTTCTCGCCCTGACCGGCATCGTCGTCAACGATTCGCTGATCCTCGTGAATTTCGCCAAGCGCATGCGCGCTGAAGGCATGGAGCGAACCGAGGCCATGGTCGAAGCGGGGCGGGTGCGTATTCGTCCCATACTGCTTACCAGTATCACCACCTTCCTGGGGATCTCGCCATTGATATTCTTTGCCACCGGGCAGACCGCCTTCCTGTCCCCGATGGCTGTCAGCCTTGGTTTCGGGCTGCTGTTTGCAACGGCTGTTATCCTCATATCGTTACCGTGCTTTTACATGATTGCCGATGACATGCGTGAACATGTGAGCGCAAGGCTGCGCGAAAGATTCAAGGCAGGTAGTGATAATTCAATCTGAACAGGTCCCATCATGACCCTCAAACAGGAACCCGTAGCGTGAGCGAACGACTGCAACAATTGAAACACTGGCTGGAAAATGAACTTGATTTCACTGAGTACACGCTGCAGCCGGCTTCCGCCGATGCCAGTTTTAGGCGCTACTTTCGTGTGCTTCATGAAGGTACCAGCTATGTGGTGATGGATGCGCCACCACTAAAAGAGGACTCGCGGCCGTTTATCAGGATATCGAAAATGTTTTTTGATCTGGGGCTGAATGTTCCCGAGGTCATCGATGATAGCCTGCAACAGGGGTTCCTGCTGCTCTCCGACCTTGGCAGTACGCCCTACCTGGATGTACTCGAGGAAGAGACGGTTGAGCGCCTCTATGGGGATGCGCTCGGGGCACTGGCAACCCTGCAGGCCTGTGCACCGGATAACGCCGGCTTGCCGGCCTATGACCGTGCGCTGTTGCTGAGTGAAATGGAATTGAGCCGTGAGTGGCTGATGGGCAGGCACCTGGGTTTGTCACCGGACGCTGCGCAAACTGCAATGATCGATTCGGCGTTCCGGTTGCTGGCGGAGAATGCACTGGCACAGCCGCGCGTCTGTGTGCACCGTGATTATCATTCACGTAATCTGATGCGCACCGGCATGAACAACCCGGGCATACTGGACTTTCAGGATGCTGTTATCGGGCCGGTGACCTATGATCTGGTTTCATTGCTGCGAGACTGCTACATTGACTGGCCGCGTGCACGCGTCGAGGACTGGGCGCTAGGTTATCTGGAGCTTGCCCTGCAATCCGGTATCCTGCAGTCTGAACATGATGACCCGCAGCAATATCTGCGCTGGTTTGACCTGATGGGCATGCAACGGCACCTGAAGGCGGCCGGAATCTTTGCCCGCCTCAAGCATCGGGATGGCAAGGCCGGCTACCTGCAGGATATTCCCCGCACACTCGGCTACGTGGTCGAGGTGGCGGACCGCTATGATGAACTGGCAGTGTTTGGACGTTTTGTCGATACCGAGGTGTTGAATCGCCTCGCCCGGGACAGTTGACCGTCGCCGTCGGCCGTTACGCTGCCAGGGATCAACAGGAATCTGATGAACAGACTGTGGTTGACAATCTTTGCGCTGGTTTTTGCATGGTCGGCGATCCGGCCGTTTGACACCTTTACCTGGTTCCTGGAGGTGGCCCCCGCACTCATTGCGCTACTGGTGCTGCTCGCGACACGAAAATCATTCCCCCTGACCGGCCTGGTTTACACCCTGATCCTGGTGCATTGCATCATTCTCATGGTAGGCGGGCACTATACCTATGCCGAAGTGCCGTTGTTTGACTGGATAAGGGATGCCTTCGGACTGGCGCGCAACAATTATGACAAGCTCGGGCATTTTGCCCAGGGATTTATCCCCGCAATGGTCGCGCGCGAGATCCTGTTGCGCAAGGACGTGATCAACGGCAGGGCATGGCTTGATTTCCTGGTGGTGTGTTTTTGCCTGGCAGTCAGCGCATTTTACGAACTGGTAGAATGGGCCGTGGCTGAAATGGTCGGTGGTCCCGCCGAGGCGTTCCTCGGGACACAGGGTTATGTCTGGGATACACAGTCGGATATGGCCTTTGCGCTGACAGGGGCCATTGTTGCGCTACTGCTGCTGGGCAAGCTTCATGACCGGCAACTTGAAGATAATGGCTTTCTGCCGTGAATTTATCTAGCCGAGGTACACGATGGGCAAGTTAACCTTTCCGTGGCTGGCACTGGGGCTGGGTCTGCTGGTTGCAGCTGGCCTGTTGTCCTCGGGCGTACTGTCGCCTAATGCCAGTTATGCACTGCCGTTGCTGACGATGTTGATCGTCAACGAGTTCGGATTCTTTGTGACCGCGATTGGTGCGGGCGTCGGCATCAACATGATTCTCAAGGACGGGATGCAAACGCCCTTGCTAGTGGTGATTGTCGGCAATGTCATCCTGGCGGCCTGTTTCCTGTTTCTGGCCATCAGGTTGTGGCCGGGTATGGCGGCGGGTCAGTAATCCGCAGCGATCAACCGGATTGTTCCCCGGTTGATCGCTGCGCGCCGTCAGCGCGGTCTGAGGGTGCTTATCTAGTCGTCCTCGCCATTGATGTAATTGTCGTGGCATAACGTACAGGAGACTTGCGTACCCTTGTTGAGGGTGATGGTCTTGCCATTTGCAGATTCATTGCAGCCGGGCCGGCCGGTATCATCACACTCAAATACGCGGATATCTGCCACTCTTGACAGCACCGTTCCCTCGCCATTAACACCATGGCAGGAACGGCAGGCGTTGCGGTTGTTGCCCCCGTCGACCTCCTCGTGATTCCCCGTCCACATGGGATCGTTTACCGGGTGCATACCGTGGGGGCCTTTCATGCGGCCGTCTGCTGTCAGGTTGTTTTTGAAATCGTCGATGCTGAAACTGTTGTTGCCGTGACAACTGCTACATTCGACAAGGGTACCGGTGTGTCCCTGTAGTTGTTTCGCAGCGATATTGTCATTCGAGAATGTGTTCTTCACCGGCCAGATGGCATGCGTGCTGTTATGGCAGCCCTCGCATTTGACCCCGCCATGCCCGATGCTGAGGCGGTACAGCGTGCTGACGCTGTCACCGTCAGCATTCACGCCCTGGTTTTCCGCGAAGGGTGAGTCGGGGGACTGGATCATGTGTGCGACCGGTACCGACCCTACATCGGGGACCTCAAGCAATGCGGGTGTGTACGCCTGCAGCAGGCGCAGCTTGTCCGAAGAAACGAGGGCACCGGCGGGGTGGCGCGGGTTCATGGCGTCCCCGGTGTGGCATGATTGGCACGCCGGCTCGCTCGCCCAGGGAACCCGCAGTGAGCCGTCAACGATAAAATCACCCGGGTTGGTATGCGATACGCGCATTGAAAAGTCATTGCCGATTTCGGCCATATTGCCGTGGCAGTCCTGGCAGACCACGCCACCTGAAAACATCGCGCCACGCAAGCATTGCGTGTCACTGCCGGGATGGCACTGGTAGCAGCTGTCTTCCAGTACGCCGCGTTCAAAATCATTCACCGGCCTGGAGTCCTGGCTGGCGGTACGGCGCGTGTCGTCGGCGGGGGGCATGTCCGGAAACAGTCCCGTCTTGCCGTGGTGTGCATGCATGGCGCGTGACATGGTGACGTGACGGGTCTGTTGCCTGCCGACGTTATAGAGTGCCGGCTCATCCACCGGTCCGACCTGTGCAAGGTCCAGTGCCGGCGAGTAGTGGCAGCGGGAGCATTGCACCTTACGTGTCTTGGCGAGGCAGTTCTTGCTCTCAGCATTGGTGCCGGTATCGCAATGGGCATCGACCAGTCTGCCTGTCTTGCTCCACTTCTGGTATTTCATGCCGTGCTTGGCGTCGTGCAGGCGCAGAATGTTCAGCTTCGCTGCGTTGTTCAGTTTCTCCGGGCCGGGTGCATCGCTCGCCACAGCAACTTCGAAATCGATACTGGCAAAGTTGCTTGCGGAGCCGTTACCAGTGTCGTTGATATCGGCATGGCAGTTCAGGCAATTGGCCTCCGCTGCAACCGGCAGCACCACATCCAGGCTGGCCAGGGTGGCACCGTCGCTTTTACCCCGGGCGGCGACCGTCATCAGTGGGTAGGCGTTTGTATTGCCAGCATTATCAATGGGTAAGATCGGAATGCCTTCAGCTGCCCACCATTTGGCTTTCGGGATGGTCTGGCCAAAGCCGAAGCCGCTAAAGAACGGTTGCTCATTGACAAAGCGTTTGAAAGGCCGCTGCTGGTTTTTCAAGCCAGGCATTCTTTGCTGGTCGACGACCAGGGTGCCGTCTGCGAGATCAACAAGATCAGGTACCGGCAGTCCCATATCGACTGACAGTGCCTCGAAGACCTGCAGGATGCTGGGACAACCCGTGGACGCGGCGGGGTCTGCAGCGTCCGCGTTTCTGCAGGCGAATGAAAGGTCAACGGGCGGATCCAGCAGGGCAGCGGCAAGGACACTCGGGTAGAGCGGGTTATAAGATCGACCGCCCAGGGTTTGTTGTTCCTCGCTGCCGGGAAGGTCGACTTTTTTGCTGGTTTCTTGCCAGAAGTTTGTTTTAAATACCGATGGCAGGTTTCTGCTGGTGGTATTGATAGAGTTCGCACCCGCCGGGTCATTGGGGCTTGAGGTGGCCGAGTAGACCACTTCAATGCGCCGGTCATTCATCAGCTTGGGCAGACGACCGGCATCACCCAGGCGGATGACCTGGGCATGTACAACATTGAAGGGTGGCAGGATGCTGAAAATCTTGTAGTCCAGATCCGCACAGTGCATGCCCAGATCGTTGGCGGAAAGCACGGCATAATCACTATCGCTCAGGGGGACAGCAAGGAGTGGTGTGGTCAGCGAGGACAAGAGCAGGGTTGCGGCAAGGGCTCGCCTGAGTCTGCGCAGCGGGGATAAGTTTGTCATAAGTTTTGCTCTGTGTTCAGAAATGACCAAGAAACGGGTGGTCGATAAAAAATGGGAAATACATCCCAAATATAGCATGTTTTCAGCCAATAATACACCCTGGTACAGCGTCTTGTGCCCGTGAGCAGGGCCGCTGCAATGTTCGGCTGGCTGGCTGTTGGTCAGATTAGGGTGCCACCAGACAGTCAGTATAATAAGTGAGTAATATTGTTATTTAGTTTAAGTACTTGAGTGTGTCCGATGGAAATTAATATTCCTGTCCTCTACTCGTTTCGCCGTTGTCCCTATGCCATGCGGGCACGGATGGCGCTTGCCGGTAGTGGCATCCAGGTCGAACTGCGTGAAGTGTTGCTACGCCAGATGCCAGCGTCATTGCTGGCGCATTCACCGAAGGGCACTGTGCCGGTACTGGTGCTCACGGACGGACGTGTTATTGATGAAAGCCGGGATATTATGGCATGGGCGCTGGCGAGAAACGACCCGCTACAGTGGATGCCAGCCGCAGGGGATGACACGCAGCAAGCGCTTGACCGCCTGATCGATGAAAACGACCAGTCATTCAAGCAGCACCTCGATCACTACAAGTATGCCGATCGCTATCCGCAACATCCGGCCAGCGTGTATCGTTCCGAGGCTGAATGTTTCCTGCAGCAGTTGGAGCAGCACCTGCAGCCGCATGGCTGGCTGCTGGGTGAGCGCATGGGCATGGCTGATGTCGCCATCTTTCCGTTTGTGCGACAGTTTGCGCTGGTCGACAAGCCCTGGTTTGACGGCCGCCCCTATCCGCGACTGCATGCCTGGTTGAATACTTTTCTCGATTCAGCCTTGTTTGCCCGGGTGATGAAGAAGTACCCGCAGTGGCAGGAGGGGGACAACATGACAGTGTTTCCTGAATGATCAGGAATTCGGTACGATAGGACATACATGCGGAGTCGTCAGCTGAATGCAATGAATGTCACAGCCAGAGAACGGATCCATGCCGAATAGCATTCTTTTTTCGATTGTTGAATCGCCGCTGCACCCGGACTTCTCCTCTCTGTACCGACAGCTCGGGCTGCGTGAATTCCGCTTCGGCTCATTGCGCAAGGCCATCAGTGCTCTGAAATCCAGCATACCCGATATAGTGGTCGCGGAATTCATGTACGGCTATGGTAATAATTATGCCGGTGTTAATGTCAGTAATCTGGATGTATTTCTGTACAGTCTGCAGAAGTACTCCAGTGACAGTGACCTCATCATCATGGTGGATAAGGCAGAACTGCAGTACGTTGACAAGTTAAGCACACTGTTCCCTGTTTACGCGGTATTGCAACACCCGGTACAGGAACAGGACATGAAGCGTTGTCTCGGTAGCAGGATGACTGGAGATTGATGGACAGCGACATAATAGAACACCCTGAAGATGATACGGCTCCACTGGGTGTGCTGCTGGTTAACCTCGGGACGCCGGATTCACCCTCGGTTGCCGATGTGCGCCGCTATCTCAGGGAATTTCTCTGGGACCCGAGGGTGGTGGAAGTGCCGCGTCCTGTCTGGTGGCTGCTGCTTAACCTGGTGATACTGACGACCCGGCCACGCCGTTCCGCAACAGCCTATGCGAAGATCTGGACCGAGGCGGGTTCGCCCTTGCTGGTGATTTCCAGAAAACAGCATGCGGCGCTGCAGACACTGCTGGATACGCAGCAAGGCCACCCGGTAAAAGTAGCACTCGCCATGCGTTACGGTAAGCCGGGGATCGCGGCGGGACTAGAGGAATTGCGTGCGGCGGGTGCCAACCGCATGCTGGTTTTGCCACTCTACCCGCAGTATTCGGCGACCACCACGGCCGCAATTGTCGATGCTGTTGCAGACGAATTACGCCGCTGGCGGGCGTTGCCCGAGCTGCGCTTTATCAATGATTTTCACCGCCATCCTGCCTATATCGGTGCACTGGCCGGGAGCGTACGCCGTTACTGGTCAGTCAACGGGGAACCGGACAAGCTGCTGCTGTCATTTCATGGCATACCGCAGGAATATGTCGATGCCGGTGATCCCTATGCACAGCAGTGCTATAAAACCGCAGCATTGCTGATAGCTGCCCTTGAATTGCCAGGAGATCGCTGGCAGTTGAGTTTCCAGTCGCGCCTCGGTCCCAAGCAGTGGTTGCAGCCGTATACCGACCACACGCTCGAGACGCTTGCCAAGGAGGGCGTCCGCAATATTCACGTCCTGTGCCCAGGATTCAGTGTCGACTGTCTGGAAACGCTGGAAGAGGTGGCGATGGAGAATCGCGATATTTTCCTTGAGGCAGGCGGTGAACGATATGCTTATATCGAATGCCTGAATGACCACGCGTCCCACATACAGCTGTTTTCCGAACTGATATGCTGGCATACCCGCGGCTGGGTTGATGACTCATGCGCCTAGCCGGACACTACACAGGATTGTATTCATGAAAGCAATGATTCTCGCAGCCGGGCGCGGTGAACGCATGCGTCCGCTCACCGATACCACCCCCAAGCCGTTACTGCGCATTGGCGGGCAAACGATGATCGAGCGTCATGTGCACGCCCTGGCGCGGGCCGGAATTACCGAACTGGTCATCAATTACGCACACCTTGGTGAACTGATCGAAAAGGCGCTGGGTAATGGTCATGCCTACGGCGTAAATATCAGCTATTCGCCGGAAACGGGCGGCGCGCTGGAGACGGGGGGCGGAATCTTCAATGCGTTGCCCCTGCTGGGCAGTGACCCCTTTCTGGTGGTGAATAGTGATATCTGGACTGACTTTGCCTTTGACTTGCTGCCGTCACGACCTGACGGCCTGGCGCACCTGGTCATGGTCGACAATCCCAAGCAACACCCGCAAGGTGACTTTTCCCTGTCAGCGGGTTTGCTTTCATCAAAGGGGCCGGCAATGCTGACTTTCAGTGGCATCGCTGTCTATCGACCGGCGCTGTTTTCTGAATGTACCGCGGGGGGCTTTCCCCTGGCTCCCCTGTTAAGACGGGCCATGGATGACGCGCAGGTGAGCGGTGAACACTATCGCGGCAGCTGGTTTGATGTTGGCACACCCGAGCGACTGGAAGCCGTCAACCGGGTGGTGATCAACCTGCAATAACGCAGTCGAGACAGGCTTGAGGACTTGATGTGATAATGATAGCAGCCCGGAACAGTCGTTAGGCAGCCATGGGCCAGGAAATCGAAGCAGCACGTTTTACTCCCGAAGATTTCGTGGAGTACGCAGCACGTTTGCGTGCGGAGACAGCGTTGCTGAGTGAATGGTTTGCCTCCCGTGCCTTTTCACCGCGGGATCGCATGGGGGGGTATGAGCTTGAGGCCTGGCTGGTGGACAGCCAGTCGCGACCGGCACCGCTCAATGACATCTTTCTGAAAAATCTGAACAACCCCATGGTGGTGCCGGAACTGGCGCGTTTCAATGTCGAATTGAATGACCATCCCCAGCACTTGTGGGGCTCTGCATTCAGCCGTTTTGAGGCCAGTCTGGGTGCCACCTGGCATCAGTGCATAACATGTGCGGCGGAAATGCATGCGCACCTGATGATGATCGGTATCCTGCCGACCTTGCAGGAAAGCGAACTCACGCAGGCAAACATGTCGGATCTGAAACGCTACCGGGCGTTGAATGAGCAGGTGCTGCGTTTGCGAGAGGGCAGGCCGCTGGAGCTCGATATCAGTGGGCGCGAGCATCTCAGTATTGCGCATAACAGTGTCATGCTTGAAGCGGCGACCACCTCCTTCCAGTTGCATCTCAAGGTACATCCGGATAATGCCAGCCGCGCCTACAATGCCTCGATGATTATCTCTGCGCCGATGGTGGCGGTTGCGGCCAATTCGCCCTACCTTTTCGGTCACGAGCTGTGGAATGAGACCCGTATCCCGTTGTTCGAGCAGTCGGTCTCGGTGGGTGGTTTTGCCGGTGCCAGCCACGGGCCGCTGCGCAGGGTTACCTTCGGTTCCGGTTATGTGCGGGACTCCATCCTCGAGTGCTTTATTGAAAACGAGCAGCATTATCCCATCCTGCTACCGATGCATTTCCATGACGGCCTGGAGCAGATGTCACATGTGCGCTTGCATAATGGCACCATCTGGCGCTGGAATCGGCCCCTGATCGGTTTCGATTATGACGGCATCCCGCACTTGCGTATCGAGCATCGGGTGGTGCCTGGCGGCCCCACGATTCTGGACATGATGGCAAACGCGGCATTGTATTATGGTCTGATGCAGGCACTGATGACAGCAGACACTGCGCCTGAACAACAGCTGGACTTTGCTGTTGCGCGCGATAATTTCTATACGGCTGCCCAACAGGGACTGGGTGCGCATATTACCTGGCTGGATGGGACGCGCGGTACGGTTCAGAGCCTGCTGCAATGGCAGTTACTGCCGCTGGCACGCCGCGGCCTGCAACAACTGGAGATTGATGCGCAGGATATTGACCGCTATCTCGGAGTGATCGAGTGCCGTATACGCAACGGTCAGACCGGGGCGGTGTGGCAGCGTGCCTATGCTTCGCAGCATGATAATGACCTGGCCGCAATGACACAGGCGTACCGGCTCAATCAGGACAGCAAGCTACCGGTTCATGAATGGGGTCTGTCATAATCTGATATTTCCCGAAGCATATCGACCTGATCATGATGCTGAATGAGACGCAGAACCTGCCCGAGGGGCTGCTGGACACCCCACTGGAGGGGCTTGAAGCCCTGCTGGGTGCGCCAACCCTGTTACACCTGCCGGGGAGACGCCGTGATCCGCTGTTCATTACCGTGCTCTCCCATGGCAATGAGGGTACCGGGTATTATGCAGTGCAGGCACTGCTGCGGCGCTATCAGGATCGGGAATTGCCACGGGCGCTGTCAATTTTTTACGCTAACGTGAAGGCTGCCAGCCAGGGATTGCGGTTCCTCGACGGGCAGTCGGACTTTAACCGTGTCTGGCCGGGAACGGACAACCCGGATGCAGCAGAAGCCACTATGATGCAGCAGGTAGTGGACAGTATGCGGCAGCGCAGTGCCTTTGCCAGTATCGATATCCACAACAATACCGGCATTAATCCCCACTACGCCTGTATAAACCGGGTAGACAACCAGTTTCTGCACCTTGCGTCACTGTTCAGTCGCACGGTGGTGTATTTCATCCGGCCGCTCGGTGTGCAATCCATGGCGATGTCCTGCGTGTGTCCGGCGGTGACCATCGAGTGCGGCAAGCCGGATCAGGAGTATGGCCTCGCGCATGCACGTGATTACATCGACGCCTGTTTGCATCTGAATGAATTACCCGAGCACCCGGTGCCATCGCACGATATCGAACTGTTTCACACGGTCGCTACAGTGAAGATACCGGGTGCGGTCAGCTTTGGTTTTGATGAGGCCGCTGTGGATTTACAACTTGTCGGCAATATCGATCATCTGAACTTCAGGGAACTGCCCGCCAGTACCCGGTTGGGCCGGGTGAAGCCGGGTGCCGGTGTTACCCTGGATGTACGGGATGAAAACGGCCAGTCAGTTTGCGATCGCTATTTCACCATCAAAGACAATGCACTGGTCACTGCGCGACCCCTGATGCCGTCTATGTTCACCCTCGATGAGCGCATCATTCGCCAGGATTGCCTGGGTTACCTGATGGAGAGGCTGTTGCCTGAGAGCGGCTAGCCTGTCCGGATATGCAGTCAGCGCATTTATTACTGGCCCTTTCAGGGCATGGATACGGGCATCTGGCACAGTGTGCGCCTGTCGTGAACACCCTGTGGGAGGACATGCCTGACCTGAGGGTGAGTGTCTGCACTGTGCTGCCACGGGACGTGGTGGCAACAAGGCTTGATAGGCCGTTTGCCTACCACTGTGTTGAGCTGGATCCGGTGTTGCAGATGTTCAATGCCTGGGAAGTCGACGTGCCATCGTCACAACAGGTTTACCGTGCGTTTCATGATAACTGGGATAGCGGTCTGCAGCAGGATGTTGAAATGCTGCGGCAGTTAAACCCGGATGTCGTGCTGGCAGATATTCCCTACCGTATTCTCGCGGCTGCCGCGCAACTCGAGACAGCGGCAATAGGGATGTGCTCGCTAAACTGGGCGGATATCTACGCGGCCTATTGCCAGGGTGATCGCACAGACAGGCGAATCCGCGCACAGATGATGACGGGCTACCGGTCGGCACACATGTTTCTCGCACCACAACCTGCCATGCCAATGCCGCAACTGGATAACATCCATGCAATCGGGCCTGTCGCGCGCTGCGGCATTCGGCAGAAGCTTTCTTTATGTGAACACTACGGTATTCCGAAGCATGTGAATATTGTGCTGGTCGCGCTGGGCGGTATCGCCACCGACATGCCGCTGCAGCGGTGGCCGCGCCTGGAAAACACGGTGTGGCTGTTTACCACGGCTGTTGGACCACTGCAGCGGGATGATCTCCTTGACGTGAGCACAGTGGCCATGTCGTTTATTGACGTGCTGGCCTCGGTCGACGTGGTTCTCACCAAGCCAGGTTATGGCACCTATGCCGAGGCCGTGTGCAATGCCGTGCCGCTGCTCAGTATTGAACGCCCGGACTGGCCGGAAACGGCGGTGCTGAATCGCTGGGCGAAGCAGTATGGTCATCTCGAGCAGATGACGCGTGAGCAATTCTATCAGGGCACTTTTGCGCCGCAGGTGAGGGCGCTGCTTGCCACAGAGGCGCGCCAGGGGATGCATCCATCCGGGATCATCCAGGCCGCCCGGCTAGTTGAATCCTTGCTGCCGGCTGCCAGCCATGCGCCCGGAAATGGCCTGTCAGTGTAAGGCTGCGGGCAGTGACTGTTTAGCGCAGTGCCTTGAACAGGCGCTTCCTGTTCTTCTTACCCCGAATGTGTGTGACATCCATGCTGATATGATGCGGTGTATATAATGTAGTTCTGACCAGCCACTCCCCGGACGGCAACGCTGCCTGTTCGGTCATGGTCCTGATGTGAGTGGTATCGTCGTAAACATCTTCTACAACATCGTATTCAAGTTTCATTGTTATCTCCTTCATGCCGGGACGAAGATCCCCGGGCAGCGGGATCAGGTGAAATACCTGAAGAGTATAGTGTCAATGAGTGACCGGCAGTTTGCAATCGATATCATTTGCGCAGATATTCGTTGATGTCATAAAGCGTGTCATCGCCAGGACTGTCAGTCGTCA
Organism: uncultured Gammaproteobacteria bacterium; assembly: GCA_963753755.1. Lineage (GTDB taxonomy): Bacteria > Pseudomonadota > Gammaproteobacteria > UBA9214 > UBA9214 > UBA9214. Next base: position 54,278 of record CAVWDM010000018.1, read on the forward strand.
GCGCACCAGGTAACAGCCGGGCGTCTATCAATGAAGGGGAATTTTCTCAGGCAATGGCTTTCAAGGCACATTCCCGGCGTCGGCCTTTTCCAGTCGCCGTGTTGTGTCTGGGCCAGGGGCGGTCCCAGTCCCCGGGGAAGAGGGCTTCAGTGCTTCCCGGCCGGGTACCGCTACAGAAGGGATAATGTAAGGATAGTGATCAAGATGTGCCCTTTAGTGTTTCCTTTGCCTGCTGGTCGGCATGATAGGACGAGCGCACCATCGGTCCGCTGGCTACATGGCTGAATCCAAGTTCGTAACCCAGCTCACCGAGACGTTCAAATTCATCCGGGTGCACATAGCGCTCCAGTGGCAGGTGATGAACGCTGGGCTGCAGGTATTGCCCGAGTGTCAGCATGTTGCAGTCATGGGCGCGCAGGTCTCGCATCACCTGTTCGACTTCTGCAATTGTTTCACCCACACCCAGCATCAGTCCCGACTTGGTCGGTACCCGCGGGTACAGGGCCTTGAAACGTTTCAGCAGGTCCAGGGACCAGGCGTAGTCGGAGCCGGGGCGCACTTTCCTGTACAGGCCTGGAACGGTTTCCAGATTGTGGTTGAAAACATCAGGTGGCGATTGGGTGAGCATATTCAGTGCGCGGTCCATGCGGCCGCGAAAGTCCGGGACCAGTATCTCGATGTTGATATTCGGGCTGTAACGCCGTATTGCCCCGATGCATTGCGCAAAGTGCCCGGCACCGCCATCACGCAGGTCATCGCGATCCACTGATGTGATCACAACATAGCGCAGTCCCATGTCGCGGATGGTTTGCCCGAGGTTTTCAGGTTCGTCTGCATCAAGCGGATCGGGTCGCCCGTGTGCGACGTCGCAGAACGGACAGCGGCGTGTACAGATGTCACCCATAATCATGAAGGTCGCGGTGCCGCCAGAGAAGCATTCTCCGATATTTGGACAGGAGGCTTCCTCGCATACGGTGTGCAGGCGGTTCTCGCGAAGCACTTCCTTGAGCCGCGACACGGCCGGGTCGGCAGGGGATCTTGCGCGAATCCAGGATGGCTTGCGCAATGGGCGGCTGGTGGTTTCGATTTTTACAGGTATGCGTGCCGTCTTGGCGGCTCCACGCTGTTTTCTTTCGCTGTCACTCATATGGCCGGACTCTTCAGTAATCGCTCAAGGTGTTTCTGGAACTGTTCTGTAATGCTTTCGATTGGTGCATCAATGCCGAGATTTCTCAGTTGTGTGACTTCGAGGCCTTTATAGCCGCAGGGGTCAATCATCGAAAATGGCGCCAGGTCCATGTCAATATTGAGGCTGAGTCCGTGGAACGAACAGCCCTTGCGAATACGCAGTCCGAGGGCGGCAAGCTTGCGCCCGTCGACATAGACGCCGGGCGCCTTCTCGCGGCGCTGCGCGTCGACGCCGTAACCCGCACACAGGTCAATGACGGCCTGTTCCAGTGTTCGCACCAGCGATTGTACACCCAGTTGACGCCGACTGATGTTCAGCAGGGTATAGACAATCAGTTGACCGGGGCCGTGATAGGTCACCTGTCCGCCGCGATCCACGTTTAGCACCGGTATCTTGCCACTGTTGTGCAGGTGTTCCTGTTTACCATTGCGCCCCAGTGTGAATACCGGTGGGTGTTCGAGAAACCAGAGTTCGTCAGGGGCATTGGCATCTCGATGTTGCGTAAAGTCCTGCATGTCGCGCCAGGCAGTCTCATAGTCCACCTGTCCGAGATGACGGATGATCAGGGCATCAGCGGCGGGCATGATCGGCCGTATGGCTGGCGTCAGAGCGCCATGATGACTGCCTCGCAGTCGACCAGTTCCTGATAGATGGCATCCAGTTGTGCGCGGCTGGTGGCGTTGACGACCACGGTGACCGAGGTGTAATTACCCTGGGCGCTGTCACGGTTATATACCGCACCCTCGCTCAGGTCGTGAACATGTTTGCGGATGATTTCCACGACAATGGTGTCCAGATCGCAGTTGGACTTACCCATGGCCTTGATGGGGAATTGGCAGGGGAATTTCAGCGGGCTTTCGTCTTCCTCATTCATGCAGATAGTGTAGCAATCTATCGAGGCAGACTCACGGCTCGATTGACAAGATCCATTAGCGCCATGATCCGCTTTGCCCGGGCATGCCGGGTGTTTTACCGAGCGAGGTTCTGGGATTTTTGGGGCGCGGATAGGACGGATGCACGGGATGCCCCGGTTTGTGACCGTGGCCGGGTTTCCCGGGGTGGTGGCCGTAACGCGGATAATAGGGGTAGACCGGATAGTAACGTGTATTGTCGTAGGCGTTTTCGTTGTATGAGTGCTGTTGTATCGCCGCAGCTTCCGCGCGTGCCTTGCTCGCTTCTGCCCTGGCCTGTTGTTTCTCCGCGGCCAGTTTCTCATTCTCCAGGCGGCGCGCTTCCATTCGGTCTGCCTGGTTGACGACGGAATAGAAATCATTACCCGCATTGCTTGCGGGCGCTGCGCTCGGCGTGATGTCGATGAGTTGTGTATCAGTCGTGCGCTCTGCAGGCGGTGTCTCGCTGAAATGGGTCACACCACTGTCATCAACCCAGGTGTAGACCTGGGCAGCGCTGGCCAATGAGACTGACAGTGTGAGCAAAATCGGCAGGCAAATGCCAGTGGTTTGTTTCATGCGGGATGCCTCGTGAATGTCAGTCTGCCCGTTTTCGTGAGTGATTGTTACCCTGAGTTTAGCCGATGATGTTGTGTCGGAGGCGTCAGACACACTGCTTGAGCACCACTTTTGGACATCATGGATTACCTTGATTTTATTTGTTAAGTCTAAATATAACAGCTGGATGGAGTAACAATACAAATTGTTAGTCATGTTGTCGTGTGTCCCGGAACGGCGCGGTTTTTATCTCTAAAGGCATTTTTCGGGGTGGCCGATAGGTTTTTCGGGCCCCGTGAAAAGCGATGTAAATAGGGGGGCAACAGCCAGGGAGACAATATGATGAGTGCCGTAACACATGATGTAATTGGTAAACGCCGTCCAGGTAAGAAGCGCCGCAAGAGCGTGAGTGCATTACGTAAACTTCGCAATGCGCTGGCACGGCGGAGGCTCGAGGAAATGCACGAGGAAGAACTGCTGCAAGAGCAGATTTATGATGTATTTGCGGACCCGGAACAGTCCAAATAACGCTTAATCCTGGTAGTGATTCGCACCCTGGCGTCCGCTTGTATCAGCGCGGTTAAGCCGTTATCGCGGGTGATCTGTTCACACGAATCCTGATTGGCATAGAATTCGGGCATGGCGGCCCGAAAAATTACTCTCTATTGCGATATCGCTGTCAGTGATATCGTCTGCTCTGCTATCCGTGACTATGCACATGCCGCCTATCCCGAAGGGGGGTCAGAATGTGCCCAGGTAGCACGCTATACCTTGCTGGAACTGGCCGCGGATATCGATGCGGGTATTACGGAACACAGCCATAGCGTCGAGATAAGCAAGCGGCCCCGGGCCATGGTGAAGGCTGCCTTTGAATACTATTTCAATCGCAAGGAGGCGGAGCAGGGTATAACCTCAAGCCATCAACGTCAGCTGTTCGCTGAACTCCTGGAAGGAAAAACGGTGACGACATCCGAATTGCAGGCTGCCGTGGCCAGGGATAATGCAGGTTAACCGCAATACAGCTGTGCTACCTGATCCAGTCCTGCAGCGCCTCGATGATTTTTTCTGCCTGGTCCTTGCTGGAAATATTGAACTTTGACTTGTACTGGTATTCTCCGTTGCGTTTCTGGTAACGGCGAATGGAATACTTGTCCGGCCCGTATTCACTCTTGGCCCGGTTCCAGTCCTGGTAGCGGTAAATGATGGTTGACCAGGCACCCTTTGTGAGTACCTTTTTATCCAGCTCCTTGACGGTCTCGATGCCGTCTTCCTCATACCTGATCGTCAGTTCGTCTACTGTTTCGGCCATACTACTCTCCGGGCTATTTGTGTTTGACAGGTTGTTGTTCGTCGCCGGATGCGCTACCGGTTACGCCGGCCATCATACTGATTTATACCTGCGGCGGAAGCCCTGGTGCACTATTGATGTGATAAATACGCACTTGTCACGTCGATAGAGCAGCATGCAACAACAGACTGATTTTTCAGGGTATCATCAGTGCTTATATGCTCCGGAGGCCTGATCAATTGTCAAAATACCGTACTGCGCCTGTTGTCCGCAGCGATATGCCGACTGGTATACCCTACATCATCGGTAACGAGGCTGCAGAGCGTTTCAGTTTTTACGGCATGCGTGCCATCCTGGTGGTGTTCATGACGCAGCACCTGGTTGGTTCCAGTGGTGCGCTGCAGGTGATGTCCGAGGAGGAGGCCAAGGGCTGGTATCACCTGTTCGTGTCTGCCGTGTACTTCACACCATTGCTGGGTGCCTTGTTATCAGACGGTCTGCTGGGCAAGTACCGCACGATTATCCTGTTGTCTGTGTTTTACTGTGCCGGGCATGCAGCGCTGGCGCTTGATGATACCCGCTGGGGGCTGGTCGTTGGCCTGGGACTGATTGCGCTTGGAGCCGGAGGCATAAAGCCCTGTGTCTCATCACACCTCGGTGATCAGTTTGGCCACACCAATCAGGGGCTGTTGGCACGAGCCTTTGCCTGGTTTTATTTTGCTATCAACCTGGGTGCGTTTTTTTCGAGCCTGGCCACACCGTGGTTGCTGGTGCACTATGGCGCTGCCGTGGCCTTCGCGGTACCCGGTATTCTGATGCTGATCGCCACCCTGATATTCTGGGCGGGACGTTACCGCTTTGTGCACATACCGCCCGGAGGTCGTCTGTTTCTGAAGGAAACCTTCAGTCGGCAGGGGCTGGGTGCGCTGGGCAGGTTGTCCGTCGTCTATCTGTTTGTGGCCGTGTTCTGGTCGTTGTTTGACCAGACGGGTTCTTCCTGGGTACTGCAGGCACAGCATATGAATCGTGTGCTGCTGGGTGTGGAGTTGTTGCCTGCGCAGATCCAGGCTGCAAATCCGTTGCTGGTGATGTTTCTGATTCCGGTTTTTTCCTATGCTGTCTATCCGGCAATCAACAAGGTTTTTCCGTTGACGCCGCTGCGCAAAATATCTATTGGCTTGTTTGTCGCTGCTGCCGCCTTTGCGCTTCCAACGCTGGCACAGCTATCGATTGACCAGGGTGGTACCCCCTCTATCGCCTGGCAGTTGCTCGCTTACATCGTGCTGACCGCGGCGGAAGTCATGGTCTCGATTACCTGCCTGGAATTTTCCTATACCCAGGCACCGAATACCATGAAGTCATTTGTGATGGCCTTCTTTATGCTGTCGATTGCGCTGGGTAACCTGTTTACCAGCGCTGTCAATTTCATTATTCGCAACGAGGATGGCAGCAGCGCACTGCAGGGTGCAGACTATTTCCTGTTTTTCACCCTGCTGATGCTGGTGACAGCAGCAGCGTTTGTCGTGCTGGCGCGCTACTATCGCGGGCAAACCTATATTCACGGTGAACAAGCGGCGGGTGCCTGACACGGGTGCAGGAAAATATGCGAATTCTGTTACTGTCTGCCTATGATGCGCACAGTCATCGCCGTTGGCGACAGGGACTGATGGCGGCCTTCCCGGAATGGCATTGGACGGTACTGACCTTACCGCCCAGGCATTTTTCCTGGCGTGTGCGTGGCAATAGCCTGAGCTGGGCCTTTGCAGAACGAGAAACGCTGCAACAGCCCTATGATGTCGTGATTGCCACATCCATGACCGACCTGTCTGCACTGAAAGGCATGGTGCCTGCATTGGCCTCGATACCCAGCCTGGTGTATTGTCATGAAAACCAGTTTGCGTTCCCCGATCGCCGCGGTACGCCGCAAAACGATCCGAAAATAACCAATCTGTATACCTTGTTGTCAGCGGACCGGGTGGTTTTTAACTCCGTATATAACCGCGAGTCATTTCTTGCCGGCGCACAGACATTGCTGCAGAAAATGCCGGATGCTGTACCGGCCGGTGTGGTTGCCAGCATTGCCGGCAAGAGCGGTGTGCTGCCGGTGCCACTGGAACAGCACTGGTTTGAGTACAGACCGTGTCCTGCTGACAGGCAGCAACCGTTCACGATCGTCTGGAATCACCGTTGGGAGTACGATAAGGCGCCGGAACGTCTGTTCGCTGCATTACTGATAATGCATGAGGCCGGTGAGGACTTCAGGGTGCATGTGGTCGGTCAGCAGTTTCGCAAGCAACCACCGGTATTCGCAGCAATGTACCCGCGATTGCAGCAGCATATCGGCGAATGGGGCATGGTCGAATCCGAACAGGACTACCGCTTGTTGTTGCAGCGCTCACACGTTGTGCTGACGACGGCGCTGCATGAATTCCAGGGACTGGCCGTGCTGGAGGCCATGGCGTGTGGTTGTATTCCGCTGGCTCCCGACCGGTTGGCTTACCCGGAATACATTCCGGAAGCGTGTCGTTATGCGTCTTTTCCGGAGGATGCCGATACCGAGAGCGCTGTTATTGCGCATCAACTACAATCACTGGGTAAACGATTCCGGCACGGTGCATTACCAGAGGTGCCGGGAGTAGAGAACTTTTCCTGGAAACAGCTGGTACCGGCATACAGGGCGGAGATTAATGGCCTTGCATAACAAGCAGCAACTACACGGTGGTCGTGACGGCAACCAGGCGATGCCGTTAACGTTGCGCGTTATGCGCCTGTTGTTTTCGGTATTCGGCCGCCTGTTTCCCCGACTCATGGGGCGCTGGGCCTATTCGTTGTGGTTCCGTACGCGACGCTTTCCCGAGTCGGCCGCGGGAAAGCGTGTTGCCGGCAAGGCGCGGCGCGACACCCTCATGGTCAATGATATCCCGGTGGCTGTTTATCTCTGGGGTAGGGGACCGATTGTGCTGTTCGTGCACGGATGGTCGGGTCGAGGCAGCCAGGTGGCAGCCTTCGCAGAGCCACTCATCAGCGCCGGCTACCAGGTGATGGCTATCGATGCCCCCGGGCATGGCGAGACACCGGGTGACCGCACCAATATCATGGAATGTACCACCGTGTTACTCGCATTCATGCGCCGCTACGGTCCTGTGCATGCGGCCATTACCCATTCCTTCGGTGGCATGGTGCTGGCCTATGCCATGAATAGAGGTCTATCGGTGGAGCGGGCTGTCTGTATCAGTGCACCGGCACATGTCGAGTACCTGCTCGACAGTTTCGCCAGGACACTGGCTATACCTGACGCGGTGATTGCAGACATGCGGCGGCGCATGGAGGCGCGTTTTACGGCCGGGTTCTGGGAGGATATTTCAACGGTTGTGAATGTGCGTGAGCTTGAAGTGCCGGCATTGATTATTCATGATGAAAATGACCACAGTGTGCCCTGGCAGCAGGGAAAGATTATTGCCAATGCCTGGCCGGGCGCACGTTTTATGAAAACGACCGGGCTTGGGCATGGCCGTATCCTGCGAAATCAGGCGGTCGTTGATGCTGCAGTCGATTTCATTAACACGTAGACTAGAGGGTATGCTTTTTCACAGCTTCAGATACCGGTAACACCCCATGAAACTTTATCTTGCCCAGCATGGCAACGCCGTGTCCAGGGAGGAAGACCCCGGGCGGCCGCTGAGTGAACAGGGCACGCAGGATGTGCGCAGCATGGCATCCAGACTCGGGGACGCCGGTATCCGGGTAACACGTGTGTGGCACAGCGGCAAACTGCGTGCTGAACAGACGGCAGAAATACTGGCAAAGAGAATCCTGTCAGGTCGGAAAATAGAAAGTCTCAAGGGGCTTGCTCCGAACGACCCGGTGGCCGAATTCGCATCCGATGCGGATGTCTGGGATGAAGATATGCTGGTGGTCGGTCATCTGCCGTTTATGTCACGGCTGGTATCACTGTTAATGGTCGGGGATGCACAGCATGAACTGCTGCGTTTTTCTCCCGGCAGTGTTGTTTGTCTGGAGCGCGATGCTGCAGATCGCTGGATCATCGCCTGGCTGCTCCGGCCTGAACTTTTCACCTCAGTATGAACGTCTGAAAGTGCGATGAGTTTACGCGGCATTGTTCCCCCGGATCCCCAGACCAGTGTGTCACAGGAACGCTTTGCCGTGATCTTTACGCCACGCAAGGACCGCAAGCGCTTTCCGGCGGGTTGCGTGGAAATCTTTGACACGGTGGACGCGGCGCTGGCAGCTGCCGACCCCGATAACAAGCGTCATGCAGCCCGGGTGGTGGGGCCCTCAAAGTCATCCGAGGGCCAGTATATTTACTACCTGCTGATGTGGTTTGAGTAGGTCGTAGCCGGAGGCTGTGTCTGTTGCGCCGTTATTCCAGTCCACGCAAAAATTCAATATAGGCCGGCTGGTCCCATTCACGACCGCCCAGGGCCTGGTACTGTATTCGGCCAGCTGGCCCGACCAGGAAGGTCGATGGCAGCCCCCTGGGTTGCCAGGCCTGTGTGACCAGTCCGTCGCTATCCATCAGGGGCACCAGCTCGGGGGCCACGATACCGAGAAAAGTAAACACTGCATCTTCCGTCTCGGCGGTGTTGACAATGACAAACTCGATGTCGCTGTCCTCAAGCAGGCTGATCATGCGCTGAATACCGGGCATTTCGCGGCGACAGGGGCCGCACCAGCTTGCCCAGAAATGTACGAAACGCCAGTGTCCACCGGTTGTTGCCAGGTCATAGGCCTCGCCATCGATATTATCCAGTTTCAGGTCAGGCGCAGCGATACCATTGACGCGCATCACGCCTGCGGGCAATGACTCCGCGGCTGTGCCGGGTACCGGGAGAGCCAGCAGCAAGAGGAACAGGATCAGTCGTTTGCGAGTCTTCATGGCGCAGGTGCATGCCGCGGGCATTCAACATGCGCAAACTGTATCCGCATGGGTTGACTGCGCTTGTCTTTGCCCGTCAAAAGTCTGCCTCGAGGTGAAAACTGCTGATGCTGCCCGGCACGACGATATTGCCGCCAACAGATTCACCCGCCTGCAGATCAACGACTGGCAGCATGCCTCACAGCAGTGCGCCGGCAACCCTGACGGGCAATTAGAAATTGTTGGGCGTTTTGCATAAAATAGCCATCCACAGCATGAACTTTTGCATGCTTGGAGTGTGCACGGTTTCCGGGGAGAGGACAAGATATGTACAGGATTCTGCCAGTAATTCTATTATTTGTACTGTCAATGCCGGCAGTGCGGGCTGCAGATGTTGTCAACGTAAAGCTGATGACACTCGAGCTCGCCGTTGATATTGCGCAGGGGGCGATAGCGGCCTGCCGCAAGGATGGCTACCAGATCTCGGTTGTTGTCGTTGATCGCAGTGGCCGGACACAGGTGGTTATGCGTGATGTGTTTGCCAATCAATACATGACACAGCTGGCACAGGGCAAAGCCAGTGCCGTGGTGCTTTCAAACACCAGCTCCAGTGCCTTGCGCAAGAACCGTGCGGATATTGCAGCGGAACTGAATTTGCTGGATGATCTGCTGGTACTGGATGGCGGTCTGCCGGTGACGGTTGCCGGTTCGATGATCGGCGCAGTCGGGGTGAGCGGCGCACCGGGCGGTGATCTGGATGAAGCTTGTGCGCAACGGGGTATTGATGGCGTGCAGGATCGGCTGGATTTTGCCGATTAGGAATCCGGCTTGCAGAGAAGCACCAGTTTGCCGACTGTCTGACCCGACTCCAGGTCTTTATGTGCCGCGGCGACCGAGTCGAAGGCGTAGCGGGTCACTGCCGGGGGTGATATTTGTCCTAGCTCCAGCCACTGCAGGATCTGCTGCATCCCTGCAGTCATCAGGTCACGCTTGTCAAACAGGTAACTCAGGTTAAAACCCATTACGCTGCGGTTTTTTGTGGTCAGGTCAAAGGGACTGAACCTTGGTGTGCGCAGGAAATCCCATGCCAGTCTGAGTTTTCCCGGCAGGCCGTTGTGCGTCACCAGCATGCCGTGGAAGCCGTAGACCACCAGTCGTCCGACGGCTGCCAGGTGCCGGTAACTCTGTTTCAGTGTGGTGATGCCGTTGGCGTCGAGGATGATGTCAAAACCTCCCGGTGCCAGGCGTTCTGCCTCGCCCCACAGGTCCTGTGTCGACTTGTCGATGACGGCGTCCGCACCCAGCGCGCTCACGGCGGCGACTTTATGAGTGGCCCCGACGGCACCGATCACCCTGGCGCCTGACAGTTTTCCGAGTTGTACCAGCATACTGCCGACACCCCCGGCTGCGGAATGCACCAGCAGGGTCTCACCGGCCTGCACATGTGCCAGTCTAAACAGCGCAAACCAGGCAGTTAATGATACGGCCGGTATTCCAGCGGCGGCTTCGTACGAGAGCTGTTGCGGCAGTCGAAAGACCTGCTCCCTGTTGACGCAGACCTGTGTTGCGTAGCCATTGAATCGTGTCACGGCAATCACCGGGGTGCCCGGTTCCATATCGGTAACTGCGGCGCCGCATTCCAGTACCGTGCCGCTCACCTCGAATCCGGGTGTGATGGGGTAACCGACATAATGCCTTGCAGATGAATACAGGCCCATGCGTGTCACGCAATCGGCAAAATTCACGCCACTGGCGTTGACCGACACGATGATGTCGTTGGGCCCGGGGTGCAGGTCCGGGTGTTGCTCGATAGCCAGTTGTTCATAACCGCCGGGCTGGTGGATGACGATCTTTTTCATGGCGGGAGGTGTTTCTGGCTATCAGCAAAAAAATATAATGGCCAGGGAATCTACGGAAGAGCACGAAAAAAAAGATTTAAAAATCATTATGCCACGGAAGCACACGGAATCCTTTTTCAGCAGGTATATATTTTTCCGTGTGCTTCCGTGGCTATTTGTATGATATTTATGCCCGGATTAATGAGTCCCGGTATCCGCGGTTTCTCCCCAGAGCTCCTCCAGTCGCTTGTCGCGGCCGCAGCCATAGCGGTAGAACTTGTAGCGTACCGGGTTTTTCTGGTAGTAGTCCTGGTGGTAATCCTCGGCAGGATAAAAGGTACTGGCCGGGGTTACCGCGGTCACTACGGGTGCATCGAAGGACTTTTGTCCGATCAATGCGGCCTTTGACTGTTTTGCCAGTTTCTCCTGTTCGGGATTGTGGTAGAAGATCTCGCTGCGGTACTGGCTACCCCAGTCGCAGAACTGACCGTCAGCGTTTGTCGGGTCAATGTTTCGCCAGAAAACGTTCAATAACTCATCATAGCTGATACGTGATGGATCGTAGACGATTTGCGTGGCCTCGGCATGTCCGGTGCCGCCGCGTGAGACGTCCTTGTAGGTGGGATTTTTCGTATTGCCTCCGGTATAGCCGGCGGTCGTTGAAATGACACCGTCGAGTTTGTCGAAAGGCTGTTCCACGCACCAGAAGCACCCACCGGCAAAGGTCGCTGTCTGGTACCGTGTTTCGTCGGTGTCACCTGACGCACTACTGATGAGTGCGGCGTAGCCGAGAAGCAGTAAGGCGAGCCAGCGGGTCAGTCTGGTGGTGTCCATGGCATGTTCCTGTCATTGTCGATGTTGTAGCCAATGGACAGCCGGGCTGCCGGTTTGTTTCATTTTTTTCCAGCATGTTCGCGTTTGCCATTCCGGTGGCCGGCACAGATAATCAGGACATGACGTTCGTCAGTAACAGCTATCCAGCGGACATGTCCGCACTGCATGCGCAAATCCGCGGTGATTAAATATCGTAATGTAATTGGCCTGCTACTCGGTCCGTTGTTGTTCGTGCTGATGCTGTTATCACCCTTGCCCGAGGGGATGACACCGCAGGGGCTGCGTGTGGCGGCTGTTGCTGTGCTCATGGCCGTGTGGTGGGTCACCGAGGCAATCCCGATTCCCGCGACGGCGTTGCTGCCGATAGCGCTGTTCCCTGTGCTGGGTGTGTTATCCGGCAGTGATGTCACGCATGCCTATGGCAATCACCTCATCTACCTGTTTCTGGGCGGTTTCCTGATCGCCGTGACGATGCAGAAATGGAATTTGCATCACCGCATCGCGCTCTACACGATTCGCCTGGTCGGTGTGACGCCACAGCGAATTGTGCTTGGATTCATGCTGGCAACAGCATTTCTGTCGATGTGGATCAGTAATACCGCGGCCACCATGATGATGGTGACCATTGCCATGGCAGTGACCGGGGAATTGGAACACGATCACAGGCACAGGCCCGGTGAGTTCTGGTTTGGCACGGTGTTGATGCTTGGCATAGGTTATGCGGCCTCCATCGGTGGCGTTGCCACCCTCATTGGTACACCGCCCAACGCGATTTTTGCCGGGGTGATGGAGAAAACCTACGGTATCAGTATCAGCTTTCTGGACTGGATGATGTTTGCGTTACCGTTGTCGCTGGTAATGCTGTGCATTGTCTGGTACTACCTGGCACGGGTCCTGTTCACGCGCGCTGACATGCATCTGCCCGGCAGCAAGGCAATGATCAGGGAACACATCGCCCGGCTTGGCCCGATGTCGCGTCAGGAGATGATCGTTGCCACGGTTTTTTGCGTGGTTGCCTTGCTGTGGATTCTGCGGGGCTTGTATCAGCCGCAAGCGCTGTCGATGGTCAGGGATTCCACCATCGCGATTGCCGGGGCGTTGCTGTTGTTCCTGATACCGGTGGACCTGAAAAAAAGGGAATTTCTGCTCGACTGGAAGACGGCTGTCACGATTCCCTGGGATATAATTATACTGTTTGGCGGTGGTTTCGCTCTGGCACAGGGCTTTGGTGAGTCCGGTCTGACACGCTGGCTGGCAGAGCAGCTAACGGTGTTGCAGGGGTTTGATATTATCCTGATCATCGCCGCTGTTGTGCTGCTGGTTGTGTTTCTGACTGAAGTGACTTCCAACACAGCGACCGCTTCACTGCTGTTGCCGGTGATGGGTGCGCTGGCGACAGCCATCGATATGAATCCCCTTGGCCTGATGGTGGCAGCCGTTGTGGCGGCTTCCTTTGCCTTTATGTTGCCCGTTGCGACGCCCCCCAACGCGATTGCGTTCAGCAGTCGCTATATCAGCATCGCACAGATGGCTGCGGCCGGTTTTCGGCTGAACCTGATCGGGGTCGTGGTTATTACCGGGTTTGTGTACCTGTTATTGCCTTATGTCTGGGGCATATACTTGCAGGAAGCGTCCGCTGTTATTCGTTGACCTTTGCGAGGACGTTGATGTGGAAAGAGATCTGCTCTAGAAAAGCCTGTGTATCACGGGCGCCTGCAGCGATATTCACACGTACGCGACAGCTGTCACTATCCAGCTCTCCGGCAGCGCCAAAGACTTGCCAGCCAGCAAAACTGGCTACCCCGTCCGTGCGTCCGCCGGCCATGGATGCCGTGGACACTATATTGATGACATCTTCACCATTTTCGCAGTCATATTTCCTGCCGAGCTCAAAACAGACCACTTCCAGTGACCAGCGGGGATGGGGCATGCCGCCAGAGAGCTCGACTTCTGCCATACCGCTGTAGACGAACAGGCGATTCGCGCCGTCCGGGCCATTCACACAGACCTCCATCTCCTGCATGTTGGTGAGGCGGTTGGGTACAATGATGTTGGAAGTGTCCATGGTGATGCTCCGGGTGTTTTAATTGTATGGCATGTCCAGGTGCATGTGCTGAACACGCCTTGTTAGAAGCCATATTTGACGATACTTGGAGCGATAAGGCAAGTGGCCGGCACACGCTGCAGCCGGCTTGTGGTGCTATTCAGTCGGAATGGTGCTGGTTGTAGGGCTGTGGTGTCGGGAATGTCATGACTTTTCCATTGTGTGCATCCGCCGCTATGATCTTGTTATGCCCCTCGCGCTCAACCTCGTCAATGCGAATCACTGCCTGTAGCGGGATATAGGTCCGGGTGACGCCCTCAAACTCGGATTTCAGCCTTTCTTCCGCCGGGTCAACGACGATGGCAGAACGTTCGCCAAAGATAATGCCTTCGACTTCCAGAAAGGCATACATGTTTCCCTGGTGAATCTCATGGGCATGCAGCTCGTAGATGTTGCCCTGGTTGTAAAATGAAATACGGTATATCTTCTCGTCAGTCATAATACTGTACGGTCTTCCGGTTATTGCTCAATCAGGTGGTCCAGTTTGTCATCCATGTGCAGTTCGGTCAGGTCGGTGAAGCCACCGATGCATTCGCCATCAATGATAATCTGCGGCACCGTCCGTGCACCGTTGGTGGCGGTTGCGAAATCGCGTCGGGCTGCCGGGTCGGTGTCGATCATGGCTTCTTCGTAGGGGATGTTCCATTTTGTGAGCAGCTGTTTGGCCTTGACACAAAAGGGGCAACTCGCGGTGCTGAATATTTTTACTCTTGCCATTGTCTCTTTCGAAACCTGTTTCATGATTGCGCGAGAGTATACATTAGTCCACCTGTCATATTTCATACAAGAGTGTGGGGAAATATGTGCGTGCCCCTCGCGACACGCTGCAGCCAGTGAACCGGGTCATGGGTTCGATCAACGGAATGCCTGTGCAGACGGCAGCGCGCTAACGACGGCCCGGCCTGGATGAGCGTACAACCTTCTTTTGTGGCGACAGGTTGATCTCATCAAACACCGTGCCAGCCCGTGCCTCGATGATCGTGAGTACCGCAGTGGCGACGTCTTCCGGCAGGATATAGTTGCCCGTCTCATCGCCGTGTTGAAAATCCAGCTCATCGAAGAATGCGGTTTTTACCATCCCGGGGTTCACAATGCTGACCCGTATGTCGCTGGCAGCACATTCCTGGCGCAGTGACTGGGCCAGCCCGCGCAACCCGAACTTGGCCGCGGAGTAGACGGCGCCGCGTTTGCCACCGCTGAGTGCCGACTCGGAGCCCATGAAGATGATGTCACCCTGGGCACGTTTTTTCATGCCGGGCATCAGCGCGCGTACCAGATAGACGTGACTGGTGAGGTTTAGGTCCAGCAAGGCGCTGATTTGCGCGTAGGAGAATTCTTCCAGTGAGCCAAAGCGGCCACTGCCGGCACAGCAAACAACGCCGTCAATGGCAGGCTCATCCTTCATCAGGGCCTCCAGCTGTGCAGGCAGTTCATCGAGTCGTGACAGATCGATGGGCACAGCCCTGAAGTGGTCACTGTCGAAGCGCGTCTTGCTGAAATCGCGGGCCATGCCGATGATCCGGTAACCGTGCCCGAGCAGTGCGGTGCTGATGGCCTCACCAATGCCGGAGCTGGCGCCGGTTACCAGGATGGTCCTGTTGTTCGATCTTTCCATCAGGCCGCCAGTGTACAGGGAAATAACACTGATTCCGGAATATGCTGCAACAATTCCAAGGTGCAGAATGCGGTCATCTCCCGCTCCAGCGCCTGCGGATAGGACACCATGCCGTTGTCAGTGCTGAAGGCGCCGGCGAACAGCGGTTCGTCGGGGTAGAGTTGCACAATGTTTCTGAAGTAGTTGCGCGGCAGGCGGAATGTTCCCAGGCTGACAGAGTGCAGTTGTTCATTGTTCAACTGGCTGAAGAGTTGCTGAAACAGCCTGCGATATTGCGCCTGGTAACCGCGCTGGTAAATCAGCGGGTCGAACCGCAGGCCGAGCTGCCAGCCGGCCTGTTGTAATTGCAGCATCGCCTGCAGACGTCGCTCCAGTGTTGGCACCTTGTGCTCCAGTGTCCGGTACATCTCTTCGGGGGTAAAGCTGAAGGCAACAACTGCATTCGGTATGGGTGCCATTTTCAGCAGGCCGCGGACCTGGGTACTCTTGGTGCGCAGTTCAATGTGTGCCTGCGGGTGACGGCTGAAGAACGGCAGGAAATATTCAACGAAGGCCGATACCGGTTCCATGGCGAGGCTGTCGCAATCATAGCCGGAGAAGAACCAGCAGGGCCCGTTGTCTGACTTTGCCAGAATCGTGTCCATGTCGTTTTCAAAATCTTCATAGTTTACAAACAGCACATAGTGCGCCGAGCGGTACATACCCTGCAGGAAACAATAGCGACAGTCATACAGGCAATTGAGCATGTGCGAGAAATAATAGTTGCTGTCGCCACCGAGGCCATAGCCATCCGGTGCCTGCAGCACGCGGCCCTTGTGTTTCTCTGCCAGAATCAGCGACGGACTGCGTTTTTGCAGGCGGAAATTCTGTGATCTTGGATTAAACACCTCGCCATAGCGGTCACATTCAACGCGAGTCGCGTTCGGGAAGCGCGCGCATATCTCCCCTGTGCGCGGATGGTCAGCAATCTGTCTCTCTGTATAAATGATGTTAAACATGGGGCTCGTGTGTTGCCTGCAGCAGTCCGGGAGCCAGTGAATCGAGGTGTTGCTGAAGACATTGCAGTACCTCGGTGGCGTTGCGGCTGCTGGCGAGTGCGTCGAGCCACAGTATCTGGTCCGGGACCAGCACCTTCCAGCGTCTTGCCAGTTCAGCCAGTTGATGTCGCTGGGAAACCGAAAAGTGCCATTGACGGCACAGTTGCTCGAGTCCCGCAGGCATTGCATGCCAGCCGTGTAAATCCTGCACCAGGGCTGCCAGTGCGTCGAGCAGCGGGTCAATGTCATCCAGTGACTGTGTGATCAGCTGCGCACAGCCTTGCACGGTGATGTCTGCGCTGGAGTGATCGCGGTTGTCTGATACAACCTTGAAGCATTGCACCAGCTCGGCGCTTGAGAAACGCACCGCCGTGGCATAGTAGCCACTGGCCTCCATGTCGTAGGCGAGATCACGCTGGTAGTCGTTTTCAGGTCTATCGACGGTTAGCAGGCTGGTCGTTGTCGTTTTCAGGTCGAACAGCTGTGGCGGGTACCAGCTTTTTCCGGTCGCGTGATCGGAAATGCGATGCGCCAGCAGCTTCTGTCCGGTGGCGTGCGTGGCATGTCCGGCAATGCCGATATTCAGCCAGGCGCTCTGCTCCCCCGAGGTATTGCAGCCGGCCAGCAGGGCTGTAGCGGCGGCGGCTGCGATCTTGCCTGGCCCCGAAATGATCAGTGACATGGCGGTATTTCGATAGATACGAAATCCGCCGAGGGTTTTCTTGTCGGTGAGCCTGTAACGCGCAATCAGCGGGCGTGCTTCGGCGGGCAGGGCGACAACAAGATTGATCATGCCGGGCAATCCGGTGGCTCTGGCATTTGCTGCCTGTAGTGTTGCTGTTTCTCGCGGTAGCGTCTGGCCAGTTCATGATTGCCGTGCTTCAGCGCCCCGTTGATGACAATGGCCAGTTTTTCCAGCAGGGTCACGAGGGCCGCGGCATGGTTGGTGGTATCAAGCGTGTTGGAAGCCAGTATATTTTCCAGGGCGTGGATTCGAAAACGATCCATGCCCCAGTAGTGTCGCGACAGTTGATCGCTGTGCCCCCCTGTCTTGGTGATGAGTGGTTTATCGATATATAACACCGGGTGCCGGGCGCAGATTCTCAGCCACAGATCATAATCCTCACAGGCGGGCAGGCGTTCATCAAACAGACCCACCTCGTTGAAAAGTTCGCGCTGAATGATCACGGCTGAGGGTGAAATGGCGCACAGTGGCAGGCACTGCCGGAAGATATGAC
This sequence comes from uncultured Gammaproteobacteria bacterium, assembly GCA_963753755.1. Lineage (GTDB taxonomy): Bacteria > Pseudomonadota > Gammaproteobacteria > UBA9214 > UBA9214 > UBA9214. Next base: position 71,745 of record CAVWDM010000018.1, read on the forward strand.
CACCGTACTTGGCGTGTTTCTTCATGGGGTTGACGCGTCGCCCATTGCGTATCCAGATTTCATCGCTGTGACAGATTTTATACTCTGGCCGGGCGCGCAACTGTTCGTATTGCAGCGCCAGCTTGTCGGGTAGCCAGCGGTCATCCGAGTCGAGCAGCGCAATCCAGTCACCGCTGGCGGCCTGTATACCGGTATTGCGTGCACTGCTGACGCCCCTGTTTTGTTGATAGATATAGCGGGCATCTGGAAACTCACTGCGCACCAGTGTGCGCGTGTTATCGCTGGAGCCGTCGTCCACGACAATCACTTCCGTGGCCGGGAGCGTCTGTGCGAATACCGACTGCAACGCGCTTGCGAGGCGAGCGGCGCGGTTCCAGGTTGGAATAACGACCGAGATGTTCATCTGGCTTTGGTGACTGGCAATGACTGTCGGACCGCTATTCTCTAACAGAATGAAGGCCAGGCCAAAGACTCGTTAAGCCGGTCACAGGGTGGTGTCACTGGCCCGTGACCGGTGAGTGGCGGCAATCGGTTGACGAATCGCCGGAAAATTGACGTTTTGACCTTACTGGACAGTGGCCATGCAGTCAGACAATTGCTTTACCACCAGTTGCATCAGTTCATTCATGGTCAGACTGTCAGGCACATTCTTAATGTCTGAAAACCATATATTTTCTACCTGACCACCGGCATCTGCATCCTGCTGCGAGAGCAGTGGCAGGCCAATGAAGATGCCTTGCTTGCCATCATCGAGTCCAACGGTAACTAATTGAAGTTCTAGTGTTTTCATGTCGGCTCCTGGGTAGCCCCTGACGCAATGTGAAATGCCAGTCCGGCTTTGGGTTCGACTTTATTCATGCATATCACGTGCCATATCGGGACTGTCTTCAACGCGTCGCTGTTTGCGTGCATTGAGCCAGCGCCACAGCGTGCCGCTGGGATGGTCATAGCCGCTGCAGATGTAGTTGAGGGCATGCAGGTTGTGGGCGCTCCAGCGCATGTGTGTCTCGGCATCCGCCTGGCCGCAGATCAGTAGCTGGTCGCCCTCCTGCAGTTGTATATCATTTCCCGGTAGCAGCACCTCGTTGTTATCGGCGTGCTTGAGGTAGAGCGCAACACAGGGCAGTGGTGCCGTGATATCGCGAGGGTCTGTAAGCAGGTTACCCAGTGTTGTCGGACAGTCCCTGTTGAGCAGTTCCAGTATGGCTGGCGTTTGCTTGTGAGAGATGGTCAACACCCAGGTATCCGGTGGTTTGTCCAGGACTCCGACCACCCGGCTGACCAGCACATTGGCCCATTCTTCATTCTGGTCTCGCGCCATGCGCAGGAAGTCCGCCAGCAGTGGTGTGGTAATCAGGTCAACAACGCGCTGGCCAATGAGCCTTCCGGACTGCATGATGATGTCGATGTGAGCGGCTGCGAACAGGGTGTCGTTGGTGCTCAGGTTTTGCCGTGCCACGATGAACAGGTCCTTGTTGATGTCCAGTGCGGTCATGATGATGGACAGGTTATTGGCGTCATTATCGGTTCCGGCGATGAGGCCAGCCGCCTGCTCGATGCCGGCTTCATGTAGCGTGATGGCCTCTGTTCCCCGTCCTTCGATGGTGCCCTCGGGTGCCTCTGTCCTGGCAACATCCGCTTCGATAATCACGGTCCGTATACCCTTGAAGGACAGGCTTTCCTGTACCGCCTTGCCAAAACGGCCATAGCCGCACACCACCCAGGTACCCCTGGGAGGCACCGTAAAATCACTCAGCGGCGATTCGTGAATCGTGGTCATCCATTCATACACCAGGTACATACTCGGTGACTGGAACATCATGGCAAAGCGCTTGGCGAAGACATCAAACGGGTTAATGATGTAATCCGTACCAAACGAGGCGATGTTGTCCTGTGAATCGTGTGATTCGGCGCGGCAGATCACGGGCAGGTCCGGTGCCAGCAGTTTGCTGGTGATGGAAACGGTCATATTGATATGGTCGATGCCCGTCAGAGCGATGACACCCTGGCATTCCGGCTTTTGCAGTCCGGCCGCCAGCAGTGTGGAAGTGTTGGTGACATCCGCGCTGATACCGGGGACCACCAGTGGCAGGTCTTCCAGGCGCAATAACTGGATCTTGCTGTCATCCTTGTCGATGATGACACTGCGGATATTGTGTTCAGCCAGTTCGCGAATCACCAGGTGGCCGGCATCTCCCAGTCCGCAAATCAGGTAAAAAGGCTCGCGCAGCGCCTTTACATCACGGGAAAATTTGGTGAAGGCGACAATCCGCTTGAAAGCCGGGTCCTGCAGCAGGGAAAACAGAGAACCGATGGCATAGAGCCAGGAAATGACGGTCAGGTACATGGCGACCGTCGTCCAGATGCGCTGTGGTTCGGTGAACGGGTAGGGGATTTCCCCGAAACCGATGGTGGAACCCATGAAGCTGACAAAATAAAAGGCGTGGAAAAAACTCATTTGCCACGGATTGCCCTGGTCGTCAACGCCAGGTATCAGCACCAGGCCGATCATGGAAATCGCATAGGCGAGTATCACCACAATCAACGGCAGGCGCATGCGCCGCAAAAGCAGGTACAGGAGGTTATGCATGGCCGCTCACGGGTTGCGGGTGCCTGTCGAGCGCTTAACGGCGGAACATGACCGTTTCAGTCACCAGGATGACGACAGAGGTGATATTTGCCAGCAGTGCCCCACCGGAGAGCGAGACGATACTGGCCATGATCGCGGGTGTCAGGCCGGCGTCAGTGGTGTGAACGGAGAGGGTCCAGATGACCGCGGCAGCAATAAGCTGTAAATCGGCGACCAGACTGGTGGCCAGCAATACGGCGCCGATATGGGCACGGTCTCCGAACTTCATGACGGTTGCAATCAGGCTGACGACCAGGGCGGCATACAGTTCATACACATTATGGTGATTGGGGTCGTCAAGGTCGCCGAGAAAGAAACCGAAATTTAGGGTCAGTGCCAGCACAATGAAGAATGCAAAAAAGACTTTCTCCAGATTCATATTCGGTTCCCCTCGGGTTTATGGGCTTTAAGCGGCCGGTTCCGCCGGTTCCTGCAACCGTAGCAAAGGGCATCGGTGATCACAAACCCGGGTTGATGGAGGGGTAGCTGCGGCGCACCGTGCAGGCGTGGTTCAAATGCTGTTTGCATTTTACAGTAAATCTTCAAAGCGTCGTGTCCCGCAGCGATGAATGAACCCGGCTGACTGGGTTGATGCATTGAAATCTCCGGGTGCTCGCCTGACAATGGAGTATGACTTCCTGTTCGCTGGATAAAGAAACGCTGGCGCTGTTACAGCAGCGTGTCGGCAAGATTCATCTCAAGCAACGTCTGGGGATAGAGCGTGACTACGAGCGCAAGTTGTTTGGCCAGGGGCTCAATTTTTTTCACGTTGAGAACTGGTATGCGCTGCGCTCCATCATTCGCAACAGCATGCGGCTGGTGTTTCTGCATGGCAGGGCAAAGCGCAATGCGCGTCAGATCAGGGTTTGTCACAACCATATCACGCTGCAGCGTTTGCCGGCCGCTTTTGATGGCTACACCCTGCTGCAGGTCTCGGACCTGCACCTGGATATGGCGGATGACTTTCCCCATGTGCTGATTGACGCCATTCGCCAGGTTGACTATGACCTGTGTGTGTTAACCGGGGACTTCAAGGCAGAAACGTATGGTCCCTATGAGGCCGCCCTGCGAGCACTGCAACAGGTGCGCACCCACCTCGAGGGTGAGGTCTATGGCGTGCTGGGGAATCACGACACTATCTGCATGGTGCCTGCGATAGAGTCCATGGGTATTCGCATGTTGCTAAACGAGCAGGTGTTGCTGCAACGCCCGGGTGGTTCGATCTACCTTGCCGGCATCGATGATCCACATTACTACCGTGCCGATAATATCGAAAAAGCGGGCGATGACATTCCCGAGGATGCTGTGTCGATATTGCTGGCGCATTCTCCCGAGATTTACCGGCATGCCGCGCATGCAGACTTTGATGTGATGTTGTGTGGCCATACGCACGGTGGCCAGATGTGTCTGCCCGGTGGCGTTGCGGTGATGTGTAATGTCAGCTGTCCGCGAGAGTATTGCGCAGGCGCATGGCGTTATCACGGCCTGTCGGGTTATACCTCTGCCGGTTCGGGGGCCTGTGTCGTGGACATGCGCATCAATTGCCCGCCAGAGATTACCCTGCATCATCTGCATTGCCCCTGATGCCGGCAGGCGAATTCAGTTGATTTCCCGCCAGCGGCTGCCTGATGTTGTGCCGTTCAGTTCTGTGCAGACCTGAGTGGCCTTGAAAGCAGCAGATCGATCACTATAAAGAGGGTGACTGCGAGTGCCATTTCGCCGCCACTGGCTCCAAGCACCGTTTGCATGCCCCACAAGGGTAGCAGGCATTCCGGTAATTGATCCAGCAACGGTACCGAGCGACTGGATGCAAAGCCGAGACGCCGCTTGATGAAACTGGAGCACAGGTCACCAAGCATCGCCAGCAGTGCGAAACTGGCGCCATCGAGCATTGACAGTTTAAACAGCGGTGCCAGCAGCGCGGTGACAAGGAGCGCTGCAATCAGGCCGCGCAATGTCTTGGATGCGCCCAGCAAGGGACGGTTATCTGCTAACAGGCGGTGGTTGTCCAGTGGCCGGTCCCAGTGTGAACCCAGCAGCAGTCCGAGCAGGGCGGGCGTTCCATTGGCGATGACGAGTAACAATAGCAGGTGGATGACCAGCCAGATGCGCATGAGTGAGTTGTTTTCTGTCAGCTTGGGCCTGTATAAAGCCTAGCTTCTCATCAGGTGGAACGCGAGTCACCCGATGCGAGGTAAAAAAAACCCGCCATCAGGCGGGTTCAAAAGAGCTGGGTGTTTGGGCTAACACTCAAATATCAGATGCTGCATATCCACTAGGTATTGTCGCTGCTGATCAATCCACGATAATGAGGCTGGATCATCGGCGGCAGCACGTTGTATGTCATCGATCTGGCGTTCGGCCTCTTCAAGGCGTTGCGCCTGCTCGGTCCTGCTCAGTTGTGACAGCTGGTCTACATCGAAGATAATGTTTTCCAATGTTCTCACTCCTCGCATTCAAGCTCTGACCTACGACGATCTTCATTACGCCTTCAACGTCCCGGAGTGTCAACCACAAATGATTGGCGGGATTTCCCTCGACTTTGCACCCCTGAGTGTAGGTTTATGATAATGCTGGTATATCTTGGTCGATTAATTTTTGTATATTCAGATATAGAAGAAAAAATTTTTAATTGCGTTATAACTGAATGATTATTATAAATATTTTATATACATCGAAAATTTATAATATAATGTAAATTATCGATATAAGATATATAGTATTGTTATATATTAATAATATCGTTTTAATTGAATATTGAACAAATCATCTAAATAAGTGCTTGCTTATTTAAGAGATATCTAATATTATTATCAACGTTATTGCTAACAATTAACATTTAACGCTCAATTTAACTATATTTTTGCTTGGAGAATGACATGAAAAAGATTTCAACTGTACTGCTTGCGGCAACTTTCGCTGTTGCATCGACTGCTGCTTCTGCCTGGGGTGGCTGGGGTCCTTGGGGCGGCGATCGTGGTTATGGTGGTAATGACTGGGATGGCATGGGTGACGGCTGGGGTGACGGCGATTTCGACGGCGACTTCGGCTTCAACATGAGCGGTAGCGGCAGCGGACGTGGACGTGGTTATGGTCGTGGTTATGGTCGTGGTTATAACGATTACTATGGCGGCCGTGGTTATGGTTACGGTCCTGGCTATGGTGGTTACGGCGCTCCCTATGGTGCTCCTTATGGCGCTCCTGCTCCTTATGGCGCGGCTCCTTACGGTTATGCCCCGGCTGCTCCGGCTGCACCAGCTGCTCCTGCTGCTGCCCAGTAAGTCACCTTACTGAGCCAGAAATGCCAAACGGGGGCGGCTCGCCAGAGTCACCCCCGTTTTTTATGCCTTAGAGGAAATAATCGTCAGGTGAATGACGAATTAAATTACGAGGTGCTGTCATGAAAAAGGGATTAATGAGTTTATTGTTCCTGGTTACAGGGCTGTTTGCGCTATCGGCCCGTGCCGATGTGCTGGTGCTCATACATGGCTACCTGGGCGGTGCCTACTCCTGGGAAGAGAGTGGTGTGACTGCCGTACTGCAACAGCATGGCTGGCAGCACGCCGGCGTCTATGTTGCGGGCCCGGCGGGTGTTCATTTGATCCCGGTGGCGGGTGTGCAGGCCAAGCGCAAGATTTATGCTGTCGATCTGCCGTCAGAAGCGCCGGTGCTGGTGCAGGTCTACCAGCTGCACGAAATTCTTATGGCGATCAGCCAGATGCACAAGGATGAGCCCTTGATTCTGGTCGGGCATTCGGCCGGCGGGGTGGTTGCCCGAGCGGCACTGGTGCGCGGCAACTACGAAAATGTGAAGGCGCTGATTACCATCGCCAGCCCGCATCTGGGCACATCACGTGCCGAGCAGGCGCTGGACGCGACGGATATTCCTTTTCCCATCTCCATGGTGACGGACTTCTTCGGTGGTGGTGCTTATCACACGGCCATGCGCTCACGCGGACTGTATGTCGACCTAGTGCGCCCGCAACCCGGCACGCTGTTGTACTGGCTGAATGCTCAGGTGCATCCCGATATTAAATACTTCTCTATTGTGCGTGGTCCTTCACAGGCCGGCTGGGGTGATTACGTCGTGCCGACCTATAGCCAGGACATGAACAACGTGGTGGCACTGCAAGGGCGATCGACCCTGGTCAACGTGCCCGTCAGTCATGGGCTGGAACCGATTGATGGCAGTGCGATTGCGCAGTTGCTGTCTGATCTGAAGTTGTAAACACCCGTTTATGTCACTCCCGCTCTCGCGGCGGGGGTGACGGTGTGTTGCCGGTTCAGCGGCTCTATGAGGTTTTCAGGGCCTCCAGCGTTGCCAGTATCGCATCAGGTTCCATGCGTTTGGTGTAATCCTTGTCAACATGAGCGGCGGCAACCGCCCCGTTGCGATCGATGACATAGGTCGCCGGTACCGGGAGTTCCCAGCTGTCATCGCCGTTACTGGCCGGTACATCCAGCCCCCATTTGAGATAGAGCGGCCGCATCTCTTCATAAACGGTAAACAGCAGGCCATACTGGCGTGCGGTTTTGTTGCCGATGTCGCTGAGCACCTCGAATTCCAGCTGATGCTCGTCGATCGCTGCCATGGCCCTGTCGGGCGTTTCCGGGGAGATGCCGATCAGGCTCCCAGCCAGCGCCTTGATTTCAGGCAGACGTGACTGCAGGGCATGCAGTTCCAGGTTGCAGAACGGGCACCAGCCGCCACGATAAAAACTGAGCACCACCGGAGCATGCCGGAGTGTCTCCTGCAGGCTGACCGGATCACCGGTTACATTGGGCAAGGTGAAATCAGGCGCGATATCACCGACGCCGATGGCGTGCTCGGCAATCTGCGAGGCATACAGCTTCTCAAAACTGCCGGCTACGGTCTGTGCCTCATCTTCCGGTAGCGCAGACATGAAGTTCCCAAGTGTTTCCTCGATCCGGTCGGCGAGGCTGGATTCATTACGGTTCATGTTTAATGCTCCTGTAGCTGTTTGAATATAAATGCAAAACTCCCGGTTACAGCAGCTGGAGCGCACGTTTGCCGAGGTTGCCTATGAGTTCTGGATCATTACGGGCCTTCGCATACAGCACGATGCCTTCTGCATAGGCAAACAGGGCGCTTGCCGCTGTGGCGGTATCAAGCGCGGGCAGTTCGCCGTTCGCAAACGCTTCATCCAGCGCAGCCTCAAAGGGTGCCTCCGTGGCGGAGAGGATGTTGTCTACCTTGCTGCGCAGTGTTTCATCCTGGGCGCTCATCTCGCAGCCGATGTTTCCAAAAGGACAGCCAGGTACGTATCCGGTGCCCTGCTTCAACTGTTTGTGGAAGTCGTAAAGCAATGAAAAAAACGTTCGATACGTGCCAATGGTGGCAGGTCAGGGGTAAAGGCCTTGTTAATCAGGCTGTTCCGCATATTTGCATGCGCCTGATCGAGGGCGAGCAGTGCCTGTTGCTGCTTTGAGGGAAAGAGATGGTAGAAACTGCCTTTCCTGACCCCGGCATGATCACAGATTTGCTGCACGCCGACCTCGTGATAGCTGCTGGCGTAAATCAATACCTGTGCTGCGTCGAGCAGGCGTTGCCGATTGTCAATGGAGGTGTCCATGGATTCTATAATAGTAGACCGGTCGGTCAAGCCAATTAAATTTTAATATTGTTTTGTAACCTTATGTAAAGATTTATTAAATAAGGTGAGTGTCAGGCTTCATTATGCCTATGCTGAGGGCTCAATTACGTTCTCAAAGGCACCAGGCGCGCCAGGAGACTATTTCCCCTGGCGGTCTTCCAGCCTTTGCAAGCACAGCATCGAAGCCGTTTTTCAATATGATAAGTTTCGTGTTCTGACCGATATTTGGTTAAGCTGCCCGCTGGTTGATGTGAGCGGAGATCGGCGTTGATCGAATTTGTGGCCCGATGGGTGTGGCGAATTATTTGCTGGATTGAACTGGCCCTGTTCACGCTCATTCTGTACCTGTTGTCCTACCTGCCGCGATCATTGCTTGGAGGCTTTTATTTCCCCCTGTTCAGGGTCTGGTGCCGTTCTTTTGTGCGGGCACTGGGTGTCGATCTGCGGGTACACCAGAAAAATACACGACCGCTGCCGTCACACTACATACTGATTGCCAATCACCCCTCGGCCTTTGAAGATATCGGCATCCCGGCTGTCTTTCCGGTGCATTCGCTGGCAAAAATCGAGGTCAAGGACTGGTGGCTGGTGGGTCGCATCAGCACTGCTTCCGGTTCCCTGTATGTACATCGGGAATCAAGGGAATCTCGAAATGCCGCTGCCGGGGAAATCGAGGCGAAGTTGCGTGCCGGGGTAAACATTGCCCTGTACCCGGAAGGCGGCTGCAAGGGGCGTCGTATATTTGATTCGTTCCGTTACGGTGCCTTTGATATCTCGTTGCGTACCGGTATTCCTGTCCTGCCGGTATTTCTGCATTACGAGTCACAGGATGACTTTGAATGGCGTGCGCCGCAAACGCTGCTGCACAAGATCTGGCACATGATGACAACACGTAACAACCGTGCCAATTACTATATATACGACGCCATCGATCCTGCCGGTTTCAATGACAAGGCGGCCTTTGCGGAACATGTACACAAGCGCTACCTGGAATGGCAGGCACGTTATCTGGACTAGCCTGCTGCACATTCCGGTCTGTTGCCCGGCGTCCGTGGAATTTACGTACATCTCGGGTAGAATCCCTGCGCCCACTTCACGGTTGGGCCTGAAAACAGATTTAACGACCGGGAGAACGCACAATGAAAATCATGCATGCCTTGACTCTTCGCCTGGCCACTCGGTTGTCGCTTGTGGTGCTGATGCTATTGGCTGTTGTGCCACTGAAGGCAGATGAACTACTCATGAAGGATGGTTCCCGCCTGCTTGGCAAGGTGGTTAAACAGGAAGACGGTACGCTGGATTTTAAGACCAGCTATGCCGGCACCATCAAGGTGAAGTGGGACGAGGTCAGCGAACTGCATACTGACGAGCCGGTACGGGTGATGCTTGATAGCGAAGAGTTGTATGAAACGACAGATATCACGCTGGAGAATGGTGAGGCCGTAATCACGGCCGTGACCGATGGCGCGTCTGTGTCAATCGAACCGGATGCAATTGTTTTCCTCAACCCGGAACCATGGCGTTACGGTGAAGGCTACAGGCTTACCGGGCGGCTAAACGCGGGCCTGGTATACCAGCGTGGCAACACCGTCAGTGACGAGATTGATATAGACGGCAACCTCGGTTTGCGCTGGAAGGATGATCGTGTGACCGTCTATGGCCAGTACGAAAAAGACAGCAATTTTGGAGAGAGTACAGCCCAGAACTGGCTGCTGACTGGTAAATATGACCATTTCCAGAGCGAAAAATTTTATTACGGTGCCAACATAGGCTTCGAACATGATGAATTCGCGGATCTGGACCTGAGGTCGAAAATAGGCCCTCACCTCGGTTACCAGTTTTATGAACGACCCACGCTGAATCTCAGTACCGACGTCGGTATCATGTATGTCAATGAGAACTTTATGGTCGCCGAGGATGATGATTATGTGGCGTTATCGTGGCTGGTCGATTACGACTGGTTTGTCATTCCCGACCACGTCCAGTTCTATCATCGGCAAAACGGTTTGCTGTCGATGCAAGACTCGGGTGGCCTGGTGATCAATTCATGGACCGGTTTTCGTTTTCCGCTCTACATGGGCATTGTGGCGAGCATCGAGGCCGAGGTTAACTATGACGGTGGGGCTCCCGACGATATTGACAATACAGATACTACCTACCGTGCCAAGCTGGGTTACGAGTGGCAATAGCACGCCCAGCTGAGACCTGCCGATGAATTTCCTGTCTGTATCGGTTCGAGTTCTCGTATTCACCATGCTGTGCCTGTCGATCAGCCTGGCCTCGCCAGCTGACAGCGATGTCACCGCGGCGGATTCGCATGGCATGGTTACTGCCAACACCCTCAAGGCCCGCCTCAAGGAGATCGATGCATCGACCTCGCTGGACGAGGAAACACGCGCCTCACTGACGGAGACCCTCAACAAGGCGCTGTCGAACCTCGAAGCGGTTCGCAGCAACAAGGCGACCACGGACGATTATATTAAGTTACGGGAAACAGCGCCGGCCCAGGTAAAGACAATCCGCGAGCAGCTGGAGAAAGACAAGCAGGCGCCGGCGGAGATATCAATATCGGTCACTCATGATTCCTCCTTTCATGAGGTAGAACAGGCGTTACTGCAGGAAAAGGCTAACCTTGCCGCTGTCAAGGCGAAGCTTGCAGAAGTGATAGCACAGCTGGAATCGAGTAGAGAACGGCCGACGGCCATACCGGGTGAGCTGGCTAATGCGAAACAGGGCAGGCAAGACCTGGAATCGAAACAGAATGCACCCGCTCCCAAGGATGAACTCGTCTGGGTCACGGAGGCACGCCGCTGGTCACAGGATACCCGGAGTGAGGCGCTGCGCAGTGAAATCAATATGCTCGACCAGGAGTTGCTGGCACTGCCGTTTCGTGTTGATCTGCTTGAAGCGCAACGCGATCAGCTGGCGCGCACTGTTACACGTGCCGCAGCCAGGATAGGACTGCTGGACGATCTCTCCAGTCAGCAGCGGCGCGCGGAGGCAGATGCTGCCGAGGCGGCAGCACAAACGGCGGTTGATGAGGCAAGCGGTAAACACGAGCTGATACAGCAGCTGGCAGAGCAGAATGCAGAATTGACCCGCGACATATCGGCGCTATCTACTGACCTGAAGCAGAGCGGCGCACGTGTTGAATCTGTCGAACGGGATGCGAAACGCATTGAAGATAATTTTCGCTCGGCCAGGGAACAGCTGGAAGTGGCTGGCACAAGTGCAGTCCTGGGTGAGGCGCTGAGTCGGCAACGCCAGTCATTACCGGCGCCAGCAGAGCTGCGCAAGACACTGCAACAACTCGAGGACAAGCATGCCCAGATAATGCTGCAGATGCTGCAGCATGATGCTGAGTCTAAGCGCCTTCGCAATCCGGAGGACTTTGTTGCTCAACTGACAAGTGAATTGACCCGTGAACAGGCCGTTGCAATCCAGGATGATCTGTTGCAACTGACACAGAGCCGCCGCGAGTTGCTCACCAAGTCCATCAATCTGCACAAGTCATTCGTGCGCTCGTTGACCGACCTGGTGGCAAGCTACCGGCAGCTGCTGGATTTAAGCACCGGCTATGATGATTTTCTTGCACAGAATCTGCTCTGGATCCGCAGTGCACCTGCTCCGGGGATGGATACCCTTGCGAGCATCCCTGCGCAGGTTCGCTTCATAATAAAACCGTCACGCTGGCTCGAAGTGCCAGCTGCCGTGATCGCAGGAATACAGACTTCATTGATCGTCAAAATACAGTTGCTGTTATTCCTCCTGCTGATCTGGAAGATCCGTTACCTCTACAAGAAGCTTGTCGCAACCGGGGACCCCGTGGGTAAACCTGCCGTTGACAGCATAACGTATACGCTCAGGGCACTTGGCCTGACCCTGCTGCTGGCGCTGCCTTGGCCGTTGTTGATGATGACACTGGGGTGGGCGCTGGTGTCGGGCCCGGAGGTGGCGCCGTTTTCCGAGCAGCTGTCATCTGCGCTGCTGGCACTTGCGCCGACATATTTTTATATTCAGTTTTTCAGCGTGTTATGCCGATCGGGCGGGGTCGCAGACAGGCACTTTCGCTGGCCAGGGAAAGTGCCAAAATTACTGCGCCGCGAGTTTAGCCTGCTGAAGATATTGTTGTTACCCACGGTTTTTATTCTGCTGCTGGCGGTAAACGACGATGGGGCGATATCGTTAGCCGGGGTGGAACGGTTCTCCATGGTGGCTGCCCTGTTGATTCTCGCACTGTTCTTTTACCGCCTTTCACGGTTGCTGGTGCAACAATCAATCAGTACCAAGGCGCATCATCGTTACCTGTGGCTGATACTGACGATTGTTATCCCCTTGCTGCTGGCAGTCGCCGCGTTTCTCGGCTATTTCTACACGGCAGGCAAGCTTGGTGGCGGACTGTTACAGACCCTGTGGATTGCCTTTGGCCTGGTGATTCTTCACCAGCTGGTGGTGCGCTGGTTATTGCTGACCCAGCGTCGGTTCGCACTGCAGGTAGCGCGTGAGCGATTGAAGGCAGCAGCAGAAGGGAAGGACACAAGTGATGCCGGGATGGAAGGTATGCCCGTGCAGGTTGAAGAGCCTGAAATAGACCTGGTCGCCTTGAGCGCGGACACCGGCAAGCTGCTCAGCCTGATGCTTGTCATTGTCGGTTTCTTCGGTTTCTGGTTCGTGTGGTCCGATATCCTGCCGGCATTCAGTGTGCTGCACGAGGTGACTCTCTGGTATAAACCGGGGACCGTGGCCGGCGAGGAAGCGCTTGTGCCGGTGTCGCTGGCAGACGTGTCTATTGCCGTGCTGATTGCCTTTCTCACGATTGTCGCGATGAAGCGCTTGCCACCGTTACTGGAAATCCTGCTGCTACAGCGGGTTAACATGACGTCGGGCAGCCGCTACACGGCCAAGACGCTGTATACCTATGCGATTGTGGGTATCGGGATGGTCGCTTTTTTCAATGTGGTTGGCATGGACTGGTCCAGGGTGCAATGGCTGTTTGCGGCATTGAGTGTCGGTATTGGTTTCGGCCTGCAGGAAATCGTGGCGAACTTTATCAGTGGTCTGATCATCCTCTTTGAGCGCCCCATCAGGATCGGTGATGTCGTCACCATCGGGGAGACCGAGGGCGCGGTTAGTCGCATCCAGATCCGCGCGACCACTATTCGCACCTGGGACGGGATGGAATTGCTGGTGCCGAACAAGGAATTTATTACCGGACGGCTGCTGAACTGGACACTGTCGGACCAGATTACACGGCTCAAGATCCCGGTGGGCATTGCCTATGGCAGCGATGTACAACAGGCCATGTCGCTGATGGATGCGGCCGCAAGGAAGAACGAGACCATTCTGCATGATCCGGCGCCGTATATCGTTTTCAACGGTTTCGGTGACAATGCCCTGAGCCTGGAGCTGCGCTGTTATGTCGGGGCGCAGGGGCATCGCATACCCGCGGTGACAAACCTGCATGAGGAGATCAATCGTGCATTCAATGAGGCCGGTATCAGTATTTCCTTCCCGCAACGCGATGTTCACCTGGATACGTCAAGTCCGCTGGATGTACGAATCCATCGGGATGACGGGCAGGGGGCTGAGCGCGCTTAGTACAAAACGGACCCGCACGGGGCGGGTCTGTTGTTGCATGTTGTGTGACGACTACTTGCGTTTCATGATTTCCTTTTTCTTGCTCTCGTATTCCTTTTCAGTCATAAGGCCCTGCTGATAGGCCTTGTCCAGATCGATAAGTTCCTGTCCCGTGGTCGTGGTACGGGCATCCATGGTAGCGCCGCCACCACCGCAGCCAGCAAGGCCGAGTGTGACCAGCAGCATGAGCATGAGTGAACGAGTCCGCGAGTTGATTTCCATATGATCTCCTGATGTGTGTTGAAGGATTGGCTGTCCGGTTGAAGGCTGTGCGCTATTATAGTTGAAAGCCGTCGACACTCACCAGTTTCAGCAGTCGGCTGACTTCAGTGTACAACAGCAGGCCAAACACCAGCAGCGATGACAGTAACAGCAGGTTGGTTGCCCAGCCGTTTCTCAGATCACCAACCCATGAACGGCGATTGTTCATGAGCAGCAGCAGTAATGCCAGCAATGGCATGAAAAAGGCGCCGGAGACGGCATAGATGATGACCAGCCAGACGGGTTGGTTGACAAGCAGCAACAGCATCGGTGGGATGGCAATGTAGAAAAGATAACCCCGGTAGGCGGCAGAGCGGGAGTTGACCGACAGGGGTGTTTCCGGGCGATAGGTGTATTGCTGAACAAAGTCGGCAAACAGGTAGGGGATCCCCTGCCAGACACCGAGCATGGAACTGAATACAGCGCTCCAGAAACCGATCAGGAAACACCATTTACCGAAAGGCCCGATGACCGATTCAAGGTGGCTGGCAACACCCAGCACCATTTTCGTGCCGGTGGCGATATCTGGCTGTATACCCGAGGAGATGATCATAATGCCGATGCCGAACAGGCATGTCAGCAGGTAGGCAATCATCAGGTCAAAGCGTGTGCGCGGCAGATCCTCGCGGCGGATCCAGTCGCGTTCCCGTATCCAGTAGCCGTAACACAGCAGCGTGACACTGCCGCCAACTCCGCCAATCACCCCGAAAATAAACAGCACGGAACCCTCGGGGATCGATGGTATGAGCAGGCCGCTGAGGATACCCGACATACCGGGGGCAACCAGTGCCGCACAGATGATAACAACCAGCAACATCAGGCCCATGAAGAATTTCATGAGACGCTCGAGCAGTGCATATCGGCCGATCATCACCAGCACCAGCGCCAGCAATGAATGCACTATGCCCCAGACCTCGACCGACAGTGCCGGATAGAGTGAGTGTGCGGCCAGGCCGGAAGCGGCAATCAGTGCTCCGGCAACAATAAAGGTCCACAGAATGAGATAGACAAAGAAGTACAGCGAAATGATCTTTGGCAGGTGCTGTACCCAACCTTCCAGCAGGGTGGTGCCGGTAGCCAGTTGCCAGCGGGCCAGGCCCTCGTTCATGGCATACTTCATCAGCGCACCGATAATGGCAACCCATAGTATGGTGTTGCCATAGCGGGCGCCGGCTACAGAGGCTGCAATCAGGTCACCGGCTCCCAGGCCGGTGGCGGCTATCACCAGGCCCGGGCCAATATTTCTGAGGCTGAATGTTGATTTATTCATGCTGATCCCTGGCAGGTGTACGCTATCCGTTACACCCCGCTAGATGTCGCCGTGTAAAATAACAGTCATTTCTCGTGATAAAGTTAAAACAGATCATGTACCGGACAAGCTGAAGATGAAGCTGCGAACCCAGATTTCCCTGTTGCTGTTTATGTTCGGTCTGATTCCGTTGCTGGTCGCATTCTCCATCAATATACCCATGATCTTTGACCGCATCGAAATACTATATCACAAGGCCCATGTGCAAAATCTGCGTGCACGCTTCAGTGACCTGGACCAGCATATCGCGCGTCGTCACGAGATGGTACGGTTGCTGGCCAGAATTCCGGAACCGGGCATGCTGCTCTCCGATGAGGAACTGGCTGATGCTCCGGGGCTGGAGGCTGCCCGCAACAGTTACGTTGACTGGGTCAACCAGGTGCTGGTAGATCAGCTGGATATTACGCGGGTTCTTTACCTGGATGCGGAGGGGCGCTCCCGTTTCTGGCTTGACCGGAATCTGGAAACCGGGCGTCTGGACGTGCATGAGGAGGCGAATCCGGATGTAAATCCCAGCCTGGTGGAATCCGGCAACAACCTGTCACCGGGTGGCGTCATTACAGGGCCGATCGTGATTGACCCGTCGGCAAGAGAAACATCACCGAACCGTTTCATACAGCTCAGTCTTGTCAGTCCGGTGGTGATTCCTATCGTGTCAGACGAAAATGGCGATGTTTCGGAACAGCGCGGAGAAGTGATTGTTTACCTGGATATGGGCGGCCTGGCAAATGCCTACCGCGGCAACTACTGGGTACAAAGCGACGGACGTTACCTTGGGGATGTCGGTAATGCCCTGCATGAGAACAAGGCCTTTGATGATTTTCAGGGTCTGGAGGAACTGTTTGCCAGGGGGGTACTGGACCTGTGGGAATTCAGGGGACAACAGGTTATGTGGGTGCCGTTGTTTGAAACCGACAACGCCGGACCGATCTGGGTGGGTCGCAGCGTGGACCCGTCACCCCTGGCGCAACTGTTAAATACCGTGAACGTGCGCGTTGCACTGGTTGCAGCCGGCCTGCTGGTGGTGGTGTTTGTCGTCGCTCGTCTGATTGCTGTCAGAATCGAGCGACTGGGCAATGAATTAACTGCAGGCATTTCGCGGGTGCTGGAGCATGACGAGGCCGTGAATTTCGCATGGCCTCGACCCGAGGAGCTTCATCAACTGGGCATGCATCTGACACGCCTGGCCAACACACATGCAGAGCATAACCGTGCGCTGCATGATTATGCCGAGGAACTTGAGGCATCCAACCGTTACAAGTCCGAATTTCTTGCCAATGTCAGCCATGAATTACGTACGCCGCTCAACTCGATATTACTGTTATCAAAAATGCTGGCTGAAAACGGATCTGGTGAGCGTGCTGCCGAGGAAAGCCGGCAGGCGCAGATCATCCATGATGCCGGTACTGATCTGAAGGCGCTGATCGACAACATCCTCGACCTGTCGCGCGTTGAAGCGCGACAGATGTCCTTGCTCGAGGAAACCGTGGACCTGCGAAAGCTGCTGGTGGATGTGATTGAACTGCTGAAGCCGCAGTTTGACGAAAAGCAGCTGGATATTGACTTGCATATCGATGCAGATGCGCCTGCGAGTATCGTTTCGGATCGCGAAAAGATTCGCCAGATACTGATCAATTTCCTCTCCAACGCAGTCAAGTTCACCGACCGGGGCGGTGTGACGGTCAAGCTGCAGACGGATACAAGCAACCCGGTGTGTATCAGTGTTACCGACACCGGCATCGGCATTCCATCGGGAAAACTGGATATGGTGTTCGAGGCTTTCAAGCAGGCGGATGGTTCAACCAGTCGTCGCTTTGGTGGCACCGGTCTCGGTCTGACGATTAGCCGGGAACTCGCCAGGTTGATGGGGGGAGAGATTCGCGTTGACAGTGAACCCGGGAGGGGAAGCACTTTCTCGCTGTTGCTACCACAGCAGTTGCCCGCGATGCCGGCGGAGCAGGATCGCAGTGGTTTGCCGGTGGTGGAGCAGGAGCAATCTGCCGGACAGTCGATCCCGGCGGCTGATTACCGTGCTGCGCGTGTACTGCTGGTTGATGATGATGTGCGCAACCTGCTGGCATTGACGCCGCTGTTGGAACAGTGGGGTCTCGACGTGATGGCGGCGGGTGATGGCGAGGAAGCGCTGGATACGCTGGCAACGGCCGGTCCATTCGATGTGCTGCTGATTGATATAATGATGCCGGGTATGGACGGCTACACGGTAATTCGCCAACTGCGCAAGGAACCTGGCTTTGCGAATTTGCCGGTGATTGCCCTGACGGCCAGGGCCGGCGATGAAGACCGGCAACAATGCCTGGCCGCCGGCGCAAATGACTGTGTCGTCAAGCCACTGGAGCCGCAGGTACTAAAACTTGCACTGGACGAATATTTGGCCAATATAACGCCACGTAACTAAGGGTACAGGGAAGAATATATGAATCGATATGCCGACTTCAGGATTCTGATCGTCGATGATAACCAGAATAATCTGTTTACGTTACGTGCACTCATCGAAAAGCATATGGATGTCGAACTGCTGGAGGCGGACTCCGGGCAGTCGGCGCTTGATATTGCATTAAGGAATCCGCGTATTGACCTGATTATTCTTGATGTGCAAATGCCGGAAATGGATGGTTTCCAGACAGCCACCATGCTCAAGGTTCGGAAGAAGACCCGCGATATTCCCATCATCTTCCTGACGGCGGCCTACAAGACTGATGAGTTTCAGCAGAAGGGTTATGAAGTGGGCGCCGCCGACTACCTGTTGAAGCCAATTGATGACAACCAGCTGATCAACAAGATCAGCACCTACCTGCGTCTGATCGAGAAAGAGCGTGACATGAACCGCCGGCTGGAAATGCTGGTGGAAGAGCGCACTGCCGAACTGCGGCTTGCCAAGCAATACCTCGAGAATGTCATTAATAACATGGGAGAGGCGTTGCTGCTGCTGGAGCCCGATGGAAGGATCAAGGCGGCCAACCCGGCCGCCTGTCGCATGCTGGATTACCAGCTGGCAGACTTGCTGGGAATGGCCATTGGTGACGTCTTCGAGGAAGAGGAAGCGGTGCAGGCCAATGCCTTCATGGGGACCTGGCTGGAGGCACTGATCCGAACCGGCACCATCAGCAGTATCGAGGCCAGTTTCATTGCCAAGGACCAGCGACGGGTGCCGGTGCTGTTTTCACGGACCGCTCTCAAGGACGAGGCGGGCAAGATTACCGATATTATCTGTATAGCAAAGGATATGACGGGTTACTCACGTGTTGTAAAGGACCGGGACCAGGGGCGGTGAAAAACACGGTTCACAGGTTGCAACTCATGAAACACAGAGTACACTTCCAACCAGGTTAATTTGGAGTCATTGATGGAAGATTCAGAAGCAGATCAGGGGCCGGATGAAGACATCACCCTGACGGCCGAAGCCCTCAAGGCGATGGGGCACCCGCTGCGATGGAAAATACTCTGTACACTTGGAAATAAAGAGATGTCTGTGGGCGAGATCGTGGAGAAGATCGGCACTTCCCAGAGCAATGTTTCACAACATCTCGATCAGTTGCGCAACAAGAACATTGTAAAATCGCGCCGTGATGCCAACAGAATCTACTACTGTGTCCGCAACGAGGAATTGCTCGAGCTTATCAGTACCATGCGTGGTGTGCTCTGCCATACCAACCTGGGTGATAATTACTAGTCTCGAAGGACAGTGTCCCGCTTGATGCGGGATGCAAGTAAAAACGGGGGTAACTCTTGCGAGTTACCCCGTTTGGCTTTTCTGGTCAAGTAAAGAGGATTTTACTTGGACGCTGGAGCCGTCGCAGCGACAGGTGCGGCAACCGGCGCATTACCGTAAGGAGCACCGTAAGGAGCACCGTATGGGGCATAACCATAACCGTTATAACCACGGTAGCCGTTGTAGCCGTTACCATAGCCACGACCGCGACCACTGGCACTGCCACCCATGCTGAAGCCGAAGCTGCCGTCGAACTCGCCGTCACCATAGCCGTCGCCATAGCCGTCGTTGTAACCGTTGTTACCCCAGCCCCAGGCGGAGGCAGCCGTCGATGCAACGGCAATCGTTGCAGCAACCAGTACAGTTGAAATCTTTTTCATGTCATTCTCCATGAATGTCTATAGTTAAATAACTGGTATAAAATTTGTTTGTCAGCAATGACGTAAATATAATATAAGTAAATATTAAAATAAGCAACTCTTAATATAATAAATCTCTAATATAGAGGGAGAGCGAAGTATTGTTAATTCAAACAATAAGTTAATATGTGCTCTTTGTTTGCAGGGTGACGATGGTTTACTGCTGCAGGTGTGGCTGGCAGTGTTTCATCTCCCCGCGGTCGTTGCCGGGTATCCCCATTGTGTCGAACCGGGCGTTATTTTTGGCAGGCAGATGGTTATGATTGACGCATGTTGGTAGAGACCGGGAAAAAACTGCTGCTATCCATTATTGAACTGGGGGGGTATTCCAATTTTACCCCCCTGTACGAAGAGCTCGGTTATGAAGTGGAAGTGGCAACCCGCATGCGCAAGGCGCTCGGCTTTCTCAAGAATCGACAACCGGATGTGATTGTGGCGGAATTCAATTTCCAGTCTGATTTTCGTGATCGCACCAGTAGCCTGGAGTCCTTGCTGGCTGTTGTGCAGCGATTTCCCGCTACCCGTGTGATCGTCTTTTATGAAAAGGAATTTACGCCACAGTTTGACAAATTACGTGCCCGCCTGCCGGTACACCATGCGCTGACGTTTCCTGTCGACGCATCCGCTTTGCGTGTCTGCCTGCAGGACCAGGGAACTGTCGGTGTTGCCTGATACCGCGGGCGGTTTTTTTATCCAGTGATGATAGGGAAGGGACATAATATGAAAACAACGATGAGTGTCATGATACTGCCAGTACTGCTGATATGGTCACTGGCGACGTCTGCTGCGGAGATTCGGGTGCGCGTCTTCGAGCGAGGCGACCAGGTACCCCTGGCGAACGCGGCAGTCTGCCTGGGAACCTCGGCGAGGATCGACCAGTTTGGTGCACGCCTGACCGATGCCGAAGGGTATGTGTCATTTCCCGATGTGCCGCGTGCGGCCTTGCTGGTCACTGTATCCCGTGCGGGTTACAAGGCCGAGCAGGAAACCCTGGTGACTGATGCAGCCAATCGTATGCTGATGATGTCATTGTCAACCGGTGGCGGTGGCACGCCATGCCCGCTCAGCGAGACGATTGCCCCTGTTTATGACAGTGGTTTGAGTGTCAGTCGTTTTACACTGAACAGTGGCAAGGCGGAGACGGCTGATCGCTCGGTCACCTTGAATAACGAGGTGCGCGGCCAACCCACACAATACCGTGCCAGTGAGCGTTCGGATTTTTACGTGGCCGAATGGCAGGACTATGCCCAGGCGCCGGTGTTCCAGTTAAGCCAGGAGCCGGGAAGAAAAGTTGTCTATTTCCAGGTGCGGCGGCATGCGAAGGTTGGTAATGCTGTCATTGAAACACTGTCGCCGGTTGTTCGTGATTCCATTACCCTGCAATAGACCTTGCATGCCTGTGACACGGCTTCCCGGAATGAAGACTGACGGATAGCCGGTACCAGGTGAGCATACGTCATTGCAAATTTCCGGTGTTGACAATATGAGGTGTGTGCGGCTTGTCCATGCTGTGTTGATGCTGGTGTGTTGCGGGTTTGCACCGGTTTCAGTGCTGGCCATGATACCCGATGGCGATATCAATACCGATGGTGAAGTCAATGTCGTCGATGTGCTCTGGGGAATACAGGTAGTACTGGGAAACCGTACGCTGGACTCGACACAAATGGCGCATGGCGATGTGGCACCCCTGGTATCAGGTGTATCCGATCCGGACGGTCTCTTTAACTCCGGCGATGTAGTGCTGATTCTTCGTGCTGCCATGGGGTTTCTGGACCTCTCTTACCCCGAAAACCAGTTCAACATCGGTGATTCGATTGGCGCAGGCGAGGCGGCCGATGACACCATCGGGGAGGCGCATCATGAGACTGTTTGGTCAACCGGTTATAACGGTGCTGATAGCGTCAATTCGTTTAATGAACGGCTCGAGGCCGCCGAACCCGATGACTATTATGAAAACACCGCAACCCGGGATCCACTCTTCAATCATGCCGTCAGTGGTGCCGTCATGGCAGATTTTGCAGGGCAGGCGCAGGCCGTCATCGCGGCCGCGGTACAGACCCCGACCAGTGCAGCAGGCCAGGTCACGGTGTTTCTCGGCAACAACGATGTCTGCGCCCCAAGCATGGCGGAGATGACTGATCCGGCATTGTTTGAAGCTCAATACCGTGCCGGTCTGGATGTACTGGCGGCAAACGATGCCACCCGCAATGCGCGGATTCATGTCTCTGGCATTCCGGCCATTTACTGGCTATGGAATGCAAAACGGAATGCTCTTGCATGCAGGTTTTTAATCTGGCCTTTTGTTCCCTGCCAGAATCTGCTGGCTAACCCGGTGGACGATTGTGTGAGCAGTGTTTCTCGCGAAGATCCGGACAATGTCTACATGGGTGACGGTAGCAACTGTCAGCGCAGGAAAATGTTTCACAGAATAATACGTGATACCTATAACCCGATCCTGCAAACAGTAGTGAAGGAGTACCGGGTCTCCGGGCAGCTGCCCAATGCCGCTTTTACCGACATCTATGATATTCAGTTTGGTTTTGCGCATGTCAATGATGGTGACTGTTTTCACCCGAGTACAGCCGGACATGCGCTGCTGGCAGAAAAGCAGTGGTGCAGATCACAGTGGGGCGTCGGTGATCCATTATGTGTGAACTGAAAGGCAGTTGGAGCCATGGGCGATAACCGCGTCGGGAGGACTCAATGAAGCGTTGCCTGTGCAGGATTGTCATGCTGCTTCTGTTACTCCCGCCGGCTACAGTACTAGTAGCTGCAGATGCCTTTCAGATGTCGCCGCAAGGTCTGCTCTACAAGGACCTCAAGCCTGGCTCAGGTGAAACGGTGGCTACAGGTGATGTGGTCACGATTCATTTTACCGGCTGGCTGGATGCTGCAGGTCAAAAAGGAAAGGAGATTTACAACTCACATCGCTATAACGAGCCGCTGTCATTTGTTGTGGGTACCGACCGGGTTATGCCGGGCTGGAATGAGGGTGTGATCGGCATGCGGGCGGGAGGCAGGCGATTGCTGAAGGTGCCACCGTCACTGGGCTACGGTTCTATAGGGATGGAGGATATCATCGCGCCGGATGCACGCCTGATCTTTATCATCGATTTGATCGATGTGGAGAAACATCCGGCGCACTGAGCGTCAGAAGATGATTTTCAGTATTCTTCACGAGACTGTGTGCTATTAATCATCAGGGCATCAGTGGCACGAAAAACCGGGCGCCGAATTCAACCGCCTCATCCAGGGTGAATATCTCTCTGTTGTCGGGGTCTTCTGCAAGCCAGTTTTCTGCAATATCAGTATCACGCAGAAACATCATCTCCATGCAAAGGCTGTCGGCGCAGCAGAAGCAGGTGCTTGCCGCTCCCCAGATAATGCCAAAGTGGACAGCACCTGCCTTATCCTTGTTTTTTATTGCCTTGCCTGACTGTTTGATGGTGACGGGGTCACCTGTGACTCTGCAGGTAGATGAAACCTGCGCGTCCATACCGAACATGGGGCTGACCGCCAGGGCATCGAGGGCACACATGGCATTTACCTGGTGCCCGTTGATCCTGACTTTATGTTCACGTGCATCCATGGTGAAAGGATAGGCACCCACGGGTTCACCATCCCTGGAAAAGACAACCAGATCATGGCTTTTCAGAACATTAACGGCTTGCTCCAGGTCGCTGACCTGTGTGGCCATCTGTTCTATTGTGAGGATGTGTCCCTGTTTAACAAACGAACCAAGAATTTGCTGGTGCAGTGCCTTGATCTCGTCACTGCAGTCCTGCTGTCTGGCCTGTAAGGGCAGAATGTCAGTCAAGCGATTCAAGGCGTTATCCACCTTTGTGTTCATACATCACCCCCTTGCTTGGAACATTTTATGTGATTTTATTGATTGCGCTTCCTGCTGTAATTATAAGCGATTATAGACAGGATAGTGCATGGCCGGGTTCCATGCGGCGGCTTTGATCAGAGCGAGATCCCGACCTCGCGCGCATCAATCATCTGCTGGATAGCGGTTTCCTGGTCTGTCTGGTCAGGGTTCCCGGTGCTTTATTGCATTAGTATCTCGACAATTTCGGGCTGCTCCAGGGTGCAGGAACCGCCTTTGCCATCCTGCATCGCGATCATTTCTTTCCAAATCCAGAAACCGGCTCTCGGTGCGACGCTCGTCCAGTAACGGGTTGTGAATGTTTATCGAGCGTAAATCGCCTTGCTGGCCAGGTATATAGTGTTCTGTGCATACCGGTACTCGTCCTGGTACCACTGCAGCACGTCATTGATCTTGCCACAGGTAGGTGGCTGTTTTCTTGTTGTCCGTTGTCTACAGTCGACAATAGCTGCCGAATGTCTCCGTCTCCGGGGCGTAGTCGACGTGACTGGTCTGACGGAAGCTTCTCGCAACGAGTCACGCCTTGCCTCAGGGGTCGTTGTTGCGGGGACGTTTCCTGCGGCCTTCGAATTTTACGATGGCCTGGACAATGATGTCGTAGGGCAGGTCTTCGATGCGGCCGTATTTCTCGATCGCGGCGTCAATCAGGCCGATGGCGTTTTCGATATTGATGTCTGCTGCACGGTCCGGCCTTATCAGAGCCTGCAGTCCCAGAAGTCCACCGGTTTGTACCTTGATTTCCTTGGCGTGTGGCAATGGACCGTCAGCACTGGTCAGGTGCAGGGCAAATCGGGCATTGCTGCGCATACTGTTGAGGAACTCGATGCAGAGGGCATTACCGGTAACGGATTTACAGGCAATGCCTTCACGGTCGGCGAGGTGAAAACGTTGTGATTGCTTGCAAGTGCAGCGTCGCGAGTTGATGGTTTTCTCGAACACGCAGCGACGCTCGTTAATGCTGTGGTAAGTGTCCTTGTAGGCCTTTTCTTCCATCGCGGTGCGGGTTATGAACTATTTTTCCCATTCCTTTGCAATAGGCTCTTCGCGGTACTCGACCAGGCGCTGCTCGGCTTCCGCCGCATTATCGGCGAACATGACCTTGTAGGTCTGGTTGTCCTGCAATTGTTCCTCAGCGCGCAGGCGTCTGACCTCGGCCTTTGCCAGTTTGAAGGTCTCGAATTCGCTGACTGCCTCCACGGATTTCTTCGTGGTGGTGTCAATGGTGGTGACAATATAGATGTAGTAGGGCATGGGCAATTCCTGCATTTACTCGGGTGTAGAGATAATCGTTGCTGCTTCGTTAACGCCTTGTCCTGACATGCAATCACAGTGTTACTCTGCTCGCTGACTGTCAAGCAATACCGATGTGACCTGCGCATTGTGCATGATAATACAACCACTGTGGCGGCCTACACCATCCTCGCTGTAATCGAAGGTATAGGTGCGCTTCAGGCCCGGTCCAGCGCTGCGTGTAAAGTAGGGCCTGATGCTTTTCAGGGTTGCAGTACCGTCGAGAAACTGTAGACCCTGATGCTTGCAGGTTTGCCGCGCAACCTGTATTGCCATGTCGCGACAGTGCTGGCTGATTTGCCAGAACCAGACCAGCAACGCAATGATCAGTAACAGGGTGAGTGGTGTCATGATTCCGGTGTTGCCCGTTACCTGTTTCCAGAACCGGCTGCACAGCCTGCTTGCGGTTGTGTCGCGGCGCAGTCTGTGATTTTACACGGTTTGATAGTCATAAGGATAAAGGGGTTATTCTCCTCCGGAACCGCGCGCGAGTCATGCTAGAATCCCAAGATTGCATACAGCGTCCTGGTCTCAGGGCAGTGGATAAATCATATGTCAGTACTAACCCCGCAAGACCGTACGCAACTCGGCCGCATGGTTGTCAACCTGCTTGATGACTGGGGAGTCAAGGCATCCGACCAGGTCAGTATACTGGCCTTGCCGGATGGCACGCCAGGTCGCAAGATGCAACGTTACCATGAAGATACTCCACTGCCGGATGATCCAGAGGTCATGAAGCGTGTCGAGCACCTGATGGGTATTGCCGATGCATTGCGTACCACCTTTCCCCGTAATGCCAACATCGCGGTGTTGTGGTTGAAACAGCCGTGCAAGCGTCTGCGCCGTCGTCGTCCACTTGAGATCATGCTTGAAGACGGATTGAGCGGCCTGATTACCGTGCGCACCCATCTGGATTGTTCTTTTGCGTGGCGTGAATCAGAACGCACCGACTAGTTTCCTTACACCTGTCAGGAATTACCCGGGTCATTACTACGGCTGCCGGACAGACTGTTTCTTGTTTTCTCCCACCAGGCAGCCACATCTTTCGTTGTTCCCGAGTCAAACTTGAAACGCAGTTTGGCATACGGCCCCCTCGCGGTGTAGCCGGCTGCCGAGAAGTCGTTGTCTTCGTAACCGGAATAATTGTAGCCAGCGCTGAGCCAGAGATTCTTGAACAGGTTGACACCTGCCGAGGGTCCTGCCGAATACAGCAGCGTGTTGCTGTTGCTGCTGTAGAGCACGCTGCCCTGCAAGCCGACATCCCAGCGTGCGTTGAGGTCATAACGGTACTCACTGCCGAGTGCCTGCGTCAGACCGTTATAGTGCACACCGTCTATGGTGTCCTTGCCGTACTTGATACCGTAGTGCAGCGCAATCTGGTTGCGACGATTGGGCAACAGGTTCAGGTTCATATTGTTGACGACTTTCCTGTTTTTGAATGAAACGCCGCTCTCGTCGTTATCTTCATAATCAAGATCAAGACGATTCAGCAGAATCAGCCGGCTGCTGATCGGCCGGTAGGCCAGCGAAAAGCGCGTATCGGCGGTGGTGCGATTGCCACCGCTGGAAAGATCAGCGTCGATCAGCTGGCTGGCGAGTGACAGGCCGAGCCCTGGCGTATGCTGGCGGTAAACGCCGACAAACAGACCGCGCTGGTTTTCCTGGTCACCGTTGCGGTATTCAAACCGTGAGGTGGCCGACCACAGGTCGCGGGCATAACTGCTGCCGGCATAGACGGCCATGAAACTGCCGTCCAGGCTGCCGGTGCTGGGCGGGACGGCCGGATTGAAGGCCGTGGCCCCCGAGTCTTTGAGTACCTGGGTGCGGTCAATACCGAAATCCAGTTGCAGGTGCGGGTTGACCGCGTAACCCTGGGTAAGGCCAAGGTTGGAGAACAGGCGTGGCCCGTTTTCCGTGGCTTGTCGTTCCACTGAGGTGTTGATGGTGGCGAGTGTCCAGGGGTTGCTACGCAGGCCGACCCGGGTGTTACTGCTATCAAGGGTGTTGCCATAGGCGAACTCCTGTTCGGCAAACAGGCTGATGCGCTCATTCAGCAAGTAATCCGCGCCAAGCGTGATGTTGCCGGGATAATCGATACTTTCGTTGTTGCCGTCAATTGGCACCTCGGCACGTGCGCGCAGGATGAGATTGTCCTGCAGGAACGAGTGGCTGGCACCGGCGGTGAACAGGGTGGAGGTATTGGTTTCACCCGTGCCGAGGTCGTCGCGGGTGTAGATCAGTCCACTGGACAGCCGGTAGTTTGAGCGGAAGTACTCGATGTTCGCCGAGGCTGAATCACGCTTGTTGTCATTGACGAACACTTCATCGTGATAGGCCTCGCCGTTGGCGACGAGATTTTCAGTCAACAGGTACTGCAAGTCCGCACCGTAACGACGCGTACCCGAATTACTGCTGGATTGCTGGCCGAGGCCGAACGCCTCGTCTTCATCACGAAAGTACAGGCGGGTACTCATGCGCGGGTCGTGGTGGGCCAGTTGCGCGAGGTAGGCAGTGCCGGATTCATCGCTGTCGCCACTGGTCGTGTCGCTGCCGGCAACCTCCACGCGCAGTTCCGTATTATGATTGATGTCATAGCGCAGGTCGGTGCCGAACAGGTTGCCGCCGGTCTCGGTATCGCCCTGGTGAATGGCGCTGACGCCGACCTCCAGGCGCTGATCCAGCAGCTTGACGCGTGCACGGCCACCCCCCGAAAGCTGCTTGTCGCCGGCACTGACGGTTTCATAGACAGCGATGATATAAACGGGATTGAAGAATTCGTCGCGGCTGGGTACCGGTTGTTTGAAGAACAGTGTGCCGTCCAGTGTGTTGATGTTGTAATCGAGGAAGCGCGACAGCTCGCGCGATTCAATCACGATGCCGGGCCGGAAGCGGTCACGGGTTACCAGGGTAACCTTGTCGCTGTTGATGACGATGTCGTCCTCGGACAGGTTATACAGCCCGGAGGTGCCATTGCCCTGTATCTCGTCACGGATAAACACCTGGTCGGACTCGGCGGCAAAGGCATTCACACCATAGCGCTTGCCATCGTATTCCGTCTTGATGCCGGTCATGCTGCGGCTGTAGCGTGACAGTTCGGTGACCGTGAGACCGGTATTGAAATCGCCGAACAGGGCATAAAACTGGTCACGTTCAATGCGCAGGTAAAGTTTCTCGGAACTCGGTGCATCGAAGCGCTGGTCGGTCGCATCGCCGTACAGTGTGTAGTATTTTAACGGATTAATGGTCTGGAACAGGCTGTGATCGCTGCGCTCGCTGTCCGATTCGTTTTTGGTGTCATAGGCAAGTGTCATCAGCATGTCTCCCTTGACGCGGCCCTTTGCATAAAAGGCCAGTCTGCCATCCTGGTAGTAATCCTCCTCCTCGTCCTCGGCGTCCAGTGTCTCCATATTGCCGGAGACGTTATTGGTGCCCGCCGTACCTTCCGCGAGGCCGACCAGTATCCAGTCACGGGCTGCGGGTTTCAGCCATGCATGCACCTCGCGGGTTTTACGGTTAAGCACATTGGGGCCATAGCGGGTGGCCTGTTCGAAGTCAAAAAACAGGGTCAGCTTGCCGGTGATGGTTGTCGGCTCGATCTCGATTAATGCAATGCCCTGGTTGCCGACGGTGTAGCTTGTCTTGCCCAGTACCTGTCCACTCAGCGGCCGTTCCCGAAGTGCATCGATGCGCTGTCGGGCAATGTAGGGCGGATCGAGCCGGAAATTGCCGACCACGCCTGCTCGTACCGGCTTGCCCCACTTGTCTGTTAGCCTGACGGCAACCACGGGTATGGTTTTTCCATCGGCGGACAGGCGCGAATATTCTTCTACGAACTCGGCATACACCGGCATGCCGGAGAAGTGGATAGTGCGTGACAGAGTGCCGGTGGTTGCGCCGGCCGCATTGCGGGCGATCACTTCAATGTGGTTTTCACCCGTTTGCAGGTCGATACCGCTCCAGCGGCTGATGGCCAGGCGCTGGTCGCTGCTGCGCAGGTTGCCGTCGGCGTTGATGTTGTTGACCGTGTGTCCGTTCAACTGCAGGGTCAGACGGTCGCCGGCGTCGTGCTTGATGGCAAGCTTGATCGACGGAATGGCGGGATTGAAGTCGTTTCCCGGTGACAACCATTCCAGCCCCGGTGCGGCCTGGTCCAGCCACGCCTTGTCGAACTGCGCGCTATTGCCGTCGTTCGCGGGGATCACGATCGGGTCATCCTTGATGGTGATCTCAGCCACCGGCCTGCGCACGGTGAAGGTCTGCTCACTGCTGTCCTTACGGCTGGTATTACGACTGTCAACCGGTTGCCGCCTGGGCTCGGGCTGTTGTCTGGCGAAGATATCGCGCTGTAACAGCAGGCTGTTAATGGCGGGTTGTGTGCGCAGGTTTTTTTCGCTGGCGGTGTCAAAGTTGAGCACCGCCAGCGTGTCCAGTTCCCCCGCAGCGGCCTCACCGGAGGCGACTGTAAAATCGAGTTGATGCTCCCAGCCTGCTGCGTCACGACTACCCAGTTGGAAACTGAGGACGTTATCATGCACGCGTGGGTCGGCGATCACGGTATCGTCCAGACGGCTACTGCCGTCGATGTAATGCAGCCCGGGTGCCAGCTGTATGTTCAGACGCAGGTTGTCCCAGCGGTGCGTGTCTCCCTTGATATGTGCGCTATACACAATATGTTCGCCCTGCAGGTCACTTTTAAGCCGCAGGCCGATGTCGCCGCTCAGTGGCGCCTTTTCGCGCAGGTAAAAATCAGATCGCCAGATAAGGCCGCCCGCGATGTCGGCAAACTGTGAGTGCGCCGATCCGGCAAAGCGGGTGCTTTGTTCGCATTCGAAAATCTCAAGGTGCTCGGGAATACTCAGCGGGTCAACCTGTACCACGTGGGTACCGGGCACCAGTCCCTCGAAATGGTACATGCCCTTTTCATCGGTGATCACGTAACGACCATCCTCCATCATCAGCCGTACCCCGGGAACGCCTGGCAGGCCGACACCGGTCGTGGCCTTGTGGTCATAATGCTGCGGGTTGATGATGCGGCTGCTGACGTCGCCGCTGTCGGCCTGGTTGACACGGATCGCGCTCGGGCTCTGTGCCGTCAGCGTGTTGCTGGCATAGGCCGTGGATTGCTGCAAACCGTCCGGCGTTCGTGTGATGGCCCGCGCGCGGGTGGTGAACATGCCGTTCACATCAACGCCCGCATGACTGCGAAAGCTCAGCTTGTAGGTGCCGCGCGCGGTGTTTTCGTGAAGAGTAAAATTCAGGTGGTTGCCGCTGATTGCCGGGTCCGGCACGGCCTTGCCGTTGATACGGGTACTACCCGGGCTGTAACGCAACAGGGCAGGGAGTTCGACATTCACGCCGAGTTCATGTTCGCCGAGGTGTGCTGTCGTAACGTTGACCTCCTGTACCACGTCGTTGTTGTCGACACGGCTTTGCAGCCGCACTTGCAGGTTGCCTGTCTCGGGCTGGTCTAGTTCGCAGTTGCCGAGCATGACCCGACCGAGGATAAAGCTGCGACTGGTCAACAGATCATCCTCGATCATGACAATGGCGCGTGCTGTATTGGATGTCACACCGCGGTTGTCCTGTGCCGTGGCCATGTTGATGGCCTCACCAAGGGGTGCACCGACCGTGACTTCCGCGACATAAGTGACTTGTATACTCTCATCGGGTGCGAGATTGCCGACATTGAACCGCAGGGTGCGGCCGTCATCAGCAATCTCGGCATCGGCTGCGCTGATGCTGTTGAGTTGTGTCGAACCTTGCTGGTAACGCAAGCCGGTAGGCAGTTCGTCGGTGATGATGACGTTCGCAGCACCGCCCTGGGCGCTGTTATTGACCAGATCCAGGCTGTAGCGGACAAAGTCGCCGCTTGCCGCCTGGCTTCGCGAGGCGGTTTTTTGCAGGAACAGGTCACTGTTCGCAGGATCTGCGGGGATGTCGATATTAAGCGGCGGGCCGGCATCAAGCGTGAAGTTCTCAGCAAACGAGGCCCGGGGATCGAGGGCATATGGTGCCTGCGGCAGTTGCTGCAAGGCGGCAATGCTACTGCCTGACGGTGTAGTGTAGGCAGGCGCCGTGACTTCCAGCCGGTAATTGCCTGTGGCCATGAACGGGAAGCGGTAGCCGCCAGGCGGGAAGGTGTAGTTTGTGCCGCTACTGTCGCTCGCGGTGCCACCGGTCGTCACGGTCGCGGGAAAGGTGCTGACACCGTCGTCACCGAAAACCCGGGCTGCCAGACCGGTTGCGGCATCAATAATGGTGACGCTGGCGCCGTTGATAACTGCACCCGACACACTGTCGAATACCACGCCGAAGGGGTCAACCAGTGCGCTGTCTATTGCCGTGTCTGTATCGTCGTATGCGTCAATATAGTGGACATCAACGGTGTTGTCTTCGCCGACAGCCAGCTGGCAGTCAAATTGTGTTGCAGTCGCTGCCAGCGTCTGGATATAGCCGACGAATATACCACTGTCATTGTTTGTCTCGGTAAGTTGCAGGCGTTCCTGGTCGCCGCTTGCGGCTACCTCGACAGTGACTTCAATGGTGTCGCGCAGGGTCCTGTCAAGGTTACGATTCTTGTCAGTGATCTCGATGAATACCGGTTCACCCAGGTGAAAGCGCTCCGCGCGCACCAGTTCAACGGGTACACTGACGTCCAGTACTCCCATGCCGGGGTAATCCGGGTTGGCCAGCGGTGGAAACGGCCCGCTGGCACTGCCGAGACTGCAACCGGTTGGTGAGCTTACTGTTGGTCGGGCACCGCTGCCGCTTGGCGAGTACTGAAAAAACTGTGCTGTGGCAGGAGTCAGCAACAGACGGGTGCTGATGTCCACCGTGTTGGATGCGCGGCTTTCAGGCTTGCCGGAAATGGCGAAGGTGGCATCGGCGGTATTGCTGATGACCGTGCCGGGTACTACCGCCAGCGCCGTGTTGTTGTTCATCAGCAATACTGCCAGCAGCGCCAGCCGGTATTTTTTACCGGGAGAAAAGAGTGCGCTGCCGGCGCGGAAAAGATCTACCGCCCGACAGCGCGTGTTACGCCAGATTGTAAACAACAGATGCATTACATGCAGGTCACCGGATTGCTAGTTAATGGTGACGCGGTACGTGATAATGCAGGTTGAGCCACTGGCGACCGTGCCTACATTGATGGTCAGGGTCGGTGTGGAAAAGCTCTCGCTGGTGCCACCCGTGCATCCGGCATCGAAGGCGACGCTGGGGTTGTCATAGGTGACGTTGGCAACCTGCAGATCATCGGTCATGACCAGTGTGTTGGCATCAGACGCGCCGCTGTTGACGACGGTTAGCGTATAGGTCACCGTGGCACCCGGGATGGCCTTGGCATTCGGCGCCGCCGTGCCAAAACCGTCGTCCGTCACCTGCGAGTCTTTGCTGATGGTGACGGTTGCGGACTGCACGGTATAGATAGCGGAAGCCGAGTGCTTGCCATCCTGTGCATCATCGCTACCGGCACCGGCGCTGCCTGCCGCATCGGCAAAGGCAACATCAATCACTGCCGGGTCATCTGCTCCGGGCGTTTCGGCGGCAGGTGTTGTTGTGCCGGCATTGGTTGCCTGAGCCAGCAGGTGATACAGGGAGGTTTGTGTATTGCTCGCTGTTCCCGGCGTGGTCGCCACAATCAACAGCTTGATGGACGCGTCCGGTGCCAGGTTGCCAGCGTTGGTGCCTGCCGTGTAGAGGGTATCCGTTCCGGACTCGTAGGTGCCATTGTTGTTGACGTCGATATAGATACGAACACTGCTCATGTCGAAATCGTCATCGGTGGCATCAACACCGGCAATCGTACTGAGCAAATAACCGTGTGTATCGTTACCGGTGTTTTCCAGGGTAAAAGGCAATACCTGGTCGTTCGTGTTCGGAATGACCGTTGCACCACCATTACTGACGACTGTCAGGTCCACCTTGCGGTCGACCTTGAAGGTGGTCGCCTGGCTGCCAGGGGTGCCGCTATCGCCATCGGATGTCACAGGCGGCTGGTCAGTGGTGCCGACCTTGTAGTTCAGGGTTGCCTGGTTATTGATGTCTGTTCCCGGTGCCGTGCCGCCGGCATGTGTACCGGCAGACAGCACCAGCAGGAACAGGCTGGCAAGGCACAGGCTACTGTGCCTGATGGGTTTATATGACTTCATTGCAATACTCCTTTTCTGGTGTAACAAAACGTTCTAATTCGATTCAGCTGTGCGGATACGCGGAACTGTTTCTGTTCGTGCCGGGCCGCGCGGGCGGTCCGGTGCTACGAGGTTTATGCCGTGGCAGACAGCGGGCGTTGCGAAGATTGCGGCAAGTGTGGCTGCGATGGCATGTGTGCATGGCGTGATTCCTTGCGTGCTGGCAGCGGCTTACTGCAGCACCACCCGGAACTCGACGGATGATTTGTTGCCTGGTTGCAGCGGCTTCATGTATTGCCAGCGGATCGTGGTGTACTCGGATGCTTTTGCGACCCGCGTGCTGCCATCAGCCTCGGTCACCATGAGTTGTTCCGGCTGCGCAAAACTCTGGCCACCATCCACCGAGAAGCTGATGGTGGTGTCTGTACCAGATGCCGAGCCGGGCTTGTAAACGGTATGCTCCGGAATCGGGTTGTTGATGACGATGTCATTGCCGGGACTGGCACCGATATTCTCGAAACTCAGCGTGTAGATGACATCCCTGCCGGGAACGACTTCCGTCGCCAGTTCACGTTTTATGCTTTGTTTTCCGGTGACATCGGTCTTTATGACTTCCACTTCGGCATATGACGTCAGTTGAATAGGACCGGTTTCCTGCGCCGCGATTGCAGCCTGGCTTGCCAGCAGCAGGATACTGATCAGGATTCTTGCCGTTGCTTTCGGTTTTTTGCAGCTCATCTTTGTAGCTCCTCTAGTTGATGGTTACATCGAGTGTGATGACGAAATTTGCCGGCCCGCTGGTATTACCCAGGTCAACACTGACAAGGTTATTGCTATAACTGCCCTGGTCATCACCGGGGGTGTCTGTCAGCGGCGTTGAATCCAGTGTGATACTTGATGGTGTGTAGCGCGTGTTGGCCGGGATGCTGTCGGTGATCGCCAGGTTCTCAACGGTGCCCGTACCGCTGACATCGACCTGCAGTGTGTAGCGGATAGTTGCGCCGGGAACCGGGTCGCATGGTGTACTGTTGCAGGACTGGTTATCGTCGATGACCTCGGCAGACTTGGTGATGCTGACATCAGGGGCAACGTTCACAACCTGGTAGCTGCCTGTGGCACTGGCTAGCGCTGAACTATTGCCGACCACGGCATCGACACCGCTGTCTCCAAGACCGGGGAGGATGGTGCCTGCGACGGATCCAGCTGCACCCGCGGTACCGGATTGCACGGTGAGACGGCTGTTACCGGTCTGGCTATTGTCAAGACCGGCGGGAATGTCGTTGAGTACAAACAGCACAACGCTGTCGTTGCCGTTGGCATCCAGTTGCGGGTCATTGCTGCCGGGTGTGTACAGCGGATCCAGCAAGGGCCCGTCATAGAGGGAGTTACCATTGCCATCCAGATGGATGCGCGGGTTGGCAGGGTCGAAATCATCACTACCCGGCAGGGTGTTGTTGATGCCCAGCATGAACGTCTCAACACCGTTGCCCGTGTTACGCACCCGATAGGTGAGAACCTGCTCAAGCGCCGGTGAGGTTGTTGTGATATTGGTCGCGTCCTGCCAGATTGTCGTGACGTTGATCAATTCCTGGACGGTGACATCATTGTTAGTCGACAGTGTCTGCTGTGGTGTGCCGGCTATCTCGAAATTCAGTCGTGCCTGATTGGAGACTGTTGTGCCTGCCGGGGTGCCCTGGGCCTGTCCGGTTTGTGGTAGTAGCATCATCAGCAACGTCACGAGCGTGGGGCCGGCGAGTCCACGACGGGCGCCAATATTCAGACGTATTTGTGCTGTTTTCATCATTTTTCAATTATTCGTCAATAAACCGGCGCTATGCGGTCCACCCCGAAACAGGCATGCAAGTGACCCCGGGATTTCTTGAAATGTTTAATAAAAACATATGGATACGCTGATTTCGCGGTGCTCGCATGGTTAAAAAATCCCTTAAAAACAAGTATCTACGGGGATAGGGGCAACTATCGTGCCGGTATTGCCTGAACGGTCACTGGGTCGATGCTGTCACCACCGGCAGCGGGGCACGTGTATCCGCGTGCCCGTCATTGCGATGCCGGAATGCTGCGTTCAACAGGACCCGAAGATGGACATCGGGTGGTGTGTTGATCTGTGTTCGATATAACCTTCGCGCTGGCGTGTTTTCAGCGGGCTTGCCAGAGTGGACGTGGCTGTCGGTTGGTTGCTACGGTGTTCAGGCTGTTGTTGCCAGACTGGATGAACTGCAGCAAGATGGCAGGCACAGGATTAACGCTGCCCTGATAGGCTATAGTTATGAGTAAACCTTCCATATTGACGGCCATTCCCTTGCGCCGCTACAAATTTGGTGAGTTCACCCTCACGGTACTGGGGGATATCGACACTCAGGATAAGGTGAACTACCGCTATATCCTGGCCGTGGTACAGGGTGAAGATCCCGAGCCGGGACTGTATCTCACGGCGGAGCAGGGTGACGGTGAAGATCTGGTGATGCGCATCATGATGCGTGATGGCGACCAGGTGATCGGTCATTCCGGTGGCTGGCGCGAACTGGATAACTTTGTTGATGAATCAATAAGAATTGTGTCACAGGTGCTGAATCTGTCAGACGAAACACC
Organism: uncultured Gammaproteobacteria bacterium; assembly: GCA_963753755.1. GTDB lineage: Bacteria > Pseudomonadota > Gammaproteobacteria > UBA9214 > UBA9214 > UBA9214. The sequence goes on from CAVWDM010000018.1 coordinate 107,263, forward strand.
GTATCAACTCATGTAACAGAGGAAATGCAATGAACGTGAAGGCTGGACGAGCTCTATTGCTGTTGGCTGTGTTCGCCGCACTTGACTGTTCGTCGCCGGTACAGGCCTTTTCCTTTTGTTTTTCATTCGGAAATAATAACCACAGGTCCTCGCCCTACAACCGCTATGTACCACCTTATCCGCCGTTGCCAGGTGTGTACTACCCGGCAGATCCAAACCCGGTGTTTCCACCACCTGTTACCTATGATCCTGCGCACCCGTTACCGCCCTTGCAGCCCTATGGGACTTTGCTACCGGCGCAAACAGGCTGGTGAGAAGGCGGCCGGTACCTATTGCACGCGTACCCGGAACTGGAAACTGAAGCTGGGGTTGTTTACGCCGTTTGAAGCCGCGAACGCGCCGCCTGTCTGACCACGGAAATGGGTGACGTTGCCGTCAAAGCCATCCGCATCCGGCACGGGCGTATAACTGAAGGTTGCTCCTCCGTCGCTGGAGAACTCGAGATCATCGGTGTTGCTGCCAAGCGCGGTAAAGCTATAACTGAGGGTGCTCGAGGTGCTGCCATCGATGAATGCCAGTGGTCCGGAGCCGATTGCGGCGATATCGCCGACAAACATTTCGGTATTCGCCGGGATGGAATCAGTAACCGTCACCGAGTCCGTGTCGGTTGCCGCAAAACCCGAGTTGCTGGACATGATGGTGTATTGCATCACGGCGCCCGGTATTGCTTTTGGATTGCTGCTGTTATTAACCGGATCGGATAGCGTCTCTACCGATTTGATTATCTGTATCACCGGTGACGGGGTGATGGTGACGTCGACACTGTCCGAGTCGTTGCCAGCGTTCGGGTCGGCCTGGTCCAGTGCCAGGTTGTCGGCCGTGTTGGTGACCACGGTTGCTACGGAAACCGTGTCGGCCCTGACGTTGAGTGTCAGGCTCGCAACCTCCTGGTCTGCCAGTGCACCTACGCTCCAGAGGCCGTCTGCCGGATTGTAACTGCCGTGTGAGGCAGCAGCCGACAGATAGTTGATTCCGGCTGGCAGGACGTCACTCAGGATGATGCCGGTTGCATTGCTACTGCCGTTATTGGTAATCGTTACGCTATAACTGAAGTTGTTGCCTGCATTGACCGCGCTGCTGCTGGCGGTCTTGCTGACGGCCAGGTCACTAAACAGAATACTGCCGCCGTTGCCGCCCGGTCCGTCCATGTTGTCTTTGGTCTGACTGGGTATGTTCTGGCCGTTGGATGAGGCAATGTGAAAGCCCAGTGACGAAGGCCCGCTATAACCTATTGCGGCCCACGAGATTCTGGTTTCCATCTCAAGACCGCTTTGGGCGCCCGAGGTCAGGCCGCCTTTCTGGTTCTGGCTGTCGCCATTGGCCGCCAGCAGCGTGATCTCGGTGCCGTGCGTTCCCGGCATATCATAGCCATCGGCCGCGCCGGCGCTTGGACACCAGCCATCGGCGACTGAGTTCGCCCCGCTGGCCGGACAGGTCATGGGATCGCCGCCCGGCCGGGCACTGACATAGTTATACAGACGTACCGTCGTGGTGCCGTTGTTACCGTTCCATGAAACGCGCAGCAGCTTCTCACCTGACTGCAACAGGCCGTCGGGGGCGCCGCCACCGGCGTCAAGATAGAACCACCAGTCGGTGGTATTGCTGGTGCTGGCGAAACGCTCGACCCACAGGTACAGATAGCTGCTGTCATACGTATAGGCGAATGACCTGAGATCGCGTCCGTTGCTGTCGATCTGGTAGTCCAGGTCTGCTGCTGTGCCGCTTTGTTTGTCACCCTCGGCGTCTGTCGAGAACTGTCCCGGGTTGGCGGTTATGTCAACCGGTGTTTTCCAGTCACTGGTACCGACGCCGGACAGGCCGGCATCGATGGTGATAGTGCGCTGAATGACGACGGACAGTGCCGGCAGGGTGTAAAGCAAGAGACTGATAAATAATAATTTACGTATCATCGCTCGAAAGGGCTTGTATTATTTTACCAGGTTGACGGTGCCGGCTATGGTCTGCGATTCCAGTATCTTCAGGATTTCCGACGCAGGAACCGGTTTGCTGAACAAATACCCCTGCACAAAATTTACACCCTGTTGTCTGAAGAAGTTCAGTTGTCTGACATTTTCGACACCTTCTACTATCACTGACAGCTTGAGGCTCTGCGCCATGGCAATAATGGTCGATGCAATCGACACATCTTCAGCGCTGTCAGGTATCTCGTGCACGAAAGACTTGTCGATCTTGACGATATCGATTGGCAGACGGCGCAGGTAATTGAGCGATGAATAGCCTGTGCCGAAGTCGTCCATGGCAATACTGACGCCCATGCATTTGAGGCTTTCCAGAACGGTAATGGCCGAATCAATGTTTTCCATCGCCATATTCTCGGTGATTTCGAGTTCCGTCATGCGGCCATCCAGTCCTGATACCCCGAGCGCTTCTGCCACGAAATCCTCGAAACCGGGTCGCGAGAGCTGTGCAGAGGAAAGATTGACGGCGACGGTCAGTTCGCTGAATCCGGCGTTGTGCCACTGTTTTAACTGAGTGAAGGCGGTTTTCATCACCCATTCACCGATGGGTACAATCAGGCCGCTGTTTTCTGCAACCGGGATGAAGTCCAGCGGGCTGATAAAACCCATCGTCGGGTGCTTCCAGCGCAATAGCGCTTCGACGCCGACAATCATGTTTCTGTTGATATCGACTTTTGGCTGGTAGAACAGTCGCAGCTGGTTTCTTTCAATGGCCTTTCTTAGATTGGTTTCCAGAGCCAGCTGTTTGCGCGAGCCGGCGTTCATTTCAGCGGTGTAGTAAACAGCCTTGTTACGACCGAGTTCCTTGGCGCGGTACATGCTGATATCGGCATGTTTTGTCAGAGTTTCCGCATCGGTGCCATCGTAGGGAAATATGCTGATACCAATGCTGGTGGTGATATGCAGCTCATGGCCACTACAGGATATCGTATCCTCCAGTGCTTCGAGAATTTTCTTGGCGATGCGTCCGGCATCGGCAGAACCGCTGATGCGTGGCAGCAGGACCATGAATTCATCGCCGCCGAGGCGGGCAACAGTGTCTTCATCGCGCACACAGTTACACAGTCGGCGCGCAATGACACGCAGTAGCTGGTCGCCGATTGCATGACCCAGTGAGTCGTTAATGATCTTGAAGCGGTCAAGGTCCAGAAACAGCAGGGCCGCGTTGGTCTGCTGCCGGCGCGCATGTGCCAGTTCATTGTTGATACGGTCATTGAGCAGTATTCGGTTGGGAAGCCCGGTCAATGCATCGTGGTGTGCGTGGTATTCCATGCGGCTGGCGACAGATTCTGCCTGTTTCTTGGATTGCTCGAGCAGCGCGTTGGCATTCTCGAGTTCCCTGGTGCGTTGTGCAACACGTCCCTCGAGTTGTAAACGGTGTTCCCTGAGTTCGCTATCACGTGACTGTATTTCGTCCAGCATGGTGTTGAAATCAGTGATCAGGTGACCGAGTTCGTCATTGCCTTCGCCAATGACACGAACCGAATAGTTTTTCTCGGTTCTCACGCGGCGCGCGATGGCGGAAAGTCGCAGCAGGGGATCGGTAATAATACGTTGCAGATGTGCGCTCAGCACCAGGGTAACCAGCAAGGATACCAGCAACACAATGGCGACGATGCCCAGGAACCAGAGCAGTCGCTCATGAACGGCTTCCATGTCTGAGCGCAGGTAGATACAACCGATAACCTCTCCTTCATAGACAATGCGCGTGAATAACTCAACATGATCACCCCAGAAGAGAATGGCCTCGTTTTTCAGGTCGGACGCCGGTATCTCCAGCCTCAGCCCGGATTTGATATAACTCGCGAATTCCGTTTCATCCTTGTTATAGATGGCAGCTGCCTGGATGTGCTGCTGTGATTTCAGGAAGCTGAGAGTTTCCTGTGCAGCAACCGGATCGGAGAACAGCAGGGCTGCACTGCTGTTGGCCGCGATAATATCTGCCAGGCTGGCAAGGTTATTGCTGACCGTTTGCTGGGTATTGATGCGGTCCGTGGTAATAAAGGCGATACTTGCGATCAACAGGGACACACTACTGATAACGACAATCAGCAAGGTCAGTTTTCTTCGAATAGAGATGTCGCGAAAATGCAGCATAATAAGGTATTAATTACTCCCCGTTACACTGGCAGCCAGTGACAGTAATTTTGAACTGATGTTGAGACCGGCGCTCTTGGCGGCACCGGCATTGATTCTGAATCTGACCTTGTCCTCGATCGCTATGAACTGAATGATTCCACCTTGCTCGATGAAGTCAGGCGCATCACCGACGGTTAGCACCGGTTGTTCCCTCAGCAGAAACAGGATGGCGGTGAGTTCGGCATTTTCGCTGATATAGACAAGCTGGCAATCGTCCACCAGGGCGAGACTGTTGTGGCGTCTGACCACAAGTGTCTTGTCCTGCACGGCTTTCCCTGTGAGATTGTCCAGTTCGGCACCAAAAGGGTCGGTTCCGAAAACACAGAGCGTAAACTCCGGGCGATCCTGCAGCGCTGCTGGCGGCCAGGTCACAAAACGGGAGAAGTTGTATAGAAAATCGGTTTTTACCCGGGACTCCGAGAGCGGTGCTTCCTCAGCCATAACAGGTGCAGACAACAGCAATACCGTCAGCAGGCAGCGAATAATCCGGTTCAAGCCGGGCAGCAGTGAGGTAGTGTTTCGCGATGACATTAATAGCGCCCTGGAAAGACCGGTTGCCCCCGCCATCGATGCGGTGATCCTGGCTGCCTGGTTGTCCAGCCGGACAGGCCGCCATGCTGACGATGTTCGTTGACCCGTGCTCCGGTACCCATCCTGGACGCTCCTTGCAACCCTGTCATTTCAAATGACGGGATGAAAATGGCAATGAACCCTGTGTTCCGCTGGTGATGGCGGTGCGCAGGGCAACGCGCAGCAAAGCTGCCTAATGGACTATCGGCGTGAGAATAATCAACCTTAAAGGTTGATTATTAGTTAAAAATTGCTTGAACGATGGGTAGGGAAGGTTAACTACCGGTGCTTCGGGAGCACTTGCAGGAAGAGGACGGGTATGCCCTGGATGGTGCGGTTACTGCTTGTCTTTGTCTTTTGTACCTGGCACGGTCAAAGGCACAACAACCGAGGATTGTGGTTCGTCAATAAAGCGTGGGCGGTCATTCATTTCACGTCCGGCAGCAGCGTGCAGTTCGCTTTCCCGCGCGGTTATCAGCCCCAGGCAATGGCGGATGTCATTCACGGTTTCGTCTGACAGCGGGTGGCGGTGGCCGGGACGCGTGTAGGTGTCTTTGGCAACCCTGGTGAGTACCTGCCGCATGACCTGCAGAATCCGCTCTTCCTTGGTGGGTGTCTTGTCATTCATGTAGATTGCCGTGTGGTTAGTGATGAGGGTGGGTATTGTGACACAACTGCCGTGCTGCAGCAGATGCGGAGTCATTCCTTTATGTAGAGAGTGGACCAGTCTCCCCCGGTTATTGATTTCAGCGTGTTCAGCAGGGCCTCGACGGGTACTGCCTCTGACGGATATATCCCCCTGATTTCGATAAAGGTTCGCCCGAAACCGGCAGTTTTCCTGAAGCCCAGTGCCGTGATATCGCCTCTATGGCCGCAGTGCGTGCACTGCCAGTCGCTGTTTTCCGGGTGTGCCTGCCATGCCTGAAGCCGGGATGGCCAGTCTGCCAGCGGCGCACGGCAGGCCGGACAACGCGGTGTGGGGGTGCGTGGATCGGCCCTGAAGCGCATGGTTTCAGAACTGCTCAGAAAGACGTGGCAAAATTTCCCGCTGGCGCTGTCGCTTGCAAGCGTCACGGGGTTGGACGGCGGGTCCAGTTCGATCATCGGTGAGCAGCCGAGGAAGGTAATAAGCTGCAGGAAGTGTTCACCGGTCGGGTAGAATCTGTCGTCATGCAGCTCGCGGGGTGGTCCGATCAGCCCAATTGCCTGTAATTCCCTGGCCAGCCGCTCGGTACTGACAGCGGGACAGTCAGGGTCTGCCGGAAGCAGGAGGAGTTTATTCGCGGCCACACTAGCTGCCTGTGAGATTGCAAAGCGTGATCATACTACGGCTGTCCCTCTGCGGTGTTATCTACCATACTATGTGTCAATACTGGCGGAATCCGCAGGAGCATGCCTATGTCATCAAGCGAACCATTCTCAATCCATGCGCTGGAACTGGGTCCGATGGAAAACTTTGTGTACCTGATACACGATCATGCCAGCGGACGGGCCGCCGTTGTGGATCCGGCCTGGGACGTACCGGAGGTGCTGGCACTGGCGGACTCCCGGGGTGTGCGCATTACCGATATCCTGCTGACACACAGCCACCATGATCATATCAACGGCATCAGTGAAGTCCTGGAAAAGTATGACGCGCAACTGCACCTGATGAAATCCGAGGCGCAGTTCTGGGGGCATCAGCTGGAGCTGCCGACCTTGCATCATGGCGGCGATGTTATCGAGCTGGGTAACACCGCGATTACCGCACTGCATACCCCGGGACATACGCCGGGATCGGCGTGTTATCACATCGGCAACGAGTTGATCACCGGTGATACGCTGTTTGTCTTCGGTTGTGGCCGCTGTGACCTGCGTGGTGGTGACCCCGAGCAAATGTACGTCACCCTCAGGGATATGTCGGATCGCCTGCCGCCCGAGACCGTGATACACCCGGGGCACAATTATGCAGCAAAGACCACGACCACCATGGATGAGCAGCTGACAGGCAATCCCTTTCTGCATTTTGATAACAGTGAGGATTTCACACATTACCGCATGCATTATCACGACCAGCACCGCGAATCGCCCTACGGACCTGTCTGCAAGGGCGATGAAATGAAATAGTCAGCCACCGGGCAGATGCAAAAGAAGGAATGAAGACATGACAGAACGCTACCTGAAGCCGGAGATGATTGTATGTTTGCTATGCTTCGGCTTGCTCACGGCCTGTGCGAGTATCAAGCCCTATAGCGAGGCGCCGCGTGTTTCCCTGGCCAGCATAGAGCCGAAGGAGATGACGCTGCTTGAGCAGCGCTATGGTATCCGCCTGCGCATTATGAACCCCAACGAGGCCGCCCTGCAGATAGAAGGTCTGAGTTATGCGCTGGAAATCAATGAACGTGAATTTGCCTACGGGGTCAACCGCCAGTCGGTGGAGATTCCGGCATTTGGCGAGGCACTGCTGGATGTCGAGGTGGTCAGCAATCTGCTGAATGTGATGCAGCAGATACAGGAGATGAGCGGTGAAAGCCGCGACAGCCTCACGTATCGCTTGACAGGCAAAATCAGTCTGGCAAACAGCCTTGGAAGTCTGCCCTTTGATTACAGTGGTGAGCTGTCGTATCTGCCGGCCGGGAAGCAGCCGGCAGCGGAGACAGCAAACTGACTGTGCAATCGTTTCGTGCCTGCCGCATACACAATCATTCCGGCAGGGTGGTAACGGCAATAGAGGAACTGCCGCTCGACGCGCTCTCGCCCGGCGAGGTCGTTATCCGGGTGCATTACTCCAGTGTGAACTACAAGGACGCGCTGGCGGCGACCGGCAGGGGAAAGATTCTGCGACGCTTCCCGTTGATCGGTGGTATTGATCTTGCCGGAGAGGTGACAGATTCCGTTGATGACCGCTTTCAGGCAGGTGACAAGGTGCTGGTGACCGGCTGTGGCCTGGGTGAGGCACATGACGGCGGTTTCTCCGAAGTAGCCCGCGTACCGGCCGACTGGGTCGTACCCCTGCCGGGCAGCCTGTCACTGTTCGATGCCATGGCACTGGGGACTGCGGGCTTTACTGCGGCACTCGCCATTGACCGGCTTGAGCAGAACGGACAGCAGCCGTCTCTGGGGCCGATGGTTGTGACGGGGGCCAGTGGCGGCGTGGGTAGTGTCGCCATCGACCTGCTGAGTACACGTGGTTATGAGGTGCTGGCAATGACACGAAAAACCAATGCCTCCAGTTACCTTGAGCGTCTCGGGGCGGCCGCTGTCATGCACCCCGACAGCCTGGTATCTGACGGGCGGCCATTGCAATCCGCGCAGTGGGGCGGGGCTATCGACAATGTCGGTGGCAAGGTGCTGGCCTGTTTGATCGGCTGCACACGTCCGTGGGGCAGTATTGCAAGTATCGGTATGGCAGCTGGCAGTGAATGTCATACCACGGTCATGCCGTTTATTCTGCGTGCTGTCAGTGTGCTCGGGATCAGTTCGGCCAACTGCCCGATGGAGCGCCGCCTGCGGGTATGGCAGCGACTGGTGTCAGACCTGCGACCTGTACATTTGCCGCGGATCGTTGCCGGTGTGATTGATCTGGATGAACTGCCAGCACTGTTCGGGCAGCTGCTGGACGGCGAGCATCAGGGCCGGTTTGTCGTCGAGATGCAATCGTAATCAGTGTTGTTGTCCTCGTACAGTCGCCCGCTCTGCGTCCGGGAATACTCAAACGGCGGGCATAAAAGGGCTGGGGGGGAGGATAATGTTAACAAACAGTCCTTATGTGTTTTTGTAACAGGCCAGGCAGTCAGGAATCTCAATGAAACCGTATTTGTCAGCGCTCAGACGTAATCTTAATGCCGGTACCCGCCTGTGCCTGTTTCGTCACTGTGAGGCGGAGGATTTCACTGTATCGCTGGATCAGCTGGTACTGCTGGTCGTTTTTAACCTCCTGCTGGCATTTTTCGTTGACCTGCTCAGCAGTTTGCCGCGTCCGGAATTTTATTCCTATGCAGTGGCCGCGAATGGTCTCGATGTGCTGTTGCTGCTGTTTGCCGTTTACCTGGTGAGCAAGCTGTGGATCGATAACCGTATGGCATTGCGCCTGGCTGTTTATCTGTACAGCATGAGTCCGTTCTTTTTGCTCTTGTGGGTTATGCTGGGGCGGCTGGAGGCACTGTTGTCACCGGATGGTGACCTCATCTACCAGGTCAGTTATCTGCTGTACCTGGGGTGGGCGATAATCGCCATCGGCTGGGCGTTTACCCGGTCGGCGGGTGGTTACTCACGCAAGGTCCCGGCAGCAATGCTGATCACTGTGCTGGCCTGGATATTGCCGGTGTCTTATTTCGCTGAGAACACGACGCTATGGTACTCCGCGGAAGAGGAGGGTGTTGATGAGTATGCGGCTTACCGTGCGCTGGATGTTGAGCGCATTTTCTACCGGCAGCCGGAGTTGCTGACCGAGCACCTGGAGCCACTGCTGGCCGAGCGCGGCGACAGGGAGGACCTTTATTTTGTCGGCTTTGCGGGATATGCGCTACAGGACATATTCAGGAATGAAATTGAATTCGCCCGTACATTATTTGATGAGCGCTTCGACACAGCGGGCCGCTCACTGGTTCTGATAAACAACCTGGCCACCCGCGATACCTACCCGTTGGCATCATCCAGTAATCTGCAACGCGCGCTGCAGCATATCGGTAATATCATTGACCGTGAAAATGATATTGTGGTGCTGTTTCTCACCAGTCATGGCGAACGCACAGAACTGTCTGTTGATTTCTGGCCATTACGCTTGAATGATGTGACACCGCAGATGCTGAAGCAGTACCTGGATAATGCTGCGATCAAGTGGCGCATCATCATGGTTTCAGCCTGTTACTCGGGTAGTTTCATCGAGACGCTTAAAGATCCGCATACAGCGATCATGACCGCATCATCGGCCGACAGGGCGTCATTTGGCTGTGATGACAGGCGCAAGCTTACCTACTTCGGTGAGGTGTTATTACAGCAGCAATTGCAGCAACAGTTCTCGTTCGCGGCTGCATTTGAAGAGACAGCCAGGGAAATCGGGGTGCGTGAACAGGCAGAAAAACGTGATCCGTCGCGCCCGCAAATCTTCATTGGTGAGGCCATGCAGGAGAAACTGCAGCGTCTTGAAGACACCTTGCTTCGCGATACCGGCCGGGATGCCGGGTTACTCATGCTGGGCCCTTAATCACGGCTCCCGTCTATTGGACACTCTGCCCGATTATCTGTGTGACCGGTTGCGACTGGTCTGTATCGGTCTGAATCCTTCGCTGCCGTCGGTGCGCGCGGGGTTTTATTTTGCCAATCCGCGAAATCGCTTCTGGCGTGCGTTGCAGGCCAGTGAAGTGTTAAACGTGACACTTGAGCCGTGCGCCGATGCCATGAATGTGCTGTTACGGCAGTACCGGATCGGTTTTACGGATGTGGTCAAGCGTCCGACCGCAGGGGCCAAAGACCTCAGGGCTGCCGATTTCCGTGAATGGGCGCCAAAACTCAGGCAGAAATTGCTGCACTATCAGCCGGGTGTTGCCTGGTTTCAAGGCAAACTGGCCTATGCCAATTACCTGCGCTACGGTGAAGCGATCAGGCTGCAGGTCGACTGGGGTGATCAGACGCACAGGGTAGGCAGCACGCGGGTGTTTGTGACGCCCAACCCCAGTCCGGCCAATGCGGCCTATTCGCTGGATGATCTGAGTGCCTGGTTTCGGCAACTTCGCGACTATGCGGCACGTTTTGACCCGTATCCGTGACAGTCAAAGGCAGGTGGCATGACTGTCGGTCACTGATATTCGTCCAGCAGAATGCTGCCGGTGTCCTATACTTAAATAGGAGTCTTTATGTGGAGGAGGAATTGGTTATGGCAATTGCATCAACTGTGTCAAATTATCTGGCCGAACATGATGTGGCTTACGATGTGTTGACGCATCCACACACAGCCAGCAGTGGGGAAAGCGCACAGGCGGCGCACGTTCCCGGTACACTGCTCGCAAAGTCAGTGATTCTTGAGGATGATCATGGTTATCTCATGGTTGTGTTGCCTTCCAATCGCCGGATTAACCTTGGCGAGTTGCACCGCCAGTTAAATCGTAATCTTGGGCTGGCAACCGAGGGCGAACTGGTTGGTCTCTTTGACGACTGTGAAGTCGGTGCGCTTCCCGCCGTGGGTCCGGCCTACGGAATGGAGACGGTGGTGGATGACACGCTGGCAGAGCAATCTGATATCTACTTCGAGGCCGGCGACCACGAACAGCTGATACATGTCAGCGCAGAAACCTTCCAGGTACTGCTGGGAGAAAATGCCCGACACGGTCATTTTAGCCACTGAGCGGGAAACGCCACCATAGCGCTCTTTACAAGGGTAAGGGGGTAGTGCAGTTTATTGTATTTGAATTAGAAAATATTCAGAGTCCGAGTGCTGTGACAGCCCAGCCAACACCGCCGGTGGCGGCTTCCGGATGCTGGTTGTGTACCTGTTGCTCGACTTTTGACACTTCTGTTTCGGGGACATCCACCATAAGCAGGATCTCGCCATGGGCGAGCGCGTCCTGGAATTCGCCCAGGTGAATATTGGGTACGCTGGTAAAGCCCAGACCGGCTAGAAAATTCGCTACCATTATGACAACGGGAGCCAGCAGCCAACCGCTCCAGTTCAGGGTCAACAGCAAGGCAATAAATACACACAGCGCCAGCGCAAAGCTGACCAGATTGGCATTCCAGAGGAATTTCTCCAACCGGCTGGCACTGTCCGCCGCTTGGCGCAAGGAGGCGGTCGGCAGATCATCGAGCCGTGTGCGCCGGTCACCCAGGGCGTGTATATGCTCCGAGCTGATGCCGCTGTTATTGAGTTCCTCAACCACCAGCAGCGCGTGAGCCCTGTCAGGTAACAGAAAATACAGCCTTCGGTCCATAGAGACTTCTCCTCTCTATTTCTTATGAAAACAGTTGGTTATATGGCTTGTCAGGTGGCTGCCGCGGTCAATAAAGTGCTTCCCTGAGGAATAAATATAGTTCTTATTGCGGCATAGACAACCCTACGAATGGTGATGTTACTCCCGAAAGTTGTCGTGCCGCAATCCATAGATGGCTGTTGACAGCCAACAGCGCCTGCAACACAATAGCGGGCTTGCATTTTGGAGGGGTTCCCGAGTGGTCAAAGGGATCAGACTGTAAATCTGACGGCTCAGCCTTCGGAGGTTCAAATCCTCCCCCCTCCACCAGATGTCAGGTGTTATCTCCCGTTATGACGGGGGAGGATGAGAACCGGTAGAGGTTCACGAAATCGCCGGGAGCGATTTCGAACGTCGCGCAGAGCGCGGCGGCCCGGAGGGCGGAGGGCAGGATGCCCGGAGTAAATCCTCCCCCCTCCACCAGATGTCAGGTGTTATCTCCCGTTATGACGGGGGAGGATGAGAACCGGTAGAGGTTCACGAAATCGCCGGGAGCGATTTCGAACGTCGCGCAGAGCGCGGCGGCCCGGAGGGTGGAGGGCAGGATGGCCGGAGTAAATCCTCCCCCCTCCAGCAGATGAGTAGAGGTAACGCGTTTGGCGGGTGTAGTTCAACGGTAGAACCTCAGCCTTCCAAGCTGATGGTGTGGGTTCGATTCCCATCACCCGCTCCATCTACACAGTGGGTCGGAATTAAGCGGGCCAGGCCCGATTTTTTTGTAGTGTGATGACAGCAAGCATTGCGGGGTTTGGCCCCGTTTGATTTTGCCCATATAGCTCAGTCGGTAGAGCACTTCCTTGGTAAGGAAGAGGTCACCGGTTCAAATCCGGTTATGGGCTCCAGATGTGTTGAATGTTTGATAGTTATTTACAAGGTAACAACGTAAACCGTAACGGGAGTCAGTCGAGATGTCCAAGGAAAAATTTGACCGTAGCAAACCGCATGTGAACGTGGGCACCATTGGTCACGTGGATCATGGCAAGACGACATTAACAGCGGCGATCACGAAGGTGATGGCGGAGCAGCAGGGTGGAGAGTTCAAGGCCTACGACCAGATTGACAATGCCCCTGAGGAGCGTGCGCGCGGGATCACGATTGCGACGGCGCACGTGGAATACGAGTCGCCGATTCGCCATTACGCGCACGTGGACTGTCCGGGTCACGCGGACTATGTGAAGAACATGATCACGGGTGCGGCGCAGATGGACGGTGCGATCCTGGTGGTAAGTGCGGCGGACGGTCCGATGCCACAGACGCGGGAGCACATTCTGCTGTCACGCCAGGTGGGTGTGCCCTATATATTGGTATACATGAACAAGGCCGACCAGGTAGACGATGCCGAGCTGCTGGAGCTGGTGGAGATGGAGATTCGCGAGCTGCTGGACAGTTACGATTTTCCGGGTGACGACACCCCGATCGTGACCGGTTCGGCGCTGAAGGCGCTGGAAGGTGACACCAGCGACATAGGCGTACCGTCGATTGTGAAGCTGGTCGAGGAGATGGACAAGTACATACCGGAGCCGGAGCGTGCGATAGACGGTGATTTTCTGATGCCGGTGGAAGACGTGTTTTCGATATCGGGACGCGGCACGGTGGTGACGGGTCGTATTGAGCGCGGCATTGTCAAGGTGGGCGAGGAGATCGAGATTGTTGGCATCAAGGACACGCTGAAGACGACGTGTACGGGTGTGGAGATGTTCCGCAAGCTGCTGGACGAGGGTCGTGCGGGTGACAACGTGGGTGTGCTGTTGCGTGGTACCAAGCGCGAAGAGGTTGAGCGTGGTCAGGTGCTGGCGAAGCCGGGTAGTATTACGCCGCACACCAAGTTTGAGTGTGAGGTGTACATTCTGAGCAAGGACGAGGGTGGACGTCACACGCCGTTTTTCAGCAATTACCGGCCGCAGTTTTACTTTCGGACGACGGACGTGACGGGAGCCTGTGATTTGCCGGAAGGCGTGGAGATGGTGATGCCGGGCGACAACATCAAGATGACGGTGTCGCTGATTGCGCCGATTGCGATGGAAGAGGGTCTGCGCTTTGCGATACGCGAGGGTGGCCGCACCGTCGGCGCCGGCGTGGTCTCCAAGATCATCGAGTAAGCGGGGTGTCGGAGTGGACCACGTCCGCGAATGATTTAGGCCAGTAGCTCAATTGGCAGAGCGACGGTCTCCAAAACCGTAGGTTGGGGGTTCGATTCCCTCCTGGCCTGCCAATTACGGCAGGACTAATTGAAGTGGTTAAAACAGGGTCAGATGAACACAAAAGTAGAAACAGAGAGTAACCGGTTCGATAGCCTGAAGCTGGGTATCGCAGTAGTAATGCTGCTCCTCGGCATCATTGCCTTTTACCGCTTTGATGACCAGTTGCTGGTTTTGCGTGTGCTGGGCCTGCTGGCAGTGGCGGGTATCTCCGTGTTTATTGCGGCGCAGTCAAGTACCGGCAAGACCATCATCGGTTTTATCCGCGGTGCGCAGACCGAGGTGCGCAAGGTGGTGTGGCCTACCCGGGCAGAAACCGTACAAACAACGCTGGCGGTTCTCCTGATGGTGTTCCTGGTGGGCATTTTTCTCTGGTTGCTGGACATGGTGCTGTTGTGGGCCATTCAACTACTGACCGGGCAGGGAAGCTGACGATGTCATTGCAATGGTATGTGGTACATGCGTATTCGGGTTTCGAAAACCAGGTGAAGCGCGCCCTGGAAGAACGCATCAACCGTGCAGACATGGGCGGTTCGTTTGGCCAGATACTGGTACCGACAGAAGAAGTGGTCGAGATGCGCGAGGGCAACAAGCGTCGCAGTGAACGCAAGTTTTTTCCCGGTTATGTGCTCGTGCAGATGGACATGAACGAGGATACCTGGCATCTGGTGAAAGACGCGCCGAAAGTGCTGGGCTTTATCGGCGGTACCAGTGACAGGCCGGCACCCATTTCCGACCGTGAGGCCGATGCCATCCTGCAGCGTGTGCAGGAAGGTGTCGACAAGCCGCGGCCGAAAGTGCTGTTCGAGGTTGGCGAGGTGGTGCGTGTCACAGATGGCCCCTTCAACGACTTCAACGGTGTGGTGGAAGAAGTGAATTATGAGAAAAGCCGGTTGCGTGTATCGGTGCTGATTTTCGGCCGCTCGACACCGGTCGAGCTGGCGTTCAGTCAGGTAGAAAAAGCGTAGGCGCGGATCGCATCCGCGACCTGGGTCGCGCATGCAAAGCGTTGCTGCAATTCATGTAAACAGGGGAGCCGCGAGGCGCTTGTACCCACAGGAGTATGTAGATGGCAAAGAAAATCGAGGCCTATATCAAGCTGCAGGTGCCTGCAGGCGAGGCCAACCCGAGTCCGCCGGTCGGCCCGGCCCTGGGTCAGCATGGCGTCAACATCATGGAGTTCTGCAAGGCGTTCAACTCGCAAACGCAGAAGGTCGAGAAGGGGTTGCCGACCCCGGTCGTGATCACGGTCTACAGTGATCGCAGCTTTACCTTTGTTACCAAGACGCCGCCGGCGTCCATCTTGCTGAAAAAGGCTGCCGGTATCGCGAAAGGTTCCAGTACGCCAAACACCAGCAAGGTCGGCAAGGTCAGCCGCGCGCAGCTGGAAGAAATAGCCACTACCAAGATGGTTGATCTGAATGCGACCGATATGGATGCTGCTGTCCAGATTATCGCCGGTACTGCCCGCAGTATGGGCCTTGATGTGGAGGGTTGACGCTATGGCCAAGCTAACGAAACGTGCACAGGCGATCAGGGAAAAAGTCACTCCCGGCAAGCTCTACAGCTTTGAAGAAGCGCTGGGTTTGTTGAAGGACATGTCGACGGTCAAGTTCACAGAATCTGTCGATGTCAGTGTCAATCTGGGCGTTGATCCACGCAAGTCCGATCAGGCCGTACGTGGAGCCACAGTGTTACCAAACGGCACCGGCAAGACGGTGCGGGTGGCTGTCTTTACGCAGGGTGCGAATGCCGAGGCCGCCATGGAAGCCGGGGCTGATATTGTCGGCATGGACGATCTTGCGGAAGAGGTTAAAAAGGGCAACATGGATTTTGATGTGGTCATTGCTTCGCCGGATGCCATGCGTGTTGTCGGTACCCTGGGCCAGATCCTGGGACCGCGCGGACTGATGCCGAATCCGAAGGTGGGTACTGTTGCACAGGATGTGGCCGCAGCCGTGAAAAACGCCAAGGCCGGTCAGGTGCGTTACCGCACGGACAAGGGTGGCATCATCCATTGCCAGATTGGCCGGCTGGACTTCGAGACCGAGTCCCTGAAACAGAACCTGTCAGCGCTGCTGGCAGATCTGGTGAAGGCGAAGCCGACCTCCGCGAAGGGTGTGTACATGAGAAAGCTGTCAGTGTCGACCACCATGGGCCCAGGGCTCCAGGTTGATCATACGTCACTGGTTGCCTAGATATTCGGGGCGGGCCACGGGCCTGTCCGCACAAGTTTGGCGCTGCGATGTACAGGGATGTACAAGTGTCGCGTGAGGCAGGATGCCGATAGCGACCCGGTTAATACCGGAGGCCGTCAAAGACCGCAGGTGGCGGGCGCAGTGATTGCTCGCCGGCCTTAATTGTCCTGTCACTGACAGGGTGGCCTGCGTAGAGGGTGGCGTCGAGACAGTATTCGATGCACAGGGATGTGCAAGTGTCGCGTGAGGCAGGATGCCGGGAGCGACCGATGTACAGGGTTGTACACGTGTCGCGTGCGGCAGGATGCCGGCAGCGAACTGTTTTAAGTCACGTAAATCCACACCGGTGCTGGTTGCCGGTGTGTAGTCAATACAGCGGAAGGAGCCGGTGGACATGTTGCCATCGGTGATTTCCTGATGAGGTAAACGCAATGGCATTAACTCTTGAAGAGAAAAAGGCTGTTGTTGCTGAAGTTTCCGAAGTTGCCAAAGGGGCCTACTCGGCCGTTGCCGCGGAATACTGCGGTCTGACAGTCGAGCAGCTGACGAGCCTGCGTATCAAGGCGCGCGAGGATAACGTGTATCTGCGCGTGGTGAAAAATACGCTGGCCAGGCGTGCCCTGGAGGGTACCGACTTTGCTTGCATGAGTGAACGGCTGACCGGTCCGTTGATCCTGGCATTTTCGCAGGAAGATCCGGGCGCAGCTGCGCGTGTGACCAAGGAGTTTGCCAAGACAAATGACAAGTTCCAGGTCACCATGCTGTCAGTGGGTGGCGAGTTGCTTGAACCAAAGGATATCGACAAGTTGGCGAAGCTCCCGACCCGCGACCAGGCAATCAGTATGCTGATGTCCGTCATGCTGGCTCCGACCGAGAAGTTCGTCCGTACACTCAATGAAGTGCCGGGCAAGCTGGTTCGTACGGTAGCCGCAATTCGTGAGCAGAAACAGCAAGCAGCATAAAACCATTTATTACTTAAAACTGATCAAAGAATTTAACAGGAGTATTTCGTTATGGCCGTTTCACAAGAAGAAATTCTGGAAACAATTTCAGGCATGTCTGTGATGGAGGTTGTTGATCTGATCTCTGCCATGGAAGAAAAGTTTGGCGTATCTGCCGCTGCAGCCGTTGCTGTCGCACCGGCAGCCGGAGGCGGTGAGGCCGCAGCTGTTGAAGAGAAGGACGAGTTCGACGTGGTCATGACCAGCTTTGGCGAAAACAAGGTTGCCGTCATCAAGGCCGTTCGCGGTATCACCGGTCTGGGCCTCAAGGAAGCAAAAGACATGGTGGAAGGCGTGCCCTCAACCATCAAGGAAGCTGCTTCCAAGGATGAGTCCGCTGAGGTCAAGAAGACACTCGAAGAAGCAGGCGCTACTGTCGAGCTTAAATAGGCGGCCATGTAATCCATTTGTGATTACACTAACCGCGGGTATACAGGGTTGGCCGGTCGCAGTTTCTGCGCCCGGCCTGTTCTGCTTGTTGTAAATGAAAGTGCGCTTTGCGTAAGTACGAAGCGCCGGTTTGTGACTGACTAACGGATTAACTGCCGCAGACACGCAGCTTTCTTCATACTTACTGGAGAGGAAAACCGATGGCCTATAGCTTCACTGAGAAGAAACGAATTCGCAAGGACTTTGGCGAGCGCCACAGCATCCTGGATGTTCCGTACCTGCTGGCGACGCAGATCAATTCCTACCGCGACTTCCTGCAGGCAGACAAAGACGCCGAGTTACGTGGCGACAAGGGTCTGCATGCGGCATTCAAATCGGTTTTCCCGATCGTCAGTTATTCGGGCACGGCGGCGCTTGACTACGTCACCTACCGGCTCGGCGAGCCGGCATTCGACGTCAAGGAATGCCAGTTGCGCGGATTGACCTATGCCGCACCGCTGCGTGCGCTGGTGCGTCTGATTATCTATGACAAGGACTCCCCGGCAAACGCCAGGAAGATCAAGGATATCAAGGAACAGGAAGTCTATATGGGCGAATTGCCGCTGATGACCGATAACGGCACTTTCGTCATCAACGGTACCGAGCGGGTGATTGTTTCCCAGCTGCACCGTTCGCCGGGTGTGTTTTTCGACCACGACAAGGGCAAGACCCATTCCTCCGGCAAGCTGCTGTTCTCCGCCAGGGTGATCCCGTACCGTGGTTCGTGGCTGGACATGGAGTTCGATCCAAAGGATTCACTGTTCGTGCGTATCGATCGCCGCCGCAAGCTGCCGGCCACGATCCTGTTGCGCGCGCTAGGTTACGAGAATGAGGAAATTCTCGATATCTTCTTCGATACCAATGATTTCCACATCACCAAGACTGAAGTGAAACTCAGCCTGGTGGCTGAACGCCTGCGTGGTGAAATGGCCACGTTTGATATCAAGGCCAAGGGCAAGGTGATTGTGGAAGAGGGGCGTCGTATCACCGCGCGTCATATCCGCGAACTCGAAAAGTCCGCCGTCAAGACACTGGTTGTTCCCGAGGAGTACCTGTTCGGCAAGGTCCTTGCCAACAATATCGTGGACAAGGAAACCGGTGAACTGCTGGCCATTGCCAACGAAATCATTACGGAAGAGTTGCTGGAAAAGCTGCGCGAGGCAGAGATCAAGGATATTCGCACGCTGTATGTAAACGACCTCGATCGCGGTCCGTACATCTCCAATACCCTGCGCATAGACCCGACTACCTCCGAACTGGAAGCGATGGTCGAAATCTACCGCATGATGCGTCCCGGGGAACCACCGACCAAGGATGCTGCACAGAACCTGTTCAAGAATCTGTTCTTTTCCAGCGACCGCTATGACCTGTCGTCGGTAGGCCGCATGAAATTCAACCGCCGTGTGGGTCGCGAGGAGCTGACCGGCGAGGGAACGCTGTCGAAAGAAGACATCCTTGACGTCATGAAGATCCTCATCGAGATTCGTAACGGCAACGGCTTCGTCGATGATATCGATCACCTCGGCAACCGCCGCATTCGCTGCGTCGGAGAAATGGCCGAGAATGTGTTCCGGATTGGCCTGGTACGCGTCGAGCGTGCCGTGAAAGAACGTCTCAGCCTGGCGGAATCGGAAAGCCTGATGCCGCAGGAGCTGATCAATGCCAAGCCGGTTGCGGCGGCCACCAAGGAATTCTTCGGGTCCAGCCAGCTGTCCCAGTTCATGGACCAGAACAACCCGTTGTCTGAAGTCACCCACAAGCGGCGTGTTTCCGCGCTTGGCCCGGGCGGCCTGACCCGCGAGCGCGCCGGTTTCGAGGTGCGCGACGTGCACCCGACGCACTATGGTCGTGTCTGTCCGATCGAGACGCCTGAAGGTCCGAACATCGGCCTGATCAACTCGCTGGCCGTTTACTCGCGTACCAACGAGTACGGTTTCCTGGAGACGCCGTATCGCAAGGTCGTCGATGCCAGGGTTACCGATGACATCGAGTACCTGTCGGCTATTGAAGAGGGCCGCTACATCATCGCCCAGGCGAATGCCGATGTTGATGCAAACAATAACCTCACGGATGACCTGGTGACCTGTCGTCACAACAATGAATTCATGACCTCGACGCCTGAGAAGGTCGACTATATCGACGTGTCGCCGAAGCAGATTGTGTCGGTTGCCGCGGCCCTGATTCCGTTTCTTGAACACGACGATGCCAACCGTGCATTGATGGGCTCCAACATGCAGCGCCAGGCGGTACCGACGCTGATTACCGAAAAGCCGCTGGTCGGCACCGGTATCGAGCGTACCGTGGCTGTTGACTCCGGTGTCACCGTGGTCGCCAAACGCGGCGGCGTGCTGGATTCCGTGGATGCCGGTCGTATCGTGGTGCGTGTCAACGACGCTGAAACCGTCGCCGGTGAACCGGGCGTCGATATCTACAACCTCACCAAGTACACCCGTTCCAACCAGAACACCTGTATCAACCAGCGGCCGCTGGTGAAGCCGGGTGACGTCATTGCGCGCGGTGACGTGCTTGCCGACGGACCCAGTACCGACATGGGTGAACTGGCGCTTGGGCAGAACCTGCTGGTCGCCTTCATGCCGTGGAACGGCTACAACTTCGAGGACTCCATCCTGATTTCCGAACGGGTGGTCGAGGAAGACCGCTTCACGACTATCCATATCGAGGAGCTGACCTGCGTGGCACGCGATACCAAGCTGGGTTCGGAAGAAGTCACCGGTGACATCCCGAACGTCGGTGAGGGAGCACTCTCGAAGCTCGATGAGTCCGGCATTGTTTACATCGGTGCCGAGGTGAAGCCGGGCGATATCCTCGTCGGCAAGGTCACGCCGAAGGGCGAGACCCAGCTGACGCCGGAAGAAAAACTGTTGCGTGCCATCTTCGGCGAGAAAGCGGCTGATGTGAAGGATACCTCGTTGCGTGTACCAAGCGGCATGGACGGCACCGTGATCGATGTGCAGGTGTTCACCCGTGACGGTGTCGAGAAGGATGCCCGCGCATTGCAGATACAGGAAGACCAGCTGGCCCAGGTTCGCAAGGACCTGAACGACCAGCTGCGCATCATGGAAGACGACGTCTACACACGTGTCGAATCCATGCTGCAGGGCAAGGTGGCGGAAGGCGGCCCCAATAAACTGGCTGCCGGTGCCAAGATCACCAGGGACTACCTTGCCAGTACCGGCCGGGACAAGTGGTTTGAAATCCGCTTGCGCAATGAAGAGGCCAACGCCGACCTTGAGAAGATTTCCGAGCAGCTCAAGGAGCTGCGCAAGAAATTCGAAGAACGCCTCGAGGACAAGCGTGTCAAGCTGACTACCGGGGATGACCTGGCGCCGGGCGTGCTGAAGATGGTCAAGGTCTACCTGGCGGTGAAACGCCGCGTGCAGCCGGGTGACAAGATGGCCGGCCGCCATGGTAACAAGGGTGTGATCTCCATGATCCAGCCGGTCGAGGACATGCCGTTCACGGCCGACGGGACCTCGGTGGATATCGTGCTTAACCCGCTGGGCGTGCCTTCACGCATGAATGTCGGCCAGGTGCTGGAAACACATCTCGGCTGGGCTGCCAAGGGGCTCGGTATCAAGATCGGTAAGATGCTGGAGGCGCAGCAGAAGGTTGTCGAGATCAGGCAGTTCCTCGACAAGATCTACAACTCCAGTGGCCGCAAGGAAGACCTCAAGTCGCTGACGGATGATGAGATCATCGAACTGGCACAGAACCTCGTCAAGGGCGTGCCGATGGCGACGCCGGTATTCGACGGCGCACCGGAAGACGCCATCAAGTCCATGCTGGAGCTGGCGGACCTGCCACCATCAGGGCAAACTACCCTGTTTGACGGCCGCACCGGCGATGCCTTCGACCGCGAGGTCACGGTGGGCTACATGTATATCATCAAGCTGAATCACCTTGTTGATGACAAGATGCATGCCCGTTCAACCGGCCCGTACAGCCTCGTTACACAGCAGCCGCTGGGCGGCAAGGCGCAGTTCGGTGGACAACGTTTCGGTGAAATGGAGGTGTGGGCGCTGGAAGCCTACGGCGCTGCCTACACCTTGCAGGAAATGCTGACTGTGAAGTCCGATGACGTCAATGGTCGTACCAAGATGTACAAGAACATCGTCGATGGCAACCATCACATGGATGCCGGTATGCCCGAATCCTTCAACGTACTGGTGAAGGAGATACGTTCTCTGGGACTCAATATTGAATTGGAGCAGGATTAGCAACGGTAGCGGACGGTACGCTACGACCCGATACCTGATACTCCAGCTACAGGAGCAACGATGAAAGACTTACTGAATTTATTAAAGCCGCAAGGTCACACTGATGATTTTGATGCGATCCGCATCGGTCTGACGTCCCCGGACATGATCCGTTCCTGGTCCTATGGCGAGGTGAAGAAACCGGAGACCATCAACTACCGTACCTTCAAACCGGAGCGCGATGGCCTGTTCTGTGCCAAGATCTTCGGTCCGGTCAAGGATTACGAATGCCTCTGTGGCAAGTACAAGCGCCTCAAGCACCGCGGCGTGGTCTGTGAGAAATGCGGCGTTGAAGTGACGCTGGCAAAGGTGCGCCGTGACCGCATGGGCCACATTGAGCTGGCCAGCCCGGCGGCACATATCTGGTTCCTGAAGTCACTGCCATCGCGCATTGGCCTGTTGCTGGACATGACCCTGCGCGACATCGAGCGCGTGCTGTACTTCGAGGCGTTTGTGGTCGTCGATCCCGGCATGACCACGCTGGAGCGTGGTCAGTTGCTGTCTGACGAGGCCTATCTTGAAGCCATCCAGGAAAACGGTGACGAGTTCGATGCGCGCATGGGTGCCGAGGCCGTCTTCGAACTGCTCAAGGGTATCGACCTGCAGGTGGAAGCCGTCAAGCTGCGTGACGAGATCAATTCGACCAAATCGGAGACCAAGCTGAAGCGGCTGTCCAAGCGCCTCAAGCTGGTCGAGTCGTTTCTCGAGTCCGGTAACAAGCCCGAGTGGATGGTGATGACCGTGCTGCCGGTGCTGCCGCCGGAACTGCGGCCGCTGGTACCACTCGATGGCGGCCGCTTTGCCACCTCAGACCTGAATGACCTGTACCGCCGTGTCATCAATCGTAACAACCGTCTGAAGCGCCTGCTGGAACTGAGTGCGCCGGACATCATCGTGCGAAATGAAAAGCGCATGCTGCAGGAATCCGTTGATGCACTGCTCGATAACGGTCGTCGCGGTCGTGCCATCAC
Organism: uncultured Gammaproteobacteria bacterium; assembly: GCA_963753755.1. Lineage (GTDB taxonomy): Bacteria > Pseudomonadota > Gammaproteobacteria > UBA9214 > UBA9214 > UBA9214. The sequence goes on from CAVWDM010000018.1 coordinate 130,029, forward strand.
CGGGACCAACCGCCGTCCGCTGAAATCGCTGGCAGACATGATCAAGGGCAAGCAGGGGCGTTTCCGCCAGAACCTGCTCGGCAAGCGTGTCGATTATTCCGGCCGTTCCGTGATCGTGGTCGGCCCGACACTGAAACTGCACCAGTGCGGTTTGCCGAAGCGCATGGCACTGGAGCTGTTCAAGCCATTTATCTTCAGCAAGCTGCAGTTGCGCGGTCTGGCGACTACTATCAAGGCCGCCAAGAAGCTGGTCGAGCGAGAGGGTCCAGAAGTCTGGGACATCCTCGAGGAAGTGATTCGCGAACACCCGGTGATGTTGAACCGCGCGCCGACACTGCATCGCCTGGGTATCCAGGCTTTCGAGCCAGTACTGATCGAGGGCAAGGCAATCCAGCTGCATCCGCTGGTGTGTGCGGCCTTCAACGCCGACTTTGACGGTGACCAGATGGCGGTGCATGTACCGCTGTCCATCGAGGCGCAGCTGGAAGCGCGCGCGCTGATGATGTCGTCGAATAATATTCTGTCGCCGGCTAATGGCGAGCCGATTATCGTACCGTCACAGGACGTGGTGCTGGGCCTCTATTACATGACGCGTGAGTCCATCAATGCCAAAGGCGAGGGCATGAAGTTTGCCGACGTGTCCGAAGTGCACCGTGCCTATCAATGCGGCGAGTTGTCCATTCATGCCAAAGTCAAGGTGCGGATCCACCGTCACGAGTTCGACGAGGCGGGCGAGGCGCAGGCGCGGCATGACCTGGTGGAGACTACCGTGGGGCGCGCGTTGTTGTCCGAGATCATCCCCAGGGGCCTGACCTTTGACCTCGTCAACCGGGACATGAGCAAGAAGGCAATTTCCAATCTGATCAATGTCTGCTATCGCCGCGTCGGCCTGAAAGAGACCGTAATCTTTGCCGATCAGCTAATGTACACCGGCTTTACCTACGCTACTCGCGCTGCCGTGTCATTTGGTATCAATGACATGATCATCCCCGAGGAAAAGGCCGGGATTCTCAGCGGTGCGGAGGACGAGGTGATGGAAATTGAGCACCAGTACACCTCCGGCCTGGTGACCATTGGTGAACGCTATAATAAGGTAGTCGACATCTGGTCGCGTACCAATGATCAGGTGGCCAAGGCCATGATGGAAAAACTCGGTACCGAAGAAGAAGCTGGATGCCGACGGCAACGAGGTCAGCCAGCCATCGTTCAACTCGGTGTACATGATGGCCGACTCCGGGGCGCGTGGTTCGGCTGCGCAGATTCGTCAGCTCGCCGGTATGCGTGGCCTGATGGCCAAGCCGGATGGTTCTATCATCGAAACACCGATCACGGCCAACTTCCGCGAGGGACTGGACGTGCTGCAGTACTTTATTTCCACACACGGTGCGCGTAAGGGTCTTGCCGATACCGCACTGAAGACCGCAAACTCGGGTTACCTGACACGCCGCCTGGTCGACGTGGCGCAGGACCTGGTGGTCATCGGAGAGGACTGCGGTACTGAACAGGGTCTGGTATTGACGCCGCTGGTTGAAGGTGGTGATGTGGTTGAACCGTTGCGCGAACGGGTGCTGGGACGCAATACCGCGGCGGATGTGCTGCGTCCGGGAACCGATGAGGTGATCGCGGAGCGTGGAACCCTGCTGGATGAGGCCTGGGTCGACAAGCTGGAAGCCATGGGCGTTGACCAGATCATGGTGCGTTCACCGATTACCTGCGACAACCGCTACGGTGTCTGTGCGGCCTGTTACGGCCGTGATCTGGCGCGTGGCCACGTGGTGAATGCCGGTGAGGCCATTGGTGTGATCGCCGCGCAGTCGATTGGTGAGCCGGGTACCCAGCTGACCATGCGTACCTTCCATATAGGTGGCGCGGCCAGTCGTGCCGCCACGGTCAATAGTGTCGAGGTCAAGGCCGGTGGCACCGTGCGCCTGCACAACATCAAGACGGTTGCCAACAGCAGCGGCAATCTGGTCGCCGTATCGCGTTCCGGTGAAATCGGCCTGGTTGACGAGTACGGCCGTGAGCGTGAGCGCTACAAGGTTCCCTATGGTTCGGTGATCAGCGCGGCCGAAGGTGACATGGTCGAGGGTGGCAGTGTCATTGCGACCTGGGATCCGCATACGCACCCGATTGTCACCGAGGTGGCCGGTGTTGCCAACTTCAGTGATTTTATCGAGGGTGTCACCGTGCAGGAGAGCACGGACGAGATCACCGGTCTCACCAGTCTGGTGATTACCGATCCCAAGTCTCGTGGCAGCGTCGGCAAGGACCTGCGTCCGATGGTGAAGCTGGTGGATGACAAGGGTGAGCCGCTGAAACTGGCCGGTACCGACCTGGATGCGCAGTATTTTCTGCCCGCCGGTGCCGTTGTCGGTCTCGAGGACGGTGCCTCTGGTGGCGGTCGGTGATGTCATCGCGCG
>CAVWDM010000019.1:0-291998 GCA_963753755.1 uncultured Gammaproteobacteria bacterium
TCCGCCGCGTGCGCGGCTTCTGCGGCACGCCGTACGTCGGCATCGGTCACCGCGGGAAAACCGTAGCCGATGTTTTCCCAGGCATCGGCGCCGAAGATGACCGGGTCCTGTGGCACCAGCGCCATGCGCTGACGCAGCTGTTGCGGATCGGCCTGGCGGATATCGACACCGTCGAAACGGATCACGCCGGCGTCCGGGTCGTAGAAGCGCAGCAGCAATTGCAACACGGTTGACTTGCCGGCACCCGACGGGCCGACCAGCGCCACCTTCTGTCCGGGTTGCAGCGTCAGTGACAGTTCGCTGAGCGCAGGGCTGTCGGGCCGCGACGGGTAACGGAAGGTGACATCGTTCAGCTGCACCTCGCCACGCGCCGGTTCGGGTAGTGCAACGGGTGCGGCCGGCGTGGTGATGGCGGGTTCGGTGTTGAGCAGTTCCAGCAAACGTCGGTGGCGCCGGCGGCGCGCAGCAGGTCACCGGCGACCTCGCTTAACGCACTCACCGAACCGGCGACCAGCAGGGCATAAAACACAAAGGCCGAGAGCTGCCCGCCACTGATGCGCCCGGCCAGCACATCATGGCCACCCACCCACAAGACGAGACTGACAGCGATAAACGTGAACAACATCACCGTGGCCGTGAGCAGCGCACTGACGCGGGTGCGCTGGATGGCGGCACCGAAAGCGGCCTCTACCTGCGCGCCGTAACGCTGCCGGTCGATGCGTTCATGACAGAACGCCTGCACGGTGCATACCGTAGAACACCTCATCGACCATGGCGCCGATATCGGCAATCCGGTCCTGGCTGTTGCGCGACAGGCTGCGCTACCGGTGTCCGAGCAGCCACAACGGTATCACCGCCAAGGGAACGCCAAGCAACACCAGCAACGCCAGCTTGCCGCTGGTGAGGGTCAGCATGACCAGACCGCCGCTGATCAGCAGGACGTTGCGCACGGCGATCGCCAGCGTCGAACCGACCACTACCTGCAACAGCGAGGTATCCGTGGTCAGGGCGAGATGACTTCGCCGGTGCGCGTCACTTCGAAAAATGCCGGTTCCAGTTTGAGTACCCTGGCGAACACGGCCTTGCGGATATCGGCCACCACCCGTTCACCGATCCAGGTGACCAGGTAGACGCGGGCCGCCACCGAGGCCGACATCACCGTGACCACCACCAGGAACAGCAACAGTGCCTGGTTCAGTGCCGCACCCGAGCCGCTGCTCAGGCCGTGATCGACAACCCGTTGCAGCACCACGCCGAAACCGAGCACGGCGCCCGCCCGATCAGCAACGCGACCACCGCACCCAGCACCGCACTGCGGTAGGGTCGCAGAAAGGTGAACAGCTGTTTCAGTACGCGCAGATCGCGGCTGGGTGGACGCTGTTCGGTCAGGGTCTTTTGTTTGCTTCTAGGCATATCGCAGCATTTCTGGTGCAGGCGTGCATTATTATGTTCCCGGTTAGTGACTATTCACCACGGAGGCACGGAGAATACAGAGACGTTTGTAAAAAAATATTGCAACTATTCACCTCAGAGGTAAATGACACCTATCCAGAGGATGTCATCACTAAAAATCCCATTAGCCACGGAATCCACGGAAGAACACAAAAAAGTAAAAGCCTTAGAAGTCATATTTCCGTGTTCTTCCGTGGATTCCGTGGCTGAATGTTCAAATAAATGCCTTTCGCCTCTGTGTCTCTGTGGCCAACTGAATATATATCGATCAGTTTACGGGATTTCCGGCATAACCGCTGAGTTCCAGGTAACCGCTGCCGTGGTGACTGCCCGACACCTCGACCGCGCCCTCCCAGTAACGCACACTGTGATCCATCAGCTGGTCATCGAACAAGGCCTGCACTTCAAGATCCAGCTGCAGCTCGGCCACCTGCAAGCGCCAGCGGGTTGGATAGCGCGTACCATCCTCGGCCTGCCAGTGATGCAGGGGTGTAAGCGAGACCTGCCCGGGTAGCAATGTTTGAACCTCACCGTCTGTTCCCACCAGGGTGCCACGACTGAACGCATGTGTCTCACCCTGCCGGGTGCGCAGCTGGTAGTACATCAAGTCGCGGCCATCATCCAGTTGCAGGGAAAACCAGTCCCATCCGGCCTGATCGCTGTCCAGCGCGGAGCTTGACCACTCGCGATCCATCCACGAGGCACCCTGCACCATGTAAACCGTATCGCCAATGCGCAACTCGCCGCGTGTCGGCAGACGCGTGAAGGAATAGTAGTAAGAGGCATTGCCGGGCGTTGCACTCTTGCGCGACAGACCACGCTCACCCTGCAGCACCAGTGGCTTGTCACCTGACTGCAATTGCAGCGCCAGACCGATGTCCTCGTCCTGTGCCGTCACGCTCAATGGAAACAATTCATTATCCGCACGCATCGACCAGGGTCCCAGCCACACGGCAAACGGTGCTACACGGGCACCGGCAAGGCCCGCCGCCGCGCGTGCAAAGCGTTCGGCTGAATAATGCCTCGCTGCGGCGATGTCGCTGATCGCCATGTGCCCCATATAGATCTGCTGCGTGCGCCATGTCGAGTCCTGCAGCGCTTCCCCGGGACGCAGTGCGACACGAAACAGCGTGAACTGGTAACCGAAGCGGCGCCCGCTTGCCGTCTGCAGATTACCCGTCAGGTACCACCACTCGGTGGCATAGTCGCGATGCGCGCCATGATCCTCGGGGAACTGGAAGCTGCGTGGTTCAAAGGCGCGCGCAAAACCGGCCGCGGGTTCCGCTCCCAGCACCTGGTCGACGCGCAGCGCCGGCGCATTCGCAGGCTGCTGCATCTCGCAGGCCGACAGCGCCAGCGCCAGCAGCAACAGCAGGTAACGCACGCTCAGTCCTCCCTCAGTTGCGGTGCCGGGTGACGGTGCGCCGAACGCCACGCCGGGTAGATCGCGGCCAGGCCTGCAGCCAGCAACCCGACCAGCAGCGTCTGCAGCAGCAGAGTGCCGTCGACACTGAACGGCATGGTCCAGCCGAACGCACGCCGCTGTACCGACTGGATCAGCACCCACGCCATGAGCATGCCGGTGGGGATTGCCACACAGCCGGCCAGCAATCCCATCAGCAACGACTCGCCACTGATCAGCCCGGCGATCTGGCCGCGTGTCAGGCCGAGCGCGCGCAACACGGCATACTCCTTGGCGCGTTCCAGTTGCAGCGCCATCAGGGCGCTCAATACACCGATAAACGCCACCAGCAGCGACACTGCACGCAACACCTCGGTGACGCGAAACGTGCGGTCGAAGACTGCCATGGATTCTTCCAGGATGGCTACCGCGGGGGTCAGCAGGATGTCAGTGCGCGCGGCGAGTTCACTGACCTCGCGACGCATTGACTCGACATCACCGTTACGCGCGAACAGTGCCAGCGTGTGCACCTGCTGATCGGGCCAGTAGTTGCGATACACGGCCTCGTCCATAAACAGGCGCCCGTGCTCGCTGGCATAGTCGCGGAACACGGCGGCCACCTGCACAACCTGTGGCCCTGCAGGCGTCGGCAGTATCAGTGTCGATCCGGGCACCAGGTCGAGGTGATATGCCAGCGGTTCGGACACCAGCACCGCCCCTTCGGCAAAATCCTTCCACGCCGACGCCGCGCCACTGAGCAACTCAAAACCTTGGCGCGAGGGTGCGGCCAGGTGTGCACCGATGAGTTCCACACGTCGCCCGGCCAGCGGCAGCGTGCGCTCGCGGTAACGGCTGACGGTGGTCACGCTATCCAGGCGCGACACGGCCTGCACGACGTCAGCCGGCAGCGTCGCGCCTGCGTCGAAGCCTTGCGCGGCGACGTACAGGTCAGCGCTCAACAGGTCGCCCAGCCAGGTGTTGACCGAGGCGCGCATACTTTCCACCATCACACCGACACCGATACTGGCGGATAACGCCACCATCAATGCCGCAACCGCAATCCCCAGGCGCGACAAATGCCGGTCAAGATCGCGCACGCCCATACGCCAGAGTACGGGCAGGCCAGCATGCGCCAGTAGCCGGTGCAGTATGCGAATCACCAGCGGTGTCATCATGGCCGCGCCCAGCACCAGTGCAAACAGGCCTGCAAAGCTCATAATCACGCCACCGGGCAACGCCAGTGCCAGCAGCAGGCCGGCAGCCAGCAACAGCAGTCCCAGCAGTCCCCACAGGTAAACCCCGCGGTACGCGGCCTGCTCCAGCGCCGCCCGCGACAAGGTCGTCAGTGGCGGCGTGCGCGCCGCGCGCCAGGCGGGCACCAGTGTCGCCAGCAGGGTCGCCACCACGCCCAGGCCGGCGGCGATAATCAAGGCCCTCCAGTCCAGCTGCAGGGCAGTCACGCTGACGTTGTAATAAAGCTCGCTGACGGTAGCCGCCACCAGACGTGTCAGGCCCCGCCCCAGCCACACACCAAGCAACAGCCCGAGTAACGTACCGAGCGCGGCAACGATCACGGCTTCCAGCAGGATCAGGCCGAACAGTTCCCGTGGCGTTACACCGAGGGTGCGCAAACGCCCGAAGAGGTTGCGCCGCTGCACCATGGAAAAGGTCATGGCGTTGAAAATCAGAAACATGCCGACCAGCATCGCCAGCAGGCTCATGGCGGTGAGGTTGAGCTCGAACGCCGCTGACAGACGTTTCACGCCCTGCGCCTGTTCGGCGACTGTCTGCAACTGCACACCGGCGGGGATGCGCTGTCTGACCCAGGCTTCGCCGGCGGCATCCAGTATCAGGTCCACATAGCTGAGATGGCCGTGCAGTTCCAGAATGGATTGGGCGCTGGCGATATCGACCAGCAGCAGGTCGTCACTGACACGGCTTTGCTGCTCATCAATACGCAGCACATTGAGGGTGGCGGGCCTGCCGCGGTAGACAATGTCGAGCCTGTCACCGGCAGCCACATCGAGTGTGCGCGCCGTGGCGGCGCCCAGCACCAGCGAACCCGCCTGTGTCAGCCAGTCGCCGATGAAGCCGGCGTCAGTCTCTACCCCGGCAAGCTGGCTGCGGAAGGGCGCCTCGGCAAACAGGTCAAATCCCACCAGCTGGTAACGACCCGCGCCGCCTTCGACCCCGACCCAGCCATTCACCACCGGTGCCATGGGGGGTGCACCGGGCGTGCGTTTCAGGTTGACATAGACCTCATCAGGTAGCGCGGCCCCGGGGACTGCAAGGCGATGCGTGGCCTTGCCCTGCAACTGTTGTGCGGACAGCTCAAAGGCTGCGCGCGCACCGCTGTTGGCCAGGTCCACCGCCAGCACAACGGCTACGCCCAGTGCAATGCCGGACAGGGCCAGCAGGCCCTGCCAGCGATGGCGCATCATGTAGCGCAGTCCGGCACGCAACAACAACGGCGAGAAGAACTTCACGGCAGTCAGTCTGTCGCAATCTGCCCGTGGCGCAGACGCAGCACGCGGTCGGCCGCCTCTGCAACCGCGGTGCTATGCGTGACCAGCAGCATGGTCGTGCCCTGCTGCCTGGCAAGGCCGGTGAGCAACGCAATGATCCGGCCTGCGCTATCCTCATCAAGGTTGCCGGTGGGCTCGTCGGCCAGCAACAGGGCGGGCCGGTGTGCCAGTGCGCGGGCGATGGCGGCACGTTGCTGTTCACCGCCCGAGAGTGTCTCCGGAAAACGCTGCTGCAGACCGCCAAGTCCGACAGCGGCCATCAGCTCGTTGGCACGTTGTTGCGCCGCGTGCTGGTCATCTCCCAGCAGTTCCAGCGGCAGGGCAATATTTTCAGCCACCGTCAGCGTCTGGATGAGGTTGAAAAACTGAAACACGAAACCGATATGCCGGCGCCGCAACAGCGTGCGTTCGGGTTCCGCCAGTGCGTGTACATCGATACCCTGCAGCGACACCTTACCGCTGTCCGGGCTGTCAATCCCGCTGATCAGGTTGAGCAGGGTCGTCTTGCCACTGCCACTGGCGCCCAGCAGGGCGACCGTCTCGCCCTTGCTGACGCTGAACGTCAGCCTGTCGAACACCACTTGGCGTGTGCTGCCGGAGCAGTACACCTTGGCCAGATTGTCGACCGCTACCATGCTCACCTGTGTACTGCCCGCGTCGCCAAACAATTATGCTGACATCATACACTGCTACATACCCTGCAATGCCCCCGCCGCTGCAGGGCTGTTTGTATGTGGATGCTAGTACTTGACAGAACAGCCGTAGGGTTTCGTTACCGCGCTGCTGACGGGCTTGCCGGCTGCCATTTCCTGCAGGGTCACACGTACATATTGCGTGGCCCGGGGAATGTCATCCGGGTTGGCGCTGCTGATACTGTCGATGCCACCCATGTAAACCAGCGTGCCGGCTGCATCGATGATGAACATATGCGGCGTGGTTTTGGCTGCATAGCTGCGGCCGATCTTGCCCTCGGGGTCGAGGATGACCGCATCGGGGTGTGCATCGCGTTTGCGGGTGTGCTCGTCTGCCTCTTGGGGACTCACATGGCCCTGCTTGCCGGGGGCAGAGGAGATGACGGACAGCCAGACAACGCCCTGTGCGGCTGCCTCACGCTGCTGGTCCTGCATATTGCCGGCGCCATAGTGCTTGCGGACAAAGGGGCAGTCATTATTGGTCCATTCCAGAACCACGATTTTGCCACGGTAATCGGCCAGCCGATGGAACTCCCCGCGGCTGTCAACGCCCTCGAAATCCGGCGCCGGTTCACCGACGCGCGGCGCGGCGCTTGACCCGCAGGCAGTCAGGGCAAGAATAATGAGGGTCATCTGGAAAAACTGTTTGCACATGATTGTTCTCCTGTTTTCAAAGTGTGTCGATGGCTGCGGCGACAATGCCTTCAGTGAGCAGCTGGGGCAACACCAGCGGCTGTTCGGCTGCCGGTGAATACAACAGATAGAGGGGCACGCCGCTGCGACCATAGCGTTCCAGCTGCTGGCTTATAACGGAATCGCGCCGGGTCCAGTCGGCCACGAGGTAGGCTACGGAGCGCGCCTCGAACAGCGCTCGGGTATTGTCCGTGGACAGGGCGAGCTGTTCATTGACCTTGCAGGTGATGCACCAGGCCGCGGTGAAGTTAACGAACACCGGCCGCCCTGCCGCACTGAGTTCCTGCACCAGCTCCTCTGACCAGGGTGTTTCATCCTGCGCGGCGGCACGGGAAGGCGCGGGTGCATCGGACGCAACCATCGGGCCAATGGCCAGCGCCAGGAAGGCGGCCAGGCCGGCAGCCAGCAGCCCGAGTCGCCAGCGACCCGGTCGCCACTGGCCGTATAACCACGCAGCGAAGGCAACCGCCACCAGTCCCGCCAGTGCGCCGGCATAGGCCCGTGCATGCGTCTGCTGGCTGAGTACCCATAGCAGCCACGCCGCAGTAGCAAACATGGGGAAGGCGAGGACCTGCTGGAACGGTTTCATCCAGCGCCCCGGCCTGGGTATGAACCGTAGCCAGGCCGGAAACAGGCTCAATAACAACACGGGCAGGGTAAAGCTGGCACCGAGGGTGAGAAACACGGCCAGTGCCTCCCAACCCGTGCGGGTGATGGCGAAACCGAGGGCCGCACCCATGAAGGGCGCAGTGCACGGGCTCGCGACAATGACTGCCAGCACGCCAGTGGCGAAGGTGCTCATGAGTCCGCCGGACCCGGTCAAGGACTGGCCCGTATCCATCAGTCTGTTGCCCACAGAAAAGACACCGCACAGATTAAGCCCGACCAGCAGCATCAGGTAGGCCAGCAGGGTCACCAGCAGCGGGGACTGAAGCTGGAAGCCCCAGCCTAGTGATTCGCCACCCGCACGCAATATCAACAGCAGCATCGCCAGCACGGTAAAACTGGCCAGCACCCCGCCAGCGTAGACCAGACCGTGAGTGGTGAGCCGCCGCTGATTCGTGCCCGCTTCCCTGACGAAGCCCAGTATCTTGATGCTCAACACCGGCAGAACGCAGGGCATGATGTTGAGTATCAGTCCGCCGAGGAAGGCAAACAACAGGGCTGTCATCAGACTCAGGTTCTGGGTTGCCGTTGTCGGCGGCTGTGCTGCCAGCCGTAGCGGATAGCCGCTGCGCAGTGGCGTACCCTGGTGTTCCGATTCCACTACCAGCAGACCTTGCAGGGGGGCATCCCCCGCGGGTGGCACATCCCCGGCCGGCACAGTCAGCGTAACCCCCGTCGCGGTGTGCTCCCAGCGTTGTATACCACTGGCATCAACAGGCCCCCACTCGTTGGCTGCGAACCAGATATCGGATGCGGCAGGTGACAGTGAGCCTGGCATGGCGACCGAGATCGCCAGCGTGTCATCCTCCAGTCGATAGCCGCCCGCCAGGGTTGTCACCGCTGGCCATTGAGCCCGTGCTGCAGTGAACAGCTCACGGGTTTCGGTGGCCATGATGGATTCGCTGCCGGCGTTGTTTAGTTCGAGTGTGAGGCGACCGTTTTCAGGGATGCAGTCTACCCGGCACACCAGCCATTCGGCCTCGGCGATGATGCTCTGTGGGCCCGCCGGCAGGGGGCCCGGTGGCACCTCGACAGGCACCAGTAAACTGACGCTATCCTCATAGCCATAGTTGGTCAGCGGCCCGACCCGTATGCGCTTCGGCACCGGCCACTGTACCGCGCCTGCCTCCCAGCCGGCTGGCAGCGTCCAGCGAATGACAGGCGCACTGCCCGAGGCGCCTGGATTGCGCCAGTAGATATGCCAGTGCGGGATCAGTTCGAAGCGCAGTGCGAGCCACAAGGTCTGGTCGGGAACAGTTTTTACCTGCTCGCTCAGCAGCGTAACCGTTGCATGCCCGGTCGAGACCACTGCGGTACCCTGGGCCAGGAGGATGCCTGGCGCGATGCAGCAGGACAACAGCATCACGAGTTTGAGGAACAGCCATTTTTTCATTTTTGTCTGCATTCTCCGGTGGGTACAGCTTAACAGCGCCTCAGCTGCAACGAATAGCATGACTAGTATCACGACAGAACGGAAGATGCCGCTTTTTCCGGGCGACTCTTTACCAGATATACTAAAGCTTACGACCCCTGGATGGCTGTCAGGTTTCAGCCCGAAGGATCGGTATGGCGGGATTGACTGCGTTGCAGACTGTCTCGACTGATTTTGTGTTATACAGACGCTTCAGTGGTGCCTGGCCCCATTGATCCTGAAACCGCAACCGTGAGGAGAATGCAATGCAAGTCATCGAAGCAGTATGCGCACGGCGTGCAATCAAATGGTATGACGCCGAGCATAAAATGCCGGAGCAAACCTTCAGAAAGCTGATGGAACATGCCATTCTGGCACCAACGGCCTTTAATATTCAAAACTGGCGCTTCGTGCGTATCACCGACCCGGAGCAGCGCAAGGCGATTCGCGCTGTGGCCTGGGATCAGGCGCAGGTCACGGACGCTTCCGAGTTGCTGGTGCTGTGCTTTGACAACAAGGCATGGGAACATGAGCCGCTGCGTTACTGGTCCAGGGCACCGCAGGAAGTGCAGGATTTCCTCGTACCGGCGATTGACACCTATTACCGGGATAAACCCCAGGTTGAGCGTGACGAGGGCATGCGTTCCTGTGGGTTGGTTGGTATGACGATTATGTTGATAGCCGAGGAACTGGGCTACCAGAGCTGTCCGATGGACGGTTTTGATTACGAGGCCGTCGCGCGCATCATCAACCTGCCCGAAGACCATACGATCGCTTTCATGATTGCGATTGGCAAGGGCACCAAGGAGCCCTGGCCGAAGCCCGGACAGCTGTCGCTGGACGAGGTGATGATAAGCAATCGTTTTGATTGAACTGGACTGACGACTTATGTGCCTGCTTTTTTAAGCGGTTTGGTCTTGCAGTAGCGTGTATTCGAAATCAGTGAAGCCACCGCGGTTGTTGTCCAGCCAGGAGAGCAGTTCGGTCCATGTTTCACGGTCTTTTTGCGCGTCCCGCTCATTCAGTTCATGGATGCCGAGCCCCTGGCCGGAAGCACTGACGTAGTGCTGGGTATCGCGAATGCGTGCAACGACGGGGATATCAAGCCGGTTGAGAAAGCGTTCCAGTTTTTTAACGGCCCTGGTGCGTATGCGTGTGCGATTGGTGACAATAGCCAGGCGGGTGTTGTGGGCTCGCGCCCTGCCGATGAGTAACAAATCCCTGATGAAGTCGGCCGTCGCATGAATATCGATCGAGGAGGGTAATACCGGAATGAGTATGACGTCGGTTTCGGCAACACGATCTTCGATATCTACCAGGGCGTAACCGGCTGGCGTGTCAGTAATAATATATCGGGTATCCTGCGGGACCCTCATCTGCCAGGCACGTGTGATGCCCACGCGTGGCGGTTCGAATGCGGCAATGCCGTGGATTGTTGGCAGGCAGGTCGGGCGTCCTTTCAGCCAGCGCGTGCTGGAGGCTTGCTTGTCATAGTCGAACAGCGTTGTAGCGCAACCAAGTGAGGCGCAATAGCTGGCCAGATTGGTGGCTACCGTTGTTTTACCACAACCACCCTTGGTGTTCATGACGGTGATTTTCAGCACGTTGGAATCAGCCTTCTTGCTCTGAATACGTTTGTCGGGACAGGGCGTGGAATTTTAGCAGGATTGCCGGCTACGTCCAGCGGGGGCATCGGCACGTATCCTGCTGTGGCAGGAAGGCATATCTGTGGGTCTGTTTGAGGTTCTTGAGTAAAGGCGTCAGGGCTGACTTATATGTTAATACAAGCAGGAAAAGTGCACCAACACTATAACCCCGGGGCGAAGTGTTAGCTGTCTAAAAACATCGTTACACTAGCAAGGCCTGTCCTGAAAACCATGGAGAGCTATCTTGTCAACTGCCGAAGAAACAAATAGCGCAGAGCCAGTGCACTCGGCTCTGCTGGCTGCGCACATCGTCTATGGCCTGCATACGGTTGCCATCGTACTTGGTGTTTTGGGGTCTGCCACCGTGATCGGCGGTTTCCTCGGGAGTTTTCCATCGATCATCGCCGTGATTATCAACTACCTGAAACGCGGTAGTGCGCGCGGTAGCTGGGCGGCATCGCATTATCGCTGGCAAATTCGCACATTCTGGTTTGCACTGCTGTGGCTGCTCATTGCCGCGCTGCTGATTGTGACCGTGGTCGGTGCCCCGTTTGGACTCGGTCTGCTTATTGCTGTGACTCTCTGGCTGATCTACCGTATTGTCCGCGGCTGGTTGCGGCTGTTCGACAAGCAGCCAATGTACATTAAATCTGGCCGGTGAAACACCGAAGCAAATGATACTTACCGGATCACGATACGGATCAGGTCCCGGTATGCCTGGCCGGTGTGAGGATGCAAGTAGACAAGAAGCAACCGGAAAAGATAATCCTGATATGCAGGAATTATTTGTACCCCGCAAAGGGCACAAAGGTTTCTATTGCATGCTGCCAGAATCCTGTTCTGGTGAAATCCGGTCAAGTCGTGCTTTCAAGGCTGCCAGCTCGTCGCGCAGCTGATTGACCATCTGTTCAAGTTGCTCCATGCGGTCACCAGCCATGTCAGTTCCGGTTGACAGCCCATCGCCAGGTACAGCCGTTTCGTGTATCTCTACCTCGTCACCAAACAGGTGTGCAAAGCGACTCTCGCGTTTTCCCGGTTCGCGGGGAAGCCTTGTCACGAAGGGGCCGTCATCACGCTGCATCAGCTGAACGAGTGTCGACTCCACCTCGCGAGTGTCCTGGAATTTGCACAGCCGCTCGGTGCGGGTGCGTAGTTCACCCGGGGTCTGGGGGCCACGCAGCAGCAACACGCAGACAATTCCGAGTTCCTGCTCGGAAAATTTCAGCTCACCGAATTCACTATTGCAGAAGCGATGCTGGTACTTGGTGACGCGACTGCTGAAGCCGCCTTTCTCGATGACAAAGCGTTTCTTCATCAGGGCATCGACCGTGTCCTGCACAGTGGCCTCGTCGAGTGCCAGCACCGGGTCGCGGCTACTCTTCTGGTTGCAGGCATTGGTGAGTGCGTTGAGAGAAAGCGGGTAGTGTTCGGGTGTGGTGCGATGCTTTTCCATCAGGCAGCCAATCACTCGTGCCTCGTTGGGTGTCAAGTGAATGTCCACTAACGTACTCCCTAGCCGTTGATAATCGTGTTGGTAGTATACTGGATCATCCCGGTTGCCGGGGCTGGTTCAGCCTGCGGCCGATGTCTGTTGCTATTCATTCACGTGCGGGTAAGTAGTATTTAGTATTGATCCCTTTGCAGTCAGGTCAGGGTTACTTCTCTTGCCATTGCGGCATCGTATCGCCGAGCAGGGGGTGACCGCTGACCCGGGTGATGACCGGTCTGCCGTTTTCCAGTTCGTAGGTAGCGTATTCGCGGAACTTGCTGGTCATTTTCTTGCCGTCCTGAACGATATTCTCGGTAACCGTTGAGTGCGACAGCCCGCTCAGGCCATCCGGCATGATATGAATCTCGGTGTCTTTGCGCTGATAGTCATATTCCACGAGATTTGCCCAGCCCTCGTCAATCAGTTCCAGGTAATCGTCCTTGTAGAGCTTTACCTTCGCCATCCACTTCTTGTAGGGAAACTCGATTATCTTTTCGAACGAGTCACTCAAATACTCCCCGATAGCTGCTGTATCGCGGTTTATTGCTGCCGCGTCTGTGGCATCGATAACCTGCTGTATATGCTCGTTGGTGATCCGCTCAGCCGCCTGGGTCGGTAGAGACAGCAATAGGGTTACTATTGTGCCGGTCAGTCGTTTGTTCATATTATTTGTCCTGCGCCGGCTTTGATCACGGGTGCAGCATGGGTTATTCAACCGGAAGATTAATTAAATCACCTTCCGCTTGTCCGGCAAATTGGACAAAGGTACGTGTTGCGATGAATGATTGACAGGTGACCGGCAGGGGGGATTCCCTGATCGGAATTGATGCTTCATTTACCCGGCTTGCGGGACACGCCCACCTGCAGCAGCTGTTTGCCGAATTTCTCGGTCACTGCGTCGATTGTTTGCAGTAACCGCCTGTTATCTTGCTGCTGTTCGGGGTGCTCGAACAGGTCCGTCTGCGCGGGCTCGTGTTGCTCCCAGCTGCTGATGCCTATGCCAATGAGACGAACCGGTTTATCGGGTAGCCTGCCCTCGAGGAAAAGCCGCCAAGCGGTTTTGAGCATTTCTCGCTCATCACAGGTTGGTGTGGTCCGTTTGTATTGTCGCGTGCAGGTCTCGAACCCCTCGAAACGAACTTTCAGTGTCACCACGGCACCCGACAAACCCTCACGGCGTGCAGCCCTTGCCACATCGGCAGCCAGTCCGCGCAGGGCACCGCGCAGCACGGTGTGATCGCGGATATCTGTCTCGAAGGTGGTCTCTTTGGAGATGCTCTTGCGGCGTTGTCCCGGCAGGATCTGGTTCGAGGCGATACCAAGGGCCTGGCGGTGAAAACTCGATGCCGCCTTTTTTCCCAGGTGTTGTTCCAGCAATGGCAGTGAACAGGTGCGCAGTTGCTGCACCGTGCTGATCCCGAGACGGTTGAAGATCTTCTGCGTCCGGGGTCCCAGCCCACGGAGGTTGGCAACCGGCATGGACGCCAGGAAATCAAGGACCTGCTCCGGGGTGACCACCGTCAGGCCGTCCGGTTTGTGGTGTTCCGAGCCGAGTTTCGCAATCAGCCGGTTTGGTCCGATGCCAACCGATGCGCTCAGTCCTGTTGTGGCGAAGATGCGCTGCTTGATTTCGAGCCCGATTGCCGTCGGTGTGCCCAGTAGCTTTTCGAGCCCACTGACATCCAGGTAGGCCTCGTCGATGGAGACGGCCTCCACGACGGGGGCCAGGGTTTCAAGGATCTGAAACACCTGCCGCGATAACCGGCGGTATTTCTCCATGTCGGGGCGCAGGAAAACGGCGTCCGGACAGCGTCGCAAGGCCTCGGATATCGGCATGGCAGAGTGAATGCCAAAACGTCGTGCTTCATAGGACGCAGCGGCGACCACGCCACGATGGCCGGGGGCTGCACCCACGACAACGGGACGACCCTGGAATTCCGGGTGGTCATGCTGTTCACAGCTTGCGAAGAATGCGTCCAGGTCCATGTGGGCGATCCAGCGATGTGTCTGTCGGGGATTTGTCATGCGTGGTTAGGCCATGCCGTGACTGCGGAGCAGGGGGAGTGCATCAGTATATCGTTTCCATCACTGGCATGGCGCGCCAGTGGCGGTGACAATAGGTGTATGGCATCTCCCGGGACCTACATCGGTATCGACGGCTGCCGGGCCGGCTGGTTCTGCGTGGTCCTTGGCAAGGGCGATGGGTGGTCTTGCCACCTGGCGCCCGATGCGTGTGCCGTGGGAGCACTGGCTGCCAGGGCCGACAGTGCGCTGATCGATATCCCGGTCGGTCTTCCCGACTCGGGGCCTGATGGACGTTTATGCGACCGGGAGGCCAGGAAGCTGTTGGGGCGCGGGCGCGCCGCCAGTGTGTTTTCCGCGCCGGTGCGAGGCACACTGGCGGCGGACAGCTACCCGGCAGCACTCGAATTGAGCCGCCATGCGACCGGTCGCGGGCTGAGCGTACAGACCTGGAACATCGTGCCGAAAATCCGCGAGATCGATACCCTGCTGTGTGGCAACCGTGCGCTGCAGGGCGTATTGAGAGAGTGTCACCCCGAGCTCTGCTTCTGGTCGTTGAATGATATGCGTGCGATGCGCGACAACAAGAAGGGAGCGCAAGGGCAGCGGCAACGGCAGCGTGTGCTGGAGCGTTACTTTCCGCAATGTCACGCGCTGTTGGAGCAGGCATGCGCCAGGTTTCTGCGGCGCGAGGTCGCACGCGACGACATCATCGATGCCATGGTATGCGCGGTGACGTCCAGGTATGGTTATGGCCGGTATCGAACGGTGCCGAGCAGCCCGGCGAAAGACGGGCAGGGGCTGCCGATGGAGATGGTTTACTACCTGCCAGCCCGCCATACCGGCGAAGACCGGCATTCATTGTATTGACCAGCTGGGATGTTGTCCCTCACGCACCCTGCGGAGAATGTGTTGGGCGTTATGACTGGTGCAGGTGGCGCGCCAGGCAGTCCTTGATACGTTGTTCAATTGCCCCGGCAGCCTCGGCCGGCACTGCGCCGATGGTCAGTACGGTCCGCAGCAGGTCCTCGGGTGAGTCCTGCGTGCCTTGATCCATTTTCAATGATGCGTTGAGTCGCTCGACCTGATAGGCCATGCGTTCCGCCTGGCATTCTTCCGGTGACTCCAGCTCCAGCAACACTTCCAGCCGGAGACAGGCGGCTTGCTTGCCTGCCAGGTTCCTTGACAAGGTGGTGTCATCGGGCCGGCTGAGTGCCTGCCCGAAGCGTTGCTCGATTGCCCCGGCACTGGCGCCGGACAATGCCGGCAGGGCATCCCATTCAGCCTTGATCCTGTCAGTATCAATAGAGCTGCCGGTCAGTATTGCCTGCTCCCAACCACTACACAGCGCGGCGCGTTGTGCAAGACTGTCAAGTTCAGAGGCCTTGCTCCGGGATTCCGCGGCCTTGAGTGCCCGGGTGAATTGCTGCCGGGCTGCTTGCCAGCGGCTATTGAGGTTGTCCTCGTGCTTGCGTGGCACCCAGCCAATTTCCTCCCAGCGAGCCTGAATCCGGGAGAGTGCCGAGGCACTGGCGAGCAGTTCTGCGTCAGCGGCTGCAGCGATCCGGGTCAGTTCTTCAATCAATGCCTGTTTTTGTTTCTCGTTTTCATTGCGTTCTGCAGCCTGTTCATTACGCGCGGCGTCGCGGCGTTGGTAGGTGATATCACAGGCTGCCTGGAACTGTTTCCACAACCTGTTCTCTATGGTTCGTTTTTCAACGACCGTGATCTTCCACTGTTTCTTCAGTGCCTCGAGCTGGTCAAGCGCGTCACGCACATTGTCCATCGTGCCCAGTGCCTCGATATCGGCGATGAGCTTTTCGCGAACCCTCAAGGAACGGCTGCGTTCGCGGGACAGGTGCTCACTATATTGTTCAAATGCTTCATCCAGTTTCCTGGCAAGCGGTTTGCGGTGCTTGTGATCGACGTTGCCGATTTTGTAGTAATCGCGACGCGCCTGATTGAGAAATTTATCAATGTCACGCCAGTCGGGCTGTTTCCAGTCGGTTGAGGCATAGCGTACATTCAGAGAGTCTATGATAGCCTGGCGTCTCTTTAGATTTTCAGCGCGTCGTTGCTTGAGCTTTTCAAAATGCGCAATGCAGGGCTTGTAGGCTGTCTCGCAGGCCCGGTCAAATGTTTTCCAGAGTGCCTTGCCTGCGTGATCGCCGGATTTATCCCAGTCATGCCATTGATCGCGTGCCTGCTGTATGCGTTTGGCGAGTTGCTCCGGCGGCAGGTCTGCGTCTGTCAGTTGTGTTATCTCATTAATAAGATTCTGTCTTGCCTGGGTGGTGCCCCAGTGACGCCAGGATTCGAGCTTGCGCAACTGCGGACGGACACGCTGCAGCCGTGTTTCAATATCCTTCCAGCGTTGTTCGGAAAGGCCCGGGATATTGCCCATGATCGACAATAAGCGGTTATTCGCACGTTCCGCTTTCTGCAGTTCCTTGTCCCTGAGTGTGGTTTCCAGCTCATCCATGAGCTTGAGCGCTTTTTCATAGTCACGTGTGCGACGCTCCACCTGTTTGTGTATGCGCGTCCTGAGCGTTTCCAGTCTGGCGTCGATTTTCGCATCCAGTTCACTATCTGCTGTGCTGATTTCATCTCCGGCCGCAAGCGTGTCGTCTCTGTTGCGCAGCATGTCAATCGCCTTGCGTACCTTTTTGGCGCGTGTTTCATCGATACCATTGGATGCATCGAGCAGGGTATTGATTTCGTCGAGAATGGCCTGGTGATTATCGAGTTGCACGGTTTCTGGTTGTTTATTCATAGTGGAGGCAATGGCATTCTGGTGCGGGTCATCAGTCGGGATTGTGGCATAAAAATGCAGATTCGCGGGAAAATCGTCAGTTCGGGCGCCATGGTTTTATTGCGTCTCGCCAGTTGCAGCGTAGATATTCTCATAAAACAGGCCGTCATCAGCGGTTCGGTCCGGTGCCATCCGCTGTGTTTCGTTAGATGGTGCTGACCGTTATGATCTTAACTTTATTGCAGGCGGCGTAATTCAACGCGCCGGTTCATCTGCAGCCCTTCTTCCGTCGTATTATCTGCAATGGGCCGTAGTCCACCGTAGCCGGCGGCACCGATATGTTTTGGATTCACGCCCTGTGCAACCAGATAATCCATGACAGCCTCCGCGCGTAGCAGGGATAACCACTGGTTATGGTCCGCGTCACCCAGTGCGTCAGTATGACCTGCAACCTGCAGACGCATCTCGGGTAGCTGGTTGAGAATGGTGGAGACACGGTTGAGTATAACTCGTGCCTCATCGGTCAGTTCATGCGAATCAGAGAGGAAGTTGACACCTTGCAGAATGATGGCCTCGCTGGTAGCACAGCCGGTTGATTCTACGGCAATGCCTTGCAGTGTTTCGGGGCACAGATCTAGACTGTCGGGTATGCCGTCCTTGTCAGTGTCTGTGGCTGGCGTTGTTACTGCAGTGCCGTTGGCAGTGCCAGTATCGAATTGTTCGCTGGCCACGGGTTCAACCTTCTCAGTCCCGGCGGGTGCGGGAGCCTCGATGGCTGCGGTGACTGACGAATCTGCCTGGTAAAGTGTGTCCATCTCTAACCAAGTGTCTGCCGAAGCGTCCTGAGCCTGGTTCAGTTTCTGTCTGCAGGTGGCCAGATCTGTCTCCAGGCCCTCGCGTTCGCTAATCATTGCGGCAAGTGCTTGTTCAGTGTCCAGCAGGGTGGTCTTCTGTTGCTCCATCAGGGCCATGAGTTCGGTCAGTTCGCCATTGAGCGTCTCCACCCGTGTCCTGGCTTCGCCGAGTTGCTGACCGGAAGCGACGGTCTCTGCCTGCGCCTGCTGCAGGGCTTCTGTTGCCGCCTGCAGTTCAGCCTGGACTGTGCCCAGCTGTGCGTCCCGGTTGGCGAGATCGCTGCGCAGGCTGTCGCGTTCCGTCGTCAGGCTTTGCTCGGTGTCCAGCAGCGTGGCCTTCTGTTGCTCCATTTGGGTCTTGAGTTCGGTCAGTTCGTCATTGAGCATCTCCGCCTGTGTCCTGGCTTCGTCGAGTTGCTGACCGGAAGTGGCGGTCTCTGACTGCGCCTGCTGCAGGGCTTCTGTTGCCGCCTGCAGTTCAGCCTGTATTGTGCCCAGCTGTGCGTCCCGGTTGGCGAGATCGCTGCGCAGGCTGTCGCGTTCCGTCGTCAGGCTTTGCTCGGTGTCCAGCAGCGTGGCCTTCTGTTGCTCCATTTGGGTCTTGAGTTCGGTCAGTTCGTCATTGAGCATCTCCGCCCGTGTCCTGGCTTCGTCGAGTTGCTGACCGGAAGTGGCGGTCTCTGACTGCGCCTGCTGCAGGGCTTCTGTTGCCGCCTGCAGTTCAGCCTGTATTGTGCCCAGCTGTGCGTCCCGGTTGGCGAGATCGCTGCGCAGGCTGTCGCGTTCCGTCGTCAGGCTTTGCTCGGTGTCCAGCAGCGTGGCCTTCTGTTGCTCCATTTGGGTCTTGAGTTCGGTCAGTTCGTCATTGAGCATCTCCGCCCGTGTCCTGGCTTCGCCGAGTTGCTGACCGGAAGTGGCGGTCTCTGCCTGCGCCTGCTGCAGGGCTTCTGTTGCCGCCTGCAGTTCAGCCTGGACTGTGCCCAGCTGTGCGTCCCGGTTGGCGAGATCGCTGCGCAGGCTGTCGCGTTCTGCCGTCAGGCTTTGCTCGGTGTCCAGCAGCGTGGTCTTCTGTTGCTCCATTTGGGTCTTGAGTTCGGTCAGTTCGTCATTGAGCATCTCCGCCTGTGTCCTGGCTTCGCCGAGTTGCTGACCGGAAGTGGCGGTCTCTGCCTGCGCCTGCTGCAGGGCTTCTGTTGCCGCCTGCAGTTCAGCCTGGACTGTGCCCAGCTGTGCGTCCCGGTTGGCGAGATCGCTGCGCAGGCTGTCGCGTTCCGTCGTCAGGCTTTGCTCGGTGTCCAGCAGCGTGGTCTTCTGTTGCTCCATTTGGGTCTTGAGTTCGGTCAGTTCGTCATTGAGCATCTCCGCCTGTGTCCTGGCTTCGCCGAGTTGCTGACCGGAAGTGGCGGTCTCTGCCTGCGCCTGCTGCAGGGCTTCTGTTGCCGCCTGCAGTTCAGCCTGGACTGTGCCCAGCTGTGCGTCCCGGTTGGCGAGATCGCTGCGCAGCCGGTCATGTTCTGCCATCAGTGTCTGGTATTGCTGCTGATCGTTTATGGTTTGCTGACGATGCTGTTCCAGTGTGGCGGTGGTGGTGCCCAGTTCTGCGGCCAGCTCTGTTACGCGTGCCTGTATGGCTTGTTGTTCACTGGTGATGTCCGCCACTTTTTTCCTGAGCGCCAGTTCTGCTTCAATACTGAGCTGAAGAGTGTTCCGTGATTGCTCAAGCATTTCATTGGCCGTATCCAGCTCTGTCGTTTTCGCTGTGAGTTTTTCCTGTGTCTGTTTGAGTTCCGCGCTGAGTGGATTGACGGGTGCCGTCGGTACGTTGGGGACAGCCCGGTATTGCCCACGCGGAGGGTAGCGAGACGGTAACCGACCGTAACTCTGCGGGGCTGCTGACCGCTGTGGCGGTTGTTGCCAGGGTTGCGCATACCTGCCCCGGGAGGAGGGTGGCGGGTACCAACCCGGCGCCGGTCCGATACCGGGTGCCGGTGTTTGTACGGCAGCTGCGGCAGAACCGGTCGGTGTTGCTTCGTTCGACCAGGCAATTTCGGCGCTGACAGCGATTAGCATGGCTGTAACAAGTGCGGCTAAAGACGACAGTTTGTACATGAAAGACTCCAGGTTATATAGGGTAGGGGCAGTTTTAGCTGTACCTGATTTTACGGACATATTGATCAATGGATAACACTCAATGGAGGTGGTGATGAAAATCAATAATACCTCAGCCTGGCGAGTTTCCATGGCGCCAGATTACACGCCATGACATCATCGATGCCATTGTTTGTGCGCTAACGACTCATTACGCTTATGGCGGCCAGTGCGCACTGGCGGCCAGCCCGGCGCGAGACGGGCAGGCGCTACTGGTGATCATGGTGTCGCATGCGCCCGATATTCATGTTGCTCACGTTTGTTAACAATGAGTCATGATTGTCGCTACTATGGGCAGAATTACGGTCTGATTCATTCCTGAGTCCGGGTCAGTTTTCGACGGCAGGCATCCAGGTCTTTCTGCAACCCATCGCGCTCGGTAATCACCGTGGCCATGTCTGCCAGTAGTCCGTCACGTTGGGCGGTTACTACGGCGAGGGCCTGTTCAGTGTGTTGTAGTGTGACGTTGTGAGTCTCCATTTGGGTATCTGCTTCGGTTGCCTCGGATTGAACCTGCTGCAAATCCTGCGGGTCATTCTGTAGCGTGGTCATCTGGCTCTCCAGCCGAGTGTTAAGTTTTGTCAGCACGTTCAGGAGTGTTTCAGTCTGTACCATCGCTGTGCTGAGTTGCTCGCTGGAAAGGGTGTTCGCGAACTGTGCCTGTTGTATAGCCTGTGTGGCAGCCTGTCGTTCAGCCTGCTCACCGGCCAGTTGCTTATCCCGGCTGGCAAGATTATCTCGCAGCTGATTACGCTCTGCAGTCAGTCTGTTGTTCTGCTGCTGATGGCTGGCGATTTGTTGGTGATTCTGATCCAGTGTGGTGGTAGCACTGTTCAGTTTTGTGGTCAGTTCTTCGATGCGCGCCTGCATGGCCTGATGTTTGTCGGTGATGGCCGCTACTTTTTCGTTGAGGGCTTGTTCTGCTTCATGACTGCGCTGAAGTTTGAGCTGAAGCTGCTCAAGCGTTGCATGGGCCTTGTCCAGTTCCATACTTTCTGCCGTGAGTTGTTCCTGCGTCAGTTTGAGTTCAGCGCTGAGTGGATTTTCCACTGGTGTGGCGGTGGGGGGCTGAAATTGTCCGTGCGGCAGGTAGTAAGGGCGCGACTGACCGTATGCTGGCGGGAGCACAGGCCGGAGTATCGGCTGTTGCCAGCGTGTATAACCACCCCGGTTGAATGGTGGCGAATACCGGCCTGAGGCAGGATCAATTCCAGGCGTAGGGGATTGCACGGCTGGTGGAGCGGATGCTGTCGGTACTGTTTCATCCGACCAGCTCGTTTCGGCCGCGATTGCGATCAGTGCTGTGGTAACAAGTGCGGCAAATGATGACAATTTGTACATGACATGCTCCAGATTGAATCAGCAGGGTCCGTGTTTATGCAGCCAAAGCCGGGACAGGAAGCTCTCTTTGTATCGAAGTGTCCGGCATGAATGTCCATCGGTGAATGATTGTTTTTCAGTCCAGTTTCGTTCGGCCTTAAGTAGACCATTTGATTAATAACTATTCGGCAGCACGGTATCAGACTCCAGTTAAATTTGATGTCGGAGAAAGTGCCGGGCGTGGCTTATCTCGAATGGTTTCACTGCATGCAGGGTCGCATGATGCGGCTATCGCTGTGTGCGCGTTTCGATGGTCGTCGTCAGTTCCTGCACAAGAGTACCTGACTAATCCTGCACTTGCGGCTGGAAGATATTTACGAGGAACGATTTTCTGAGTTATTGTCCAGTAAAAACAATAGCCTGCATGCCCGCTTTCGTCGTGGCGATGACTGCTTTACAGTACTCCAAGTTGATATCATTTGCATCCGGATTAACAGACTCTTCCTTTTCAGAAATGCAACGCGTTACCGAACCCGAGTTGATGGACGACCAGACACAGTCCGAGGCCTACGCGGCGGCGGATTTTGCCGAGGCCCACAGCCATATTGTCGATATCTTCGGGAAC
The DNA here is from genome assembly GCA_963753755.1 of uncultured Gammaproteobacteria bacterium. Lineage (GTDB taxonomy): Bacteria > Pseudomonadota > Gammaproteobacteria > UBA9214 > UBA9214 > UBA9214. The sequence continues at coordinate 21,698 of CAVWDM010000019.1, forward strand.
TGTTTCCCGGGGGAGGAGCTTACCGGCCACATTCTTGATCTTGGCTGCGGACCGGGTGACATCTGTTTCCGTTTTGCCGCACGCTACCCGGGTTGTTCGTTCACGGGTGTGGATGGTTCAAGCGCCATGATCCGGCTTGCCAATGCGCGCAAGGCGCGTGAGTCCGAGACGGGGAATCGTGTGTGCTTCATCGAGGGTCTGCTGCCCGGGGCTGAAATCCCCGGGGTGCCGTTTACAGCGGTCATCAGCAATAGTTTGCTGCATCACTTGCATGAGCCGCGGGTGTTGTGGGAAACCGTCCTCAGGTATGCATCCCCGGGCACAAAGATCTACGTGGTTGACCTGTTTCGTCCACAATCGGTTACCGAGGTGCAGCGGCTGGTGGATGAGTACGCGGCTGGTGAAGCGGATATCCTGCGCAGGGATTTTTATAACTCCCTGTGTGCCGCCTTCGAGCCTCATGAGGTCGAGACCCAACTCGCTGTCGCGGGTCTTGCCGGGCTGTCCGTTGATGTTATTAGTGACCGCCACCTGGCGGTATACGGGGTTCTATAATTTTTCCGTGCTGTCAGTTAGCGCCGACGCTGCCGGGCTTGCTACAGGGTGGGATTGACAGGGAATGGCAGGCCGCCATGTTGCGGAGCCTGCCGCCGGGTGTTGTCATTCCAGGGTGAGGGGGTTTTCTTATTTCATGAGTTTCATGTTGTAAATGAGGTTCAGTTCCCTTGTGTGGCTCACCCTGACGATGCCAGCCTCACTGTCCTGTGTCACTCGCCTGATAAGGGGCTGATTTATTTTCGAAAAGTCCAGTAGTGCCCTTGCTGGCTGTCGATGGCCTCGAGCCCGAAGCGGTTGTCGGCGCGCTGCCCGGTCTGCAGCAGTCCGAAAATATCTTCCATAATGCGGCGGTCCTCGGCGTAGTAGGAATGGCCGAGCAGTCCGCCCGATGCATCGCTGGCATCAATGGTTTCCGTGCCTTCCACGACAAGCAGTGCCTCACCGGAATCCCCGGCACGCGGGTAACCGTGGAATGCCTTCGAGGCCAGCAGGGCGCGATCCCTGGACGAGGCATACAGCGTTACGTGAATGCCTGTGCGTGCCAGGCGCGGTGCCATGTCCTTGCGGAATACATCCGCGTCGATGTCCGGTGCGATCATGATGATTTCCCGAAACAGCATCAGATCACTTTCCAGGCGGTCGCCGGACAGGGTGATCGTGGCGTTGCCAATGATGCGGTTGCCCATGCTGTGGCCGACCAGATAAATGCTGTGTACCGGAACCTGCTCCAGCAGGTCTGACATCAGTTCCACGAAGTGTGCCTCTGCCCATTCCGCATTGGTTTCGTCCACGATGTAGCTGGTCAGTCCACCCTGGGAGGGCCAGCTGAACAGCACCACGGGTCCGGAGAATTTCAGGTCGTCGGCAAACTGCGCCACCCTGCGGCTGGTATCAGGAAACTCCTCGTTGTAACCGTGGACGAAAACCATCAGCTTGTTGCCCGGTGAGTCCTCGACAGCATGGCTGAGACGGGTAGTGAACTCTTCCCGGTTTAGTTTCAGGACGTTGCGCACATTGATGTGCTTGTCCTCCTCGGGTGACCATTCGAGCTTGAGCAGTGATGGCTCCTCGTGCTCACCCATGACATGGTCCGGTGGAATGCTGATCTGGGATATCCCGTAACTGAGGTCACCGCGTGCGCCGCTGAAATAAAGATCGCCATCGGCATCCGGTGCACGATCGGTGGCGTAAAATAGGTTGAACAGGCGTGGTTGCGGTTCAGCCGCTGCGGTCTTCGTGGGGGCGTCACTGGTTATTGAGCAACCGGCGAGTGCCGCGACCTGAATCAGAGCCAGAAAAATGACGAATCGTTGTGCGAGTTTGTTTTTCATAGCGTGGATTGTACTTGGATTGACAGGTCAGGATAAATCGGAATGTCCTCAGACCCGCAGGGACAGGAAATGTTCCTGTTAATGTCTTGGGCATTTCCAGAGGTGTCAGGCCGCTTGCAATGACTGTGGCAATGTCTGCAGTTAGCGGTATATGGGCACTGCATCAGTAGATTGCATGTTATTCTCGGTATCTACAGTGCACCCTGTAGCGGATTCGTCTGGAGACAGGTACTACCCATCATGCGCTCACTGACTGTCGGTTTGCTGATTTTTACGGCGGGTTGGGGCCTCGGCTGGTATTCGTACCAGTATTGGCATACTGATTCGGGACAGCGTGTACTCCCCGTTGTGTCTGTTCCAGCACAATCCGGTAATCGTGAACCCGCCGTGCTCATTGCAGTGCCGACGCCGGGTACCGCGGATGACACCGTGCGGTTGTTGCAGCGCAATGAATTCGATGCCGTGCTGGAACGTTATGAATTATTGCAGCGCCAGGCGGATGATACAGTGGCGGCGGCGGCCAGGACTGACATTCTTACTCATGCACGCCGACTCATCAGCGAGGGCCGCTACCATCTGGCTGAGCAGCTGCTACAGCAATTCCTGGTTACTGCCTACCGTGATGTAGAGGCACGTACCCTGTTGGCGGAAGCGTATCAAGGGCAGGGCGACCTTCGCGCCGCGATCGATCAGCTCTACGAGGCCAGGGGCTATGCCTACCGACCGGCCATGTTACAGCGCATCAGCGGACGTATTCGATCAGTGGTGGCCGATCTGACCCGGACGCTGAAACGCAACGATGAACAAGCCGCTTTGCTGTCCTTGTACCAGCACCTTATCCAGCTTGAACCTGACCATGCACCCTGGTTCATGGGGCTTGCCAATGCGCAACTGGCGCTCGATGACAGGGAGGCTGCGCGTCGCTCATTGTTGCTGGTTGCGCAAGACCCGATTGTCGGTGCGCAGGCTCAAGCCATTCTCTCGGGGTTGAGCCTTGCTTTCGCCGGGATGCAAGGTGACGATCCATGGCATGCCGTCACCGAGGTTGTTGGTATACCCTTACAGCGCAGTGGCAATCATTTTATTGTCAATGCGAGACCGGCCGATGGTCGCAGCATACAACTGCTTATTGATACAGGCGCCTCCCTGACGATCTTCACACCCGATGCGCTGGAGCAACGTGGTATCGGCTACCAGGATACCGGCAGGACCGGTATCTTCAATACGGCAAATGGCCCGGTTGAGGCCCCGATCTATACACTCGATGCCCTTGCAGTGGGTGACTGGTCGGTCAGGCAGCTCGACATCGGTGTCATGGACCTGGGTGCCGGGACCGATGTGGATGGCCTGCTGGGTATGAATTTCCTGAACCATTTCCAGTTCTTCATTGACCAGAACGATTCCATGCTGCGTCTTTTCGCCGATTAGGAGGACCCTGTGCAGTCATTGAAAAGAGAAGCATCGGGAACCCCAGCAACGCAATACAGGCGCATGAGAAAACAGCAATGAAACAACAGACACTCGCCGGATCTGAGCAATTGCAAGCTGTGTTCGCTTACCACGAGTCGAGCAAACACCGCTTTGATGCTTTCGCGCCGGGGCCGGGTTTCCTCGACTGGGCGACCCAGCCGGATCCGTTCCGTCGTTATGAAGGTGCGCGTCTGATTATGCTGCAAACGGTTGCGCCGACCGATGAACCCGGCTACGACGACATCTTCTCACCGCGGTGCAGGCCAGCCACAGCGGCGCTGAACGTGCATTCCATTTCACGACTGTTTTACGACAGCCTGGCGCTGTCTGCCTGGAAGAGCAGCGGCGCGACCCGCTGGGCATTGCGCGTCAATGCCTCGAGTGGCAACCTGCACCCAACCGAGGGTTACCTGGTGTGCGGGCCGGTCGACGACTTATGTGAGCACCCCATGGTTTGCCACTATGCCGCACAGGTGCACGCTCTTGAAGTGCGCGCCGAGTTTGACAGGGTGCGCTGGGATACCTTGTGCCGGGGCTTTCCCGAGCATACATTCTTCATCGGGCTGAGTTCCATTTACTGGCGCGAGGCCTGGAAGTATGGCCAGCGGGCATACCGGTATTGCATGCACGATGCGGGGCACGCACTCGGGGCACTCAGCATTGCAGCTGCCGGACTGGGCTGGCACACGCACCTGCTTGATGAGCCCGGCACCGTTGAACTGGCCTGTTTGCTGGGTACGTCGCAAGCACATGATGCCGAACCGGAAGAGCCGGATATGCTGATTGCCTGTATGCCGACGCCTGCGGCACAACCGTTGCCGGACTTTCCTGTCGCTGTTGCGCAATCCTTTGCGGCGCTTGCATGGCAGGGATGCCCGAATCACCTGAGTCCATCACATGTTGACTGGGGCATTGAGGCATTCGCGGAGCAGGTACGCAAGCCGCACGGGGCATGTGCATACCCGCCCTTTACAGACCTGCCACAATCCTGGTTGCCATCACCGCGACCGGTTGCACTGCGCCGCGTGATCCGCCAGCGACGCAGTGCCGTGGCAATGGACGGTGAGACACGCCTGTCAAGTGAGGACTTCTATCGCATGCTGCACAGAACGCTGGCCGTCCCCGACAGGGTGCCGTTCAGCACGTTGCCCTGGAAATCACAGCTGCACCTGGCGCTGCTGGTACACCGGGTAGATAATATTCCCCCGGGGCTGTATCTGCTGGTGCGCGATCCGTCGCGGATGGCGGCGCTGCAGCAGGCGCTCACCCAGGCAGACCCGTGGTGCAAGCCACCGGGCTGCCCGCAGCAATTGCCGTTGTACTGCCTGCTCGAGCGGGACACCCGGGGCGCTGCGCGCGAGATTTCCTGTCAACAGGACATTGCCAGTGATGGTTGTTTCAGCCTGGCGATGCTGGCCGAGTTCAGTGATCCGCTGCAACGCTACGGTCCCTGGTTTTATCCGCGCTTCTACTGGGAAGCCGGTATGATTGGTCAGTTGCTCTATCTCGAGGCCGAGGCAGTCGGCGTCCGCAGTACCGGCATCGGCTGCTTCTTCGACGATCCGATGCACGAGGTGCTGGGGCTGCTAAACCACAGCTTCCAGGATATCTACCATTTCACCGTGGGTGGCCCGGTGGAAGATACCCGTTTGCTGACCCGGCCGGCTTATGAATGATGCGTTATTTCACTGATTGATTAACGGAGAAACACGATGTTTGAACCTATTGAAATACCCTTTGGCTGCGTAATGATGTTCAACGTAGTTGATCTGAAGGACGGTGTCACGGTCGAGGACGTCGAACTGGTGCTTGGCGAGATGTGCAATGTCGTCAAGAATACTTACGGTGACGACAAGGGCGGCTTTATCGCGGGGCAGGTCTACAAGTACTCAGGCTTTGTGTCGGTAGAGGGAACCGTCGGCGATGCACCGGAAGACAATGAGACAGCTGCCAAGATCAAGCAGGGCGAGCTGGCAATCGTGACTTTCTGGAAGTCGTTCGAGCAGCACGAGAAGTCACATGCCGACAAGATCTTCAATGAGAAATTCTCGGCACTGGTGGAATTCTGTGATGAGACCTATGAGCTTGGTTATCAAATGCTCTGGCAGGGTGTGCCGGAATAAGATTGCGGATGTTCATAGTTGTTCGTCATTGCCGGCGTATGCCGGCATCCAGTGCCCTGAACGTTATGGATCCCGGCATGCGCCGGGATGACGAGATTCACCCGTGTGACACCTTTAAAAACGGTGTCGGGGACATTATTTAAACAACCTGTCCTGCACACCAGCCGGATGACCATGCCCACTGGAAGTTATAGCCGCCCAGCCAGCCGCTGACATCGACCACTTCACCGATAAAGTACAGGCCTCTCACCTTGCTGGACTCCATGGTTCTGGATGAGAGTTCGTTACAGTCGACCCCTCCGAGGGTGACCTCGGCGGTGCGATAGCCCTCGGTGCCGCCAGGCTTGATCTGCCAGTGCTGTAGCTGCCGGGCGATCGCATCCAGGCGACGCTGTGACAGTTCCTGCAACGGCTTGTCCGCGGTTTCCTCTCCCAGCAAGGCAGGGATGAGTCGTTTCGGTAACACCTCGGCCAACAGCGTTTTCAATTTGGTGCTTGCCCGTGCAGCCTGGCGTATCTTAAGGAAGTTCACCACATCAAGATCGGGTAACAGGTTGATGCTGATTGCCTCGCCCGCTTTCCAGTAGGACGAAATCTGCAGAATGGCAGGGCCACTCAGGCCGCGATGCGTGAACAGGATGTTCTCCCTGAATTGTATGCGCGCATTACTGACAATGCCTGCAATGGCTATCCCGGAAAGATCGGCAAGCCGTTCCCTGTCGTTTGGTTGCAGGGTGAAGGGTACCAGTCCTGCCATGGTTGGCCAGATGTGATGACCGAACTGTTCGGCCACTTTATAACCCAGGGGGCTGGCGCACATCTTCGGTATGGACAGGCCGCCGCTGGCAATGACCAGTGAGCTTGCCTGGAACAGCCCCAGTGATGTCTCAACTGCAAATGCCTTGTTATTCTTCTCAAGCGTACAGATATCACAGTCAAGGCGGATTGTGACGCGTACTTCTTTGCACTCATCGAGCAACATCTGAAGAATGTCTCTGGCGCTGTTATCGCAGAATAACCTGCCAAGGTCACGTTCATGGTAGGGGATGCGGTATTTCTCCACCAGGGCGATGAAATCCCGTTGCGTGTAGCGGCTTAAAGCGGATTTGCAAAAATGGGGGTTATGGGAGATGAAGTTGTCGGCACTGACTTCGGTATTGGTAAAGTTGCAACGCCCGCCACCCGACATGAGTATTTTTTTGCCGGGCCTGTTGGCATGATCGAGTACCGTGACCTTGCGACCGCGTTTGCCTGCCTCGATGGCGCACATCAATCCTGATGCGCTGGCACCGATGATGAGGACGTCTGTGGTGATGGCTTCAGGCGGCATGACACCTTTTAACGCAGTTTTCGCACCCTGAACCTGCGGCCCTTTATTTTTCCTTCCGAGAGGATTTTCAGGGCCTGTTTGGCAATGGGACGCTCCACCGCCACGTAGGCTAGCTTGTCAGCAATATCGATCTTGCCGATCTGTTTGCCCGGCAGTTCGGTATTCGCCGTCAGGGCACCCAATATATCCCCGGCGCGCACCTTGTCTTTACGGCCACCATTGATGCACAGGGTGACCATCGGCGGGCTCAGTCTGAAGTTCTCGCGGCTTTTCAGTGACGTTGTCTGGTCAATGTTAACAGGACTGTTTTGGAAGGCCTCTATCGCCTCGATCCTGAATTGCTCCGTGGCCATGAACAGGCTGATGGCCAGACCTTCATTGCCGGCACGGCCGGTGCGCCCGATACGGTGAATATGCAGCTCCGGGTCGGGTGATAATTCGAAGTTGATCACGGCCTGCAGGTCCTTGATGTCCAGTCCGCGTGCCGCGACATCGGTGGCGACAAGAATCGAGCTGCTCTTGTTGGCAAACTGTGCCAGCACCTGGTCGCGTTCATATTGCTCAAGATCGCCGTGCAGGGCCAGTGCATGGAAACCCTGTTGCCATAACGTCTCCGCCAGTTCCTGGCATTGCTGTTTTCGATTGCAAAATACCAGGCTGGATTCAGGACGGTAATGTTCCAGCAGTGCTGTCAGTGTCCTGGTCCTTTCACCTTTTTCTGTTTCGTAGAAAACCTGCCTGATGTTCCTGTTGTGATGTGTGCTTTCCACGCGGATCTCGACCGGGTCGTTCTGTATGGCGTTGCTGATTGTCTGTATTTCGCCGGGGTAGGTCGCCGAGAATAACAGCGTTTGTCGATGTCGGGGGGTCGTCTCGATGATGCGCATGATGTCTTCATGAAAGCCCATATCCAGCATGCGGTCGGCCTCATCCAGCACCAGTGTCGTTAACCCCCGCAGCTCCAAAGAGCCTTTTTCCAGGTGTTTTAGCAGCCGGCCCGGTGTGCCGACCAGGATGTGTGGGTGTTTCTGCATTGAGGTCAGCTGCGGGCCCAGCGGTTTGCCACCACAGAGGGTGACGATGCGCGTGTTGGGCATCGCGCGCGCCAGGCGCCGGATTTCCTTGCTGACCTGGTCAGCCAGTTCACGCGTCGGACAAAGCACCAGCGCCTGTGTTCGCTGGCTGCGTGCCTCAAGCCTGTGCAACAGGCCAATGGCAAAGGTTGCTGTCTTGCCGCTGCCGGTCTTTGCCTGTGCCAGCAGATCCTTGCCCTGCAGAACAGATGGCAGGCCTTGCGCCTGAATAGGGGTCATGGATCGGTAGTTCAGGGACTCGATATTGGCCAGCATTTCGGGTGCCAGCGGCAGTGAGGAAAAGGCGGTTGCGGTCATGAGGTGTTTGCCTGTGCGGGCAACATTGGAAGGCCTGGTGGCGAAACACGCATGATAGCAGATCAACCGGGCGGGGCTGGTAACGATTACATCTGGGAGCGCCGTCCCCGGTGCGATTACAATAACAGGTCTTCCTCGATGCGGTGATAGACACTGGCGGCATTAATCAGGGAATTGGCCGTCAGCGCTGGCACACCGTAGACCTCTGCGCTGACGGCAGAGTCCTTTCTGATCTTTTCCAGTAACAGGTCGAAATCACCGTCACCGGAGAGCAATACCACGCAGTCTACATCCTTTGCGGCTTCCAGTACATCGATGGTAATGCCTACGTCCCAGTCACCCTTGGAAGAGCCATCGCTGCGCTGAATCCAGGGTTTCAGTTTTATGCGAAAACCGATATGTTTAAGGACATCCTGGAATTTGATTTGTTTGTCGTCGTCGCGTTGTGTTGCATAGGCAGTTGCTGCAACAATCTCGCCCCCGGCGCTGATACGTTGCCAGAGTCTGCGGTAATTGAACTGGCGGCCATAGGCCTGGCGGGTGGTGTAGTAAATGTTCTGGACGTCGACGAAGAGGGCAATTCTTTTCACAATGGTACCTGTTGGTGGATGCCGGCTGTTTGCGCGAACTTCATGCCGGAGGCGCTGTCAGACTGCGTGGCTGGTAGTGTACGAACGGTAAGACTATCCTGTCATAACAATCCGATAATCTGACAGAAGCTTTGAATTATGATAACAGTTCCTTCACCGTTACCGCTGTGCCTGCTGTTTGCTGCTGCGATCCTGCCTGGTAACACAAGTCAGGCGGCTGATCCGCCAGCGCCCGGTGTGATCGTTGCGCCTGTCCGGCTGGTTGAATTTTCCGACCGCATCGAGGCACTCGGGACACTGGCGGCGAACGAGTCAGTCGATTTGACCGCCACGGTGACGGAAACCATCAGCGCGATACACTTCGACGATGGTGACCGCGTCGAGAAAGACCAGGTGCTGGTGGAAATGACCAGCCGGGAGGAGCACGCCCAGCTGGAAGAAGCGAGTGCCACTGCCAACGAGGCCTACCGCCAGTACCAGCGTATCAAACCGCTGGCGACCGAGGGCACCGCGGCCAAGTCACTGCTCGATGAACGCAAGCGCGAGTGGGAAACCGCGCGGGCACGACTGGCCGGTATCGAGTCACTACTGGCTGACAGGCTGATCAAGGCGCCGTTCGAGGGTGTCGTTGGCTTGCGCGACCTGAGCGTGGGGGCGCTGGTACAGCCCGGCGATCTGATCACCACGCTGGATGACGACCGCGTGATGAAGCTGGAATTCCCGGTGTCGGCCGCCTATCTCGATGCGCTGCGGCCCGGGCTCGAGGTCATGGCAAACAGTCGTGCCTTTTCCGGCCGCAGCTTCAGCGGCAGCATCAAGTCCATCGACAGCCGTATCGACCCGGTGACGCGCTCCATCCGCGTGCGTGCGCTGTTACCAAACCCGGAACGCCTGCTCAAGCCCGGCATGCTGATGCATGTCGAATTGCAGGAAAATCCACGTGAGGCGCTGGTCATTCCCGAGGAGGCCCTGCAACCCCTGGGTGAACAGCAGTTCGTATTCATCGTCAGAGACGACAACACGGTGGAGAAACGCGAAGTCACCATTGGCGGACGTCGACCCGGACGGGTCGAGGTGCTGGAAGGGCTCACCGAAGGTGACCGGGTTATCACCCACGGCCATGCGCGAGCTGCTCCTGACCAGGCGGTGACCATCAGCGCCGTCGATGACGGCAGTCGTACATTGCCCGAGCTATTGCGTTCATTACCCGGCGGCGGTCGTTCCGAATGATCCTGTCCGATGTATCGGTCACCCGGCCGGTATTTGCCTCGGTCATGTCGCTGTTGCTAATCGCGTTCGGACTGCTGTCCTTCGATCGCCTGCCGTTGCGTGAATACCCCGATATCGATGCGCCAATCGTCAACGTAAGCACTACCTATTCGGGTGCCGCCGCCAATGTCGTGGAAAATCGTATTACCGAGCTCATCGAGGACCGTATCTCGGGAATCGAGGGTATTCGCTTCATCGCCTCCAGCAGTGAGGACGGGCGCTCGCAAGTCACCGTGGAATTTGACATCAGTCGTGATATCGATGCCGCTGCCAATGACATCCGCGACCGCGTTTCCGCCATCCTCGACGACCTGCCGGATGAGGCCGACCCGCCTGATATCCAGAAGGAAGACAGCAACGAAGACGTGATCATGTGGCTGAACCTGGCAGGCAACGACATGAGCATCCCGGAACTGACCGACTATGCCCGGCGCTACCTGATGGACCGTTTCTCGGTGCTGGATGGCGTGGCACGGGTGCGCGTCGGCGGCGGTCAGGTATATGCGATGCGTATCTGGCTGGATAGGCGCGAGCTGGCGGCGCGCAATCTGACGGTGGCAGACGTGGAGGCCGCACTGCGGGCCGAGAATCTGGAGCTGCCGGCAGGCAGCATCGACTCCGAGAACCGGCAGTTTACGGTGCGCACGCAGCGGACCTTCCTGAATGCCGACGATTTCGCCCGGCTGGTGCTGGCACGCGGCGACGACGGTTACCTGGTCAGGCTTGGCGATGTCGCACGTGTGGTGCGCGGTACCACGGAAGACCGGCTGTTCTTCCGCGGCAACGGCGTGCCGATGGTCGGCATCGGCATCACCAAGCAGTCGACCGCCAACACCCTGGCCGTGGCCAAGGCGGCCAAGGCGGAGATGGCGCGCATCAATGCCACATTGCCTGAAGGGCTAGCCATCAAGCAGAGCTACGATAGCTCGGTGTTTATCGAGGGCGCGATACGCGAGGTCTACAAGACACTGACAATTGCCATCGCCATGGTGATCGGCGTGATCTATCTGTTCATTGGCAGCCTGCGCGCCATGCTGGTACCGGCCGTGACCGTGCCGGTCTCGCTGATCGCCACCTTCATAGTACTGCTGGCACTGGATTTCTCACTCAATATACTCACCCTGCTGGCACTGGTGCTGGCCATCGGCCTGGTGGTGGACGATGCCATCGTGGTGATCGAGAACATCCACCGGCGCATGGAACAATACGGCGAGACGCGGCTGGTGGCGGCATACCGAGGGACACGCCAGGTCGGTTTCGCCGTGATTGCCACCACCGTGGTGCTGGTGGCGGTGTTTGTGCCGATCGCCTTCATGCAGGGCGATATTGGCCGCCTGTTTGCCGAGTTTTCGCTGACCATGGCAGCGGCCGTGTCATTCTCCAGTTTTGTGGCGTTGTCGTTGTCGCCGATGCTGGCCTCGAAGATCCTGCCACAGGATCACCGCCACTCGCGCCTGTCAGCGCTGGTCGATCGCCTGTTTGGCAAGGTACGTCGCGGTTACCATGCAGCCCTGCAGGGCGTGCTCAGGCATAACGGGTTCGTTGGCCTGGTGTTCACCGGGCTGCTGGGTGGCGCGGTATGGCTGTACCACGCGATTCCCGATGAATATGCGCCGCGGGAAGATCGCGGCGTGTTTTACCTGATGGTGACCGGTCCAGAAGGTACTTCCTATCCCTACATCGCGACCTACATGACAGAGATCGAGCAACGCCTGATGCCGCTGGTGGAGAATGGCGAGATCTCGCGCATGCTGGTGCGGGCGCCGCGTGCGTTCGGCAACTTCGAAATCTTCAACACCGGGATTGTCATCAATGTACTCAGTGACTGGTCGCAGCGCCGTTCGGCCTGGGACATCATGGAGGATGTTCGCCAGCGGCTTGCAGACCTGCCCGGCGTGCGCGCCTTTCCGGTGATGCGTCAGGGTTTCGGGGCACGCGTGCAGAAGCCGGTACAGTTCGTGATCGGCGGTGGTACTTACGAACAACTGGCGCAGTGGCGTAATACACTGGTGGAAAAGATCAACGAGAACAACCCCGGGCTGGTCGGTCTTGACTGGGACTACAAGGAAACCAAGCCGCAGCTGCGCGTGGTCATCGACTACGACCGCGCCGCTGAGCTGGGTGTGACCATCGGCGATATAGGGCGCACCCTTGAAACCCTGCTGGGTTCGCGTCGTGTGACTACCTACATTGATGCCGGCGAGGAATACGATGTCATTCTTGAGGGCGAGCGCAGTACGCAGCGCACGCCGACCAGTCTGGACAATATCTACGTGCGCTCGCAGCGCACGCAACAGCTGATCCCGTTGTCCAACGTGGTACAGCTCGAGGAGTTTGCCGATTCGATCACGCTGAACCGCTATAACCGGGTGCGCGCCATTACGCTGGAGGCCAACCTTGCCGAGGGTGTGTCACTCGGTGATGCACTTGGCAGTCTCGAGCAACTGGTAAGAGAGCATCTGCCCAGCGAGGTCATTATCGACTACAAGGGTCAGTCGGAAGACTACAAGTCGAGTGGCGGCGCGATCCTGTTTACCTTCATGCTCGGTATCGTGGTGGTGTTCCTGGTGCTCGCGGCACAGTTCGAGAGCTGGGTGCACCCGTTTGTGATCATGCTCACCGTGCCACTTGCCATGGTCGGTGCCCTGCTGGGGCTGTACCTGACCGGCCAGACACTCAATATCTACAGCCAGATCGGCCTGATCATGCTGGTGGGGCTATCAGCCAAGAACGGTATCCTCATCGTGGAGTTTGCCAACCAGTTGCGCGATGCCGGCAAGCCGTTCCGGGAGGCGCTCATCGAGGCTTCAGAGATTCGCCTGCGCCCGATCATCATGACCGGCATAACCACGGCAGCAGGTTCCATGCCGTTGCTGCTGTCCTCCGGGGCTGGTACGGAAACCCGCACCGTCATCGGCACCGTGGTGCTGTGCGGCATCCTTTCAGCGACCTTCTTTACCCTGTTTGTGGTGCCGGTTGCCTACGATTTGCTGGGAAGGCATACGGGCTCGCCAAAACGCGTGCGCCGCCAGCTCGACAGGGAACTGGAGTCAATAGACAAGCAGGGCTCCGAGACGCCTTCGCAACCAGGGAACACACCATGAGTGACATTCCGCTTCACTACCAAACTGCCTATCAATGGACCGGGGAGGCTGCGGCCGGCCAGATTCGCATCGACGGACAGCAGCCGTTGCTTGTCGGCTCGCCCCATGACCCCGGGCGCTACAGCCCGGAACACCTGCTGGTGGTTGCCGCCGAGACCTGCCTCGCCAACTACGTGTTGCTGCTGACCGGCCTGTCCGGTATTGAGGTGAAAGACTACCGTTCCTCCGCCGAGGGTGAACTCATGCAGGAGGGCAAGGCAGGCTACCGCTTCAGGCGCATCGTTATCCGTCCCAGACTGACGGTGGTGGCCGGCAACGAGGCACAGGCGCAACGGGTCCTGCAGAAGGCTCACCAGCTCTGCCTGGTTGCGCGCTCGCTGAACTGCCCGGTTGAAATGGAAGCGAGTGTCGAGGCCGGTTAACCCGGTATCGATGGTTGTTAGCCGTTTTTTCCAGCAAGCAGCCCGGGTGGCTGGTGCTGACTGGCAGGCTTTCCGGCGTCTGCAGGCTTCAGCTGCAAGGGCCTGACCGGCATCCGTGATAGAATGCCCGCCACACAATAACTATTCCATGCGAGCCCCCTATGATTGAAAACATTCTGAATTTCCTTGGCACCGGAGGCATCATGCAACTCTCCACTGGCGAGTTGTTGCTGATGGGCCTGGTCCTGACCCAGGTGACGATTATCGGCGTCACGGTTTATCTGCACCGCCACCAGGCACACCGGGCGCTGGATCTGAATCCCGTCATCGCCCACTTCTTTCGCTTCTGGCTGTGGATGACCACCGGCATGGTGACCCGGGAGTGGGTAGCCATACACCGCAAGCACCACGCGAAATGTGAAACGCCGGAAGACCCGCACAGCCCCCAGGTGCTGGGGCTAGGCAAGGTGATGTGGCAGGGGGCAGAGCTCTATCAGCAGGAGGCCGCCAACCACGGCACCCTTGAACGCTATGGCCACCTGACGCCGGATGACTGGCTGGAGCTCCATGTCTACACGCGCTTTCCATGGCTGGGTATCACCTTGATGCTGCTGCTTGATCTCACGCTGTTCGGTATCGCCGGGCTGGTGCTGTGGGCGGTGCAGATGGCGTGGATTCCGTTCTGGGCGGCCGGCGTGATCAATGGCGTGGGCCACTACTGGGGCTACCGCAATTACGAGAGCGTGGATGCCGCGCGCAATATCCTGCCCTGGGGGCTGATCATCGGCGGTGAGGAATTGCATTCCAACCATCATGCGTTTCCAACATCAGCGCGCTTTTCCAGCAAGTGGTGGGAGTTCGACCTCGGCTGGAACTTCATCCGCGTGCTCTCGCTGCTGCGGCTGGCCAAGGTCAAGCGGCTTGCACCGCAACAGGCACTGATCCTGGAGGGCAAGGAGAGTATCGACCTGGAAACCGTGCGTGCCGTGGTCAGGGCTCGCATGTACGTCATGGCCAGCTATGCGCGCGATGTCATTCGACCGGTGCTGCGCCAGCAGCGTGAGCACTGCGACGATTCCTGCAAGCAGGTGCTGCGGCGCGCCCGCGGCCTGCTGGTACGTGAACCCTCGCTGATCAATGAGCGCGCCCGTGTGCGGCTGGAGCAGATCCTTGCCCGCTTCAATGACCTGAAGACTGTTTATCTTTATCGCCAGCAGCTGCAGTCGGTCTGGACCCGCAAGGCCGCCAGCCAGGAAGTGCTGTGCAAGGCGTTACAGGAGTGGTGCCAGCAGGCCGAGGCGACCGGTATTTCGGCGTTGCAGGAGTTTTCCCGGCGCCTGCGTGGCTACAGCCTGCAGCCGGCCTGATTAACGCGGGATGATTAGCGCTTTCGGCAGGGAACGACGTCCTGGATTCTGATCACATCAAATGCCCGCAATGCGGTACCGAGATCGAGGTCGGCGAGGTGCTGGCCAAACAGGTCACGGTTGCGGTTGAGGCGCGCCTGCGAGGGGAAGCTGAGGCACGGCTGAAGCAGGCGGTCGCCAGCGCCCACTTAAAGGAGCGCGAGGCCGTGCGCCTGCAGCTCAGGGACATGGAAACGCAGTTGTCCGAAAAGGACAGGGCGGTGCAGGCGGCCGAAGCCAAGGAACTGGCCTTGCTGGCACGGCAGCGTGAACTGGCGACCCGTGAAAAGCAACTTGACCAGGCTGTGGAGAAACGTCTTGCCGAGCGTGTGCAGACACTCAGCAAGCAGATCAGGGAAGAAACCACCAGGGACACTGCAAAGCAACTGGAGGCTCTGCAACAGGCGCTGCAGTCCAGGGACGCCGCCATGGATGAAGCGCGTGCCCGGGAACTGGTGCTGCTGCAGGAGAAGGCGGCACTGGAGGTACAGCGCAAGGATATGGCACTGGACTACCAGCGCAAGCTCGGCGAGGAGCGTCAACAACTTGAGAAACAGCTGATCGAGAAGTATGCCGGTGAAGCGGACCTCAAGCTGAAGGAACGCGACAAGCAGATCGAGGATTTGCGCAAGTCACTGGCCGAGGCAAAACGCAAAAGTGAGCAGGGGTCGATGGAAACCCAGGGCGAGGCGCTGGAACTGGACCTGGAGGCCAACCTGAACATGCATTTTCCGCATGACCGGGTTTCACCGGTGCCCAAGGGTATTCGCGGAGCGGATGTCATCCAGGCGGTACATAACGAGAGCATGGTGGAATGCGGCTCGATCATCTGGGAGACCAAGAACACCAAGGCCTGGAATGGTGCCTGGATCGACAAGTTGAAGGATGACCAGCGTGCTATCGGCGCCAATCTGGCCGTGCTGGTCTCCACCGAGTTGCCGGAGGGTATCAAGACCTTCGGACTGCTTGACGGCATCTGGGTGGCCTCGGTGGTAGCCTATATCCCGCTGGCCATGACGCTGCGCCAGCAACTGGTGCAGGTGACCTTTGCGCGCAGTGCCTCGCAAGGCAAGTCGGAAAAGATGGAAATGGTCTATGAGTACCTTTCCGGCGATGCCTTCCGCCACAAGGTCGAGGCGATCGTGGAGACCTTTGTCGGCATGCAGGAACAACTCAACAAGGAGAAGCGTGCCTATGCGCGGCTCTGGAAAGAGCGTGAAAAACAGATCGAGCGCATTATCGAGAATACCGCCGGCATGTACGGTGATGTGCGTGGCCTGATTGGTTCGGCCGTTCCTGAAATTCAGGCGCTGACGCTTGAGAATGATGGTCTGTTGCTGGGGGTCGATGAGCAGGAGAAGCCGGGATGAGCTATAAAAACATGCGCCGGCTTGCACTGGTCTGCTGGTTGCAGAGTGTGTCGTGCAGCCTGTCGGCGCAGCCGCCCGTGGCCGACATGCATCTGCATTACAAGTGGACCCAGCAGGATGTGACGTCACCATCCGATGCGATTGCCGTACTTGATGAGGAACAGGTCGTCATGGGGGTGGTCATCGGCACGCCGGCGGAACTGGCACTGGCCGTGCAGTCCCGGGCACCGGACAGAATTGTTCCGATCTTCAGCCCCTATCGCGAGGGGGGCGACTGGCATCGCTGGGCCTATGACGAAAGCACGGTGTCGCGCGCACGTACGGCACTGGCTTCCGGTCAGTACCGGGGTATCGGTGAATTGCATGTCGTAGGCGGTTTTGCACCGACTTTCGAGAAGGCCGTGGTCCTCAAGCAGCTGCTGGCGCTGGCCGCCGGGTTCGATGTGCCCATCATGATTCATACCGAGTTTTCGCGGCCGGACTTCATGTTGAAGGTGTGTCAGCAGTTTCCTGATACACGCATCCTGTGGGCACACAGCGGTGCCTTGCTTGCAGCGGATGCGGTCGACAGGGTACTCGCGCAATGTGACAATGTCTGGGGTGGTCTGGGTGCGCGCGACCCCTGGCGCTTCGTGAACAATCCACTGACCGCTGCGGATGGTACGCTGTTACCCGCATGGAGGGCGCTGCTGCTGAAATACCCGTCAAGGTTCATGGTGGGTTCTGACCCGGTATGGCCGGTTGACCAGCTGGACCGCTGGGATGAGGCGGATACCGGCTGGCAGGAGCTGGGACGTTTCTGGACGTTTCACCGTAGCTGGTTGGCGCAATTACCGGAAGATGTGGCAGACCGGATCGGCTGCCAGAATGCTGTGGATCTGTTCGGGCATTCACAGCAAGTGAAGTGCAATTGAGCGCAACTGGCAACCGTATTTTATCCTGCAACCTGCTCTGCAAAAACAATGAACGAGAGCCTGGGCCGAACGGCATTTACATACAGGCAAAGGTCTCGTCATTCCGGGTGGAGTGAAGCGTAGGCCCGGAATCCAGTTTTTATGTTCAATGCGTTATGGATTTTCACTGCGTTCCCTCTTCGGGGCGCCCTTTGGGTGTTGAATGCGCTGCGCGCGCTTGTCCCGCCTTCGCGGGAATGACGATAAACAGGATTAATCAGATTTTCCTTAAGTAATCGCCATGCGGTGGTGAGGCCGACCCCGATGTTCGAGTGGCTACCAACATTTCAGGCATAGCCGTTTGCCATCGCCCCTGATTTTGCACTTTAATATATTATGAAATACCGATATACTAACCGGCTATCTTCGCAGTTAATTCCTGTAGGTCACCCATGTTCAAGCTAGGTTGCGCCAGCCGCATATGTGCTAAAAACGAGATTCTTTCGGGCCTGACGGTGGCCCTGGCACTGGTGCCGGAAGCGGTGGCCTTCGCCTTCGTGGCCGGTGTAGAGCCGCTGGTCGGGCTTTATGCAGCCTTCATGGTGGGCCTGCTGGCGGCCATTTTTGGCGGCCGCCCGGGCATGATTTCCGGTGCAACAGGCGCCATGGCAGTGGTGATGGTCGCCCTTGTCGCCGAGCATGGGGTGGAATACCTGTTTGCAGCGGTGGTACTGACCGGTCTGTTGCAGATGGGTGCCGGTGTATTACGGCTGGGGAAGTTCATTCGTATCGTGCCCTATCCGGTGATGCTGGGGTTTGTGAACGGCCTCGCGATCGTGATCTTCCTTGCCCAGTTACAGCATTTCCAGACGACCTCGGCCGAGGGGGTGCAGGCGTGGTTGTCGGGTGAGACGCTGCTGATATTTGCTGGCCTGACCATGCTCACCATGTTGATCATTAAATTGTTACCGAAATTAACTGGCAGCTTCCCAGCGGCACTGGCGGCGATTATTGTAGTCAGCCTGCTGGTGCTGGCGCTGGAACTCGATACCGCGACGGTGGGTGACCTCGCCAGCATCAAAGGCGGTCTGCCTGCTTTTCATATTCCGTCGGTACCGTTTACTTTCGATACGCTGCTGATCATCCTGCCATATTCCTTCATCCTGGCGGCCGTGGGGTTGATCGAGTCCCTGCTGACACTGAGCCTGATTGATGAAGTGACCAATACCCGTGGCCGTGGTAACCGCGAGTGCCTGGGGCAGGGGATTGCCAATACGGTGACCGGCTTCTTCGGCGGCATGGGCGGATGTGCCATGATCGGACAGAGCATGATCAACGTGAATTCCGGCGGGCGCCAGCGTTTGTCCGGCGTTGCCGCGGCGCTGTTCCTTTTGATGTTTATCCTGTTTGCATCGCCGCTGATAGAACGCATCCCCATGGCCGCTTTGGTGGGTGTAATGTTCGTGGTGGTGCTGGCCACTTTTGAATGGTCAAGCCTGCGCATCATGGGCAAGATACCGGCATCCGACGCCTTTGTGCTGATTCTGGTCTCGGCGGTAACCGTGCTCACGGACCTGGCGATCGCCGTGGTGGTCGGTGTGATTGTCTCGGCCCTGGTCTTTGCCTGGGAGCATGCCAAGCATATTAATAGTAAAACCTATGATGACGAGCAGGGGTCACGTGTGCATGAACTCAATGGGCCGCTGTTTTTTGGTTCAGTGAAAAATTTCCTGGAACTGTTTAATCCGGAAGAAGACCCGGATGATGTGATTATTGAATTTCAGAATTCGCGGGTTGCGGACCACTCGGCGATTGAGGCGATTGATACCCTGGCGGAAAGGTATATCCGGGCAGGCAAGACCCTGCATCTGCGACACTTGAGTGAAGAATGCCGCAAATTGTTAAAGAAGGCCGGTGACCTGGTGGAGGTGAACGTCATGGAAGACCCTCGCTATCACGTGGCGGATGACCAAATGGCATAATTGCAGTTTGTTTCGAAATGAACGGGGATACAAAACGAAGCCGCGTTAAATGACGCGGCTTCGTTGTTATTAGCGAAAAAGGCCGGATGCCTTTTCCAGTGGATTAGCGGCCACCGCCCATGCCAAATCCGGAACCGCTGTCGCTGCCGGGATCGGAACCGTAGCCGCCACGCGGAGCGTAACCACGATCGGCGGGGTTGCCGCCCATACCGAAGCCGGAACCGTTGTCGCTGCCGGGATCGGAACCGTAGCCGCCACGCGGAGCATAACCACGATCGTTGGGGTTGCCGCCCATGCCGAAGCCGGAACCGCTGTCGTTACCGGGCCCTTGCTGATAATCGCGGCCGTAACCCGGTCCCGGACCGTAGCCCTGTCCCTGGCCGGGGCCGTAACCCGGTCCCGGACCGTAGCCCTGTCCCTGGCCGGGGCCGTAACCCGGTCCCGGACCGTAGCCCTGTCCCTGGCCGGGGCCATAACCTGGTCCCGGACCATAGCCCTGTCCCTGTCCCTGTCCGTGGCCGTAACCCGGTCCCGGACCATTGCTCCTTGTCCTTGTCCCTGTCCTTGGCCGGGGCCGTAACCAGGTCCCGGACCATAGCCCTGGCTATAGCCGCGATCGTTGTTCCTGCTGGAACTGCTTCCCATGCCCATGCCACCGGCATCGGCTGCGGTCATGACCATAGAGCTGGCCAGCGCCACGGCACCCAGCATGCCGTAAATCCTGTTTGATCGTTTCAAAGTAATTTCTCCTGTTGAGTTGTTATGCTCTTGAATTACCGGGGTGTCCGGTCGTCATGTCCGGTTTTCCACACGCCCGGTCGGATAATGCGCTACTTGGGCCGCCGGTGCAAAAAATGCATCCGCGCGCATCCATTGCGTTCGTTATGGTATTAAGTCAGTGCCACCTGGCCGAGCGTGCTCAATAAGATCGGCTTATCCCCATTGCCTGTATCGACTCCGGGTGTATCGATTTCAGCAGTGGCCCATAAAAATAATATATATAACAATAATATATATATGGGCATCGCCAGCTGGCAGGTAGCGCTTAAAATGTGTGAAACGCGACGCAAGGCATTACAATGTCGCGACTGCAGAAACGTGGTGAAGCCATGAAGATCCCAGTCAGTGAGCTGATCGTCAGGTATATGGAGAAGCTCGGCATCGAGTATATCTTTGGCATGCCCGGTGCCCATATCCAGCCGGTGTATGACAGCCTCTACCATTCCAGCGTGAAGAGCGTGCTCGCCAAACATGAGCAGGGCGCGGCCTTCATGGCGTGTGGCTGTGCACGAGCCTCGGGAAAAATAGCCGCCTGCATCACTACCGCAGGACCGGGGGCAACCAACCTGGTGACCGGCATTGCCAATGCCTACGCGGATCGGCAACCGATCCTGGTGGTGACCGGTGAAACGTCCACCCATGTCTTTGGCAAGGGCGGTTTGCAGGAGAGCTCGGGTGAGGGTGGCAGCATAGACCAGGATGAACTGTTCAAAAGTATCACCCGCTATCGCAAGGTCGTGGAACGCACCGATTACCTCGCGAACGTGCTGAACCAGGCATCCAGGGTGCTGCTGTCACCCAATTCAGGGCCAGTGTTGCTGTGCATCCCGTTTAATGTGCAGAAGGAACTGGTTGATGCAGACCTGCTGGAGCGCGTGGTGACGGAACGGCCGGATCCTGCCGCCGTCGAGAACACCCACTCGATTGATGCTTTGACCGGGCTGATACTGGAATCGCGCAACCCGGTCATCGTGGCGGGCTATGGTTGTATCAAGTCCGGCGCGCAGCAGCAGGTGTGCGAATTGAGTGATTCACTCAATATTCCGGTCACCAGCAGTATGAAAGGCAAGGGTGTCATCAGCGAACAGTCCGCGCTGTCACTGGGCAGCCTCGGTGTTACCTCGACCGGCTATGCCTACAAGTATATTGTCGAGAATGCGGATGCCATTATTTTTCTGGGTGCCGGGTTTAACGAGCGAACCAGTTACCTGTGGGACGATACCCTGCTACATAACAAAAAGATTGCCCAGGTCGACACTAACCCTGAACAGATCGACAAGGTGTTCAAGGCTGATGTGGCGGTGACCGGTGATATCAAGTCAACGTTGAACGGTGTGCTGAAGACCCTGGATGCACAGGGCGTTAATCGTCAGGCAGTACGTAAACAAATTGCGGTGAATGACCCGGTCGCCCAGCGACATGCCGGCAGTAACAAGATATTCAGCGCCGGTTTTGAACTGGTTGAAAGTTTTTACAAGCGCCTTGAGCAGCATTTTCCGCAAGACCTGGTGGTATTCGATGACAACCTGATTTTTGCGCAGAATTTTTTTAACGTCTCCAGTGGAAATCGTTTTTATCCAAACTCCGGTATCTCTTCACTGGGCCATGCGATACCGGCCGCCATCGGGTCGCGCTTTGCAGAGCACAAGCCAACCCTCGCGATTATCGGAGACGGTGGTTTCCAGATGTGCTGCATGGAACTGATGACGGCGGTGAACTACGCGCTGCCGATTACCGTGGTGATGTTCAACAATTCCACCATGGGACTGATCCGCAAGAACCAGTACCAGAGTTACCAGCAGCGCTATATCGACTGCGATTTTGTAAATCCCGATTACGCCCTGCTGGCGAAATCATTCGGCATCGACTACCAGCGCGTTGAGACGGAAGCCGATCTGCAGCGGTTGTTTGCGGACACGGATTTTTCTACGGCCATCAACCTGGTTGAGATCATGCTGAACAAGGACGCCTTTCCGAACTACAACTCGTTGCGTAATTAAGCGCGGATTGCTCCATGGGTGCATTTTCCTGTCCGGCACTGGAGCGTTGTCTTGAGCTTCACCCGGACATGGATGCTGCGACCCGGATGCGCGTGCGGCTGGCACAGGCCGACGGACCTGCCGCCTTGCTGCCATTCTACGATCAACTCATTCCCGTCCTTGAAAGCGCATTGTGGGACTCTGCGCTTGACCCGCTGCAGCTTGATCTTTACCACGCGCTGTGTGCCGAAATGGAAGGCCACATTGCGCTTGCCGGGGATGACAGGCGTCACACCCTCGTGGTGGTGGTTCCGGTGGCGGACCGTCCGCAGCAGCTGCGTTGCTGCCTGATGAGCCTGGCGGGTGCCGCGCGAGCGTTTCGTTACGGCGCCGGCACGGCGCAATCCACGAGCAAGATTGTGGCAGTGATTGCAGATGACTCGCGTGCCGTTGCAAGTATTGCCGAGAACAGGGCGATCGCTGCCGAGATCCGTGAATCGGGTATCGAAACGCACTATTTTGGCCAGCAGGAGCAACTCGCGGAGCTCGATGCACTGGCTGACAGTGACCGCGAGGCGCTGCGCAACATCATCGGCCGTGCCGCGCCCGATGACTTTTCCCACAAGGGCGCCTCGGTTATGCGTAACATTACCTGCCTGATGTTAAACAGGATGGCACAGCAGGATGAGCGTCTGCTGTTCCTGTTTGTCGACAGCGACCAGGCCTTTCATGTGGACACCGGGGGCGGACGCGAGCGTTTTACCACCAATTATTTCTATCATATTGACCGAATCTTCAGTCTATCGCCGGTCGAGGTGCTGACCGGCAAGGTGGTGGGTGATCCGCCGGTATCACCGGCAGTGATGGCAGGCACCCTGCTGGAGGATGTGCTGGCCTTGCTGACGGAAATGGCCGGCCTCGGGGCGCATGCGTCATGCACCTTTCACGGGGATCCGGATAATCAGGATGACGCGGCCTATCACGATATGGCAACACTGTTTGGTTTCGAGCCATCAGACGCGCCCTGCCGTTACCAGTGTACGCTACAGGGCGCGCATGATCATGCGGCGTGCCTGTCCGACCTTGCCTGCAAGCTCAATCGTTTTTTCGATGGCGAACATCCCACACGGGTGACACCGTACCGGCATGTGGATGTGCAGGGCAGCGTGACAGCGGCACGCACGGTATATACCGGCAACTATGTGCTCTCGCCCGGGGCCCTGAGATACTTCATTCCATTTGCGGGATTGCAGCTGCGCATGGCGGGGCCGGTACTCGGACGCCTCGTACAGGCCAGCAGCGGTGATGCCTTTGTTTCCGCCAACCTGCCGTTGCTGCACCGGCGTACCGTCGCAGAGACCGGTGGTTCTGAATTCCGTCCGGGCGTCGATCGCAGTGCCGCACTGGTTGATCTTTCCGGCGAGTTTGAACGGCAGTTCTTTGGTGACGTGATGTTGTTCTCGGTGATCGAGCTGGTCGCACAGGGTTACCCGGAGCAACTGCCGACACGTGCTGAAATCCAGGCGCAGGTGCAGGCGACGGAGGCCACGCTGCGTGCGCACTACGCGGTGGTGCGGCAACGCGTGTTGACGCGCCTGCTCGCGCTTGAGGCGTTGCTAGCCGAGCCGTGGCTCTGGTGGCATGATGCTGCACAGATACGCACCCTGTTTGACCGGTTTTGCGAGTCACTGCGTGCCAACTTTGGCGAAAACGCACCTGCCTGGCAGCAGATTGAAGATGAGGCTCACCGGGAGAGGCGCTGCACGGCCATAGTCGATGCACTGGCAGCCTACCGTCTCGACCGGCAGTCCTGGGGGCGGGTACTGCAAGGGTGAGCAGGGTCATTCGGCGCCTGAAGTACCTCGTTCACCGCCAGATCCGGCCGCTGCGTTATCGTTTGCTGCAGCCGCTTCTGGCTCACGAGGCGTTCACTGCGGAGCAGTTGCAGCACTACCAGCAGCAGCAGTTCAACGCCATGGTACGTTTTGCGATGCAACATACGGACTTTTACCGGCACAGTTATCAAGGCCTTGCCTGGCCGGAATATGATGCCACTGATTTACCGGTAGTCACTCGGGAGACAGTGGTTGTACAGCGGGATGCCATGCTGGCCGGTGGTCTTGAGCAGCCTGGTTTGAAACTGGGTTACACCGGTGGCTCAACCGGCGAGCCGCTGGCGTTTTATTACACGGATGAAAAGACCGAACACATGCGTGCCGGCATGATGCGCAGTTATCGCTGGGCGGGCTGGCGGCCGGGCGACAAGGTGTTGAACTTCTGGGGTGCACAACAGGATATTCACAAGCCGCGCACGCCGGGTGGCCGCCTGCGGCGCTACGCGGCGGCCGAGATGACACTCGGTGCGTATGAATTCAGTGACACCGAGTTGTTGCACTGGGCGCGGCGGGTACAGGCCTGGAAGCCGATGCTGCTGCAGGGGTATGCCTCGATTCTGACCGAGCTGGCGCAGTTTGTGCGACGCAGACAGATGCGTATGCCAGCGAGCATCAAGGGTGTGTTTTCCACGGCCGAGGTGCTGTACGACTGGCAGCGCACGGCTATCGAGTCGGCGTTCTCATGCACGGTATTCAACCAGTACGGCAGCCGTGAGGTGCCGAATATCGGCCTGCAATGCGCGCACGGCAGTTTCCACGTCTTCAGCGACCTGGTGAAGCTCGAATCGATACCGGTGGCGGGTGAGCAGCGGCTGCTGGTGACTTCGCTCACCAATCGCGTCATGCCGATGATCCGTTACCAGCTCGGTGACCTGGGGCGTCTGCAGGAGGGGCAGTGCAGTTGTGGTTCGCCATTTCCGTTGCTGGCACTCGACGTTTGCCGCAAGAATGATCTGATCGTCACGCCCGCGGGCCGCAAGATCTACCCGTCGTATTTCGCGCATCTGCTGGATGGTTATCGCGGCATTCAGCAGTTTCAGTTCGAGCAGACCGGGGCGGGTCGCATCGTACTCAGGCTCTGTGCCACCCGGGATGTGGTGAATACTGTCGGGCCGGCATTGAAATCACGGCTGCAGGTTGATCTCGGCAGTGACATGGTATTGCAGGTCGAGCGAGTGCTGACCATCCCGCGTTCGCGTTCCGGCAAGCACCGCTCTGTCATCGGGATGCCAGCCGAATGATTAACACTGCGCCAGGCGTTCCTGCATGAACAGGCACGGGTGTTGCTGTATTATCCTCTACCAGCGGGAGCGAGGTGTTCCCGATCTATTTAAACATTAAAGAGTAAATTTCATGACGCAACAGCAATCAACTCTCGAGAAAGCCATGGCGCTGATAGACGCCGCCAACGGTGAAGACCCGAACCAGGTGACCGCGGACGGAAAAACCTGGCCTAAAGAACTACTTTACTCGCAGCGCATGTCCGACATGCTGCAACGCTTTGCACCCGGTGCCGATGATGCCGTGAAGCTGGCGATACGTGCGCAGCATGTGCAGCGCTGGAAATCACCGCGTGACGCCTATCCAATGGATCGCATCGGCTACCTGCAGTGGCGCAAGGACCTCTACAAGATTCAGGCTAACACCGCGGCCGACCTGCTGGCGCAGGCAGGCTGTGATGATGAAATGATCAGCCGGGTCAGGGAGGCGGTGGCAAAGAAGGGCATCAAGGAAAACCCGGACACGCAGTTGCTGGAAGATGTGACCGACCTGGTCTTCATGGAGCACTACCTGCTGGAATTTGCAGGCAAGCATCCTGAGTACGATGAGGAAAAGTGGCTGGATATCATCCGCAAGACCTGGAAGAAAATGTCCGACGAGGCGCAGCAGTTCGCACTGTCGGGCAGTATCCAGCTTCCCGAGTCGTTGCTCCCCCTTATCCAGAAGGCGGTCGCCGGCGGCTGATGTGATGATGTCATAATCTCTGCAATTACCTGATGACAGCATGAATGCCAGCCCGTCACCCTTCGCTTACGTTGTCAGTCATCCGGGGCGCTTCCTGCTGGATGTCGTCAAGGGCTTTCTCGACAACCAGGGATTGCTGCTTGCCGGTGCGGTCGCCTATTACACCCTGCTGTCTATAATTCCCGTTGTTGCGCTGGTCCTGATCCTGCTGTCCCAGCTGATTGAGCAGCAGCTGCTGCTCGACACGGTGTCGACCTTTCTGGCGATGGCTGCGCCGATACGTTCCGATGTGCTCGAAACACATCTGCAGGCGTTTCTGTCACACTGGAAGGTCATCGGTACGATGGGTATCGTGCTATTGCTGTTCTTCAGTTCACTGGCCTTCACGGTGCTGGAGAATGCCATGTCGATGATCTTTTTTCATCGTCGCCTGCAACACCATCGTCACTACCTGGTGTCGGCGATCCTGCCGTATGTGTATATTGTGTTGCTGGTGGCGGGTTTTTTTGTCGTCAGCGTGATGGCCGGCTGGCTCCACCAGCACAGCGGCGACACGCCGAGGCTGGCTGGCATTGATATCAACATGACCAGTGCCACGGCGACCATCCTCTATCTACTCGGGGTGCTTGGCGAAGTGTTGCTGCTAACCTCTGTTTACCTTGTGATGCCGCTTGGACGGCTGGCCTGGTCTCATGCGCTGGTCGGGGGCGTCGTCGCCACCCTGTTATGGGAGCTTACGCGCCATATGCTGGTCTGGTATTTCACTACACTGTCTTTTGTCAGCATTATTTACGGTTCACTTGCCACCATTATTATCATCCTGCTCAGCTTTGAGTTCGCGGCCATCATTCTGCTGCTTGGCGCACAGGTGATTGCCGAATATGAACGTATCGATCACGGCGGTGTGACGCCCAGGGAACAGGACGCTTGAAGCGGCTGCAAGGCGCCACGGGCCTCACCCTGATAACCGTACGGAGATGAAAACTATGCGTGAATCCATCACCGTGACCACCCGCACACGCGAGCAGCTACTGGATGTGACCCCGCAGGTGAATGCAGTTGTGCACCGCAGTGGCATAGCCAACGGCCTGGTGAATGTCTATGTACAGGGTGCAACTGCAGCGGTCATGATCCAGGAAAACTGGGATGAAAGCGTGCAGAGCGATGTGGTGCATCTGTTGCAAAAAATGATACCCAGGGGTGTGTGGCTGCATGACCAGCAGGACGGTAATGGTGACTCGCACCTCAAGTCGGGTCTGGTCGGCCCCTCGGAGACGATTCCCCTGATCAACGGAGCGTTGGGTCTGTCGCGCTGGCAGAATATCTTTCTGTGCGAATTCGACGGACCACGCTCCGGGCGTCAGGTCGTGATAACAATACTATCAGATGATTAGTGGTTGGCTTCCAGATGGTCGCGTGAAAGGGTGGCTGGTCGCAGGTCTGTGTTGCCTGTGTCTGCTGATCTTTTTCGCTATCAGCCATTATGATGATAATGCCAGACAGCCATCGGCGACAGATGATGGTGCGGATATGGTGGGCGATATCCCATCACGTCCAGTGGGAAGGATGGCCTCTGAAGTTGTGCTACCCGTGAAGAAAGCTGCCACGCTTGCTGATCCTGTTGGGAGTGATCGTGCAGCGCTTGAGGGAATATCTGACCCGGAATCGGGCAACGTTGGTGAATACCTCGACCCGGAGCTGTTTGATACCACAATATCAACACCCCAGAAGAATGTGGGGAGGTTCCTTGATGTCGACCGTGAACCAGAGTACCCGGGTTCTTCTGAAGTTTCCCCGCAGCAAAACGTCGGTACATTTATCGATGCTGATGATGACCCCGTTTTGAGTGATGAATCACGGGAAGTCAATATTGGTGACTATCTGGATCCGGAAGACCCGGAGTAACACTCCACGGTCGTCTGTTGCATCGTATCCCCGCGCATGCATGCGCCTCGGCAATGCTGGTCGGAAGGCCCTGTTTAGCAAACTATGCGACGCCTTTCAGCTTCACTGCCTGCCTCGGTCGCGGCACACGCTTGCGCGACTGCAGCAGGATGGAAGGCGAGGTCATGCATCCCGGCCGGGGAATCCCCATCAACTCGAGTACAGTGGGTGCCACGCTGGAAAGGCCGCCCTGGCAGGACAGTTTCCAGTTGTCCTCGTCCATCACCATGCAGGGCACTGGATAGGTTGTGTGTTGTGTGTGAGGTTCGCCGGTTAACGGATCTACCATTTCCTCGCAGTTACCATGGTCCGCGGTCAGTAACACCGAGTAGCCAGCCATCTCCGCCGCCTCCAGTACCCGCCCGACTTCCTCGTCCAGAACCTTCATTGCAGTGAGCACGGCGTGTCGCTTGGCTGTGTGTCCGACCATATCGCCGTTGGCGAAATTCACCACGATAAATGCATAGCGACCCTGGCTGATGGCCTTGATCACGCTGTCTGCAACGCCGTGTGCACTCATCTGTGGCATCAGGTCATACGTTGCTACATTGGGGGAGGGAATCAACAAACGGGTTTCGCCGCTATAGGGTTCGCAGCGGCCACCGTTGAAAAAATGGGTCACATGGGCATATTTTTCGGTTTCGGCACAATGAAACTGCGCCAGTCCCAGCGTGCTGATAACCTGCCCAAGCGTGGTGGCCGGGCGCTCCGGATCAAACAGGTAAGGCAGGTTGTCCTGCTTCCGGTACGGCATCATGCAGGTGACCTGTGCCCGTGGCGCAGTGCCGCGGTCAAAACCGGTGAAATCCCGCATGGCAAGTGCCGCGACGATCTGGCGCGGACGGTCCTTGCGAAAATTAAAGCTGATGAGCTGATCGTTCGGCGCTATCGGCTGGTAGGCCGGGAGCAGGATAGGGCGGATAAACTCATCGGTATCACCTGCTGCATAAGCCGCCCGGATAGCCGTCTCGGCGGATAGCGCCGATTGCCCCTTGCCCAGCGTCAAGGCACGCCAGGCCAGTTCGGTTCTTTCCCAGCGATTGTCCCGATCCATGGCGTAATAGCGGCCCGTGATACTCGCGATCCCGCCGCCGGCCTCGTGAATTCGTGATTCCAGACGTGCTAAATAATCCAGTGCCGACTGCGGCGGTGTGTCACGGCCATCAGTGATCATGTGTAGTAGTGGTTTGACGGCATAACGACGACAGGCCTCGATCAGGGCGTAAAGATGATCGATATGACTGTGTACGCCGCCCTCGGAAACCAGACCCAGCAGGTGAACCGGGCGACCGGTTTGCCGCGCCTTGTCAAGCACGTACGACAGTGCGGGCATTCGGTAGAACTCACCCGAGGCAATGGCATCGTTGATCTGCACCATGTCCTGGCGAAGGATCTCTCCTGCGCCAAGCGTCAGGTGGCCGACTTCCGAGTTGCCCATCTGTCCGTCGGGCAGGCCCACCGACTGGCCGGCGGCATTGAGCACAGTATGCGGATAGCGGGAAAAAAAATCATCCAGACGCGGTGTTGGCGCCTCGTGTACAGCATTGTTCTGTTTGCTCGGGTTTATGCCAACGCCATCGAGGATGACCAGCATCACCGGGCGGCGCGGAACCCCGGAAATCGTTGCCATGCTTTCTCCTGTCTGCCTGTTGCCTAACAGAGCCATTTACATGCGTGTGCACATTGATAGTTCACAAGTAATACAAATTGTGTGCCAAAAGGCGGGCATGGCCTCTATGTCGTAAACCTTCTGTTTTTCTTGAGGATTTGTTAAGTACGGGGAAGCAATGGAGTTCAGCTGATGCGATGGAATGCACTATTAGTGTGCCGGCAGGCGGATTATTGCCTGGTCTTGCACCAATCTGGTATGGCTATCTGTTTGAAGGCGTCTACACAGAAGCTTTCCTCACCTCTGTCCGGATGTCGGGGTCCACCTCTTTCATCCAGTAAGAAAAGTTGCTGCTACCGGTGGAATATTCACTGGAGTGCTTTTTTGAAGAGCAGAAAATAGTTGGTCTGCAGTAGCGGTTTGTCATCGACGAGCCGGAAGCCGGCTGCCTGTACTTCCTCGATCACAAGGTCCTTGTTACCGCGGACATGTCCCATGACCCAGGGGCTGCTCAGATGCGGGTCGCGACGAAAGTCGATAATGATCAGCCGGCCATCACGATGCAGTGCGCGGTGGATGGAGGCCAGCATGCTCGCAGGGTATTCGAAGTGATGGTAGGTGGCCGTAACGAAGGCAAGATCAATCGAGTCGGCCGGCAGGCCGGCGTCTGTGGGTGTGTTGACGATACCCCATACATTGGCAAGGCCCTGTTCGCGACTGCTGGTGAGGATGTTCTCGATGAAGGTCTCTGAAATATCGACGGCATAGATCCTGCCGGTGGACGAGACGGCCTCCGCGAACAGCCTTGTGAACAGCCCGGTACCGGCACCGATGTCGGCGATGCTCATGCCGGGTTGCACCGCGCTGGCGGCCACGATGGCGTGGCGCATGTCGTAGACTTCGCGGCCGCTGCGTTCGAAGGTATTGACCCATCGCCGCCAGTCCGGATTCTCATACTGGCGGTTGACGCCCGGGCGAACGCTTTGTTCACCGCCGGCCTGTGCGTTGCTGAAAGACAGCAGCAAAACGAGCAGCACCAATGCGAAGCCGGAAGGTCGAGGCATTGCCATCATGCGGTAATCATATCGCGGATGGTATAGTTTGTCCTCGAACCAGGGAACGGACATGACAACAGACCAGACCATTTTATTCACACTGCTGTTCTTCGTTTTTGCCCTGCTGATCTCGGGGCGTCTGCGCTACGACCTGGTTGCCTTCATGGCGCTGACGGCGGCCCTGATTCTCGGTGTGGTGCCGAAAGAGCAGGCCTTTTCGGGGTTCGGCCACCCGGCCACCATTATCATTGCGCTGGTGCTGATTGTCAGCAAGGGACTTTCCAATTCCGGTGTCGTCGAACTGGTCGCCAGACAGGTCAGCCGCTTTTCGCAATCCCTGCAGACTCACATCGCTGCCATGGCCGGGATTGCTGCCGCTCTGTCTGCAGTCATGAATAACGTGGCAGCGCTTGCACTGTTGATGCCGGTGGATATACAGGCGGCCATCAAGGCGAAACGCAGCCCGGCGCTGACAC
The DNA here is from genome assembly GCA_963753755.1 of uncultured Gammaproteobacteria bacterium. Classification (GTDB taxonomy): domain Bacteria; phylum Pseudomonadota; class Gammaproteobacteria; order UBA9214; family UBA9214; genus UBA9214. The sequence goes on from CAVWDM010000019.1 coordinate 52,640, forward strand.
TGATGCCGCTGTCATTTGCCACCATACTGGGTGGGTTGATTACCCTGATCGGTACGCCGCCCAATATTATCATTGCCGAGTTTCGCCAGCAGGCGCTGGGGGAGAGTTTCTCCATGTTCGATTTTGCGCCGGTGGGACTGGCCTGTGCCGTTGTCGGTGTGCTGTTTGTCGCCCTGGTCGGTTGGCGACTGTTGCCCGCTGAATGCTGCCGGCAGGACTCGACACAGAAACTTTTCGATGTCAGCGAGTACGTGGCAGAACTGCATGTACCTGAGAAATCTCCGGCTATTGGTCAGCGGGTGCGTGATCTCGATGCGGTGGCTGAAGAACACGATGTGGCAATTGTGGGATTGATCCGCCGTGGCAAACGCATGCCTGGCCAGGCACGGCTGGTGCAGGTCAGTGCCGATGATATCCTGGTGGTGGAAGCGGTACCGGACGCGATGGACAAGATCGTTGGTGCGTTGAAACTGCAGTTCCAGGCCAGGGGACAGGACACCGGGCCGCTCAGCAGTGATGACATGTCACTGATGGAAGTGGTTGTGCCGGGCGGGGCCCGCATCGAGGGACGGACTGCCGCTGCCTTGAATCTGCAATACCGGTATGGCGTCACGCTGCTGGGTGTATCACGTCAGGGACGGCAGTTTCGCGAGCGGGTGCGACATCTCGATATCAGTGCCGGTGACGTGCTGCTGCTGTTCGGTCCGGCTGACATGCTCCCTGAAATCAGCAGTTGGCTGGGTACCTTGCCGTTGGCCGGTTCGGAAAGCCTGTCGCTGGTCAAGCGCAACAAGGCATGGCTGGCAGCAGGTCTGTTTGTGGCGGCAATCACGCTGGCAAGCGTCGGCGTGCTGTACCTGCCCGTCGCTCTTGCCGTGGTGGTGGCAGCCTACATCCTGTTGAACATCCTGCCGGCCCGCCAGGTATATGAGTCAATCGAATGGCCGGTGATTGTCTTGCTGGGATCGATGATTCCCCTTGGAGTCGCGCTGGAGGCCAGCGGCGGCACGGCCCTGATTGCAGAGGCGATCATCCGTCTTGCCGCGGGTTACTCACCGGTCGTGGTGCTGACCCTGCTGATGGTCGTGACCATGACGCTCTCCGACGTGATGAACAATACCGCCACCGCGGTGATCACCGCACCGATTGCACTGGATATCGCCAACCGCCTGCAGGTGAGTCCGGACCCTTTCCTGATGGCGGTGGCCGTGGCCGCATCCTGTGCCTTTCTGACGCCCATTGGTCACAAGAACAACACCTTGATCATGGGACCCGGGGGTTACCGCTTTGGTGATTACTGGCGCATGGGGCTGCCGCTGGAGGTGTTGATTATCATGGTCTCGATCCCGATGATTGTCTGGGTATGGCCACTTTAATCATTGTTGCCGTCATACACGCCGGATTGCGGGATTAAACCACCTCGATAGCGAATTGTTGCTTCAGTTCATTGTGCAGTTGCAGCCGTGCCGCCGGCGTTTTGCTGGCGTGCAGCAGGTAGCCGGTATCCTGCCCGACACTCTCGCGATGAATGATGTGGTCACCGGGGCTGGTTCTCAGATGAAACTCGCGCATCGACGGATGGGTTTTCACCAGGTCTTCGCCCCTGATGGCAGTGACCGTACCGGCACCCGGATGCAGCACCTCGACCGCTGCGTATGCCAGAGGGTTGTCCGGGAATTCGAACGGCTCGTCCAGTTCCATGGCGACGAAGGCCTCCCAGGGATTGAACCCCCAGGCATGGCGGATGGCATTCATGATGTAGCCGCCGGGGGGACGTAATGCAATTTCTCCGAACAGCAGTCCCTTGTTTGTCAGGTAGACCTCGAGGTGGGTGATTCCCCACCTGATCTTTAATGCCTCGATGACGTTGCGATTGAGCGTCTGCATGGCAGTGGTCAGGGTTGCGTCGAATGCGGCAGGTACAAAATTAACATAACCCGTTTCATGGTAATCAGTGATATTCGTGAACTGGATGCGGCCATTGTTGACGAATGATTCAATACTGGCCTCGGGTGCTGAGACGTATTTTTCCAGGATGTTCCTGTTGCCGTGTTGCAGCACAAGATCTTCTTCCCGGTGAATAATTTGCAGCGTCTTGCCGCCCGATGCTTTCCTGTTTTTCCTGACCACCGGACGACCCAGTGTGTCGAAAACCCCGGCGGCATTGGTTGCCGCGGACTCCGCCAGGAACTTCGTCATCGGTATGCCGAAATCGCACAGGAACGCCTTCATTTCCAGTTTGTCCCTGCAACGCAGGGCCGTCGTGGCCTCGGAGCACCTTGCGCCGAGCAGGCGTCGGGCAATGGCTGCCGGGTAGATGGCAGCCTCGGTACCGGCAATGATATGTGTGCAGCGGCTATTGGCAAACGCGTCGCGGAGGGTCTGCCTGATTTTTTCAGGGCTTTTCCATAATGGAGCGGTGACTCGTTGTTCGGCATCTGACCAGCTGCCGGCCTGTTTTTCCTGCCAGATGGAAAAGGGTACCCGCCGTGTCCGCAATACGTCGACAAGGCCGCGCCGCGGGCCTATGACCAGTACCTGATAATCGTTCAATGCCTTGCTTCCGTTTTCCGCAGACAGATTCGCGAAGAGTACTGCCAATCGGTGCACAGTGATAGCAATTCGTGTGGCGAAATTGTTATCGGCAGGCAGCATGCTGCGGCTCACAGTTAATGCTGCATTGACGATGATCGTGAGGGAAGGGCGGGGTCGGTGATAGGCGGGAACCGCCTTTTATGTCACCGCCCCCACTTTCAATGGCTGTCCGACAAGCCGGGGTGTCTCAGGAACTGTATTTCAGCGCCTCGACGCTCATGCATAACTGCACCTCGCTGTTCACCAGGGAGGTTAGCTTCTCCATGCCAAAATCAGCGCGGTTAATCGTCGTGGTTGCCTTGACGAGAATCTTCTGCGCATCCTTGACCGGATTATCATCAAGCGCTGTCAGCGTGACGTTGAAAATGACGGGTTTTGTAATACCTCGCAATGTCAGGTCGCCCTTGAGCACCGCTGTATCCGGACCGGTCCAATGGAACCCGTTGCTGACAAACAGCACCTCGGGGTAGTGTTCCACGTCAAAGAAATTCTCGCCCTTGATCATGCGTTCAATCATGTCACCTTCGGTGTCAAGACTTTCGGCCTTGATCAGGACCATGGTCTGACCGGTGCCATTTTCCGCGGGGTCGAGGGCCATTCCGCCCTTGAATTCCCTGAAGTTGCCTTCGATGCGTGACAGCTTGCTCTCCACACAGAAACCCATCCGGGAACTCTCCTGCTGGATACGAAAGAGGTGGCCGTCATCTGCCGCGGACAACATGCTGGAAAGCAAGGATTCATCGACCTTGCCATCCATGAACGGTGAGCAGATATCGATTTCTTCCGCCGGCGCAAGGCTGGTGCCTGTTAGTAACACCACTATCAGCGCAATGCGTTTGAAAAGTTTAACAATGTTCATCATTCATACCTCGTATAATGAATATGTGAATTAGTATATCACCAAATAATAATATTGTAATATGTGACACATCGTCGCAGATTGAGTTCACATTTTCGTGAATCAGTAAGACAAATAAATATATTTGTCTTTAAAAACAGCAGCTAATGCAATTCTTTAGGGGATGGTGATTCGCTTCACGGTAGCCAGGGGGGACGATTACTGGCGCAATATGGGCTTCAACAGGGTGTGAGCACCGTGCTGGGTGCTTTTCTGCCGGGTTAGGGGAGGGTTGGTCCGAGGATGAAGTCCACCGTTTCAAAGCCGTGGTCCTCAAGGATAGCCAGAATGTCGTCACTCTCACTGTCCGGGTTTTGTTCCTCAAAGGCGGCTATCAGGCCGGTCACATGGCGAAAGGCCTCGTGTGACTCGAAGTCATCAGGTACACGGACCAGGCGGATGCCCTTGGCATTGCTGGCTGGCAGGATCATCAGGGTGTCAGTCATGGTTGGCTCCATTGGGTATTCGTTTGTGTGCAGCTGTCCATTGTTCTCCACGACAGTATACGCAATTCAGACAGTTATTTATCCCCGTGAACAAGCGTCACGTGTTTCTGAATGCCCAGGCAGTCCGGGAAGGTGTACTGCCCGGGAAATTCATGTATATACTTTAATGACGTCGGCCAAACAAGAAGATTTCCAGTATGAACCTGATAAACAGCTTCGTTATTCTCATGACCACCTTGCTGGCTTGCAGTAGCGCCCGTGCGGACACGGCAGCCAGTGATAATAGCTGGTGGTGGGATGGTGCCTGGTGGAATGAGGGCCAGATCGAGGTGCCGGAGAATTATCCTGTCGAGAGTACCTGGGACAGTTACCCGAGCGACGGGGTGGAGGTGCCGGTACTGGTCGCGCGCCCGGCCGGCGCGGGCAAGTACCCGGCCGTGTTGTTTGTACACGGCCGGCGCGGTCTGGATGATCTGATACAACGCCATGTGCGGCGGGTTGCAGCACGTGGCTTCGTGGTGCTGGCGCCGGATATCTACAGGGCGCATTTTATTGGTACCCATCCCATCGAACATGATTATGCGCTGGAAAAAGATGTCGACGCGGCGGTTGATGTGCTGCTGGCGCGTGATGACATCAGCTCCGACAAGGCCTGCCTGTACTCGCATACCCGCGGTGGCTATTACACCCTGAAGGTGGCGACTACGTTTAAACGACAGGAAAACGATATTGCCTGTTATGTATCCTACTATCCGCACCTGCAGGATCCGAATGCACCCGAGCCCATGCAGGTCTATGGCTATGCCCCCGAGATCGAGCAACTCAGCTTGCCAACACTGGTGTTTATCGGTGACGAGGAGCAGTACCAGCGCCGCCGTGTGATCGAGACCAGTATCGGCGTGATGCAGGACCAGGGTCGGGACGCGCGTCTGATCATCTATCCCGGGGTGGGGCGTGGCTTTGATTTCCGTACCGAGAAGGTGCGTACCTTTGCTGACGATCTGGCTTCGAAAGATGCGCTGCAACGGGCCGCGACGTTCATGCGCAGGCACCTGGAAAAGCCGGCCGCGAACGGTGTCAGCAGTGAGCCACTGACGGGAGAGGCCCTCTACAACAGCGACAAGGCACCGCAGTCGGTACTCTATGATCTGCCACAGGAAGTGGTGCCAGGGTTATGGTCAGCAATTGGGGCGACGGCGCCGGGGACCTATGCTAATTCGGGGCATAACAATAACCTGTCGTTCGTGATCACCGACGCGGGTGTACTGGTGGTCAATGCCGGCGACAATTACCTGCTGGCGAAGGCACTGCATGACGAGATCAGGAAAATCACCGATCAGCCCGTGAAGTACGTCGTGCTGGAGAACGGTCAGGGCCATGCCATGCTGGGTTCGAGCTACTGGCAGGAGCAGGGTGTGCCGGTGATCGCGCATGTCGATGCGTTGCACGAGATAGAGGAACAGTCGTATGCGCTGCTGGAGGGCATGCAGGCACGTGCCAAGGAGAAGGCTAGAGGGACCAAAGTCGTCATGCCGGATGAGACCTTCGAGGATTCAATGGTCATTGAACTGGGTGGCGAGCGCATCGAATTGCTGAACCTCGGTCCGGCGCACAGTCCCGGCGATATTATTGTCTGGCTGCCGGAGAAGAAACTGGTGATCTCCGGTGATATGGCTTTTCACCAGCGCATGTTGCCATTGTTTGAGCATACTGACACAAAGGCCTGGATCGAGACCTGGGACAAGTTTGAAGCCCTGGGCGCGGAAGTGGTGATCCCCGGCCATGGCGAGCCGACCGATATGGTGACGGTGAGAAAGTACACCCGGGATTACCTCGTGTACCTGCGCAAGAAGATCGGTGAGCTGATCGAGAACGGGGGTACCCTGCAGGATGCCTACGAGATAGACCAGTCGCCGTATATGCATCTGCCTACGGCGGAGTTTCTTGCCAAGCGCAATGCGGGACAGGTATACCAGAGTATGGAGTTTGAGTTCTAGCCCGGCTTCACCTCATCCGTATTATCCATGCAGAAACCAGGAGGGTTTTTCAATGATGAAAACAGTCAATTTACTAGTGGCCGGGTGTCTGGTTTTTCTTGCAGGAAGCCATGCGGTCGCGGCGGACTGGACAAAATATCTCGATTCCGTCAAGGGGGCCGCCGATACGGCGGGCGTATCCACGTCGAATGTGGACCTGACAAATACAGAAATGGTGGCGGGCCTGAAGGAAGCGCTGGACAAGGGTACGCAGTTTGCGGTGGATAAACTTGGCCAGCCGGGCGGTTTTCTTGACAACAAAAAGGTGCGCATTCCCATGCCGGACAGCCTCTCCTGGGTAGAGTCGTCGTTGCGCACCGTGGGTCAGGATGAACTGGCCGATGAATTCATCGCCACCATGAACACAGCGGCCGAGCAGGCCGTGCCCGAGGCCGCAGATATATTCGGTGAGGCGATCAGGAACATGAGCGTGAAAGATGCGCAAGGCATCTTGACCGGTCCGGATGATGCCGCTACTGACTATTTCCGTACCCACACGGAAGATGCGCTGACCGAGAGGATGCTAGCCAGTTGTTGAAACGGCAACAGCGCGAGCCGGTGTGACAGCTGCCTATAAAAACATGCTGTCAAAGGCAGGTGGCCTGGCCAGCATGCTGCCGGGCAGCAGTACCGATATTGATGGCTATATCACCGGCAAGACCCTGGATGGTCTGTTCCTGATGATCGCCGAGGAGGAGCACAAGATTCGTACTGACCCGGTGGCACGCAGTAGCGAGTTGATGCAGAAGGTCTTTGGTGCCTACAACTAGGTCGCCCGACTGGGCCGGTTTTCAGCCGTGTAGTAATCCCGGCATTCGAGTTCGCGTCCCCTGACGACGCGCTGCCCTGTCATCGGGCCGCGTGTCTCGGTCACTACCGTGCATTGCCCCTCCTGGTGATGGTCGTCATAGAAATACACCACCACCCAGTCGTGGGTGCGTTTCAGCTCATGGGCACGCGCCGTGTTGGAGTACAGCAGGGTGAAATGCCAGTCATCACGGTCGGTATGCAACACCGGCAACCACGCCGTGCCTTCCGGGTTGAAGCGCCTGGGTGCTATCAAGGGCAGTGCGCCTTGCTCTGCCTGCTGGCGATATTCATTGTCGACTGCAAGTAACGTGATAACCGGGGGTTCTTTCCCTGGCACCCTTTGCGGCTGGCGGCGAGTCTTGCCCAGTAATGCGGTCAGCGCATTTCGAATGCCGGCGATGCGCCGCCCACCCATGCCCCGTACCGTTTCCAGCCGCCCGTCCCATGCGGCGGCCTCCAGTGCCTCGAGTGTGTCGATATGCAGGGCCTCATTGATTTGTTCTGCTGTCTTTGGTCCGATACCGGGCACTGTCTGGAACAGCTGTACCGGGTCGAGCGTGCCGCGCAAACGCTCAAGCTGGACCCAGCTGCCGCTCGTCAGCAATTCCTGTATGGTGCTGGCAATGCCCTTGCCGATATTCGGCAGTTTGATCAGACCTGCATTGCCTTCTGCCTCGGCGAGTTCACGGATATCCTGTGAAAGTCTCGAGACGGTCTCGCTTGCACGGCGATAGGCCGACACGCGAAACGGGCTGGCACCCTGTTGTTCCAGCAGGTCGGCGGCCTGTGCAAGCTTCATGGCGATCTGCTGGTTGAGTGATGATGGCATCCTGTATTGTAGTTTAGCAGCCGGGCAGGCATCGTGTTCCGGATGACAATTGCAGCGGCGTGTGCAGTGTATCAACGCCGGTTATGTCGTCAGTTCCTCGATCAAGTGGAGTGAGCGCGCATGGTGGCTGCCTTGCCAGTAGATTTGCCCGCAGTCGCTGCAACGCATGAAGGAGTCGAAATACTTCCGGGTCTTCGGTTCCAGCCGTTCCTCGATGCTCTGCTTGTCAACGACTCGCAGGGCGCCATTGCAGCGAATGCAGCGACTGAACGGTGCAACCAGGCGGTACAGGTCAAACCGGGCCAGCACCTCTTTCACCTGCAGTCTTGGCCGGACCTCGCGTACAAAATAACCGCGTGTGATGATCCTGCGTTGCAGCAGCGCCCGGTCCCGTGTCAACACGGTGCGTTGTTCCCTGTCCGCAATCATGGCGACAGTGTTATCGTCATAATCATTCTGGTAGAGACAATCAAACCCCAGCAGACGCAGGTAACGCGCCAGCCGACCAAGGTTAGTGTCCAGCACGAAGGCGGGTGAGCGCAGCGGTGCCGGACGCAGGCGTAGCAGCGGGCTCACATCCAGGCTCTCGAACATCGGGTAGACACTGATGCGATCGCCATCCTGCACGATGTAGGAAAAATCCACCGACTGGCCATTCACCAGGATGATATCCACTTCCGTGTGCGGTACGCCAAAGGACTCAATCATGTCCTTGACCGAGGCACGCCGGTCAAAGGTGTGCGTGATGTCGACCTTGCGCAGTGCGGGTGCCAGAAAATCATTCAGCTCTTCGTAAAATCGCAGCTGCACACGGGACATGCCTTACTTTACTGCGCGGCTGTGCCACTGCCAAAGTGCAATCACGATTTTGCTGGATACATGAACGCTACTCGGGGCTAGACTATATATATCAATGCTGATGAAGGAGCAGATCATGTTTATTTTCAGTCGCAATCCTGTGTGTGCGGGAGATCCGGAAATACCACCGGGCAATCCACCGGAGGCGCCACCAGCGGATGTGCCACCCGATGTTTCTCCTGATGCGCCACCCGAGTCCACGCCGGAGCCGCCGCTGGGCATCCCCCCCGGGCAACCGGTTGAAATACCGTCAGAGAGGCCAAACGAAATCTGAGCGTCTGGTCGGCAGGGCCGTACAGGCGTGTTTCAACCCGGGCCTAGGGCGCCCGACGCTCGATCGACCAGCCGTCATCATTGATGGTGTACACAAAGCGGTCATGCAGACGGTTTTCGCGCGCCTGCCAGAACTCGATTTCAAACGGTGTTACGCGGTAGCCACCCCAGAAGGAGGGCAGCGGTACCTCACCTCTGGCGAATTTACGCTTGACCTCGTCGACCTTGGCATCCAGCAGCGAGCGCGATGAGATCACCTGGCTTTGCGGCGAGGCCCAGGCGCCAATCTGGCTGCCACGGGGGCGCGAGGCGAAGTATTTCATTGATTCCGCGGTCGGCACCTTTTTGGCGATGCCACTGATCTTGACCTGTCGACCCAGCACAACCCACGGAAACAGCAGCCCAACCTTGCGGTTTGCCTCCATCTGCCGTGCCTTGGCGCTTTCGTAGTTGGTGAAGAATACGAAGCCGGCCTCGTCGTAGAGCTTCAGCAGCACGGTCCGTAGCCACGGCTGGCCATCGGTGTCCACCGTGGCCAGGCTCATGGCGTTGGCTTCGGGGATCTCCGCATCAATGGCCTGGTTATACCAGAGTTCGAACTGCCTGATCGGATCCGGGTTGAGGGTGTCGCGTGCCAGTCCCTGCGACATCCATTGCATGCGAAGCTTTTCGTGGTCAGTGGTCATGGAGAGACAATACTTGGAAGAGCGGAGCGAATAAAGGGTTCAGTGCTAAAGTTGCCAGAGTACCGTATTTTAAAGGCATTCAAAGTGTCTGGGAAACAGTCCTGCTATCATTTGGCTCACGAGAGCCGATTTCTGGCATCATTCGAACACCATGGCGGCTTTTATCAAACCATCCAGGACACTGGCGTCGCTTGCGGGTCGTGCAATTGCGGATTTCAGCATGATCCGTGACGGCGACCGGATACTGCTCGGTCTCTCGGGCGGCAAGGACTCGCTGTCATTGCTGCATATCCTGCACTACCTGCAACAGCGCGCGCCGGTAACCTTTGGCCTGGCGGCGATGACGGTAGACCCGATGGCCGGTGACTTCGATCCATCGTCGATGATTCCATACCTGGATGCGCTCGGTGTTGAATACCACTATGTGCGCAAGCCCATCATGGAGATGGCCAAGCAGCACATGGGCAGAAAATCCTACTGTGCCTTCTGCTCACGCATGAAACGCGGTTTGATGTACCAGACGGCCCGTGACCATGGCTGCAACGTGATTGCGCTGGCGCAGCATCTCGATGACCTGGCGGAGAGCTTTCTGATGTCGGCCTTTCACGGTGGCCGGCTGCAGACCATGAAGGCGCATTACGTCAATGATGATGGCGACCTGCGCATCATGCGGCCGCTGGTCTATGTGCGGGAACGGCAGACACGCGATTTCGCTCTGAATAACGGTCTGCCGGTGATTGCCGACTCCTGTCCTGCCTGCTTTTCCATGCCAACGCAGCGTCAACACATGAAGACCCTGCTGGCGGCCGAGGAGTCGCAAAACAGGTTGCTGTTCAAATCGCTGCTGGCTACGCTCCGGCCGTTAATGAGCGACGGTCTCGCGGACACCCTTGCAGGTAACGGCGCAAACTAGGCCGTCGCCACGATTGCCGTAGCTGCACATTATGGATATTCCCGCCAACCTGATACCGCACAGTTTTCTGTGGAGTACGGCAGCGATCTATTTGCTGTTTCTGCTGATGGCCCTGCTGACGGCTCCCTGGTCGAGAGTTATCGACAATGAGGCCTCGCATGTCTATTTTGGTGCCATTATCCTGCTCATCGTGCTGTGGTTGCTGCGTGGCGGTATTCAGCGTGGTTTTGACTATCACCTGCTGGGCGCAACGTTCCTGTGTCTCATGTTCGAATGGCAATTCGCGCTCTTTGCGATCAGCATCGTGCTGGCGATTACCACCTGGCAGGGCCCGGCCGGATGGCAGGCCTTTGGTATGAATGCATTGTTCATGGGGGTCGTGCCGGTGCTGTTTACCCGTATTTTCCTGTATGTCTGTCAGCGCAGGCTGCCGCATAATTTCTTTATCTACATCTTTGTCAACGCGTTTCTGGCAGGGGCACTGTCAATGTTGCTGGCCGGACTCGCCAGTGCATACATCCAGCATTTGGCCGGTGTACATCCGCTCGACAGTATCAGCAATAATTTTCTGCTGATCCTGCCGATGTTAATGTTCGGTGAGGGGTTTCTGAATGGCGCGGTGATCTCACTGGCGGTGGCTTACAAACCCCGCTGGGTGGCGACCTTCCACGATCGCTGGTACCTGCAGGGCAAATAATCACTCGCTGGTTGCGATTCATATTCAGGCCAGTGGGCCAGAGGCGGCACAGGTTGGCAAACACTATCAATAACAGCAGCGTTACAGCGCCGCTGCAAAAGCGTGCTGGCTACCGGGGGGCCATGTTGTTTGGTCTGCTGTTTTTTGCGGTCGGGGCCGGGTTTCTGCTGCTCAGTGTCGTCCCCAATCTGTGGGATGCCCTGCGCATGCGCGACTGGGTGCAGGTGCCGGCAAAGTTGGTCGCGGTCGACCTGGATACAAGCGATTCCGATGACAGCACGACCTATAAAGTAACCGCCCATTTCGAGTATGACTACAACGGGCAGCACTACAGCGGTGATCGTGTCGGTATTGCCGACGGCTCTGGTGATAATGTCGGCAACTGGCAGCGTGATACCTGGCGCAGCCTCGAGGGTCAGACGCACACCACGCTGTGGGTGAATCACCGCGACCCGTCTGAATCCGTTTTTGATCGCGACCTGCGCTGGGGCCTGCTGGGTTTCAAGCTGATCTTTGTCGTCGTCTTTGGCGGTGTCGGTGCCGGGGTGTTGTGGTACTTCAATCGTATCCCGAAGCCCGTGCCGCCCGGTCTCCCGGCCTGGCAGGCGAGGGCAGCGTGGAGCGATAATCGCATTCGCTCCAGTGCCAGGAGCGCGCTCTGGTTCGCCTGGGGGTTCGCACTCTTCTGGAATGTGCTCTCTTCCCCCATTCCGTTTCTTCTTTCGGCAGAACTGGCGAAGGGCAACCAACTTGCCTGGGTTGCGATAATCTTTCCACTGGTGGGACTCGGCCTGCTGACATGGGCCATTCGCCAGACGCTCAACTGGCGGCGTTTTGGCAATACGCTGTTACACATGGACCCGTTTCCCGGGGCGATCGGTGGTGATGTTGGTGGCACGGTGGAAGTACGGCTGGCCTACCATTCGAGTTACCGCTTCCTCGTCACGCTGACCTGCCAGCATGCCTATACAAGGCGTTCCGGTAAAAGCAGGCAAACGGTACGCAACATCAAATGGCAGGATGAACAACTGGCGGACGTGCGTGCCGGAATGTATGACACGCGGCTGCATTTCCTGTTCCATCCCCCGGGTGATTTGCCCGAGAGCAGCGAGGGGGGGGGCAGCTGGAACGAATGGAACGTACAGATCTCGGCGAGTCTGCCGGGCACCGACCTTGAACGCAGCTGGGAAATCCCGGTGTTTAAAAATGCCGGCCCGCAGACCGCGCGTGACCAGACCAGGGGTCACCGGATCGAAGCGACTGTGCCGCTGCCATCCGACAAGATCGTCCGCATCCGTGAAACCGGTGCCGGTGTCGAACTGTATTACCCCTACTTACGTCACCCGGGTCTGGCCCTCGGTACACTGCTGACCGGCGGCGGATTCGCCGGTTTTGCATGGCTGTTTCATGCGTTGGCAGATGAGGACGGCCTGTCTAAGCTGTTTATCGGTCTGTTTGCCCTTGTCGGTGCGCTGATTCTTGCCTGGGGACTCTATCTGCTGGGAAATTCATTGCACATCACGGCGGGCAGGCAGGGGCTCACGACGGTGCGCGGTCTTTTCGGCCTGCGCTTTACGCACCATGTTGATGCCACGGACATTACTGCCGTTGAACGATCCATCGGTATGCAGGCCAGTCAGGGAACCCGGTCGCGTGCCTACTACCAGATAAAGGTGCACACCCGTGACGGTCGCCGCATCACGGCAGGTGCCGGCATTCCCGGTGCCAGCAGTGCCGAGGCCCTCATCCAGCAGCTCAAACGGGCGCTGGATCTGCCTGGTGCGTAGGTCAAATCAGTGAAAAAACTAGATACCGCTTTCAATCCATTTGCGGATACGGTTGGAGTCGCCGAAGGGGGTCAGTTTACCGTAGGAGTTGAGTAGTACGATGGTGAGGGGTTGATCGGCAATCTCCGTGTGCATCACGAGGCAGCGACCGGCCTCGTTGAGATAGCCGGTCTTGCTTAGCTGGATGTCCCAGTCCGCGTTTTTCAGCAGGCGGTTGGTGTTGTTGAAACGCAGTTCACCGCGTCCCTTGTAGGGGTAGACACTGGCTGAGCGGGTCGTGGTCGCCTTGCGAATCAACGGGTAACTCATGGCGGCCCGTACCATCTTTCCCAGATCCCGGGCGGAAGCAATATTCCTGGCATCGAGGCCGGCAGGATCATAAAAGTGACTGGAATGCATACCAAGCGAGTAGGCCTTTGTATTCATGGCCGCGACAAATGCCTCCTTGCCCTGTGGCCAGGTGCGGGCGAGGGCCGCTGCAGCCCTGTTTTCAGAGGACATCAACGCCAGCTGCAACATCTGTTTGCGCGTCAGGGTGGCGCCATACTTCAAGCGCGAGCCAGTCAACTGTATCAGATCGCGGTCGTCCTTGGTGATGGTGATTTTTTCCTGCATATCCAGGTCGCTATCGAGGATAACCATAGCGGTCATCAGCTTGGTGATCGAGGCGATGGGTTGTGCCTCGCTGACCTGCTTGGCATAGACGGCATCACCCTGCTGGTCCAGAACCAGTGCCGCAGTCGACTTGAGTTGCAGCTTTTTCGGGTTCAGTGATTTCCAGGGTGACTGTGCGGCGCTTTGGCCGCTTGCGGCGTCGCTCTCCAGCTTGGCCAGTTGCGTGGTATTTTCCGCGGCCATGCCAGTGCCGGCAACAAGGGCAAGCAGACAACAGGGTAGGAATATATTTTTCATGATCCACATCACCATCGGCCGATATGGGGCGTACTTTGATCGAATCGCGTTCTGAATGCAATTAGAAATTTATAGAGAATGTAGTTGCAAGTCTCTGTCTGCTATTATTTTTTAATGGTCATTCTCAATATGCTGGGTGACCAGGATAGCGTTTTGGTCAGGCACTGTTGAATGCGCAGCCCCGGATGTGATGCAATGGGGCGGTATGCACAGGCTGAAACAACAATTACAACAGCTGGCAGTTATCCTTTCAGGCCTTGGCCTGCTCATTGCCTGCACCGTTCAGCCTGCGCGTATCCCGTCCGGTAGTATCCCCGTGCCTGCCGTTCCGACCGTGCTCGCTGAGGAGCATGTCGGTGAGGTCATCGATGACCTGAGAGAAGATTACCCGCTAGATGACAGCAGCCCGGAATACTATGAATTACTGCACCTGTTTACGCAGCTGGCGGTGGCCTCGGGCACGGTTCCCGATGATTGGCAGGTTTACCTGTTCGATGCGCCTGATATTGTTGATATGCGCGCAATCCAGGGCAATACGATTCTGGTCTGGTCAGGAATTTTTGATGTGGTCGACGATCAGGATGAACTCGCCGGCCTGCTGGCCTGTGAAGTGGCCCACGGACTGGCACGTCACACGGATCCTGTTGAATTCAACATGGGTTCGGAGTTGATATTTGGCGTCACTGATATTGCGGCCAGTATCGGTATCATGCTCCTTACGCAGGGTATCGTGGCGGTCAGCGGCCCCGGCATGACGCGCTGGTTGTATGTTGAAGCGGCCGATCTCGATGAGCTTGATCGCGTATATGATGAGCAGCAGATCGAGGAGATGGCTGAAATTGCGCTGTTGATCCTGGCGAGCTCGGAGTATCTACCCACGGGGTTGTTGCAGTTCTGGCGGCGTGCCGTGTCGGATCCCGGTTTGAGTGCACGCCTGCAGCGTCTGAGCCGTGACTTGTCGCCCGGGGAGCATGTCGCAGTACTGGAATCGGCCATGGCGGTACTGCCTGCAAACGATCATGAGAAGGTATCGGTCGATGAGCTTGCCAGCCTGCCCATCGATTGATATGGCCCAGCTACCGGCATCTATCCCGGCTGCTGCCTGACTACCTGATTACAGTCCCTGGCTCTGGATCAGGGTCCACTGCATCAACTGGGCGATCATGGCCTCCGCATCGCGTTCCTGGTGACGGTCCCTTAGCCATTCAACTGCCCATTTATGCCCCCAGGCACTGGCATTGCTGTCACTCGGGTTGTGTGGCACCTGTCGCGTGCCGGCTAGATACAGAAACAGTGGCCGGGCAAGGCCGTGTACCGTGGCCACCATCCTGTCGGGATAACGCCACTTGCACAGGCCGCGTGTTGTGTAGCGGTCCGGGATGCTGCGTCGCCGGATGGGACGCGGCGGGATGCGTCCCCAGTTGCTTTCCTCGGCCGGGTAGTCGTCGCCCTGCCAGACATTCACCTTGATCCGGTACTTGTGCCTTGGCAGCGGTGGATCGCTGGCCGTGATCGTGTCGCGAGGCTTCCAGCAGGTGCTCAGTGTGACGGGTGGGCACTCACCACTGAGTTGTGACTGATGCTGTGCCTGTGTCATCGGATAGAGGCGCACCCAGTCCAGTAAGTGCAGGTCATAGCCGGAGAGTTTTTCGCGCACGAACACAACGGCTTCTTCTGCATCGGTTCTGTCGGTGACGGCAAATATGCTGTGTCCCATAATCAGAATAGTAGGGCACCGCCTGTGTTTTCACCAGTGTCGCAAACGATGGTGTGGCGGGATGCGGTGTTAACTGTGTACCATTAAGGTATAGTGCCTCGCTGTTCCTGTTGCATGCACGGATCCGGGAACCCCGGACCCTGCGTGTGCGGTGCCGCTGCAACCGGATATGCGTGACAGATAACAATGGCTGGGCAGCGAATACTGCTGCAACAATGTGTCACAAGGTGGTAATTATGAACGACGGTGTATTGGGGCGGCTTGCAGCAATCGGTAACAGTGCCGCTTACTGGGTATTGCTGGTGGTGATCGGCCTGGGTTTCGAGTGTGTCGCACTCTATTATCAGTATGTGCTGGAGCTGCAACCCTGTGTACTCTGCATTCAGGTGCGTATCTGGGTGATGGCGCTGATCCTCGTTTCGCTGGCAGCCATCTGGGTGCGGCGCAACGCGTTCATGAACCTGCTGGCACATATGCTGACCGTTGTGATCGCTATTGGTATGCTGGAACGCTCTTACCAGCTGCTGGGTACAGAGCGTGGCTTCACCTTCAGTGATTGTGGTCTTGATCTTGGCTTGCCGGCATGGTTTGCGCTCGACAGCTGGTTTCCGGCCATGTTCAAGGTGCAGACCTCGTGCGGCTACACGCCGGAGTTGCTGTTCGGCATTAGCATGGCAGAGGCACTGATCGTGTGGTCTGCCATCTTCCTGTTGTGGACTGCCGGCATGGTTGTGTCAGCACTGCTGGGGTTACAGTCCGGCCAGGATGCTGACCGGCTTGCGTAACAATTTTCCCTGTTTTGCTGGGCGTAATTTCAGGGCGCTTGCCAGTGTTCCCGACAGTTTTCCGGTATGTTATCTATCTTCACCCTTTGGCTCACCGTTGCCAGCGTGTGCGGGTTGCCTAACTCCGGCCAAATTTCCCTAAAGCAATCCCGTAGCCCCGCGATACCCTGTATACACCTTTAAACAGGCCGTCCTGTGGCGGGCAGCCGACTCTTCCGGGGAGTCACGTAACCATGAACAATGATCAATCCATACTCAGGCGTCTCGGGCTCAACGAACACCGCAAGGCGAGGAACCTGTTGCTGAAGCCTGCATTGCAGCTGAAACTGGCTGTCTATGCCCTGATGCTGTCGCTAGGTTTCATGTTACTTACCGTCCTGTTTGGCAAGCTGTACTTCGAACAAACCTATATTACGCTGGTCGAGAATACGACCCAGGCTGAATATGTGCAGGCCATTCTCAACCAGCAACTGCACGACTTCAAATCCATGTCCCTGCTATTACTGCTGGGATACATTGTATCGATGGTGGTGCTTGTTGCGGTGTATACACATCGCATCATCGGACCGACCTTGCCGATCATGCGCCATGTCAAGGCATTGAGAGACGGCTTCTACAGCCATCGGGTAAAACTTCGTCGCTATGACTGTTTTCAGGAACTGGCCGATGAGCTGAATGCCCTGGCTGAACGACTCGAAAAACCGGAATAACAATCCACCGCTGCCACTCACTGCGTTGCAGATTTACAGGGTCAATACAATTTTGCCCTGTACATGGCCTGCCTCGATTAACCGGTGTGCCCTGACGGCATCTTCAAGCGGCAGGGTCATGCAGACACCCGCTTTTAGCTTTCCGTCAGTAATCAATTCTGCGCAGCGCTTCAGGATGTTTCCCTGGTGTTTGCGTGCATCGGGCAGGTCTTGCAGCATCGGTGTCAGCATCAGGGTGAAGTGGATACCAAGGTTTTTATTGCGGGCTGTGCCCCAGCTGACATCATTCCCCGGGTCCAGCAGCGTGACCACCTGGCCATAGACGCATGCCAGATCGATGCTGTTGCGGAAGGTGTCACCGCCAAGGGTATCCAGCACAACATCCACCCCACGTCCTGAAGTCCAGTCCATGATGGCCGTATGGACGTCTTCATCGGTGTACAGGATGGTCCTGTCGGCACCGAGTTGCCCGGCGAAGGCGGCCTTTTCCGGTGTACTCACTGTGGTTGCTACATGCGCACCGACCGATTTGGCCAGTTGAATAGCGACATGGCCGACGCCCCCGGCACCGGCGTGGATCAGGACTGTCTGTCCTTCGCCAAGTCCGGCGCGATCGAACAATGCTTCCCACGCGGTAATCAGGACCAGTGGCAGGGCGGCGGCTTCCTCGAAGCCGAGTGCGGCTGGTTTGGCTTCTGCCTCGAACTCGTCCAGCACCGTATATTCGGCGTAATTTCCGGGGGCGCCGCCGAGACCGCCGTGACAGAACCAGACGGCGTCACCCGGCTGGTAACGCGTGACGCTGTCACCGGTCTCTGTGACGATGCCGGCACCGTCACAGCCAAGGATTGCCGGCAGTGCCTCGGGATAAAAAACCCCGCGGCTGCGCAGCTTTGTATCGACTGGATTGACACCTGCCGCCCTGAGCCGGACCTTGATCTGGTTACTTGCTGTTAATTCAGGTTCGGGTACCTCGACGACTGCGAGAACCTCCTCTGCCGGTCCGGGTGCTGTCATATGTATGGCTTTCATGGGAAAAATCCCTTTCGGTTGGTATAGAATGCATAGTCTGACATGACACTGGTCGTTCGATAACCCTGCAATCCGTGAGAAATGCTGTATGACGTATTCGTTGACTGCACTGCAAGACATCATCATCCCTGCCGCGCAGGAGGAATTGTTGCCGCGTTTTGCCAGGGTCGAGCGCCATCACAAGCGTGATGGCAGCGTACTCACCGAGGCTGATCTTGCAGTGCAGTCAAGGATTGCCGTACAGCTACTGCAACAGTGGCCGGATACGGTGTTTCTTGGTGAAGAAATGTCGGTCGCTGAGCAATCAGCGCTGCTGGCCAGCGGCCAGCCGGTATGGTGTCTGGATCCGCTGGACGGCACCAGTAACTTTGCCGCCGGCGTTCCCTATTTCTGTGTATCGCTGGCCTTGTTGCAGCAGGGACAGGTTTTGCTCGGGATAGTCTATGACCCGGTGCGTGATGAATGTTTTACCGCCAGTCATGAGCAGGGTGCGCGATTGAATGATGCGCCGCTGCGGGTTGCACAAACCGGGCTTGAACTGGGTCAGACGACGGCGCTGATTGATTTCAAACGTCTTGACAAGGGGCTTGCTACCCGACTGGTGACGCAGATACCGTATGCCTCGCAGCGCAGTTTTGGTTCGGTGGCGCTGGACTGGTGCTGGCTGGCCGCCGGGCGCTGTCATATCTACCTGCACGGCCGCTCGAATATATGGGACTACGCGGCGGGTAATTATATCTTTGATGCCGCCGGCGGATACTCGTCTACCCTCGATGGCGATGCCGTCTTTACCCATGCATTGACGCCGCGTTCTTCAGTAGCAGCTGTTGATCAATCGCTGTTCGCCAGCTGGACGGAGTGGCTGGGGATTACCGGCAAATAATGCGCATCACGGGTTATTATGCCGCGCAGCCTACCCAGAAGGTGATGTCCCTGTCGAGAAACTCCTGCCATGACATGTAGTGGGTACCGTCGCAGGAGAATGTCAGGCTGACGAGGCCGTTAAAAATATTGATCGAAGATGATCGCAGGTACAGCGTTTCATCGGCCATGCGCAGTTGCCGCATACCGTTTAATACCTTGACGACATCCTTGCGTGGAATAACCGCTTCCTCCGGGTAAGGTGTTCGCGGGTATAACAGACAGATATCCGGGTCACTCAATGCCTCGTGGTCAAGGATGCGGTAGCGATACGGATCCTCCATGAACCAGACGGTGGTACGGCTGCTGGAGAAGTGAATCACCGCCTGGAACAGGCCGCGATCGGTAAACAGTTCTTTAAGTATGGCGCAGGCCGGTTCCATATTCCGGTCCATCACGCTCTCGGTGCGATGTTGCTGGAATACCGTGCCGCGGATTGACGGGTCACCCTTGATCTGACGCCAGTCAACCGGCTCTACGTAGCGCTCGGTGGTGGCGGGCAGGTCGCGCAGGTCAAAGTCAGCGCCTATAAAACCAAGCATTTCGTCGTCGCGGCGCACGACCTGCAAGGCCGTCAGCGATGGCCGGTTAACCCGGAGACTGAGGTAAGCATCGGAGAGCAGGAAACCCCAGGGCGGTACCGACTCGCGCATATAGGGACGACCGGAGCGGTCACGACCAAAATGCTCGGGTAGCAGTCCACCGAGACCAACATTGTCGCTGATCTGGATGCCGTTGGCATCCATCGCATACAGAAACAGGCAATGCGGAACGGAACGAAAACCGTCAGTCAGAACAATGTCCAGGTCCTCGCGCGAACCCCACACGTTCGCACACTGCTGTGCCAGTTCGGCCAGTGGCGGCGACAGCATGCCGGCCAGAGCGACACGCTGATGATGTATGGCGGTTTTCAGTATTTCGTTCATGCGCGACAGTGTATCCGTAGTTGTATTACAGCGCTATGACCGGGACATTAAACCTTTGTTCACTGTTCTTCCACCCCGGGCTCGCGGCGCGTCATTCCAGGCAGGGGTGTAAACGGGCCCAGTCGTTCGCGCCACCACCAGTTGCCGCTTTGTTCGCGTTGTTCACGGTTGGTAAAATGGTACTCCCAGGCATTAATGCGAAGGTATCGCGGCGCCTGATTCGCAAAGGGATTGTGCTGCAACAGCGCCGAAACGGTGGGGGAGTTCTCCAGCAGTGCCTCCAGGAAGTAACCAAACCAGGGAACATGACGCGGGTGCAGTGTCACGAACCACATCTGCCAGTCAAGGCGAGGCTGATGTGGAATGATGAACTGCGGGCGTTGATCCAGTTGATCAGGCTTGTACTTAAAATGATACGTTTGCCAGTCGAGACCGTCATCTGAGCCCTGCACCTCCAGCTCTATGCGTCGCGTCGTCATGGTCGGAAACACATGGTACGCGTTGGTGATGCTATAGGCAGACGACAACCTCATCGTGGCACCGATCCAGCCGGGTATGCGTTCACCGGTTGCCAGTTCGTAGGTTTTCAGGGTGCCGATGCAGAGGATAAAAACCGCAAGCATACCGAGAGCGTATTGCTTGACGGGGTGGGGGCGAACCGTGGTTGATGCTTGCCATCCCAGTCGCGCCGGCCAGTGTCCGCGCAGCACACGGCGCAGGGCCCTGTCGTCGAACAGAAACAGGCACAGGATGATAGTCAAAAAATTGATCCAGTTGTGATTGCTGGTGAGGATGATGAGCACCTGCCAGAAAATGGTGATCCAGGCGGCGGCAAAGCGCCAGCGCCGGGGCAAGAACATCATGAAAGGCACCAGGATTTCAATGACGAGCGTGGCAACGGTACCGAAGCGCAGCAGCCACTCCGGGAACTGGTGTACATACCAGGCAATCGGGTTGGGTAATGGCTGCACCTCGAAATAGGTATCCAGTGCCGTCAGGTTGGCCCACTGCGGGTCGCCGCTGGTGAGTTTGGAAATCCCCGACATGAATCGCAGCCGAAACAGCAACCAGCGGAACAGCAGAATGACGACCCGCGACTGCGGTGTCAGAAAAATGGCCAGAAAACCGGTTTCCAGTAACAGGGCGTCCCACTGAAAGTTCAGAAACGGGTAGCAGGCGTAGAACAGCGACAGGTACAGGACATAGGCGATTATGAGCGCGGCTCGCGAGTAGCGCTGCAACATGATGAGTAAAGCGGCGGCACAGCCGGCGATTGCGGCGCCGTTCAGGGCAGCATCACTGGCATTCAGCCAGAACACTGTCGGTAGTCTGAAAAAGCGGTCATAGCCGTAGTCGGCGGTGAACTCGAGCAGCCGCTCGCTGATAGGCACAATACCCTGGCTGCCAGCCAGCGCTTCGACCTGCAGGGCAATCGAGGTAAAGGCGATCAGGTAGATGATGCCCAGCAGGCGCAGGAATACAGCCGAGACCAGCCGATAGCCATTGTCCATGTCAGCGCTCATCTGTATTTAGCATAGACGAGATGCCGGGAAACTATAAGCTGGCCGAAATTCAATGATAATGATTTAATGCCGGTTTCAAATCCTGGCAGTGTCATGATCGTTAATCCCATCAACAAGTCCCAGCAGGAGCAGGTAGTCAGTGCGACCCGCGAATGTGTCCGACGGGCGGAGCAGTTATTCGAGCGTCAGTTCGCGCTGCCGCATATCCGCTTTGACCTGAGCGGTCGCATCGCCGGGATGTTCCGGGTGCGCCGGCAGCAGCAGGAGATCCGCTACAATCCGTATCTGTTCGGTAAATATTTTGAGGATAACCTCGCCAACACGGTGCCACACGAGGTCGCGCACTACCTGGTGTCTGAATTGTACGACTGGCGGAATGTTCGACCGCACGGTGTGGAATGGAAGGCTATTATGTGCCGGCTGGGTGCCGAGCCGACGGTGACCTGCCGCTATGACCTGAGTGGCGTGCCGCAGCGGCGCCAGCGGCGCTTTAATTACTCATGTGCGTGCACGACCCATGCACTCAGTGCTGTCAGGCACAACCGCGTGCAACGCGGGCAGGGCCGTTACACGTGCAGGCAATGCCGCCAGCCACTGGTGTTCAAGGGCTGATCCGCTATTGACGCAGGCGCGGGCACCGACAGCGATTTCCGTGGCTGTTCCAAATGTGCTTGCAAAACGCTGCTGCAATCGTTGTTTCATTGCCTCGGTATGCGGATATCGTTGACCAGTTGCTGAATGTGTGCCGGGGGTGGTGCCGTGTTGCGCGCCACAATCGTGGCGACGATAAAGTTGAGTGCCATGCCAATGACCCCTGCGCCTTCCGGGGAGATTCCGAGTATCCAGTTGTCGGGGATGTTGGCGGCAAACGGTGCAACGAATACACCCTTGAAATAAATGATATAACCCAGTGTAAACCCCAGACCGGTGAGCATCCCGGAGATGGCGCCCCACTTGTTCATGCGCTTGTTAAAGATCCCCATCAGGATGACCGGGAACAGCGAGGAGGCGGCCAGACCAAAGGCAAAGGCCACTACCTGTGCTACAAAGGCGGGCGGATTCAGGCCGAGGTAACCGGCGATGGCGATGGCGACACCGGCGGCCAGCCGCCCGGCCATCAATTCCTGTTTTTCACTGATACCTTTTGCGAAGGTACTCTTCAACAGGTCATGCGAGACACTCGATGAAATGACCAGCAGCAGACCCGCAGCCGTGGACAGGGCTGCGGCAATGCCGCCGGCGGCAATCAGCGCGATGATCCAGTTCGGTAGGCCGGCGATTTCCGGGTTCGCCAGTACCATGATGTCACGATCAACATAGAGTTCATTGGCGAAGGGTGCATTGCCGACGATGTCACCATGACCGGGGTTGGTGGTCACGCGCTCACGGTAGATGCCGCGCTGATCGTCGGCAAAGGCGGGTTTGCCATCGCCGGCAAAGGCCTTGCCTGCCGCGTACTGGACCTTGCTGTCATTGTTATGGTCATACCACGCCAGCAGGCCGGAATCTTCCCAGGTCTTGAACCAGTCGGGCATGATGGCATATTCCGTGCCATTGCCGTCAGTACCGTTCACGGTGGCAATGAGGTTCATGCGTGACAGGGCGCCTACAGCCGGTGCGGTGGTGTACAGCAGGGCGATAAACAACAGTGCCCAGCCGGCGGAGATGCGTGCATCGCGCACCCTTGGCACGGTAAAGAAGCGCACGATCACATGCGGCAGGCCGGCAGTGCCGACCATCAAGGCAAGCGTAATGGCACAGACATCGATCATGGACTTGTCGTTAAAGGGCGTGGTGTAGGCGCCAAAGCCAAGGTCCACCAGTGTGCGGTCAAGTTTATCGAGCAGATAACCGGAGCCATCAACCAGTTCACTGCCGAGTGCGATCTGCGGCAGTGGCGTTGCGGTCGCATTGATCGCGATAAACACGGCTGGCACGGTGTAGGCAAAGATCAGCACGCAATATTGCGCGACCTGGGTGTAGGTGACACCCTTCATACCGCCCAGTACGGCGTAGATGAACACGACCCCCATGCCAATATACAGGCCGGTCTCGATGGGGACTTCCATGAACCGTGAAAACACGATACCCACGCCACGCATCTGGCCGGCGATGTAGGTAAAGGAGATAAAGATCAGACAAATGACGGCAACCACCCGCGCCAGCTGCGAATAGTAACGGTCGCCGATGAATTCCGGCACGGTGAATTTCCCGAACTTGCGCAGATAGGGTGCCAGCAGCATGGCCAGCAACACATAACCCCCGGTCCAGCCCATCAGGTACACCCCGCCTTCATAGCCGAGAAAACCGATTAGGCCCGCCATGGAGATAAAGGAGGCGGCAGACATCCAGTCAGCGGCGGTGGCCATGCCGTTGGCCACCGGGTGCACATGCTTGCCGGCGACATAGAAATCACCGGTGCTGGAGGCGCGCGAGAAAATCGCGATGCCGATGTACAGGGCAAAACTCAGGCCGATGGTGATATAGGTCAGGGTTTGCAGCGCCATACGCGTGCTCGTGTCAGTCTTCGTCGACGCCGTAGCGGCGGTCCAGCGTGTTCATGCGCAAGGCATAGAAGAAGATCAATACCAGAAAAGTGAAGATCGAACCCTGCTGAGAGAACCAGAACCCCAGCTTGTAGCCGCCGACCTGGAACTGGTTGAAGAAATCCACCAGCAAAATGCCGCAGCCGAATGAGATGCCAAACCAGACCAGCAGGCAACCGCCAACCAGGTGAAGGTTTGCCCGCCAGTATTCTTTTTTTGGATTGCCCATGTGTTGTGCTCCCCCTGTGATGTGCCGGCTGACTGCCCGAACACGGTAACGCTGTCCAATGATTTCCCTTATTGTCTGTAATTGCAATAAAACGGCTACGGGCAGGAGCAGATGCAGGGCCAGCAGGCCGGGATTTCGCGCACTGCGCCAAGGATTATCGCTGCGAGTGGTGTATCAACCGCAGCACTTTTTATATTTCTTGCCACTGCCGCAAGGGCAGGGTTCGTTTCTGCCGATCTTGGGTGTATCTCGCCGTACCTGTCCGGGGGTGATCATCTTGCCATCGTAGAAATACCAGATGCCATTGACCTTGCGAAACTCGGCACGTTCGTGGTGCTCGAGCCTTTCATTGTTGCGGCGGTAATGCGCCTTGAATTCAACCGTGCCGGTCGTGTCCGCTTCCGGATTGCCAGTGACCTCGATGATTTCCAGTCCGGTCCAGCTGGATTCCCGGGCCCAGGTGGTGGCACCTGCCTCGTCATAGTCATTGCGCTGGCCGGGATGCAGTGTTTCCAGCAGATACGGCATTTCTACCATGGCAAAGGCAGAATAGCGTGCACGCATCAGGGCTTCCGGGCCGGGTGCGTGGCGAGTACCCTTGATGAGGGGCTCGCAACATGTGTCATAGTTCAGGCCTGACTGGCAGGGGCAGGCAATGGCGTCATTCATACGGGATCCTGTGGGGAATCAATTTGCAATGCTGCAGTGTAAATCAATGCAGCATTTGCAGGTAGCAAGCAGGAAATTTAATTGTGTTTTTCAATTTGTCCATACAGCCTGTAGCGGGATATGAAAATAACTGACGAACAACGGGATGCGTTAATCCTGGAATGGCAGCAGAAGGCGCGCCGTGCCGGGAAAAAGAAAAAGCTGCGCACTCTATATGTTATTACGCTGGATCCGGAAGTGCTATGGCGTCGGGAATTTCGTCAGGAGAACCCCGGCTATATCGAGGGAATGCCCTGCGTATACGTTGGCATGACCATCCATGAACCCGGTGACCGCTTTCAGCAACACAAGCTCGGTTACAGAAGCAGCAAATACCCGCGAAACTACGGGATTGAACTGGCGCTGGAACTGATCGACGGCTTTGACGGCAGCGGACTCAGTGATGAGCAGCAGGAAGCGGCCCTGGCAGAGTGGCTGCGCGGCCAGGGAATGGCGGTATGGCAGAATTGAACATGCAGACACTGCCGATCGATCCACTGCTGCCCGAGCTGCGCCGGACACTCGCGCAACAGTGCAATGCCGTGTTGCAGGCCGCACCCGGTGCCGGCAAGACCACACGCGTGCCGCTGGCCCTGCTGGATGCGCCGTGGTTGCAGAACAGGAAAATCATCATGCTGGAGCCGCGCCGGCTGGCTGCCCGTGCCGCGGCACGCTTCATGGCGAAATCGCTCGGGGAGCGCGTCGGTGAGACGGTGGGTTATCGAGTGCACCTCGAGAACAGGGTGGGGGCGGCGACACGCATTGAGGTCGTGACCGAGGGTATCCTTGCGCGCATGCTGCAACAGGACCCGTCGCTTGAAGCGGTCGGCCTGGTGATCTTCGATGAATTCCATGAACGCAGTCTGGCCGCTGACCTGGGACTGGCTTTGTGTCTCGATAGCCAGTCGGCATTGCGAGAAGATCTGCGCTTGTTGCTGATGTCCGCCACGCTGGACGTTGATACTGTTACCCGCTTGCTGGGGGATGCGCCACTGTTGAGCAGTGCCGGACGCAGTTTCCCGGTGACGCAACATTACCGGCCCGTACGGGCGCATTTCGCACGCGAGCGCCGCGCGTTCTGTCACGAGGTTGCCCGCCAGGTGCTGGCGGCACTGCGTGACGAGGGGGGTAGTATCCTGGTGTTCCTGCCGGGTGCCGGCGAGATTCGACTGGTGCATACACTGTTGCAGGCGGCGCCGCTGCATGATTCCGTGCTGCTGGCGCCGCTGTACGGTCAACTGTCTGCCCGGGCACAGGATGCCGCTATCCAGCCGGCAGTCGCAGGCAGGCGCAAGGTGGTGCTGGCAACCGCGATTGCCGAGACCAGCCTGACCATAGAAGGTATTCGCGTAGTAATCGATGCCGGTCTGACACGCCAGTTACGTTTTGATCCGAACACGGGGCTGAGTCAACTGGTAACCGTGCCGGTATCGCAGGCATCCGCTGAACAGCGTTGCGGTCGTGCCGGTCGCCTGCAGGCGGGCGTCTGTTACCGTCTGTGGACGCAACAGCAGAGACTGCTGCCACGATCGACGCCGGAAATACTGCAGGCCGACCTGACGCCACTGGTGCTGGAGCTGGCGCAATGGGGGGTACGTGATGTGACACAGTTGCGCTGGCTGGATGAACCGCCAGCCGCACACCTGGCGCAGGCCACGGTGTTGCTGCAGCAGCTCGGTGCACTTGATGCCGCCGCCCGCATCACATCACATGGCCGTGACATGTTGCAGTTCGGTACCCATCCACGACTGGCGCACATGGTGCTCAAGGGGCAGTTACTGGGTGCTGGTGCACTGGCCTGTGAGCTGGCGGCGTTGCTGGGTGAACGTGATCCACTGGCGGCAGCCGCTGGACGTGATGCGGATATCACGCTGCGGGTTGAATTGCTGAGGAGAATTCGCAAGGTACCCGCTGCCAGTGACGGGCTATTGCGACAGATTCGTGCCACCGCGACGCAGTGGCAGCGGCAGCTTCGTTGTGGGCCGCATCCGCCGGATCACAGCGATCTGTCGATGGCCGGGGTACTGCTGGCCTTTGCCTACCCGGACCGCATCGCGCTGCGGCGTGCGGGTAGTGACAACCGCTTTATCATGAGTAATGGCCGCGGCGCGCTGTTCATCGATGCGCAACCACTGGCGGCCGAGGACATGATTGTGGCGGCGCATCTCGACGGCAGTCGCGAGGCGCGCATCTTTCTGGCTGCACGCGTACAGGGTGAACAGCTGCGCGATACGCATGCCGCACTGATGTCGACCGTGACGCATGTCGACTGGGATGAACGCGAGGGCTGTGTGCAGGCACGCCGACAGGTGCGCCTGGGTGAAGTGGTGCTTGATGACGAATCCTGGAAAGAGGCCGATCCGCAGGCCGTGGCACAGGCGCTGCTGACCGGTATACGCAGGCAGGGGCTCGCGGTGCTGCCATGGAATGCCGCGTCGCGCGAGCGACAGGCACGCCTGTGTTTCATGCGGTGCCTGGAGCCGGAATCCTGGCCGGATGTCAGCGATAGCGCACTGCTGGCCACGCTGGAGTCCTGGCTGCTGCCCTATCTCACGGGACTGTCGCGGCTGGCACATTTGAAACGGCTGGATATGCATGCCATTCTGCTGTCACAGCTCGACTGGCCGGCACAGCGGCGACTGGATGAGCAGGCGCCGACACACCTGCAGGTGCCGAGTGGCACGCGCGTGCGGCTGGATTACAGTCAGACGCCCCCGATCCTGGCAGTGCGTCTGCAGGAAATGTTTGGTTTGACAAGGACTCCGTGTATTGCCGCCGGTCGTGTGCCGGTACTGCTGCATCTGTTATCACCGGCGCGCCGGCCGGTACAGATTACACAGGACCTCGCCGCCTTCTGGCAAGGCAGTTATCATGACGTCAGAAAGGAGCTCAAGGGGCGCTATCCTAAACACCACTGGCCGGAGGACCCGCTGCTGGCACAGGCCACAACGCGTACCCGACGCAAGCCGGCGAGCTAGTGTGTGAACCGTACGTCTATTGATTAAGGTGACAGCATGGACACAATCAACCGTTTTCAGCCGGAGACCGAGACCTACATCGAGGAAGGGTGCTACATCGTGGAACTGCACAACAGTGCTGCAGATGCCGACTGCTCGATTGCACGGGCACGCGTGACACCGGGTATGACGACCAGTTTGCATTGTCTCAACGGCATCCAGGAGCGTTACGTCATCATCGAGGGGCAGGGTGTGGTGTGCGTTGGCAATCGGCCGCCGCAGACAGTGCATAAACTGGATGTGGTCACAATCCCAGCCGGCGTGTCCCAAAGTATTTGCAATACGGGGCATGCAGACCTGATATTCTTGTGCGTTTGCACACCGCGTTTTTGCGTGGAGAACTACCGGGACCTGGGCCGATAAGGATTTTTTCACTAATGCAGCAGGCAGATTTACGCAGGGCAGATACGGTGGTGGTGCTCGACTTTGAAACCACTGGCATGTCGCCGGATCGCGGTGACCGCACCATAGAAGTGGGCGCCGTCAGACTCGAGGCCGGACAGGTGACGGGCAGGTTTCAGTCCCTCATGAATCCCGGAATACGCATCAATACCTTTATCGAAAACTTTACCGGTATTACCAATGACATGGTGTGCGCGGCACCCTGTTGTGAGTCCGTGATGCACGAATTCTCGGCTTTTATCGACGGTCATGACCTGGTGGCACACAATGCCTCGTTCGACCGCCGTTTCCTCGATGCAGAATTCAGCCGTATTGGACGCCGCTACTGTGGCGGATTTGTCTGTTCCATGCTGGCCGCACGTCGTGTCTATCCTCAGGCACCCAACCACAAGCTTGGTACACTGGTTGACTACAGGGATATTCCCGGCGACGGGACTTTTCACCGCGCGCTGGCCGACGCGGAAATGACAGCTGGCCTGTGGCTCGATATGCTCGATGAACTGCGTGATCGCTATGAACTCGGGCCTATAGCATTCCCCGTGATGCAGGCACTGACACGGGTGCCGCGAGCTGAAGTTGCCACTTTTCTTGGCAGCGAACAGCGGTGCCGGGCGCACCGGGCGTGAACACATTTACATAGCTGGGGAAGACACAAACACTTATGAACTATGACGTAATCGATGCGCGTATCTCACCTGCAGGTGGCATGGAAGTCCTCTCCAAGGCAGAGGTGAGCAAACTTCTCGATACCAGTCAGGGTGGTCTGTACAAACTGTTCCGGAATTGCTCGCTGGCAGTACTCAACAGCGGCAGCCAGCTCGACGATGGCAAGGAATTGCTGGAGCGCTACCAGTCTTTCGATATCCGCATTGTTCCGAATGAACGTGGTATCAAGCTCGAATTGACCGCTGCGCCGGCGCATGCCTTCGTCGATGGCAAGATGATCAAGGGCATCACCGAACATTTGTTCGCGGTGCTGCGCGACGTCATCTATGTCAGCGACGAGATCGACAACAACCTGAACTTTGATCTCAAGAGTTCAGCCGGTATCACCGACGCGGTTTTTCATATCCTGCGTAACGCCAATATCCTCAGGCCGTTGACCAACCCGAAACTGGTGGTTTGCTGGGGAGGTCATTCGATATCGCGTGAGGAATACGATTACACCAAGGAAGTCGGCTATCGACTGGGACTGCGCGGTGCGGATATCTGTACCGGTTGTGGTCCGGGTGCCATGAAGGGACCCATGAAGGGGGCCACCATCGGCCATGCAAAACAGCGCATCAATGACGGGCAATACCTGGGGATCACCGAGCCCGGCATTATTGCCGCTGAATCACCCAACCCGATAGTCAATGACCTGGTGATCATGCCGGATATCGAAAAGCGTCTGGAGGCCTTTGTGCGGGTAGGTCATGGTATTGTGGTTTTTCCCGGCGGAGCCGGTACCGCGGAAGAGATACTGTATGTGCTGGGAATCCTGTTGCATCCCGATAACAGCGAGATACCGTTTCCGCTGATATTTACCGGACCCGAGGGCGCCGCGGATTACTTCAGGCAGATAAACAGGTTTATTACCGAAACCCTGGGACCCGAGGCACAGCAACGCTACAAGATCATCATCAATGACCCAGATCGGGTGGCGCGGGAAATGCAGGTCGGTCTCGGTCAGGTGCGTGAGTACCGCGCCGAGTTTGATGATGCGTATTTCTTTAACTGGCTGCTGAAGATCGATCCGGAATTCCAGCAGCCTTTTGAACCGACGCACGAGAATATGCGCAACCTTGAATTGCACCAGGACCAGCCACGCCATTTACTGGCCGCCAATCTGCGCCGTGCGTTTTCGGGCGTGGTGGCCGGCAATGTGAAAGATGAGGGCATCCGCGCGATTGAAAAAAACGGCCACTTTGAGATTCGCGGTGATGCCGGCATCATGGGACCGATGGACGACTTGCTGGCCTCGTTTGTCGAGCAGCAACGCATGAAATTGCCTGGTACGCAATACGTCCCCTGTTACCGGATAATCAGCTAGATTCCTGTCCGCAAGTCTTCATCACAGTCAAATGAGCATCAGTGTGAAACATCAGCCGGATACAAAGCGTTTTGTCTGTGAACGGGACGGCCAGGAATCCGTGCTGGAATACCGGCTGTTGCCGGATCATGGTATCGATTTCACCCGTACCTTCGTTCCCGTTGCGCTCCGCGGTCATGGGATTGCAGAGAAACTGGTGCGTACCGGTCTTGACTGGGCACGTCAACAGGGGTTCGAAATAACCTCCAGTTGCTGGTACGTCAGCCGCTTTATGAAACGCCGCTAATGACGCTGGGTAACCTGATCAACGGGTGAGTCGCTCGTGTCTGCAGATGATTCCTCGCCCTTTCCCTTGCCAGTGTGGGTCAACTGGGTTGCGCAGGACGGTGATGGTTGCTGGTGGGGCTATAGCGTTGAACCGCTGCGTAATGATACCGGCTGGTATGAAAATGAAGTGGGGGAGTGCGTGCGGCTGGGACAGGCCGTGCCTGCCAACTGGGAGACTTCACTGCGTGCAGTTCAGTCAACAGATGCCTGACTGCGGGTGGAGCTGAATGCAAGGTGGTGATTGATTCCGGCGCGATGCCAGTCATGAATCGCCAGCCTGGATTCATGCTAGCATGATGCAGGAATTTCATTAACGACATGACGGGGAGTGAAGTAATGGTTGTGACTCGACTTTGGACCAGTCTTTTACTGGGAATTTTAATCGCAGGGCTAGCCGGCCTGGCGCGCGCGGAACAGCAAACGGTAAAAATAATGATGCCCTGGGACGGGGAGGGAAGCGTCTATACCATTGGTGTCAACCAGCTGCTGTTCATGGGTGAATTCGAGGGCATCATGTATGTCGAGAAATCCGGCGGTGAACTGGATGCGGCCTATGCCACCTGTCCTGCCAGCCAGCATATCGACATTAAGAACAAGACATCCACGGCTGAAGGCTATTGCACCATTACCGTATCCAGTGAAGACGTGGTGTTTGCTGAATGGAATTGCCAGGGCAAGGTCGGTGCCTGCGAGGGTAAGTTGTCCCTGACCGGCGGTACCGGGCGTTTCGCGGGTGTCACCGGCTCCAGTGAAATGATTGTCCGCTCGGTTCTCAATACTCTGGTCACAGGCATGGGTAACGGTGATGCCATTCGTTCAGCGACCGGTCTGGCTATCTTTACGAAGCTGACCTATGCGCTTGCGAATGCAAAGTAAAACAAGTGATATGAATTGATTCTGGAGGTTTGGAAATGAAACAGGCAAGTCGACGCTTCATGCTTGTAAACGCTTTGTTGCTGTGTGTGGTGCAAACGGCCCAGGCAAGGTCCATCAGTTGCGGGGTGCATGTTATCCAGGATGGCGAACGTAACAGTGCCACCAAGTATGAGGTGCTGAAGAAATGCGGTGAACCGAAGTACCGTGAAGGCAATTCGTGGATCTATTCCCAGGGAGGCCGTGATATCGAGGTCTTTTTCAAGGATGGCAGGGTTGAAGCGATCAGATAACATCTCGATCCAGAGCCTGAAGTATGTACAGACAACGGGACCGGCACCAAACCACCCACCTGTCCGTGCCTGAACAGGACGTCGACGTCGTCGCAGGTATGCCTGCGACGACAGACAGTTGACATTAACGCGTCAGATCATTATCCCGGTAATGGGCATCGACCCAGCAGCGTGGCAGTGGCTCGCCAGAGAGGAAGTTCAAGTCCGACTTGTTGAATTTCTCGGGGTCCTGCAGTTCTTCGCCATGCTGGTAGCGGCCAATCAACTGCACGCAGAAAGGGTCGAATAGATCCTTCAGTGTCAATACTTCAACCAGGTCATCGTTGCTTTTATTTTTCAGAAACATGCTGCTCTCCTTTATCCTGTAAATAACCCCGCCCGGCAGACGGGCGTGTAACGATTACCTGTTATTAGTATAGTCTTAAAATCGGTAGCTGTTGAAGGGCAGGAGCCCTCTTCAATATATGCTCAAAACCTGCAAGGCAGCGAACCCGGGAAGCAGGCAGTGGTTTTCGAGATAGGCATCGAAACATCCGATCCGCGCAAGCTGACACAGTCCGTGTTGCAGATTATTGACTTGCTGGATATGTATCAGGCAGAACTGGCGCGGGTGTTGCGTCTGAAGTGTGGGGATATTGGTGAGCTGGCATCCGCACAGCGATGTCTGGTAACAGGTACCGGGCACTGGCAGCAGGCCCTGCTGTTTGTGCGCTTCTACCGACTGTTATACGACAGGATGAACGGTGATGGTGTGGCGATGCGCCACTGGTTGCGGGTGAAGAACGCCGGGCTGGGCGGAGTGCCGCTGTTGATGATCGTCGATGACGACCGCCTGGCAGAGGTGGTCGGTTTCCTTGAAGGCGATTGTTAGAATCCCTGCTCAGGGGGGGGGGACTGTTTTCAGGTTGCCACTACCACGCGCAGTGCGTCCAGTCGCACACTTGCCGAGTCCAGTGCAATCGTCAGTGCCTCGCGTTGCAGCTCCAGGAACTCGATTTCCTCGGCACGAACATTCGGGTTGACCAGGGCCAGTGCCTTGAGACGATCAACTTCTGTTGTCAGTGCCTGTGTTGATCGCTCACGGGCTGTCGCAATAATTTCCGGTGCTTGCCGGTTGGCGAAGTCTTCGCAGCAGGCAAGCAGCTCACGTAGCGGTTGTGAATAGGTACGGATGACCTTGATGGCCGTTTCTGACGGGATGGCCTGTCGCGTTGCGTTGATTCTCGCATGCGTGAGTGCCTTGCTGTGATCCTTTCCGTACTGGTCGGCAACCACCCGTATCGTGGTGGCCGGCAGGTAACGGCTGGTTTGCAGTACCTCGCTGCTCACCGTGTCGAGCGTATACAGGCATTCCAGCAACAGTGTGCCGGCACTGACACCCTGGTATTTGACCGTTGTCATGGCCGTGTTGCCGGTCTCGCTGGCAGGCACCATTTCCATGGCGGCGGTAATCAGCGGATGTTCCCAGCTGAGAAATTCGCGGTCTTCGTTGGCCAGTGCGATGGCACGATCAGAGGTGATGGTGATGCCTTCCTCAGGCAGGCCGGGGAAATGGCTGTGCATGTGTTCGCCGGGACGGAGAATATGGCTGCCGGCCGAATGCGGTTCCAGATCAAGACTGTAGCAGTCAACCAGTTGTTCAAGGTAGTCGAACAGCTGGCTGTCGTTATCAAGGGCCTCGATCCGTTCCTTCAGGGTGCCGGCAATGAGAGGCCGGCAGGAATTAAATTCCAGCAGGCGGTCACGGCCGCGATGTAACGCCGCGTTCAGTGCTGCATGCCGGTGACGGGTCGTCTCGATCAGCGTGCCCGGATCCGCCTGCTGGCGCAGCACCTCCAGCAACGGGATCTGCACGTCTGTAAACACGGTTTGTCCGGCAGGGCAGACATGCTCGAAGGCATCCAGACCCTCGTGATACCACTGCATCATCACGGCTTGGGGCGTGTGCTCCAGGCAGGGCACATGCAGTTTGATCGTCTCACTCTGGCCAATCCGGTCCAGCCGGCCAATACGTTGTTCGAGCAGGTCAGGGTTCAAGGGCAGGTCAAACAGCACCAGGTGATGTGCAAACTGGAAGTTGCGGCCTTCACTGCCGATTTCTGAGCAAATCAGTACCTGTGTCCCGAATTCCAGGTCGGCAAAATAGGCGGCGGCGCGGTCACGTTCAATGATGCTCAGGCCTTCATGGAAAACGGCAGCATGGATTCCCTTTTTACTGTGCAGCCACTCAGCCAGGTCCATGGTGGTATTGGCGCTTGCGGCAATCACCAGTACCTTGTGTGGACGCAATGTCCTGAGTTGTTCACTCAGCCAGTCGACACGCGGGTCAAACTGCGTCCAGCGCGTCTGCTCATTGTCCTTGGCGGCCTGGTACAGCAGTTCCGGGCAGAGCAGCAATTGCGGATCTGTTGCGCCCTCTGTCCGTGCGCGCGCCAGTGCCTCGGTGTAGGCGCGTGGTGCGGACAGGGGGTAGCGTAGCAGTATTCGTTCGGGGAAACCCTTGACGGCACTGCGGGTGTTGCGGAACAGAACACGGCCGGTGCCGTGGCGATCGAGCAACTGCTCAACCAGTTGCGCACGAGCGCTGGATTGCTGTTCCACGCCGGCATCGGCATCGAGCACACATTCAAGCTGCGCCTGGCTGTCCGCCTCAGGCAGCAGGTCGCGCAGGATGTTGCCGGCTGCCGGGTCCAGTGGCTGATCACCGAGTAATGTCTGTACCGCGTCGGCAACCGGTTCGTAGGCGGACTCTTCCTCTATGAAGCTGTCGAAATCGGGGAAACGGTCCGGGTCAAGCAGCCGCAGCCGGGCAAAGTGACTTTCCTTGCCGAGTTGCTCGGGCGTTGCCGTCAACAGCAGTACCCCGGGTGTTGCCCGGGCCAGTTGTTCGATCAAGTGGTACTCGGGGCTGACGTTGTCAGGCGTCCACCGCAGGTGATGGGCCTCGTCCACCACCAGCAGGTCCCAGTCGCCGTCAACGGCCTGTTGATGACGTTGCGGATGGGCAAGAAGAAACTCCAGAGTGCATAATACCTGCTGCTCGGTCTGAAACGGGTTCTCCTGCGCGGTGCTCTCCATGATGGCACGACTACGTTGCTCGTCAAGGATGCTGAACGACAGGTTGAAGCGGCGCAGCATCTCGACCAGCCACTGGTGCAGCAGACTCTCGGGCACCACGATCAGGACGCGACGCGCGCGTTCCGTTAACAACTGTTGATGCAGGATCAGGCCGGCCTCAATGGTCTTGCCGAGTCCGACCTCGTCGGCCAGCAACACCCGTGGAGCATGGCGGCTGGCCACTTCATGGGCAATATACAGCTGGTGTGGAATCAAACTGGTGCGTGCACCGGTAAGTCCATGCAGTCCGGAGCATGCCAGCCGGTTGAGGTGTTGCAATGTCTGATAACGCAACTCAAACCACCGGTCCTGGTCAACCTGTCCCGTGAACAGACGCTCGGCCGGTCGATTCAACTGCATGTGGCTGTCCAGCTTGCCTTCGGGTAATTCGAGGTGCTCGCCCGCGTCGTTGTTGCCGGTGTAGGTCAGCAGGCCATCCTGTTCGTTGACGTGCGCAACCGTGAGTGACCAGCCTTCATGACTGCGAACCCTGTCACCCGGCGCGAACAGCACACGGGTAAGCGGTGCCGTTTGCATGGAGTAGGTGCGGGTTTCGCCGCTGGCGAGAAACAACAGCGTAACCGTGCGCAAGTCAACCGACAGCACGGTGCCGAGCCCGAGCTGCAGTTCGGCATAATTGACCCAGCGTTGTCCCGGAATAAATTCCTGCATCCGTCCGTCCCGATAAAATCAGGGGCGTCATGGTAGTGGATTTGCAGCGAGAAATCCTGCTTGCAGACAATTGCCTGATTGTTAGAGAAATGTCTTCCATGCAGGTACAATCATGCGTATGACGACACATGTGCCGGAAGAAGTTGTTAACGCTTTTCTGGATGCCTTTGAGGCGCGGGAGTTCGAGCGTGCACGCGTTTTGCTGTCGAACGAGACCTTTTCCTACCAGAGTCCCATCGAGTCTTTCACCAATGCCGATGAGTTCATCGCCAGTATTTCACGCGTCGGCCCGATTCTGGAGCGAATCGAGCGCTGCAAGACGTTTGTCCATGGTAATGATGTCTGCAGTATTCTGAAGATCCATACCACCATGGACACCCTGAACGCAGCGCCGGTAGCGCAGGTAACAACGGTGGTTGGCGGCAAGATTACCGTCATGGAGGCGATATTCGATGCCACTGAGTACAACAAGATGATCGTACCCGGCGAGTGAACAGGCTGCAAAAACTGTCTGTAGCTGTCGTCATGACGCTCGGCTTATGGGGCTGTGCAACACCGCTACCCGTTGAGGATGACAGCGCAGTCAAGGAACAGATCGAGGTGGAAACCGAAGCCCTGCCAGAGGGTGAAGGCTGGTGGTATGCGCGCTTTCACATCGACTGGCCCGAAGGTGAGGCAATCCGCTGGTACATGGGCACACTGATAGGTGGTGAAGTTATTGCCCCGATCTTTGATGTCTATTACCGTGACGTGTACGTTTGGAGAATACACCGGCGAGCCAGTCGTGATGGTCACGGGCACGTCTTCAGCTTTATTTTCTACAGCACGCCACAGGGTGCGCAGCGTATCTACAATGCCATCGAGAATCATGCGCTGGTGCAATCCTTGCTGGACAGCGGCCAGTTGACCCAGGTGGCTGTCGATGATGTCACCCGCATCACCCGGCCAAATATAGAAGATACCAGTGACGATCACTGGCCGGAATCCGTGCAGAAAACCTGGCCGGCCATGATTATGGGCACCAGCCGGATGTGGCTGGACCTGGTGTCAGAACTGGCGGCCGACGAAAGCGCGCAACAAGGGCTTGAGGCGAAGTACAGGAAGGTACAGGAGTCGGTTACCGCGGTCTGGCGGGAGCAGGGTCAGCACGCCATGTTGCATCATATCAATGCTGTCTATGCCTACCAGCCACTGTTGATCCGCTACTAGCGGAATTGACGGATGGGCCGTGTTTGCGACCGGGAGACATAACAGTCACGGGCAACGATCAGGCAAACCTCTCCTGCAGATACGCAATAATATCCGATGATTCATACATCCACGTGGCGTTACCCTGTTCATCGGTGATCCTCAGGCAGGGTACCTTGATCTGACCGCCACCGCGGAGTAATTCTTCCCGGCTGGATTCGTCCCTGAGTGCGTCGCGGGCCTCGATATTGAGAGACAGACGCCTGACGGCACGTTTGACCTTGATGGAAAAAGGACACATTTTAAAGTGGTACAGCACCAGGTTACGGGTGCGGCTATCGACCTGCTGCTGTGCCTCGGCTGCACGTACCATACCCCTGGGGGGTACCAGGGCATCCAGCAGCAGCAGGATCGGCCCGATAATGTAATGTGCGGCCTTGAAAAAGTATTTGAAGAATAGTCTCATTGCCGTGTCCTGGAATTGATAAACTTGGTGTGTTGCTGCCCCATCTGCGGGCCGGCAATATTACCGCAATCAGGCAAGGCAACGCGACAGGAGACCGCTGCACATGAGATGGCTGGCCAATATCCCGTATATGCTATTGGTTCCAATAGCACTTTTTCTGGCTTTGGCGCCTGTTACCCCGGAGCCGCACCTCTGGGAAAAACTCAAAATGTTGTTTGCCGGCACACTGGTGCGGCCCATTGATATCTTCGACCTGTTACTGCACGGCACGCCACTGGTCATCCTGGTGCTGAAGTTGTCGCTTGATGCGAGGCACAAGTCATGAATGCTGCCCGCCTCATGAAGATGCGTTGGGTAAAGCCGGACTGGCTGGTTGCGATTATATGGCTGGCGCTGCCAGCCGCGGGTATCAGTGCCATAGTCGAGCATGTCAGCCCGGACACCGGACTGTCTTCGTGGAAATCCGAGGGCGATGCGCTTGATTTCGAGCTGGTGCAGGTGCTGCCGGATTACGTGCGTGCCGTCTATACCTCGCGGGGATTGCCGAAGACGGTCGTCGATAAGGTTAGCAGTTACTGCGTATTCGGCACCATTTTGCGAAACACGACTGACCGGCCGCTGTCCTATCGTGTAGCGGACTGGCGCTATATTACCCCGGACGGCGTGCGGCACCGCATCAGGACCAAGTCGGAATGGGTGGCCGAGTGGCGCGACATGGGCGTTGCCTTTCGCTGGTCGATGTTACCGGATGATCAGAGCTTTGCGGTGGGTGACTGGGGGCAGGGCTTTACGACAATTGCGCTGCAGCCCGGCAGCCAGTTTGTACTGGAGTACTCCTGGACACAGGATGCTAAAACCGAAACCAGAATAATCGAGGAGGTGCGCTGTGCGCCAGTTGAGCCGCCTGAGCATGACTAGGGATTTTCCGAGTTATTTAGTATGCCGGCGAAGACCGGTGCCCATGGTATTCAATGCAATGGATGCCGGCCTTCGCCGGCATGACGACAAAGTAAACCATGCGAGATTCATCACCCCGGGTGTGCTGCTCATGGTCATGTGCTATGCGCTGCTGATGAGTTCAAGCACGCGCGCGGAGACGGACACCCCAGGGCTGGGCTATCAATTCACACCACTTGCACCGCTTGTGGCGGCGCCCGACTTTACCCTGCAGGATATGGACGGCAAGCCTTATGCATTGCACGATTTCCGCGGCAAGGTGGTACTGGTTAACTTCTGGGCCACGTGGTGCCCGCCGTGCCGCAAGGAAATGCCGGCGCTGGAAGCGCTCTACCAGAAGCTGGGTGATGAATCATTCGCGGTACTTGCCGTAAACCAGTGGGAAGATCCTGATCACGTGTTTGCCTATACCGGCGAGCTGAATGTCTTCCCGACCTTCCCGATCCTGTTCGATCCGGAAAGTACAATCTCTGAAGACTACGGCGTCAAGGGGTTGCCCACCTCGTTTCTGATTGATAAACAGGGGCGGCTTGCCTACAGAGCGGTTGGTGGACGCGCTTTTGATCATCCGCAGGTTGAGCAGCTGGTGCGGATGCTGTCGGCAGAATAACTAGGCTGCCTGTGTTGTGGCGCTATTCGCGGCCAGTTGAAACAGCAACGAATCTGCAACATGGAAATTGGTGTCGTGATTGATATCTCCAAGTGCTGCACCCCAGTGCCGTCGGTTATCAACATCGTGACGCACGCTGCCACCGAAAAAACCTGCTACATCTGAATCGTGGAAAGTATCCTCAGGCGTTTGATCAGCCTGATGACATGCAACGGAACAAACAGCTGACAGCGCTTGCTTTCAATGGCACCCATTGCTCGCGCGATAATATTAGGTCTGGATTATCGGCTTGGCTAAACAGCTGCGCCGTGATCAAGGCTATTCTTTGTCAATTCGCATGTGCCGTACCTCTTGAACCTGAAATTGTGAGATAATCAAAAACTTTAT
The DNA here is from genome assembly GCA_963753755.1 of uncultured Gammaproteobacteria bacterium. Classification (GTDB taxonomy): domain Bacteria; phylum Pseudomonadota; class Gammaproteobacteria; order UBA9214; family UBA9214; genus UBA9214. The sequence continues at coordinate 91,818 of CAVWDM010000019.1, forward strand.
TCATCTGCGACCCGGCAGTTCCCTCTCAAAAAGTCAGGATTTACAGTGATTACAACAGCCAACCTAACCATGCAGTTCGGGGTCAAGCCCCTGTTTGAAGACATTTCCGTTCGTTTCGGCGAGGGCAACCGTTATGGCCTGATTGGCGCCAATGGCTGCGGCAAGTCGACGCTGATGAAGATCCTTGGCGGTGACCTGGAACCGAGTGCCGGAAATGTGTCGATCGATACCAATGAACGGGTTGGCAAGCTGCGCCAGGACCAGTTCGCCTTTGAAGACTTTACAGTGATCGACACCGTGATCATGGGGCACGCGGAGCTGTGGGAGATCAAGCAGGAACGCGACCGTATCTATTCGTTACCCGAGATGTCCGAAGAGGAGGGCATGCAGGTTGCCGAGCTGGAAATAAGGTTTGCCGAGCTGGATGGCTATACCGCGGAGTCGCGTGCCGGTGAATTATTACTGGGGCTGGATATTCCGCTGGAACAGCACAATGGCCCGATGTCAGCGGTTGCGCCCGGCTGGAAGCTGCGCGTGTTGCTGGCGCAGGCACTGTTTGCCGACCCCGATATCATGTTGCTGGACGAGCCGACCAATAACCTCGATATTAATACCATTCGCTGGCTGGAAGGCGTGCTGAATGAACGCAACAGTACCATGATCATCATTTCGCATGATCGCCACTTTCTCAATAGCGTCTGCACACACATGGCCGATCTTGATTACGGCGAGTTGCGCATCTATCCGGGTAATTATGATGAATACATGACGGCCGCATCGCAGGTGCGCGAACGCATGTATGCCGACAATGCCAAGAAGAAAGCACAGATCGCTGAGCTGCAGACCTTTGTCAGCCGCTTTTCGGCGAATGCCTCCAAGGCGAAGCAGGCCACCTCGCGTGCACGGCAAATAGAGAAAATCAAGCTGGAGGATATCAAGCCGTCGAGCCGGGTGAATCCGTACATTCGCTTTGATGTGGCGAAGAAACTCTACCGCATGGCGCTGGACGTTGAGGGGCTGAGCAAGCGGTATGACGGTCAGGCACCACTTTTTGAGAAGCTCGACCTGAAGATCGAGGTCGGTGAACGCGTTGCGATCATCGGACCCAACGGCATCGGCAAAACCACCCTGCTGCGGACGCTGGCCGGAGATCTCGAAAAGGACAAGGGACGGCTGAAATGGTCGGAGAACGCGGACATCGGCTACTTTGCGCAGGACCATGCCGCTGATTTCGATTCTGATGAATCACTGTTTGACTGGATGAGTCGCTTTGGCAAGCCGGGGGATGACGAGCAGGTGATTCGCGGTACGCTTGGTCGTCTGCTGTTCTCGCAGGACGAGATCAAGAAGCCGGTGAGGGTCGTCTCGGGTGGTGAGCAAGGCCGTCTGTTGTTTGGACGCCTGATGCTGCAACAGCCCAATATCATGCTGATGGATGAGCCCACCAATCACCTCGACATGGAGTCCATCGAATCGCTCAACACGGCGCTGGAGAATTATTCCGGTACGCTGATCTTTGTCAGTCATGACCGTGAATTCGTCTCCTCGCTGGCTACACGCATTGTCGAAATGAAACCGAATGGCCTGGTCAACTTCAACGGCAGCTACGAGGATTATCTGCGCAGCCAGGAGATTGCGCTGCAAAAAGCCGGCTAGCTATACGGGTATTAAACCCGGCAATGGCTGGAAAACTGTAGCGGCTATCAGCTATGGTTGGTGGCAGGTAATCAGAAACGGGTTAACTATGAACAACATCATGGCAGTGTTTTTAAACGGCGTCGCGCAACTGGAATATGATCGTGAACGTTTGTTGCCGGCGCACCAGGCCGCCTACCTGGACAAGATGGATACCAAAATGGATGCCGGCATCCTGCTCGGGCACGAAACCATCCTGGAGCCCGACCAGAACCAGCGCACCCGGTTCGCGGCAGCAAACCTCGCCCATGCCCTGCAGGCACGGGACGAGGCCGTCGCCGCGGCCATGTGCAGCTACCTGGCGATACGCCTGCCCGAGCTGAAACAGGTTCATATCAAGGATGACGAGGGGGAGATCTCCATCGAGTTTATCTTTGACGAACCCTACCGCAAGCAGGTCGCGGTCGAGTTCACGGGGCTCCACTAGTGAGGGGGGGGTGGCCGCAGAAGCTGGATATTCTGCTCGCAAACCCGAGTAATCCATTGAAAAATAAAAGCCTTACCGGTCCATTTCCGTGTTATTTCGCGTGCATGATGTCTGCTATTATTTTTTTTAAAACATAAGGTTATAACAATATCCAATCATTATGGATTGACTGAATCCGCTAAGTGAACTGATTTAAAACGGCTGATTCGTTAAAATACCCACCGATAACACGTGAATCTGGCCCGGGTCCGGGTAATATTACAGTACGGAGGTAGCGTATGGACTTTGCCCATGCCCTTGGGTTGAACAAGGCACCCGAGACACCCGAGGAAGAACGCGAGAAATTACAGCTTTATATCAATCTGAAGCTGGCTTCGTCCGGACAGCCGACCTGTGTGTCCGAGGAGTCTGCGCGTTTCTTTGGAATTTCCCGTGACCTGCTGAAGAGCTACCGCGAGAAAAATCGCCTGCTTTCGAATTACCAGTGTCCGGTTGACCTGCGCATCCAGAATTTTCTGAAAAAATACCTTGCCGATGTGGAACTCGACAGTATTCCGAAGCTGCCAACACAGACGCTGGTGCTGGATCGACACGGCGTGGCACGCGAATTGTCACTCCCCATGGGCAAGGATGAATTCCATTCCGACATCGTCTCCAGTTACCGGGTACAGCAGGGCGTCCTGCATAATCCCGCCAGTGACCGGCGCACCACCAAGGGTTCGTTTCATGTCGCAGAGGGTGGACTGCCGGTTGCCGGTGATAAAAAGGCCGTACCCAGGCAGGCTTATGCCTACATGCTGGAAAAGGCGCTGAATCCGCCGCGTGATTTGCTGACGATCCCGTTTACCTCGGGCCTTCCCGAGCCGGCACGCATGTTCGTGTCGCTGCTGCTGCGTCCGACGGTGTGCCCGGAAATACCGGGAATTGAGCCCGAGAAGACCATGGAGGTGCATTTCCTGGCACCTGGCAATCTGGTCAGCAACCTTGATTTTGTGGAAAGCATATTTGGCAATGGCGGCAATCCCTATCTTGCGGACTTCGATGCAGGGCTCGATGTAGAACACTGGACCGGTACCACCGGTTGCGTGATTCTTGCTCCGCACCTGGTGGGTACCACCAAGAAAGAGGCCGGCCTGCCGCACTGGAGCAAGGCTACCAGGCGCCAGCGCAAGGATGGCATGTGCTGGAAGCAGGACGATGAACTCTACAACGACGGGCAGGCCTTCAAACTGACGGCGCGTGACCAGAACGGTGTCATCGTCACCGTACTGGCGGACAATTATTTCGGTTATTGCAAAAAGGAAGTCAAAACCCAGATCAGCTATTCCGCCAACCTGTTCGGTCTTGCTGAAGAGGAACACGCCGGTGGTGCGCTGGCCTTTCCGCGGCGCAATCATGGCGAGGAATATGGCGTGGACAGCCGCACCTACAAGCCGGGTTATTCGTTCGAGGACATGGCATCCCGCTATAGCGAGGTGATAGATGTGCAGCCGGAAGGCTATGGTTTCGATAAAAAATACACGGATATCATATATCTGAAGCAAAGAATTCGAATGAACCTGAATGCCCAGACGATCACCTGGGAGCATGAGGGGGAGAAGCAAACCATCCGTTTACAGCCCGGCAAGACCTATATCCAGCCGAGTGGCTACAAGATCGAGATGAAGAAGCATCCGGGTGCACCGTCCTGGCGGCTGATTGGTATCGAACCGGAAGGTACCTTCTGCCATAAACCCAGCACGGTTTCCGGCGGTGGTAAATCCGAGATCTCGAAGTCCCTGAACGATGCGGTCATCTATCGCCCGCTGTTCGTTGATGATCTGCAAAACGATCTGGACATGGTGCAGGCGATTTTTGACAGGGACTACACGGATCGCTTCAAGCCCGGATTTGAACACGAGGACCGTGATCCAACCCGCAAGCCGCTGAGCGCAGAGCGCAGTCTCGGTTCGGTCATCAAGCTGCTGACGCCGACATCCAACTATACCGATGAGTTCAATGACTGGCTGGCCTCGATTTCCCCGCGCATCCTGGCGCTGGTTTTCCTTATCAAGCGTTTCTACCGGATCGAGTGGGGTGACCAGTGGCGCAAGCATTTGTCGGTTGATGAAGTCGACGGTGCCCCGGCGCATGAACTGAAACTCTATGACCGGAATATCATTGCCTCCTACCTGCGTGTTGGCTTTGACGGTGATGCCAAGTGGCGTACCTTCAAGTTGCGTCAGGACTACATAGCGACCGAAAAGGTGCAGATGGAAGATGATATTACCGCTTCCGTGGTGGTGCCTGCCTCGTATATTTCCGGCTGCGGTCCGCATCACCTGGGCAACCAGAGTGTCAAGCTGGTAAAGAACTGCGAGTACCGCCTGTTCCAGCGACCGGATGAAGCGATCCATCCCGGTTTTGACACCCAGACGGAAAAGGACATGTCCGGGCCGGACAACTTCATCGCCAACTTTGAACCGATTAATCACCAGAAGCTGACAGAACTGGTAGAGGATGTGCATACCTTCTACCAGTTTTCGCAGCCGATGCAGGACTTCCTGAAGACGGCCTGTGAAAACAATGCGTCGTATGTCGTTTCCTCTGCGCATCCGCGCATGGTCGACGGCGCCCCTTCAAAGAATCCGCGCTATCTGCAGGTACGGCCCGATCTTGTCACTCCGGAGCGTACCTACATTGCGGAGATGAGTATTCGTTTGCACCGCAAACTGGACTGGGATGCGCACGTCTGCCACCCGGTGGATGCGGTACTCACCGGGCGGCGTAACAATCCGCCGGAGCCGGGGATACGTTCACTGGCCGTGTACAATCCGATCCATTACCAGGAAGTGCCGGAACTGTTCATGGACTTTATCTGCAGTCTGACCGGCAAGTCGCCCTCGACGACGGGTGCCGGCAGCGAGGGCGCATTGACCAAGGGCCCGTTCAATGCCCTGCGTACCACGGCTGATCTGAACAATGCACTGGTGTCCTTTATTCTGACCGGTCAGTCAGGTTTTTCCAGCTCGGCCGGATATGTCGGGCCACACGTGCGTGTCGACCACGATATCAGCCTGCTGATACCTGAGATCTGGGCGCGGCTCTCGCAGGAGGAACGCCAACCGGACTACCTGATCGAATACGGCTACCTGGAACCCCTGGAAGATATTGAACACAATGGCAGGAAAGTGCTTGCCAGTCGTTTGGGTTACCGCATCACCGAGCATTTTGTACATGGCTTCCTTGGCAAGATATTCGATAACCCGAGCGCCGTGTTCACCGAGGCGATACTCAAACCGGAAACACAGGACATGGAATCCTTTGTCGATGGTATCCATAACATCGTCGAGGCACAGCAGCATGTCGCCTTGCAGTACCTCGAGGATGGCAGTATCGAGGATGCCTGTCCGCCGTTACAGGCACTGTTGATGATTATGGCAACGGGTAGTTACTCGGGTATGGACATTCATCACCCGGATATCCGTGCCATGTTCAGCTGCGAGAACCTGCTGGCCTCCGACTGGTACCAGGAACGTCTCGAGATCAAGCAGCGCCGTGACATCGAGATGTGGAAACGGCATGTGAAAAATCTGCAGCAGTTCCTTGATGACAAGGATTATGGCGATGAAGCGCAGCGACTGGGCATGCCGCAGCGTCTCGAAACCGCCAGGCAGAAACTTGCTGCTGTCCAGGAAGCGGACTACCTGAAATCACTGGTTGGTACACTTGGTGCAGACCCGTTGATGGCGGCGCGTGCCCATGTCGAGGAGTCGGTTGTTATCTGGGACAAGGCGAGCCTGTCACCCGGGATTAACAAGAATATGGGTCTGCAGGGCGCCGAATCCTTGTCAGTGTACGAAGTGCCATCCTTGTTGCAACGGGTCAAGTCAAAACTTAAAAGGGCGCGTTTGAACTAGTCATCACAACACAAAGTATCACTGTACTTTTTATTTCCCTCTGGCTTCGGAAGAGGGATAATAAAGTAGTTCTATCGCTCCTCACACTGCCCCTGTTGCGAATGGAGAAGGGGCGAGCTGTTTGTATTTAGGTGGCTGGCAATCAGATGGCCGACATTATCCACTTCAGGAAAGCGAAGCCTGCGGAGAAGGCGAAAGGCAAGACGTTGTGCAAGCGCGGTTTTCACAAGTGGATCATCGACAAGGACAAGCGCTTTGATACCCGCCAGGGCCGGCTGGTCACAGACTATCGCTGTGAACGTTGCGGGCTCGTAAAAACAAAGGCCCGTTAACTTGAGCCAGGTTCCCGAACAGCTGCAGATTTCACGGCAAGTCAGTATCCCCATGAGTGAGCTGGTGATGTCCGCGATTCGTGCACAGGGTGCCGGTGGTCAGAATGTCAACAAGGTCGCGTCCGCCATACATCTGCGCTTTGATATCAGGGCATCAAGCCTGCCGGACTTTTATAAGGTCCGGTTGCTGGCCTTAAACGATCAGCGCATTACGCGCGAGGGTGTGATTGTCATCAAATCACAGTGCTATCGCACCCGGGAGAAAAACCGTGACGCGGCGCTAAGCCGCCTGCAGGTGTTGATTAGAAGCGTGGCTGCAACACGCAAGACGCGTATCGCCACACGGGCGAGTGCCACGGCGAGAAAACGGCGCGTGGATCAGAAAACGCGGCGCGGCAGGGACAAGTCGCTGCGCAGACGGGTTACCGGTGATGACTAGTCGTCGGGCGGAGTATAGTGGACCGCCGTGATCGTATATTCACTGCGCCCCTGTGGCGTTTCAACCCGCACCTCATCATCAATGGTTTTCTTCATCAGGGCTTTTGCCATGGGTGAATCCATACTGATCCAGCCCTTTGCCGGGTCGAATTCATCGGCGCCGACAATACGGTAACAGCACTGCGTGCCTGCCTCGTCTTCAACCATTATCCATGCGCCGAAAAATACCCGCGTCGGGTCAGACGGTTGTTGATCCACGACCTTTAGATCGGGCAGGCGCTTTTGCAGGTAGCGGATACGACGGTCTATCTCGCGCAGTTCCTTCTTGCGGTAGATGTATTCAGCATTTTCGGAACGGTCACCCTCCGCAGCGGCGGCAGTCAGCGCCTTTGTGACGCCTGCACGGCGTTTCCACAGGGCTTTCTGCTCATCGGCAAGCGACTGGTAACCCTCGCGGGTTATATAGGGAGACGATCTGGGTACGGGAGGACGGTAGCGTCCCATCTCTGCGGGCTGCCTGTGAATGAGGTCTGACAAAAAGAACCCCGTCAGGGACGGGGTTCTTTGCTTGCAGGATGTGCTGTCCTGTTATTGCCCTTTTACGTTGACTGCTTGCAGTCCCTTTGGACCTTGTTCGATATCAAAGTCTACTGTTTGGCCTTCAGCCAGAGTTTTGAACCCGTCACCGCTAATTGCTGAAAAATGTACGAACACATCTTCACCGCCGTCGGCAGGCGCAATAAAACCGAAACCTTTGGATTCATTGAACCATTTAACAGTACCTGTAGCCATGTAACACCTCTGTAATATGTAAACGAAATTAAAACTAATTGCAGATAAACCAAGGAAATAACAGGAGAGTTGATTTGACCTTCCGAGTTGCCTTTATGAATTTGCAATTATATTTGTTGAATCGAAATAGGCAGGATCTCTTTGCCCCCCAGCATCGATCACCGCTAAATCATACAACAGATTAATTAAAAATGCTTATTTTGTACGGGGAAAATGAAAGTTTTTTTCATATTTTTGTTGACAGCTGAATCATGTGTATGGCATTGGCGCTACTCTACGAAATCACGATACGGTCCCAGGTCCAGTACAGACCGATCACGGCAATGGCCAGGGAACAGGGGATCACGATCACCGCGTGATACCAGGGCTTGTTGCGGAACCACACACCCACTGCCAGAAATGCCACAATAATAACGGTCAGTTGTCCTATTTCGACGCCGACATTGAAGCTGATCAGGGCCGTCATGAAGGCGTTTGCCGGCATGCCGAAATCTGCCAGCACACTCGCAAAACCCATGCCGTGAAGCAGGCCGAAAAAGAATACGATGACCAGGCGGCTCTTGTGCAGCGAATGAGCAAAGATATTCTCAATGCCGATATAGGCTATCGACAGTGCAATTAACGGTTCGACGATATTGGCCGGCAGGTTGATGATACCGCGCATGGAAAGGCCGAGGGTCAGTGTGTGCGCCACTGTAAACATAGTGGCCTGCCAGAGCAGTGGACGCAGATGCACACTGAGCAGGAAAATACCCAGAATGAACAGGATATGGTCCAGTCCCTTGGGGATGATGTGTTCGAAACCAAGTACCAGGTATGTTGAAATAACCTGCGACACAGGTTGCTGTGTGAATAATTCGGTCAGTGAGAAGGGCGTGCTGGTTTCATCATTACGCAGCCATTGCCAGTCAGACCAGTGCCATTGTTCATTCACCTCGTCGACCTGGCGTACACGTACGGCGTTATCGCCAAATCTTTCCGGGTAGTACCAGGTGACGGCCCTGGCAGTGCGTTCTATGTCGCCTTCAATTGTGATGACACTGATGCGCGGCACCTTGGTATAGCCGGGTTCGGGAATGTCGATGCGGGTGATTGACAGTGGTACGCGTTCGCCGTCAAAAGTCAGTTCAACCAGTTGCGTGAACTCATGTTCAAAGGGTTTGAAGGCGACGGCCAGTTCATCGGCGGGTAATACCCGTATTGCATCATAGTCGGCTGCATTGGGCGCATCCTGGGTGTTTCGATAGCGCGCATTGATGCCAGTGAGCAGCGCTTCAAGACTGGCGCGCACCTCGATATGGTAGGTGCCATCTGTTTTTATGCTGATTTCAACCAGTGCCGGCTTGACAACATCGGCCCATGACGGGGAGACCAGTACCAACATGACCCAAAACAGGCACAATAGCCGGTTGGTTCGCAAACGGGATGGGTTAAATATTAGTTTTGTATTAATAGCTAATGTAATGTTTGCTGTTGGAGAAATGGCAACATGTGTCATACACTGCGGGCAGCACGCAGGGGCAGTGCCGTTCTGGTGCATGTGTTTGGTCAGGTATGCTTTGCTGTTACCGCATGTTGAAGTTGGTTATATTAAACGCCCCGTACCTTAAACAAAACAATTCAGGTGAATTATGCCCTTCATTGACCGTCGTGAATTTCTGAAAATCATGGGTATTGGTGCAGCGGCCGCGACCGTGCCCGGTCTGGTTGCATGCAGCAAGGGTGAGCAGGATGCCGCCGCACCCATCGCCAGTCCACCTGCAGCTGCGCCTGCTGCCAGTGGCGCGCCCGAAGGATTTTATGATCTGCCGCTGCAAGGGAGCGCACGTATCCTGCACATCACCGACGTACACGGTCAGCTGAAGCCGGTGTATTTTCGTGAGCCGAACGTCAACCTGGGCGTCGGTGACGCCTTTGGCAGGCCACCGCATATAGTGGGCAAAAAGCTGCTGCAGGCCATGGATCTGAACCCGAATCCGACGACACCGGAATCCTACGCTTATACCTATCTCGATTTTGAAAGCGCGGCACGTCAATACGGCAGGACCGGCGGTTATGCACATATGAAAACGCTGCTGGACAAGCTGCGTGAGCAGGCCGGTGGCAAGCAAAATACGCTCACCCTGGACGGTGGCGACCTGTGGCAGGGCTCGGGAACCTCACTGTGGACGCGCGGTATCGATATGGTGGAGGCCTCGAATATTCTCGGCCTCGATGTCATGGTCGGGCACTGGGAATTCACCTACCGTGAGAATGAAGTGCTGAACAACGTCAGCCTGTTCAAGGGTGACTTCATCGGTCAGAATGTCCGCATCAAGGAAGATGCCCTGTTCGGTGATGAATATGCGGCCATGACCGAAAAATACGATGGCCGTGGGCTGTATGACGAGGATACCGGGCATGCCTTCCGGCCCTATGTCATCAAGGAGGTCAATGGTGCGCGTATCTGCATCGTCGGCCAGGCCTTCCCGCGTACCGCCAACGCCAATCCACAGGAATTCTTCCCCGACTGGTCCTTCGGTCTGCGCGAGGATGACATGATCGAGCTGATCCAGGAGATCCGCGAGAATGAAAAGCCGGATGCTATTGTGCTGTTGTCTCATAACGGTATGGACGTGGATATCAAGATGGCCGAACGGGTACCGGGGCTGAATGCGGTCTTCGGTGGTCATACCCACGACGGCATCCCCAGGCCGCTTGAGATCAAGAATGTCGAGGGTCATACCTGTCTGGTGACCAATGCCGGTTCCAACGGCAAGTATGTGGGGGTGATGGATTTCGAATTCGCTGACGGCAAGCTCAAGCAGTTGCATTACAAGATGCTGCCGGTGATCTCCGACTGGTTACCGGAAGACAAGGAAATGAGTGCCTACATCAACCAGATGCGGCAGACGGTATATAGCGACAAGATCATCGAGAGTCGCTCACCGGCGCATTTTTACAACAAGTCCCGTGTCGGCAAGACCTACGAGGAAATCCTCAGTGAGAAACTGGCGATTGCCGACCGCTTGCTGTACCGGCGCGGCAACTTCATGGGGACCTGGGACCAGGTATTGTGCAATGCCCTGCGACACGAATTCGGTGCTGACGTTTCCATGTCCGCCGGTGTGCGTTGGGGTACCACGACGCTGGCAGGCGACTGGATTACCATGGAAGATGTCATGACCCAGTGTTCCATGACCTATGGCGAGACCTATGTTACCGAGATGGCGGGCAAGGACCTGAAGACCATCTTCGAGAGTGTTGCCGATAACCTGTTCGATCCGGATCCGTATCTGCAGTCCGGTGGCGACATGGTGCGCATCGGCGGCCTGGATTACACCATCGATCCGTCGAAGAAACTGGGGGAGCGTATTTCCAACATTATCCTGGATAACGGCAAGCCGCTGGACATGGACGCACGCTATACCGTTGCGGGCTGGGCGTCTGTGAACCGTACACCGGATGGTCCGCTGATGTGGGATGTTGTCAGGGGTTACATCCTTGATAACAAGGGTGAGGACAATGTGCTGCGCCTGCCGAAGATCAACTACCCGACACTGGTTGGTGTGGCTGAGAACCCGGGCATTGCAGACTACGCAGGCAAGATGAGCTGAGCCTGATTTTTTTGTTATTTTACAAGGCTCCTTGTTTCAAGGGGCCTTTTTCTTGGGGGTACTCGTATCAATGTGGTTTAAGAATCTGCAGTTATACCGTCTTGGACAGTCGTTTGACATGTCGCCGGAAGTGCTCGATGAACGACTTCAGGCGGATGAATTTAAAGGTTGCAACAGCATGGATATGCTGACCTATGGCTGGGCGCCTCCACTGGGTCGTCATGGCCGGCAGCTGGTCCATGCCGCGAATGGCTATGTGATGATCTGCGCGCGCAAGGAGGAGAAAATCATACCGGCGGGTGTTGTCAGGCAACTGCTGGAGGACAAGGTAACGGACATCGAGGCGGCAGAGGGACGGGAAATTTACCGGCGCGAGAAGATGCGCATGAAGGAAGAAATCATCGTCGACCTGTTGCCGCGTGCGTTGACCCGCATCAGCAACCAGTTTGCCTATATCGATGTTCGAAACCAGTTGCTAATCGTTGACAGCGCCTCGCCCGCGAGGGCCGAAACACTGATCGGACAGTTACGCAGCACACTGGGCCGGTTTCCGGCGACGCCGGTGAAAACACGACAATCGCTGTCCAACCTGATGACGCGCTGGCTGGGTGGTGATCACTTGCCGCCTGATTTTGTCTTCGGTGATGAATGCGAACTGAAACACCCGGACCCGGCAGGTGGCATTGTCAGCTGCAAGAAGCAGGATCTGGAGGCCGGCGAAGTACGGAACCACATCAAAAACGGCAAGCAGGCCGTGAAGCTGGCACTGCAGTGGAAAGAGCGTCTTTCCTGTGTGCTGCATGAGGATCTGTCCATCAAGCGTTTGCGCTTTGAGGATATTATCAAGGAAGAGGAGAGTGATACCGAGGCCGATGACCCGATCAGTCGCTTCGACCTGGATTTCTCGCTGATGGTGCTGGAGTTGGCAGCGTTCCTGCCGCAGTTGCTGGCGGCCCTGGGTGGCGAGGCGCTACCGGATGATTCCAGAGAAGTAACAGCGGAGCAGCCGGCTGAAGTACAGCGAATGCAGGAGACCGAACTGGAACCAGCGTAGGATATCGAGATGGCCGCGATACATCCACAGTTGGCACAAGACTGCCTGCTGCTCGGGAAATTCACGCTTTGTCATGTGCTGCTGATGCGTGATGCCAATTATCCCTGGTGCATCCTCGTGCCTGATCGTGATGACATTTCTGAAATACACCAGCTGAGCGAATTCGACCAGCAACAACTGTTGCGTGAATCCTCGCTGTTGTCGGTAGCGATGGTGTCGGCTTTCAGTCCGGATAAACTCAATATAGCGGCGCTGGGAAATGTTGTAACGCAATTGCACCTGCATCATATCGCACGTTACCGTACCGATGCTGCCTGGCCAGCACCGGTATGGGGCAGGGTGCCTGCAAAGCCCTATCTCGAGTATGAACTTGAGGCCGTGGTGCATTCCCTGACAGCGCTGCTAACGACTGGGTTCACGGCTGCCGAATAAACACAGCAGCGCATCGCTCTCGCGCGTCCATGCGCTCCACGATGTACCTACATCCCTGGCGCATCGCTCTCGCGCATCCATGCGCTCCACGATGTACCTACATCCCTGTAGGCAAAAAAACGGCGACTCGTGGTCGCCGGAATGGAGCAAGGGTGGCTGGGAACAGCCAGGCAAACTAGCCGATGCGTTCGGCGCGCACCTGTTGTCCCATCATTTGAGCCAGTACTTCAAATGATGAAGTGCGGTCAGTGTCATAGGAAACCAGCATCAGGTGCGGGCGTTTTTCATTGAAATGGGCGTGTATGACCCCTTTCTTGGCGGTGAGGGCCTTCTCTATATTCCGCCGGGTATTTTCGCCCAGAAAGTTATCAACGTGCATTACCATATCTGTGATGTGCATGGTGTCTACTCCTCCGTTTGGATTGTAAAGCAGCTACCTGAAAACGTGTTGACGTAGCTTTTTGTGGCATCCTTGCCGGGCTGGTTTCCGTTGACTGAACGTTAATTAAATACCACATAAATGTCAATGAATTAGTTTATAACCCTATGTATTAGCTTAATATAATAACAAACACCATATAATGTACGGGGTATTTATAATCCGTACAATATATAGGGAATAGAGCGCAGAGTGGCCGCCTTCGGATGACGGCGGCATGAGAAAAATTTTGTTTTTTCGGGGATCAGGCGGAGACGCTACGTGCCGAGCGTTTGCGCTCATGTTCAAGCAGTTGTTTTTTGCGCAGCCGAATGTGGTTCGGCGTGACTTCCACCAGTTCATCATCATCAATGAACTCCAGCGCCTGTTCCAGGCTCATGCGAATCGGTGGCGAGAGCTGGATATTTTCATCCGTACCGGCGGCACGAATATTGGTCAACTGTTTTCCCTTCAGCGGGTTAACTACCAGGTCATTGTTGCGTGTGTGAATGCCGATAATGCCACCTTCATAGACTTCCTCGCCGTGACCGATGAACAGACGACCACGTTCCTGCAGGTTGAAGAGGGCGTAACCCAGTGCCTTGCCGGCACCATTGGCGATAAGGACCCCGTTACTGCGTTGTCCGTACTCCCCCGGTTTCATGGGGCCGTAGTGCGAGAACACACTGTAGATCAGTCCGGTGCCCTGGGTCCCGGTAAGAAACTCGGTGCGAAAACCAATCAGTCCGCGTGACGGCATCACATAGTCGAGTCGTACCCGTCCCTGACCGTCCGGCACCATGTCCGTGAGCTCGCCGCCGCGCTCCCCGAGTTTTTCCATGATGGTGCCCTGGTGTACATCCTCGATGTCGACGGTGACCTGCTCATAGGGTTCCTGTTGCACGCCATCGATCTCGCGAATGATCACCTCGGGACGTGACACGCCCAGCTCGAAGCCTTCCCGTCGCATGGTCTCGATCAGTATCGCCAGATGCAGTTCACCGCGCCCCGATACCTTGAATTTGTCGGGGTCGCCGGTGTCCTCAACCCGCAGTGCCACATTGTGAATCAATTCGCGCTGCAGGCGTTCATGAATATTTCGTGAGGTGATGTATTTACCGTCCTTGCCGGCGAACGGCGAGTTGTTCACCTGGAAGGTCATGCTGACAGTCGGTTCATCCACCGACAGGGCGGGGAGTGCCTCGACGCAGGACGGGTCGCATAGGGTGTCGGAGATGCCAAGTTTATCGATACCGGTAAAGGCGATGATATCGCCGGCCTGGGCCTCGGCTACCTCGATGCGCTCCAGTCCCAGGAAGCCGAACACCTGGCCGACACGTGCATTACGCTGCTTGCCGTTACGGTCTACCAGCGTGATCGGCATATTGGTCCTGAGTTTGCCACGCGAGATGCGGCCAATGCCGATGACCCCGACATAACTGCTGTAGTCCAGTGTGATCACCTGCAACTGGAAGGGGGCATCCGGATCGACCTTTGGCGGCGCCACCTTCTCAACGATCGCTTCAAACAGGGGCTTCATGTCGTCGCTGGGGTGGTCGGCTTCAACACTGGCATAACCCTGCAGTGCCGAGGCATAGATGACCGGGAAATCGAGTTGTTCGTCGGTGGCGCCCAGGCGGTCGAAGAGGTCAAAGGTCTGATCAAGCACCCAGTGGGGGCGTGAGCCGGGGCGGTCGATCTTGTTGATGACGACTATCGGTTTCAGACCCAGATCGAATGCCTTCTGGGTCACGAAGCGTGTTTGCGGCATCGGTCCTTCCACGGCGTCGACCAGCAGCAGCACCGAGTCCACCATCGACAGCACCCGCTCGACCTCGCCACCAAAATCGGCATGTCCGGGGGTGTCGACGATATTGATACGGTAGTCACCCCAGCGGATGGCGGTATTCTTTGACAGAATCGTGATACCGCGTTCCTTTTCAAGGTCATTGGAATCCATGATCCGCTCAGGTGCGGCAGCACGCTCGCCGAGAGTGCCGGACTGGCTCAGGAGTTGATCCACGAGGGTGGTCTTGCCATGGTCGACGTGCGCGATAATGGCGATGTTTCGAAGCTTGCTGATCATGTCGGAATCTGTGCCCGTACTGGCGGAAAGCGGTTGAAGGGGCAGCGATTATACATAAGCATGGCCCTGAAGGTAGCGGTTCTCTGGCCGGGATACAGGCATGGCTGACAGCCGTATCGACTGCTAAGCTTGTAATCAGAGGTAATAGTACGGAGATATCAAGACCATACACATGGTGATCGGGTTACGGTCCATATCCAGCATTGCGTGCCTGCTGCTGTTCTGGCTGCAGCTGGCCACGCCATTGGCGGCGATGGCGATTGAAATATCGCCACCGGAAATCACCATTTGTTATAATTACCACTGCAACCGCACTGCGCTGGTCCGTCCAGCTGCCGGGGAATGGCAGACGGTCGTCAACCAGTTCACACCAGCTGCCCGTTCAGCCACGGAAGAACGGCAAATGATCCGGCGTGCAATCGCGGTACTGGAACATGTCGCGGGTACGCAGACACCGACCTTTCGTGACCGTGGCGGGAACCCGATCACTGACGACTGGCCGGGGCAAATGGACTGTATAGATGAATCGACGAATACTGCCCGCTACCTCGAATTGCTACAGGCGCAGGGATTGCTGCGTTGGCACAGTGTCGCCGCACGTGCCTATCGCGCACCATATTTATTTGATCAGCATTGGGCCGGTCAAATCGTCGAACTGGAAAGCCTTAACCACTATGTCGTCGACTCCTGGTATCTCGATAATGGCGAACTGCCTTACATACAGGCGCTCAACAAGTGGCTCCGGAAAGATACATTTCCTGAGTAGAATACCTGCAGGAACGCCTCGCATGCGCAAATGATTCTCCCGGCGCAAGCACCACTTCAGGCCGTACTTTGTGTGTTCAACGTGTCGAATGATTCTCAGTGGCTGCGCTTGCTTCCTCGTTCGCGGGAGCAGGTCCCAGTCAAGTATTTCCAGATCCGAAAGTCCAAGGGGCCGGGTGACAAAAAACAGGACCGCACGGTAGCCATCAGTGTAATAGTCAAACTTACCTGGATGGCTGCGCCGTTGTTCAGCGCTCACCGCGGGCACATCCTCGACGAACCCCAGCTGTGCGAGGCCGCCTGAATACAGCAGATCCTGTATGAGGTAACTGCGTGACTCATCGACATCCGGATGCAGACGCGGTTGAGTGACATCGGCTGCAATGAAACGACCACCCACCGGGCGTCCGGCCTGGCCAACAAAGACAGGCTGGCCCTGGTAACGCAGTGGCGCCGCCCACAGCCGTATGCGGTTGGCAGACACTCCGCCCTGTCCTGTCTTGCGTGCGACCAGGTCCGGTGGTCGACCGAATAGCTGTTGTGCCGTATCCGCAGGCATCTCGACATGGCGATAATCACGGCGTATCAGTGTGGCCCCGATATCCGTCAATTTGCCGATGAGAACGAGATTGACCGGTTCCCCTGCAACTGCAGCCTGCACGCTTGTGGTGCAGCAGGGTAATTGCTTGAGCGCCTGGCGGAATGCCGTTTCATCCTGGTAATCCTTGTTCGATGTTTTGGTAAGATAGGCTGTTATTTCATCGAGGCGGCTCTCCTCCTGTTCACCCGGTACCGGGGGAAACAGGGTGAAAGGGATGCTTGTCTGCTGGCCCAGCAGGTCGATATTCAGAATGCGTGTACCATGATGCGGATTGACATAGAGGATACCGCTACGTGTTTCGCCCCGCGGGACAAGACTGTCAATGCTCAGTCTGTCAAAATGCGCATCAATTTGACTGTTGGCATCAGGGGACAGTGCTCCATGATATGACCAGGCGACTTCCAGCGGCGAAAAATAGTCAGGGTCGGTTCCGGAGCGCAACAGCCACAGTGTGTGCGGCGAGTGATTGATAATCTCTACCCAGACAGTTTGTACACCGGTGTCGTTGAGGTCGGTTCCGAAAAAGTTGTGGTTGTCCTCGGCGCTGAGTACGGCCGCACTGACCTGGACGTTTCTGACCGTGGCCGTGACTGCACGCTCACGTAAGGGTGTGTCATCCATCGCTGCCGGTGTCTGCAAGGTTGCACAGCCGGGCAGTGCCAGGCACAGCCAGCATGAAAGCAGCAGCATGGCGATAGCCTGTACCATGTACCGGGGTGGCTGCTGGCGTGTTGCAACTGTAGCCGCAATCCTCATTGACTGTCACTCTTGTCCGCTGCCGGGATAAAACCGCCCGTTCTACCCTCCCAGGGCAGGATTTCGATATTCGCCAGCGTTGTAGGGTGGTCATCAAAGAACAGCACTGCGCGAAAGCCGTCAGTGTAATAGGGATCTGTGGTCAGGTTCTGGCGCGGTGCCTCTTTTGGCGCGGCGACGACGCCCTTGACCAGTGCGATCTTGGCAAGAAACTGTGAATAGGCGAGGTCCTCGATCAGCGCCAGTAAGGCCTCATCGACGTCCGGGTCGATCTTGTGTGTGGTCAGGTAGGGCGAGTGGATGGTGAGGCGGGTACCGATATCCCGGCTGATCTGGCCGACCCAAACCTGCTTGCCATGGTATTGCATCGGGACTGGCCCAGAGGCGCAGGTGGTTACGCTGGTGTATGTTATCGCGCGCCTTTTGCAGTGCTAATTCCTGGGGACGTCCGTACAGGTACAGCGGGCTGATGGGGGAGTAGCGGTAGCGTTCTCCGGACAGTACCGAGGTGATCATCTTTCTGACTGAACCGACATAGGTGGCCTCTGTCGGGTGCCAGCCACGGCGTACCAGTGCGGGAAAGGCGTCTTCGCTCCCGCCGACGATCACCAGGTTGAGCGGATCGCCCATGCGTGTGCCTTTCTTGTTGGTGGTGCAGCAGGGCAGGGCCTCAAGTGCGGCCCGGAAGG
This sequence comes from uncultured Gammaproteobacteria bacterium, assembly GCA_963753755.1. Classification (GTDB taxonomy): domain Bacteria; phylum Pseudomonadota; class Gammaproteobacteria; order UBA9214; family UBA9214; genus UBA9214. Next base: position 109,798 of record CAVWDM010000019.1, read on the forward strand.
CGGCGTCATTGGTGTAGTTGGTAATCCCTTGCGGGGCAAAATAAGACTCGGGCAGGTTATGTTTGCCGGCATAATCAGCGCGGAAGCCGGGTACATCAGCAAGAAAGGAAAAGGTCTTGAGATGACCACTGGCGACCAGGTCAAGCTCGACCATTTTTACGCCTTCGTTCAGGCTGGTGAGGATAAACCCCGAGACCGTTGTGCCGGGTGTGACCGGATTTTTGAAGGCCAGTTGCCGGAAGTGCTGTTCGTGTTCCCATGTTTTACTGTCATCACCTGCTGGAGCAAACGCGTCTGCGGCCTCGGATGCAGGGAAAAAGTTCGGGTCCAGTCCCGGGGACAGCAGCCAGTAGGGTGTGTCGTCGTGATTCTCGACCTCAATCCAGACCGGCTGGATGCCCTTGTCGGCAAGGGGCACACCGTAGATGGCCTTTGACTCACTCGCGGACAGCACGCTGGTCGAGACCCGTACAGCGCCATCGGTCCGGGTCTGCAGCCGTTCCTTGTAGTCTTTGGTATCCGCTTCCACCCAGATACCCGTTGATGCGCAGCCTGCCAGCGTCAGGGCGATGGCAAGTGTTGCAAGAGCCGATTTCAGAGTGTCGATCCGGATCATCGATAAAGTCTGGTCTTTTCCTGTGTATAGTCTAGCCAAAGATGTTGTAAATTCATGTAATCATACAGGATGTTCGACGCAAGATAAGCAGGAAGTGGTGGAGGTCATATTGGACAACAGACAGGTCGAGGTATTCAGACAACAGTTGCTGGATCTGCAGCAGGAACTGGCCGGGTTGAAAACTACCGCAGCCGCTGCCGCCGGAGTCGTCGAGCTGGATCAGACCAGTGTCGGGCGCCTGTCACGCATGGATGCCCTGCAGGGCCAGGCGATGTCAAAGGAACAGGGGCGTCGCAGGGAGCTAGAGCTGAAAAAGATCGGCGCTGCCTTACGTCGTATCGAGGCGGGTGACTACGGCTATTGTCTTGACTGTGACGAACCCATCGCCATCCAGCGGCTGACGCTGGATCCGGCCGCAACACTCTGTATCGGTTGTGCCAGTGCCAGGGAACTGCAGCCCTGATTGTGGCGCCACAGGGGCCATGCCGGTGTCAATGCCGGCAAATTAGAACAACTCCAGTTCAATTTGATCTATGTCATGATTTTGAACGCCGGATTTCCGTATTCTCCTCTACATAGAATTCAATGATGCTTACCAGAGGCGGGCAGACAGCGGCTGCCGCTGAGGATTGTACGGCCATGACAGACGACGCGGAACAGACGCAAAAACCGGATAGTGCCGAGGCGGCCATGAACGTGGTGCTGGCAGCTGAACAGGCGGCTGAGCAGGTTATCGATGCCTGTGCGCAGGAAGCACGCGCCAGCCTGTATGAAGCGTCCCAACGAGCACGGCATATCGCAGAGAGGACCAATGAACGCATAGTGCTCATTCAGCAGCGTACCCGGCAACAGCTGCAACAGTATCTGCGTAATGCGGATCGTGCGGCGCGTCTCGCCGAACAGACACGTGACAGGGAGGACCCGCGCCTTGCGGTTGTTGCTGACGTCGCTAGCGAACTGGCGGCGCAGCTGACGGCCGCTGGCAGCAGCGAAAACACCCCGACCGATTGACTGGATATGTCTGTACGCGCCCGCTTTGCCTATGTCCAGGTCCGCTTGCAGGCACGCCATGGTGCGCGTCCGGATGAAGCCCTGTGGCGAAGTCTGCAGGGCACCAGTGATTTTGCCAATTACCTGCAACTTGCCCGTCACACCCCCCTGCAATCCTGGGTGAGGACGCTGGATCCGGGGCAAAGCAGTGACGAGATCGAGGCAGAATTGAGGCGTTTGTTTCGCCACCATGTCGATGAGGTTGCCGGCTGGGTTCCAACTGCATGGCGGCCGGCCGTAGCATGGGTGCGACGCCTGCCGGACCTGCCGGCACTGCAGCACCTGCTCAGCGGTGAACCGGTGCCGGCATGGTTGCAGGATGATGCAGAGCTGCATGATATGGGCTGCCTGCCTGTTGATTCGCGACTGGAAGTCATGCAGCATTCTGACTGCAATGTTTTTTTAATGGCATCGCAGACGGGTGAGTCGTTGGCGGATGCCTGGTTGAATCACTGGCGGACGCTGTGGCCCGGGACGGCACGGCAAAACCAGTCACTGGACAAGCTCGGTGACGCACTGCACCACTATCTGCGGGTATTACAGGCCGATAGCTGCGCGAGTGTTCAGACCCGTTGTGAAGTGCTGCACGTGCAACTGGTCAGCGCTTTCCGGCGCTACAGCTTTCAACCGGCCGCGGTGTTCAGTTCCCTGGCACTGACCGCGCTGGAACTGGCGCGTCTTCGCGGTGACCTGCTGGTACGACAGTTGTTTGCTACCAATATGGAGCAGATGGCATGAATCTGCGTCCGGCCCGTGCCCGCTGGTTCGAGTTGCTCACACCGCGTGAGGAACTGGCCGGTGCGGTCGAAACGCTGGCACGGACCGGCAGTGTCGAGCTGGAAATACACAGCGAACGCAATGTGCCGCTGAACCTGCCGGACCTGCAGCAGCAGATGACGGAATTCCATCACCTCGAACAGCGCTTTCAGCCGTACTGGCCGCGCAATGACAAGCAGCCTGCCACATTGTCTGGCATGCCGGCACAGATACTCGAGACGGCACTGGTGCACTTGCGGCGCTGGGTGGAGGCGGCCGGGCCACTGGTAAAGCATATCGAATCGCGGCAGGCCGAACGTTCGGAGCTGCTGCTGGTGGAAGATCTGCTCGGCATCGAGGTCGAGGGCGAGATGGATTACTCCCTGCTATCAACCGCAGGGCCGTCGCTGGCCGTGCGCCTGTTCGTGATGCCACCGGGATACCGTCTGCGTGCGATCCCGGGCAGCCTGCTGTACTGCAAGTGTTGTTCGAAACAACATGAGTACCTGCTGGCAGCGGGATTGCCTGCAGACATCGAGGAATTCCGCAATGAAATCGCGGCTCAGAAAGGCCGTATGCTGAACCTGCCAGCGTGGTTGCATGGCCAGCGTGAGGCCGCACTGGGTCAGGTGCACCAGCGCCTGCAGCGTATCCATCACGAAAGCACCCGCCTGCGCCGGCAAATCAATGCCATGGCAGGATCTTATCAACTGGCCGAGGCGCTGGGGAATGTCAGACGGCTGCAATGGTTCCTGACGCATGTCACCGCCCTGCCAGTATCGGATAACTTTGCCTGGGTGAGTGGCTGGACCAACGATCTCGATGGCAAGTGTTTGCCACAGGCACTGGCGGATGCAGGCGCCCATGCCATTGTGCACTATCCACCGCCACCCCGGGGGTTGCGCCCACCCATGGTGCTGCAAAATCCGTGGTGGGCACGACCGTTTGAACTGTTTGCCGGCATGCTGGGTACGCCAGCCGATGACGAGGCCGACCCCAGCCGCCTGGTCGCCTTGCTGGTGCCGCTGTTGTTTGGTTACATGTTTGGTGATGTCGGCCAGGGCTTCGTGTTGCTGCTCGCCGGTCTGTTGCTGCGGCAGCGCTGGCCACTGCTGCGCATACTGGTTGCCAACGGTGCGGCATCGATGCTGTTTGGTGTCGTGTTTGGCAGTGTCTTCGGACGCGAGGATGTGATCCCGGCCCTGTGGGTGCATCCGATAGAGCAACCCCTGACAGTACTGGCCGTGCCGATGGCTGCCGGCATACTGATATTGTTGCTCGGTCTGCTGCTGAATGGACTGGAATCCTGGTGGCGCGGTGAATTACGTCACTGGTTGCAGGTGGATGCCGCAGTACTGGTGATGTATCTATCACTGCTGGCGGCGCTGTTCATGCCGGGGAGTCTGGGCATAACCGGTTTTGGATTTGGCTGGTATCTTGCCGGCAGCCTTGGCGGAACGCCTGGCAAGGCGCTGGCAGAAACGCTTGCCGCATTCGGCAGACTGGTCGAACAACTGATGCAATTGCTGATTAACAGTATTTCGTTTGTGCGTGTCGGTGCCTTTGCACTGGCGCATGCCGGCCTGTCACTGGCCTTTACTATCATGGCCGAGTCAACAGGAAACCTCATTGCCGGCGTGCTGATCATGCTGCTGGGTAATGTTATCGTAATCCTGCTGGAGGGGCTTGTGGTCACCATCCAGACCACGCGCCTGGTGCTATTCGAATTCTTTATCCGTTTTCTGCGTGGCAGTGGTCGCAGCTTTCGTCCGCTGCCCATGCCGGAACATGTTATCGCTATCAGGGAGTAAATATTATGTTTGCACGCATACGAGTATCCTTTTTCCCGCTGGCTACAGCGGCCATTATCGGTCTGGCCGCCACGCTGCTGCTGTGGTGGATGCCGGCAGCGGCTGCCACCGAAGCGGCGGCTGGCGCATTGCCTGATGGTGCCATGGCATGGGGATTTGTCGGTGCCGCACTGGCTACCGGTCTGTCATCGCTGGGTGCCGGTATCGCGGTTGCCAGCGTCGGCAGTGCTGCCATCGGCGCCCTGGCCGAGAAGCCGGAACTGCTGGGACGGACGCTGATCATGATTGGCCTCGCGGAAGGTATCGCCATCTACGGTCTGATTGTTTCCATACTCATCCTCAACCGTATTTTGTAGGTGCCATCTCGTGAGTGAACCTGTCTATATTGGCGATGTAGTGAGTGCCACCGGTTACCGGCTTGCCGGTCTGCGCGTGCAGGTGCCGGACACCGTCGAACTCCTTACGCAAATAGAGCAGGCCTGTACAGATGCGCCGCTGGTGCTGCTCGGTGCCGATCTTGCCGCACAACTCCCGGTGGCGGATCTGGACAGACTACTGTCAAGGGTGACACCGGCTGTGGTCGTGGTGCCCGATGTGCGTGGCCAGGCGGTACTGCCCGATTTGGCGACCCGCCTACGGCGGCAACTCGGGGTGCTCGAATGAGTAGTGTCCTCGACAACAAGGTCAGGCACCTGCTGGATGTGGTGACACAGCACCGTGATGAAAAGTGTGCGGCTATCCGGGCGAACTCACAGGCAGAGGTCAGGACGCTGCTGCGGACGGCCTGGCGCGAGGCGCGGCAACGAATGCATAGTGAAAATGCCGAAACGCGCAGGCGTGTCGAACATGCGCTGGCCTCTCACGAGGCACAGCAGCAGACCCGTGAGCGTCAGCAGCGCCAGGTCGATGATAGTGTTCTGCTGGTCGCGGCACGTGCAGCCTTGCAGGCGGCATTGCAGCAGCGCTGGCAGCAACCGGCGTCGCGGCAACAGTGGTGCGAGGTGCTCGTCAATGTTGCTGTGACCACCCTGGATGGCAAAGACTGGACCGTCGAGCACCCGGCCGACTGGCCAATGAGCGAGCACGATGACCTGCTGCAACATATATCCTCGGTGTGTGGCAAGACGCCTCGCCTGCAGGCAAAGGCCGAGATCAGTGCCGGTTTGCGCATCTGCGCCGACGGTACCTGCATGGATGCGACCATTGACGGCCTGTTGCATGACCGGGAACGCATCGATGCAGAATTGCTGGCGCTGTGTACCGGGCGTGTTGGAGGTGAGGCATGAGCACTGCGCCGGATCTCCATCAGTCGCAAGCCGATGCCACCATTACCTGGATCAGCGGACCGGTGTTGCGGGCGACTGTTTCACGGCCCTTCAGTATTAACGAGGCAGCGCTGGTCGGCGAGCAACAGCTACTGGGTGAAGTCATTCGACTCGATGGTCCCTATGCGGTGATCCAGGTCTATGAGGACACCACCGGCCTGCGTCCGGGAGACATCATTTCCGGGACCGGTGCGGCCCTGTCGGTGCCGCTTGGACCAGGCTTGCTCGGCAATATCTTCGATGGCCTGCTGCGGCCGCTGACAACACAGGGTCTGTATGTTGCGCCGGGCATCAGTCATTCGGTGGATGGCCACAGCTGGCCATTTCGGCCCCGGGTCACTGCAGGTCAGCAACTTCTGGCCGGACAGGTGATCGGTGTTGTCAAGCGCACCGATGCCCGTGCGCAGGACTGTCTGGTTCCGCCGGGCGTGTCCGGCACGGTTGTCGATATCGTGCCAACCGGAAGCTATCCAGGTGATGTGCCAGTGTGTGTACTACGGGATGAGCAGGGTGATGAGCACCCCGTCTGCCTGGTGCAGCAGTGGCCGGTACGCAAGCCACGACCGGTGAAAGCGCGTATCCCGGTTGAAGGCCCGCTCTTTACCGGGCAGCGCATTCTCGATTGTCTGTTTCCGCTGGCCTGTGGTAGCCGTGCCGCCATGCCTGGTGGCTTTGGCACCGGCAAGACGGTGTTGCAGGAGACGTTGGCGAAGTGGTGTGATGCGGACGTTATCGTCTATGTCGGCTGCGGTGAGCGTGGCAATGAGATGGCGGGTGTGCTGGACGAGTTCCCAAAGCTGGAGGACCCCAGGACCGGCCGGCCGCTGATGGAACGCACGGTCATCATTGCCAATACCTCGAACATGCCGGTTGCGGCGCGTGAGGCCAGTATTTATACCGCGGTCACGGTTGCCGAATATTTTCGTGACCAGGGCCTGCGCGTGGCGCTGATGGCGGACTCGACCAGTCGCTGGGCTGAAGCATTGCGCGAAGTCTCCGGACGCCTCGGGGAACTACCGGGTGAGGCCGGTTACCCGGCCTACCTCAGCAGCCGACAGGCCGACTTCTACGAGCGCGCGGCACATGTCACTACCCTGGGTGGCACAGTTGGTTCACTCAGCATTATCGGCGCGGTGAGCCCGCCATCGGCGGACTTCTCGGAGCCGGTGACCACGCACACCAAGCGTTATGTGCGCAGTTTCTGGGCACTGGATGCATCACGTGCACAGGCACGTTTCTATCCTGCCATTCACCCGTTGAATTCCTATTCGCAGGATATCGAGGTATTGGCGCCATTCTGGAGCGAACTGGGCAATCCGCAATGGCCGGAGCAGCGCCGCCGTTTCCTTGCCCTGCTGGAAGAGCAGGCCAAGCTGGAACGCATGGCGCGTATCGTCGGCAAGGATGCCTTGCCGCCACGTCAGCAAAATGTGTTGCTGTGTGCCGAGCTGATCAACGAGGCCTTCCTGCGCCAGTCGGCCTTCTCGAAGACCGACCGCTTCTGTCCGGCAGTAAAGCAGGTTGCCATGATGCAGCTGCTTGACCGCTTTATCGAATTATCAGCCAGTGCCGTCACGGCTGGCGTTGATGTCGCTGCCATCAACAGCCTGCCGGTGATGCGACAACTGCGTCGCATGGGCGAAGAAATCGATAACAACGAACTGGAACGGTTCGAGGTGCTGGGCAAGGAACTCGACAGGGCGTTTGCGGCACTAACCAACGGGAGGGCTGATCATGCGCGCTGATGTCTATGCTGATTTCGTGGCGACCCGCATCGAGGGGCCGCTGCTGTTTCTGAAGCGCACCGTGAATGTCGGTCTCAATGAAGCGGTCGAGGTTGTTGATGCGCAAGGCAATGCCCGCCTTGGACGCATTTCCGCGCTGAGCCACGAGTCGCTGACGGTCGAGGTGCTGGAATCGACCAGCGGGCTGGATCTCGACAATACCCGGGTGCGTTTTCGTGGTGAACCGCTGACCTTTGCGGTCGGTCCCGACCTGCTTGGCCGTGTCTTTGACGGCGTTGGTCGGGCCATCGACAATGGCCCGCCGGTGGCTGCTGTCGGAATGCGCCGTATCGACGGGCGTTCGATCAACCCGGCGTCACGCACGGTGCCGAGGGATTTCATCGAGACCGGTGTCTCGACCATTGACCTGATGAACAGCCTGGTGCGCGGCCAGAAGTTACCGATCTTTTCCGGTGCCGGTTTGCCGCATGACCTGCTGGCGATACAGATTGCACAGCAGGCGCGTTTGCGCGATGCGGCAGCCGGCGAATTTGCACTGGTGTTCGTGGCCATCGGTGTGTCCTATGACACCGCCGAGCGTTTTCGTCGCGAGATGGAGGACAGCGGTGTGCTTGAACACACGGTGCTGTTCCTGAACCTGGCATCGGATTCGAGTACCCAGCGCCTGCTGGCGCCGCGTTACGCCTTGACGGCAGCGGAATACCTGGCCTTCGATGAGGGCAAGCATGTGCTGGTGGTAATGTCGGACATGACCAATTACTGCGAGGCCTTGCGCGAGGTATCCGCCAGTCACGGCGAGGTGCCGAGTCGCAAGGGCTTCCCGGGGTATATGTATTCGGACCTGGCGACCCTATATGAGCGTGCCGGCAGTCTCCGAGGACAAGTCGGTTCACTGACACAGTTGCCGATCCTGACCATGCCATCGGATGATATTACGCATCCGATACCGGACCTGACCGGCTACATTACCGAAGGCCAGATTGTGCTGGACCGGGACCTCGCCCGCACCGATATCTATCCGCCGGTCAATGTACTGCCGTGCCTGTCACGACTGATGAAGGATGGTACCGGCGAGGGTTTTACCCATGCCGATCACCCCGATCTTGCCAACCAGCTGTATGCGGCCTATGCGCGGGCTGTGCATATGCGTGTGCTTGCCAGCGTCGTCGGTCGCGAGGGACTGGCGGAGACCGACCGGCTGTTCCTGGATTTCGGTGATCTTTTCGAGCGTCAACTGGTCAACCAGCAGGATGCGCGAAGCCTCGAACAGAGCATGGCGATTGGCTGGCAACTGTTGCGCACGCTGCCGATCTCGGAGCTGCATCGGCTCAGTGACCGGCAGATCGACATGTACATTAAAGAGGACGATCGACCGCAATGAGCACCACGCGGACAGTGCCAACGCGTTCCGCGGTGCTGGAACTGAAGTCCGAGCGGCTCGTGGTCAGCGAGGCCTATAATTTCCTCGATGAAAAGCGCCTGTTACTGGCCGCCGAATTGCTGCGCCAGCTGGCGGAGTACGAGCGCCTGCAGCAGGAATTCGAACAGTTGCGTCAGCAGGCAGTCACTGCACTGCTGCACGCCGTTGCCCAGCATGGCCTTCAGGGATTGAGTGTCTATCCTGCTGCTGTAATCAAGGCAACACGTTTCGAAACTGAAACACGTAATTTCATGGGCGTGACACTCGCCGATACCCGCTTGCAGCTGGAGGAAGACAGTGCCGCGGTCGTCGCTGCCTGTCCCTCGTCCGAGGCAAATAATTGCAAGCAGGCGTTTCGCAAACTGCTCGATTTGAGCAGTCGGATCGCCGGCGTATCCGGCAACCTGTATCGCCTGCTGGTGGAATACCGCCTGACGGAACGCCGTGCACGGGCACTGGAAAATGTCATCCTGCCGGAAATTGAGGAAACACTGCATATCATGACGACGCACCTCGAGGAGCTGGAATTCGAGGATGCGGTGCGCGTCAGGGTGCGCGGCAAGTCTGCTGCAAACGCCTGATCCTGGTGGTGAGCGATTCCCGACCAGTCGTCTCAGTCCTGACCGCGAAGATCGGGCCCGGGAAGGCGTGCTGCCGGGCGTAGTCATCATCTTGTGGCCGCGGCAGCCCGTGTACCGTCTCTGTTTTCAGTGAGCCAAGGTTTCCCGCGGCGCGGAAATATCCCTGCCCCAGGGCGAGCCGTTATAAAGGATGCAGGTCGCTCCACAGCGTGATGACGTTGGTCGGGAACCAGCGATCCGAAAATGTGATGATGGCGGGGCCGCCGGGTTTCAGTCCGCGGCGCTGGATTGCGCTGATCTGCTCGATAGCAGTGCGGTCGATATGCTTGTACCAGTCGTGTCTTTTCGTAGAACTGGTCGTCGGCGTGCGTGTCCATGCGCTCGAAGACAGCGGCAGGCAGATAACAGCGTGTGGCCGATGGAGACAGGATTTCCAGACCGACGCCGTTCGCCAGGGTTTCCATGACAAAGTCATTGCAACGCCCGCCGTGTTCGCTGGCCGGTGTTGATTGCGCGCGCATTGTGGTGTCTTGCTATTCAGGGTCCAGTTCCAGGTAGAAAGGTGACAGGGGGGGCTCATCATGTCTTTTCTTCGCCACGGTTTTGCGCAGGCGTGCCTCGATACGTGCCGCATCGATCACTGTCTGGTCGATAATCGCGGGGTAGAGGTGATAGTGTTTGGCAACCTTCAGCGCCTGTACGCGGGCATGCAGCTCGCAGTCGCGACGTTGTTCGCGACTGAGTGTCGGTAGCAGCAGCAACCACGGTGCCTGCCAGCAGTTAAAGTCATGCAGCAGTTGCCTGTGTTTGTCGTCGTGGGCCTGTGCCTCGATCAGCACAACAGGGAAATCTCCGGCCGGCAGCCGGCGCTGTTGCAGTGCATCGCCCAGATTGATGCCATGCAGTCCCCGGCCGGACAGATCCTCGCTGCGTTCAAAAATCTGGGCGCAGGCCATATCCGCGGTACGCGAATTGATGTAGGTTGCAAGATAGTCCGTTATGGCGCCGTGTTGCGAGGCAGTAATGCCCAGACTGTCAGCCGTTGCCGAGGTAAAGGTCTTGCGGCAGTTTATTCCGGGGCGCCATACACAGGCTTGCTTGAGATTGATGGCGTCTGCATCGTCCGCACTGTCAAGCAACACCAGTGGCCGCTGCTGCTTGTCCAGCAGCCACAACTCAAAGCGGTCGGTGAACGGAAATGGAATGTCGTCATGCACCTCGAGCAGATGTTTGAAGACGGTTGTGCCCATGGCCTCCATAGCCCTGAATTCCTCGGAGGGGAAAATCGGGCCACGCTGCAAACCGCTGTCAGCACTCCAGCGGCCAAAACGGATATCGCTGACTTGCGCGCGCGCACCGCCAGGAAGATCGCCCTGCAGGGCCTCGTTGCTGACGTAGATATCCCAGTGCACCCCGTCCGCGGTCACCGCCTCGGCCGACTGGTAACGGATGGTGTTGATGATGCCGCGAAACGGATTCAGCAGACGCTCGGCGTAGCACTCGAATTTCATGTCAGCGGCTGTTGTCATTGAATCATGATACTGGCCAACCCGTGTTACATCCAGCGCCCGCATGCGTAGAATAGGGCATTCCCTGTCTGGACCCGAGAATCAATGCCCCTGTTGCGATTGAATAAAGTCTCACTGGCCTATGGTCACCGCGCGCTGCTGGACGCGGTGGACCTTGAGGTGCATCGTGGTGAGCGTGTGTGCCTGATCGGGCGAAATGGTGAAGGCAAGTCTTCCCTGATGCGTGTGCTCAGCGGTGAGGTGCACCCGGATGACGGTGAATGCTGGATCCGACCGGCCACGCGCCTTGCCTACCTGGCGCAGGAGGTTGGCATGGACAGCAATGACACCGTGTTTGACGTGGTTGCCGCTGGTCTGCCGGGGCTCGGTAAACTGATATCCGACTACCATCACACGGCCAGTGAGCTGGCACAGTCCGATAACCCCGCGACCCTGCAAAGACTGTCCGACCTGCAGCAGGCACTGGAAGCCGCTGATGGCTGGCAGCTGGAGCAACGAGTCGAGTCCGTGCTGTCGCGCCTGCAACTGGACAGTGATGCGGTTTTCCATGCGCTATCCGGTGGCTGGCGCCGCCGGGTCATGCTGGCGCGAGCGCTGGTGTGTGACCCGGATGTGCTGCTGCTTGACGAGCCGACCAATCACCTCGATATCGAGGCGATTACCTGGCTGGAAGAATTCATGGTGGACTACGGCGGCGCGCTGTTGTTTGTCAGCCATGACCGCGCCTTCGTGCGCCGCCTGTCAACGCGCATTATTGAGCTTGATCGGGGACAGCTGGCGTCATGGCCCGGAAGCTATGATGACTATGTACGTCGCAAGGCAGAACAGCTGGAAGTAGAAGCTCGACACAACGCCCTGTTTGACAAGAAGCTGTCTCAGGAAGAAACGTGGATTCGCCAGGGTATCAAGGCGCGGCGTACCCGTAACGAGGGGCGCGTGCGGGCACTGAAGGCGTTGCGGGAGCAGTATCGCGAGCGTCGCAATCGCTCGGCTACTGCCAGGCTGGCACTGGACGGCGGTGAGCAGTCCGGCAAGCTGGTCTTTGAGGCCGAGGATGTTTCGCTGAGCTTTGGCGGGCATACGGTCATCAGCAAGTTATCGACCACGATTCTGCGTGGTGACCGGGTGGGTATCATTGGCCCCAATGGTGCTGGCAAGTCGACCCTGATCAGGGTGCTGCTTGGCGAGCTGCAGCCGGATAGCGGGCAGGTGCGACGCGGAACACGGCAACAGGTGGCGTATTTTGACCAGCAACGTGAGCAGCTCGATAGCGGCAAGACCGTGATGGACAATGTTGCTGACGGCAGCCAGCATGTGCTGGTCAATGGCCGTGACCGGCACGTGGCCAGCTACCTGCGCGATTTCCTGTTCCCGCCCGAGCGTCTGCAGTCACCGGTGAGCACGCTCTCCGGCGGGGAACGCAATCGCCTGTTACTGGCACGCCTGTTTGCGAAACCGGCGAATCTGCTGGTGATGGATGAGCCTACCAACGATCTCGATGTGGAAACACTGGAGTTGCTCGAGGAACTGCTGATGGAGTACCAGGGCACGCTGCTGCTGGTCAGCCACGACCGTGCCTTTCTCGATAACGTGATTACCAGTTCACTGGTGTTCGAGGGGGAGGGTGTGATTGGCGAGTATGTCGGCGGGTATTCGGACTGGCTACGCCAGAAGGCAGCAGCCGACAAGCCAGCGAGGAAAGATAGCGTCGGCGCGGCCGTGAAGACCACGGCCGCGCCGCCGGTGGTGGCAAAACCCGGCAAACTGTCGTACAAGGATCAGCGCGAACTGGAGGCCCTGCCTGCTAAAATCGAGCAACTGGAAACAGAGCAGGCACAGCTGCAGGCAGCCATTGGCGACCCTGGTTTCTACCAGCAGTCTCATGAACAGGTCAACGTGGTACTGGAGCGCTTGCAGACCATCGAGGAGGAACTCGAGGTCTGTTTTGAGCGCTGGGAAGTGCTGGAATCCGGGGTGGATAGCTAGCCGATGCGACTCGGCTAATGCGGGTGCGTAAAAATTCCCGCATCCCAGCCGGGCGGGTCACTGATTTCACCGGCAAGAAAGTCAATCAGCGCGCGTACCTTTGCTGACTGGTGGCGTCGGGATGAGTAAACGGCATAAATGCCGAGTTCAGGGCAATCGTAGTCGGGCAGGAGAACTTCCAGCTTGCCGTTGCGGATGGAATCACCGGCGATGAATGTTGGCAACAGTGTGATGCCGGTGCCGTGTTCAGCGGCCGCACACAGGGCGTCACCGTTATTGACCAGCAACGGACCCTTGATACGTACACGGTGTTCGACCCTGTTTTTAAACAGGCGCCATTCATGGCTGTTTTTTGTGTAGGCATAACGCAGACACGGGTGGCGTGTCAGCTCATCCACAGTCTCCGGCCTGCCGTGTTGGTCGAGGTAGCCGGGTGCCGCGCAGAGGATGTGACGGGAAGGCGCCAGTCGTCGGGCAACCAGGTTGGATTCCTTCAGGTCTGCGATGCGTATCACCAGGTCGTAGCCTTCTTCAACGACATCAACCAGCCGGTCGCTCAGGGACAGGTCGATTGAGAGTTGCGGGTATTGCATGGTCAGTCGGTTCAGCAGGGGGGCAATCTGTTTAATCCCGAAGGTCATGGGAACATTCAGGCGCAGGGTGCCCCGGGGTTCCGTACTGAGGCCGGTGACGTGACATTCGGCATCGGCGACGTCCTCGAGAATCTGCTTGCAGCGCTCGTAGTAAGCCTGTCCGACTTCCGTGAGGCTGATCCGGCGTGTGGTGCGCTGCAGCAACTGGCCACCCAGGTGTGTCTCGAGTTGTGCGATGTGTTTGCTGACGGCCGCGCGCGATAGATCCAGCCGGGCACTTGCTGCCGAAAAGCCATTGGCCTCGACGACATGGGTGAAGACATGCATGCTGGCGAGGAGATCCATGGCGTTATTGTCAATATTTTGTGGACATTGTGTCAACAAAATGCCTGTTTATCTTTAAAGTGTAAACGATAAGCTGTCCCCTTCTGATCAATTACCCGATTGCCGAGGTCAGCCATGTACAGAACCATCAAGCAAGTAATCAAGGCCCGTCGCCAGACAGAAGGAGGCGGGTTCCAGATCAGGCGGCCGCTGCCTGCGCCCGGTGTGCGCTACATAGACCCGATCCTGATGATTGATGAAATGGGTCCGGTGGACTACCCACCGGGTGAGGCCATCGGTGCACCGGATCATCCGCATCGCGGATTTGAAACGGTGACCTATATGCTGGCGGGTGAATTTGAACACCGCGACTCGGCCGGGCATGCCGGCCGCCTGCAACCCGGTGACGTGCAGTGGATGACTGCCGGGCGCGGCGTGGTGCATTCAGAAATGCCCTCGGCACGCATACTGGAAGAGGGCGGACGCGTACACGGTTTCCAGATATGGGTCAATCTGCCGTCGCGCTTGAAGATGACGGCGCCGCGCTACCAGGAGGTTGCTGCCAGTCAAATCCCTGAAGCCGTCAGTGAGGACGGGCTGGCGCGGGTACGCGTGATTGCGGGTGAGGCACTGGGTGTCAGCGCGCGCATCGATACGCATACCCCGATAGTCTACCAGCACTGGATGCTGCAACCGGGCGCAAACATCGATCAACCGCTGGCTGCGGACAGCAATGCCCTGCTGTATGTCTTTTCAGGTGAACTGCTCTCCAATGGCAAGCCCCTGGCGGATGGCGAGATGGGCGTGCTTGGCCAGGGCGATCGTGTCAACCTGTCAGTGCCGGCAACCGCGACGGCGACAACGCAGTTGCTGCTGCTGGGTGGTGTGCCGTTGGGGGAGCCGGTGGTGCAGCACGGCCCGTTCGTGATGAACACACGGCAAGAGATCGATCAGGCTATCCAGGACTATCAGCAGGGACGGATGGGTACCATCCGGCACGGATAAGCGTTATTAACCATTCAGGAACAGGGGATTATATGTACAAGGAAACCGCTAACAGAGACGGCGTTCTCATCGGGCTGGGAACAACCGGCATCGTTCCTGCAGACCTGGAACACGTGCCAATGACTCTGCTGGTTGCTACTTCACAGGCAGGCGGGTTAATCTTCCTGATCCCGAAAATTGAAAGCCGGGAAAAGTTTAAACCAATGGAGAATCAACAATGAAAAGCATCAATATATTACTGGCCTGTTCGTTGCTCATGACGGCCATACCCTCGCTGGCAGCCATGGACACTGACCCGGAAATGGACAAGGTCGATACCTCACCGGACATGCGCATGGAGCCACCGAAAGGGCTCAACACGGAGACACTGGTTGAGCTAACTGCCACGGTAACGGCGGTCGATATCCCCAATCGTCTGGTTACCATCGAGGGACCGGAAGGTAATGCGGCTGTCATCCAGGTGACCGAGCAGGTGAAGAATCTGCCGCAGGTCGAGGTCGGTGACAAGGTCAACATCCAGTATTACCTGAGCGCGATTGTCGATGTCGTCAAGGCCGGTGGTGATGCCGAACTCGGTACCACGGCAGGCGCGGCGAGGATTTCGGCACCTGCAGGAGAAAAACCTGCTGGCGCCGCTGGTATAGAAGTGACGCGCAGGGCCGAGGTTGTTTTTGTCGATCCCTACCAGAAGTTTATTTCTTTCCGCAGCCCGGATCGTGGACTGCGCAAGATCTCGTTAAAGCACTCACCGGATTTGCAACACTATCTCAAGGAATTGAAGAAGGGCGACATTGTCGAGGTCACCTATACCGAGGCCCTGGCGATATCGCTGGAGCCCGCGGAGTAAACACTCGCTTCACCGAAACGGCTGTTGCCGTATCGATTCACAAGTTCACGGGGCGGCGCTTTCAATGAAAGCGCCGCCTTTGTTTTGACCTTCCTGAGAAGGCGCGCCTGATTTGATTTCTGTCGCTGGTGGTCAGAAATCCATGCCCACTGTGAATAGCAGACCTGCAGTGCCCAGTATAAAAATATCGCCCCCGAAGCGCCCCTTCTTGTAGCCTATGCCCGGGATAATCGCCGGTGCAATGCCGGTGCCGTTATTCGGGATCTTGTCCTTGAACTCGCCCTTGTAGCCATGAATCAGTCCGGCGGTTATCTTGGCATGGAAGCCTTCAAGCCGGTCATGAAAATTCCAGGTCTTGGCGCCGTATAAATACTGGGAGAACTGGTCGAAGGAATTATTGAACAAGGCCAAACCGTATGACCAGTCATTCGCTTTTACCGCTTCCAGACTGGTAAATATCCTGTTGCCTTTATGATCTTCGTCGGGGTCGTAGTGTATATAAGTACCTGCCGAGAAGGTTAGATGCTCATAATTGTACCAGTGTTCCTCCGCCTGTGTGGTGTGCGGGAAAAGCACTGCGAGGAAGAATGTGAATCGAGCCATTGGATGAGTGAGCATCTAAAAGCGTTTCCTTAATATCCGGACTCGTCGAAGTCCGCCAGTCATACCGCCATTCCTCACGGTCGTGTGTGAACGCGGCGTACGGGGTGGATAGCATGGACGCTGCGGGACAAGCATCATAGCTAAAATGTTGAATTCTTGCGCGTAGTTTATCCATGACACAGAGGATTTTCCATACTTGCCGAATGGAATCCCGCGTGTACTTCCTGATTTGCGTGCCTAACAGCTGCTATCGTACGCTCCGGGTTGTTCGGTCCCCTTTATGTTGATTTTTTGGTAGACTTCCGCGCAGAGCACACTGTGTGCTGCAGCAGTAACCTGCGCCTCTATTCCAACTGTCGCCACAACCATGAGCCAAGCAATGCAACTTCACAGGATCTTGCTTCTTGTTCTGCTGACCTGTTTACCGTTACCGGTGATGGCCGAGGGTCAGGCTGGTCTGCCTGATGATTACTGCCGCTGGGAAGTCGTGGATTACGGCATCAATGACCCACTTTGCGGCCTGGCAGGTGATGCACAACGTGGCAGCAAGATCGCGTCTGACGGCAGTCGCGGCAATTGCCTGGCGTGTCATCAGTTACCCATCCCCGATGTCGAAGCCTACGGCACCATCGGGCCGCCACTGGCGGGAATTGCCTCGCGCCTGTCCTTGCCGATGATACGTCTGCGGGTCGTCGACACGCGCAACATCAACCCGATGTCGATCATGCCCGGCTTCTATCGCGATCCGCGACTCATCAACCGCCCCGGTGAAAAATACCGTGGCAGAACCTTCCTCACGGCACAGCAGGTTGAGGATGTCATTGCCTACCTGGCGACGCTGAAATGATGCGTATCAATAACACAATCCTGTTGCTCTGCAGCCTGCTGCTGGCCGTTGTGGCAGCCACTGCCCTGGCTGATGAAACCAAGTCAGGCTATGACTATATCAAACCGGCGTCACGCGCCATGCAGGACGATGAGTTCGAGAACCCGGGGATGATTGCCGTCGAGCGCGGCCAGAGTCTGTTTAACAATACACAGGGTGGCGCCGACAGATCCTGTGCTGACTGTCATGGCACGGACGCTGCAAAACTGAATACGCAGCATATTGCCCGCTACCCTGTTTACGGTGAGGATGCCGGGGAGATCGTAACGCTGCAGAAAAGGATCAGCCGTTGCCGTGAAGGTAATGCCGGCAGTAAACCATTGCCAACCGACCATCCGCAGCTCGTCGACCTGGAGGCCTTTGTCCGCAACCGTGCATTGGGCGAGCCCGTCAATGTGCGAACCGATGGACAGGTGGCTGAGTTGCTGAAGCAGGGTGAAGAACTGTACAGGACCCGATATGGTCTGATCGACATGGCCTGCTACCAGTGCCATGACGTCTATCCCGGTCAGATGATACGCGGTCAGAAAATCAGCCAGGGCCAGGGCAATGGTTTTCCTGCCTACCGGCTTGATACTGGAGAAATAACCAGCCTTAACCAGCGCATACGGCAATGCCTTGGCTTGATGCGAGCCGAGCCTTTTGATGCGGACTCCGAGGAGAACAAACTGCTGGAGCTGTACATCATGTCGCGTTCCAATGGCCTCAGGATAGAAACACCCGCGATCCGTTACTAGTGCGTTCTCCGTGTCTCCGGGGTGAATAGTTACGTGAATGAATGAATCGTTTTACGGAGAGATCAGTATGAAAAAATCACGCCTCTTGAACTGTTTGTGCGGGCCTGGTATGGCGATGTCATTAGCCTTTTCAGCAGTGACACAAGCTGCTGACTCGAATTATTACTACAGCAGTGACGAGTTTTATACGACGATAATAGAGGAAAATGCACAGGTTCCGCTCGGCGGTGCGTTCATCTGTTCAGGCGAGTTTCCGCGCGAGACCCCCTCGCGGTTCAAGGACTTGCCAAGAAGCAGGTTGCTGACTATCGGTACGGGTAACAATGTCGAATGTTTGTTTTACGAAGGCGTTGATAATGATCATAACCTGCATGTGCGGCACTGGTACTTCAGGAGTCTTGATTACAATGGCAGCCACCATTACGTGGTTGCGTTAAATGAATTCAATGCCGGTGAATTTGCCGTGAATTTCAAGCGCGTAAAAAATATTAAATTCCAGGTCAAGGCGAGCAACAACGGCATCGATGCCAGTGTTACCAACCTTGCGGAATATCCCGAAGGTGGGTTGAAGTAAGCTCCGTCCGCAGTAGCCGGCAGGTCGCAGTATCAGAATGCCGAAGTCACATTCGGTCGCATTCGTTTGCGATGATCAGTTGATGTTCAGCGAGGCCTTGTTGACCGGGCAGGTACAGATAAAGTGGCCCTGGTATTTTTTCTTGAAGGCGCACGACCTCTCGTCCTTGCAACGGAGAAGTTGCATTTCCCTGTCTTCAAACAGTTCCACATCACACACAGCTTCTCCCGACAGGCAAGCGTAATTCAGATCGCACTTTGTGTTGCTGACGATTTCAGGTTCAACATTCATGGTTCTTAATAAAGCCATAGTGTTCACCTTTTTCTTTATGAACGCGACTTGACCATACAGGAAATACGGGTACCCAGCTATAACCCACCTGGTCTATGAAAATGATTCTAATTAGCAATGAATACCCACAAAGTGGTTGTCCACTGATTTATCTACCTTTTACATGGCATGGTTATCACGAAAATCTATGCCATCATTATTATTATCTAAGAGGGGCGGGCAGCAATACAGGCCAATCTGGCCCAGATCCCCGGGAATGAGGACAGTTAGCCTGTTTCAGTATTTCCGGCTGAGGCTTGAGTCAGGATAGTGGCCACCTCATACCGAACCAGGCTTGGATGTCGAGCACGGTAGCGATTCTGGTTTAATGCGTCGATCAGCATGGAGGATGAACAAGTCATTCCTGGAACTGCTCCGGCCATGTGGGCAGGGTAGCTGGACCGGAGCAGGTGCCTGTATCCCGCTACACGATGTACAGGTAAAGGCCAAGCAGGCCCACCGTAAGGGCGATGCCTAACAGTCCCATCACAATAGTGATGAAATGATTGTTGCGCCAGCCGCGGATGATCCAATAGCTTTCCAGACCGATGAAGCCGGCTGCTGCTCCGAAGGCGATAAACAGCGCCTTGGGTTCGATCTCCGTGGACATGATAAAAACAATGTAAAAGACAAAAGCCACGCCAATCGGGGTCAGCGAAAATATCCAATCCTGTACCTCGCCAGGTCCCCTGTGTGTCGTTATCAGCTTGTTGAGTTTACTCTCTCCCATTTTCCAGCCCTCCGTATGCCATAAAGAGCGGGATTATAACAAATGACATGATATGGTTATTGATCGAGATCAATTCATCTACGTAGTAGCGGGGAGCAAAATGTAACGGCTATGTCATCGTCAGTTCCAAACACCGCCGACAGCAGATATCTGCCGGAATATCTCACGGAAATCATCGTCGTTATCATCTCGCTTGGTCTGTTTGCCTTTATCAAATTGACCGGGGAGGTGGTCAATGGCGAGACAAAGGGGTTTGACCGGCAGCTGCTGTTGATGATGCGCAACCCGGCAGACCTTGCAGAACCTGTTGGCCCGGCGTGGCTTCAGGTGATTGTACGTGATGTGACGGCGCTGGGCGGCGTCATCACCCTGGGTATGCTGACGCTTGCGGTGTGTGGCTATTTCCTGCTGCAGCACAAGCCGCGTATGTCGCTTTTTGTGTTACTTGCAATTGTGGGTGGCTCACTGTTCAACAGTCTGCTCAAGGAATTCTTTGAGCGTCCCCGGCCTGATCTTGTTCCGCATTCAACCGCCGCTGCAATGAGCAGTTTTCCCAGCGGCCATGCCATGATGTCTGCGGTGGCGTTTCTGACCCTGGGTGCCCTGCTGGCACACGCAAGCAGCAAGCTCAGCATCAAGCTCTATGTCCTCGGCTGGTCATTGTTGCTGACCTTTCTGGTTGGCATTAGCAGGGTCTACCTTGGTGTTCACTGGCCAACTGATATCATTGCCGGCTGGATTGCCGGAGGTGTTTGGGCCTTGCTCTCGCTGCTGGTCAGCCGCTGGTTTGTCAACACGCCGCCATCACGCTGACGTTCGTAACGTCCAGCCAACTTGAGTGTGGTCAGTCGGGGGGTGACTCATCGCTCATTCCAGTCTGCTGATTGTGCCGGGTCAAGCAAGTGCCTTACATGACTGAACGCTGCCTGCAGGTTTTCGCTTGCGGCGGGTGACAGCGGCAGTCCAAGCGCAAATTCGTAGCCACGTATCGACAGCAGCCAGGCCGGCGGTGGCGCGCAGTCATAGACCTGGCGGTACACTGACAGTAATGCCTGCGGACTCATGGCATGTGTGGTGTAGCTGGCGTCCTGTTGCGGTTGCAGTTGCATAAACTCGAACGGTATGTCCGCCGAGGTGCTCGCATCCACGAACAGCACTCGCTCGCGGCCTTGGAGGTCAGTGGCGTGTTCTATCTGCAACTGAAAGTCGGTGAGCAGGTCGACACCGTCGAGGTCTTCCTGCTGCAACAAGGCGTACATTGCCGGTCCGAGTGCATCGTCGCCGCGTGATGGATTACCCCAGGTGAATACCAGGTCCGGATGATGTGACTGCGGCAACATTCAGGTGCCTTGCGAACAATGAACCGTGCCGCTGCTCAGGACGCGGTACGCTGTATCTCTCCCGTGACCCGTTTCTCGAGCCGGTCGATGACTTCCTGTTTCTCGTTCAGCAGGGTGATTTCCAGCGGCATCTTGCCCATCGCATGCGTCGCGCATGAGAGACAGGGATCATAGGCGCGAATGGCAACCTCGATCTGGTTGAGCAGCGGCTCGGTCAGCTGCTGGCCGTCAAGGTACATGTTCGATACCTGGCGAATCGACTCGTTCATTGCCTGGTTGTTATTGGTGGTGGAAACGATCAGGTTGGCCTTGTTGACGATGCCGTCATCATCGATTTCGTAATGATGAAACAGCGTACCGCGTGGTGCTTCCAGTACGCCGATGCCGCAGTTCTGAAGCGCACCCTTGCTGACCAGTTCGGTACCGCTGATATCGGGGTCCAGCAGCAGTTCCCTGATGGCCTCGGTGCAGTAGAGCAGTTCTATCAGCCGAGCCCAGTGGAATGCGAGCGAGGCCTGCACCGGTCGGCCATGACCGGCTTCCATGAAGACCTGGCGCTGCTGTTCGGCGAGTGGCGTAGTGAAATAATCGCAATTATTGACGCGCGCCAGTGGCCCGACCCGGTACCAGCCATTCTCTGCACCGAGCGACTCGATGAACGGAAACTTCATGTAGCTCCAGTTCTTCACACCTTCACGGATGTAATCGTTGTAACGGGTGTAATCGACGTGGTCGAAAATCATGCCGCCATTCGCGTCCCTGGCGCGCAGTCCGCCGTGGTAGATATCGAATTCACCGTGCGCGCCGATCAGGCTCAGCATGTTGGTGTCAATGCTGGCAAAGGCCATGTGGTAGTCGAGCTGCTCGGCGAAAATGCGCTTGATCAGCTCGACCGCATCCTGTCCCCACTGCACTATCTGCTCGATGTCTTTCTGCAGATAGTCGATTTCCTCGCGATTCAGCGACTTGTTGACGCCGCCCGGAATCGCACCGGTGCCGTGAATGCGCTTGCCGGCCGTGAGGCGAATGACCTCCTGGCCGTACTTGCGCAACAGCACACCTTGTTTGGCAATCTCCGGGTGGTCTTCGATCACGCCGATGATATTGCGATGCCGGACCTCATCATCAAAACCGAACAGCAGGTCGGGTGAGCACAGGTGGAAAAAATGCAGTGCGTGCGACTGCAGGGTTTGCCCGTAGTGCATCAGGCGACGGATTTTCTCTGCCGTCGGAGTGAGTTGCGTGGCACCAACCAGCATGTCGGTGGCCTTGGCTGCCGCGAGATGATGGCTGACCGGGCAGATACCGCAGAGGCGCTGTACCAGTACCGGCAGTTCCCAGTAGGGTCTGCCCTGGATGAATTTTTCGAAGCCGCGAAACTCGACGATATGCAGTCGCGCCTGCCTGATGTGCAGGTTCTCGTCCTGCAGCAGCGTTACCTTGCCGTGACCCTCAACACGGGTCAGTGGCTCGATCACGATGCGTTCCAGTTTTTCCGGGTTCGTGGCGGTTTCGAGGTTTGATGACATCAGTGTGTCCTGTGAATAATTGAATGTAGCGTGTGGCCGGTGAGGCCCGTGTTTATGTGGCAGACCCTTTGGCCCGGTCTAGTCATAATGGATCTGCTCGTAGGGGAAGCTGATGGGCTTGCCCTCGATCAATTCCGTCAGGAACGTCCAGATGGTGTCGCCGGATGGCGGGCAACCGGGCAGGAAATGATCGACCTTGACTACCTCGTGGATCGGGTGCACCTTGTTGAGCAACATCGGGATTTCCACGTCGCTGGGTATCTGCGGGTTATCCACGCCGATACCGTCGATATAGGCCTCCTCGAGACATTCCTTCAACTCGAATGAATTGCGCATCGCCGGTATGCCGCCGTTGACCGCGCAGGCACCCAGCGCAACCAGCACCTTGCAGTGTTTGCGGAATTCACGCAATACCTCGACGTTTTCCGCATTGGCGACACCACCCTCGATAATGCCAACGTCGCAATCACCCACCGTCTTGATGTCGGTGATCGGCGAGCGGTCAAATTCCACCAGTTGCACCAGGTCAATAATGCGCTCGTCGATATCCAGCAGCGACATGTGACAGCCGAAGCAGCCGCACAGTGAAGCCGTTGCCACCCTGATTTTATCAGCCATTTCCGTCTCCCTTGTTGCCGGGTTCATTTGCAGCGACATCGCCAACGATGCTGATCGGTTGCCTGTCGTAGAGGCGCTTGCCGATGGGCTGCTCGTAACCACGGTGTTTGGGCAGGATCGCACCGACCGGGCAGACATGAGCGGCCTTGTCGGTGGCGGCAAAGCTGCTGTCACCGAGCTTACCGCTGGGCGAGTTTATCACCAGCTGTGCGTCAATGCCGCGGCCGCCGAGCGAGAACACGTTCTTGTGGTCAACGTCACGGCTGGCGCGTACGCACAGCTCGCAGAGAATGCAGCGGTTGAAATCGATGGCGGTATCCGGGTGCGAGGCATCCACGGAGCGTTGCGGGAAAAAATGGGTGTAATGGGGCGACAGCATGCCGGTGTAGTAGGCCACGGCCTGCAGCTGGCAGGCGCCGCTTTTTTCACAGCCGGGGCAGACATGATTGCCCTCGACGAACAGCATCTGCAGCAGGTTGCGGCGCTCCTCGACAATGGCATCGGAGCCGTTGTCCACCTCGAGCCCCTCGGCCGCTGGCTGGGTGCAGGCAGATACCCGTCGGCCATTGACCGCGACGACGCACACGCGGCAGCTGCCGTGCGGTGTGAATTCGGGATTATGGCAGAGGTGCGGTATGTAGGCGCCGGCCCGCAGTGTGGCATCCATGATGGTGTCGCCGTCGCTGAATTCAATGTCAACGCCGTCGAGGCTGAATGTTTTGGTGTCGCTCATGTGTTGGCCTCGATGTGTGCGTCAGCGTCATCACGCCCGGTGATGTCCCGCGCATCCTGCAGGGCGGCGTCGAGATCGAACGCCGGTTCGTAGCCGCTGTGCGTCAATTGCTGATCGACCAGTTGCGGGAAGCGGTTTAGCAGATCGAGTACCGGGTTCGCAGCGGTCGTGCCGAGTCCGCAGAAGCTGGTGCCTTGCATCAGGGCGCCGATCTGTTTCATTTCAGCGACATCGTACTGCGTGGCGTGACCGTTGACGAGTTTTTCGACCAGGTCTTTCAGCAGGGAGCCGCCAACGCGGCAGGGGGTACAGAATCCGCAGCTTTCGTGCACGAAGAAATGCGCGAAGTTCTGCACCATGTCGAGCAGCTTGCGCTCCTTGTTGAATACCATGAACGAGCCGGCGGTGGCGACATCCTCGAAGGCGATACAGCGATTGGCGTCGGTCACTGGCAGGGTGGTGCCCGCGGCGCCCGCAATCTGCACGGCCTGCGTGTCTGCCGCGCCACAGTCTTCCAGCACCTGCTTGATGGTTACCCCGAACGGATATTCGTAGATGCCGGGTCGTTCGCAGTCACCGCTGATGCTAAGCAGCTTGGTGCCGGTGGACTCGGGCGTGCCGGCATGGCAAAACCAGTCGGCACCCAGCGCCGCGATTTTGGCGGTGGCCATGAAGGTCTCGACATTGTTGACCACGGTCGGTTTGTTCAGGTAGCCGTGCGTCACCGGAAAGGGTGGACGTTTGCGCGGAATGCCGCGCTTGCCTTCCAGCGATTCGATCAGCGACGACTCCTCGCCGCAGATATAGGCACCGGCGCCGAGGTGAATGTCGATGTCGAAGTCGAAACCGTCCTTGCCGAGTATGCCTTGCCCGAGCAGGCCATTGTCGCGACGTTTTTGCAGTACTGCTTGCAGCGGTTCGAGCAGGTAGCGGTATTCACCGCGCAGGTAGAGGTAACCCTGCTGTGCGCCGATGATGCCGGCACACAGGGTCATGCCCTCGAAGACACTGTCGGCGTAGTTGTTCAGCAACACCCGGTCCTTAAAGGTGCCGGGTTCGCCTTCATCTGCATTGCACACGACATAATGGCTGTCGGCCTCGGCCTGCTTGCAGAATCGCCATTTCATGCCGGTGCGGAAGCCCGCGCCACCGCGGCCGCGCAGGCCGGATTTTTCGATGGCATCGAGCAGGGCATCGCTGCCGTTTTCAACCAGGGCACGCAAGGCGCTGCCGTCGGGGCTGGCTGCCGTGGTTTCCTCCGCCAGCAGCAGGTCGCGCCGCCGGATGTTGTCTTCTATGTCGAAGAATTCGGCTGGCCATTGTGAAACTTCGGTTGCTGTCTCGATAAGCTGGCAGATCTGTTCTATACGCTGCTCGCCGAGCCGGCTGACGGCATAGCCATTGACCAGCAGTGCGGGTCCCTGGTCGCAAAGCCCGGTGCAGGAGGTGGTGTCCACCGTGACCCGGCCATCGCTTCGCGGTACGCCGGGTTTCACACCAAGTCGGGTGCAGAGTTGTTGCAACAGTTTGCGGGAGCCGAGCATGTGATCGGTGATGCTGTCACTGAGCAGGATGTCATAGTCGCCACGCGGGTGTTTGTGCAGGAAGGAATAGAATTCGATGACACCATGAATTTCCGATTCGGGCAGCTGCGTCAAGCCGGCCAGTTGTGTGATCGCGTCCGCGGGAATGTACGATAGCCGCTGTTGTAGCTGACATAAATACTGCAGTAAATGCCGCCGTGCGGTGTCATGCGATGCCCCGGCAGATTCAATTATCGTCTTGATAATTTCATCATGTGTCATGCATCAGGTCCCTGTGATATGTGTTTGCATTGTGCCACTCCGGTCATATGTGGTGTGCCTGCGCGACTCACCCGAATAGTAAATAGGAGAGCTACCCGTATACCCATCGTATTGGACGACAGACAGGAAATTTTCGTATTGATCAGGATCAATCTCTGCCCAGAAAAGTCAGTGCTTTTACCTGTTAGTTTATCTGGTATGCCCGCTCAACAGTCGTGCGAGTCATGCCGGTTGAACCTCCATGGCAGCGAAGGGTAACGAAGCCTGGCTCCAGGAACAAGGCTGTCCAGGTTTCCCCATGGTAGTAATAATTGTGTATCCGCCAGCGGCAGGCCTTTACCTGGCCTGTTGCGTGGTGCACGGGCGACGCGCATGCGCATGAAGGGACAGCAACTCGATCTCTTGTCATGGTTTACTGACGTGAATAAAGCAACAAATGCCGACCAGGCGATCGTTCAGGACGACTCGGGGGAAGGCTTCGTCTGGCATCTGCATCCCGTGGCCGAGGTGCTCGATCATCTGCAGGTCGACCCGCAGGATACGATCGCAATTGCTGTCAGCGTACTGCTAAAAGCGATCATCGGTGTGGCTCAGAAATGTCGTGTCGAACGTGCAGTGGCCACGCTGCGTGCCACGCCAGCCCCGGCAAACGATTCTTGCGCACGGCATGTGGCAGCACATGCTATTCATCTGGCTGTTTATCGGTGTCATATCCATTGGCACCCAGGCGTGGTCTTGTACCCGGGGCATCAACCACTGGCAGACGATGGTGTTTACGCTGCTGACTATTGCGCAGCAGTTCCATCCACTGGCGATACGCAGTGCATGTGCTTCACTTTTCAGTATCTGTCTGGTCAGTAAGCCTCCCATGCTGGCGGCAGTATTACTGACCGTGTCGCTGCTCAGGGTGGCTAGACAGCAAGGAATACACCGCCCCTGCGCGGATCACCGGCACCGCTGAAACCACGGCCATTGCGGATGACCGTGTGGGTGCCACCGAAAAACAGGTTTTGCTCCGACCAGCGGTGATGCTCGGGGTAACTGGCACAGACTGCTTGCACCGCGGTTTCAGGAAATCCAGGCTCGATACTGAGCAGGTCTTTCTCTACATGGAGTCGCGGGCTGTTCACCGCCTCGCGCACATCCATCCCGAAGTAGTAGAGGTTGTTCAGCGTCTGCAGAATGGCCGTGCGTAGTCGGTTGGAACCGCCGGAGCCCAGTGCCATGACACGATCATGGTCAATGGCGAGGGTGGGCGACATCATGGAGGACACTCGAACATCGGCGTTCCACTGGTGAAATCCGCCCGGATTGAGGTCTTCCTCGCCGAGCATGTTGTTGAGCATGATGCCCGTGCCGGGCAGGACATATCCCGAGCCTTCTCCATTGGAAAGGGTGAGCGAGGCGGCGTTATCACTGGCATCGACAACGCTGATGTGAGTGGTGCCGCGGCTGCTGACAGGGTGCCCTGCCAGTGCTGACTGAAACCGGGCAATGGTTTCTGCATGCAGGATATTACCGCTGCTGCCGTTTATTGCCTGCCCGTTTTCAAGCCGTGCAAGGTTGGTCTGCTTCATGACCTCGGCGAGAAGTCCAAGGTGCTGTAGGGAACCGAATTCACCCTGATTATGAGGCTCCAGCAAGGCGTGAGCAAAGCGGATCAGGCTGCCGCCGCTGGAGGGTAGCGGGTTGGTCAGAATGTGTGCATTCAGGTAGCGATAGCCCAGTGGCTTTCTTTTGACCACCCGGTAATCAGCCAGATCTGCCTTCTGCAGTTGACCGCCCCGGGACTCACAGGCCGCAACCAGTGCGTCTCCCATCTCGCCCTGGTAAAACAGCTGCTCCCCCTCTATCGCCAGCAACTCCAGGGCATCTGCCAGATCGGGCTGACGAAGCTTCTCGCCTTCTACCGCCAGCCTGGTATCGATCCGGCTGCTCGAATAGATACGCCGGGCATCACGGGTGGCCAGATAGATGGGCGCGACCACGCTGAAGATATAGGCCTGCAGCCGGTTAATCACGATGCCGTTGCGTGCAAAATCCATGGCCGGCTGCACGATCTCTCGCATCGGCAGGGTGCCCAGCTCGGAGTGAATCTGAAACAGGCCCTTGACCGTGCCGGGCGTGGCAATGCTGCCCCTGCCGATGTGAAACTCCTGCTGTGCCGTACCGAAGTCCGCGACGATGGGGTAAAAATCCAGTTCGGACACGCTACGCTTGCGTAGCGGTGTTTGTACGAAGAAGTCGTACAGCGTGTTCCTGCCGCCACCCTGGTGCGCCAGCAGGAAACCCCCACCGCCCAGTGAGGTCAGCACAGGTTCAGCGACACAGGCAGCGCACAGTCCGGCGAGGGCTGCATCAAAGGCATTGCCGCCTTCCTCCAGCGCCCATGCGGCTGCCTCGGCCGTGGCTGGATGTCCGGCTGCCACTGCACCTTTCATCAGATCCTCAATACTGCCAGTAGGGTTTCAGGAGGGCCGGGACCAGATCCGATGCATCATTCCGGCGAAGGGCGCATGGCGTGTTGAACGCTCGAAGGCGGCCCGCAGGGTGAGTGAAGCGAAGAACCCGTGAAAGCCTGTCCTGGACCCCGGACTTCGCCGGGGTGTCGACATATTCAGATTATCCTTAACAATGGTCATGTCCGGCTATGGCCTGTCAAACTGCAAGTGGTCTGAAGGTAACAGAAATTGATGGTGAAAAGGAGCCGAAAATGCCTGCCATCTGCGATCGTTACTATATGGAAATGCTGTCCGCAAGCGGAGTTAAAGCAACGCTTCCTGAACACGGGATGTCAACATGCGACACTATGTCGCACCCCAATTTGATGAAAATCGGATCGTGAACGGCTACCATGAAGGCACATGTCACCCCCACTCAGACATGTGCAGAGAGCATTTCATCGAAAGCCCTCCGAGCTAAGGCGGCTGCCCCCTAACCAGCCGCCTTTTTTTATGGGCAGGAATTTCCTGGTGTCATAGCGGCAACACGCTGAATCGAGTAATGAAATTTCCGAGGCAATGGCATTCAAGCCGTTGACCTGAACACATCATGTGGCCTTTGACCTGAGGGGATATTACCGCGGCGTAACTGTCTGTCAG
Source organism: uncultured Gammaproteobacteria bacterium (assembly GCA_963753755.1). Classification (GTDB taxonomy): domain Bacteria; phylum Pseudomonadota; class Gammaproteobacteria; order UBA9214; family UBA9214; genus UBA9214. Next base: position 138,372 of record CAVWDM010000019.1, read on the forward strand.
CCTGGATTCAAGGGATGTGCGCGACAGTGTTATACGTACGTCTGGAGATGGAGGGGGGTATGATGCAAACGATCCACCTGACACTGTTTGCTGTACTGGTAATGATGGCAGTCCAGGGGCCACGGGGAATTCTTATTGCTGATTCAGTTACATTCCGGCATTGGCGTTAAAAAAATACCGTCACCAGCCGGTTTGTAATCTCTTTCTGAAAGGAATGTCAGTTCTTGTCTTCCGAATCAAGAGAGTAATGTTTGACACTGCCTGCACGTCTGTCCTGGATATGGCGCCGTTCCTGTGCGACTGTCAGGCCTGCGGCTGCCATGAAGGGTAATTCAGTGCAGACAAAGCCTGTGCGCCTCTCGGTAACACGTTGTCTGTCTTCTTTCATGCGGGTGCCAACTGCTTTCTAAACGTGAGTGTCGAACATGTTTTCCGGATATTGCGTGTACCCGCAACACCCGGATACTGGTTTTGCCTGACATCAAGATCCACACCCGTCGAGGGGAGGCCTGGTGTGATAGTGACTTGTATGAAAATTTATTGTTAGCTGCCACAGGTAGATATCATAGGGCAGGGCGGATGCTTGTGTATATTGTCCTTTGGTACGAACGCGATACATGGTGTCATGTTGCTGGGTTAGCTTCCGTTGTCTCCAAGGCGCCGCTAAGGTCTTTTGGTGGTAACAAACCGGACGTTCCGATGCGCAATGTATAACCCGCACAGGGTCTGTCAGGCGCGGGAGATATATTCGCCGCTATTGCTGTTGACCTTGATGAGTTCCCCGCCAGTAAGGTACTCGGGTACCTGCACAACAAGACCGGTACTGAGTGTGGCCGGCTTGGTGCGTGAGGATGCAGAAGCGGCCTTCATGCCGGGTGCGGTGTCGGTGATTTCCAGTACGACGGTGGCCGGCAGGGTGATGCCGAGAATCATGCCATCGGCGATCATCGCAACGATGCCGTCGAGGTCTTCGCTCAGGTACAGCAGTTCCTCTTCAAGTACATCTGTGCCGAGGGTGTACTGCTCGAAGGTTTCCTTGTCCATGAAGGTGCAACCGTCGGCATCCTGAAACAGGTATTGCACCGCGCGGCGGCAGAAATCAACCGTCTGAAGGGTATCGTCTCCCTTGAAACGATTTTCGTATTTTTGCTTGCTGACGATGTCAATACCGCGGACCTTGTAGAGGGTGCTGCCACTGCGGGAGGAAGGACTCTGCACATCCAGTTGTTTGACCAGAATGTTGCGTCCATCGATGTCCAGCACCAGGCCTTTCTTGAGTTCACTCGCTTTCACGTGGCTGTTGCCGTTTCTCAGTCGTGGTGATGACCGTGGGGACCGTGCACGTGTCCGTGTTCGAGTTCTTCTGCCGAGGCCTCGCGAATATCGGCGATGGTGACATCAAAATTCAGTGTCACACCGGCCAGCGGATGGTTGCCGTCGACAGTGACAGTATCGTCGCCGACGGTCGCGATGGTGACCAGCACCGCCTGGCCTTCAGGGCCTTCCGCGTGGAACTGCATGCCGGGTTCGATTGCCTGATCCGGCGGAAAGGCGTTACGCGGTACGTCCTGTATTCTTGCCTCGTCACGGACGCCGTAACCCTCTTCCGGTGCGATCGATACCGATACCTCATCGCCGCTTGATTTACCCGACAGCGCATTTTCAAGTCCGGGAATGATGTTGCTGGCTCCGTGCAGGTAGCAGAAGCTGCCGTCGTCAGACTTGTCGAGGATGTTGTCGTCATTGTCCTTGAGGGTGTAATTGATGGTGACAACATGCTTGTCGCTGATTTTCATTGTGCGCTCCTGTGCGTTCGAATGCGGTAGTATTCCGCCAGTGAGTGTGTGGGCGCGAATACTAGCACAGTGTCTCGCTGTTATGCCTGCGGAGGCCGGAAATTGTACTGATTTGGGTGAATGGGGCGCATGAACTGGCAGGTTTACATCATACTTTGTACGGATAATTCCCTGTATACGGGCATTACCAATGATGTTGAGCGACGCATGCTGCAACACGCGGCCTGTCGGGGGGCAAAGTATTTTCGCGGGCGCAAGCCGCAACAGCTGGTGTACCTGGAGAACAACCATACGCGCAGCTCGGCGAGTAAGCGTGAGGCGGTCATCAAGCAGTTAAAGCGTCCGCAAAAGGAGACGCTGATCGCTTCCGCCACGAATGAATGCGGCGGCAGGGTTACCACTGAGTGTTAATCGCCGCATTGAATATAAGGACTGCTTTCTTGATTTAAGGCAACTTAATCCTCCCCGGGGATTTGTACAATGACGACCACGGCGAATTCAGGAGGTTATGCATGAGTGAGCGGATATTTAAATTGCAGATGTTTTCTGGCTACCAGGCACCTGACAACATGGTTGCCAGCCTGCAGGTCAAGGTCTTTGAGGATGACGAGTGGAAGGCCTTTGATCTGAATGCCGGATCACCCGGTTTCCTGGTGTTTGTCTACGCGGTGCTGTCATGTCAGCACATGCACATGCGTCTGGGATGCGTGGACCGTGGCCTGCAACTCGACTCTGCCGATGGTGATATCGAGATAGTGACAACAGAAGACTGGAATATCATAAAACTACGCGTCGCCTTTTCGGCACACCTGAGAGAGGGCGAAGCAAGTGCTGAGGATGTGAGCACGATTGTACAACGCATGAAGAATTGCCCGGTTTCCAGGAACCTGACGTTTGCACCGCAGTCTGAAACCAGCCTTGAATTTCGTCTGCACTAACAGCAAGGCAATTGATCTCTGCTGTCTGTGACCTGTCTTGTGGTCTGCACTTTAACGTTAGCCTTGATAGCTGCCAGCCTGTCAGGAGACGGCACGCAACGTGATTCGCGGAAAAGTTCTGCCTGTGGCATGTCTATGCTGGTTACGGTGACCGCTAATTGCTCCACACCGGGTATTTATTGCAGCCGTATGTTTGTTTAGAGTGAGCTCCGAGCTTTTCTAGTCAATCGTCAGGCGGCGACTCAATCCGGAAGATAAACGTCTTGTGTCGAATGCCTGGTAGTTAATAGCGGGTTTAACATGTGCTATTGCGCTCGAGGTCTATATCACCCTGATGGCTATATCGGAGACCGGCCTGTTACGCTGTTGGAAATTTGCTTGCCAGTAATGAACCTGAATGGCACCGAGGCAAACTGGCTAGATTCTTTTAATCACTACCTCGGAGTACTCACTCTCACGTCCAGCACTGTCGTAGGTCGTGACAACGATATAGTTGGTTCCTGAGGGAAGGCCTCTCAGGACAGTCCTCTCGGCAGTACCATCAGTGATATCAATAGTGCGTTTAACGCCCGAAGGGCAGCCTGCAGCTAAGCGAAGCGAATAAACCAGAAACTGGTTGAATATAAGACTTGGATTTCGGGTTTACGCTGCGCTGCGCCCGGAATGACGAATCAATCAGGGCACCTGTAGAATACAGAAGGTAACTTGAACCGCACCGGGTTCGTAGAAGGCATGACCCGAGAGGATGGAGCGATGAACAAGACTACAAGATCTTCACCATGAATTTGGGGGCCCGTAGATCTCTATAGCGTTTGAGTAATAATCGAGGTTTGATTCAGCGTGTGCGGCAATGATAGCTTTCACGGCCGGCAAAGATGCCCGACCTTGAAACGCTGGTAGAGCGATTGACTGCATGTGTTGCAGCGACCGGTTGAGCCGACAGACCGAGACGGCCTGAGTATTCCCTCAAATGGCTACAATAAAGGCCACCACAAACGTTATACTCAAACCAACTAGAATACCTTCCCACAGTTGGTACTCTTCTTGTTTTCTGATGGGCATAGCGTCCCCTTGCATAAAAGTCTGGTATTTTCCAGTGATGTTTTAATGGCGTACATCCACGATAAATCCAAAAAGCCAAATATATCATAGCCTTGCGCGAGTAAAAAACACATAGTTATGCGGTCATCTAGACGTCAATACAAGTATCGTCTGACACCAAACAGAAAAGTCCCTGTATCGCGCTCGATTCGCTGATTAGCTATTAACGGGCAGGCATGGGCGGCCAGGTTGATGGGTTGGTGCTACAGAAACCGTGCCGGACGAAATGTGCTGGTGGGTACCGGGAGAAACAGCACCTGCCCGCACGGTTGCCGCAGTAATTGCCGGCCTGTAATGACCGTCGCGGCCTTCGATGCGCCTGGAGATGGCGGCACACCTGCGCCGGTGGTGGCGTGCACCGGTGTTTCAATACACGCGGTAATCCACAGCAGGCAAGGGCAGGCTGACTATGCGGCCGACAGCACCCGCTTCGCCGGCACACGGTCGCGGGCACTGGCGTTGCGGTTGTAGTAACGTATGGCCGCTTCGCCAAGCAGCTGGCTGACAGTGATTACCGATGCCCCGCCGACGATGGCTTTGGTGCGTGCATCAAGATTGAACACATATGGCAACAGGGAGGTGCCGGAGGCCAGTCCCGAGGCCGCGATAATCGCGGCCATTTCCTTCAAGCGCGCCCGATCATCAATATCATGACCGTAGAGCATCGCGATCTGCAGCAGCAGGGTCATGTTGAGGCGGATCATCACCGACGATCCCATGGCGATGCCGATGAGCTTCAAGGGAGGGCCAAGCGCAGGAACGAGCATTGGCACGTGCATCAGTGCGCTACCCAGGATTGACAGCGGTCCCTGCGCGCTGACAAAGCGCCGCGCCAGGTGCTGTGGATCGTCATCGGGAAAACGCTCCTTCATCATCTGTACCTGCTTGCGTATCTCGCCCTTACGCAAGCCCATGAAAAAGTAGAAAAATTTCTCGGTCGATAGACCCCAGCGTGCCGTTGAGGTCAGGTCATGCCTTGCCATTGGTGTTCTCCTTGCTGGTGGTGGGCGCAGGACCAGTGTGATGTGGTGCACACAGCGAGCATAAACCACCGATCGCGACAAATGCCACCCATAAATGGCATTCACGACCTCGTCCTGACATGGTTCTCTGTTTGAGGATTACGGAATCTCCTCGATATAGGTTCGTGCAATCGGTGTTTGTACGTAATAACGTTTTTTACCCTGCTTGACCCAGAAAAAATAATAGCCCTTCTCGGGTTCAGATGTGACCTTGCTGTCCCGTACCTCCCAGCTTTTGACATGCTCTCCATCTGCATAGGTCACCCGATAGTTTCCCTCCAGCCAGGTTACACCGAGACGTGTCAGGCGATTTTGCTGTTCTTCCGTACAGCCAGCCAGCAGCAGGCCAGGCAATAACGCTACTATCATTCTGTGCATTTTCATGTTTTCGAAAATGGATGAAAACCGGCTCTGTAGAATATGGCGCACGATCTCCTCCGCGAAGTGATAATAATATGGTTCATGTATTGACGGCTGATTGTCGGTGTTTCACCTGAAGCGCTCGGTTGCATGTCTTGGCAATGCTATCAGGGGCGTTTGTTTTTCCAGATCAAGACCATTGCAACAACAGCCAGGCCTGCGACTGCTGCCTTGACGATGCTGCCAACGGGCAGCGCCTTCCAGGCAGGAAGCGACGCTGCGGATGGGGGTGCTTCCGCTGCAGCTGTGAAGTCATTGCTGGTCTGTGCCTCATCTTGCGCCAACGGATCCGCGTTCGCTTCCTGACTGGCCTCGGTTTCCATTTCGGAGTTCAGGGTAATGCGTGCGCGCTTGCTCATGTCTGTGTCACCATAGTGTTGCTATCCAGTTAAAAAGGGTGTGAATTTCACCGGCAGCTTTTCCCGTGGATTCGAATTCGGTCACGGCATGTCCGTCGATGAGGGCATGACTGAATGCGGCGCGCTGTGAAATGCTGACAGGTGCAACCGGCAGTCCGTAAACACCCAGTGCATCGCGGGCCTCCCTGACGATGGCGGTTTCCCTGCCACGGTGTGGCGGGGGACAGGCATTGAGCACAATGGCGCTCCGGCTTACCTGTTGCTTGACAATCTTGACTGATGCGCCGATCGCCTCAAGATCCAGGATGGCAGGCCGGCTGACAATAAGTACCAGGTCTGCTATTTCTGCAGCGGTCGCTGCATCATGGCTGCTATGGGGTGCAGTATCGAGGTATACGAATTCCTTTTTCTGTCGCTCCAGGTCGGCCAGTAGCCTGGACAGGTTGCCGGCATCATGGCGGGAAACATCGGGTGTCTCGCGTGTTCGCCGGTGCTTCCAGGCGCTTGCGCTTGCCTGAGGATCGATATCGATGATCGCGGTATCATGCCCCAGTTCGCTGGCCAGTACAGCAAGGTGAATGCACAGGGTTGTCTTTCCGGTGCCGCCTTTCTGAGCAAGTAGACAGATAGTCCTCATTTTCAGCCGATACATGGTATGCCGTGCTAGCGTCCGTGTATTCTGCCCTGATTTGTTTCCCCGGTCTATTTTTTACATCCGCATACAGGGGATATATGGTCGTCCGCCGAAAAGAGCGAACACCGGTTAATCAGCGACATCGCTTAAGGAGTGTACAGAAGCAGACGCGCGCCGTATGAGCGCTTCGCCTGCTATTTCAGGTTTTTTGTTTTCGTGGCCCGGGAACTGTCTGATGTTTGATGCTTTTCAAGCGGGAACACTTCTTGGGCACACCCTGGAACAGGGAGAATCCTTCCTGTTCTTCCAGATAGGCGAGCAGCTCAATAATTTGATTTTGTGCCTCGATGAGTCGTTCACGACCGGCCATGTCATTTGCATTGCCGGCCTTGCGAAGCGCCTCGAGGCTCTGCTGTACCGCTCGACTCTCCTTCGCACAAGCCAGCATTGACCGGGCAGTGCGTTGTTCCGGTTTCCGTCTGGAAGCTGCGCTCGGTATTGTAACCGCAGCACTGTACAATACGTGCCGTTGAAAAAAACAATTCACCGGGAGATCGACATGGGTATAGCTCTGTTATTGCATGCACTGGCCGCTGTTGTCTGGGTTGGCGGTATGTTCTTTGCGTATGTGGTACTGCGGCCGGTGGCTGCAGTTCAGCTTGAGCCGCCGCAGCGCCTCACCTTGTGGGTGGGTGTGTTCGGCAAATTCTTCCCCTGGGTATTTGCCGCCATCGGCATCCTGCTGATCACCGGTTTCTGGATGGTGCTTGGCATTTACGGTGGTTTTGGCTCGGTGGGTCCATATGTGCATACGATGCTGTGGCTGGGCATCGTGATGATGCTTGTCTTTATGCATGTGTTTTTTGCATCCTTCAAGCGACTGAAAATGGCGGTGGCAGCAGAAGACTGGACCACGGGTGCAGCAAAGCTGGCCCAGATACGGCTGTTGATTGCCATTAATCTTGCTCTCGGCCTGTGCGTTATCGCCGTTGCCTCCGGTGGACGCTACCTGTAGCTGTCATGCGATTTCATGCATCGGCGTGATCACTTGCCAGTTGCGGGCCAGCCAGCTAATCTCAAGGCAGGGGTGCAGGACTCATGTATATTAACGAGACATAAGGGGGCACGATCATGACTGACATGAATAACGGTACTGAATTCCCGCATGCACCGGATGGCTGGACTCAGGATGACGCCAAGGCCGTGGCAACAGAAGAAGGCCTGGCAGTGTCGGCGCATCTCTGGGATGTTGTGCGTGCGTTGCAGGAATTTTACTCACGCCACGACGATGCCCGAATCAATGCACGTGAATTGCATGATGCGCTGGAAGAACGTTTTCATAACAATGGCGGCATGAAGTTTCTTTATGAGTTGCTCCCGGGCGGACCGGTGACACAGGGTTGTCGCCTGGCAGGACTGGAATCACCAGCGGGTAGCGCGGACCAGAGTTTCGGTAGCGTTATGTAGTTGCGTCAGGACCGCGAAAGTGATGCTCCGGGTTTATTGTGCCGCGCTTAACTTCTTTAACACATGCGCGGCTGCAACCAGCCCGAAGCTCGCCGTTACCGTCATCACCGAGCCCAGCCCGCCGGCACAGGTGAGACCGCCGAGGTTTTGTGCGCCCGGTTTCTGCGCACTGACTTTGCCATCCCCGGCCGGGAACACGGGTTGTTCTTCCGAGTACACACAGGGTATGTCGAAGCGCCGTCTGAGGTTGCCCGGAAAACCGTATTCGTGGCGCAATAACTTGCGTGTCTTGGAAAACAGGGCATCGTGTTCGGTGCGGCTGAGATCGGCCACGCGGATGCGGGTCGGATCGGTTTGTCCACCGGCGCCACCAACGGTAATAATACCTAAGCGGTTACGTCTGCACCATGCAATCAGGCGTGCCTTGGTGCGAAAACCGTCGATGCAATCAATGATGTAATCAAAATGATCACCCAGCAGTGCCTCGAGATTTTCCACCGTGAGGAAATCTTCGATGGCGGTTACCTCGCATGCCGGGTTGATTTGCTGGATACGTGTTGCCATGACCTGTACCTTGGCCATGCCAAGGGTCGTATCCAGCGCATGACATTGCCGGTTGATATTGGATTCGGCAACGTGGTCCATATCGACCAGGGTAATGTGGCCAATGGCGGAACGTGCCAGTGCCTCTGCAGCCCAGGAACCGACACCGCCGATACCGAGTACACAGACCCGTGCCGCGGTGAACCTCGCCAGTGCCTGTTCGCCATACAGTTTCAGGATGCCGCCATATCGACGTTCGAGATCCGCTGTAACACCGGCACTGCTGAATTTATCAGTGGACTGCATGAGGCTAACATACCAGAAATCACAGGAAATAACGGCTGTGTTTGACTGCTGCAAGCGCTTACAATAAAAAGCATGGAATTGATTGACAGTCACTGTCACCTGGACGTGCCTGACTTCGATGCAGATCGTAATGCGGTACTGCAGCAGGCACGTTATAACGGTGTTGGCGGGATCGTTGTGCCCGGCATTGTTTCGACGGGCTGGGAGCCGTTATGGCAATTGTGTTTCAGTGAACCCGGGTTGTATCCGGCGCTCGGTCTGCATCCGGTGTTTCTGAAACAACACACGGAAAAAGATCTGTCGATATTGCAGGCCTTGCTGCAACGGCAGCGACCGGTTGCCGTCGGAGAGATCGGCCTGGATTTCCTTGTTGAAGGTCTCGATAGGACTGCCCAGCAGTCACTCTTCGAAGCACAGCTGGTGCTTGCGCGCGATGCCGGTTTGCCTGTCATACTGCACGTGCGCAAGTCGCATGACCAGGTGCTGGCGACACTGAAACGCGTGCGTGTCTGCGGGGGCATCTGTCATGCCTTCAACGGCAGTCTGCAGCAGGCATCGCTTTATCATGACCTGGGTTTCAAGTTTGGCTTCGGCGGCATGCTGACCTATGAACGTTCAACAAAACTGCGAGCCCTGGCGAGGGCGTTACCGCTGGAATCCCTGGTACTGGAAACCGATGCTCCGGATATGACCGTGGCACAACACCAGGGAGAAAGAAACAGTCCGGAATATCTGCCTTACTGTCTTGCGGCACTGGCCGAGGTGCGTGATGCGGATGCGCAGGAGGTCGCGCGCGTTACTACCGCGAATGTGCGCAAGGTGTTGAAACTGGCTGAATGGAAGCCAGGCATTGCGGTTTCTAAATGAAGTAGACAGAGCGTTCCCTCTTCCTCGGGGAGAGGAGGTAAAAATATGAGACGTGCCATGGTTAGTCATGCAGTGCTTGCATGTTTGATGCTGGTGTTGATGTTTGGCACACAATCGACGGCCGTAACACAACCCACAGAAAAAACCGCTGGCTGGCGTCTCGCCGCCGAGTCCAGTCCCTACCTGCGGCTGCACGCTGACAACCCGGTTGAATGGTTTCCGTGGGGTGAAGCGGCCTTTGAAAAGGCGCGCAGGGAAAACAAGCCGTTGTTTATTTCGATCGGTTATTTCACCTGCCACTGGTGTCATGTCATGGCAAGGGAGTCATTCAGTAATCCTGGAATTGCCCGGCAGCTGAACGATGGTTTCGTCTCAATAAAGATTGACCGCGAGCAACGCCCGGATCTCGATGCAGCCTATATGCAGTACGTGACGCTGACCCGGGGGCATGGCGGTTGGCCGATGTCGGTGTGGGCAACACCCGAGGGTGAGCCGTTTGTGGGGGCGACCTATATCCCCCCGGACGAGACCCGCGGCCGGCCCGGTATGAAGCAACTGCTGGCGCGCCTGACGCGGTTGTGGAAAGACGATGAAGCCGGCCTCCGGGCAACGGCGGCGAGTGCTGTAAAGACCCTGCAGAAACTGGCTGGTTCGGCGCAACCCGTAACCGAACTGACGGTTGCAGCGCTGGCCGAGGCACGTCGGCAGTATGCAGACAGCTTTGACGAACTCCAGGGTGGCTTCGGCATGGCGCCCAAGTTTCCACAGCCGGCTCGCCTGATGTTCCTGTTGCAGGATGAACCGCAGGCGAGTGCGGACATGGCACTGTTCACGCTTGACAGGATGCTGGCAGGCGGTATCTATGATCAGTTGGGGGGTGGCTTTCATCGTTATTCCACCGATTTCGAATGGCGTGTGCCGCACTTCGAAAAGATGCTCTACGACCAGGCACTCATTGCCCGCGCGTACCTTTATGCCTACCGCCGTACCGCTAACGAGCACTACGCTGATGCCGCACGCGCCACGCTGGATTTCACCCTGCGTGACATGCGCGATCCGCAGGGCGGTTTTCATGCCGCACTCAGTGCCGACAGCCCGGTTCCAGGCGATGCGCAGAGCCACATGGAGGAGGGCGCTTATTACACCTGGAGCTGGCGGCAACTGCACGAGGCAATCAACAATGCCACACTGCGCGACTGGGTCGCGGCACGCTACGGCCTCAGTGAACTGGGCAATGCCGTCAGTGATCCACTCAACGAGATGTCGAGCAAGAACGTCCTCTACCGGGCAATAGATACACGCGAGCTGGCGCAAAAATTCAATGTCGACCTGATGACGGCAACGCGACGCAATGCCGAGGCTGAGCGCCTGTTGCGTGTGGCACGCGACAGGCGCCCGGCTGTGCCGGTGGACGACAAGGTGGTCGCTGTCTGGAATGGCTACATGATAACAACGCTGGCACTGGCGGGCCGCCTGCTGGATGAGCCGCGTTACATCGAGGCTGCCGGGCAAACGGCAGAATTTCTATTGAACACGCTGTTTGATGATAAAGATGCGCTGTTGTATAGAGACTGGACTGATGGTGAGCTTGGCGTACCGGGCTTCAGTGAAGACTATGCCGCTGTGTCGGAAGGGCTGTTGACACTCTACAAGGTCACGGGCAACAAGCGCTGGTTGAACGCGGCGCAAACACTGGTTGATCTGCAGCTTGACATGTTCTGGGACAGGGACAATGGTGGCTTCTTCAGCACACCGGCAACCACCGAGCTATGGGTGCGCGAGAAGCCGGCCAGTGACGGCGCCACGCTGGCGGTCAATGGTGTTGCCCTGCACCTGCTGTTGCAGCTCGGTGAGCTGACCGGGCAGCAGGCCTACCTGCTATACGCTTGGCAAACCGCCGCGTGGGCCGCGGCACAGTTGCATGATGGGGCAGCCGCCATGCCCTATAGCCTGATAAAATGGAACGCGCTGATAGAATTAAATCCCGCGCAAGCAAAAGCGCCTGTTCAGCAGTAGAAGTAGGATGGGCAAAGCGCAGCGTGCCCATCAGGGAAACTTCCGCCTGAAGGGCAAGACTGCCGCAGCGGGATACATCCACGCAATATTCGCAGGCCATTAATAACAAAGACCCAATGCTCCATGAATGACCAACCCAAAACCTCTCAACGACTCGCTTCGCTGGACTGGATGCGTGGCTTCGTGATGGTCCTGATGGTAGTCGATCACGCCTCCATGGCCTTTAATGCCCGCCACCTGGGTTACGATTCAGCCAGTTCCTATATCAGCGGTGCCGTCTATACCGCCTCGGAATTCCTCACCCGCTGGGCCAGCCACCTGTGTGCGCCGACGTTTGTGTTCCTGGCCGGTACGGCGCTTGCGATCAGCATTGATCGCAAGGTTGCCCGTGGTGCCGAGCAGTCACAAATCAGTCGTGACATGATGATCCGCGGCTTGATTATCGCCGCCCTCGATCCGACCCTGATCAGTCTGCTCAAGGGGAAACTGACCTTCCAGGTGCTGTTTGCCATTGGTATGGGCATGGTACTGATGGCCTGGTTGAGACGGCTGCCGGTCTTTTGGCTGGCCGGGCTGGCGTTACTGTGGTTGCTGGCCGGTGAAGCCCTGACCGATGTCGTCTGGGACCCGCCGGCCTGGGCCGACCCGCTGTCCGCGCTGCTCATTGCAGTACACGTTGGCCAGGACATGGTGGTCAAGTACCCGGTGATTCCATGGACGGCCATGATGATGCTGGGCTGGGCCTTTGGGAACTACCTGACACGCTACCTGGCAGGCGAGTACAAGGGCTGGACACCGGTCAGGTTTCTCACGGTCGCTGGTGTTGTCTGTCTGCTGATCTTTGTACTGGTGCGTGGCGTCAACGACTACGGCAACATGTTCATGCTGCGCGAGAGTGATCACTGGATACACTGGCTGTTTGTCAGCAAGTATCCACCGTCTCTCAGTTTCACGGTACTGGAGCTGGGTTTGCTGGCACTGTGCCTGGCGGGATTTATGCTGCTGGAGCGGCACCTGCCGGTCAGGCAGAACGGCCCACTGCTGGTATTTGGCCAGACTGCACTGTTCTTCTATATTATTCACCGCGTCATTTTCGACAGCAGTGCACGCCTGTTCGACCTGCAGGCAAGCATGGGCCTGGCGGGCGTTTACATGGTGTCGCTGGCAATGCTGGTGTTTCTCTATCCACTGTGCCTGTGGTATCGCCGTTACAAGGCGGCACACCGCGACAGTTGGGTGCGCTTTATCTAGCAACCGGGACGCGCGCCACGTGCTGCTTATTATTTCAGCCCTGCTGCCGGTGTTCATGGTGATCGTGCTCGGCTATTGCCTGCGCCACTTTGCAGTGCTCGATGCGTCGGCCTGGCACGGGCTGGAAAACCTCTGTTACTTCGTGTTGTTCCCGGTGCTGCTGGTGAAGACGCTGGCCGTGGCGGCCATCGGTTCAGCTGACATTGCACGCTTTGCAGGTGCGCTGTTGTTTGCGATCTTTACCATGAGTGCCTTGCTGCTACTGGCGTACCCGGCATTGCACCGCTACTGCAGGGTCACGCCTGCAGCCTTCACCAGCCTCGTGCAGGGTGCGACCCGCTGGCACGGTTTTATTGCCCTGTCGATGGTCGGCCTGTTGCTCGGGGACGAGGGCGTGGCCTACATGGCAGTGACCATGGCCGTAATTATTCCACCATTGAATATTATAAATGTCATGGTGTTAGCGCACTTTGGTGATGCAGAGGGTGATTTGTCGCAGGTGTTCATGAAGCTGCTCAGAAACCCGTTCATCATTGCCTGTGCGCTCGGTGCCGTGCTCAATGTCACGGGCCTGGGCCTGCCGTCCCTGCTGTACAGCAGCGCCGACATTATCGGTAGCGCCGCGCTCGGGATCGGCTTGCTGACGGTCGGGGCCGGTATCCATCTCAGCGGCATCCGTGATCACCGCGGGCTGGTTGTGTTCGGCGCCCTGTTGCGGTTGCTGGGCATGCCGGCACTGATGTTCACGGGTTGCCTGCTGTTCGGTGTGGAGGGCCTGCCGCGCACCGTGGCCATGCTGGCCGCCGCCGTGCCGACGGCCGCTGCATCGTTTGTACTGGCAAGACAGATGGGCGGTGATGCGCCGTTGATGGCCAACCTGATTACCCTGCAGGTACTCGGGGCCAGCGTGACCATGCCGCTGGTTATCTGGTTGTCACAGACCACCTGATGTTTCCGGGAGTGTCATCCGGTCCTGACTGCCATCGTGTTATTCTGCATGCAGTGAAAAGAATCGGGACCCTGCTGCTGACTGCCCTGTTACCGGCAATGGCCTGCCATGCCACGGATTTTCGTGCCGGCAATGTCGAGGGCCTGTTCGACCTGACGGCAGCCTACGGTGTCGGCGCACGCGTCGAGGACGTCAACAGGGATATTGTTGCCATCGCCAACGGTGGCACCCGTACGTCGGCCAATAATGATGACGGTGACCTCAACTACGACAAGGGGATCATCTCCAATGCTGCACGTCTTGATGCCGACCTGACACTGGTATGGAAGCAGTTCGGCGCCTACGTGCGTGGCTATGCCCTGTACGACTACGAGAACCAGGATGTTGAGCGTGAACGTACACCGCTGAGTGATGAGGCCAAAGACATCATCGGCAAGGATGCCGGTCTGCTCGAACACTATGTGTCAATGAGCATCACGCCCGGTGGTACGCCGATGATCTTTCGCCTCGGTGACCAGGTACTCAACTGGGGTGAGAGCTCTTTCATCCGTGACGGCATTGACATCATCAATCCCGCCGACCTGGCAACGCTGGGCCAGCCGGTAACTTCGTCACGTGACTTTCTTATTCCACAGGGCATGTTGTGGGGTGCAGCGAATGTCACCGAGCATGTGTCGATCGAGGGCTACTACCAGTATGAGTGGGAGTCGGTTGTCTTGCCGCCGGTCGGCAGTTACTTTTCCAGCCTTGACCTGTTCGGCGCTGATGACGTCAATTTCGCCATGCTCGGGGCGGGGCAGTTCTCGGACCTGGGCACGGACCTGGATGCGGCGTTTGGGTTGCCGGAGGGTACCCTGGGGTTTGACCCGGACTTCATGAAACTACCCGGCCTGCGTGTTGATGATGCCAGGGACGGGGGGCAATTTGGTTTTAGCGTGTCGACATTCGTACCGGGTCCCAGGGCCACGCGCATCTCTGCCCATCTGGTGCGCTATCACAGCCGCCTGCCGATCATCAGCGGACGCACGGCCAGTCAGCAGGCCATCGACCAGACCTCGCAGGCCAATGTCGATGCACTGGCCGCCAGCCTGGTGCCGTCGTATGAGGAGAATGGTCTTGCGCCTGAGGCGGCTGCCGCTGCGGCAGAACAAACCGCCGGCGCACTGACCACCAGTGGCTATGCAAACCAGGCCGGTTATTTTATCGAGTACCCCGAGGATATTACCATGCTGGGTCTGAGTTTTAGCACCGCAACTCCACGACGGGGTTTGCTGCTGTCCGGTGAGTTGTCGCATCACTTTGATTTTCCCTTTCAGCGGAGTCTCGGCGACGTCTTTGCGGCGACGCTTTCGCCGATCCAGTTCAGTAATGCCAGCGGTAGTCCGGGCAGCTATGGCGCCGATGAAAACGTCAAGGGCTATACGCGGCTTGACCGTACCCAGGCAACGCTGGGCATAACCCAGTTTCTTGGCCCGCGTCTCGGTGCGGCGCAGACCACAGCCAATGCGGATATTGCCATGGTGTATGTACATGACATGCCGGGCAGTGATGAACCGCAACTACAGGCGACGTTGCCACCCAGCAGCAGCTCCTGGGGTTACCGCCTCGGCGCTTCGTTGATCTATAACGGTGTCTTTGGCGGGCTTACGCTGGTGCCTTCCCTGTTCTGGACGCACGACGTCAATGGCGTCACGCCGGCACCCTTGAGCACCTTTCAGGAAGACCGGCAATCATTTACTGCGGGACTCGGTGCGAACTTCATCAACCAGTGGACCGCAAATCTGAGCTACACCAATTTTCTGAACGGCAGCGAAGGCCTGGTCAGAGACCGCGACCTGGTGCGTTTCCGGCTGGGCTATACCTTTTAAGACGAGGCCAGTATGCGTTATCGGTACACACTGTTTTTTATACTGACCCTGTTTTCGGCGGCTGACCGGGCCGACAGTCCTGCTGCTGCAGTTGCTGCACTCGGTGGTTCGCAGCTGACGCCTGTCGGTGCCGAGCGTGCCGGTAATGCTGACGGTAGTATTCCGCCGTGGACGGGAGGCATCACCGCGCCACCGGCTGCTTATGTTCCCGGCAAGCAGGAAGTGGATCCTTTTGCGGATGACACGCCGCAGTACACCATCACGGCAGACAACATGGCGGACTACGTGGATAAGTTGTCCCCGGGTCAGCAGGCCCTGTTAACTGCATACCCGGACAGCTGGCGCATGCAGGTCTACCCGACACGTCGCTCGGCATCCTACCCGGAGTGGGTGTACAAGGCAGTAGAGGAAAATGCGCGAACGGCCACGGTACTGCGGGAAGGCAAGGGTGGCGTGGCCGGCGCCAATGTCAGTTCGCCGTTCCCGATCCCGGGCAGCGGTATTGAGGTGGTGTGGAATCACAACCTGCGCTGGCGTGGTATCCGTGTGCAGCGCAGCTTTGGCCAGGCGGCGGTTACATTTAGGGGCAATTACACGGTCACGCTGCAATTGCAGGACTTCGCCTTCCCCTATGCGGCCCATCCCGAAGACGAAATCCGCACGGAATTTCCCAATATGCTGCTGGCGATCAAAACAAAATCGATCGCGCCCGGGCTGATCTCGGGTGATGGCGCCCTGGTGCTTGAACCCATTGACCAGACAGAAGCGCCGCGCAAGTCGTGGACCTACAACAGGAACCTGCGGCGTATCCTGCGTGCACCCTATATTGCCAACGCCTATCCTGCAACCGACACGGATAACCTGCGCACGGTCGATGAGTTCGACATGTTTAACGGCTCCCCGGAAGAGTACGACTGGGAATTGAAAGGCAAGCAGGAGCTGTATATTCCCTATAATGCCTACCGCATCCATGCGCAGGACCTGGATTATGACGATGTTGTCATGCAGAACCATATCAATCCGCAGCTGGCGCGCTACGAGTTGCACCGTGTATGGGTCGTGGAGGGTACCTTGAAGCCGGGGTTGAAACATATCTACGGGCGGCGCGTGCTGTATGTCGATGAGGACAGCTGGCAGATAGCCGTGGCTGATAATTACGATCTGGATGGCAAGCTGTGGCGCACGTCCGAGGCGCATGCGCTGAACTATTACGCGGTGCCGGTGCTGTGGAGCACGCTGGAGGTCTACTATGACCTGGAGCAACAGCGTTACCTGGTATCGGGACTGGATAACCGGCGTAACCCCTACCGTTTTTCGGATAGCGCAGACCCGCGCGAGTTCAGCCCGAACGCGTTGCTTTATTATATTCGTTGAAGTACGGCAATCGCGCCGGGGACGGCGCTCCTACATGAATCAACAATCGCACCTGGGATGGCGCTCCTGCACAAATCACCAATCGCGCCGGGGACGACGCTCTTGCACAAATCAACACACCTGTAGGAGCGGCGTCTCGCCGCGATTGCTTACTCGATGCTAGCCACACTCCGGCCAGCCGTAACCCCAGCGCCAGGGAAGGCCGGAGCAGGGCACGCCGCCAAGTCGCACCGCGCGGTACATGAGCTCGGCAATGGCTGTATACAGCGTCTGAACGGTCCCGGGCGATACACCGTACTCGACTGTCAGTTCCGGTGTCCGCGTGTTGCCTGTCTCCACGACACAGGCGAGCAGGGCAAGGTCTGCCTGCTTGCGTGCCTCGAAACTTTGCTCTGCGGTGGCATCGATCGCGGCACCCGCATGGTAGAGCCGGTCATGATCGATGCAGCAGTCCTCCCAGGGCGGCCGACTGCCGTGGTAATTGCGGACATCCTCAATTTCTTCAGCCAGGTATTCCCAGCCGACCGAGAGGCCACCGCTGCAACCGTCCGTGGTAAAAGCGGCCAGGGTACTGCCGGGCGCAGTCATGACCGCAAGCAACTCCGTATGGTGCTTCAGCTCGAGTTGCCGCTCGAGATGATCGACCCTGGCGCTCGGTGCAGCCTCTTCGCTTGAGTCGCTGCATGCCGGCAGCAGGGCACAGACAAGGATGAGTCCGTAGCGTACGTTACGGTGATTCATCGCGGTAGTGTCGTTGTGGTTCCGGTTTTCCGAACAGGATGGCCGTGTGCATCAGCAGGCGTTCGGCCGGGTTGAGGTCGGCCCGCTCCGCAATGACCTCGCGTGCCAGTGCCGGCTCATCGGTAATGACACCGTCCACGCCCAGCGACATCATGCGGGATAACGTTACCGCATCGTTGACTGTCCAGACGAATACCTGTTTGCCCAGCTCATGGCTGCGACGCACAAACCCAGGGCTCGCCATGCCCGTGGCGACGGCAAGAAAATCGACATCGAGACTGGCAAGGTTGCCAATTGCCGTGGCGGACAGCAGGCCGATGGTCCAGTCCGGGCGCAGGGCGCGGATCTTTTGCACGCCTTCGTACTTGAGTGACATGATGGCCACTTCATTGGCCATGCCCAGCTGTTCCACGATGTCCACCACGCGCTGTTCCAGTTGCTGGTCATGGCCGTAATACTTGAGTTCGATGACCACGCGCGCCTTGCCGCTGGCCTCTTCAAGTACCTCGACCAGCGTGGGTACGCGCTCTGCGGAAAATTGCGGATCAAACCAGCTGCCGATATCGATGTCGCGGACCTGCGGTAGCGAGCCATCCCAGACCTTGAGGTCCACGCCGGCGAGTTTCATGAAGTCGCTGTCATGGATAACCACCACTTCGCCATCCGCGGTTTCCTGTACATCGATTTCCACCCAGTCGCTGCCATCCTCGATGGCCGCTCGTATCGAGGCGAGGGTATTCTCCGGTGCCTTGCCGGCGGCGCCGCGATGCGCCACCACGGTGACCGTGTCCTTGATCTGGATACCATCGACCAGCCAGTGGCCAACCCCTATGGCGCTGACGACGGCAGCGGCCAGCATCAATGTGAGCAGCGGTGCCGACAGGCGCCAGCCACGGGTTGGTTGGTCTCGTGCCATGGCGGAGAGATCGGTACGCGCCTCGGCAGCAGAATACTGCTGATAAAAACCAATCAGGGCATAGCCAAGGCTGCCCGCGATAAAAACCGTGGCCACGAAGTTGCCAAGCATCCACAGTGCCACGAGGCCGCCCAGTATCGGCAGCAGCCAGTCGATCGAGTCGAAGAACTTTGGCACCAGCCACGAGCCGAGCAGTTGTACGATGCCCAGCACGAGCGTGCTGAAGACGAATGCCAGCAGTGCCCAGAGTGCGAGTGTCTTTAACAACCGACGCTTGTGTCCCCGGGTGAGGCGTTCACTTTGTGCAAATGACCTTGCCGGCGTGATACCGGCAAACAGTACCAGCGGCAACGCCATTGACCAGGCAAGCAGTTTGCTGACCAGAATCAGCGACATGGCCAGCAACAACAGCCCGATCATGACGGCGGCTATCCAGAATTCCGCAGGCCGTTCGGCCAGGTAATAGTTGATGTCATAGGCAGAGAACAGGAACCACGCAATCGCACCGCTGGCCGCGACAAACGGGAGTGTCAGCAGCAACACGCGGACCACCAGCCTGACGGCAAACAGGAAGATGCTGTGAGCGCGTAGCGCCGTAAAGCGCAGTGCAGCCAGGGTGCCGATGTGCAAGCCCTGTGCATGACCGGCTCCCATGGTCATCAGGGAGGCCTGCTCAAAGCCGAGAATCGCAATTGTCAGGCCGGCCAGAAAGACAAGCGCGGCTATCCCGGTCGGTGATAACAAAAACCAGGCGATATCCTGGTCGGCGAGTGCCGGCTGGTCGGAAAGCCCGAGTAGCAGCCGGCTGATGAGGGCGACCAGCGGCGCGAACAGAATGATGCCCAGTGCCGTATAGGCAAGGTGCAGGGTAAAGACCTGTTGCCAGTCCTGCTGCAGTCGTTGTAATGATTCCCGCCAGATCGAGGCGTACGCGTGAGTGGTCATTGTTTGTATTGTTCAGTGAGTATTGTTGATTATCCGGACTCTCATGCAGTCACCTGCGAAAAAAAAACCGTTATGCCCGTTTCTGCGGGCATAACGGTTGCTGCTTACTGTAATAAGTCGCTTAACCTTCAGCAACATAATCCTCAGAGTCATTGCCTCTCAATGTGATTTCATGGTCCTGTCCGAGGCCAAGGTAAACCTGCCGATCGGCCTCGTTTTCAAAATAAATCTCGATACCGTTATCACCGTCCCCGTCATAGACACAGGGTGCTGTTTCCGGATTAACGACTTCCTGACCGCTGATTGGGTCGACTGTGGTACGTATATTCATAGTATTGACCTCATGTGTGTGTCTACTATTTATAGGTTAGCGCTGACCGGGTTACAAGTTTCCCGTTTAGCGGTCATGATAGACGCCTGTTTTTCGTGTACTCCGTTGGTCGATATCGGCGCTTACTGTCCTGATCTGACCTCAACCTCGGGGTTCTCCTGCGCCAGTGACTGCTCGAGAATCTCCCTGTATTCATTGCGGATCTCAGCCTGTGGGTGGAGTTGGCTCTGCAGGAAAGCGAATGCGGCCTGTTTGGTCAGTGTCAGTTGCCGCTGTGGTCGCAGGGCCGTGGGCAGTTCAGGGTTGCGACAGGGCAGCAGTTCCGCTGTCGCCGGTGTGGTGCCCTCGTGCCCGCGCAGTGCTGCTATGAAGTTCTCTGGCATATCGATCTGGTCGTCAATTTTTCCACGTATGGCCCAGCAACCGATGCTGTCAGCGTTATCAACCCAGCGGAACAGCTGTGCCGTCATGCCTGCAAACCCGGTGTGCGAGCCGCCACGCATTGTCACCAGTGTCGCATCCGGTACCCATGTCCTGAATAGAGCGGCGTTTTGCCGATAGTCGACCATGGCATCGATATCACCTGCGATCACCATGAAGGGTGGTGCTGGCGTAGCGAAAAACCGCTTGCCGAAAATGCCGACAGGCCCGCCGATAGCAATGGCTGCACGAATCCTTGCATCCCGGTATTGCGGGTGAAAGGCGAGCAGCGTGGTAGTCATGCCACCCAGCGAGAGACCTGCCGCGCCGATACGTTGCGGGTCGATGCAGCCGGCAAAGCGGTTCTCCGGGTTATTGCTCCAGGCAAGTAAACGGTCAATGATAAAACTGACATCACCCGGTTGATTCAGTACGTCGATGAACTGTGGACCGCCAGCGGTGCCCAGATGGGTCAGCGGAAAATTCGCCGCCGCCACGATATAGCCATGGCTGGCAAGAAACTCACCCAGGTAGGCACCGTTACCCCTGAAAGACATGAAGCCATGACTGTAGATGACCAGGGGCGCGGGACAGGCTTGCGTGGCAAGTGGTCGGGATCCGGGGCGCAACCACTCAAAGGAACGCTGTTGCGCCGGATACCATACACGCGTCTCAAGGACGCGCTCAGACAGCTGTGGATGGTGGTTGTGTGCTGCGGTCATGCGCCGTATGTCGACCAGTGTGAAATCCTGTCTGCCCACAACGTAAGGACCGGGCTGCAGAAGAGGGATGCTGTCTTCGCTCTCGGTTGCAAGCAGTGGCAGCGGTGTCGCAGTGAGGACTGTTAATGCCAGGCAGAGTGTTCTGCAGGCGCGCCGTCCCGGGCGCGATTCGGGATGTAATAACAACAATCGCGCCGGGGACGGCGCGCCTACAAATAACACGTTGTTACGATGATTGGGTTAACCACCGTTGCATTCTGCCTACGGCACATTGCTGTTGATCGTGACTTCTATAGTCTCGCCGGTCTGTGTCGCAATGGGCGAAACGATGCCTTGCAGGTCGCCGCTCTCCGGCATGGCGTTGCCGGATTTCGAGATGCGTGCACCGATGTCTACCTGCTCGAAATTCGACAACTTCATGGCGGGCATCATCGCCATTGAATCATCCAGTGTCACAGTAACCGGCAGGTCTTTTACCTGCTTGCGGACGATGGCCAGGGGCATGCGGGGGCCCTCGGTGGCACGGGCAAAGATGAACACGGTGTCTTCCGCCGCAGCTGTCCTGGCCAGTTGCGGGTCGAGCGAAACGCTGACACTCAGTGCTGCAGCATGGCCACTGTCCGCTGCCGCGATCGAGCTGGCAGCGTCTGGTGCAGCCGTCACGGCGGGGGCGGGTGCAGCCGTGGTGCCTAGCCGCGCCTGCACACTGCTGATCTGTTCTGCGATCACGGCGGCATCTTTACTGTCGGGTGGCAGCTTCGCGGCCGCCTGCTGCCAGAACTCGAGAGCCTCGGTATAGGCACCGGACTGATTCTTCCAGTGGCCGGCAAGCCACAGGCCCTTGAGGTTACCCGGGTCTAGCTCCAGCGTCCTGGTCAGCAGTGCACCGGCCTTGTCGTTGAACCGGCCGTTATTGGCCATCACGGTGGCGTCGGCATAATCGGCCAGCAGGTTGGCGTTTTCACCGCCCACGCTGAGTGCCTGTCCATAGGCAGCCTCGGCATCGCTGTAGCGTTTCAGGATGGTATAGCTGCGTGCCAGCATCACCCAGCCTTTCAGGTCGTCCGGCTGCTGCTGCAGGCGTTCGGCAAGCCGCGCCACCATTTCGTCGATTGATGCGGTCGATGGAGACTGCTGCTGTGGCGATTGTGGCTGTGACGACCGCACATGCTGCAGCTGGTCGATTAGTTCCACAGAGCCCAGTTGCTGGTAGAGCAGTATCGCGCACAGGGGCAGGACAGGAATAATCAGCAGTGTCACCCAGCGCCCGCTGCGTGCCGCACGTGGTGACGGGCCGTTCTCGGCGAGGTCATAGAGCAGTTCCTGCTCGAGATCGGCGCGTGCTGCGCCGTACTGTGCCTTGTCGAGCTTGCCGGCCGCCAGGTCGATCTCCAGTTCCGCAAGCTGTTGCCTGATAACCTCGGTGTTGAGCTCGTCACGGGAAACGTCAGCAAGTTCGCGCTTGCGCAGCAGTGGCGGCAGTATAAACAATAGTGCCACCATCACCATGACGGCGGCCAGGCTCCAGAATACGGTCATTGTTGCTTGTCCTTTTGAGGCGGGGTGTTACCCAGTGCGGCATCCAGCCTGGCGCGTTGCTCGGGCGTAATATCAGTCACCGCAGTGCGTTTCTGGCGGCGCACGGCGCGCAGCAGCAGGAAGCCGGCAATCAGCAGCAGCACGAACGGGCCGAACCAGATCAGGTAGTTGGCTGGCTTCACCGGCGGATTGTAAAGCACGAAGTCACCGTAACGGGCGACCAGGAACTCGACGATTTCGTCATCACTGTTGCCTGCCTGGATCATCTCATAGACCTCGGCACGCAGGTCGTGGGCGAGTTCTGCATCGGAATCGGCCAGTGACTGGTTCTGGCAGACGAGGCAGCGCAGTTCCTCGATCAGCTCCTTGAAGTGTTGTTCTTCTGCCTTGGTGTCAAACTTGAAAGCCTCAAGTGTGACACCGGCCTGTGCAGTGATCGCAACGGGCAGCAAGCATAGCGTCAGGACCATAACGAGTCTTTTCAGGATGCTGTTGTTTGCTTGATCGTCATGCCGGCGTATGCCGTCAACCAGTGTCTTTAAAAAGCTCGATGATTCGCTTCGC
The DNA here is from genome assembly GCA_963753755.1 of uncultured Gammaproteobacteria bacterium. GTDB lineage: Bacteria > Pseudomonadota > Gammaproteobacteria > UBA9214 > UBA9214 > UBA9214. Next base: position 161,461 of record CAVWDM010000019.1, read on the forward strand.
TCACCCTGTGGGCCGCCCTTCGGGCGTTCAACGCGCCATGCGCTTTTGTCCTGCATGCGCCGGGGTGACGAACTAATTTGAATGTCCTTTATCATGGGGTGGATTGCAGCTCCGTGATTAGTGGCAATATTTCATTATTGAGTGCATCGACGGTGATTGGGCCGATATGCTTGTGGCGGATGATGCCCTTGCGGTCGGTGATAAAGGTCTCCGGTGCGCCGTACACGCCCCAATCGATGCCCACGCGGCCATCGGCATCAAATGCATTCGCCACGTAGGGATCGCCGAGTTGAGTCAGCCACTGCTTTGCCTTGTCACGCTCATCCTTGTAGTTCAGACCATAGATATCGACCTTGCCGGTCTTTGCCAACAGCAATAGCACTTCGTGTTCTGCCCGGCAGGAGACGCACCAGGTGGCCCAGATATTGAGGATCGAGACCTTGCCGATGAGGTCTTTGTTACTGAGGGTGGTGGCCGGGTCTTTCAAGCGTGGCAATGAGAATTCCGGCATCGGTTTGCCGACCAGCGGGGAGGGGACCCGCTTGGGATCGAGGCTCAGGCCGCGGTATAGAAATGCCACCAGCACTATAAAAATGGCGAGCGGAACCAGATAGCGCAGATAGCGTCTCATCAGGAATGACCTTCTGTGGCCAGGCGCTTCGAGGTGGTCTGTACAGGTGCTGCAGTGCTCACCCTGGCCATGCGGTAGCGCTTGTCCGTTGCGGCCAGCAATCCGCCAATGGCGATGAGAATGCCGCCTAACCAGACCCAGCGAACGAACGGCTTGTAATACAGTCGCAGGCTCCAGTCGCCGCCGCCGAGCGCTTCACCGAGCGACACATAGATGTCGCGGGTGAAGCCGGGATCGATGCCGGCCTCGGTCATCGGCTTGGTCTGTACCGTGTAGGTGCGTTTTTCCGGGTGCAGCACGGCAATTTCAGTATCGCCCTTGAAGACCTGAATGGCGCCCTGGTCCGCTCGGTAATTGGGGCCCTGCACGACCTTCACACCGTCAAACCTGAAGGTGTAGCCTCCAAGTTCGGCAGTTTGTCCGGGCGACATGCGGATATCCTGCTCAACATCAAACTGCGTGACGAAGGTCACGCCGATTATAAAGAAGGCGACACCGAGGTGCGCAATCACCATGCCGTAATAGCTGCCGCTGCCACGCGAACCCAGATCGCGCAGCATGCTCGCTATGCCCTTGCGGTAGCGGTAACGTTGCCGCAGGCTCAGTACCAGCGACGAGACCAGCCACATCGACAGCATTACTGCGAGACCGGCCCAGATGTTGCCTTCGTGGAATAGCGGCAGTGCCATCAGTACACCGGCGGCGACACTTAACAGCAGCGCGATCCGCAGCTGCCGCGCTATGTCGCCAGGGTCCTGTTTTTTCCAGCGGGCCAGTGGCCCGATACCCATGATGATTACCAGGAACGGCGTGAAGATGACGAACATCACCGTGAACCAGGGGAAGCCAACAGATATCTTGCCCCAGCCCATGGCATCGTAAATCAGCGGCGCAAGCGTGCCCAGCAGGATGAAGGCGGTAATCACTACCAGTAGCAGGTTGTTTCCCAGCAGCAGGGTTTCACGGGACAGCAGGTCGAAGCCACCGCCGCTGGACACATTCGGTGCACGCCACGCATACAGGGCCAATGAACCGCCAATGACGATACACAGGAACACCAGTATGAACAGGCCGCGTGCCGGGTCAGCGGCAAACGAGTGCACCGAGGTGAGTACACCGGAGCGCACCAGGAAGGTACCGAGCAGGCTCAGCGAGAAGGCCAGCAGTGCCAGCAGTACCGTCCAGCGTTTGAAGGCACCACGTTTCTCGGTCACCGCGAGGGAATGTATCAGTGCCGTGGCAACCAGCCATGGCATGAACGAGGCGTTCTCAACCGGGTCCCAGAACCACCAGCCGCCCCAGCCCAGTTCATAGTAGGCCCACCAGCTGCCGAGGGTAATGCCGATGGTCAGGAACACCCAGGCAATCATGGTCCAGGGCCGCGACCAGCGTGCCCAGGCGGCATCCAGCTTGCCGCCGATGAGGGCAGCAATTGCGAAACTGAAGGCCACGGACAGACCGACATAGCCCATGTACAGCATGGGAGGGTGCACGGCGAGGCCGAAATCCTGCAGTAACGGATTCAGATCGCCACCTTCAAACGGTACCGGAAAGGCGCGGTCGAACGGGTTGGAGGTAAACAGCAGGAACGACAGGAAACCGATGCTGACCATACCCATCACCGACAACACCCGCGCCACGATTTCCGCTGGCAGGGCACGGCTGAACAGTGCAACGGCCACTGTCCAGCTGCTCAGTATCAGTGCCCATAGCAGCAGTGACCCCTCGTGGGCGCCCCACACCGCGGATATCTTGTACATCAACGGCAGTTGGGTGTTGCCGTTTTGTGCTACGTAGAGTACTGAAAAGTCGTTGTTGATGAAGGCGGCTACCAGTACCGCAAACGAGATCGCGACGAAAAACAACTGTCCGTAGGCGGCGGGTTTCGCCAGAGCGACCCAGCCAGGGGTATTGTTGATACTGCCGATCAGCGGAAAGACGGACAGTACCAGCGACATGCACAATCCCAGAATGAGTGCGAAATTACCAAGTTCAGGTGTCATTTTTATGGTCCTCTCTTAAGCCCCCTCACCCTCATGGAGAGGGTTGGGGAGAGGGTATAAAACAGGAAAACTACCTGATTTTATATCCTCTTATTCTGGCCTTCTCGGCAAGTGCTCCGTGCGTAACCCTGGTACCTGCATCCATGCGGGCGTCCCGGAGGGAGAAGGAACTCTTGTTTTTAACTGTATCGGTTAATCAGTCGTGCCTGAATTCAATCAGTTCGCCTGCTCTGTAGCACCCTCAACGCCGGCATCGTGCGTGGCCTTGAGAGCATCGGCTACTTCTGGTGGCATATAGTTTTCATCATGCTTGGCGAGCACCTCGCTGGCAACGAAGCGCTGGTCCTTGCCGAGTTCGCCCAGTGCCACGATACCCTGACCCTCGCGGAACAGGTCCGGGAGTATGCCGGTGTACTGGATAGTAACGGTCTCGGCATTATCGGTGATGTCAAACAGCACAGTGAGACCGTCTGACTGGCGCTTCACGCTGCCAGCGGTGACCAGTCCGCCGACGCGGATGGGATGATTGAACGGTGCCTCGTCCGCTGCTATGGCGGACGGCGTATAGAAAAACATCAGGTTCTCATTGAAGGCCTTGAGTGCAAAACCGGCGGCAACGGCCACGCCCACTACCATTAGCAGAATCAGTGCCATACGTTTCTTGCGTTTCGGTGTCATACAGTATTTCTCCGGGTCCGTCTGGCCGCCCGGGCAATGCCGCCCAGTATCTTCTTGTGCTGCAGTATCGGCAGAATCACGTTGATCAGCAGCACGAACAGGGCAATGCCATAGGATGTCCACACGTAAAACGCGTAGCCACCCATGTGAAAGAAGTCATTAAGATTCATATTTTCTCCGCAAGTTCCCTGACCCAGCCGGTATTCCGCTCGCGTTCCAGTACCTCACAGCGCGCGCGCATCAGCACCACGAAGGCGTAGTAGAGCTTGAAGGCAAAGGCCATCAGTAGTAACGGTATCAGCATACTGAGATGTATCGAGGGCTTGTCGAGCTTGGTGACCGTTGGTCCCTGGTGCAGGGTATTCCACCATTCGACCGAGTAGTGAATGATGGGGATGTTGACGACGCCGACCAGTGCCAGGATGGCCACGGCGCGTGCCGCGGTGCGCTTGTCATCGATGGCGTTGTAGAGTGCGATCACGCCGAGGTACAGGAACAGCAGGATCAATTCGGAGGTCAGGCGTGCATCCCAGACCCACCAGGTGCCCCACATCGGTTTACCCCAGATTGAGCCGGTGACCAGTGCCAGGAACGTGAACCAGGCCCCGATGGGTGCACTGCTGATGGCAACCACCTCGGCCAGCTTGATGCGCCAGATGAGGCCAATGGCACCGGCGCCGGCCATGACCATGTATACGAACATCGACATCCACGCCGCCGGCACGTGGATGAACATGATGCGGTAGCTGTCGCCCTGCTGATAATCAGGCGGCGCCTTTACCAGTCCATAGTAGAGGCCGGCGAGAAACAGCAGCAGGCTGACCGCGGCGAGCCATGGAATGAGGCTCCCGGAAATATTGTAGAAGTATTTCGGAGAAGCCATCTTGTGAAAGAAATTATTAAACATATCAACTCAAGCTTATACGTAGGGCGGCGGCAGTTGCCAGTGGCGACAGACTCAGGGACAGCACCAGTAATGCGCTGATGAGCGATAAATGGGCAGTCACCGGAAGGCCTGCAGCCGCTGTGTCAACAGCACTGGCCGCAAATATCAGTAACGGAACGTACAATGGTAGCACGAGCAGCGACAGTATCATCCCCCCCTTGCGCAGTCCCACGGTTAGGGCCACGCCGACGGCACCGATCAGGCTTAGCACCGGTGTGCCCAGAGCCAGAGTCACCAGCAGGATCATGATAGCGTCGGCAGGCAGTCCCAGCAGTACCCCCAGCAAGGGCGAGATGATCAGCAGTGGGAGACCGGTGATCAGCCAGTGGGCCAGTACCTTGGCGAGCACCAGAATCGATACCGGGTGCGAGCTCAGCAGGAATTGCTCCAGCGTGCCATCCTCGAAATCCGAGCGGAAGATGCCTTCCAGCGACAATAGTGCTGCAAGCAGCGCCGCGACCCAGATAACCCCCGGACCCACCGCCTGCAGCAGTTTCGGATCGGCACCGATGCCGAGCGGAAACAGGCTGGTGACCAGCACGAAGAACAGCAGCGGATTGATCATTTCTGCACGATGCCGCATCGCCAGCGTCAGGTCGCGCTTCAGCAGCAGGGTAAAGGCGCTCAGCAGGGAATCGGAGTTCATGCGGACAGCTCTGACAGGTTGATGCGCTGGATATGGGTGTTGGCGAGGTTGACGGCATGATGCGATGTCACCGCCAGCATCCCGCCGTGTGACGTATGCTGATCAAGCAGTTCCTCGATGACCTGGATACCGTGCACATCAAGCGAGGTAAACGGTTCGTCCAGGATCCACAGCACCGTGTCTGTGACCAGCAGACGTGCCAGCGCCAGGCGGCGTTGCTGACCGGCTGACAGGTTGCGCGTCAGCACATCCTCGAAGCCATACAGGTCGACCTTATCGAGTGCCGCTTCCAGCGTGGTGTCATTCGGTTTACCCAGTGCCCGTGCCATGGCGAGGTTCTCCATGGGTGTCAGATCGAGCTTGATGCCGTCGCGGTGGCCTACATAGGCGGTATGTTCGTGATAGTCGGCCCCCAGACGGTTGATATCTGTACCGCACCAGTTGATGTATCCAGCGTCCGGCAGACGGATACCGCAGAGGATGCGCAGCAGGGAGGTCTTGCCGCTGCCGTTGCGTCCTTCCAGCAACAGCGCCTCGCCGGGTCTGATGCTAAACGCCAGTCCACTGAACAGTGTTCGGTCGTCACGGATACAGGCCAGTTCAGTGGCTTCAAGGGTCAGGTTGTCGGGTTGTTTCACCGCGTCAGGCTCAGGCAGGTCAATTGGATTTTCAGTGGGTCAGGATTTGCGACGCATCATACTACCCTGGGCCGGATAGCCCAATACCTGTAGAGACGCCCTCATCGCCACTAAAAAAAGGACGGCCTGAAAGCTGCCGCCCTGGGGAAGCTGGAGCGCCGGTGCAACAGACCGGCAGCGCTTGAAATTATAATTTACCGGGTTTGGCTGTGCTCATTACACTGCGATTGTTTGCGTGGTAGCCGCCCATGCCACTGTCAGGCCGACGATCAGGATAGCAATAAGCAGATCCTTGATGAGTGTTTGCATAATGTAAATTCCTCGTACGTCTGGATTGATGTTCTTGGAAATGGCATGCTTTGTATATGCAAGAGCACTGCCAGTATTGCGTCAAAAGTAAAAAAACATATAGATAACATAAAGATATATAAAATATTCGCTATAAGTGCGATTATTGACCCATGTCAAAACCTGTCATTACTGACATAAGTGAAATCCGCTATACTGTCAAACTATGACAATATTGACAGTCAATGTTTGTTTCTAGTTACACCTGCCGGGGGGCAAATTATGCTACCAACCAAGAAACTCGAACATATTCCGGTCCCGATCGACCTGCAGTCGCTGGTCGATAGCCACGAACAACCGTTTGTCGTTATCAACAGTGAATACCGCATCATGGCCGTCAACAGCGCTTATGAACGTACGTATGGTGCCAACCGTGATGAGGCCATTGGGCAGCCTTGCTACAAGATCAGCCATAACAACGACGCGCCCTGCCACGAGTCCGGTGAGGACTGCCCACACGTCAATCTGTTCGAAATCGGCAAGCGGGACTCCTGCGTGCATGTTCACCACGACGCAAATCAACGCTTGTGCCATGTCCGGGTCACGGCCTATCCGCTGCATGGCAGCGATGGGGAGCTGTATATGGGGGAAATGATCGAGGAAATCTCGGCCCCCGAGGAGCGCCGCCTCAATGGCCGGCGCATGGTGGGCAAGACCGCACCATTCCTGGCTTGCCTGGACCAGTTAAAGATGGTTGCGTCTGCACAGGCGCCGGTGCTGCTGCAGGGGGAGACCGGTACCGGCAAGGAACTCGCCGCCAATTTTATCCACAACAATTCCGCGCGCAGCAATCAGCCGTTTATGACCGTGGACTGTACCGTGCTGACCGAGCCACTGTTCGAGGCAGAAGTATTCGGTCATGCGCGTGGCGCTTTCACCGGTAGTGTCGGTGAGCGTATCGGCATGTATGAGCAGGCCGATGGGGGTACCCTGTTCCTGGACGAAGTGGGCGAATTGCCTCTGTCGCAGCAGGCCAAGTTACTGCGCGTGCTGGAATCCGGGCAGTACCGTCGTGTCGGTGGGCGCGGCAGCCGCAAGGCCGACGTGCGCATCATCTGTGCCACTAATCGACACCTCTGGGATCATGTCAAGGCAGGCCAGTTTCGCGAGGATCTCTACTACCGCATTGCCTGCCTTGCAGTGCGGTTGCCTCCGTTGCGTGAGCGACTCGATGATGTCGGTGTGCTGGCGCCCAATCTGCTGGAGCTTATTTCCCGGACCATGTCACGCAATTTTGAACTCAGTTCGGATGCCGTTGAGCAGCTGAAGCACTATGACTACCCGGGGAATGTGCGTGAACTGCGCAATATCTTATTCATCGCGGCCACGCATAGCAGCACTAGCGGTGTAATTGACACCGAGACGGTCGTTAATGTGTTGCAGTTACATGCGCAGTCGCGGACGCATGCCGGTCTACCCGGCCCCGTGACAGTTGCTGCCATACCTGCTGAGGTTGAGCCGACACCGGTGACGGGTGCCTCACTGCTCGATATAGAAGCGCAGCACATCAAACGGCTTCTACAGGAACAAGGCAATAACCGTCGGCGGGTTGCGGCGGCATTGGGCATTAGTGAGCGCACCCTGTATCGGAAATTAAAGCGCTATGGATTGCGCTGACATGCCTTGCTTACAGGCTTGTTGACTGATGCCCGCTAGCGACGGTCTGATTAAACCTGCCAGGGAGCTATCACTATTAACGTATTATTCCCGTGGTTATATACAGCCTCGTTCACGGCGCAACTGGGTGAGGCAGGCAGGCGCATCATGGTACCAGGGTCCAGCAGGCCGGGTAGGGGGAGGATGACTGTAGCAGACGCTATTGGGTGAACTTGATGTATACCCGGCTGCCGTGTCTGTGACGGCCAGTACGACCTTTACTTTTCAAGTCCGGTGTAACACAAATCTGAATAACTACAGATTATTGACTGGGCTGGTCGGCTGACATGATGGCCTGCAGTTCTCCGATGTTCTGCTGCAGTCGCAGCATCGCCAGCCGATTTCGTTCCTGTACCAGTTGCGGCACGATGACGATCACCTTCTGCCCGGTCGTTGTAATATAGAAGTCATTAATGGTCTTCAGTTCATCTTCCGTGAATGTCTGCATGTACATTTCATAGAGATCAGCCTTCACTGCATTCCAGCCGATATGGCGTTCCAGAAAGGCCATTAGTTGCTCACGTTTTGCTGCGTCGAGGTCCGGATTCTGGCGCAGTTGCAACTGTGCGACAGACTCGACACTTTCGTTAATCTTCTGCTGCATACGCGTCAGTTTGAACAGGATGTTGACTTGTTCGAGGTGACTTTGGTCGTCCGCCACCGTCAGTCCGGGCAGAATCAGGCTGGTAGCGGCCAGCAGGGTGATCAGGCATCTTGTTTTCATTGTTCGTTTTCCTCTTCATTGAGCAGGGCTTCAATAAGGGCAACAACGGTCTCGCTGTCCCACTCAGTATCACCCTGCACCCGATAGCGGATGTTTCCTTTCTTGTCGAGCAGGAAACTGGTGGGCAACACGCTGGCTTGCCATGCGTCGAAAGTAACCTTGTGCGTATCCAGCAACACGGGTAACCCGAGACTGACGAGTTTCACAAACTTCCATACCCTGTATTCTTGCTCTCCGACGTTGACGGCCAGTATTTCGAATGGCTGTTCATCCAGCGCTTGTTTGAGACGTTCCAGTGCCGGCATTTCCTTGATGCAGGGGTGGCACCAGCTGGCCCAGAAATTGACCAGTACGACCTGCCCGCGGAAACTCTCCAGCTTGTGCTGCTGTCCCTTGATGTCAGGCAGGTCGAATGCCGCTATGCCTGGCTGCGCCGTATAGGGGAAAAGTTCACCACTGGCCGCGACCTGCGAGAGGGCCATGCAGATGATCGCAACATAGGTAGTGGCAATTGTCTTCACGCGTTCAGACATGTCCCCGGTCGTCGATGGTGGAACTGTTTTCAGTGTTTCCATGATAACCGAAACAGGCCTGTGTTTAATCATACCGCCAGGGTGGAGCGCAAAGAAGGGCGATGGGAGCCTTTCATTGGTCCTGTCTGTTTGCTGAAATATTGCCAATCATCACAATAGAGAAATTGCTTTCTGACACATTTCAGGGTGTCTCGGTTCTGCGACAAACTATAAACATCAAATTCAACAGGATACAAAAAAGATCCTTCAAAGCTGTAGCTGATGAGCGACGGAATGGGCGATTCACTGTATTTTTACGAATGAAATAAACCATACAGGGTGTCCGCAAGCCGCGAGGCAACCTTCCAGTAGCGGGTATGCCCAGAATAATCAGGCAAAGTATGACGATGATGTCATGACGGCCATGGTTGTCATGCCGTTGTTGGCAGATCTTGGCAGTCAACTTTTCCTGGTTTGGGGGATTGGTCCCAAAATTGCTAGGTCGTTACGACAGATACGTAGATGTACGTAGTGGAATATGCGTATACACATCTTCATCGTGCCAATGTTCGGTAGTGGCGAAGTCTATGGCCAGTGCAGTCATTCGGATTATGTATCAGAAGTCTTTGCAAAAACGGCTAATTGTAGATCAGGAGAAGAAAAATGAGAGCGATACATAAGGCACCCCCGGAAAGCAGAATGAACAACTCCTCTTTATGGGCACTGTCCATACCGGCATTTAAACTTCTCAGGCACATTACGCATGGACTTGCACTTATCGGCCTCCTGTTCGGGGTGCTCGGCACGACAAGCGCCTGGGCGGACGATGATCGAATAGACATTGACAGAGCAAACTGGAGCAACAGTCGTGACCGATTGACGGTACGCGGTGATAAAGCGCCGGACAGGAGTACCGTGACCATCAGGTACGGCCAAAGAGGTGACAATGGCGCCGTGATCGGCACCACCCAGTCCGACGGCAGCGGCGATTGGGAATTCCGCATCAGCGGTGCCGACCTGGATACGGTGCCGTGCCGTGTCACCGCACAGGCAGCCGGTGTCGATGATGATGACAGGCGTGTCGGACGAGCACCGAATGACTGCAGCAACAATGGTGGCGGGGACGTGCCGAACGTACCGCCGACCGCCAATGCCAACGGCCCGTATAGCGGGACCACGGGTGTCGCGGTCAGCTTCAGCAGTGCGGGTTCGACCGACTCTGACGGCAGTATTGCCTCCTATGATTGGGACTTCGGTGACGGCAATACCAGCAGTGCCGCAAACCCGAGCCACACCTATACGGCTGCGGGCACCTTCAACGTCACGCTGACGGTGAAGGATAATGACGGCGCAACCGACAACGACGCCACCACGATGACCATTACTGATGATCAGCCACCGGCGAACGTACCGCCGACCGCCAATGCCAACGGCCCGTACAGCGGGACCACGGGTGTCGCGGTCAGCTTTAGCAGTGCGGGTTCGACCGACTCTGACGGCAGTATTGCCTCCTATGATTGGGACTTCGGTGACGGCAATACCAGCAGTGCCACAAACCCGAGCCACACCTATACGGCTGCGGGCACCTTCAACGTTACGCTGACGGTAACGGATAACGACGACGCGACCGGGACCGATACGGCAACTGCCGTCATAAAGGACGATGTGGTCGTCGAGTGCTCGCCCCTTACCAATGGTCCCTCCATTAATTCCACCAGCCAGGACGGCTGCCCGGAACAAACGGTGACTGAGGTGAACACGGTGCTGAATGGCGCCTACCGCGTGCTGGCTATCAACGATCTCGGTATGCACTGCGGCGACCTGGACACGCGTATCTCCAGTATCCTGCCGCCGTTCCAGGTGCTGCTCGGTCAGGTGATCCAGCGGGGTAGCTCCCCAACGCTCAACCCGGCGGGCGTGGCCCTTGAATACTCCGCGGCCTCCAATCCCAACGACCCGATCCTGGGTCGAGCAGGTGCGGTACGCGGACTGAAAGATGATGGCAGCACCTACAAGACCAACTTCTGGGATGCGGTTGCCGGTGGTGCCTATGACCCGTTCTACCCTGGCGGACTTGGCATAACCCCGCTGGCATCCGGAGGATTCCCGGTCACGCTGGACGTGGGTCTTCCTGCGCCCAACGTGGAAGAGCTCTATATCGGCCATGACGGTATCGTTGACAGCGGAGACGAGAGTCTCACGGCGGTGCAGCATGCCATGCCAGGGCTGGCCGCACCTTACCTGCTCAATGAACCACAGGCGGTTGAGGAGCACTACGGTGACAAGCCGTTCTTCATTAACTTCCCGTTCGGTTATGTGGCCGAGAACGTGAACTGGTACGAGGCTGCGGGCATCCCGTTTGCGGCCTATGACGACTTCGGTCGCGAGAACGCCTATCCGCTGGTACGCGTCGAGGCCAAGCAGGGCAACAACACCGTGGCGACGGTGGATACCGTCCTGCCGATCTCGGGTGAGGCGAGCTGCACCAACTGCCACGCCGACCCGACCGATGTGCAGAGCAGCCGTACCAGCTGGCCGACCGATGTACTCGAGAACGCCGGTCTGCCGGTTGCGGTGAGCCTGGATGATCCGGACCCGAGTCTGCCGAACGACGTGAGCGTCGAGTATGCCGCTGATATCAACATTGTGCGCTTGCATGACCTGAGACATGGTGCCGACTATGTCGATACATCGGGCACCAAAACGCCTTGCGACATCAGTGCAAACGCTGGTAAAGGCGACACCAACTGCCTGACCAACCAGGCACTGGAGCAGGGTAAACCGGTAGTCTGCCAGGTTTGTCACTACACCCCGGCGCTGGATCTGGCGCAGGTCGGACCGATGGCCGGACCTCCAGGTTCTACTGCCAACGGACGTAACCAGCTGGCACATTCGAGCAACTCCAACGTGATGCACAGCCATCACGGCAGCCTGGGCAACCTGTTCCCGTCGATGCCGGCGCCGATCCAGAACGCCGACGGTACCATCACCAACCAGGCTGAGCGTCTGGCGGTGCTGGAGGATACCTGCTACCAGTGCCACCCCGGTACCAACGTACAGTGCCTGCGCGGTGCCATGTTTAACGGCGGCATGCTGTGCAACGACTGCCACGGCGATATGCAACAGGTCGGTGCGGATTTCTCGAAGGACGTTACGCCGGACAATCCGGCGCCTGGCTCCCTGATTCTGGGCGGCGACTTCTATGACCCGAACGACCCGCAGCCGCGCGTGCCCTGGGCCAACGAACCGGGTTGCGGTTCCTGTCACACCGGTGACGTCCGTGACAACCTGGTGGGTTCGGTCAACAGTATCGTCAACACACGGGATGTAGACGGTAACGTGGATGGCATCCGTCTGCGTCAGGCATACCGGACTGGTGATGCCAAGGCCACACCTATCGTGCCAACGAACAAGCGTTTTGCCGAGCCGGCAGTTCCGTCCGTGTTTTCTCAGCCTGGCGATGACTTCGCCAACCCAGGCGCAGGCAATCCGCAGTTGTACCGGGTGAGTACCGGTCACGGTGGTGTGATGTGTGAAGGTTGTCATGGTGCGACCCATGCGGAATGGCCTAACGCCAACCCGGACTCCAACGATAACGTCACGGCGGACCAGTTGCAGGGCCATACCGGTACCATTATCGAGTGCAGCACCTGCCACACCGGCAACCTGGGCAATACCCTGAACGGTCCCCACGGTATGCACGTGGTCGGTGATGACACCAGCTTCTCGGATGGTGGTCACAAAAAACTGGGGGAGGATAATCCGAATGCCTGCCGAGCCTGTCACGGTAACAACGGTGAAGGGTCGGTGCTCTCTCGTGCCGCGGCGGACAGGGATTTCCGGGGTCAGAAAAACGGCGGCATCGTGCTTAAGGGTGAGCCGGTTACCTGCACCGAGTGTCACCAAAACGAGTTGTAACAGCAGCAGGTAACAAACCCGGCGGCAGGGATGCCACCACTCAATTGAAGGCCCCGCCGGGCAACCTGCGGGGCCTTTTTATTACGACGCAGAGGAGGCTATCGCGCCCCGTCTCATGTACAGTCGGGGTAACACATCAATGGCGGGCAGCGCCTGGATCTGATATGGGTGCCGATCAGACATTCCTTTCAACTGGAACGATTCCCTATGATTACCTCAACAAGCAGAGCAACCGCACTTCGTACCACTACAGCGATGGTTGTTATGCTCACGGTCCTGTGGTTTTACCCGCTGCTGGCTGCTGCCGGCGACTTGTTCGAGGTCCCTGCCGGAATACGGCCCGAGCTGAACCTGCCGGACCTGTCCGGACAGCCGCGAAACCTGGGCGAGTTCACCGGAAAGGTGCTGCTGATCAACTTCTGGGCGAGCTGGTGCAGGCCGTGCATCGAGGAGGTGCCCGGCATTCAGCGTCTGATAGAGGTGATGGCAGAGAAGCCCTTTGCAGTGCTCGGTGTTAACGTCGGCGAGGCGGAACGCCGGGTGCAAACAACAGTGAAGCGGTTGCGTATGGAGTTCCCCGTCCTGCTGGATAAGGACAGCGCCGAATTCAACAGCTGGGGTGCCAATGTCTTGCCCACGGCCTACGTCCTGGATGGCAGCGGCCAGGTTCGCTACATAGGCCGTGGACCCGTGGAGTGGGATCGGGCCGATATCGTTGAACTGCTGGGGGAACTGGTAGCGCAGCAGGCAAACGAAAAATAGAACGCGGTTGAGTCATGTTGCGATCGCCAATAAAGGCCTGACTCTTTCCCCGCCTGTACTGCACGGGTAATCGTCACTGCGGGGCTGGTGTGAGGTACTCGCTAGCGAATCCAGTTTTATTCTGTACTTTATATGCTGTTTAATCAGCCAGCACAGTGGATGTTGCGGGTTTCAATTCACGAAGAACAGCCGCACCTCGAGGATTAGTATGTTGTTGGATGGGATCCTGGTGCAAGCGCCTCGTTCCCCGCAGGCCAGTTACGATGCAATCATTCTCCCGATCAGGAACACTGTTTACGCGTTCAGACATTTATCCCTGCGTTTTCGGTGGACTTTCGTCAGAAAAAAGGTTCCTCACAGCTACTAGGGTGTTATACAGTAGGAATATCTTAATAATTCACCAGCATCGGTCGGGGACTTCACCATGAATGCTACTAATAATAGATACTGCTTGTCATTTGTTTCACTCCTGATCGTCATGCTCATGTATGCACTGACAGGTCTGTTGCCGGTGGCACAGGCAACACCGTTTACACCACCGGATCTTGAGGGATTCAACCTCCATGATGAGCGTGATGCCGATGGTGATGATGATGGTGAAAATGAGACCAGGCTGGATCAATATCTGAATGCCAATGGTGACAGCATTGTCAGTTTTACCAGCAACGGGCAGATCTGGGCCTGGAGTCTCAATACGCGAGATAGCGATATCGGGTCGCAGAACTACGTGATCCGCGACAGTGACTGCGACGGCACCTTCGATGAGGTCTACGGGCTTGACGATGAGTTTCACGTGCCTGACTGTGTGAAGTAGTCCGTAATGACATCGCGGCAAGGACGCTGCTCATGCAGGATCTTGAATTCATTCGGGATGAGTGATGCTCCTGTCGCAATGCTGTCTGCTACGTTGTTTTCTTTTTCACGGTTTTTCGCTGCCTTGTTCATTATATAGCCACATACATACACGGGTTGACTGCCTATCACTATCTGTCCGCTGTCTTCGCCGTGGTGCTGCCAGCGATAATGAACCCGGGGTGCGGGCGACGTGCGCGCTATTTGGGTGTTATGTGCCAACAAGTCTATTGATAGACGCAAGCATGATCTCTGTAGAATATTGCTCGACAATGTTGTCATAGCCACCGCTGTTACAGAGACACGGCCAGTGCTGTTGTTTATGCAATGCAACTGCAGTACGCGGAGCATAAACGCAGTGCCAGGTTGTGGCCTGCATCAGTCTCAAGACCGGGTGTGCGAGATATGTTCTACAGACTGGCGGCAGATGCCGTGGTGTTATTACATCTTGTTTTTGTGTTCTTCGTTGTAGCCGGAGCGCTGCTGGCATTCAGATGGCGCTGGTTTGCACTGTTACATGTGCCGGCAGTGGTTTGGGCTGCGCTGCTGGAGTTTCGCGGCTGGCTGTGTCCATTGACACCCCTGGAACTGCGACTTCGGGCGGCTGGTGGTCAGGCTGGCTACAGTGGCGGGTTTGTCGAACAGTATATTCTGCCCGTTCTCTATCCCGCTGAACTCGACAGTAGCATGCAAGTTGCGCTTGGCAGTTTTGTTATCGTGATCAATATTGCACTATATGGCTGGTTGTTCTGGCGCCTGAAAAACTGATGGACTGGTGAGAAGGAGAATATCGACGGTGAAAAATATACTCGTGGCAATCGATAGCTGTGAAGCGACCACCATCGCCTCACCCTTAATGGTGCGAACCCTGGAATTGGCAAATGCCTTTTCAAGCAAAGTATGGCTTCTCCATGTCGTGTCGCATTCGCGCCAGGAGCCCTTTAATATTGATCGCAAGACATTACGCCGCGAGCATGCAAGCGAGCTTCGTCATGAACACGAGTTCTTGCAGTATCTTGCGCAGTGTCTGCGGGACCGTGATGTTGATGCTTCGGCACTGCTGGTTGAAGGTGCAACAATCAAAACCATACTGAAAGAATCGAAACGACTGGCTATTGATCTGGTTGTCTTGGGGTGTCATGGCCATGGCTTGTTATATGGTGCATTAACGGATGTCACGGATGAAGGTCTGCTGAGCAAATGCGAGCGTCCGATAATGTTCATTCCCTTGCCAGACGAGTGATTCAGCCACAGACTGACTTCAATTCAGCTTCCTTTCAGTTAGGTGTCTTCTAATTTCTCTTGCAAGTGATTGAATCCTGCCGTCCATCCTTCGCATGTTGTGAATAACGTCGCATAAACAGAAATCTGGTTTGTATGGGTGGGATATTTATCCCAATATGGATCAGTGTTTATGGGGCGGTAATCTGCATTCAATTGATCTTGACGCGAGGATGATAATCATATGAAAACGTGCAGCGGCAACAAGGACAGGATTTCACACCTTCATCTATTCGGTATGTTATTTATTGCACTGCTGTCAGGTGCCATTGCAAATACTGCCTTTGCCCTGACGCTTGATGTGGCGAAATGGAACGCCAGCAAGGAAAAACTGATCATCAAGGGGACGGGCCTTGCCGGCGCGAAGATTACTGTCCTAAACGCGTATGATTCCAGCCAGGTCATCGGCAGAAAAACGCTGAAAAAGGATCGCTGGGCGATGCGCAAAACCGGCCTGGAAGCGGTACCCTGCGCGATCACTGTCACACAAACGAACGGTGAGTCGGTCGGCCCGAAGAATGTCTCAAACCGGCCATCCGGTTGCGCACCGATAACCCCAGCCTCAACCCCACCCATAGCAAGCGTGAATGGCTCCTATTCAGCCTTCACGAACGTTGTAGTGAATTTCAGCAGTGCTGGCTCAATAGACCCCGACGGCACCATCGTTGCCTATGCATGGGAATTTGGTGATGGCGGAACCAGCACCGCTGCCAATCCGAGCCACACTTATACCACGCCCGAAACTTTCGCTGTCACGCTGACAGTGACGGACAATGATGATGAAACGGACAGCGTTACCACCACGGCGACTATCACGGTGCAACCACCGCCCGTCGAGATTCCGGACGTGTCCATCAACTCGACCAGCCAGAATGGAACGCCCGTGAGCGAAGTCATCGAGCAACCGTTTACAGGACAGTCCAGCTACAAGCTGTTTTCAGCCAATGACCTGGGCATGCACTGTGGTGATTTCGATACCCGTATCTCCAGTATCCTGCCACCCTTCCAGGTAGTGCACACGCAGGTTATTCAGCGTGGCAGCAAGCCTGCCATCCTGACACCTGCGGATGGTATTGACGTCGTTTATTCTGCAAGCGCCAACCCGAATGATCCAATCCTGACGGGCGTGAACTCCGCGGGAACCGGACCGGTGCTTTCCAGCATGCGTTCCGATGGTCGTGTCTACAAGACCAATTTCTGGGATGTCGCCCGTGAGGCCTATGATCCTTTCTATCCTGAGGGCATTTTACCGGCCTTCTATCCAGCAGGCAGTATTCTCGATCTTGGTTTGCCGATGCCCAATGTCGAGCAGCTGTTCCTGGGTAATGGCGACCTGGCGGCTGTACAACAGGAAATGCCAGGCCGGACCGGTCCTTATGCGTTCAATGGCCCTCTGGACTTTAATCTGTTCACGGTTGATCAGCCGTTCTTCCTCAACTTCCCGTTCGGTTACACCGCTGAAGGGGTGGACTGGTACGAGGCAGCCGGTGTGCCCTTGACCGCATTTGATGATTTTGGCCGGGAGAATCCCTGGGCGCTGATGCGTGTGCAGGCTAAATCAGGCGGGCAGGTACTGGCCTCGCTGGATACCGTATTGCCGATCTCCGGTGAAGCCAACTGTGGTGCCTGCCACGGGGCCTCCATTGATGGCGGTAATGGCAGCGCCACCGGCGCACTGGGTGGAAACGTGGCCGACTCAATGGATGACCCCCATGTGGGCGATGTACCACTCGAAGTGAGCAAGGAGTATGCGGCCGATATCAACATCCTGCGTCTGCATGATCTCAAGCACGAAACCGAGCTTATCAACAGCACCCCCGTGGTCTGCCAGACCTGTCACTACACACCGGCGCTCGACCTGGCCCAGCTCGGTCCCCTGGGTGAGGAAAACGACGGTCCGCTGGTACTCAATGGTGTAGAGGTGTCACCTTCGAAGGCCAACGGCCGTGATCAGCTAAAGCATAAGTCGATGTCCAGCGTCATGCACGGTCACCACGGGACGCTTGATATTAACTCGCTATCTCCTGGTGATGAGGGCTACGATGGCAGCAAGCTGATGTTCCCAATGATGCCCCCGCCTGTTGATGGTGGCGGAGACTTCCGTGATCCGGTCGCCGCCCGAGACGTCCTGATGGAGACCTGCTACCAGTGCCATCCGGGTCGGCGTACGGACTGTCTGCGCGGTGCCATGGCAAGCGGTGGCATGCTCTGCCAGGACTGCCATGGTGACATGCAGCAGGTGGGTGATGATTTCACCCGGAATGTCTCGGCGCCGGATCACATCGGTGATTTCGATTTTGTCGGCAACTTCTACACCGATCCGGATCAGCCGCGCGTACCCTGGGCCAACGAGCCGGGTTGTGGCTCCTGCCACACCGGTGATGCCATGGATAATATGCATGGTACGCCGCACACCATCGGTGATCCTGTCGATGGCATTCGCCTGATGCAGGCCTTCCGCAGCAACGATCCCAAGGCTACACCGATTGTGCCGACCAACAAGCGCTTTGCCGAGAACACGACGGTGGCATCTGATCCGGCGGGTGCCGGCAACCCGATGCTCTACCGGGTCAGCAAAGGCCACGGGGGCGTGTTCTGCGAAGCCTGTCACGGTTCAACTCACGGGATCTGGCCGAATGGCAACCCTGATGCAAACGACAACGTGGCCGCAATGCAGTTGCAGGGTCATACCGGCACCATTACAGAGTGCGGCACCTGTCACGGTGATGCGGATCTGGGTATGTCGATGGACGGTCCGCATGGCATGCACCAGGTCAGCGTGATGAGTGACAACGGCACAGCCATCGATACCGGTGCTGCCATTACCACGTGGAACAGGGATCACGAGGATCTGAACAACTTCTCCTCGTGTCGTGCCTGCCATGGTAATAACGGGCAGGGCACGGTGCTTTCACGTGCTGCCGCTGATCGTACCTTGATGTGCAAGGAAGACAGTTCGGTTTGCAGAAAGGTCAATATCAACGGCCAGGAAGCACGTCGGATATTTGTTGCCAGGGGTACTGAAATCAGTTGTGATCTGTGCCATGAAAACAAGATCAATGAAGGTGGGGGTGACTGATTAGCGATTGCACCGGGAACAGGGGATGGGTTTGGTTACGAGTGAATGCTGTCTCCTTTTCCCGGTTCATCCCTGGGGGTGAGGGAAGTAATCGGGCAGGGTATTCAGTGTCTCTGCTTGCTGTCAGATATCCTCATCCGGAACCAGTATCACTTCCACCCGGTTATTGGCGGCAGCAATACGATTCCAGTCAAAAGCAGTCACGTCCTGGTGTTGCGGTGGGTAGGCTATACGGGGATTGCTGTAAAGGTGCGAAACGAGGTCGATGGTAATGCCGCTGCTGTTTAACAGCGGTGATGTGGCGAGAAAGTTTGCAAAGGCAATGGACTGTCTTTCACCCAGTGACGGCAGCTGCTGCAGCGGATGGCCAATCAATGTGCATTCAGTTACCGGCAGGTCGGGGGGCGGCAGGACATGGCCATTGACCTCGTCACCGACCAGGCAAAACTCTCCAAGGTATGAATGCAGTTGCACTGTGCCGGTGAAGCCGAGGGCCTGCAGTCGGGCAATCAGTTCCTGGATGATGGTAAGGCGCCGGTCACTGTAAGCTTCCTCGCGGAGCTCGTAGGAGCTGCTCTGGTTGATTGCCCAGGTGATGGTGTCGTAGAGACGGACAGATTTCTCGGTGGCGTGCCGTTTCTGGTTGTCGAGCTGCTCACGTAAAAATTCACTGGTTGAATGGTCGGCAGTGGATTGCTCTTGCTGATAGAACTGTGCCAGCTCCAGCTGGTCAAGTTGCAGGGTGGCCGTCTGCAGTGCGCTGCGGGTTTCGTTATTATTGCCGATTGACCACAGCAGCGGCACCAGCATCAATATGCCGACCACCAGCGGAGGGACAAGGTTGAAACTGCCTTTTGATGCGGTGTTACGAACCGATGTCAGCTGGTCCAGTTCTGACCTGAGTTCACGGACATCCTGTGCCATCTCGTGGTGGTAATCTTCCAGCAATGCTGCCAGGTGTTCCTGTTGCCCATGTGGTTGACTGGCGGCGGCTGCAGCCTTGCGTGCAATCTCCTCCATGTCTTCCTTGGAAGCTGACAGCGGTATTTCCTGGGGAGGGGCATTCAACAGTACAAAACGGTTCTCGTCAGATAGCCGCGGTATGCGCCGGTCTTCTACCAGTCCGAGTTTATTGAGGACTTCAAATAATTCTGCGGGCTCAACCTGCTTGGGAAGAATGCCGATGGCCCCCAGTGCCCGGGCCTGGCTGACGTACAGATCACCTTCTTTCGAGGTGTACATCATGATGGGGATGGTGGCTGTTTCCGGGTTGCTCTTGATGGCCTCAACTGCCTGCAGGCCATCCATACCCGGCATCATGTGATCCATGAAAATCACATCCGGTGTCTTATCGACGAGGTAGTCGATCGCCTGCTGAGCGGAGTCCACCGTGTCGGTATCGATATCTTGCTTTTCCAGCATGCGCTTCAGGGTGACGCGTGCCGTTTTCGAGTCATCAACAACCAGTGCAAGCCGGTGTGTCATGTGTGTGTTAACTCTGCTGTGTCTGCTGGTATTGCTACTATAACCCAATCACATTGCAGTGTGCGAACGCTGTTATTCCTCTCTGAGCCGGCCACTAGCCGGTATTTCGCATGCCGCTGGCGATGGCGTTGATGCTCAGTAGCAGCGGTTTCAGCCAGCGATGGCGCTGTTCGTCGGTGAGGTCATTGTTCCGGTAGCGCGATAGCAGCGTCACCTGGATACTGTTCAGTGGATCGAGGTAGGGGTCACGTCGATGCAGTGACAGGCTCAGCGGCAGGTTGTCTTCCAGCAGGTGATGGATGCCGGCGATGTGCAGCACCTGGGTCACGGTGCGGCGGTATTCTGTCCGGATCTTGTTGTATATGGCATCGGCAAGTTGAGTATTGCTGGCTAGCCGGGTGTACTCATGGGCAATATCCATCTCGCCCTTGAACAGGGCCATCTGAATATTACTCAGCAGGGAACGGAAGAAGGGCCAGTCATTGTACATGGTTTGTAGCCGTGCAAGACGCGACGGGTCATTATTGCGCCAGCTTTCCAGTGCACTGCCCAGTCCATACCAGGCAGGCAGGGTATGACGCGACTGCGCCCAGCCGAACACCCATGGGATGGCGCGGATGGAACCCTTCGAGCGATCCTGCCGTTTGCGGTGCGACGGCCGTGAGCCGATGTTCAGCAAGCCGATCTCGGTGACCGGTGTGACCTCATAGAAATAATCGAACAGTCCGTCGGTGTTGTCGATCAGGTCGCGGTAGGTCTCTTCCCCGAGACGAGTCAGTTCATCCATGATACCCATATAGTCATGCCGGTCCTCGACATGCGGCTTGATGACGACACGGCTGGCCTTGAGCAGGCCGGTCAGGCCCATGGAGAGTTCGTACAGCGCGGTTTCGGGGTTGCTGTACTTGTATCGCAATACTTCACCCTGTTCGGTAAATTTAATCTGGCCGTGTACGGTACCCGCGGGTTGTGACAGGATTGCCTCGTGGGTTGGACCACCGCCACGACCTATTGTGCCGCCGCGGCCATGAAACAGCCTGACCTGAAGGTTGTAGCGGCTGGTAATCCCGATGATTTGCTTTTGTGCCTCGTACAGACTCCAGTTCGACGCGAGAATCCCGCCGTCCTTGCAGGAGTCCGAATAGCCCAGCATGATCTCCTGGCAGTGGCAGGCCTTGTTCAGCAACTCGCGGTAGGTTTCATTCTCCAGCAGTTGTGACAGGATGGACTGTGCGTGATCGAGGTCATTGATGGTCTCGAATAGCGGGCTGATGCGAATGCGGCAAAACCATTCGTCGTATTGTTTGCCGGCAAGACCCGTTAGCCACGCCAGGTACATCACCTCGAGAATATGACTGGCCGTGTGTGTCATCGAGATCACATAATTGCCAAAGGCATTGCGGCTGACCTCGGTCTGCATGCGGCGCATGACATTGAAGACTTCCAGTGTCTCACGGGTCTCTTCAGACAGGGTTGCGTAGTCAAGCAGCGGTGGTGGTGTTGCCAGTGCCTGCGTAATGAGTTGTTGCCGAGCGCTTTCATCGAGCGTTGTATAGTCCACGCTACCCGGCAGTTGTTTCAGAATCTCGGTAACGGCCTCGGTATGGCGTGTTGACTCCTGGCGGATATCCAGGTGCATCAGGTAGAAGCCGAATGTTTCAACCAGACGCATCAGGTCCTTGAGGCGCGCGTCGGCCATGTTGGCATCACCGCCGGCAAGCAGTGAGTCGTAAATCAATTGCAGATCAAGCAATAATTCCTGCTCACTGCTATAGCCGATTGCCTGGCTGGCAGGATCGATGTCCGGTTGTTCTATACGTTCAGAAACGGCTGTCAGGTTCATCTTCAGGCGGCCGTGCATGATGCGCAGCTTGCGCCGGTAATGTTCGTTTACATAGTCTGAAGACAGTTCCTGGAGGATTTCGGGGAAGCGTTGTTCGTCAGCCACCAGGCTGTCCATGAAGGCGGTGGAGAAATCGCTCAGCAGCGAAGAATGCGTCAATCGGTAGGACAGTTCTTCCACCCGGTGCAGATAGGCAATCAGGACCTCGCGCATATGCATGCGCAGCGCCAGCGTGGTGGTCGCGGGTTTGACGAACGGGTTGCCATCACGATCACCGCCGATCCATGAGCCGAAGTGAATGAGTCCGCCGGGGACCGTTATTCCTGATGCGGGCGCATGGCCGGCGTTGTCATACACACGGTGTATGGCCTTTTCCAGGTGGTGGTAGGTTTCCGGAACGGCGTCGAACAGGCTTTCCCGGAAAAAATACAGGCCGTTGCGGATTTCATCTTCAACGGTGGGCTTGTTGACGCGCACTTCATCGGTCTTCCACAGCACCTGTATCTGCTGCTTGATGGTGTCACGGATATCGTCGCGTTCCTCGCGACTGATGCGCCTGTCGTAGAGCTGTTCACTGGTCACGAAAATACGACGCAAGGCATACAGCACGGTGCGACGAATCGCATCGGTTGGATGTGCCGTAAAAACCGGCATGTAGAGTATTTCACTGAGCAGGGTTTGTATCTGCTCCGGCGAGACACCTTCATCGTGAAATTCCTGAAGGGTCTGGGTAAAGGAACCCATCCTGACTGACTCGTGTCGGCGTGCCTGCTGGCGGCGGTGCCTGTGCTGGAAGGATTCTTCGGCAATATTCACGAGGCTGAAATACAGGTTGAAGGCGCGCACCACGTCGGTGAGATCGTCCGGGCTGAGGCTGTCGATGACACGGGATAGACGTGCGCGCAGGGTGACATTATCCTGTTTGCGCAGTCGAATGTATCCCTTGCGCAGTGTCTCAACTGCCAGCAGGATACCCGGGCCAGCCTGTTCAAGCAGAACCTCTCCCAGCATGTTGCCAAACATGCGCACCCGGCTGCGCAATTCCTTGTCGCTGGTTTTTGAAATATCGGTTTCAGAGGCGTTTGTCATTTACATAAAAAAGCCACGCATGGGCGCGGCCTGTTCCTGTTTCGAAAGCCCGGATTATACGGGTTGACGAAAATACTGCTACTAGTGAAAATTAGTGTAGATTGTAAAAAGTGCCCGTAACTGGTTGATAGTTATTAACCCATTGTGCGTGAACGTTTTGGGTCGATGCTGCAGAAATGACAGACACCGGGCACTGGAACCGGTTTATGTGCCCCGGGAGAGGGCGATTACAGTCATGGTTGAGGTGCATAGTGCCGCGAAGTGTCAGGTGCCGTCTGTCGCCGCACAGCATGATTATGAGGTTTCAGGACTCCTGCAGATCACGACGGTGCACGACTGGCCGCCGGCGTAACTCCAGGTAAAATCCGCCCAGGGCCCACACAATGGTGAAGAATAGGCCCGTCGCGGTCAGTGTATCCCAGTACATTTCGCTACCTCCTTTCGGGTAGGTAATTTAAAAAAACATAATATTAGAAAAAACTAATGTGACTGGGTATCGACCTGCGCAGTTATACCTTTAGGATTTTTTTAACTATTTCCGGGGGAACTACTGTAACGCTGTTCACAGCAGGTATGCCCTGTATGCAGGCACAGCTGTCGACCAGGATAGTGAAGGTTTATGGCGTGGGGGTACTAGAGCGGTTCGGCCAGCCCCAGTTCATAATAGGACTGCGCCATTTTGTTGATTGCGATGGCGTAGGCGGCGGTGCGATAGTCTTTGATATTCGGATACTTGTGTAGC
Organism: uncultured Gammaproteobacteria bacterium; assembly: GCA_963753755.1. Lineage (GTDB taxonomy): Bacteria > Pseudomonadota > Gammaproteobacteria > UBA9214 > UBA9214 > UBA9214. Next base: position 185,294 of record CAVWDM010000019.1, read on the forward strand.
ATTTCTAGAATGTCATGAAATGCCATGCGCATGGTGTCGTCGAGGCCGGAGCGGATCAGGTCGAGTTCATTGGCACCGCGCATAATTTCCCTGCGCAATCTTTCCGAGACCTGTTTCCCCGTGAGTGATTCCAGAGCGGTCAGGTAATTCGTGCCACGCAGTTCATCAAGGCGGCGCTGCAGGCGTCCGAAGCGCATGTGCGAGAGGTTGCGTGTCCATTCAAAATAGGAAACGGTGACACCGCCGGCGTTGACAAAGATGTCCGGGAGAATGGTGATACCGCGTTCCCGCAGGATTTCATCGGCCTGGTAGGTGACCGGGCCGTTGGCGGCCTCGACAACCAGCTTCACCTGGATACGCATGGCATTGCCCGCGTGTATCTGCGATTCGAGTGCGGCGGGAATGAGGATGTCACATGGCATTTCCAGTGCCTGTTCCCCCTGCGTGCTGTAGTTGCCGCCAGGGAAACCCTTCAGTCCACCGGTTTCCGCCAGGTGCTGCTTGACGTCGTGCACGTTGAGGCCGTCTTCGTTAACCACCACACCGTCATGTTCGATGATGGCGATGATGCGGCTCTCATCTTCCTCGGACAGGTACTTGGCGGCATGGTAGCCGACGTTGCCGAGGCCCTGGATCACGATGCGCTGGGTGGACAGTCCATCATTGAGCCCGGCAGCCGCAACCTGTTCGGCATGGCGAAAGAATTCCTGCAACGCAAATTGCACGCCCTTTCCCGTGGCCTCGGTGCGGCCCGGCACGCCGCCGCGATCAAGTGGCTTGCCGGTTACACAGGCATCGCGGTTGAGATCATCGGGATACAGCGACTTGTAGGTGTCGGCAATCCACGCCATCTGGCGTGCCGAGGTACCGAGGTCCGGGGCAGGTACATTGGTTGCGGGATTGATGAAGTCACGGCGCGCGAGTTCCATGGTGAACTGCTGCACGATCGTGCGCAGCTCGTCTTCCGTGTAATTGCCCGGGTTGATCAGCAGGCCGCCTTTCGCACCACCAAAGGGAATGTCAGCGATGGCACACTTGTAGCTCATCAGGGCAGCCAGCCCCTCGGTTTCATCCTGGTTCACCAGCGGCGCAAAGCGCAGCCCGCCTTTGGCCGGCAGTCGGTGTGCACTGTGAATCGCCCACCAGCCGGTGAAGACTTCCACCTTGCTGTCAATGCTTACAGGAAACTTGAGCTGGATGACCGCATTACAGGCCTGGATGACCTTGGCCGTCTCGGGATTGAGACCGATTGCCAGAGAAGCGCGATCGACCATGCGGTCGATGCCTTCACGGAATGACATGCTTTCGTGACTGCCCGTGTCCATGTATGCGTCGCTCCCCGGTAATTCAGGCCATAAGACAGCCCAGACGTGCCCATGTTACCTGATTGTAACGATACCCCTGAACAAGGACGCAGAAATCGGGACGGCAGTTGAACGCATCATGGCCAAGCCATGGGGGTGGTCAGGGTGGTGTCGCCCTCCAGTACTGGAGAACAGCAGGTGAGCAGAAATCGAAGCTGTCAGTCAGCGACTACAGTAGCAATCGTGCCTCGGTTTCATTTCGATAGCCTGCCGGGCCTTGCCGGTTTGGAATGTCCGGTCGTACTAGTACGTGATACTGCCGTCTTCCGGAGGTGATTCCAGCAGCACTTCCTCGCCAACGGCTTCGTCCGCGGGTGCATGTTCGATATCGGGCGTCTCCTCGGCATATAACTCACCGCGCGAGGCCATGCAGCCGGTGATGTAATCCTCTAGTTGCTCCTCAGCGACACCGTAGTCCGTTGCTTCCTGGCGGCAGTCGGCGGCGGCATTGGCAGACACATTGGTGCTGCAGACCGCACCTGCCATCACGACAAGCAGATACCCCGGTGCTGTGGTAAATAGCGATTGTTTCATTCGTTTGTCTCCGTAGACCAAAAACAATAGATGTAGAACTCGTATCAGAGTTGCTATCAGTGACCGCGAGTCAATATGTAATCACCTTGACGATTAATTCTGCTCATTAATGGCAGGTTACCACTAAAATAGCCATGTTCTCACGCCAGCACAACTGCATCCAGCTGACCCGCGAGGGACAGCAACTGCGGGTGACGGATGTGATTACTCCGGGTAATGGCCAGTCGGCAGCGTGGACAGATAATTGGCGAGGCACCTGTATCCGGCTACATCATGGTGGATTGGGTACCCTGTCAATGGCAACATCAAGACCTGCTATGAGCATGACCTGAATCTTGTGTCTGTGGTTCAGGCGATTGACTGATAATAGAGGTTCTGTGGGTGGCGGGCCTCGACGAAGAAATACCAGCGTTCAATCAGCAGACCGAGGTACTGGGTCAGGAAGGCCAGTAGCGGCAGAATTTCCGACGAGATGCCCCAGGCGGCACCCAGCAGCAGTATCGGGATGGGAAACACGAGCACCAGAAAGCTGGCACGTGCCAGGTTGAGTACACGTCCAGGCTGGTGATGGAAAAATTCCCGGGTATTGAATGAGCCGCCCATGGCGCCCTGCGCGATCTGCCGAATGGTGGTGTGCCGTACACCGATCGCGCTCTGCAGAGTGGATCTGGGTCGCAGGCGGTGGTTGCGCAACAGCGAGGCACCGCGAGTCAGCAGGGCGGCGACTGTCAGGATCACGGCCCAGGTGCCGTAGAAGCCAACCAGATGAACACCGATGAAGGCGGAGAAGGCGGCTGCCAGCATGAAGCCGGAGGCGCCACCCAGCAGGGTGAAGTTGATGACGGTCAGTACACTGTGCCACTCCTGCAGGAAGCGGATGCTGGCATAGATCATGCCCGTGCAAATGAACAATGCGAAGGTGGCCAGTGTCGCCAGTGCGCCGATGATCAGCGTCGCATCGACGGGCAGGGTGTCGGCGACGGTAAACATCGGTGTGGTCCACTCGAGGTAATGCACCAGGCCATAGAGAAACACCAGCAGCATCACCAGCGGCAGTACGATGACCTCCCTGGATAGCCACGAGCTGCGCCAGCGCGCAATGGAACGCCAGGCGCGTTCCGGGTGGCCGAGGTGAAAGAAGGAGGCGACCAGGCCGGCAGTCAGGAAGGCCAGGGCGAGGGCGCTGCCGACCGCGTAGAAGGTCTGGCTGTCCTGGTATTCCAGCAGCCTGGCGACCGAGTAAACCTGCCCGGTATACAGGGCAAGGAACAAACCCTGGCCGACACCGAGCAGGGTGGTGAGCAGGATAACGGAAAGTGCAGGGTGCATAGTGGCCTACCAGCTGGTAATGTCATCGAGGGTCTGTTCGTCGCCGGACGGCACCGGTAACTGGCCCTCTTTCTTGAGAGGGTTGTCTGCGCGCAGCAGTTCATCTTCGTGGATGCGCAGCCGGGTCTTGCGCCGGGGCAGGTAGTGGTTGGCGGGTTTGGTGCCCCATTCCGGCATCAGCGGGTAGCCGCCTTCCTCACGGATTATCACCGAGACCTGCGAGTCCGGGTCGTGGACGTCGCCGAACAGGCGGGCATTGGTGGGGCAGGCCAGCACGCAGGCCGGCTTGCGCTCTGCCTCGGGCAGGCTCTGATCGTAAATACGGTCGACGCACAGGGTGCACTTCTTCATCACCCGCTGTTTCTCATCAATCTCCCGGGCGCCATAGGGGCATGCCCAGGAGCAGTACTTGCAGCCGATGCACTTGTCATAGTCTACCAGCACGATACCGTCTTCCTCGCGTTTGTAGCTGGCGCCGGTCGGGCACACAGGGACACACGGTGGCTCCTCGCAGTGCAGGCAGCTCTTCGGGAAATGCACGGTTTCGGTATTGGGGTAGGTACCAACCTCGAAGGTCTGCACGCGGTTGAAAAAGGTGCCGGTGGGATCGCTGCCGTAGGGGCGCTGGTCAGTCATGGGCCCGGCCCACCCCGAGGTGTTCCATTCCTTGCAGCTGGTGACGCAGGCATGGCAACCGACGCAGACATTCAAATCGATGACGAGTGCGAGTTGGGTCATGCGCTTATCCTTTCTTGCCGAACATGCCTGCCACGTACCCCTGCCAGCGGCCGCGGCGTTTTTCCATGCCCGGCGCCAGCGGCACAGGCTTGAACTGTGGCCAGCTTTCAGCGGGTTCCTGTTTGTCGGCCTTGTAGACCTTGACGCGTACGTCATACCATGCGGCCTGGCCTGTGACCGGGTCTGAATTCGACAGGTGCTCGCCGTCCTCGCCGGGCGGCAGTTCCTCGGCGATGACGTGATTCAGCAGGAAGCCCTTGCTGGACTCATTGGCATCAGGCGTCAGACCCCAGGTGCCGGCAGCCTTGCCGATGGCGTTCCAGGTCCACACGGTGCCGGGCTCGACCGCCTCGCTGAAGCGGCACATGCAGCGTACCTTGCCGTGCGGCGACTCCACCCAGACCCAGTCACCATCATCGAAGCCATTGGCATGTCCCAGTCGGGGGCTGACAAACAGGTAATTGTGCGCGTGGATCTGTCGCAGCCAGGCATTTTGCGAATCCCAGGAGTGGTACATTGCCATGGGTCGCTGGGTTATCGCGTTGAGCGGGTACTCCTGGGTATCGACCAGCTGTGCCTCCAGGGTTTCGTGATAGAACGGCAGCGGATCGAAGTGCGTCTCGATACGCTTGCGTAACCGATCCGGTGGCTGCCGGCCATCCCAGCGGCCCTGTGCGGAGAGTCGGAATTTCTGGAGCACCTCCGAGTAGAGGTGAATGTTGATTGGTTCGGCGTAGCGCGTCAGGCCATGGTGTCGCGACCACTGCAGGTAGCCCTTGTTCCAGTTACGCATATACTGATAGGAACGGGGCAGTTCGTGCTGGTAAAAGCAATTGTTTTTGGCGTACATCTCCCACTGGCGCGGGTTGGGTGCGCCACGCATGAATTTCTCGCCGGCCTCACCGCGCCAGCCGGCCAGAAAGCCGATCCCGGAGCCCGGTTCGGTCTCGTAGTTAACGATAAAGTCCGGGTAATCGCGGTATTTGCGCTTACCTTCCGGCGTGACAAAGGCCGGCAGCCCCAGTCGGTTGCCCAGTTCAATGAGTACCTCCTGGAACGGCTTGCATTCGCCCTTGGGGGGCAACACCGGGATACGCACGGAGTCCACCGGTCCCTCGAATTCGGAGATCGGCCGGTCGAGCATGGACATGACATCGTGCCGCTCCAGGTAGGTGGTGTCTGGCAGCACCAGGTCGGCGAAGGCAGTGGTCTCGGAATGGTAGGCATCGCAGACCACCAGGAACGGGATCTTGTAGTTTCCGTTTTTGTCCCTGTCGGCCAGCATCTCGCGTACCCTTGCCGTGTTCATCGAGGAGTTCCATGCCATGTTGGCCATGAACAGCAGCAGCGTGTCGATACGGTAGGGGTCGCCGCGCCAGGCGTTGGTAATGGCGTTATGCATCAGACCGTGTACCGCCAGCGGGTATTCCCAGGAGAAGGCCTTGTCGAGACGCACCGCCTCGCCGTCGTCGTCGACAAACAGGTCATCGGGTTCCGCGGGCCAGCCCAGCGGCATACCATTCAGCGGGGTGTTCGGCTGTACGTCCCCGGGACCCTTCGGCGGCTTGGCGCAGGGCGGGATCGGGCGCGGGAAGGGCGCCTTGTGGCGGAAACCACCGGGACGGTCGATGGTGCCGAGTATACTCATGAGGATGCTCAGTGAACGGATCGTCTGGAAGCCGTTGGAGTGGGCGGCGAGTCCGCGCATGGCGTGGAAAGACACCGGGTTGCCAGTGACGGTCTCGTGATCCTTGTCCCAGGCGTCCGTCCATTGGATCGGTAGCTCGATCTTCTGATCGCGCGCGGTGACGCCCATCTCGTAGGCAAGCCGGCGGATGGTATCGGCATCGATGCCGGTGACGCCTGCCGCCCACTGCGGGGTATATTTCTCAACGCGTTCCTTGAGCAACTGGAACGATGGCTTGACGGGAGTGCCGTCGGATAGCGTGAAGCTGCCGAGCAGGTAGGGGTCGGCACCCTCGGTATGGGTGGAAATTGGCTTGTCCAGTTCGCGATCCCACCACAGCTTGTTTTGCGGCTCGAAGCAGCCTTCTTCCGGTGGTATTTCAAAGCGCACGAACATACCGTACTCGGTACTGGCCTCGTCGAGGTTGACCAGTTCGGCGGCATTGGAATAACGCACCAGGAAGTCCCGGTCATACAGGCCCTGGTGGATGATTTCATGAATCAGCGCCAGCAGCAGGGCACCATCAGTGCCGGGCTTGATCGCGATCCACTCGTCGGCAATGGCGGCATAGCCGGTGCGCACCGGGTTAATGGAGATAAAGCGACCGCCGTTGCGCTTGAATTTTGAAAGTGCAATCTTCATCGGGTTGGAGTGGTGGTCTTCTGCCGTGCCGATCATGACAAACAGCTTGGAACGCTCCAGGTCCGGGCCACCGAATTCCCAGAATGAGCCACCGATGGTATAGATCATGCCGGCGGCCATGTTGACGGAGCAGAACCCGCCGTGGGCCGCATAGTTTGGCGTGCCGAACTGTTTTGCAAACAGGCCGGTCAGTGCCTGCATCTGGTCACGGCCAGTGAACAGTGCAAATCGCTTCGGGTCCTCGGCACGAATCTCTTCGAGGCGTTTGCCGAGGATGTCGTAGGCCTGTTCCCAGCTGATTTCCTCGAACTTGCCTTCGCCGCGCAGGGCCTTGCGTTTGCGCAGCAACGGTTTGGTGAGACGCCCCGGCGAATACTGCTTCATAATGCCGGATGCGCCCTTGGCGCAGATGACCCCCTTGTTGAGCGGGTGCTCGGGGTTGCCCTCAATGTAGCGAACTTCACCGTCACGCAGAGTGACACGGATACCGCAGCGGCAGGCACACATGTAGCAGGTCGTATTCTTGACCTCGATACGGCCGGTCTCGGAATCTGACTGTGCAGTAGGGTCGCGCATAGCGGATAAGTTTTGTGGCTAGTGTGCTAGTGTGTGTTAGATATTTATTATATATGAATAATTAAGGCAGGGCACAGGCCAAATGGTATAGACGCGCAGTCTGCGCAGGTCTGTGGACAGATTCCAATAGATGTCTTAAGTAGCTACTTTAAATGTGTGTTATAAGTTAAATGTCATCATTGCGTGTTCTGTGTGTGTTGAATTAACTCGAATGTTGGTATTTTTCTTGAGTGACATCAGCGGGTCAACAGGCATCAACGCGAACAGACAGGCTTTTCACGGAATAGGCAAAGTCCGCTGATGGGATGTAGTATGCAGAGACTGATAACCGATAGATTTTTTCAAACAGTCGTCAGACAGGTCTACCGATGCACCTCAAACAACACCGTACCCACGCCCTGATCCTTGTATCCTCCCTGTTGCTGGTCGGCTTCGATGGCTTCAGGTGCTCGAAAGACGATTCCAGTTCCAGTGGCGGGTCTACCGGTACCAGGATCGAGGTGATCGACGAACAGAAGATCTCCGCGGACAGCGGCGGCTTTGATGGCAACCTCGATAAGGGGGATGAGTTTGGCAGTGCTGTCGCAGACCCCGGCGACCTGGAAGCCGACGGTGTCAGGGACCTGGCCGCGGGCGCTCCCTTTGATGATGACGACGGCAAGGACAGGGGGGCCGTGTGGATGCTGTTCATGGATCAAGATGGTCGTGTGGATCAGGAGCAGAAGATCTCCAGTGATGCCGGTGGTTTTGGCGGCAATCTTGATGATGACGATCTGTTTGGCAGTGCGCTTGCGGGTATTGATGACCTCGATGGCGACGCAGCCTTTGACCTGGCTGTCGGTGCACCCGGCGATGATGAAAATGGACCGGATCGGGGGGGTATCTGGATATTGTTTCTCGATATCGAGGGCAGGGTCCTGCAGGAGCAGAAGATAGCGCAGGGTGAAGGCGGCTTTAACGGCAACCTTGATGATGATGATCGTTTCGGCAGTGCCCTGGCCAATATCGGCGATGTGAACGGCGACGGGATTTCGGATCTGGCGGTCGGTGCACCGAATGATGATGACGGACCCACAAACGCCGGTGCTGTCTGGATTCTGTTCATGAAAATGGACGGCACGGTCGATGACTGGCAGAAAGTTTCCGATAGTGATGGAGGTTTTGGTGGCAACCTGGATGCAGAAGATCACTTTGGTGCGGCGGTTGCCGGTATCGGTGATCTTGACAATGACGGGATTCCGGATCTGGTTGTCGGCGCACCCGGGGGGGATAAAAGTGGCCCGGATCGAGGGGAAGTCTGGGTGTTGTTCCTCGATATTGAGGGCAGGGTCCGGCAGCAGCAGAGGATAGCGGAGGGTGATGGCGGTTTTGACGGCAGCCTTGCAGACGATGACGGTTTCGGCAGCGCGGTTGCCAATATCGGCGACATCAATAATGACGGTATCCAGGACCTGGCCATCGGTGCACCAAATGATGATGATGGCGAAGCCAACGCAGGAGCGATCTGGGTCATGCTGATGCAAACGGATGGCAGGGTAGACGGCTGGCAGAAGGTGTCTGACCGCGAGGGGGGATTCAATGGCAAGCTGAATGCTGACGATCACTTCGGTGCGGCGATCACCGGTATTGGTGATATTGATAACAACGGGTTCGAGGACCTGGCTGTCGGAACGCCCGGCGATGATGAGGGTGATACGGATCAGGGTGCAGTCTGGATCCTGTTCATGGACACCATAATCTAGCCTGCATCGCTTTCCTGATTCACGGTAAGGTTACGTGGCGAGTTGCCGGATACGTACGAGATCCTGATCGGAAATATCGATGATATAGAAGCCACTCCAGTGTTGCGTCTGGTCGCTGGACGAGTGGCACCAGAGGCTCTCGACCCCGATCATGATGGGGCCGTCGGCGCCACTATCCGAGTCCGCTGCAAACTCCAGTGAAAACTGGTAGATACTGTTCTCGGGTACCGGTTTCGGGCACAGCAGCATGAGTCCTTCCTCGCTGATGTTCACGAGTTGGCCGACAGTACTGCCGGTTTGCCTGTCGCTTACGCGGATGACCTCGGAAACCTCGATACGCTGCTGGCCGCGGTTATCCTGTACTACAGTCTTGCTTGCTTTCATTGCATTTGACTCCCTATCGCTTGTTACGCATGTGCCGACTGTTCACTGCCCAGCATGCGACGAATTGCTTCAAGTGCCCGATGAATCAGCGGGCGATCCAGTTCGCGTAGTATTTCTGCCTGGCTGGATGCCAACTGGTCGGCAAGTTCCTGCTGTTTCAGGACTGCAACCTTGATGCCCATACTGTCCACGAACATGTAATTCCCTGATATTCCCGAGTACCAGGAGAGCTTGGCACGGACGGGTGCATGCGCTGCATCCTTGCGAATGCTGAACCAGGTGCCAAAGGGCACGGTATTCAATTCGGCGATTCTGGCTTTTATCCCGGGTGACAGATTATCCGCATCACTGTGGTTGCCAGTATCACCATCTGCATCATCGGCGACTGTTGCCGGAAGTTCTGTTTCGCTACCACTTTCGCCTGTGACGAAGCTGTCGTGCCGGATGTCCTGTCCCTGTTGTGCTGTAGACTGCTCCGGCAGGCTGCTATCCACGTCCGCGGGTACCCGAGGAACAGATTGATACGCCGTTGTGTCCTCAGGTTCGTCGGCTGCGGCAGTCGCAAGATCAGAGGCATTGAGGGCCGCTTCGGTGTATTGCCTGATCAGCGCGAGCTCTGATGCAATATTGCTGCTACCATAGGCGCTGAGCGTGTCGAGGGACTGACTGATCTGGGTATGGATGACTGTGCGTTGATCGCGCAGTTCTGCCTGTTCTTCAGTCGTGCTGCGCGGCTCCACGCACCACAGGATCGTCTCAATTGTCTCAATCGCGAGTCTCCAGCTGTCACTCTGGTCGGCATCCGGTTCGCGCAGGTAGATAAACATGAGTTTGTCACGCCAGACGTCACCCAGCATCTTGCGGATGGCATCCGGGATGGTGTGCGTCCTGGCAGCTTCCTCGATCTTGCTGGCAGCACACTCGCGAGCCATTTCAAGCTTCTCCCTGCCTTTGGCTGCCTGGCGGGAACGTTCCTCTATCACTCTGGCCTTGTGGTCCAGGTCATCCTCGCTGGCATGCAGTATGTCCAGCATTTCCGGGAAAATATCCAGGTCGTTGTGAAAGTCCTGTGAAATACGCGTGACGATCTTGCGCACGCACGGAAAAATGCCGCGATCAAGATTATCCTCGAACACCCAGCGTGCGCTGGCACGTGCAAGACCATTGAGCAGTTCATGTGCCGGGTGGGTGTAGTCGGAAAAAAAGCTTTTGTCGATGATGGCTACTTTCAGATACGGTGTGTGCAGGCGACTCAACTCCGCCTTGGCGACATTCGGGATCTCCTCGTCATTCAGCATGTATTCGAACATCATGCCCACCAGGTCGATCACCTGGGTGTCGGCTGTGAGCAGCTGACGGCGATCAATGCCCTCGAATAGCTGTTCGCGTTCAGCTGACAGATTGGCGACCATGCGCTCGATAGCCTGTTTGCCCTCTGTGGTATCTCCTGATGATGACTCGACCCCTGCATGTACCGCGTGGCGATCAGTGTTTTGTTGCACATGGTGAATAGCCGAAACCAGTTCAGTCTGTGCTATCGGATTATCCGGTCCAGTTTCGACATACGGGTGGCGTCGTGACATCAGGTCGAGGATATTGTCGAACAGTTCGTCACCAAGGGATTTATCGCCACCTGCTGTACGCTTGTCAACAGGTGCAGGCTTGTCGCCCGTGTTGTGCGCCGGTTGTTGACCTGTGTTGCTGCGAGGTTGCGGTGCATTCGGGTTCTTGCGCACTTCATACTTGAGGTTTTGCAGCAGACCGGCTTTCAACAGTCGCCCGTTATATTCTTCGTACAGTGAACTGGTCTTGCTCAATACGAACTTGTCGAACAAGAGGTAAACGATCAATTTTATTTCGTGCTCCAGAAACAGTTCCCCGGCGGCCTTGTGAAAGGCCCTGGCGAGTGCATCCGGTCCGGCCGGTATTTCCTGCTCCGTGAGTTTGCGGCCATTATTGAGTATCGCGAGACGCAGTCTGATGGTGGTCAGTTCATGCTTTGATCCGAGGCTGGCAGTCGCCACCATGTTTTGTATGGCAACCTGTACATCCGTGTCTTCCTTGCTGATGAGTGTGAATGGCTCCTCGCGGCAGTTCGCATTATCAACAGTTGCCTGTGTGGCTGAGGCTGCCTGCCGGGTGAGACGTTTGAATTGAGTAAAATCGTGCTGCAGTTCAGCATAGAAAACCGCTTCAACCTTGTCGCGGTTATTCTTGATTATCGTGCCGGCTTCCATGAAGCGAATCTGCGAGGCACTGGATTGCGCTTTTTCTGAAAATTCAAGCAATGCAATGCTGCAATTCTCGAACATCTTCTGGATTTGTGGTCGCAGGTGTTCCAGGGCCATCTCATGGCAACCATCCATGAAATTGTTTATCCATTCCTGGGGATTGTGGCTGGCTTGCGTTTTCATGCCGGTGTCTCGATGTCCGTCGTTAACAGGTGAAGGAATGTGTGCAATACACATGGCACATGTGCTCTTTCCGGTTCATCGGCTGAGCTGGATATTCCTGAAATCACCGGACAGGCAGCAGCCGGCACGGTGCGTGCCGGCAGATCACCGCTATCAATGATGTGGATCGGAGGTCTTCCGTCATGCCGGTGTTCGCCGGCATGACGGATTCCCAGTAAGTTCTCAGGTGATTACGGTGGGTTCACTGCGTCCCGTGCGGGACTCGATCTCCGCTAACCCGACGGCAATGTCCACCAGTGGTTGCATTACCTCGGCCGTGTTGAGTTGCTGCTTTTCCGGGGCTGGTTCGTAAGTCTCGAGATAGATTCTCAGTGTTGCACCTTCCGTGCCGGTGCCTGATAGTCGGTAGACGATGCGTGAGCCATCGCTGAAACCGATGCGTATACCCTGGTTTTCAGAAACGCTGCCATCCACCGGGTCGGTGTAGGCGAAGTTGTCGGCATAGTCCACTGTGCGGTCGCCAAGGGTCGTGCCTGGCAGGTTTGCTAACCGTGACTGCAGGTGAGTCATCAAGCCATTGGCGGCTTGTGTGTCTATGCCTTCATAGTCATAACGGGTGTAGTAATTACGGCCGAAGCGCAGCCAGTGTTCCTGGACGATTGCCGCGACCGGCTTCTTCCGCACCGCCAGCAGGTTGAGCCAGAAGAGTACCGCCCACAGACCGTCTTTCTCCCTAACATGATCGGAACCGGTGCCGAAACTCTCCTCACCGCAGAGCGTGATACGCTTTGCATCCAGCAGGTTGCCGAAAAACTTCCAGCCGGTCGGTGTCTCATAGCAATCCAGGCCGAGTGCTGCAGCGACCCGGTCGGCGGCCTGACTGGTTGGCATGGATCGGGCTACACCTCTGATGCCGGCGGAATATCCCTTGATGTGATGGGCATTGGCGGCCATTACCGCCAGGCTGTCGCTGGGGGTGACGAAAAAATCGCGTCCCAGAATCATGTTGCGGTCACCGTCGCCATCAGATGCGGCGGCAAAATCGACTGCACCGCGCCCCGAGGTCAGTGCAACGATCTCATGGGCGTGTGCCAGGTTGGGGTCGGGGTGAATACCACCAAAGTCCTCCCTGGGATCACCATTGATGACGGTGCCAGGCTCCGCGCCCAGCATGTCTTCGAGAATGCGTGTCGCATAGGGGCCGGTGATGGCATGCATGGCGTCGAAGCGCATTCTGAAGAGTCCGGAGTTGAACAACTGGCGAATGCGCTCGAAATCGAACAGCTGCTCCATCAAGGCGGCGTAGTCCGCCACTGAGTCGATGACCTCCACACTGGTTTCTCCCAGCGAGCGGGTGCCGGGATTGTCGATGTCGACATCATCTTCCGCATTGAGGGTCCGGTATTCGCTTATTCCAACGGTGCGGGTGAAAATCGCTTCAGTGACACCTTCAGGGGCAGGGCCACCATTGGACGTGTTGAACTTGATGCCGAAGTCCTCGTCCGGGCCACCGGGGTTGTGACTGGCGGAAAGAATGATGCCGCCATTGGTCTGGTATTTGCGGATAATGCAGGAGGCGGCCGGAGTGGAGAGCAGGCCGCCTTGCCCCACAATGACCTTGTCCACACCATTGGCTGCGGCCATGCGGACAATGATCTGGATTGCCTGCCGGTTGTAATAACGACCATCACCACCGAGCACCAGTGAGCCTCCCCTGAGGTACGTCTGCGTGTCGAATATCGATTGGACAAAGTTTTCCAGGTAGTGGGGTGTCTGAAAAACCTTGACCTTCTTGCGCAGGCCGGAGGTGCCGGGACGCTGGTCAGAAAAGGGCTGGGTGGCAATTGTTGAAATGTCCATTGGAATATTTTTCAGCAGGGTTGGAGACGCCTATATTCAACCATAGCTGAGTGTGGAAATCGAACTCCCTGACAGTGAGGGTAGCGGATTTCTCCGCTCGGCCATTTACAGGGGACGATAGCGGTTGCCTGGATTTGCGGTTTTTTATTGAGCAGGATCAATAACGCACGGCACGAGATGCGTTAACCTCCCAGTTCTGCTGCTGGCCAGCGAAAGAATTTTTGTGTGTCCGGCATTTTTTGAAGTACAGACAGGACTGATCTCAGGAGCGTATGACAGTGGACCAGGAATTGAACCCCGAGCAGATTAACGTGGAAGGCAAGACACTAAAGCTGCAGGACTATGTAAAGGAACACCAGCAGCTGGCAGAAGAGAATGCCCGCCTGAAGGCCCGACAGAAAAAGGCCGTCAAGCGCTACCGGCGTGAGGAAGAGCTGAAACCGTACCAGGCTGAGTTGTTGCGGGTTCAGCAGTATCTCGAGGAAAAGCAGCGCCGCATGATCATTCTGTTCGAGGGCCGCGATGCAGCGGGCAAGGGCGGTACCATTCGCAGGGTCACCCGCTATATGAATGAGAAGCATTACCGTGTCGTGGCGCTCGGCAAGCCGACCGAGGAACAAAAGACCCAGTGGTATTACCAGAAGTATGTGTCGACGTTCCCGCGTGCCGGCGAGATCGTACTATTCGATCGCAGTTGGTATAACCGTGCCATGGTGGAGCGGGTCTTCAGCTACTGTACCGAAAAGGAATATTACGATTTCATGCGCGGGGTGGTCGGCTTTGAGCGCGACCTGGTGCGGCAGGACACCATCCTCGTGAAGCTTTACTTCAGCGTCACCAAGGAAGAGCAGGCGCGTCGTTTTGAACGTCGCAAGACTGACCCGCTGCGGCAGTGGAAACTCAGCGAGGTCGACCTGCAGGCGCAGGATCGCTGGGATGATTTTACCCACGTCAAGTACGAGATGCTGAAACGCACTCACACCATTGATGCCCCATGGACTGTGGTGCGCTCCAACGACAAGCATCAGGCGCGTCTGAATGCCATCAAGGTCATTCTGAATGCCGTGCCTTACTCACGGCTTGATGACTCGCTGGACTACGCTCTTGATGAGAACGTCATCGTGTCGGGTTCACGTGAACTTGAGAAGATGGAGGTCGAGCGGGTACGCAGCGGTCATTTTACCGGTTGATTTTCTATGGCGGTCAGCCCCTTGAGTTCCCGAATCTGCGGCGCTTGATGGTCGGACATTGAAATATAAACGCCCCGGTATCGCATGGCCTGACTGGTGGCACCGCCCCACCAAACACACGGCTGTCAGAATGACCTGACTCCTGTTGCCCGCCCTTGCTACCCGAGGCGTCCGAAGGATGGATTAAACAGTTGCCCGTTTCGCGGCGAGGACATTGAAAGCTGCTTGCCCTCTTTCCTTATTCATCCTCCTGTTAATAGTATAGCAGCTATGTGGAAATTCGTGGCTTGCAAAGAAATTATCTCGCAAGGACGCAAGTTAATCTGCTTCTTGTCGTCATCCCGGCGCATGCCGGGATCCATATAACTCAATGCACTGGGTGCCGGCTTTAGCCCGCATGATGAATTTCGTTGCGGTCTTTGCGTCCTGGCAAGAGAAATCAGGGCGTTAGTGCGTGGACACTGTAATCAACGTGGCTTTAATTCAGTTGATTGCTTCCTTGGCACGCTGCTCCAGGACCGTCTGGTATAGGTCCAGATAGAGCTGTGCACTGTGTTTCCAGCTGAAATCCTGCTTCATGCCAGTGTGCACAAGTTGTTCCCAGAGCGCCGGCTGGCGGTAGTATCCGAGTGCACGCGTAATGGCCTCGTTCAGGGCTGCTGCCGAGGCTTCGACAAAACTGAAGCCGGTGGCTGTCTTCGCTTCCAGTGTCTCATCCGTGGTATCCATCACCGTGTCGGCCAGTCCGCCTGTATATCGCACAATGGGCACGGTACCGTACCGCTGACTGTAAATCTGGTTCAGGCCGCACGGTTCAAAGCGCGATGGCATTAGAAACATATCGGCGCCGGCTTCGATGTGGTGCGATAGTACCTCGTCATATCCGATGTGCGCGGCGACATGTTTCGGATGCAGGGCGGCTGCCTTGCGCAGGCCGGTCTCGAGTATTTTGTCACCGCTGCCGAGCACGATTAACTGTGCCTGTTGTTTAACCAGTTCAGGCGCGATCTCCAGTACAAGGTCGATGCCTTTTTGTTCGACCAGCCGGCTGATGACGGCAAAGACGGGGACCGTATCGTCAACTGGTAGTGAGAAGTGTTTTTGCAGGGCCTGCTTGTTTTCCAGCTTGTGTTCCAGTGAACGTGCATTATATTGTACCGGTATGTGCGGGTCGCGTCCCGGGTTCCAGACACTGTAGTCAACCCCGTTGACAATACCGGTCAGGTTTTTTCCACGGTGACTGATGAGCCCTTCCAGTCCGTAGCCATATTCACTGGTCTGTATTTCATCTGCATAAGTGGGGCTGACGGTGGTAATCCAGTCAGCAAATACCAGTCCGCCCTTGATGAATGAGAACTGGTTATGAAACTCCATGGCCTCTGTGCTCCATAAATCAGCGGGTAACGCCAGTTTCTCGAATTCTTTCCAGTCGAACAGTCCCTGGTAGGCAAGGTTATGGATGGTAAAAACCGTCGCCGGCCGTGTTGCATGGCGTTCCAGTAGCGCTGGTACCAGGGCGGTTTGCCAGTCATTGCAATGCACAATGTCCGGTTGCCAGTCAACTCCGGCACTATCAGACGCCAGCGCCTCGATGGCACGGCAGAAGGTCGTGAAGCGTTCGGCATTATCCGGCCACACACTGCCTTGTTTCATGGTGTAGGGGTTGCCCGGACGGTCAAAGTGTTCCGGCGAATCCACCAGGTACACTGTCACGGTACTGCCGGGCAATCGACCGGCGAGGATGCGTACCGGCTGATTGACGCCTTCGAGTTCAAGATGGGCAACCAGGGTAAATTTTTCTGCCTGTTTCAGTACCGATTGGTAGGCAGGGATGATAACGCGAATATCGTGCCGCAGCTTACGGATTGCGCGCGGCAGGCTACCCGCCACATCCGCTAGACCGCCGGTTTTAATCAGGGGGTGTGCTTCGGAGCTGGCAAAAAGGATGTTCATTGTGTGTCAATAATTTGTCAATTTATCAATAAAAAACGGCCGCTTGCGTTTTCAGGCAAACGGTTTAATCTCCGTAGATAGTGAGGGAGTGCGTAGCTTGCATATTGTAATACAAGCTAACACTGATAGCAGGTGAGCATATTCGCAGAGGGGGCGATATGGCTAACCGGTTCGATCCGTGGTCGTCTGATCAACGGCTGCATATGCGTGATGACTTCGTTGATGGTCTCAGGTGTTTCAGAAGTGAAGACTATGAAGGTGCACTGCTCTTGTTTCGTGCCGCGGATGAGTGTGCTGTAATGGGTGACATCTACCAGAGCCGCTATACCTCGTTTCATGGTCTTTCTCGTGTCTACATGGGCGACAGCAATGGTGTGAAGCTGTGTCGAAAGGCCGTGGTTGGCGAGACAAGAGACGCCGAGGTGTACTACAACCTGGCCATGGCCGAGCACCGCCTGGGTTATCGCGAGAGTGCTTACAAGGCTCTGCGTCGTGGTCTGAAGCTTGCCCCGGATCACGACGGTTTGTTGCGCCTGAAACGACAACTGGTGTTGCGCAAGAAATACGGGTTTACTTCGGGCCAGAGGCATAACAATATCGTTCATCGTCTTGTTGGCAAATTATTTCGCGGCTAGGCCGCGTCCTGTCGCGATAAAGAAGTCAGTCACAGCAGCGTCAACTTCATTTATAATGGTCGCCGGGAGTCGGCCAGGCAGTCGCTCCACACCTGACCCAAGGGAATGGTGCGGGGAGGAAAGTCCGGGCTCCACAGGGCAGGGTGCCAGGTAACGCCTGGAAGGCGCGAGTCTATGGAAAGTGCCACAGAAAATATACCGCCCGTATGCGTACGGGTAAGGGTGAAATGGTGCGGTAAGAGCGCACCGCGCGGCTGGTAACAGACGTGGCAGGGTAAACCCCACCCGGAGCAAGACCAAATAGGGGAACACTCATGCGGCCCGCATGGTTCCCGGGTAGGTTGCTTGAGATCTGCGGTGACGCAGTGTCCAGATGAATGGCTGTCCACGACAAAACCCGGCTTATCGGCCGGCTCCCTTCCTGCTTCCCAATCCAGCTGCGTAATCTTCATGTTACATTGCATTCATGTCCATGAGGCACTGAATCCAAGAATGAAAATCTGGTTGAAACGAATAACACTAGCCGTTGTTGTCTTTGAGCTGGCCTATCTGGTGCTGGGAAACCTGGCACTGCAATGGCCTGTGACCCAGACGCTGTTGAATAAAATCAGGCCTGACAAGTTCGAAGTTACCTGGGATGAGGCATGGACCTGGTATCCATTCAGGGTGCATGCCCGCGGTGTCTCGGCAAATGGCCAGAGCCGTCGGCAGCAATGGCAGTTCGAATTTCCGGAGGGCACTGCCTCCATCTCTTTGTTACCCCTGATTATCAAGCGTGTCTCCTTGTCCGGTATCGAGGGCCGAGATGTAAAATATTATCAGCGTCCACGCCTGAAACCGGATAATGGCTACGCGGATATGCGCGAATTTTTTCCGCCGATCGAGGGTAGGGAGTTGACGCTTGCTGAGCCTCTCCCCACAGGCAAGCGGGGCTGGACCATCAGTATCAATGATGCGCATGTGACTGGTTCGCACGAGGTGTGGTTCCACCAGGTGCACGCTACGGTAACGGGGGAACTGGCAACGGACTTCCGCTATCGCACGCGTGGTGGTCCGTTTCGGCTACGAAACAGTGAATTCGATGTGGTCATGGACTCGGTGTACGTTAACCAGACCCGGGAGTCACTCAGTGATGTGAAGCTCAGGGGCGAGGTCGAGCTTGACGAGTTCGTGCCGCGGCAGACCAGGGGTATTGATGCACTGTCCTACCTGACCCTGGATGCCGAGGTCAGCGGCGGGGTCGACAGCCTGGCCTTTCTCAACCTGTATCTGCGTCACTTTGACGGCATGTATCTGGATGGCGCGGGCCACATCGCCGGTCGGGTAAGCTTCGAGCGGGGTATCCTGCGGGCAGATACACACCTTGATATTGCGGCACCCGTACTGGACCTGGAGATGCTTGATCATCATGCGGTGGGCGGCGGCGATGTGGTTCTGGATGTTAGCGCTGCGCAGCCTGGTACCGTGGCGGGTTCAATACGCTTCAACGAACTGGTTGCCTCCCGCAAGGGTGACGAGCGACCGCTTTTTACCGGTGATGGACTCATTGTTGACGTCAAGGGTGATGCCGACCTGTTTCCGGGTGACGGTGGTAAACCGCATGCGAGCTATCTGGCTGTAACAGTGCCGGCCGTGACAGTGCCGGACCTGGCGGTCTACCAGCATTACATTCCGGACAATCTTGGTCTGCGGTTTCATGGCGGGGAGGGCGTGCTGCATGGCCGGGCGGTGGTAGATGATGTCGCGATGCATGCCGACCTGAAGCTGGATTCGGATGACGCGGACATTGGTATCAAGGAATACCGTTTCATTGCAGACGTCGATGTTGCCCTGCTGTCGAAAACGGGTGATGTCCCCGGGCTGGATGTCGGCGGGACCTATGTCCACCTGTCGGATGCACGCCTGGCGAATGGCGACAAGCGAGTCTCGGACAGCTGGGAGGCGCGGGTCGAGATTGAAGCAGGCCGGTTTAATTTCAATCTCAAAGACCAGGTTGCAGAAAGCGGCCTGTTGCGCGCCGTTACTGACCGGGATGCTAGAACGTTGTTTGAACAGGCTGACGGCGATCTGACCCTGTCCGGCGAGGTGTCGAATCTGGGCTGGCTGAACCAGCTGCTGAAGAACGATTACCAGACCGTGATTACCGGACGCAGTGACATGCAGGCGCGCCTGCTGTTGCAGGGCGGCTGGCCGGCGCCCGGCACGCGCCTGGATGTGTTGCCGAGTAACCTCAGTGTCAGCGTGCTCGATTATGTTTCGGAAGGTGAGGGTGCCGTTTCTCTGAACCTCGTGGAGGGTGGCGAGCGGCCCGATGCCCGTTTCAATGTGGACCTGAAGGATGCTGTGTTCCGCCGGCAGCATGAGGAAACGGCGTTTATTGAACAGGTGCACTTGAAACTGGAGGGCCAGGTCAGGGACATGACGTTTGACGGTCCGGCCGAGAACCTTGCGCTGCACCTGCAGATACCTGCAGCAAAAGTTACGGACATGAGCGTGTATAACCAGTATTTGCCCGGGAATTCACCACTGCGGCTGCTGGGCGGTGAGGCTGACCTGGTGGCCGATATTGAAATGGAACCGGAAACGGCGCGCGGCTACGTCACGCTTAAAACCGGCAAGTTGCAGAGTCGTCTCGACGAGCAGGAGGTCTCGGGTGATGTAACGGTGAATATCAACATCGCCAGCGGCACACCGAAAAACATGAATTTTGATATTACCGGTTCAACACTGTTGCTGGATAATGTCAGGGTCACTGGTAGCCAGGAGAACCTTACAGGGTCTGACTGGCACGCGCGGGTCAGTTTTACCCGCGCAAATACCGTGTGGAAGAAGCCGGTGCTGCTCAAGGCCGAGGCCGACATTGAAATGAAGGACTCAACCCCCATCGTTGCCATGCTATCCAATCACAGAAACAAGAATGGCTGGATAGAGGAAATGCTCGCCGTGGGCAAGATAGAGGGTGAGGCGCATGTGGACATGCAGAAGAACCAGATTTTGTTCCCCTATGCTTTTGCAGGCAGCGAAGAAATAGATATCGGAGCCAAGGGTGTTATTACCGAACAATCACGTGACGGTGTGGTTTACGCGCGCTACAGGAAACTCAAGGGGCTATTGAAGATCCGCGATGGCAAGCGCAATTTCGATATCATCAAGGCGCAACAGAAATTTGATGACTATTCGCCGCAGTCACTGATCAAGTAGACTTTACGGTCTACCCGGAATGGTTCCAGTAAACGTGCCACGTACTACAGATCAAGTACACCACCCATCATTGTGGCAGCGATTTCTTACCATTCTCGCGCACAGTCTATGGCTGCTGCTTGCAGTCGCAGTGTTGTTTTACCTGTCACGCATCGTCAGGCCGGTACCCTGCTGGGGACTGTTTCTGCTGCTCAGCCTGGTCAGCTGGCCCATCTGGCAGTACCGGATCGAGTATCTGTTGTTTCGTCGGCGCCTGGTGCTGGGTGGCGTGACGCAATCTTCGAGTCGCATCAGAAGATTGTTCTGGAGTGGCAGCTTTACCAAGGCCATACAGGTTGTGGTGTCTCTGTTCCTGGCATGGCTGCTGCTCACCCTGATCGCTCCCTTGTCGATGCAACACTGGCTGGTGCTTGCCGCTGATGGTGTGTTCCTTGCCCTGATCTATGTACCCGTTACGCGTGGACTCTCCGGCACGATCAATACACAGCATCTGGGTGCGGTTGTGCGCCGCTGGCCCTTGTTGCTGATCAATGGCCTTGTGCTGACCACGGTATTCATGTTGCTCGACTTTGCCGTGGTCGGCACTGCTGACACACGGCAACTGGCGTGGAATACTCTCGCCGAGCGAGTATACCTGGAAAATTACAGTCAGGCCGGCTGTGTTCTCTGGGGGGTGAGTGCGGGTGCCGCGGCAGCACTGGAGGCACTTGCCTGGCATGGCTCGCAGTGGCTGATACCGGGCCTGCCGGATATGAGCGCGAGAATGATTGCGTGGGGCTTCTTTCTGCTGCGCGCCGCAACCGTGGCCTGGCTGGCGACAGCGTTGTTGCTGGGCGTCAGCACCCTGATGGAGAAGCATACGCTAAGGCGGCGTGGTCATAAGAGCGGTAACACCTTTTCACGTGCATTTATTATCACCATTCTTCTGCTGGCACTGCCCTTCTTTTACGCGGCGGTCAGAATCAGCAACTGGGTTCCCCCGGAACCGAATGAGACCGGGATGATCGATCCCTGCAGGCAGGATGTGCAGAGTCGCGAACAGCTACGGACGCAGCTGGACGCAAAGGTAGACGCCGAACGCACACAGGCCATGCAGACAGTAGACGAGGAGGTTCGCGAGGGACTGGATGTGATGTTTATCGACATCGAGCAGGGTGTTGATCATTATCTTGACTGGTATTTCACGGTGCTCGGCGAATACCAGCGTCTGGCGGCCGTGTTTACGGCCGATGTGGCCGCCACCATGCGTGAACAGCTTGAAAAGTACCTGTTTGCGGACAGCGATTTTGATACACAACTCGGTGCGCTTGACAGCGCGCTTGAAGAGATGACGACCGCTCGTTTTGCAGAGCTGACACCGCAACTCAGGGAGAAACTGGCCACCGCAAGCTGCGAGATCGGCACACTGGCTGTCGTGCCCCTGTCAGAGCTGGATCACGACACGCTCAGGGCATCGGTGGCGGCAACCAGTGGTGTCGGTGCGGGTATCGTCGCCAGCAAGGCCCTGGCCAGCAAGACCACTGCGGCCGTGGTTGGCAAGGTGGCGGCGAAGAAAACATTCCAGACCGGTGCGGCACTGGCTACCAAGACTCTTGCCAAGAAAGGATCGTCGACACTGCTGTCAGCCGGCGTCGGTACCGCGGTGTGTGCACCGACCGGACCGCTGGCCATACTCTGTGGTGTCACTGCCGGTCTGGTCACCTGGTTCACCGTCGATAAGGCACTGGTGGAACTGGATGAAGTGCTTAACCGTGAGGCAATGCGCGCGGATATTCTGGCGGTGCTGGGGGAGCAAAAGGCCTTGCTAGGCGAACAGCTTGCAGAGAAACATTATGCCCGCATCGACCACATGGCCCGTCAGGTGAATGCGGCTGTGCACAAGACCTTCGTACCGGTGAATGACGGTATGTAGTGCACCAGGGAAGGATTTAATACATCAAGGGTTGCTGCAGGTGCTTTTGCCGGTAATGATACGGTGATTCGCCATTCCAGCGCTTGAAGGCGCGGGAAAAGTTGCTGGGATCGGAAAAGCCGAGCAGGTAGGCGATGGTGATGACCTGGTGTTTCGTCGAGTTTAAATAGTGACACGCCATTTCATTGCGTACCTGGTTCAATACCTCGCTGAAAGTGGTGCCTGACGGTGCCAGTTTTCTCTGCAGGCTCCTCAGGCTCAGATTGAGTTCCCTGTCAAATTCAATGGCTGTTTCACTGGCATCGAAACTGGCGGGAATACCGAAAAAGCGTTCGAATCTCTCCGCACAGAGCGGCTCGCTGTGATCGAATGATACGCAGATGGGGGTGGCCGTCGGCCCCAGCATGATCTGGCATATTTTAAAGACGGTGGCCACCTGTGCATCGAATGCGGATGTCGGGAATTGTAAAGCCGCCGTCTTCCTTCCGACGGTATCATAAATACAATACCTGCGGGTATCCGGTCACGGGCGGCGCGCAAGTCGTCAGCCAGTTGCCGATGTGCATCCTCTTGCTCAGGTAACTGTTGCAGCCCGGTAATTGTTGGTTGTGAGCGGGCAGTGATGATCCGGGTATCCGTGCCCGGTATGTCTGCTGTGCCCCCATGACAGGCATCAGCATGCGCAGGGCGGAAAGCAGCCAGGGCAGCGGGCGCAGGGATTAAGACATCGGGGTTCTCCCCATGGTTGAAGGAGTCATGACTGTTTTATAGCGCAGCGTTCCCGGTTAACAGAATTTAAAGAATATCTTCAATAAACCACGCCGAAAAAGCGTGTCGACCACTGATGCCCGCTTTTTTATAGATAGATGAGGCCTGTTGCCGGACGGTTTTTTCCTGTGTGTTTCTGACCAGTGCAATTTCCTTGAGGCTCAGGCCTTTCAGAAGCAACCAGCCAACCTCAATCTCGCTGTCCGTCAGCATCCATTCCGAGAATTGCCGGCTAACGACGTTCCCCAGTCGCTTGCGTGCCTCGAGCACATACTTTTTTGGCTGCACCTGCGAGCTGTTTGCTGCGTCCAGTTCCTGTCGCAGCGACCCGATTACGAGCCGCTGCTGATGCAGTCCCCACATAAGCCAGGCAATTGCCAGCAAGGAAAGACCGACAATGAAGGCTTCCTTGATCATGTGTTCAGTGTCTGCACCATGCGAGAAATCGGATAGCAGATCGGCACCACTGGCGATGACCACGATGGCAAATGCAAGAATCAGCAGGGTTTCTCGGCTCCATTTTTGGTACATAACTATGAACTCATGAAAAACAATGGCTTATACTATAGGACATATGCCCTATACGCTACGGCATCCAGCTTTGGCGCGATGACTTCGCGCATGAAAAATACACATAATTACCCTCACTGGCTTGGTTAATTCTGGAATTTACGAGGGTTAAAAAATGAGTAAGCAAATTCGTGTTTGGGATCCATTGGTCAGACTTTTCCACTGGAGTCTGGTTCTGACTTTTTCTATTGCATATCTGAGCGGTGAAGAGGAAAGCAATCTGCATATTTATGCCGGCTATGTGGTGCTGGGGCTTATAGTATTCAGGGTGGTATGGGGGCTTGTGGGTAGCCGCTATGCGCGCTTCTCTGATTTCGTGACCTCGCCAGCGACCGTTGTCCGCTACCTGAAAGGCCTGTTTGCCGGAAAACCGCAGCATTATGTCGGTCATAACCCGGCGGGCGGCTGGATGGTGATCGCCATGATAATCTGTCTTTTCATTGTTTCTGTAAGCGGACTCAAGGTCTATGCGATAGAGGAGGGGCTTGGCCCACTGGCGGGTGAAATCCCTGCACTGACCCTTGTCAGTCCTGCCCGGGCTGATGATGACGACCACCGTGGCCACAGGAAAGAAATAAAGGGACACGATGAAGATGAAGCCGCCGAGGAATTCTGGGAGGAACTGCATGAAGTCTCGTCAAACATTATGTTGCTGCTCATCATTGTGCATATTGGCGGCGTGATTTTGGCGGGTCGTTTGCATGATGAAAATCTGGTTAAAGCCATGATTACCGGAAAGAAGATTGGCAATACTGATGACTGAGAGCGCTTCAATGGCTGGCGTCTTGTGCCGCGCGTAGCGCTGACATCTTGGCGGCGAGGGCGCTCGGTATGCTTTTTCTGGCGATCCGTGCCAGATCGTTCGCCATTTGCATGTGTTCAGCTGAGTCAGCTACCTGCATCAGTGCAGGTAGCTGTATGCTGCGAGTGTGGCTCCCGGGCGGAAGGCGAGGACCTGCCTGGCTACCATCGAGTGCAGCGGATTCACTCCGCTGCGGCCTCCTACAGTTCGCGCAGTCCTTCGGAAGGCTCGATACGCGCCGAGCGCATCCCGGCGAGTCCCGCCGCCAGCACTGCGGCACCACAGGTGAGTCCCAGGGCAATGGCGTAGTGCACCGGTAACAGCCGGCAGACCAGTTGCCCTGCTTCCACTTGCCCGGCCATCATGCGGTTGATCATCCAGGCGGTGAGGAAGTAGATAGACACCGCCAGCACCCAGCCAAGCACCGCGGTGTAGAGCGCCTGTACCATCGGGAACCAGACGATGTCGCTGGTGCGGAACCCCACCAGCCGTAATACTGACAGCTGTTTACGTTTCCGATCGACATTGGCCCACAGGCTGGCACCCAGCGAAAGCGAGAACCCTACCAGGCCAATGACGGCAATCGCCCAGTAGATGGCGGTTAGATTCCGGTCCATGCGTTTCACTAGCTCGATGCCGGCGATCTGGGTGTGCACATCGACGCCGATGTTGGCAAACGCCTCGCGTAACCCTTCGACGTCGTCGATGGAACGCGCGTAGAGCCGGAACCCCGGATAACTGCGTTCGGTCTCTGCCGGTGTACCGCTCCAGTCGAGTTCAGGCACTGCCCGCCCGTCACGAAAATCCTCCAGTGCCTCGAGCAACTGCACCGAGACAAAGGCACCATCACGTGAGAAGGCCCGTCCCGGGGCAACTGCCGCAACAGTCAAATCCAGGTGTACGCGTTCCTGCGCACCGCGATAGCGCCGGGCCAGGCTGCCGTCAATCAGGTCTCCGGCACTGACAGCCAGTTTTTCAGCCGTGCTACGCGACAGCACCACATGGCTGAGGCCCTCCGCCAGTGACGCGTCCTGGTCGAGCAGCGGGTCGCCTGCAGCAGACGCGATCAGCTCGACGGGTACAATGCGGGATGCATGCGTGCTGGATAACTCGATGGTTGCTGCAATGCTGCGGGTGCGTGGCACCAGGAAAGCGACATCCGGTCGCCCGCGTACACTCTGCAGCCAGGCCTGGTCGAAACGGCCGCTGCCGATGGGACGGATTTCGCGGTTGCTGGGGTCCTCGATAAGTTGTTCCATCATGGCGCCGACAATGCCGAACTTGAGCCCGAAGAGTACCATCATGGGGCCGAGCACTGCTGCCAGCCCAAGCATGAAGCATACAGACATCTGCCATTCGTGGAGGTAGTCGTGGGTCGCGAGGCGATACACTTTAAACAGGCTTTTGAACATGGCTCAGCCGTGTACCACGGTTTCGGTCAGTTTGCGGTCCTGTGAGTGCGTGGTTCTGTGGGACAGTCGACGCAAACCCAGTTCCTTGATATGGCGCCAGGCATGAGTGGCCAGGATCACCGTGCTGTTGAATTCTTCGGCCAGCGCGAGAAACAGTGCCATGACATTCTCCGCCGCATAGGGGTCCAGTGAAGCGGTGGGTTCATCAGCAATCACAATCGCGGGTCGGTGGGCCAGTGCGCGACCGATGGCCACACGTTGCCGTTCGCCTGTGGAGAGGGCATCCGGTCGCTTCTTCAGCTGGTTGGCGATGCCAAGCATCTCGGCGAGATGCTCGATCGTTCCGTCACGCGCGAGGCCGGCGACGCTGCGGGAAAGGTTGATATTGTCATACACCGTCAGGTATGGCAGCAGACCACCGGTCTGCATGACATAGCCGATATGCCGCTTGCGCATATCGCCAAGGGTGTTGAGGTTGTCAGCCTGCCAGCAGGCATCCACGTCGCTGGGTTCGCCGTCGTCATCGGGACGAAAACGGAAGGAGCCGGCAGTTGAGGGTTGCAGGATGAAAGCGAGCATATCCAGCAGCGTCGACTTGCCGCTGCCCGATTCACCTATGACGGCGATCTTGTCGCCACGGTTGATGTGTAGGTGAGGAACCCTGAGACGGAAGGCCACACCTTTTGCTTCACGGTTCTTGACCACGTCACGTAGCAGGTAGATGGTGGATGGTCGTGATTCGGCCGTCTCCTGGGATTCGCTATTTACCTCTTGCATGGCATTCACCGCTATCAGGGCAGCAGGTCCAGCTCGATCGGGTAGACCGAATCGCCGTTGATCGGCCCGCCGCCGAGACTGACCCAGAGGTCGGTGTGGTCATGCAGCGCCCGATAATAGCTGATCTTTTCCTCGAGTCGATGCAGGAAGGCAATCTGCTGCTGGGTGGACCAGCTCTGCCAGTCATCCAGGGACAGGCCCATGACTTCACCCGTGTAGGGCAGATCCTCGATGTATTCGCGCATAAAACCCATATCCGCGAGGCTGTTGCCGCTACCTGCAGTGGTCGTCGTGGTGGTGCCCAGCAGCTCGGGGTCACGTGTTGCCGTTGCCGCGACACTCTGCAATTCGCTGAGGAAACTCTGCGGTGACAGCAGGCCGTCTTCCGCTGCTTCCAGCACCTGCGTGAGTACGTCACTCAGATCCGATAGCTGGTCGCGGGTAAGCAATACCCTGACATCCAGAGTGCTGCGTGCGGGATCGCGGAAATCGCGGTCCAGAAGCCAGGCATCGAACACATTGGGCACTTCGTCATCAGTGTTTTTCTGCAGGTAGCGCATGCGCAGGGCATAGCCGAGCTTCGCCACCCGGGCTTGCAGTGCAGCCAGCTGTGCGTCGTCACTTGCCGGTACCGGTGCCGGCACCTGCTTGTTCGTGGCAGCCATTTGCACTTGCCCGGTGATCTGGCCGGCCAGTGCATCCAGCACCTTGCCAAACTCCTGGACATTGCCGGTGGGTACGCCATAGTAGAGACTGCCGATACCGGGGAATTCTGCCAGCTGGCGATACTGATCGGCATCTGCGACCTGATCTGGCATGGTGGCCGTCGTCAGCAAGTGCAATACAAAAACGGCGATGCCTTTCTGCTGGGCCATTTGTTGCAGATCCCTGGCACTCAGGCCGGTGCTGGACAGCGGGTCATCGGCATCGCGCGCACCGGCATCCGTCACCAGCACGATATAGCGTGCGTCGATGCCCGACCAGCTGATTGTCTCGATTGCCTGCTTCACACCGGCATAGGCATCCTCGGTAAAGTCCCGGCTTGAGACGCTGGCGTCACGCAGCGATTTCAGGCTTGAGAGAAAACCCGCTGCATCACGACCCTCATCAAGGTCGACATAAGTACGCACCAGATAGTCCAGTCCGGGTGCGGCAGACAGGTTATCGCGATAGGCCACCAGGCCGAAACTTACCTGCCCTGGCAGGTCGGCTTCCCCCAGGGTATTGAAAATCGTGGTCACGGCTTCACGTGTGCGCTCGATGTAGGGTTGCATCGACAGGGTGGAGTCGATGACGAACACCAGGCCAGCGGTGTAGCCACCCTTGCCGGTGCCTGCCCGGGTCGCGCTGGTCGTCGTGCTGTCCAGGGGAACGCTCGATACCTGCAGCATGCGTGCTTTCTCGCTTCCCAGGTAGACATCCTCATAGCGGTGAATTGGCACGAGGTAGAAATCCTCGCGAATGTCGATGTAGCCGGGTGGCTGGATAGCGACCACTGGCGAGTCCGCGGATGCTTGTCCCTGCGTTGCTTCCCGATAGAGCTGTTGATACGTCTTCAGACCGGATTGTCCGGCAAGCTGGCGCAGGGAGTCACTGTCCTCGAACAGCAGTACCCGGTCATGTCCCGTGGGATCGCGAAAGGCAGCTGTCAGTCCATGGTTCCACTCTATGCACTCGGGTCCGGGCAACCAACCTGTGCGGTTGCCGAAACGGTCGGTGCCTACCTCGATCCACTGCTTGCCAGCCGTTTCAGTGCGCGCATACACGTAAAAGGCGGTAAACGGCACCACCTCCGCGCCCGGCTTGCCCCCCGGCTCGCTGGCGATGCGGGCACCGGGTACGGATAACACCCGCTGGTAAAGGCTGTGTTTGCCTG
Source organism: uncultured Gammaproteobacteria bacterium (assembly GCA_963753755.1). Classification (GTDB taxonomy): domain Bacteria; phylum Pseudomonadota; class Gammaproteobacteria; order UBA9214; family UBA9214; genus UBA9214. The sequence goes on from CAVWDM010000019.1 coordinate 213,660, forward strand.
CCATCAGCAACGGTCGGTCATTGCCAGCAACTGGAGCGGTGGTCATTCCGGGTAGTGGCGTAATGGCAATGACGAGCGCAAGTAAGAGTTTCTTCATGTTTACGATCTCCCGGAAAATTATTGCCACTGCAGCAACAGGCGCCGGGCCTGCTCGTCTCCGGCTGCGGCGTCCTGCTGTACGCGCTTGTGCAGCGCCTGCAGGCGTTGTGTAGCCTCCTCGTTACCGGCTGTCGCTGCCACGCTATACCACTTGTACGCCTGGGCAGGTTCTGCTTCAGGTAAATAACTGCCGGCGGCCGCGTGGTAGGTTGGATCGGCCTGGGTGCCGAGGATCAGGGCCGCCTGTGCCTGGCCGTGGCGCGCTGCGAAGCGGTACAGCAGGTAGGCGTCCAGCAGATTTCCCTTCTTCTGCATACGCTCTGCCTCTGCGAAAACAACATCTACATCCGGCTGGGCGCCGTCGGCGCGTAATTTATAAATGAAGGCCCGCGCCCTGTCGCCGCCGTTTGTGACGGTGGCAATTCCGCCGGGTGGCGGCGGCAGTGAGAGCGACTCGGAGGTCATCGCTGCTGATGCCGGTTCCTGTACCCCGGATGCTTCTCCGATCGGTGGCTGTGCCGGCGACCCGGTTGCTTCACCGGCAGGCGGCAGTGTCAGTTCCTCGAATGACTCCGGCGCAGACGGCATGGAAGGCAGTGACGGTGGCGCCTGTTTTTTGTCGACCGGCACCAGCCAAATGGCAATGGCAGTTATAATTGCAACTAGCACCATCAGCCCCTTGGTACGGCCGGGAGTCCATTTACCGCTGTGATATGAATTTTTGTATTCGTTTGCCATGCAACACCTGTGTCTCGATTTCGCTTCGCTGGGGCGGCATTATGGCGAATCTCTGGCCCGGTTAAAACCTCACCGACACTCTTATCTGAAAGCCCTTGCAAAACAACGTGCCCGGGGTGGTCGTGTGCCCCGCAAACGAGGATTCAGGGTGAGAATCCTGCCCGTTGGTACTGCTGATACCATCGGAAGGTGCAGTCTACTAGAGTTTACGTGCAGTGAGATCATTGCGTTTCGATCCACGATGCGAGCCAGGTGCAGCCGGTCGGCGGTGCTTGCTGCTTGGTGACGGCCAGGACAAACCGTGCAGGAGACGATCGGGCCGATACCCCTGCGGCGCCTCCGCAACTGGCATGGCGTGCGGTATCGCTGAAATCCGCTGCGGTGCGCATCCCGTTTGCCTGTTTTACGCCTGCCAGCAATGCGGTTGGCAGAGCGAAGTCCTCCGCTAACGCTCAACACGTACGCCGCCACGTCGAGACTCGTCGATTGCTAGTTGTACCACGAGCCGATATCGAGGCGACTCTCGATGAGAGGGGTGAACCAGATCCAGCCGAACAGACCAGGTAACGAAATCATTTCCGCTTCACTATGAGTAAGTATTACTACTGATGACTGCGAAGTGTTTATTGGTGTAGTTTTCGTCGCGATGAAAAAGATATCAACGACGGGACTGATATGAGCCTGGCGTAATGTTGATGTGAATACATGCACACGGAGACCATACTATGGAAAATGCAATGCAACAGATGCCTGTTGATGCAAAAAATGCCGTAGAAGTTGTTGTATACATCAAAGCAGACCTTGGAGACGAACAACGTGATCTCGTTGTGTCCGCATTGGAAAAGACAGATGGCATTATCGGGGCAGAATTCTGTCAATTGCGTAACCATCTTTTACTGGCGAAATATAACAAGGATATTTTTTCCTCACAGGATGTATTGAAGAGTTTCAAATCATTAAAACTGGAAGCCAGGCTGATCGGTCCGATTTAGTTTCAAGGGGGTGGGGGCGATGACTGCCGCAACAGGCACTGACAGTTGCGGCAGTCAGTTTGTATTCGTTGTGAATTTGAAAACAAGGGGGAGCAGTGGCAGAAAGAAGAAAAGTAAAACGCCGACGTTACAAGGCACACACATATTTTCCTGCTATCAGTCACCAGGGCGACTTCATTATGTCAGAACGTCGACATCTCCCCACCAGGCGTGTCTATGATGTTTTTGTTGATGATGTTGATTTGCCTACCATGTTCCTTGATGTCAAGGATCAGGTTTGATGTCGGCTATTATCCGCAGATGTAATCAGGGTTGCTTTATCGAGGATTTGTAGCCACCACAAACAACTGCAGCGACGCGAAAAAACGCTGACCGCTGCGAGTATTTAGGCGAGGTATCCAGACATATCGTGGCAGTTGTCTGGTTAGTCATGTCCCATTTGAGAGGGTGTCGACGTCAGGTCGTCAATGCCATGCGTTGCCTTGCGTCGATCAGGCAGTCTTCTCCTATCCTGGATGACCAGGAGTTCCTGGCTATCAGTTAACGGAAATTCAACCGGCAGTTTCCAGCGGCGGCTGCCTTTCTTCCTTGCGACAGGTTCCGGAATCATCCAGATTTACTCGATGATCGTCTGTCGATATATTCTGCCAGTCAAGTAATGGACAGATAAAAGACAAGCATACATAACGTAATACCAATGCCAATGACACCCATGATGATGGTGCTTGCATGATTGTTGTGCCAGCCCCGGACGATCCAGTAACTTTCCAGACCGATAATTCCAGCCGCTGCACCATATGCAATAAAAAGTGCCTTGGGTTCAATATTCGCAGACATGATAAAAACAACATAAAAGACAAATGCAACCCCGACAGGGGTTAGTGAAAATATCCAGTCGTGTATCTCTCCAGGCCCTCTGTGAGTCGTTAACAGCTTGTTAACCTTGTTTGCATCTCCCATTGTCTTCCCTCCCTGAAAATCTGAACATGTGAGTGATTGCCGGCAATGTATTCCAATGAGGGCACAGAGTATTTGCGCAAGTGACCAGGTCCGTACCCTATGACGCGTCGCTGGATCCAGTGTGCGACGTGTTCTACCTGTACCCGGCAAGAGAAGCAGCATGCCTGTTATATCTCGTCTGGATCTCGCCATAAAGCAACTGGCAATGTGCCTGCCGATAATCCCGTCGCCGGTATGAACGAGCGGGGGACAGATCATTGAGTCACGAGTGTTTCTGTTGTTGTTTTATACAGGTCCAATTAACCTGGCATCCAGATTTTGTTTTTTAACACGGTCTAGTACATCTTGTGAGGTGTACGAATCCCTGTCGTATCTGATAAGCATCAGGTGATAACGCAACGGACAGAATTCGACAGCATCGATGCCAGTATGTTCTTGCAGTGCGGCAACCAGTTCTTGTCTCTGTTTCTCTCCCAGATGCTCGGTTAGGTGCACAATGATTTCGACACTATGGTCAGGTCGGGCCTCAACGCCATGTAATGCTTGTACCATGATCACTCCCCCGTTATGTATAGACATCACGATCGACTCATAGAGTCTCATGTCGCTTCTTGTTGGTGACGTGAACTACGAATCCGATAGAGGGTTAAAATGCGGTCGTCATTTCGACCATTGCACTGGAGTCTAGTAAAGGCGAACGGTGGTCGCTAGTGTGGAAAACACTTATTCATCACATGAGAAATTTCTAATTCGCTGAATCGTAATCAGGCTCAAGTACAGTCGACGGCGAAGGCGTGTGATCCGTGTAAGCACACACGGGCGCTTTTTGTATATGCAATGACGTTCTACCGGGGCTTGCGCCCCGGTAGAGCTGACCTGTTAATTTTGAATCGCTTGATCCAGCAGTTGTTTGAGGTCACCCATGGCTTCTTGCGCCTTGAGTGTGTTATATCCGATATTGCCGGCGCTCAGAGAACTGCCTGCCTGAAAAGGGTACTCCGGGATAGATGCAAGGAACTTCTGCACAAAGCTCTGTGCAGGGACCATCATCCACATGTTGTCGGCGTACCATCTGACGTACATCCCTGAGCCTTCGTAGGCATGTTCAAACGGATCGGCCCTCAGGTTGGTAATCACCGGCCAGGCAGGCACTTTTCGCAGTGCTTCATTGATTGCACCTTCTTCAATGGCAAACGATACTTTCCAGTCATCGACACGGATCGCATTCAACATGCCGCTCGCAGCAAAATACATGATTTCCCTGCGTGGCCCTTTTTCTGTCGCACCCTCGAAATAAGGTTTGAAGTTGTAGCCATCAAGGTGAACCCTGAAGTTCTTGCCGTTCGCATTGTAACCCTCTTCAGATGCGAGTTTTTCCTTGATATCGGCTACCCCGGCTGCTGCGAGCAGTGTGGGCATCCAGTCTTCCTGGCTCATAATGTCATTGTAAATGGTTCCGGGCTTGATGGTGCCGGGCCACCTGACCATCTGTGGAACCCGCATGCCGCCTTCCCATGTAGTCCCCTTTTCGCCATGGAACGGTGAAGTACCACCGTCGGGCCAGGTAAACTTTTCGGCGCCGTTGTCGGTAGAGAAGACCACGATGGTATTGTCAGCCACGCCCAGTGTTTCCAAATGGTCCAGGAAACTGCCTACCATGTCATCCAGTTCTTTCATGCCGTCAGGATAGAGACCGATACCGGTCACGCCCCGGTATTTTTTCTGCAGACGTGTCCAGACATGCATGCGGGTGAAATTCATCCACACAAAGAAAGGCTTGCCGTCTTCGACTGAACGAGCCATAAAATCCTTGGCGGCCTGACCAAACTCGCCATCGACCGTCTCCATACGCTCCCTTGTCAATGGGCCGGTATCCTCGATCTTGCCATCAGCGTAAGAGTGAATGACACCGCGAGGGCCGAATTTTTTATGGAACTCGGGGTCCTTCGGGTAGTAATAGGTTTCCGGCTCTTCCTCGGCGTTGAGGTGATAGAGGTTGCCAAAGAACTCGTCAAATCCATGACTGGTGGGCAGGTGCTTGTTACGATCACCCAGATGGTTCTTACCGAACTGGCCGGTCGCATAACCCTGCTCATTGAGAAGATCACCGATGGTCGGTGCCCAGTCAGGTATGCCATGGTCTGAACCCGGCATGCCTATCGTCAGCAAACCGGTTCTGAACGGCTGTTGACCCAGGATGAAAGAGGCGCGTCCCGCCGTGCAGGATTGCTGCGCATACATGTCGGTAAACAATGCGCCTGCTTTTGCGATGCTGTCGATGTTGGGTGTTTTATACCCCATCATGCCCTGATTGTAGGCACTGGCATTATAGTAGCCGACATCATCACCCCACAGGACAAGAATATTGGGCTTCCCGGCTGTCGCGAGGGCGCCGGTCGACAGCAAGCTTGCCGCCAGGGTTACAGTGAGCCGATTGAGTAACTTCATGGGGGGTACTCCTCCTTGTATTTAGTTGTCATTTTTATCGCGCCTGGCTCACGGACAGCATGACTGTCACGCATAACCAGTGAAAACAAAGTGTAGGATGTAATTACGTCCCGGGCAATGCATGATTACAACCCCGGTTGGATCGGGTCACCACGACGATCAGGAGCTGATCGAACCGGTGCGCACGAATGCAGGTTGCTATGGGATGCGAAGATTCAACCCACTGTAATTATTAGAAATTCCTATGCTATATAAAGTCTGTGTATGTTAGCGTTTTGTGATAAGCATCTGCAGGGTGTAGGATTTTATTAATAGCCAAAAAACATATTAAGATGGCGAACAACAAGATCAGCTGGATTCAGTAAACAATAACAAGATGACATCTGTGGTGACCTAGATGATTCGTGCAATAACATTTGTGTCGGTTTTTCTCCTGACGACAATTTCCATAGCCCGTGCCGAAGGCGGCGACTCTGCCTTGCTCAACCTCGGGATCAAAGCAGACGAATTCGGTTATCAACATCAGGCTTTTCACAGGGTCGACACGAACCTGTCAGACCGGGAGTATGAGAAAATATACAGCCACAATCAGGTGGTCGTGCGCAACACCCTGAGATCTTATTCAAGCAATGTGCTCAAGATGATCGGTATTCCGGAGGAGGGGGGGTATCTCATGGGCGCTGCCCTTGGCCTGGTTGTTAATGACCGGCTGGGGCTGGACTTAAACAAAAGCAAGACACTTGCCCTGGAACTCGAGGATGTGGATAAATCAGATCGTTCCCTGTACTTCAGAATTAAACTGGATTGGTAACAGGCAGGGAACAGGGCATGTTGCTGTTCAGTTAGGCAAGCTTGCTGATGGTATTCCAGCGCATCAATCTGTTATTTCTGCTGTCTGCGGCGGGACCAGTTTCCAGTAGTTTGCACCGAGTTGCAGGTCGCGTTGCAGTCCGTTTCTGTCGGACGCCGGCTTGTCTTCGTTCAACAGCTGATCGAGGTCATTGAGCACGATTTTATTGTACAGATGATAAAGATGACCGGAAGCCCGGCGCCTGCCAATTGCCGAGACATCGATGATCTCGATCCCGTCGAGATCCTGCAAATGTGCCCCCGTTACACCCAGGCGTGGGTAGCCATGCACCTCTTCTGACAGTGCAAGGGCATTGTCGTTGTCTGATACGTATATCGTTATATTGCGCACCAGCGGGCGTATCACATCAAGGTATTGACTGAAGATACCCGCATCGATGTCTGCTGCAAGCAATACCAGACGATTCACCAAGGGTGTTTCACCGTTGTACTGGTCACTCATTCGCACAAGTGCCAGGAATGCGCCGCGGGTGCCCATACTGTGGCCGACGACATCGAGACTGCCTGCTCCGAACGATCTGATCATGCGCTCCAGTGTTCGCTCGATAGCGGCGATGCTCCAGTAGATATCTGCTTCGTCATGGGTGTAATTCAACACTGTGTCATTCGAGGGCCAACTGAATAGCAGGAAACGACCCGCCAGTCGCAGTTTCTCCTGGAATAGTGCAGCGCGACTGCAGCCTTTTTTGAAGCCGATATTGTAGCCGTGTATATATAGCAGTGGATGGTCATTGACTGCGACTGTCCTGGGTTTGCGCCAGAAGTCCCGCTCACTGACTTCGTATATGTCCTCTAGTTGTATTGTTCCCTGTGGAATGTAGAAGGGCACAGTATTGGCAAGGGGTTCCAGCACGGGGATCGGCGTTCATGAAACCTCACAATAACCTGTGTGGACGGAATTTCTTTCATCACCAAAGTATTCAGCGGCTGTAGCACGACCGGTCTTGTTACGTAAGGTTACAAAGAGTACTGTCCGTCGAATGACATTTCCGCTGGCTGTCTCCACTGCTTCAGCAGGCTGACTATCTGCTGACTGTTGCTCATCGTCGCTGGCGCTGCACGCTGCAAGGAGCAGGCAGATTGCCGCAAGCATGAGGCCCGAGCGTAATTCGTTGGAAAGTCGTTGCATGATCAGCCGTTCATGAAAATTGCTATCTCGACGAGGGTGATCAGGTGCGTCCCATGATGTGATCACACACCATGGGACGTTTGTAGTTGAGTGATTTTAGTGAGCATTATGCTTCCTCACGACAACTGCTTCCAGTGAGAGGTCCACCGTCAGGCACTTGTCGCAGAAGCTACAGGCAACAATGGGTTCTTGTTGAGCCGTCAATCCGTCTGCTTTCAGCACATGGGGGCAAACCGAAACAGCAAGGATTAATTGTAGCTGCCGCAGCCCCAGTAGCCCTGGCCATCAAGGACGACCGCGACAGTGGTGTCAAAGGTCTTTCCAGCAGCGTCAGTGCATGATTGATTCATCACCTGAACGTTCATCTGGTGTCCGCTGGAATGTACGAAGTAGATGATTTTCTCGCCGTTATCGCGAACGGTTGGCACTTGCTTGGGGTACTTGTAGCTGACGGTGCCCTCACTGGTTTTGAAATCGACAGCGTGGCTCTTGTTATTGATGTCCAGTGTCCAACCCGGTCCAGCACCGGTATAGCTTCTGCTTTCACGTGAATCGGTTGCCAGGCTTTGCTGGGATACCACGACCAGACCCGTAAGGACAAGAGCCGGAACTGATTTCAGTAATACCTTTTTCATTGATGATTCTCCCTTCGTCAAGATTAATGCTCCGAAGGTAATATTACAGTTGAGCTTCACTAAAAAAAACACGATTGTTCTGTTTTTCTCCTGGTGGGAGTGGGGTAACTGGCGAAATGGTGGATCGGTGCAGCTTGAGACGGTGGTGTATCCACCGAAATTAACCGGGTCCATTATCTGAAAAACGGCAGGAGTATCATACCCCTGCCGTTCGCGTAGTTGCTTACTGCTATAGCCGTGGTTGACGTCGTCGGTGTGTCAACTTCCCGGTGGCGACAGTTTTTCCATGACTTGATCCAGACTGAAACTGGCTGCCTTCTGGCGTGGCGGAAATTCCTTGAAGGTCATGAGGAACTCGGCCACGTAGTCCTGAGCCGGCAATAACAGGTAACGGCTGGTCCAGCCACCAGTCATCATAGGTGTTGGAGGTGATCATGCCACGCTCGTAGGGGTCCCGGCGCAGGTTTCGATAATCAGTGGCGCACGCAGCGGGATGAACGGTTCACGCCAGGCCTGGAAGGTTGCCTCGGCACGCTGTTCCATGAAGATCGATTTCCAGTCATTGTAGCGTAATGCAGTCAGGTCGCCATCATCAGAGAAATAAAAGATCTCCCGGCGTGGGCCATGCTCATCCTTGCCGGTGAGATATGGAAGAAAGTTATAGCCGTCGAGATGCACCTTGTAATCGCGACCATGGCATTGTATCCGGTGAGCAGCTTTTCCTTCACGTCCGGTTCACCTGCAATCGCAAGGAAGGTCGGCAACCAGTCCATGTGATGCATGATCTCGTTGGACCAGGTACCGGGCTTGATCTTGCCGGGCCAACGCACCGTGGCCGGCACACGCCAGCCACCTTCCCAGTTGGTGTTCTTCTCACCGCGGAACGGTGTCATGGCGGCATCCGGCCAGGTGTTCATGTGCGGGCCGTTGTCGGTGGAATAGAACACCATGGTGTTATCGGCGATGCCGAGTTCATCGAGCTTGTCAAGGAACTTGCCGATGTGCATGTCGTGCTCAACCATGCCGTCAGCTGTATTCGTCCTGTCCGGATATTCCGCGCAATTCCTCTTTTACATGAGTACGAAAGTGCATGCGGTGCCACTCCACCATACGAACCAGGGTTTGCCGGCTTTGTGCTGCTCTTCGATAAATCAATCGCACGGTCGGAGGTATCGTCATCGACGGTCTCCATGCGCTTCCTGGTCAGTGGGCCGGTGTCCTCGATCTTCTGGGTGCCATCCGGCATGGCAAATGAGTGGATCACACCGCGAGGACCGAACTTCTTGCGGAAGTTTCCGGACTTCCTTCCGGATAGTCCTCGTTTTCCGGCTCTTCCTCGGCATTCAGGTGATAGAGGTTGCCATAGAATTCATCGAAACCATGATTGGTGGGCAGCATCTCGTCCTTGTCGCCAAGATGATTCTTGCCGAACTGACCGGTGGCATAACCCTGGTTCTTCAGCAGGCCGGCAATCGTCGGGTCCTCGGCCTCGCATCCCCGCGTCTGCGCCCGGCAGGCCAACCTTTGACAGACCGGTACGGAACACGCTCTGTCCCATGATGAACGAGGAGCGACCCGCCGTGCAGCACTGCTCACCGTAATAATCGGTAAAGGTCATGCCTTCTCTGGCGATGCGATCGATGTTCGGCGTCGTGTAGCCCATCAAGCCGTGGGTATAGGTCGAAATATTCGACTGGCCAATGTCATCGCCCCAGATAACAAGAATGTTGGGTTTATCTGCTGCCATCACATGCAGAGAAAACAGTAAAATTGATGCCAGGATGGGTAGTCTGATTAATTGTTTTACGATATACATATTTTTTGCTCCTCCATAAGGCGATTCTTGTGTCGAGAGGTGAACTATAGGAATTTCTGCTAGAGTTGCATCAGGAATATCCAAAAAACGAAAATATGTCGACTCAAATCACTACGAATCCACCGGTGGCCACTCGGTCTGAGATACAGTCCCTGCGTTTGTTTGATGCAGACGCTTTATCAGAAGCGGTGCGCTCGAGCAGCTTCGAGCATGTGCAACTCGAGCGCGGGGACTTCCGGGCTGAGCTTAAACATATACAACTTGGCCGTTTGGCAATCGACTCCGGCTGTTACACGCGAAAGCTGTTAGCACGGGGTGACTTCCCGGCCGGAAAAATCATTCTGGGTTGTGTGCTGGATAGCCGTGAGGAGGGCTGCATCAATGGCTACCGCTTCCGGCACAACGATGTCGTGATCTTCCCGGAAGGTGCCGAACTCGACTACATACTGCCAGCCGCTACTACCTGGTGCTCAATTCAGCTTCCAGAGGCCCTACTGGAAGAAGCTGGATGCGCAAAGATGAGTCCCGACACAATAAGTGTCTTTCCTGGAAACCGGCACCTGGCCCAGCTGATGAGCGCCTCATGAGGCGCACGCCAATTCGCGTAAACGGTTCCGTACGGTCCATCAGCCAACGAGGAGAACTTGCTGGAGCAGATTAGACAAGTATTAAATCGTTACTTCGACGAGGATACTAACGTTCGCCGACCGAGCCTGCGAAACCGCATGGCCCTATTGCGACAATTTGAGCACAAGGTGAGAGAGCGTATTGATACGGTCGTTCGTATCCCCGAGCTGTGCACCGAGCTGGGCGTGAGCGACCGCGTACTAGAGTATCTCGTCAAAGAAGATATCGGCATGACGCCCAAGCAATATGTCAATGTGTTACGGTTGAATGCAGTCCGGCGGGAACTGTTACTGACCAATATTGAGCATGGGTCGATACTGAAGGTTGCCAGGCGCCACGGCGTCAGGCATCTCGGGCGATTCGCCTCCCAATACCGGCAGCAATTTGACGAGCTTCCTTCCTGGACGCTCAGGGTTAGATAAACCGGTAACGATTGCGTGTTTGCAGGTTGCCAGGGATATGAGGGTCAGAGAAACGATGCACAAAGGCACTGGACAGCTTAAAGGCCTTTCCGGAAATCCAGGCCATGCTGGTCAGTATGCCGGATTACATGAACAGTGGATTCCATACGGCAAATGTAAGACTCGCTCACGAAATGGCAAATCTCATTGACGAGGACGTGGTCACCAATACGCTGGCCAACCGTGAAAGACAACCCCAGCTCAATCATGCAGCTCATCCTTAGAATTAACGAAAAAGATGCCGCCTGGCAGTACCCTGTGGATAGTCTCTCCCTACCTGTTTATTGCCCGATATTACGACGAGGACGGGAACCTGGTGGAGGACGGTGTAGCACATGTTCACAACTGGCTGAATGCCGATCCGGACAGTCGTATAGAGGTCATCACCAACTCTGTGCTGACCAGTGATAACTTCATGGTGCAGTCCGATATAGATATGGAGATGGGACCACGCCTGTTGTTGACGCCTGAACAACAGGGCTGAAAACAGGCCAGGGACAGTCTCGCTTGATGTGTACATCCTGCTTCCAGTTGTGGATTAAAGCGGTGAAAGCAGAACGGCTACGGAGGATAATTTGATGCGTAAAAAATCAGTCGTGATGGCTATCGTTATGACAGCCGTGTTATTGCCGCTGCAAGTAACGGCGGCCTGCAAGGAGAAACTGGCTGAAGTCGATTTGCGCATGGCCAGTCCGCAGATGGATGCTAACCAGCGCAATGCCGTGCAGATGTTTCGCGATCAGGCTGCCGAAATGTGTGCCCAGGGTCACGAGGCAACCGCCATGCAGACGCTGGGCCTTATCGAGATGATGTTACCACCGTCGCAGGCACAGCAGGCACAAGCCGTTGCTGACAGGGAAGCGGATGAATTGACCAAGGCACGCCTGAGCAACGAATTCCTGGCAGGCGTCTGGTGTTCCATGAGCGGAGAGGAGCGGGTACAACTGGTGTTTATGGCCAACGGCACCTATCAACCCTGCTTTCCTGACAGTATGACGATGGGGTATGGGCAGTGCGGGCCCTCGCGACCGACCAGGGACTGGCTTGATGAATATGAGCGTGACGAGTCCCTGGACAGGGACGAAATGGCGCTGGGCTCCAGGCGCTATCCCGTTAGCATGGTTTACAAAAGGGGCGAATGCAAATTGCATGGACGATAAGTGACGTTCAAGCCATGAAGCTGAACTTCTGTTCTGTGTCGTCTTTTTATCATGTCTTGCACTGACCTCTCTTCAATCAGGATCGCTGATAAGGATCTGGCCCAGGCGGCCACCTTGACCAGTATCCTCTATTCTGTCGCCTGGCTTATCGTTGTCTACACCACGAACGTGGCGCATGAATTGCCTCTCGTCAGCATGTCGGGCATCCTGGTGCTTGGGCTGGTATTTGCCGCCCGCCTTGTTCTGGGCATGGGATTCGACAGGATTTACGAGCGTCTGACCTGTCAGCGCTGGCAACAAGCCTATGGGGCAACTGTGCTTGTGAATGCGGGCACCTGGGGCGGGCTGAATGCGATTCTGATCTGGTACTATTTCCCGTCCTGGCCTGCCTATCTGATCTCGTTCTGTACCGCCGGACTAGCCGCGGGAGGTACGACCGCGACACACACGCACCTGCGCCTGTCGCGGGCGTTTGTCGTACTCATGCTGGTACCCAGCGCTATGACATTGATGATGGTTAATGAGGTGGGTAGCAGGGTCATCGGTCTTGTTTGTTCCTGATGATACTAAGTCGACAGTTGAATCGGCGCTACTGGGACGCAATGCGGAATTCACGCCTGCTCGAGGAGCAGGTGGTGCAATTGCAGGAAGCCCGCGAGCAGGCCGAGGCAGCCAATCGCGCCAAGAGCCAGTTCCTGGCGAATATGAGCCATGAGATTCGTACACCATTGAATGCGGTACTGGGACTTGCCCGGGTCGGCACGCGTAGCAGCCATGATCTGAAGGCCAGGGACCGCTTCGGCTATATACTCGCTTCCGGGCGGCACCTGCTGGGCATTGTCAACGAGATACTTGATCTCTCGAAGCTGGATGCGGGGAAACTTCGTGTTGATTCTCTCCCCTTTGAACTGGTTGCCAATGTCAATGACGCATTGAGTCTTGTACGGGAGTCTGCGCATGCGAAGCAACTGACGCTCACTGTCGAGTTTGATCCGGAACTCCCTGAGTGGGTCACGGGTGACCCCCGGCGTCTGCGCCAGATACTGGTAAACCTGCTTGGTAATGCAATTAAATTCACCTTGCAGGGCGAGGTCAGACTGACGGTGTATGCGGTCAATAAGCAAATCTGCTTTGCGGTGATGGATACCGGTATCGGCATGGATAATGCGCAGATTACAGACTTGTTCGAGGCCTTTGAGCAGGCTGACGGCAAGACCACGCGCCGCTTTGGCGGCACCGGACTGGGACTCGCCATCAGCCGCGACCTGGCCACGCTGATGGGCGGTCATGTTACCGTCGAGAGTGTGCTCGACCAGGGCAGCACCTTTACCTTGTGTCTGCCACTGACACAGACACGACAACCCGATCATCCCGTACAAAGGGAGCCCCAAACCAGCGGTGACCGCCTGGCCGGCCTGACCGTGCTGGCCGTTGAGGACGATGAACTTAATCGAATGGTGCTCAGGGAGATGCTGGAATACGAGGGTGCCACCGTCGTGCTCACCAATAATGGCCAGCAGGCCCTCGACCGTTTGGAGAAACTCGGCCCCGCATCATTCGATATCGCAATAATGGACGTGCAGATGCCGGAAATGGACGGTTATGAAACGACCCGACGTATTCATGCAGTTGCGCCTACACTACCCGTGATCGGACTGACTGCACACGCAATGGTCGAAGAAAGGGATCGTTGTCTGGCTGCAGGCATGGTGGCCCACGTCAGCAAGCCGGTAGACGAGGATTATCTGGTGGCCGTTCTGCTGCAACAACTGCTGCACGCAGGCGTGCAGCAAGACCACGCATCGACAGAGATGGTAAATATAAAACCTTCACCGGTGCTTGACGAGCGGCGGCACAGTTTACTGGCTGGCATTGATGCCGATGGCGCCATGAAAAATCTGAAATGCGACTGGTCAACCTTCAGGAAAATACTCTGGAGTTTTTACACCCAACGCTGTCACAGCAGCGAAGAGATCGGTACATTACTTGCGCGGGGCGCCATCGAGGAAGCCAGGGATATTGCCCACGGAATAAGGGGTGGCAGTGGTTATCTGGGCGCATGGAAGCTCCACCAGCAGGCCACAGCCATGGAAGAAGCCTGTATGACGGGTGATCTGGATATTGCAATGCAACACATGCCGCCGTTTTGCCTGAGCCTTGAGGAGGTGATTGGCAGCATTGAAGGACTGGACGAGGAGGGGTCAGGTAAACAATCGTGAGAATTGAACGCAGCCTGCGGGAGGTCGAGGTGCTGGCGCTGGAGCTGCAGGCGCCACTGTCACTTGATGGGGCAACCCGTGTGGGTGACGTGATCAGGGCGATGCAGGAGGGTGGCCTGGGTTATGCACTGATCACGGAAAGCAACCGCCTTGCCGGGATTTTTACGGAACGCGATGTGTTCCTGTCCGTGCTTGGCCATGATGATGTACTGGTGCGGCCGGTCTCCCGGTACATGAGCCCTGATCCGGTCTGCGTTGCCGCAGAGGACCCGGTCCACAAGGCACTGCTGCTGATGCACCAGGGCGGCCATCGCCAGATTCCGATTGTCGACGCGACCGGGCAGGTTGCCGGTTGTGTGCGTCACAAGGATATCGCTGCCTACCTGGTCGATCACTTTGCCGAGCATGTGCTCAACCTGCCACCGGACCCGGAGCAAATCGCACGCACTCCGGAAGGCGGGTAAACCATGTGTCACCTGTTCATGGAATCTACGGTTTCTTCCCGCATCGTCGCACCGGCACAGTCGGTCATCCCGGTACAACCCGTCATGCCGGCACATGCCGACACCCCGTCACAAACCGTCATCCCGGCGCTGGTCGAGATCCAGTGTTTTCAGCGCAACGGTTGCCGGCTTCCACCGGCATGACGAACAAATTGAGTACCCTGAAATGACAGCTTCCGCCAATTCCAGAGAGTCACTCGAACAGGTCACCATCCTGTTCAGCGGCGATTCCGGTGACGGCATGCAGCTGACGGGAAGTCAGCTAACCACGACGTCTGCCATCCTCGGCAATGATGTCAGCACACTGCCGGATTATCCCTCGGAGATTCGTGCGCCCGCCGGTTCCGTGGCCGGTGTCTCCGGATTCCAGCTGCATTTCTCACATCAGGATATCCATACCCCCGGTGACAATCCCGATGTGCTGGTGGCGATGAACCCGGCCGCGCTCAAGACCAACCTGCCACGGTTGTTGCCCAATGGTGTGCTGATCGTTGATCGAGGACGCCTTTTCGGAACGTAACCTGGCCAAGGCCGGTTACGAGAGAAACCCGCTCACCGACGCCGAACTGGTCAGTCGTTATCGGCTGCACACGCTGCCAGCCACGACCCTGACGCTCAATGTGCTGGATGACCTCGATCTGAAGCGTAGCGTGAAGGCGCGCTGCAAGAATTTCTTCATGCTCGGACTGGTGTACTGGCTCTACGAGCGACCCCTGGAACAGAGTCTGACGTGGATCGAGCGCAAGTTTTCGCGCATGCCGCTGGTGGCCGAAGCCAATCGCCTGGCACTGCAGGCAGGCTATCACTATGGCGAAACCGCCGAGGCATTTGCGGTGCAATAGTACGGTGCCGGCGTGCCAGGGGTGAAGCGGGCACCTGGCGCATCATCAACGGTAACGAGGCCGCAGCCCTGGGGTTTGTGACGGCCGCACAGCTGGCGAATAAACCACTTGTCTACAGCAGTTACCCGATCACGCCGGCCACCGATGTGCTCAACCATCTGGCGCGCTGGAAGCACATGGATGTACGCACCATCCAGACCGAGGACGAGATCGCCGCCATGGGTTCGGCCATCGGGGCTGCCTACGGCGGTGCCTTCTCGGTGACGGGTACCAGCGGACCGGGTGTCTGCCTTAAGAGCGAGGCCATCGGGCTTGCCGTGATGCTCGAATTGCCGCTGGTTATTCTCAACGTGCAACGCGGCGGGCCCTCCACGGGCCTGCCGACCAAGACCGAGCAGGCCGACCTGCTGCAGGCCCTGTATGGGCGTCATGGTGAAAGCCCGTTGCCGGTCCTTGCCGCGGCCAGTCCGGGCGACTGCTTCGACACGGCCATCGAGGCCTTCCGTATCGCGGTGCGGTACAACACACCGGTGTTTGTGCTCAGTGAGGGCTACCTGGCCAACGGCAGTGAACCCTGGCGGATTCCTTCGTTGCAGGCGTTGCAGCCCATTGTCGTTCAGCATCCCGTTGATGCTGACGGCTTTCAGCCTTACGCACGCGATGCAGCGACTCTGGCACGGCCCTGGGTGCTGCCGGGAACCCCCGGGATGGAGCACTGTATCGGCGGGCTGGAAAAGCATCCGCCAACCGGGGCCGTCAGTTATGCCCCGGAAGATCACGAGGCAATGTGCCAGCTGCGTGCAGAGAAAGTGGCACGTGTAGCAGATTTTATTCCGCAGCTCGAGGTGACTGGCGAGCAGCAGGCGGCACTGCTGGTGCTCTCCTGGGGCGGGACCTGTGGTGCGGCACTCACTGCAGTACAACGTGCCCGGCAACTGGGCCGTTCCGTGGCCCATGCTCATCTCCGCTACCTGAATCCGTTTCCGCGCAACCTCGGGGAACTGCTTGACCGCTATGAAAAGGTCATGATCCCGGAGTTGAATTCGGGGCAGCTGGCCCTGCTGATCCGCGCCGAGTATCTTGTGGATGTCATCTCATTTCCGAAACTGCGCGGCCAGCCTTTCAGTGTCAGGGAGATCGAGGTACGCATCGAGGAGCTGTTGCCATGAATGCAGATACGAACGCCGGGCAAGGGCCCGTCAGGCTCACGCGCAAGGATTTCGCCTCCAGCCAGGATGTGCGCTGGTGCCCGGGCTGTGGCAATAATGCCATCCTGGCGCAGATGCAGAAGACGCTGCCCGAACTGGGTATCCCGCGCGAGAACATCGTGATCATCTCGGGGATTGGTTGCTCCAGTCGCTTCCCGTATTACATGAATACCTACGGCATACACTCCATCCATGGGCGGGCACCGACACTGGCGATGGGGCTCAAGGCGGCGCGTCCCGAACTGCAGGTGTGGGTGGTGACTGGTGATGGTGACGGCCTGGCGATCGGCGGTAACCACCTCACCCATGCGCTGCGTCGCAATGTCGATATCAACATCCTGCTGTTCAATAACCGCATCTACGGACTGACCAAGGGCCAGTATTCACCGACCTCCAGTATCGGTGCGCGGACCAGTTCCAGTCCGGATGGCTCGATTGAAAATCCGGTGAATCCCGTCGGTATCGCCATCGGCGCCGAGGCCAGCTTTATCGCACGTACCGTGGATGTCTTCCAGAAGCACATGTCCGGGGTGTTGCGGCGTTCCGCAGACCACCGCGGCGCCGCCCTGGTCGAGATCGCGCAAAACTGCATCATCTTCAACGATGCTACCTGGGGGCACATCACCGACCCCGACCGGCGTCTTGACCACGTTCTGTACCTGGAGCACGGCAAACCAATGCGGTTCGGAAAGCAGGGCGAGAAGGGCATACGCCTGAATGGACTCAAACCCGAAGTGGTGCAGGTCGCGGAAGTGGGTGAGGAGAACCTGCTGATCCATGATGAGCGCGCCAGCGAGCCGACCCTGGCGTATCTGCTGTCGCGCATGGGACCACCGGATTTCCCGACACCGCTGGGCGTGTTTCGTGCGATTGACAAACCGGTGTACAGCGAACTGCTCGCGGAGCAGGTGCGCCATGCACGGGCGGCAAAGGTGGCTGACCTGGAGGCGCTGTTTCGCCAGGGTGAAACCTGGGAAATACCTGAATCAGACAACGGAGAAGCACGATGAAATGTCCGGCTTGTGGTTATGAAAATCTGGCCGGCGCTGATGCCTGTGAAAACTGCGGCACCAGCCTGACACAGGAGGATGTGCCACAGGCAGGGACCAAAATCGAGCGCAGCCTGATGGAAGACCCGGTCGAGTGCCTGCAGCCGATCAGGCCGCTGACGGTTGATACTCAAACCACACTGCAGGATGCGATTCAACTGATGCGTAACCACGGTATTGGCTGTGTGCTGATCACGTCAAATGACGGCAAGCTGATCGGCATTCTGACGGAGCGGGACCTGCTGCAGAAGGTGGCGGGCCAGGGGCTTGATCTCGGCCACTGCAGGGTCGGGGATTTTATGTCCCAGGCCCCGGAAAGCAGCAAGCCGGAGCATCCCCTGGGTTTTGCGTTGCAGCGCATGATCATCAGCGATATCCGCTACCTGCCCATTGTGGATGACAGCGACCGACCTGCAGGCATTGTCTCGTCCCGGGATGTCATTGCCTACATGGCGAAACAATTTCATACTGCAGAGTAACTTCCAGTTGCTGCAGCAGGGCAATATAAAGGCGAGACGACTGCCGATGTGTTCATGCAATGAATGACCTCTACTGGCTTGGCCCCGCCCTGGTATCCGGCCTGCTGGCTGTACGCTTTGGTCTGCCGCCGCTGGTGGGCTACCTGATTGCCGGGTTCGTCCTCAATGCCCTGGGTTTCAACGACCATGTGAAACTCACCGCGATCGGCAATCTTGGCGTTACCCTGTTGCTGTTCACCATCGGCCTGAAACTGGACGTGCGCTCACTGCTGCGTCCGGTCATCTGGGCCGGCACGACCTTGCACATGCTGGCTGTCATCGTGGTCTTCGGGACAGGACTCTACTGGCTAAGCCTGACGGGCCTGGCTATTTTCGCTGAAGTGGATTTCAGGATCGCGTTGCTGATCGGTTTCGCGCTGAGTTTCTCCAGCACCGTATTTGCGGTCAAGGTGCTGGAGGAGAAGGGTGAATACACCTCGCGGTACGGGCAGCTCGCGATTGGCGTCCTGATTATGCAGGATATCTTTGCGGTGCTGTTTCTCGCCGTGTCAGCCGGAAAGGTTCCATCGCCATGGGCGCTGGCACTGTTCACGCTGATCCCGTTGCGTGCTGCGCTGATGAGCCTGATGAACCGCGCCGGTCATAGCGAATTACAGATCCTCCTTGGCCTGTCCCTGGCCTTTGGCGGCTGGACACTGTTCAACTTGGTCGAGGTGAAGGGCGACCTGGGTGCGCTGATAGTCGGGGCGCTGCTGGCGACACACCCCGCGGCTGGCGAGCTGTCGAAAAAGCTGCTCGGCTTCAAGGACCTGCTGCTGGTCGGTTTCTTCCTCAGTATCGGCATGTCCGGAACCATTAGTGTCTCCGCATTACTGGTGGCACTGGGCCTGGCGGTGCTGGTGATGCTCAAGGTGATTCTGTATTTCGGTTTGTTCACCCGTTTCCGGTTGCGTGCCCACACATCATTGTTCGCTTCGCTGGCACTGGCCAACTACAGTGAGTTCGGCCTGATCGTCGGGGCCATTGCAGTCGCCAATGGCTGGCTCAGTGGTGACTGGCTGGTGATCATTGCTCTGGCACTGACGATGACCTTTATTGTGGCAGCTCCCCTGAATGCCGGTTCACGTGCGCTGCATAAAAAACTCAGGGATTACATTAGCCCTTTCGAGACAGCGACACCCCTGCCGGAGGATGCCCCCATTGACCCGGGGGAAGCACGCATAGCGATCATCGGCATGGGGGGTGTCGGTACCAGTGCGTACGATACCCTGAAGGAGCAGTATAGTGACTGGCTGATCGGTATCGACATAGACCCCGAAGCAGTGTCCCGGCATGTGACGGCTGGTCGCAACGTCATCCACGCCGATGCCACCGATGACGAATTCTGGGCAAGAACCGGAAAAGGCAAAGTCTCGGTGGCCATGCTTGCGCTCCCCGAGCTTGAACAGAATCTTCGCGTTGCCCGGGGGATCCGCAGTCGTCACTCGGTTGGTCATATCTTCGCCGTGATGCAATATCCGGAAGATGCGGCAACTCTCAAGGCCGCCGGCGTGGAGAACGCCTGGAGTTTCTACGCCGAGGCCGGCATTGGTTACGCTGAAGAAGTTATCGCCTACCTCGGCGATACATTAGAAGAGCCAGCCGCGCCCGCTGCTTCCGCTACACACCCGCAAACACCCGCAGGTGCATGAACCGGTATGATAAGCCGGATACAGCCGCCATGGCGTGCTACAACGTCTGCCAAGGCAGCGTTTGCGGTGTGGTGGTGCAAAACTTGAGTGTCATTGCATGAGTAGTTTGCTGATACCGCATAGCTATGGATGGTCAATGTGAGTCGGCTAGTGATGCGCCTGAGTGCCATCGGAGCGGACGGGTGGTTTACATTGCTGCTCTCTAACCTGGTTCTCGCGGCAACGCTAGGTCTGTCTCTCGGTTTGCCATTACGCTATGTCGTGCGTACGGCACGCAATGCACCTGTTCTGGCGCCACCGGGTTCGATGCTGGTGGTGTTGGGTATGCGCCTTAGCAAGGGGGCGGTGACAGGCGATTATGTCAAGCGGCTGGAACGTGCCATGAGCCTCTATAGTGATGACAGCAACCGCTACATCCTGGTCGTCGGTGGTCTCACTGGTGCATCGGTAGTGAGCGAGGCGGCAATCGGCAGTGAATACCTGAAGTCCCGTGGCGTATGCGCGGAGCAAATCTCGATCGAGGATGCCTCTCGCCATACACTGGAGAATCTCCGCAACGCGCGCAGCTTGATGGCATCGAATGGTTTTGAAAGGCTCACCATTATTTCCAGCCGCTACCATCTTGCACGTAGCCGGGTTATTGCACAGGGGCTAGGCATGAAACCGGACTTATGCGCTGCCGAAGACGAATTCAGACTGGAAGTGGCAGCAATACCGCGGCTGCTGCTGGAGGCCTACTATATTCACTGGTATCACACAGGGGCAATCTGGACACACATGACACGAAGCAAGAACAGCCTCGAAAGGATCAGTTGACTGCCGTGCCATTCAAGTGATTCCCCGGGGCAAACCCTGATTATTCGTCATTCCGTATGCCGGACAACAGCGCGCAGCGCGTTGAACGCCCGAAGGGCGACCGGCAAGTGAGCGATGCGAATTATCCAGAAACCGGTTTGAATACAAGACCTGGATTCCGGGGCTACGCTGCATTGCGTACGGAAAGACGAATTAATCAGAGCATCTTTTGATAGTTGCAGTATTTCCGGCGGTATTGCCGAATGAATGCCTGATGAATGTCATTCATTCTGTTGCAGGGTCAGTGCAGGAAGGGCCAATGACAGAGCCCTTCCTGCTATTGCAAAACACCTACAGGTTGGATACCTGTACATCAATGGCATTGGAGAGATTCTGTATCCACCCATTGTAGTTGGAGTGGATGTTGGTACCATCATAATCCAGGTCCGTACTGTTATTATAGGTGATGCTGTATTGTGTCAGGTCATAGTTGATATCGACAATTGCGGTATGTGATCGCAGATGCAGAGTGCCGAGAATCTGGCCCGGTCCTTGCTCTTTCATTATCCACCCCAGCGAGCGACCAGCGCTGATGATGGCACCGGCGACATCTTCCTGTGTGACTCCCTGCGCGGTTGAAGTGAATCGTGCATCCGCAACATTGTAAACCGGAGCGCTGCGACATCCTGCCACCAGTAAAGTGGCCACTAGCAGCGTGATTGTCCCGAGTGAGTTAAGTTTCATGTTTCCTCCCTGCCTGGTTGTGATCCCTCATGGATCGAAGTTGATAGTGAGCTGTAAGCAATTTCCTGTCGCTGCCTTGCTGGGCTAGATCGATGATTGCCTGGTCTGCGGGTGCGGCCAGATGCCCAGAGCGCGCAGCAGGCCCAGCGGATATAGCCCCCGGTTAATCAGTTTGCCGGCAACCATTCTGACAATTGCCCATGTGTCGCTTAACGGGTGATAGTGACTGTTCCTGGTGTTCTGGTGGTAGATGGTGTCAATGGCCACGCCCTTGCTCAGCACCCCTTGCCGGGCGGCATCAATGAGGATTTCACTCTCGAACACAAAGTTTTCACTTGCTGTTGTGCACTGTTGAAATAGTCCGGCTGGATATAGCCTGAATCCTGATTGACTGTCGCGGATACGATATCCGGCTGCCCAGGATATCCAGAAATCAGCAAAACTGTTGGCGAAACGGCGCAAGCGCGGGGCACAGTTTCTGTTGTTGAGTCGTGCAGCGATAATAATCGTGTCCGGATTTGCTGCAGCCTTTCCCAGCAGCAGAGGGATGTCTTCGGGGCGGTGCTGGCTATCTCCATCCAGGGTGATGACGGCAGTGGCTCCCTGCTCGAGGGCCAACCGGATGCCGCGCAGCAGACTCTTGCCCTTGCCGAGATTCTGCGGGTTGTTCAACACTGTAACCGGCAGTTTCTCGAGCACCCGGGCGGTCTCGTCGCTGGAGCCGTCATTGACGACGATGATACGGTCAGTGAAGCGTATGGCGCGGCTGACGATGTCTGCTATCGTGGATGCCTCGTTGTATGCCGGGATAACCACGCTGAGTCGGGCTGGGGCAGCGGGATTCACTATGCCATGGCTCCATTTACGGATATCACCTGGCCGGAGATATATGCGGCCTCATTCGAGGCCAGGAATCTGACCAGGGCTGCAACCTCGTCGGGTGTCCCGGCGCGCTGCATGGGTACCAACTTCCTGATTTTATCCATGTCAAAGACCTTCCTGGTCATGCTTGTCGTGATGATGCCGGGAGCAACGGCGTTGACCGTTATGCCTCTTGAGGCCACTTCCAGGGCCAGGCTGCGAGTCGCTCCATGGATGCCGGCCTTGGCGGCCGCGTAGTTGGCCTGTCCTCGATTGCCGATCATACCCGATATTGATGAGATTGAAATAATCCGCCCCCAGCGCGTCTGCATCATTGGCAGCAGCAACGGTCGGGTGACATTGAAAAAACCGTTGAGCGAGACATCGATGACGTGCTGCCACTGTTCCCGGGTCATGCCGGCCATGGGGGCGTCATCGTGGATGCCGGCATTGTTGACAAGCACCTGGATTGCACCGCTGGACATTAATAAATCCAGAGCCTCCCCGGTGGCGTCCGCATCGGTTACATCAAAACAGGTCGTCTCGGCGCTGCCGCCTGACTCCACGATTGTCTGTTTAACCGTTTCCGCGCGTTGCAGGGAGCTGTTTGCATGCACGATGACCTGCAGGCCGGCCTGCGCCAGGCTGTGGCATATTGTTGCGCCGATATCGCCGCTGCCGCCGGTAACCAGGGCGCGGATCATTGCGTTGTATCCTTACGGGCTATAACCGTGGCGCGAGCGCTTGCCAGCTCAATTCCCCCGGCGATGATGTCGAACCGGTACATGAAACTGTCGTCCAGGGTCGCGATCATCTGTGCGTGAATCATCAAGGGCTCTGTTATGTGATCAATAAATTCCTGCCGCAGGACGACGTCACGCAATGCTGCCAGGTAGCCTGGCAATACCCTGGTCCCCGATTCACGGGCCAGCAGCCCTCCGTGTACAGCCATGGTCTGGGCACCGTATTCCAGCAAATGCACCGAGGCGAGCCTGGCGTTGCTGCGCAGGGGGTTGGTGGGATCAGTATGTGAATGGGCGAAACAGCGTATTTCCCCTGCAGTCCAGTCCAGTACACCCTCCAGCAGGCACATGTTTCCCGCATGGGGTATCAGGCTGCATAACTCCTCCCTGCCGATCAGCATGGCGCATATTCTACCACCACACCCCATGTGTCGAGGTAAGGCAGGATGCACTGTGCTGCTGCTCCCCTTGCAAGCAGCTCGAGTAGCGGTAATGCCCGGGCTGCTGGACTACTCCGGTAGATAACTTCCAGCGCGGCGCATTGCAGGCAGCTACTCGCCGCCTGTTCTGCAGGAGCCAGCGTCAGTCTCGCGAGGCTGTTTTCCCCTTGTTGCCGGGTAAGGATCAGTGCGGCTGCAAAGGGCAGGGCGCCTGTGTGTTCGTTGGCAAGAGCCTGTGGCGGCGGCTGGTCATAGGCAACCAGCATGACTGGGTGTCTGTCAGACAATACCTGCGTAATGCTCTCAAGCAGGCCCGCTGCAAAACTCGCATCGCCGGCCGACAGGCTCGTTGAAGGCTGGCGGCAGTGGCTGCCGATGCTCCAGTATCCGGCAGGCGCATTATGTACCGAATTATGGAAATCGGTTGGTGACACCGGCCTGTCCGGCAGGGTCAGTGCATGGCAGATGCGGTCCGAGATATCCAGGTCACCGTTGCCTGTTACAAAGACTGTCGCAACACTTTCGGCGGCAAGCGCACTTCCCCGCATGGCCTCCGTGGCCGCCTGCAGGGCCATACGGATGGTCGGTGTGATGCGCCGGCGCTCGTTGGCCGGCAAGATCTCCGGGTTGAATCGCGGCACTGGCGCGTGCTGATAGTCCTGGCGTCCGATCAGGATATTCCGGCACGTTGGCCAGTCACCCAGTCCCGGTGCAACAACGCCGACTGACTGCAGGTAGGCACTGATCATATGCCGGATTCGCCAAAGATCAGGCTGCAATTACTGCCGCCGAATCCGAATGAGTTACTGAGTACGGTGCTGACCTTCTGTTGACGACCTTGCAGTACCAGCCCTGCGGATAATGCCTTGTCGGGATGCGTGGTATTCAGCGTGCCCGGTACGAAATCATGCTCGATGGCCTGGCAGGCAATGATGGCCTCGGTGATGCCGGCGGCACCCAGGGTGTGCCCGGTCCAGCCCTTGGTTGAGCTGAACGCCGGAGGGTGCTCGAAGACCCGCTGGAGCGCAGCGTTTTCCGAGGCGTCATTGGACGGTGTCGCCGTGCCATGGAGATTGATGTAGTCGATGTCCCTGCCGCCAAGTTCTGCCATCTGCAGGGCGTATTGCATGGCAAGCCCTGCGCCCGTGCCCTGCGGATGCGGTGTTGCAAGGTGGTGGGCGTCACTGCTTTCACCATAGCCGAGGAGGGCGATATTGCCGCTTTCTGCAGGGTCCCGTTCAAGCAGCGCGAAGCCGGCAGCCTCGCCAATGCTGATGCCGTTGCGTTCCCTGTCCCAGGGCCGGCACGGCCGGGTGGAGACCAGCTGGAGGGCGTTGAAGCCATATAGCGTCGTCAGGCACAGGCTGTCGATACCGCCGACGATTGCGGCATCGCAAAGGCCGGCCTGCATGTGCCGGCTGGCGGCGGCGAATACTTTTGCGCTTGATGAGCAGGCTGTCGAGATTGCCAGGGAAGGACCACGGATATCCAGCAGTTCACGGACAAAATCGACGCCTGAGTAGATGAGGTGGGTGTTTTGCAGGTCGAACCAGTCCGGTAGTCTGCCGGAGTCCGGGTCACGGCAACGATAGGCCAGCTCAGTCGCCTGGATGCCGGAGGTACTGGTGCCAAGAAAAACGCCAATTCGTGCTGCACCGTAGCGTTGCCTGCATTTGCCGATCGCAGCGGTGAAGGCATCCTGCTCCAGAGCCAGTAGTGCCAGCCGGTTGTTGCGGCAGTCAAAGCGTTGCAGTGTCACCGGCAGGGTGACCTCCTCGATGCCGTCTACGCGGCCGATCCAGGTATCCAGCTCCGCGGTGTCAAAATCACACGGGCGCAGACCGCTGTGCTGTTCGCGCAGAGCGCTTAATGTGGCGGTTGCACCGTGTCCAAGTGCATTTGTCAACGTGAAGTCAGTGAGTACCGGTTTGTTATTCGACATGGCCGTCAACAGGGCTATCGCTTTTCAAGAGCCGGGTAACTTGAGGCTGCAAGCGCAAGCAGAAAGCATAAGGGGGTGCCAATGGTAACGGTAATGCCGATTGAATGCAGTACGGGAATCGGGGAGGTGGCAAGCAGGCCAAACACGGTGGTGGTGGAAACGGTGCACACCAGCAGGGCATGCAGGATACTTAACTGCTCCGTGTCCTGGCTCTCGCGGCGATGGAAGAACAGGCTGTAGTCAATGCCGATCCCGGTGGTCAGCAGCAGGGCGATCAGGTGAAACAGTGACAGACGCTCCCCCATGGCACCCAGCAGGGTGCTGGTCAGGCCGATCGCGAGCAGAATCGGTAACAGGATCCGGAGTGCCGCTGATATGGATTGCAGACCCAGCGACAGGATCAGCAGAATGGCAGCAATGCCGAGCAACAGCCGCTCCAGTGTGCTGTTGCGGAATTCAGTCAGCAGCATTGTGGAAGCCTGCTTCAGGTCGATCAGTTGCGCATCCTTCAAGTCTTGCTGTTGCCACCAGTTTCGGAAGTCGGCGCTCGAGGTAATACCGGAAAGCAGGGTCAAGGCCTTCCAGCCGGTCTCGTCACTGAATAGCAGCGGCTGAATGCGCAGTCCTGTGAGTGTGCCCTCCACTTCATCGGGTCCCAGCGGCGGCAACGCACGGCTTTCGGATAATGCGTTCAGGAAGGGCGTAAAGGCTTCCTGTCTGAACGGCAGCCCCTGCATTGCGGCGGCCAGCTGCTGTGTTGCCGTCGCGGTATCAGGCAGCGAGCCTTGCCGCTGTATTTGTGTCGCCCTGCTCGGCAGGTAACGGCTTGGTGTATCAAAGCTCGTCAGCAGGTCCTGCTCAACGGCGCGCTGCAATCGCCCTGCGACCTGTTCGCTGATTAGCAATACCCTTTCCGGGTCTGCGTCGTCAACCACGATCAGCTGGCTGACATCAGGTGCGCCGATGGCCTGCCGCAGGCTGCTGTCGAGCCGGCGCTCTGCGCTGGAAAGCGGGCTCAAGGCTGACACGTCGGTTTCCCACACGGGTGGTGAGAATGTAGCCAGCAGCACAAGCGTGACCATTGCTGCGCCAAGCACTAGCCGGGCGATATTAGGCTGCAGATTCAACATCGGGTGCAAGCCGGTCCTCAGCATGCCCCGGACATTCGGCGGCCTGGCGGACACCAGCAGTGAGGGTAGCAGCCAGCGGGTAATGACGGCAGCAGCGAGCAGCCCGCAGGTAGTGAAGACGCCAAGCTGTGCGAGTCCGGGAAAGTCCGGCCGTGCAAAGGCGAGATAGCCGATGCACGTTGTGATGACGCCCAGCCGCAGGGTCGGCCAGATATGTGCCATGGACTGCGGCGGGGTTTTGTCTGCTGCCAGATGACTGAACAGGTGAATCGGGTAGTCGATGGCAACGCCCAGCAGCGTGATCCCGAATACCAGGGTAATACCATGAATATTGCCGAACAGGATCGAAGTCACCACACTGCCAGCGAGCAGCCCCGTCACTATCGGCAAACCAGCGAGGATGAGCAGGTAAAACGACCTGTAAACGAACAGCAGAAAGAAACTGACGAGGATGGCCGCCGTGATCGAGAGTGTCCGCAGGCTGGAACGGATGGTGTTGCGGGCATTGTCGGCGAACACCGGTGAGCCGGTGAGCAGCAGGCCGGTGCCCGGTGCTGCTTGTGCCGCGGTGAATGCCGCGTGGATAGTGCTGACTGCCTGCTGTTGTGCTGCCGAATCGAAACCGGGTGCGCGAGTGGTCGCAACCAGCAGTGCCTGCTGTTGGTCCTGCGAGAACCAGACGCCATGCAGCATTTGCGGTTGCCGAAGCGACTGCCAGTTAGCGAGTAGCGCACGAAATGCGGCTGTAGGGTCGGCTGCCAGCTGCTGCCTGTCCATGAGCGGAAGTGCGCTGGTGAGCTCGCTGAGCCGTTGTTGCAAGGCATTATGCAGCGGCTGCTCGTTAAAGGCTGTCGTGGCGGTGTTTGGAGCGAGCAGGTAGCGGTAGCGGAATTCCAGCTCCAGCCTGTCCATGTCGATCTGCATGCCATTGTTGACCCGGGAGAACCGGCCACTTGCCCGCAGTATCCCGGCCATGCGTCGACTGGTTTGCGCCAGTTCCGCAGGACTGGCGTTTTCCAGCCCGATCAGGATCAGGCGGCTGGCCGGCCCGCTGCGAACCAGGCTGGCTGCAAGTTGCTGTTGTTGCGTTGCACCGGTTGGCAGGAACTGCGTGAGATCATGTATGACCGGCGTGCCGTGCAGGACTGCGATGCCCGTGCTCATCAGCAGCAGCCAGGCAAGCAGCGGCAGGATTCTAGTCATCGTCCGGCGTGATCGTCATCAGCGTCGTGTCGCCGGACGCTTCCAGTGTCTCGGTTGAGTGAATATGACCGCTGTGGCCCCTGATGATGATCGCTGAGATATAATCACGTGCCTGCCTGTCCCGGGGTATCAAGTGCAAGGTCCAGTCCTCAAGGGTGCCGGCCAGTTCGGTTTCGAAGTGCTGCTCCAGGGTGGCCCCGTTGCCAGAGAGTATTGCCCGGTAGGATTCCGCGAAGGCGCGAATCAGTGGATGGCTGTCGAGTGGAAGGGTGCGCTGTTCCATGCCAGCCTCGATGCGCAGTGAATCACCGCTGATCTCGAACAGTGAATGTTGCGGCTGATTGACTTCCTTTCTCAGGTAGTCAGGAGCCCGGTAACTGAGGGTGCCTTCCACTACCAGGGGTGCTTCCAGCAAGGCCAGCTGTTTCTCTTCCCTGAAGCGGGCATCCGCCGAGCTTGTCCGGGTAAATTCTTCCAGCAGCACCTCCAGGGAGAAATCAGCCCAGGCTGGCGGGCTGATGATCAACACCATAAAGGCCAGCAGCAGCCGGGGTTCAGCCGGGATTTTTCCAGTAGTCATAAAAGTTGAACCAGTTATAGGGATGCGAGCGTGCCCGGTATGTCAGCCGGTCAGCATATTTCTGTACCCAGTGCTGCAGGTCATGTTCGCGCTGCCTGCGGTCTATCGTGATCCTGTCACTGAATTCCTCGAAGAAAATATCATAGCGGTTGCCGCCCTGATATATCCCGAAGAACAAAATGACCGGTACCTTCAATACCGCTGCCGCCAGCAGCGGCCCGAAGGGCAGGGTGGCTTCGGAACCCAGCACCTCGCAGTGCGTAATCTTGCGGCTGTCGACGACCCGGTCACCGAGCATGCCGATGATATAACCCTGCTGCAGGTATTCGTGTACCCGCAACAGCGCATCTGCATGGCCAAACGGGATGACTGTATCACTTATCTCCGGATTGAGGGCATGCAGAATGCGTGTGATCATTTCATTGTGCGCCTCCTGCATGAGGATCTTCACGCGAATCCGGTGGTGGCAAACCCCCAGCGCGCGCAGCACTTCGAAACTGCCAATATGGGAGCCTAGCAATAGGCAACCGGCCCCGGCGTCCAGGTGCTGCAGCAGCTGTTCGAGGTTGTGTGTCCGGATATCAAGACGGGTGTACTTTCCGGTCAGCAGAAAAACACGATCCAGGATGGTGGCCGAAAAATGGTGGATATGTTTGGCGACATGCCACCAGTGCACGGGGTGTGCCAGTGCGCGCTGCAGGAAATCATGCGATGCCCGCCGCGCCGCCGGGGCAAACAGCAGGAAGTAAAGCGTAATCGGATAGAGGATCAGTCTGGCAGGCGGGCGCCCCAGGTGCATCGCGATCCAGCGGATCATGTGCAGCATGAAGGGGGTACCGCGCTCCGCCTGTCCGTGCCAGTCCTGGCTCATTCAGGCCCCGGCGGGGCATGCAATAGAATCGTTCCGGTATTGAGCAGCTGTTCTCCGGCGCTGCACCTGAATGCAATTATCGCGGGAGCGCGCTGTTCAAGCGCAATGCTGAAGCGGCTGTCCGGGGCGACTGGCTGCAGGAACTTCACCGCCTTCAGGCCCCGAATACGGGATTCCGGTTGCCATATCATCGCTGTCGTTAATATTTCTTCAAGCAGTACCACTGCGGGTACCACGGGATTCCCCGGGAAATGTCCGGGCAGGGACGGGTGTGTGGCGGGAATACGGTGCTCGGTAATGAAACTCAAGCCTCTCGCCCTATTGTCCTGAGTATGTCAAGCAGGGCGGTGCGCGGCAGTTTACCGGTTTCGTTGCGGGGCAGCGTGGCAACCAGGAATAACGGTCGCGGCAGGAATACCGGGTCAATCAGGTGTGCAAGTTGATTGCGGATTGACGCCGCGTCGTGGCCTGGGGCGACCACCAGTGCCACCAGTCGTTGTGTGGTTTTGTTATTCGACTCCGGGACAATGAATGCGGCATCCTGCACCCCCTCGATACTGCGCAGGCGAATATTGAGATCCTCGAGTGAAGCACGCTTCCCGGCGATGTTAATCATGTCCGTATGCCGGCCGTGCAGGTTGAATTGCCGGTCACTCACGGGTTCAATGATGTCGTGCAGCGGCACCTCCCCGGGGAGGTTGGGGCCTGAAGCGACAGAACCCGTTGCGCGTTTTCTGATGGTCAGTCCTTCATAAAGCGACCAGTGTTTGTCCGTCAGGGTCCTGCGGGTAGCGAGTGAACCCGTTTCGGTGCACCCGTATATTTCCAGCACCGGACAGTTGAATGTTGTTTCAGCCTGTCCCGCCAGAGTCTGATCGAGCGGCGCCGTGGCTGATATGATGTAGTCTGCCCCCGGCCATTCGAGTCCGGCTGCAAGGCAGGACTTCAGGTGCATGGGGGTCGTGATCAGGACGCGCGGAGTGGTCACGGCTTGCAGCGCGACATGCACATCGGCGGGAAAGAAGGTGTTGTTGGTATAGACACTGACGCCGTTGATCAGCGGATTCAGGATCGATGTTTCCAGTCCATACATGTGCTGGGCAGGCACCGTGGCTATGATGGTGTGCTTGTTACCACCTTCTCCAAAGCCGAAGCGCTGTTGTTTCATCCTGGCGCCGGTTACCAGGTCTTGCCAGTATTTTTTATTAGGGCGGGGTTTGCTGGTACTGCCCGAGGTGAACACAATGGCGGCAAGATGCTGGCCGGGAATCAGCGGGATTGCATGCGTTGCATTGCTGTCATGAGCTGCCATGTCGTCAATGCGATACAGTGGGGCTTCGATGCAGGGTTGGCCGCTGTTGCAGAGGCAAAAGGTATTCCGGTAATTAGCGGCAATTTCATCAATGACCCGGCCGGCCCGATTGGGTGGTAGCAGGCTGGTCTGGTGATTGACGAGCAACGCGGCAAAACCGACAAGGAACCAGTAGCGGTGCTCGCAGAGGTTGATCGCATATTGAGCGGCTGGCAGCCTGGCAGCCACGGCATGCACATCGCGTAGAAATTCTGCCGCGCTGATCGCCCTGCCGTTGTACCAGGCGATCGTGTCACCGGCCGTGTGCGCCTGCAGCAACGGGGATTCAACGTTCCCGGCGGGCAGCAGATTATTGCTTGTTGATGACACGCGGGTCCACCCGGGAGAGGTTGCGCACAAAGCGGGGGAAGCTGGGGTGTTCCAGGTCATGAAGATGATGGACCCGGAAAAAGTATTCTCCGGCAAACAGCAGTCCGGCAAGCAGGTAATTCAGGATGTTGGCGAACAGGGACCAGATCTCGAGCGGTGCGAACAGCGCCAGCAGCAGTGATTCGAGCGCCAGCAGGATAAAGAACAGGGTCCACACTTGCGTGACCCGGCGGGTATAGCTGACAACTCGCGGTTCCAGCTTGCCGCGCAACAGGATCGAGAACCGTGTAATAAGCGGGGTTTCCCCGGGTAGCAGGGTCCGGCCGAAAAAAACCGCCAGAGCAGCGTTGATCAGGACGGGTATCAGGTAGAGCAGCAATTGCTCACTGCTTTCAAACGTGGCTGCCAGCAGGGCGACCACTGCGGCGGCGGCCAGCGCTGTGAACAGCCCTCCCGCCCGGCTGCGAGAGGTGAGGAAGACGGGAACCACAAGCAACATCAGCAGAGCCGCAACGGCATGGCCGTTGATGATGGCGGTATGTATCGCGACGGGATAAGCGATTAACAGGGCAAACAATAATACGGCCCCGGTACGGATGCCGGCAGCCTTACTTTTTTCTTTGTTTATCAATGTGGTTGCTGAGTGATCGCAGGCTTGAGAAAAACCGGGTGTTGTTGCTGTCATCTGATTTTATCTGGAAGCCGTATTGCATCGAGATACCCAGCGAGAGTTCCAGTGCGTCAATGGAATCCAGGCCGAGACCCTCATTGAATAGCGGGGCTTCAGGCTTGATGGCTCCGGGATCAATATCCTCCAGGTTTAGTGTGTCCACGATGAGTCTTGCAACCTCTTGTTCAAGAGGTGTTTGTGCTGCCATTCCGATTCCCTTCAAACACCAGATTGATGGTGGTGTATGGTCTAATCATTCACAAGGCAATAGTATACAAGTCCCGGACCAAAAACCATGACCGAAAACGGCGGCAGGTTTTGATTCGATAGCAATAAAATCAATTGATTACCTTGAATAGAGGGTAGAGCGACTCCTGAAGGCGGACTGTTCATGACGATGGGGCACCACAATACTCGATCGTGCCATGTCCTGGTGGTGGGCGGAGGCCCGGCAGGTTCAACGATTGCAACACTACTGGCGGAGAAAGGCTGGCGGGTGACCCTGCTGGAAAAGGAGCACCATCCGCGTTTCCACATCGGTGAATCGCTGTTACCGATGAACCTGCCCATACTGGAGCGTCTCGGGGTGCTGGAACAGGTGCGCAGGATCGGTATCGTCAAGCAAGCGGCGGAGTTCGTTTCCGATCGCTACAGGGAGCGCCCGCAGGTGTTTCGTTTCAGCAAGGCCATGAATAATCAGTATCCCTATGCATTTCAGGTGCGCCGCTCGGAATTTGATCATCTGCTGTTGCGGAACAGTACCGCAAAAGGTGTTGACGTGCACGAGGGAGTACGTGTGCACGATGTCGACTTTCAGGACGATGGATCCAGTATTGTCCATGCAACCGGCAGTGACGGCGTTGCCCGCGAGTGGCGGGCCGGTTTCGTGGTGGATGCTTCCGGGCGCGAGACGCTGGTTTCCAGGAAAATGGGCTGGAAACAAAAGAGCGACAAGCACAACAGCGCTGCCGTCTTCGGTCACTTTGATAATGTTGTACGCCGCAGCGGGGAAGACGAGGGCAATATCTCCATCTACTGGTTCAAACATGGCTGGTTCTGGATGATCCCGCTGCGCGACGGCACCATGAGTGTCGGTGCCGTATGCTGGCCCGAGTATCTGAAGACCCGCAGGACTTCGCTGGCGGATTTCCTCGCGCAGACGATCAAGTCGTGCCCGGGTGTGTCTGAACGCATGCAGGACGCCAGGCCAAAGGGCGATGTGCATGCAACCGGGAATTTCTCCTACAGGTCAAAACACCTGTATCGCAAGGGCTGCCTGCTGGTGGGTGACTCAGGGGCCTTTATCGATCCCGTGTTTTCCAGCGGGGTGTTCCTGGCGATGAATGCGGCATGCCTGGGCGCAGCGGCGGTTGATGGCACATTGCGAAATCCGGGTGCCGAGCCTGCCTTGATGCGGCAATACGAGAAGACCGTGCATCGCGGGCTGCGCTGCATGTCATGGTTCATCTACCGGTTCACGTCGCCGGTGCTGCATCGCATGTTCATGCACCCATCAAACAGGTTTCGTATGGAGCAGGCGGTGATCTCCATGCTGTCAGGTGATGTGTTCTCGACATCACCGGTCCGCTATTCGCTGGTCATGTTCAAGGCCTTTTACTACCTGTTTGCACTCACCGAGTGGCGTCATGTTCTGTCTGCCTGGCGTTTCCGGCGCAAGGGGATGCAGCAGACATTTTTACAGGAGACCTTGCTAAAGGATCTGGACTCGTAGCAGAGAGGCAGCTTATGCAGCAACAGGGTTCCAGCACATTCCATCATCACCAGCATGATCTTGCGATGCCATTGAGCGTCGAGTTGGCCCCTGCCGCGAAGCTGCCGGCGCTGTTGCAGCGGGATGATGTCTTGATGGCAGTGAGTTTTTCCGGGAAGATTGCAATAGACCGGGCGAATCCGCGGCTGGTGCATGCGGGGCTGCGAGCCCTGGGAACCTCGGCTGCTGTTGAAGTCTGGCGCGGTGCGGGACCGGTCAGCTGTCATCGGAAAGGGCGAATCAGCTGGTGTGAAAACGGCGATGTCCTGTTCGGTCATCTGCTGCTGGAAGAGACGGCGGCGGATGACCTGGGTGAATTGATTGCGGCGGCCTATACCGAGATCAATACCTTTCTGCATGCGTCCGCGTATCCTCATGCGTTTCGTTTCTGGCACTATATCCCGGACATCAACCGGGTCAACAATGGTATTGAGCGTTACCAGGCTTTTTGTGTCGGCAGGTATGCTGCGCTGAGTATGCAACGCGACTTCGAACGCACGCTACCTGCCGCAAGTGCCGTTGGCACGAATGTTCCGGGGGTGCTGGTTTCTTTCGCATCCGGCAAGGTCCGCCCGCAGCAGGTAGAGAATCCGCGCCAGATCAGCGCATTTCATTATCCGCCCGTGCACGGGCCACGCAGCCCGCTGTTTTCACGCGCTGCATGCATCAACTGGCATGCCGCTGAACGGCAGCTTTTTCTGTCGGGGACGGCGAGTATTGTCGGACATGAGACCCTGCATGGCGGAGACGTGATTGCGCAGTCCGGGGAATCCTGCAGGAATATCGATGCGGTCCTGTGTGGTTTGGTCGGTTCTCCGCGTATGAAAAACACCAGCCGGATTTCAGCTTCCGGTGTGCGTGTCTACCTGCGTCATCCGGAACATCTGGACAGCGTCGCCAGTGTCTTAAACAGCAAGCTGGATCTGCCGGATAATATCATTTATTTGCAGGGCGATTTATGTCGGGCGGGTTTGCTGTTGGAGATAGAAGGTGTCTTCGATATTGCCGTCTGACTCGATACCGAAAACAGGTATACGGGTGTTGCATTGCCCGATTGTCCGAAAGATTGTTTACGCGTTCGTACAGCAGTAACATGCAGCATTCGATTTGGTTGTAATTCCCGAGGAGACAATAGATGGCCAGTGGCGAGACAGCAGAAGTAACAGAAACTACGACTCCGGTTGATGTGATGGAAGTCATACCCACCAGTGTCGAGGATGTCAGCCAGTTATGGTTGACGGTGCAGGATCTGGCTACTGACTGGGGCATCAAGGTCCTGGCCGCGCTGGCCATCTTTGTCATTGGCCGCTGGGTCGCGATGGGGGTACGCCGCGGCGTGCGGCGCATGATGGCAAAGGGCGGTGTTGATCCGATGATTATTGGCTTCGTCGGCAGTATTACCTACATCGCCCTGCTGACTTTCGTCGTCATTGCAGCACTCGGTCAGCTCGGTATACAGACGACCTCCTTTATTGCCATACTCGGTGCCGCCGGTCTCGCGGTGGGCCTGGCCCTGCAGGGGTCGCTGGCAAATTTTGCGGCCGGTTTCCTGATGATTATCTTTCGTCCCTTCAAGGTCGGTGATTTTATCGAGGCTGCCGGCGTGGCCGGTGTCGTCAAGGATATGCAGATTTTCACCACGACCATGAAAACCGGTGACAACAAGACCATTATTATCCCCAATGCGAAAATTTCCGGTGACAATATCATTAACTATTCGGCAGAGGAAAACCGTCGTGTCGATATGACCGTCGGTGTTGCCTACGATGCCGACCTGTCAAAGGTCAGGGATGTGCTCAATGACATTATCAGCAAGGAGGAACGCATCCTGTCTGATCCGGCACCGCAGGTTGCGGTCGCCGAGCTCGCGGACAGCAGTGTCAATTTCATTGTTCGTGTCTGGACCAGGACCGAAGATTACTGGGGTGTCAAGTTCGATGCCACCGAGACCATCAAGAACCGCTTTGATGAAGCCGGCATCAGCATCCCGTTTCCGCAGCGCGATATTCACATCGTCAGTGGCTCGGCGGCATGATTTAACTCATTTGCACGGGGCTCGCCGCCACGCAGGCAGGAAACCGGGCTGACCATCGTCAGAAATCCGGAAAAGGGGAATAGCTTATGAAAAAGTTGTTATCGATTCTGGGCGAACTCGTGTTCGCTTCCATGATTTGCCTGTCTGGCGGTACTGTGCAGGCTGAGGATGCGACCTTCACTGAGGCAGAACTTGACCAGATGATGGCGCCCATTGCGCTCTATCCGGACTCATTGCTGGCACAGATACTGATGGCTGCTACTTACCCGGCCGACGTGGCCGAGGCCGTCACATGGTCAAAGAATAACCCTGGCAAGGAGGGAGATACCGCGGTTGAAGCCGTACAGGACAAGTCCTGGGACCCCAGCGTGATGTCGCTGGTTGCCTTTCCACAGGTGATGACCATGATGGGAGAGCAGCCGGACTGGGTGCAGGATGTGGGTGATGCCTTTCTGGCTGATTCCGATGCCGTCATGGACACCGTCCAGAAGCTGCGCAGCAAGGCAAAGGAAGAAGGTAATCTCGAGACGACCGAGCAGCAAAAGGTGATCGTGGAAGAACCGTCGTCGAGTGAGACAGTCATTATCATTGAGCCGGCAGATCCCCAGGTCGTGTATGTTCCGTCTTACAATCCGACTGTTATCTACGGCAGCTGGTGGTGGCCGCATTATACGCCGTGGTACTACCGGCCGGTTGGTTATGGCTTTGGTTCCGCCGTGGTACGGGGAATCGGCTTCGGTATTGGTGTCGGTATTACCAACGCGCTCTGGGGCGGTTGTAGCTGGGGCCGTGGCCATGGCAGCGTTGATATCAACGTCAACAAGTACAACAACATCAACGTCAATCGCAACAGGCTCGATATCAACAAGAAAAATACCAGCTGGAACCACAATTCCAATAATCGTCGTGGCGTGCCTTACAAGGATGATAGGAGCCGCCAGAAGTTCGAGAACAAGCGTGGCGGAGCCGACCAGCGCAAGGATTACCGGGGGCGTGATGCAGCAGCGAGACAAGGCGCGTGCAACACTGGACAAGCGCGCAGTTGATCCGGCCGAGGGTCGCAAGGAGTTAAAGGGTGCGGGCGGTGACAAGGCGAGGGATTCGGTCAGCAAGGCGAACCGTGACGTGGCGCAGGGCAAACTGGCCAGTCGCGATACCGGCAAGACAAGAGATACGGCAAAGGGCGTTGATCGTGACCAGGCCAAGGGCGCGCTCGCAAGCCGCGATGCCGGCAAGACAAGGGATACGGCGAAGGGTGTCAGCCGTGACCAGGCCAAGAGTACCGTCGCGAGCCGTGATGCCGGCAAGACCCGCGACGTTGCCAGCAAGAAGACACCCACCCGGGACAATGCCCTGAAGGGTGCCGGCAATGCGAAAAAAGAACGCCAGAGCATCAATCGCGGTACTTCCAGTGCCCGCTCGATGAGCAGTCGCGCAGGTGGCGGCGGCGGTGGTCGTGCGGGTGGCGGTGGCGGTCTGCGGCGATAACAGGAGAATGACATGAATTACGGATCAGAAAATATTCAAGAGACTGTTGTCAGCCGGTTACACTCGATGGTCACCTGCCTGCTGGCAGTATTCGCAGCGGCCGCGATCCTGTCCACCGCATCCTGTTCAGATTCCGGAAAGGACATTGCGGAACTGACTGTGGATCCCGATATCGGCCAGGCTGTTTTCAACACGCCCGAGGATGCGGCGAATGCCTTCGTGCTGGCAGTTGCAGATGATGATGAGGCGATGCTTGGCAAGCTGCTTGGTATAGACTACCAGGAGGTCCTGCCACTGGATAATATCGATGCCGAGGATGTCGATAACTTTATTGTTGCTGCAGAAAAGCACAATACCCTGCTGCCTCGAGGTGACCGCAAGATGCTGCTTGCAGTCGGCGAGGATGAGTGGACCCTGCCCATTCCGATCGTGGCCGGTGAGTCCGGCTGGTATTTTGATATCGATGAAGGCCTGGAAAACATGCGTATCCGGCGCATCGGCAGGAATGAGCTCGCCACCATGCAGGCGGTGCTGGCTTACTATGACGCACAGATGGAATACGCCGAGCAGGATCGAAATGGCAACGGCTTGCTGGAATACGCACAGCGCTTTATCAGCGCGCCTGGCACCCATGACGGCCTCTACTGGGAGGTCGAGCCCGGTGAAACACCCAGTCCACTGGGACCATTGATGGCCGATCACACGCCGGGCGGCGGGTACCATGGCTACTACTACAAGATACTGGATGCACAGGGGGCACATGCCAGGGGCGGTGCCTACAGTTACCTGATCAATGGCCAGATGCGGGCCGGTTTTGCGGTGATTGCCTGGCCGGTTGAATACGGTGACAGCGGCGTGATGAGTTTCATGGTAAGTCATGCAGGCATTGTCTACGAGCAGAACCTCGGGCCGGACAGTGCCAGTATTGCAGCTGCGATGCAGGTTATGATCCCGGTCCAGGCTGGACGCCCGTCCAGGAGGTGAACGGTGCCGAGGCAGGTACAGTCAATAACTCAAAGTGCGTCGGCCTATGGGGGGTGATGCGGGCCGAAGCAAAGTACAGTCAGGGAGAAGGGTCTTGAATAGTAAAGTGTCTTGCGGGTCAGCACGACAGGCAGTGCTGTTTGCCGCTGGTATCAGTTTGCTTGCGGTCACGCTGTCGGCGCTGTCGCAGGCTGCTATGCCTATGATATCAACGGATTCACCTTTTCCGGGGATATCCGTACCGGCTGGGTGCAGTACGACTACGATAATCCGGATGGCGATCCGGATATCAACAAGGGGCACAAGAATTCAAAGGGATTCTATCTCGTTCCGAAGTTTTCGCTGCTGACGCCCACCTATCATAACTTTACCGGCAAGATCACCGCTGGCAGGTTCCACCGACTTCGGCATGAACAATCAGGACGAGGAATCGCGGAATTTTGTCTTCGATCCGGTTGAGAACGAGTCATTTCGATATCCTGCAAGAACTCTATCTCGAGTGGCAGACGGACCAGCAGCAGGCACTCATCGGTCGCAAGGAATATGTGTCTCCGATGATCGATGCGGATGACTACTACATGCTGGCCAACAGTTTTGCGATGGGCGCGTATGACAACCGCCATTTTGCAATACCAGTCTCAGGGCCGGTTACTTTCCGAAATGGCCGGTGTCTGGGACAGTGGCGCCAACGGTACCGAATTTCACTCCATGTCGGATGCCAGCTTCGTGCCGCAGGTCAACAAGGATGAGGCCGATGACAAGGGCGTGTATTTTGCGGCCGTCGATTACGACAATGAACTGCATCACGTGCAACTCTGGAACTACTACGCGGATGAGTTGTATAACACGCTGTTTGCGCAGTACGACTACGTGAAGGGCAATGATCAATTTAACTACGACTTCGGCCTGCAGTTCATTAATTTCTCGGAAGTGGGTAAATTAAAATCCAGTTCCACCGACATCGATTACAGTCTTTATTCGATTAAATACGACGGTGCCTTCGGCAACGGTATATCCTTTGCCAGCGGCGCGGCAAAATATTCTGATGGTGCCGGGACGGAGTCGACCCTGGGCGCCTGGGGTGGCTATCCTTATTTTGCCAACGGCATGATTTTTCACTTTTTCGAGGCGGGTTCCCTGCGCAATGCCGCGTCCTACAAGCTGCAGGTTGGCTATGATTTTCCAAGGCAGTCACCCGACAAGCTGGGCATCTACCTGCGCTATACCCGCTATGAGCTGGATTCAAAATACTCCATCAGCTCGGATGGCAAGGGGCAGGATCTCATGCACATGACCGGCCTGCAGGTGAAGTACAAGTTCCTGCGCAGTGGTTATTTCACCGGCACCTACGAGCAGCACCGTGTTGACCACGAACCGAATACCTGGGCGCTGCGTCTGATCGGTGGTTTTACCTTTTAGGCTCGAAGTGTGGCGGGTTGTTGGGCACGTGATGTTTTGCCCAATCCATGGTTATCACCAGGTAACAAGTAAAAGGAGCAAGCTATGACTATTCTGACACGCACCCTGCTGATTGCGGGACTGTTTATCTGCCACAGTGTGACACCGCTGCATGCAGCCACCGATATCGATGAGGTACTCAAGGTCGCGTATGAAAAATACAAGGATCTGGATGAGGGCGCGAATGCCGACTATATCCCGGCGCTGGCCGAGGTGGATCCGAACGTGTTTGGCATTGTGCTGGTCACCGTCGATGGTGATGTTTACAGTGTCGGTGATATCAAGACCGAGGTCTCCATCCAGTCCATCTCCAAGGTCTTTACCATGGCCAGGGTCATGGAAGAGTCCGGGACAGACGCTATTTTAAACAACATGGGCGTCGATGCGACCGGCCAGGTATTCAACTCCATTGTGGCCATCGAGCAGTACCAGGGACAGCAGATGAACGCGATGGTCAACCCGGGGGCGATTACCGCCACTAGCATGATCAAGGGTGCGAACGAAAAAGAGGTATGGAATACGATTCTGGATACCTATAACGATTTTGCCGGTCGCAAGCTCTCGGTGATGGAAGATGTCTACAAGTCAGAGGCAGACACCAACCAGCGCAACCAGGCACTGGCCATGCTGATGTATGCCTACGGACGCATAGAAGACAATCCGATCGAGGCGACGGATATCTACACGCGCCAGTGTTCTGTCGGCGTCAACGCAAAAGACCTCGCCACCATGGCGGCCACGCTGGCCAACGGTGGCAAGAACCCGGTCACCGGCAAAAAGGTGATCAGCAGCAAACACATTGCTGAAGTGCTGGCGGTGATGGCCACGGCCGGTTTGTACGATGACTCCGGGCAGTGGTTGTTCAAGACCGGGTTGCCGGCCAAGAGCGGTGTGGGGGGCGGTATCATTGCCGTATCGCCCGGCAAGTTTGGTATAGCCGCGATCTCGCCGCCACTGGATGCTGCCGGTAACAGCGTGCGGGCGCAAAAGGCGATTGCCGACATCTCCAATGCGTTGTGCGGCAACCCGTACGAGCCACTGGTGGATGGTGTTTGCGGTGTTGAAAAATGAAATTCAATAGAAAAGTGAGTCTGTACAGCCGGGGTATACGCGCCCGTAAACAGGAAGGGCGTACGTGACATGACCACAATAGATGACAATTCGCTTGAGCCGGCAAGTAGTGCTATCAGGAAGAACCGTGGCTGGCTCATGTTCATGGGCATAGTGATGATTATTCTTGGATTTCGTCGGCCTGTCCATGGAGGTGGCACTGACGGTTGTCAGTGTACTGTACTTTGGGATTCTGATTCTGTTTGGCGGTGCCGTGATGCTGATCGATGCCTTCAAGGCCGGCGAGTGGAAGAGTAAGATCTGGTATGTACTGATTGCACTGGTCTACATTGCAGCGGCTATTGTCATGATGACTGACCCGGCTGCCAGTGCGGTGTGGATCACGCTGTTCCTGGCATCCTTTTTTGTGATCACGGGTGTGTTTCGCCTGATAGTCGGATTCCAATCACGAGGTAACGTTGCCAACTGGGGTTGGATAGTGTTCGCCGGCCTGATCTCCATCGTGCTGGGGGGCATCATCTTTGCTGAATGGCCGGTCTCGGGTCTCTGGGTTATCGGTATGTTTGTCGCCATTGAACTGATCCTGCAGGGCTTCTCGATGATTTCGATTGCTAGGGCAGTGCGCACCGATTGAGACCAGCCCGGTAATCTGCAGGTGTGTCCCTGTGATGCCCGGCAATCAGTCGGGCGCAGCGCGACATCCATGCCCGCCGGGTTTACGAATGCAATTCACTTCTGCAGCGTATGTCTTATACTTGAGCACTGGGTAGTCAGTGAAATCGCTGACAACTGGATCACTATAAGGATGCTGCATGCAACTTACTGATTTAAAACGTCCCCGGTTTTATATTCCGATAGGCCTGTTCGTTGTTCTCAGCGTGCTCTCTGCGGTGGTCTTCAATCCCGGCTTCCAGAAAAAGATGCTGCTCAAGTATGTGGGTCCGCTGGTTGACTCGCTGCAGCTTGACTATGTTCATGTTACCCCCTGGTCCGTGCATCTCAACAAGGTTGCGGTGGAGTATGCAGGCGGGCATTTCGCACTGGAGCAGGGCACGCTTCGCTACTGTCTTTCATCGCTGTTGCTGCTGAATGCCAACATCAAGACGCTGGCGCTGAAGGATGTCCATATCGATGTCAGTGAATTCACCCCCCCGGAAACGGAGGAGCCTGAGGAAGACGGAATATTTCCCGGTGTGCTGGCAGCTTTGCAACACGGACTCAGCTACACCCTGCAGGAAGTGGCTGTGAATGCGGATGTATTTCTGCCGGACCAGCAATCGCTGTCAGCGAGCATTACCGGTGGCGACGTCAGGCCCAAAACAACGGGCGCCATCAATATGAAGGCGCATTTTCATACCGGCAAGGAGGACGAGCTGGTTGCGCTCGATGGCCGTCTCGTCCTTGATCAGCTTACCCGGGGGCGCTTCAACTCGATCGAAACAGCGCTTGATCTTGATGTGGTGCTTGCCGACCTGCCGGAAGCTGAAAGTGCCAGCGTGAAACTGCTGGTGACACCGGCACCACTGACGGAAACGGAGCAGCTGTCACTGCAGGTCGGTGAAGAAGAACCGGCATATACACCGGAGACCTGGCTGCTCGTGAATACGCAGCTGGATACAGATGGCAGTCCGCGTTCTGTATTGACACTTGAAGGACGCTATGACGGCAACATTGGTGTGTTCGACGGCGATTATCAGTTAACGGCGAATGAACGCCTGGTGCAGCGTTATGTGAAGGACACGGAGATACCACCCACGGAAGAAACGCTCAGCGGTGACCTGCTTTTCAATATAGCTGATACGACCGGTGACATTACGGTGATCAGCAACCTGCTGGTCAATCAGATCAAGGAAACACACCGTAACGAAAAACTGCCCGAGTTACTGCGACTGGAAAATAACTTTCGGATCTCGCTGTTGCCAGGTTTGCGCATGCGGGTCGAGACCATTGATTCCGGGCTGACCGATGAAGCGGCCATACGACCACTGACTTCCAGCCTGCCGCAAGACCTGGATATTCCATTGCAGGATATCGACGCCTTCATGCGGCAGGAGAATGTGCTGCTGGCATTCGCATTGCCCGAGGTGCCGCTGGCCTGGTTTGACATCTTCCTGCCCGAGCACGAATTAATGTCTGGCATTCTAAGCGGTGCATTTGAGATCACCACTGACACGGCAGGTGACATACACCTTAAGCCGGTCAAGGCACTCACGATAACCGGTTTTACTCTGATGCAGGAAGACAAGACTGTTGTCGAGGGTCTCAACCTGACGGTGTTGCCTCGTGTCAGCTACCGTGGTGATGCGCTGGATGTAGAACTGCATGAACTAATGGCTGATGGTGGCGAAGGCACCGTGGTCACGGCAGATTTTACGGCCACGGTACC
The DNA here is from genome assembly GCA_963753755.1 of uncultured Gammaproteobacteria bacterium. GTDB lineage: Bacteria > Pseudomonadota > Gammaproteobacteria > UBA9214 > UBA9214 > UBA9214. The sequence continues at coordinate 256,439 of CAVWDM010000019.1, forward strand.
ACTGGGAGAACAACCGGGCGCTATCAATGCGCGGGCCACGGCTGATGTGGAGTTACACCGGCTGGTGGATCTGCTTGCCATCGAGCAGTCGGGAAGGCAGTCCCTGCCGCAAAAGGTTTCACTGGACTTCCAGGCAGCGATCCAGCAACAGCCCGATGCGGTTGTTGTCAATACGCTGGATGCCAACGTGTTACTGGAAAAGAAGACCCGCCTGCTGCATCTGGATCTGTTGCAGCCGCTGGTCATCAACAACACGGCAACCAGTAACCGCTTTGGCAACGCACAAGGATCGCTGGCCACGCTCAACATCAGCGATATCCAGCTTGGCTGGTTCTCTGCTTTTGTGCCGGATACCACCCTCAAGGGCAAACTGCAGCGTGCAGATTTTACGCTGGCGGCGGAGGGGCAGGGCGTTGCCACGTTGGCTTCAGGTAAACCGGTGAGGCTGGATAATGTCACTATCACCGGCCCGGATGGGCCGATGCTCAAGGATGTCGCTATCAGCGTACGGCCCGGCATTCGCCTGGCGCCGGAGGGAACCGGCATTACTTACAAGGACCTCAAGGTGAGCGGCCAGAAACAACAACTACTGGCTGCCAGTGGCGCACTGACCCTGCCGGGTGAAGCGGACAAACCCTTGCTGGCCGAGGGTCAGCTGAATATGGATGTACAGGCCTTTTCCCGGCAGCCAGTTGTTGCCCGGGCGTTACAGGGTTCCATTGAGGCGCCGCTGTGGCTGGAGGCGAATTACAAGCTGGCACAGGGTGTATCCAGTATTGACCTGAATCGCCTGTCAGCGAACCTGCTCTATGCGGATAAACAACCGCGTATTTCGCTGCAGGCCGATTCGAATGTCCGTGTGCGCACCAACTTGGGTAGCAGTCAATCCGAGCTGGGTCGGGCCCGCGGCAAGGTGACACTGACGGTAGCGAATCTTACCCCCGAACCGTTTGCCGGAATACTGGCGGCCAATGGACTGAGCCTGACCGATGCCAACGGCAAGGCAGTGCTCAGTTCGGATGGCAAGTCCCTGCGCATCGATACCCTTGAGCCCTTCAGGGTGACGGGTGCCGTGTTGAAGACTGGAGACAAGCAGGTCCTGCAATCCTTTACCCTGACAGCGGATTCCGAGACAGTGATGCAGGGCGATACGCTGCATGCAACATTAAAACAATTCAACATTACTTTTGATAAAGACCAGGGCAAGCCTGCACTCGATGCCGATGTGGATGTGGTCCTGAAAGGACACGGTGACAATACATGGATCGAGAACCTGACAGCGAATATTAAAATGTTGCTGCCGCCGTTGCTGGACCAGCCCGCAATCCTGCCCGGTCATGGTCTGACTGCCGGTGAGTTGACCTCGGTGACCACGCTGGATTCCGACGGCAAGCTTGATTCAACAACCCGTGTGCAGGGGTTGAAGAGTGGTGATCAGTTACCACTGGAACTTCTCGTGATTAAAGTTGCTGGTCAACTGGATGCGGATGGCAGCTTCGATATTACTGCGCCCATCAGCACGCGAGGTAAATCCGGAGAAAGCGACCTGCAAATAAAAGCAGTACATACACGCAAGCAGGGTGAAAACAATGACCTCACTGGCAGTGTCAACAGTGGCGTGTTCTACCTGAATGATATCCTCAATACCCTGAAGGCGATTGCCAATGAAGATGCAAGAGCGGAAGACGAGGAGACACCCGGCGAAGAACAGCAGGCGGCCAATGAAGTGGAGCAACAGGCAGATGATCTGCGCCCCGATGACCAGGCATTCTGGGATACGATACCCTACAACCGGCAGGTGACTTACGATATCAAGCGTCTCTTTTACACGGACTACCTGGAGGTCGTCAATATAACAGGGCGTGCCGAGGTGACATCTGGCCGGCTCTCGCTGGATGACTTCAAGGCAAGCTTTCATGACAGTCCAATTGTGCTTAACAGCGTCATGACCTTTACGCCCGGAGAACAACCCTATGACCTGAAGATGCAGGCCAGTGTCGAGCAGTTCGATCTCGAGGCTTTTCTGGTCGCGCTCGATCCCGAGGCCATACCAAGGACGGAGGGCTTGTTTGACGTCAAGCTGGATGCCTATGGTAATTCCCCGAACATGGCGCAGTACCGTAACAATCTGTACTTTGATATGGATATGCAGAGCCGCGACGGTGCCTTCCGCCTGCTTGATCCCAACGATCCGCTGGTCACAGGGAGTTCCAATTTTGCCGGTGCCGTGGGTGAGGGTGTCTCTTATATTCCGACCGGACTGTTTGGCATGGGTGCGGTCGCGAGACTGGTCAATTACATCAAGGTGGTCCCGTACGACAAGATTGATGCAGAGCTGACGCGGGGGGAATCGCGTAATGTGGAGATCAAAAAATACGTGGTGCAGAGTCCGGAAATACTGATGACTGCGAAAGGCGGTATTACCTATGAGGAGGGCGTTGACGTGTTACAGAGTCCGCTGCAGATGGATGCCTCGCTGAACTTGCGCGAGCGCGGTGCCGCTATTTTTTATGACCTGAACCTGCTGAAAGACAAGCAGGATCCCTACGGCTACTGGACCGGTCCGAATATCGAGTTCTGGGGCACGCTGACACATCTGGAATCCAACCTGGGGAAAATCATCCAGAAGGCCGGCAAGGGGGCAGTACTGGGGGGAATTACACGCCCTATCTCGGGCCTGATCGGCAATGTCAGGCATGTGTGGATGGACGAAGAGGGTGAGCCCATCGAATACACCGATACCCCCGCGAGCACGGCACCTGATTCGGCCAGCGCATTACCGGCGGATACCCCGGCAGACAGCCGCAAAGAGATTCCGCCAGACAGGCCGAAAGAGAAACCGGCAGATGGCCTCATGTGGTATCAGCAGCCACCGCTGGAGTAAGCCATAGCATGGCCGGTGTCCTGCAGCTCCGTCGATAAAAACAGGTGTAATGGCATCACGATGCAGCCTGTTATCAGCAACGGCCTGGCCTGATACGTGGAAACAGTGTGCCAAACCACGTATATTCCCGTGACGAACACCAACGATTCAAGTGGCATGGCTGACAAACTCTATATCAAAACCCACGGTTGCCAGATGAACGAGTACGATTCGTCGAAGATGGCGGACGTACTGGCGGCCTCGCACCGGATGGAAATGACACAGGATCCTGCAAAGGCTGACGTGTTGCTGATGAATACCTGTTCCATCCGTGAAAAGGCACAGGAAAAGGTATTTTCCGAGCTGGGCCGCTGGAAGGAACTGAAGGATCAGTGTCCGCGGCTGGTGATTGGCGTCGGTGGCTGCGTGGCCAGCCAGGAAGGCGATGCCATTCGCGCCCGCGCGCCCTATGTCGACATTGTATTCGGGCCACAGACACTGCACCGCCTGCCGGAGCTGCTGAACGAGGCGCGTCGTGCGCAGCAGACGGTCATCGATATCAGTTTTCCAGAAATAGAAAAGTTTGATTGCCTGCCGGCACCGCGTGCGGACGGTCCGAGCGCGTTTGTGTCCGTCATGGAAGGCTGCAGCAAGTATTGCAGTTTTTGCGTAGTGCCCTACACGCGTGGCGAAGAAGTCAGCCGGCCCTTCGATGACATCCTTGCCGAGGTCGCCGCACTGGCCGCGCAGGGGGTGCGCGAGGTGAACCTGCTGGGCCAGAACGTCAATGCCTACCGCGGCCTGATGGACGACGGCGATAGCGCCGACCTGGCGCTGTTGATCAACTACATTGCCGCGATCGAGGGTATCGGCCGCATACGTTATACCACTTCACACCCGCTGGAGATGAGCGACAGCCTGATACAGGCCTACGCGGAGGTCCCGGCGCTGGTCAGTCATCTGCACCTGCCGGTACAGTCCGGTTCGGACCGGGTGCTGGCCATGATGAAACGCAATCACACGGCGCTGGAATACAAGTCCATTATCCGGCGACTGCGCGAGGTGCGACCCGATATCAACCTGTCATCCGATTTTATTATCGGTTTTCCCGGGGAAACCGATGACGACTTCGAGCAAACCATGGCACTGATCGAGGCGATTGGCTTCGACCAGTCGTTCAGTTTTATCTACAGTGCGCGTCCCGGCACACCGGCTGCCGTGCTGCCGGATGATGTCCAGCACGCGACCAAGAAGGCACGCCTGTCACGGCTGCAGCAGCGCATCAATGAAATGGCCGCTGCTATCAGCGAGGCCATGGTGGGCAAGGTCGAGCGTGTGCTGGTTGAAAAGGTATCACGCAAACGGGCTGACCAGCTCAGCGGCCGCACCGCGAATAACCGTGTCGTGAACTTCGATGCGGATGCGGCACTGATCGGCTGTTTTATTGATGTCCGCATCACCGAGGCGCTGCCAAATTCACTGCGCGGTGAACTGCTGGCGGTCGAGGATGTAGCGGCGCCCACACACCTGAAGGCCTGCTGATCCGCTCTTGAACGCTGACACCCTCTCAGTCGATATCACGCTGGAGCCCGCCGACAACGAGCGGCTGGCGGAATTGTGCGGCCAGCTGGATGCGCATCTGCGGCAGCTGGAACAGCGTCTCGGGGTCGAAATAAACAGCCGTGGCAACCAGTTCCGCATTATCGGCGAGGCGAGTGTGGCGAAACGTGCCAGCCAGCTCCTGGAAGGTCTGTACCTGGAAACCGGGTCCGGTTCGCTCACACCCGAAAAGATTCACCTCTATCTGCAGGAGGCGGGTGCCGCACAAGCGGTTGCCGGCAAAGCCGCCCGAAAGCACGGCATGATTGTCATCAAGACACCGGGCGGCGCTATCACCCCCAGGGGGGATCACCAGAAACAGTACCTGGGCAATATTCTCGAGCATGACCTGAACTTTGGTATCGGTCCGGCCGGTACCGGCAAGACCTACCTGGCCGTTGCCTGCGCGGTACAGGCGCTGGAGCAGGAACGCGTCAGCCGCCTGGTGCTGGTGCGCCCGGCCGTTGAAGCGGGCGAGCGGCTGGGCTTTTTACCGGGTGATATGACACAGAAGGTGGACCCCTATTTACGACCGCTGTATGACGCGCTCTACGAAATGCTCGGTATTGACCGGGTCGCCAAGCTGATCGAACGCAATGTAATAGAGATTGCGCCACTGGCGTTCATGCGTGGCCGCAGCCTCAATGATGCCTTTATCATTCTTGACGAGGCGCAGAACACCACGGTTGAGCAAATGAAGATGTTCCTGACACGTATCGGCTTTGGTTCAACCGCGGTGGTGACCGGTGACATTACCCAGATTGATCTGCCGAAACATGTGGAATCCGGCCTGCGGCAGGCGACCGAGGTGTTGAATGACTATAAGGACATCGGTTTCACGTTCTTTTCGTCAAACGATGTTGTCCGCCACCCCCTGGTGCAGCGCATTATTTCTGCCTACGAGCAGTACGAGCAGTCAGCCTCAAACAAATAATCTATACGGGACGCAGTGATGAGCAATCAGCATGAGACGGTCGATGTCCAGTACGCGATGGCTGCTGACGGTATACCTGGGGAGGCAGCCATCAGGCAATGGGTCTTACTGGCATTGGCGGAGCAAGAAAAAGAGGCCGAGTTGACGGTACGTATCGTGGACGAGGCGGAGATCACCGCGCTCAATCAACAGTACCGTGGCAAGGACGGGCCAACCAATGTGCTGTCGTTTCCCTATGAAGGCATGCCCGGCGTGGCAACCGGGCTGCTGGGCGATATCGTGATTTGTGCGCCCGTGGTTGTCAGTGAGGCCATTGCACAACACAAGCCGCTCGATGCGCACTGGGCACATATCGTTGTTCATGGCGTCTTGCATCTGCTTGGTTATGACCATCAGCATGATGATCACGCCCATCAAATGGAGGCCCGCGAGGCCGAACTGTTGGCCCGCCTGGGTTATGAGAACCCTTACTAGTGCGAATCCGCTTTCCTGTGTACTCAATAATGGACGTGATGCTAGTATTGCAAATGTCGCATAACTAGCTAATATTTAATGAACAACGACCAACCTTCCAAGGTGCCCATGAAACGCTCATGGGTGTCCAGGATAAAACAGGCGCTCATACAGGTGCCCTCCGACACCGAGCAGCTGCTGGGCATGCTGCGCGCAGCACAAAAAAACGGTCTGTTCGATACTGACGCGCTTGCCATGCTTGAAGGTGTGTTGCAGGTGGATGACATGCAGGTGCGCGACATCATGATCCCGCGTTCCCAGGTCGTCATGCTGGCACGTGATACCCGTCCCGATGTGCTGCTGCGCAATATCGTCGAATCCGGACACTCGCGTTTTCCGGTTATTGGCGAAAACCGTGACGAGGTCGTCGGTATCCTGCTGGCGAAGGACTTCCTGCTGTATGCCTTCGAACGCTCCGACAGCCTGTTGAACGTTCGCAATATTCTGCGTCCTGCGATCTTCGTCCCGGAAAGCAAACGGCTGAATGTGCTGTTAAAGGAATTTCGCGTCAATCGCAATCACATGGCCATTGTGGTTGATGAGTATGGCGGCGTCGCTGGAATGGTCACGATTGAGGATGTGCTGGAACAGATCGTCGGCGAAATTGAAGACGAGCATGATGTCGAGGAAGAAGACACGATCCGCAAGCATAGCGAGCTGCATTACACCGTCAAGGCGCTGACACCCATTGAAGACTTCAACGAATATTTCAACCTGTCATTTTCAGATGAAGAATTCGATACCATCGGTGGCCTGGTAGTACACCAGATCGGACACCTGCCAAAACGGGGGGAGCGGGTTGTCATCGGCAACCTGCTGTTCAAGATCCTGCGTGCCGACAGCCGTCGTGTCCACATGCTGCAACTCACAATGTTACCGGAATCTGTCGAGCACCCGGCTGATCAGGTAGAAAACGTCGTGTGAACAGCCTGATGGACCGTTTTGGCGGACTGTTGATGCTGTTTGCAGGCGCGCTGGCGGTCACGTCATTTGCACCGTTTGGTTACTATCCGGTGATCATCGGTTCACTGTTGTTGCTGTTTAACCAATGGTTGTGCGACACACCCCGCCAGTCGTTTCGACACGGATTTCTTTTCGGCCTGGGCTTTTTTGGCGTGGGTATCACGTGGGTGTTTAACAGTATCCATGTGTTTGGTCATGTGCCGGTCATCGGTGCACTCGGCGTAACGCTTGGACTGGTTATCACCCTTAGTCTCTATCCTGCGGTACTCGGATACTGCCTCGGGCGTGCCTATCGCACACCGTCCTGGCCGGTACTGGTGTTTGCCTTTCCGGCTGGCTGGGTGTTGTCCGAGTGGCTGCGCAGCTGGCTGTTTACCGGCTTTCCGTGGCTGAATATTGCCAACAGCCAGATTGACAGCCCGTTGGCCGGATATATCCCCGTGCTCGGTGTCTATGGCACCGGCTGGTTGCTGGCGCTGCTGCCGGCGTTGTTGCTGGCATGGCTGAAGAACCAGCAGCGGCTGATCAGCGTGACGTTACTGCTCACGGTGCTGGTTGCGGGTGTGCTGCTGGATCGGGTGCAGTGGAGCACACCGCGGGGTGAGGCAATTCAGGTCAGCCTGGTGCAGGGCAATATCAGCCAGGAAGACAAGTGGGCACCGGAAAATCTGCTGAGTACCATCAGTCGCTATTCGGATCTAACCTTTGGCGAGCAGGTCAGTGACCTGACCATCTGGCCCGAGACCGCCATTCCTGCCTTCCATGACCAGGTGAACGACAGTTTTATTGCCTACCTGGAAACCGAGCTGCAGAAAAGCGGTGCCTCGCTGCTGACCGGTATCCCGGTACTGGACAGACAGCACTGGAACTATTACAACGCAGTGATCACCCTGGGCGGGGAACAGGCCTTCTATTACAAGCAGCACCTGGTCCCCTATGGTGAATACCTGCCGCTGCGCGGATTGATTGGCAACGCGCTGAATGCGCTGGCAGTGCCGAATGCCGATTTTTCCAGTGGCACGGACTCGCAACCCCTGCTGCTGGCCGCGGGTTACCCGGTGGCAACGTCCATCTGTTACGAGGTCGTGTTCGGTGAACAAATCATCAAGGCGCTGCCCGAGGCGGCCATGCTGGTCAACGTCAGTAACGATGCCTGGTTCGGCGATTCACTTGCGCCGCATCAGCACCTTGAAATGGCGCGCATGCGCGCAAAGGAAACCGCACGCCCGATGTTGCGGGCAACGAATACCGGTATCTCCGCGATCATCGATGATCGCGGTCGCATCACGCAGCAAAGCCCGCAGTTTGAAATCGCAGTGGTGACCGGCCTCGTGACCCCCATGCAGGGCACCACGCCGTATGTACGCATGGGTAATGTGCCGATTGTGATATTGAGCGTGGCCTGTCTGTTGCTGTGCTGGCTCACCTGCCGACAGCGGGGTCGTTCCGCTGACCCCGGGGCGGGCGCCTGAGCCCGTGTGGAAACAGGGTCCCGGGCTGAAAAGAAGCGTTTCTTCCCTACGGAACGCCTACCAGGATGCAGGCGTCCCGTAGGGAAAGGGGCTGGTCGGTGTTGTTACCGACAGTATTACCTGGGGGTGTAGGAGAACTTCTGCCCGGCAAGCGCGACCTCGTACATCAAGCCCCCCTTGGCGACGATAAACGTCGCCATGCCCCTGTAGTAGCCACCCGCGGTGGTGGCATTATTCTGGCCGCCGCTGGCGCCGGCCGAGCTGCCGCTGGTACTTGCCGACGCAGAAGCACCGGCGGTAATCGCCACGGCCGAGGCATCGGCACTGAACTCGAAGTTGCCACCGGTAAACTCATCATAGGCACGTTTGTCCTCGAAGAAGATGATCTGGCTGTAGGCCTGGCCACCGAGCTGGAAACCGACGCTTAACTGGGTGATTGTCGTGTCGCCCGTGTAGTTACCCGCCTCGTAAACCCGACCCTTGCCGTAGGCACCACCGACAACATAACCGGCCTTGCCAATGGTAGGAAACACCGCGTAGCCGTAGCTGTTGTCAACGAACCAGCTGCTTGCACCGGCTTGATGGAACACATTGATGGTCTTTGAATATTTGGCATCGTCCTCGTCCGCCATGACATTGCCAGACGGCAGGGCAAACAGCAGGCAGAGGATGAATGTGCCGAAAGGCATACACGCTCTCATGGGATAGTCTCCGTGGTTATTGACAGCCTGGTATCAGGATGCGGCTATATTACACGCTTGCCTGATGATTGCACCTGCTAACCGGTTGCAGCATGACTGCCAGCTAAGCAGGGATTGAAGTGCGCAGGCAGAAGGCGAGGCAGGGTTCCGTGTCGGTCCTCTGCAGGTTCGGGGGAAAGGTGATCCCGGCTGAATCAGGAATGGATTCAGCCGGGAAAACCCGTTTGAGACTGTAGTATTACATTACGGGTTCGAGTTTTTTGAACTTCTGTCCAGCGAGAACCGCTTCACCCATCAGGCCACCCTTAACCACGGTAAACGTCGCCATGCCCTTGCGGTAGGAGCCTTTGGTGGTGGCGTCTTTTTTGCCACCACTGGCGCCGGCCGAGCTGCCGGTAGTTTTTGCGGATGCGGAAGCACCGGCGGTGATTGCAGTCGCCGAGGCATCAGCACTGAACTCGAAGTTGCCGCTGGTGAACTCGTCATAGGCGCGCTGGTCCTCGAAGAAGATGATCTGACTAAAGGCCTCGGCGCCGAGCTGTAAACCGATGCTTAACTGGCTCATCGAGGTGTTGCCAACGTGCTTGCCACCGATATAGACGCGCCCCTTGCCGTAGGCGCCACCGACGCCAACGCCACCCTTGCCAATCGTCGGGAATACTGCGTAGCCGTAGCTGTTGTTGAAGAACGTGCCACTGGCGCCGGCATCCTGAAATATCTTGATGGTCTCTGCATATTTAGCGGCATCATCATCTGCCATGGCCGTGCCGAAGGGCAGAATTAGTAGCAAGCAAGTAAGGTAGCTGCGAAATTGCACAATTGCTTTCATGGGTATATCTCCTTGGTTGTTGTTTCAAAGTGTATCAGTGTTTGACTTCTGGTGGGTTTGGATGAGAGCTCTCTGGTCACAGGGCCCCGGCTGAATCAGGGTTGATTCAGCCGGGGGGAACGCGCTGTCATGTTAGTGCAATGTTACATGGGGGTGTAGGAGAACTTCTGACCGGCAACCACGGCCTCATACATCAGGCCACCCTTGGTTATTGTAAAGGTCGCCATACCCTTGTGGTAGGAGCCCTTGGTGGTGGCGTCTTTCTTGCCACCACTGGCGCCGGCCGAGCTGCCAGTAGTGCCGGCTGAACCGCCAGCAGCGGCAGTGATCGCAACGGCCTTGGCATCGGCGCTGAACTCGAAGTTGCCACTGGTGAATTCATCAAAGGCACGTTTGTCCTCGAAAAAGATGATCTCGCTAAAGCCTTCAGCGCCCATCTGGAAACCGACACTCAACTGGGTCATTGAGGTGTCGCCTGTGTATTTGCCACCGGTATAGACGCGACCCTTGCCGTGTGCGCCACCGACGACAAAACCAGCCTTGCCGATCGTCGGAAAGACGGCGTAGCCGTAGCTGTTGTCAACGAACCAGCCGCTTTCACCGGCATTCTTGAAAAGACTGACAGTATCTGAATATTCATCGGCCATGGCAGTGCCGAGTGGCAGGGCAAATAGCAGGCAGAAGATATAGGTGCGAAATTGCATAATCACTTTCATTGAGTCTTACTCCTTGGTCATTATTTGGTGTGCTGTTACCGGGGCTATATTACACCCGGTTCGCTTGATTGCACATAGAATCCCGGTTGGTCGCAGGGTAATCACAGAGTGCACAACTAAAATCTCGGGTGGACTGCCTGCCGGGGTGCTAACGGTGGTCACTGTTGAGTAGCTTGCGGTGATAAACGCCGTGGCCGCAGTTCGGACAATTCGGGATCTGCCCGGTGGCGTGAAAATGCATGTCGTCACCACAATTGTTGCATACAAGGGTGCCGGGGCCGGTGATTTCACGGGCATTCCAGGCGGGGCCTTCCTCTATATCGTGCTCGAACTGCAGCATCTCCAGGCGGGTGCGATCGGCGACCAGTGACAGCACGGACATCAGCCGGTCTTCAATCAGATCGATATCAAAGCGCAGCCAGTCGCCCAGCTCGTGACCGCTTTCGGCCAGGTGCCTGCCGGCATCCTGCAGGTCCCGGTGCAGGTAGTAGGCGACCTTTTCCGCTTCCTCCTTGGTCAGTTCTTCCAGTTCAACGGCGGTGTCGCGCGCCTTGTGGATAAAACCCAGCAGCGCCGGGCGGGTGCTTTCTTCCGCCTCCTCGTACGCCGTCTTGACCCGCATCATCATGTCGTCATAGGCCTGCAGCCATTTTTCGCGGGTGGATTTATTGTCTGAATCGGTCATTTGCTGTACTTTCCTCCATTCCAGTTCATGGTTTAAGTGTGGACCAAACTGTTCCGCAGGTGAAGGAAATCCTCATTCCCGTGTTGTGGGGGCTCTGTCGGCTAAGGTATTCTTCTGCCATTAATTTTGTGACCAGAAGTGAACCGATGGACGAAATCTACAAACCGGGCGGTATCGAGGCGCGCGCGCAGGCATTCTGGGAGCAGCAGCACAGCTTCCGTGTGACCGAGGACCCCGGGCGCGAGAAGTATTATTGCCTGTCCATGTTCCCCTATCCCAGCGGTCGTCTGCACATGGGGCATGTGCGCAACTACACCATCGGTGACGTGATTTCCCGCTATCAGCGCATGCAGGGTAAAAACGTGCTGCAGCCGATGGGCTGGGACGCCTTCGGACTGCCGGCGGAGAATGCCGCGATACAGAACCAGGTGCCACCGGCGCAGTGGACGCATGAGAACATCGATTACATGCGCAACCAGCTCAAGCAGCTGGGTTTCGGTTATGACTGGGATCGCGAGGTCGCAACCTGTGACCCGGAGTATTACCGCTGGGAGCAGTGGTTCTTTACCCGCCTGTTTGAGAAAGGTGTGGTCTATAAAAAGACCGCGGTGGTGAACTGGGACCCGATTGACAATACCGTGCTCGCCAACGAGCAGGTCATCGACGGGCGTGGCTGGCGTTCAGGAGCACTGGTGGAACGCCGTGAAATCCCGCAGTGGTTTCTGAAGATCACCGACTATGCGGACGAACTGCTCAACGATATCGACAAGCTCGACGGCTGGCCGGAGCAGGTGCGCACCATGCAGCGCAACTGGATCGGGCGCTCGGAAGGCATCGAAATGCAGTTTGGTATCGCCGGTCGCGATGAGCAGTTGCCTGTCTATACCACACGACCGGATACCCTTATGGGGGTGACCTATGTCGCCGTTGCACCGGAGCATCCACTGGCCGTCGAGGCAGCTGCCGGCAACCCTCTACTGGCGGACTTCATCGCGACATGCAAACTTACCGGGGTCAGTGAGGCCGTGCTGGCGACACAGGAAAAGAGAGGCATCGATACCGGCCTCAAGGCGGTCCACCCGATCAGTGGCGAGCAGGTCCCCGTCTGGGCAGCCAACTTCGTGTTGATGGAATACGGATCAGGAGCGGTGATGTCTGTGCCGGCACATGATCAGCGCGACTACGAGTTCGCAAGGGCCAATGGCATTGCCATCAAACAGGTCATTTATCCCGTTAATGATCAGCAGGTCGCCGATCTTGACAAGGCGGCCTTCGTCGAGAAGGGTATCCTGAAGAACTCCGCCGGGTTCGACGGTTTGTCTTCCGAGCAGGCGTTTGCCGCTATCGGCGACTGGCTGGAGCAGGCAGGCAAGGGCAGCCGCCAGGTGAATTACCGCCTGCGAGACTGGGGCGTGTCGCGACAGCGCTACTGGGGTTGCCCGATACCGATCATCAACTGTAACCGCTGTGGCGCGGTGCCGGTGCCGGAAGCTGACTTGCCGGTGACCCTGCCCACCGATGTGACTGTCGACGCCAGCGGTTCGCCGTTGAAAAAAATGGCATCCTTTATCGATACGACCTGTCCCCAATGCAGCGGGCGTGCAGAGCGTGAAACCGATACCTTCGATACATTTTTTGAATCGTCATGGTACTACGCACGTTATACCTGTGCGGACCAGGCCAATGGCATGCTCGATGAGCGGGCCAACTACTGGATGCCGGTTGATCAGTATGTCGGAGGCATTGAGCATGCCGTGTTGCACCTGCTGTATGCGCGGTTTTTCAACAAGCTGATGCGCGATGCAGGGCTGCTGGTCGCGGATGAGCCGTTCACCCGCCTGTTAACACAGGGCATGGTGTTGAAAGACGGTTCCAAGATGTCCAAGTCAAAGGGCAATACCGTGGATCCCCAGGGCCTGATAGACCAGTACGGTGCGGATACCGTGCGCCTGTTTACCATGTTTGCCGCGCCGCCGGAACAATCGCTGGAATGGTCGGATTCGGGTGTTGAGGGTGCCTCGCGTTTTCTGAAACGCCTGTGGAAACTGGTGTACGCGCACGTCGGGCGGGTAGACCCCCCGGGTTGAAAATTGCCGACCTGAATGCAGCACAAAAGGCGATTCGTCACAGTGTTCACAGTACGCTCGCCAAGGTCAGCGATGACGTCGGTCGGCGCTACACGTTCAATACCGCGATTGCGGCCAATATGGAATTGATGAATACCCTGTCGCGCTTCGAGGACGATTCCGCGCAGGGGTGTGCGGTGATGCAGGAGGCGCTGGATGCCGTGGTGCTGATGCTGTCGCCGATCGTGCCGCACATCACGCATGCACTGTGGTATGCGCTGGGCCATCAGCAGGCAGTGGTTGACTGCCAGTGGCCGACTGTCGATGAGGCCGCGCTGGTGCAGGCATCCATTGCACTGGTGGTGCAGGTCAACGGCAAGGTGCGTGGCCGTATCGAGGTCGCGCCCGATGCCTCGCAGGAAGTGATCGAGTCCATGGTGATAGACGAGGAAAACGTGCAGAAGCACATTGCGGACAAGGCGGTACGCAAGATTATCGTGGTGCCCGGCAAGCTGGTTAACGTGGTCGTCTAGTGCCCATGTCCCTGTTGAAAAAACACTGTGCGATATCGACCCAATCCCTGCATGGTCTGCTGCTGAGCTGTTGCCTGGCCTTGTCATTGTCTGCCTGCGGTTTTCAGTTGCGTGGCAGTGCCGCCTTGCCGGACGAGATGGCGGTCACCTTTATAAAAAGCAACAGGCCCTGGGGTCCCCTGGTTGAAGATTTTGCCGAGGCCCTGAGGACGCATCATGTGAAGGTCACCGAGGACAGGAGCGAGTCCACTGCTGTGCTGGAGATTATCACTGATGCGCAGGACAAGGATGTGCTGTCGGTGGACAGCGCCGGCAAGGTGCTGGAGTTCCAGTTGCGCCAGACAATCCAGTTCGCCGTGACCACGCGCGAAAAACTGCCACTGCTGGAGCCGCAGACGGTGACGATGACGCGTGATTACCTGTACAGCAACACCGATGTATTGAGTAAGGAGCGCGAGGAAGTGGTCGTGCGCCGTGCATTGCAACGGGAACTGGTGCACCTGGCGATGTTGAGAATAACGACGGCGGCACGCTAGCCTGTCAAATGACTGCAAGTTGCAATACAGCTGTAGGAGCGCCGTCCCGGGTGCGACCAATCAAGGCAGGTGCATGATCGCGGTGAGCACGCCGCTCCTGCACGAAATAGATATACTTGCAATTCATGCAAATCAAACCCGAACAGGTCGATGCCCATCTGCGCAAGATGCTGGCACCCGTCTACTTTATCAGTGGCGATGAACCGCTGCGGGTAATGGAAGCGGCCGATGCCATCCGCGCGACGGCGCGTGCGCAAGGCTATGACGAGCGCGAGGTCATGACGGTGCAGACGGGGTTTGACTGGGGCAGCCTGATGTCCGAGGCAGGCAACCTGTCACTGTTTTCGCAACGCCGTGTGATCGATGTGCGCATGCCCGGTGGCAAGCCGGGTGCTGATGGTTCAAAGGTATTGCGCCGCTACGCGGAACATCCGCCGGAAGATACCCTGTTACTGGTGACGGCCGGCAAGCTGGAAAAATCAGCGCGTGACAGCAAGTGGGTGCAGGCTCTCGACAGGGCCGGTGTTGTGGTGTTCGTCTGGCCGCTCACTGCACAGGAATTCAACGCCTGGATACAGCGGCGCATGCAACAGCGCGGTCTGCAACCCAGTCCGGATGCGGTTGCGCTGCTGGCGGATCGGGTAGAGGGTAACCTGCTGGCGTGTGTGCAGGAGATTGAAAAGCTGTATTTATTACAAGGTGAAGGTGCTGTCGATGCCGAGGCCATTCTTGCCTTGGTGGCCGACAATGCCCGCTACGATGTCTTCGGCCTGGTTGACAGCGCACTCTCGGGAGAGGCCGCCCGCAGTATCCGTATCCTCCAGGGATTGCTTGCGGAAGGTATTGTGCCGCAGATCGTCCTGTGGGCGCTGTCCCGCGAAATCCGTCAACTGGCTGCCATGGCGGCTGCGGTTGCCTCGGGGCAGCCAGTGCAGGCGGTCATGACCCGCTATCGCATCTGGCCGGCGACACGTAAAACCACGTTGGCTGCAGCCTTGCAGCGGCTGCCGGCGACGCGCTGCAATACCCTGTTACAGCACTGTGCGCGCATCGACAGGGTCAGCAAGGGACAGGCTGCAGGCAACGCCTGGGATGAGCTGTTACAATTAACACTGACGCTGGCAGGCAATCACGCCCTGCCGGACAGTGCCCGGATGGAGCAGATATCCTGATAGAGAACCATGAGCGCGGAAGCTGAAACATTACCCATCGATATTCCCGAGTACATGCACACGGTCGGCGTGCGTGCACGTGCCGCTGCCCGGGAGATCGCGCGTGCCGGCACCGGCAAGAAGGACGCGGCGCTGATTGCAATCGCGGCGGCTATCGAAGCCGGCGCTGACGAACTCAGGGCCGAGAACGACAAGGACCTTGCGGCAGGTAGACAACACGGTCTGGACGCGGCCTTACTGGACCGGCTGGAGCTCACCGATACCCGCATTTCCGCTATGGCCGAGGGCCTGCGCGAGATCGCGCTGTTGCCGGATCCGGTCGGCAGTATTTCGAATATGAATCACCGGCCTTCCGGTATCCAGGTGGGGCGCATGCGTGTACCGCTGGGCGTGATCGGCATCATCTACGAGTCGCGGCCGAATGTGACCGCGGATGCTGCAGGCCTTTGTCTCAAGTCCGGCAATGCAGCCATTCTGCGCGGTGGCTCTGAAGCCATGCACTCCAATCAGGCGATTGCGCGTTACATCCATCAGGGGCTTGTCGAGGCGGGACTGCCGGCTGCCGTGGTGCAGGTGATCGAAACCACTGACCGTGCCGCGGTCGGCGAGTTGATTCGCATGCAGGCGTATGTCGATGTCATCGTGCCGCGTGGTGGCAAGGGGTTGATCGAACGTATCAGCGCAGAGGCACGGGTGCCGGTCATCAAGCATCTGCACGGCGTATGCCATACCTACATCGATGATATGGCGGATGTTGACAAGGCCATCAGGGTGGCGGTCAATGCAAAGACACAGCGTTACGGTACCTGCAATACCATGGAAACCCTGCTGGTCAACAGGGACATTGCTGCGCGTGTATTGCCGCAACTGGTCGCGGACTACCTGGCAGCGGGAGTTGAATTGCGCGGCTGCGAGGCGACACGAAAAATAGTCGCCGGCATCACGGCGGCCACGGAAGCCGACTGGGAAGAAGAATACCTGGCGCCGATACTCGCTATTCGCATTGTCGATGACATGGATGCCGCCATGGACCATATTGCCCGCTATGGCTCCGATCACACGGATGTCATCGTCACCGAATCGCTGACACGTGCCAATCGTTTTCTGCATGAGGTGGATTCCAGTTCCGTGATGGTGAACGCCTCGAGTCGCTTTGCGGACGGTTTTGAATACGGTCTCGGTGCCGAAATCGGCATCAGTACCGACAAGTTGCATGCGCGAGGACCGGTTGGCCTGGAAGGCCTGACAACGCTTAAATATATCGTCATCGGTGATGGCCATATCAGGACATGATGGTCAGTCAGATACAGTCAGTCCCCAGCGGTTCGCCTCTTTCATGATTGGCATTTTCGGTGGTACCTTTGACCCGGTGCATTTTGGACACCTGCGTCCGGCACTGGAATTACAGCAGTCTATCGGTTTTGATGAGATCCGTCTGCTGCCCAGTCATGTGCCACCACATCGCTCGCAACCGCATGCAACGCCGCAACAGCGGCTGGCGATGCTGCATGCTGCGGTTGCCGACGATCCTGCCTTTACTGTGGATGCGCGGGAATTCGAGCGTGAAGGGCCTTCTTATACACTCGATACGCTGAAATTATTACGCACAGAAATGGCGGCTACCAGCCTGTCCCTGTTGATCGGTATGGATGCCTTCCGTGAGTTTTCCAGCTGGCATCGCTGGCGTGAAATCCTGGATTACTCGCACCTCGTTGTCATGACCCGGCCGGGAAAGTCACCACCGGAGCAGGGCAAACTGGCGGATTTTATTTCCCTGCACCGGGTGGCGGATGCAGCGACGCTGAAGTCACGTGCCTCGGGCCTGCTGCTGTTCCACCCGGTCACGCAACTGGAAATATCCGGTACCCAGATACGTAAGCTTCTGGCAAGCGGAAAACGTGCAGACTTCCTGCTCCCCGGCAGTGTGCTGGAGGTGATATACAGTGAGGGATTATATGGCACAGGAAAACAGCATGACGGATAGACAGGGCCCGAAGAGTTCCACAGAGGAACAGGGCGAGCGCTTGCTGGAAATCGTCATCGCGGCGCTCGAGGACATCAAGGGCGTGGACATCAGGGTGATCGATGTACGCGGGCTGACGTCGATTACCGATCGCATGGTCATTGCCAGCGGTACCTCGACACGGCACATCAAGGCACTGGCGGAAAACGTTATCCTGGAGGCAAAGCGAAACGGCTTTGCTGCACTGGGTGTTGAAGGCGAGGACACGACCGGCTGGATCCTGGTCGATCTTTCTGATGTCGTCGTTCACATCATGATGCCCGAGACCCGGGAATTCTATGCCCTGGAAAAACTCTGGTCCGTTGGCGACCGTGACAATGCCAGCGCCTGACTTGTTTTATCGTTGATGCGTATTTACCTGGTTGCTGTCGGCACCCGCATGCCATCCTGGGTTGTCGAGGGTTACCAGGAATACGCCAGGCGCTTGCCGCGGGAGTGCAGCTTGCAGTTGATTGAAATTCCACTCAGCAAGCGACACAAGTCCATGACTGGCGCACAGGCAAGGCAGCAGGAAGGGCAGGCCATGCTCGCGGCTGTACCGAAAGGCTGTCATGTGGTGGCACTGGATGTACGTGGCAGGCAGTGGACGACGGAAGATCTTGCCGGGCGACTCCGGGACTGGATGGGGTCCGGCCGGGATGTGGCACTGCTGGTCGGTGGGCCGGATGGCCTGTCACAGGCCTGTCTTGACGGTGCCGACCTGCGCTGGTCACTGTCCGCACTCACCTATCCCCATTCACTGGTACGCATTGTGCTGGCCGAACAACTCTACCGGGCCTGGACCCTGGGCATCGGTCACCCCTATCACCGGTCGTGATAATATTTTGAGAAAACTATCATAATTAATTGTTAATTATGATATAAAATGTGTCAATGCAGCATCTTCCGCAACTTTACCTGGCTTCGCAGTCACCGCGTCGGGCGGCACTTCTGGAGCAGATAGGTGTCCACTTTGATGTGCTGTCAGTTGCCGTGGATGAGACTATGCTGGCTGGAGAACTCCCCGAGAACTGCGCACGTCGACTGGCAATGGAAAAGGCGCGGGCAGGGTGGCGTATGTTGAGCCCCGCGCGGCAACGACCGGTGCTGGGCGCCGATACTATTGTGATCGCCACCGACGCGGTGATGGGAAAACCGGCTGATCGCCAGCAGGCCATTGCGATGTTACAAACATTGTCGGGCACTACCCACGAGGTGGTGACAGCCGTTGCGCTGGCTGCAGACCGCGAGAGTGTCTGCAGTCAGCGCAGTCGCGTGACATTCCGAACATTATCGCGGCAGGAATGTGAGGCATACTGGGAAACTGATGAACCTCGTGACAAGGCCGGTGCCTATGCAATACAGGGACTGGCGGCGATATTTATCACCCGGCTGGATGGCAGTTATTCGGGTGTCATGGGTTTGCCCCTGTATGAAACATCTGAAATGTTAAAGTCATTTGGAATCGTCATTCTCTAGATTGTAGGATGGGAATGCCCTGCAATCGTCAACAACTGGAATTTGCCAACAGGGAAGCATGAGCGAAGAAATACTGATAAACGTAACGCCCCGGGAAACGCGTGTGGCACTGGTTGAAAACGGCGTACTGCAGGAAGTCTATATAGAGCGGGCCCGGCGACGTGGCCTGGTAGGCAAGGTCTACCGGGGCAATGTCTGTCGTGTGTTGCCGGGTATGCAGGCGGCGTTTGTGGACATTGGTCTTGAAAGGGCGGCATTTCTGCATGCCTCTGATGTCAGTGTCAGAAACGTGGATGATGAATCCGGGGGGGACACACCGCTTGCGGATATTGCCCAGCTGTTACACGAGGGGCAGGAAATTTCGGTACAGGTGATCAAGGACCCGCTGGGTACCAAGGGGGCGCGCCTGACCACGCAAATCACGATCCCATCCCGCTACCTGGTGTTTATCCCGAACGTCGACAACGTCGGTATCTCGCAAAAGATCGAGGACGAACAGGAACGGGTACGCCTGCGGGACATCATCCAGCTGTTCATGACCGACCAGGACGGGGGTGGTTATATCGCGCGTACCGCAGCGGAAGGTGCAAGCGCCGATGCATTGCGTGCGGACATGATGTTTCTGAGCAAGCTGTGGCAGTCCGTCAGCGAGACCGAGGCAACTGCACAGGCCGGTAGCGTTATCTACGATGACCTGCCACTGACTATTCGCGTCATGCGGGACATGCTCGATAGCCAGATCGAAAGGGTTCGCATCGACTCCAGGGAGAGCTACCAGCGCGCGCAGGCGTTCTGTAACCGCTTCATGCCGGAACTGGAAACCCAGGTTGAATACTACCCCGGTGAACGGCCGATCTTTGATATCTACGGTATCGAGGACGAAATAGAGAAGGCACTGGAACGCAAGGTGCAACTGAAATCAGGTGGCTACCTGGTGATCGACCAGACCGAGGCCATGACCACTGCGGACGTCAACACCGGCGGTTATGTCGGTAACCGTAACCTCGAAGAGACCATCTTCAAGACCAACCTGGAGGCGGCACAGGCGATTGCCCGGCAACTGCGACTGCGTAACCTGGGCGGCATTATCATTATCGATTTCATTGATATGTCAGATGCGGAACACAAGCGCCAGGTATTGCGCGCCCTGCAGAAAGGCCTTGACAAGGACCATGCCAGAACACAGATCACGGAGGTTTCATCGCTCGGACTGGTGGAGATGACGCGCAAGCGCACCCGCGAAAGCCTCGAGCATGTGATGTGCGAAACGTGTCCAACCTGCGGTGGACGCGCATCGTTGAAGACGGCAGAGACGACCTGCTACGAGATTTTTCGCGAGATACTGCGTGAGTCACGCCAGTTTGATACCGAACAGTTACTGGTGCTTGCCTCACAGGAGGTGGTGGATCTGCTGCTGGATGAGGAATCGGCAAGCCTGGTCGAGCTGGAGGCGTTTATCGGCAAACCCATCAAGTTCCAGGTAGAGGCCCTGTACACACAGGAACAGTATGACGTGGTTCCCGTGTAAGCTCGCAACCTCTCAACCGGACTAATTGATTTCTTTCCTGTCATGCTGAAGAGTGCCTTTCACGCCCTCTGGATGCTGCTGCTGGTGCTGCTGGTGCTGATTACCACGCTGGTTGCGGTCGCACGCTTGTGGATTCCCCAAATCAGTGCCTACCGCATGGAGATCGAGCAGGCCGCAAGCGAGGCACTCAACAAGCAGGTCAGTATCGGGCGCTTGCAGGCTGGCTGGCGCGGTTTGAACCCCGTGATCAAACTGAAAAATGTCGAGCTGTCTGATCCGGCAGGTTCGCACGAGGCAATCGCCGTGCGCGAAATCTGGCTGACGGTAGATGCCGAGCAGTCCCTGACACAGCAACAGCTCAAACTGGCTGGTATTGATGTGGTTGGTGCGGAGTTCACGCTGGTGCGCGATGCCGGCGGGATGTTCTTCCTTGAGGGGTTCCGTACAGATAACAATAACAGCGATATGCTCGAGCAGCTGCTGCTGATGGCCCTGTCGGTCCATGATGTCAACGTCACCTACGTGGATGAAACGAGCGGCCACCCGCCACGACGCTTCTCCGATATCTCATTGTCGCTGCGCAACCAGGGTCCCACGCATACGCTCACCGGCCACGCCCTGCTGCCGGTCGGCGTCGGTTACCGTGCCGATGTGGAAGCGGTGCTGTATGGCTATAACTCACGGTTGCAGGACTGGCAGGGTCAGGTCTACATCAAGGGACACTCGGTGGCGTTGACCGGGGTGCTGGGTCCGGTACTGACGGATGATCAGCTTGTGGAAGGGGTCGCTGATCTCAGGTTGTGGCTTGATGTGCGGGATGCGGGCATCGCTTCCGCCAGCGGAGAGATCGATACCGAGGGCCTGAAAATCATTCAGCATAACGAAACCGAGGCCTACACCTTCGAGGCTGACAGCCTGCGTGGCCAGTTCGGCTGGCGGCAGAATGATACGGGCTGGCAGTTTGCCGTGCAAAACCTGGTCGTTAATCAGCAGCAGCGGCGCTGGGAAACAGACAACCTGTCACTGGCCGGCAGGCGGCAGCAGGACAGCACCAGTATAAGGGGTATGACATCACTGGTGGTGCTTGACGGTCTCGGTGCACTGTTGCCCGTTATTCCCGGTCTGACGGTTGAACAGCGCCAGTTGCTGGGTGGTTTACAGCCCCGCGGAACGATCAGGGACCTGGTGTTCAGTATTTCCAGCCGCGACAAGGTTACCCGGGTCAACGATTTCTCGGCGCATTTCAGTGGCCTGAGTATTGAACAGTCCGGTGTGTTACCGAAACTGTCCGGTCTGGACGGCACGCTCAGGGGCGACATGGAGGCCGGTATTCTTTCCCTGGCCAGCCATGATACCGGCTTGCATGATACACGGCTGTTTCGTGAATTGCTGCCGATCGATGTGCTTCAGGGAGATATTTACTGGCAGCTGCGTGACGGCACCATGGAGGTTGCCACGGATGCCCTGACGATCCGTAATGAAGACCTATCATTGCTGGCCAGGATGGGGCTGTACCTGCCGGTAGATGGCAGTGCCGCTTCCATCAACCTGCGGATTGACGTTGCAAGCGCGCGACTCGACCGGCTGCACGCCTACCTGCCGGCCAAGGTCATGTCACCACTGGGCGTTGACTGGCTCGACAACAGTCTCAAGAGCGGCGTCATCACGGATGGCTCTGTGGTCGTCAATGGCCGCCTTGACCAGATACCGTTTGATAACGGCGAAGGGCTACTAGAAGTGCGACTACCGGTTACCGATGCAGTGCTGGATTTTAACGAGGACTGGTCGCCGTTGACGGGGCTTGATGCCCGAATCGATTTTAGCGGGCGTGTCATGGATGTTGTCAGCAGCCGGGGTGCCATGCGCAGTGCATCACTCGAGTCGGTGCATGCACAGATAAAAGACCTTGCGAGCCCGGTGCTGACCCTGAAAGGTGTGGTGCAGGGCGACTTGTCGGTCATGCTGGCTGAACTCGGCAGCAGCCCGCTGGGTATTACCTATGGCGGTTTCGTCGATCGAGTCAGCACCACCGGGAAGACGACACTGGGACTGGATATCGTGGTGCCGCTGAATGATTCGCAGGCCCCGATCGAGGTGGCAGGCGATATTACCCTGCGCGGTAATTCCCTGAGAGTGCACGATTCTGATATTGAGTTGAAGGCTATCAAGGGACAGCTAGTGTTTGACCCGGATGGTATACAGGGTGACAAGCTGCAGGCCCGCTTGTTTGATCACCCGGCTAGCGCACGGGTATGGACAGAAACAGGCAAGCATCAGACGAATATCCACCTGCAGGGACCACTGCAGTTGTTTGACCTCTTTATCGAAAAAGACAGCCTTCTCGGGGCGGCGGCTTCCGGCAGCAGTGACTGGCAGGTACTGGTGACCCTTCGCGGTATGCCGGAGCGCGGCAAGAATGCCGATATCGGCGTCACAGTGACCTCGGACCTGGTGGGAACGGCTATCGATCTGCCTGACCCGTTCGGCAAAAGCCCTGAGTCGGTACGACAGCTGACGATTGTCGAGGACAGGGTGGGTGTTAAAAACGGTCTTGTACGGCTGAATTACAGCGACCTTGTCCAGGGATTGCTGGTTATTGATCCTGGCACGGAGGAATTCAAACTGCAGAAGGGTGCCATCACGGTCGGTGGCAAGAAACCGGTATTGCCTGACTCGAAAGTATTGCTAATCAACGGTCATCTTGAGCGCTTTCGATTGACAGACTGGCAGCCACACCTGCAGGGCAGTGGCGTTGCCGATGAAGCTGGCAGCGGGGATACCGATCTGCCGCTTGCGCTGGTTGTTGCTATTGATGCACTGGAAGTGCTCGGCTATGAACTGGGTCAGGCGTCGTTATCCCTGAAGTCATCCGGTTCACGCCGGGAAATCAGGATCGACGGACCGGCCGTGGCCGGTGACATCGATCTGACGAATACGGCTGCCGGGCTGAACAGTGTGACGATGACCCTGGAGCGCTTGGCGCTGGAAAGTGCCGACGGGGGACAGCAACAGGCGGATTCCGCTAGCAACGTCACACCGTCGAATTTTCCGGATCTGCAGATCATCTGCCGGCAGCTGCTATTCAACGGATTCGACCTGGGTTTGTTCGAGGTAAAGGCCTACAAGCAACCGGGTGATCTGTATTTCATTGAGCGTGTGGTGTTCGCATCGGATTTTCTTTCAGCGCGCATGACTGGCAACTGGCGGCTGCAACGTGGTGAGCAGTTAAGCAGTGTTGACCTCGAGATCAAAGAGGGTGATATGGACCGGCTCATGGACCTGTTCGGCTACCAGAAAAACATTGACGGCGGGAACCTGTCAGGCTCCTTGCGTGTTGCCTGGCCAGGCCCGCCATGGGCTTTTTCGCCACCAGCGACGGAAGGCAAGGTCAAGCTCAGGATTGCAAATGGTCAGTTGCTGGATGTCGACCCCGGCGCCGCCGGTCGCGTGCTCGGATTGCTCAGTCTGGATGCCTTGCCGCGGCGCCTGTCGCTGGATTTCAGCGATCTGTTTGAAAAGGGTTTCAGTTTTGACGAGATCAGTGGCAGCTTCGTCATTGATGACGGCAATGCCTATACCAATGATCTGTTGGTCGAAGGTCCAGCGGCAAAGATCGAGATTTCCGGTCGCATTGGACTCGTTGACCGGGATTATGATGAACTGGTGACGGTGATACCCTACATGAAAACGGGTATACCACTGGCGGGTACGCTGGCTGGCGGACCGGCAGTGGGTGCCGTGCTGCTGGTCGCCGAGACCTTGCTGCAGGACCGGCTTGGCCCGCTGAACAGGATCGCACAAAAACAGTACTCGGTAACCGGTCCGTGGGAGGACCCGGTGATTGAAAAACTGCAATCCACCACCGTGGAAACTGAACCGGAGCGGTCTTTTGAACTCGATTAGCCCTGATGTTCGCAGGGTGTTGACGGTCGTGCTGCGCGACTGTGTTATTCTTGATGCTGCTACGAGGATTGATGGTTTATTTCTATGAGTATTGCTGCATGCATACAGATGGCTTCAGGGCCGAATATCGGTGCGAATCTGCTGGAGGCCGAGCGCCTGGTTGAAGAAGCGGTCAGTCAGCAGGCGCGCCTGGTGGTGCTGCCGGAAAATTTTGCCCTCATGGGTAATACAGAACAGGACAAGGTGAAGCATCGTGAGACGCCGGGCAGTGGCCCGGTGCAGACATTTCTGGCCGAGCAGGCTGCACGTCACGGCATCTGGCTGGTCGGCGGTACCGTGCCACTGGAGGCTGACGATGACAACAAGGTGCGTGCCACCTGCCTGGTGTTCAACGACAAGGGCAAACAAGTGGCGCGCTACGACAAGATACACCTGTTCGATGTCGAACTGATCGACAGTGACGAGCAATACACGGAATCAAGAACCATTGAACCCGGTGACGAGATTGTCGTCATCGATACACCCTTTGGACGCATGGGTGTGGCCGTCTGTTACGACCTGCGTTTCCCGGAATTGTTCAGACAACAGCTGGAGGCGGGGATGGAAATTCTGGTGCTGCCGTCTGCCTTCACGGCCATCACCGGGCGTGCCCACTGGGAAGTGCTGGTCCGCGCTCGCGCCATCGAGAATCTCTGTTACGTGATTGCACCTGATCAGGGCGGTTATCATCTTAATGGCCGTGAGACCTACGGGCACAGCATGATCGTCGATCCGTGGGGGACCGTGCTGAACAGTCTCTCCCGTGGGCCGGGTGTTGTCTGTGCCGATATCGAAATGGGCTTGCTGAACAGCGCACGGCGCAATTTTCCGAGTATCGAACACCGTCGCCTGCAGTGCCTGAATGAAAAGCAATGAGTACCACGCATCTTGATATCGCACGCCAGCGGTTGCTGGCACCGGCGGGCATCGACGACGGCGACCTGAACAGGGTCTTCGGGCAGTTGCTGGGACATGCCGTCGACAGTGGTGACCTGTATTTTCAATCGACACGCTCTGAGTCGTGGGTGCTCGAAGGTGGTATCGTCAAGGAAGGCACACACAGCATCGAGCAGGGTGCCGGTGTGCGTGCTATCAGCGGTGACAAAACCGGTTTTGCCTATTCCGACGAGATTGTGATGCCGGCCCTGTTACAGGCCTCGACGGCAGCACGTGCCATTGCAAGGCACGGTAAAGAGGGCAAGTTGCAGGCCTGGCATACACACAATGAAAACCTGCTGTATCCCGCCGTTGATCCCCTGGACAGGATGACCGCGGATGACAAGATTGCCCTTTTGAACCAGCTGGATACAGAGGCACGTCAACAGGATCCGCGCGTCAGGGAAGTGATCGTCAGTCTCGCCGGCGTCCATGAAATCATGCTGGTTGCTGTCAGCGATGGTACGCTGGCGGCTGATGTACGCCCGCTGGTGCGCTGCAATGTCACGGTCATCGTCGAGCAGGATGGACGGCGAGAGCAGGCCGGTTTCGGTGGTGGCGGCCGTTCAGATTACACCTTCTTTGTCGAGAATGACCGTGCCAAGGACTATGCACGGCAGGCCGTACGCCAGGCGCTGGTTAACCTCGAGGCGGTTGATGCCCCTGCCGGTACCCTGCCGGTGGTACTGGGACCCGGTTGGCCCGGGATTCTGCTGCACGAGGCTATCGGACATGGTCTCGAGGGTGATTTCAATCGCAAGGGTACCTCGGCATTCAGCGGCATGCTCGGGCAGCAAGTGGCATCGCCGCTGTGTACGGTCGTCGATGACGGTACTCTGGGCGGTCGTCGCGGTTCACTAAATGTCGATGATGAAGGTACGCCGGGGCAGAACACGGTGTTGATTGAAAACGGTATTCTCAAGGGTTACATGCAGGACCGCATGAATGCCGGCTTGATGGGTGTGTGCTCGACCGGTAATGGCCGTCGCGAGTCCTATGCGCACCTGCCGATGCCGCGCATGACCAACACCTGCATGCTTGCGGGTGAACACGACCCGCAGGAAATCATCGCGTCGGTGGACAAGGGGCTTTACGCCGTGAACTTCGGTGGCGGGCAGGTCGACATTACCTCGGGTAAATTTGTATTCTCCGCGAGCGAGGCCTACCTGATCGAGAAAGGCAGGGTCACGAGGCCGGTCAAGGGCGCGACCCTGATCGGTAACGGCCCGGATGTACTGAAGCGGGTCTCGATGCTGGGCAATGATATGCAACTGGATCCCGGTGTCGGCACCTGTGGCAAGGAAGGCCAGAGTGTCCCCGTGGGCGTTGGACAGCCGACGATGCTGATTGACGAACTGACTGTGGGCGGTACCAGCGCATAACACCTGAGTCCTGGATTGTTCACCCGCGGCATCAAGTTCGTGGGGGAGTCATCCTCTGGTGCACAGCAGCAGGAGCAGGAACATGGAGACAACAGCAGAACTTGAAGCGACCATTTACGACATGGTGCAGGCTGGCAAGGGTATTCTGGCGGCCGATGAAAGTGCGCCGACCATTGCCAAGCGCTTTTCCGCTATCAACGTCGAGTCAACGGAGCAGAACCGCCGCAGTTACCGCAGCATGCTGTTCAGCACGCCGGGGCTTGATGAGTTTGTCAGCGCCGTTATCCTTTTTGAAGAGACACTGGCACAACAGTCGAATGATGGCATCGCATTGCCGGTTGTACTTGCCAGCCAAGGTATCGTGCCCGGCATCAAGGTGGACAAGGGCCTGCAGCCCCTGGCCAATGCCGCGGGCGATAAGGTTACGCAGGGACTTGATGGTCTTGCCGAGCGTCTGCAGAGCTACAAGACACTGGGGGCTCGCTTTGCCAAGTGGCGCGAGGTCTATCCGATTAGTAGCTGCAATCCGACGGCACTCGGTCTCGAGGTAAACGCGGAGATGCTGGCACGCTATGCCGCTATCTGCCAGACAGAAGGGTTTGTCCCGATCGTGGAGCCGGAGGTGCTGATCGACGGTGACCACAGCATCGAACGCAGCGCGGAAGTGATCGAGGCAGTGCTGCACGCCGTATTCCATGCCCTACACCGGCACAGGGTGGTGCTTGAGTGCATTGTCCTCAAGCCCAGTATGGTCACGCCGGGCAAGGAGTCTTTGTCCCGGGCCACGCCGGAACAGGTGGCGGAGGCAACCGTCAGGGTATTCAGACGCGTAGTGCCGGCAGCCGTGCCGAGCATTAATTTCCTCTCCGGTGGCCAGACCCCGGAAGAGGCGACGGCGAATCTCAATGCCATGAATGCACTCTACAAGGATGCACCCTGGGAGCTGTCCTTCTCCTACGGGCGTGCCCTGCAGGAACCTGCGCTGAAAGCCTGGCAGGGCAAGGCTGAAAATACGGCCGCCACCCAACAGGCCCTGTATCAACGTGCCTTTCTAAACGGCGCTGCGCGCACCGGCGACTATACGCCTGTTATGGAAACGGAAGCGTTTATCTAGGGAGCGCTTACGCATTGCTTTTCCGTCATTCCGGCCAGGACCATCATTCCAACGTGTATCGTCATGCTGGCGCAGGCTGGCATCCATTGCCTTGAACAGTCTGGATCCCGGCCTGCGCCGGGATGACGAGGCGTATCTGTTGCGCTAGCGGTCGCTACAGCCGCTCCGGCAGATGCTTGCGGATCTCCCGTGCATCATACTGCCCGAGATTTTTCTCGATTTCGGAAACCCTCAATCCGGTGAGCGTGTTCAGTGGCTCGCGCAGCAGACCCAGCAGCGGCGGGCCGGCGACCAGCAGCAGGCGATCGCAACGTCCCTCGTTGTGTGCGGTCTGCACATGTTCGGTAATCTGTTTGGCAAAGCGGATCGTCTCCTGCTGGTCGGGCTCGACAGATGTGCCCATGGCGTGACGCCCCTGTCCCTTGCTGTCGAAGCTGCGCCCGGGCCGGTCGGAAGTCAGTGTTTGCTCGCGTTCACGTGCCTGCGGATGTTCCAGCACAACCTCGTCCTGTAATGCGCCACGAGGATCTGCAATGGTAAAAATCCGCGCCTTGCTTTTGTCTGCAACCATCACCCAGTGTTTTGACATGACACCTCCTGAAGCATCCATGAGTATTGAACTAGTATTTCAGTGTGTCCCACTATAAATATAGTCAGCGCTCGCCAGTTTAACCAGAATTCTGGATCCGGCCCTTAACGGGATATTGACGCTATTTCTACAACCGACAACATCATGATGATCGTGCAGGCGCTGGGTGGACTGGGTCTGTTGTTGCTTGGCATGATTATCATGACCGAGGGCTTGCGTGAACTGGCGGGTGATACAATTCGCTCAGCCCTGATGCGCTTTGTGACAGGATAGCCGAGAACATTGCTGCTGGCAGCATGACGGTGCCCGTCGGGACCGATTGCCTTGAAGGCATACGCTGGCTTGATCGGGCAGCCATCATATTGCGCGCATTAACGACCACTTGCATAAAGCGTTAATGGCCAGTGGTAAGTGACGGCGGGCCGGATTCACCGTTACGCCTACCCTGGCATGCACTACACTTTTTATTGTAACAGACGAACTTTTGAATTCTTCACAAGGAGGCAGGAGATGTCAGTCGCAGAGACCGTGCAACGTTTTCTGGAGCAACAGGCGGTTAACTTCAAACAGATATCACATCCACATTCGGGATCCAGTCACGAAACCGCCGAAGCCGCTCATGTAAGTGACGACCATATCGCCAAGGCGGTGATTGTCAGGGACGCGGCCGGCTATGCCATGGTCGTGGTGCCGGGCAGTCACTGGGTTGAGGTAGAGCACCTGCGCAAGGAACTGCAGCGGGACTTTCACCTCGCCACCGAGGATGAACTTGCTAAACTGTTCAGTGATTGCGAGCCAGGGGCCGTGCCGCCGCTTGGACCGGCTTACGGCATCGAGACGTTCCTCGACCAAGCGCTCACCAGCCTTGCCAATGTCTATTTTGAAGCGGGTGACCATGAGCATCTGGTCCACACCAGCGGCGAGGATTTTCAAAAGCTGCTCGCAGGTGTGCGACGCGGCTATTACAGCCATGAGGACTAGTCCGTTAATGCAGTGACTGATCGCATCTTTCGATGCGGCCTGTATTGACGGGTGTCAATGAAGCCACAGTGCTGCACGACTACAATGCACTAAATATGCTGGCAACAATCGCCTGTACAGCTGTGAAGAAGCTGCAGACATGTGTTGACCGCAATAGCTGACCACCAGAGTCTGACGACAAGGACCGATCTATGACCATCAAGCATCTGCAGCCCGATCTTCTGTACCGGCGCTGCAATCCGGCGCAGTTCGAATTCAAGACGACGGATCAGCTGGAGGACCTGACAGAAGTCATTGGCCAGCCCCGGGCAGTCGAGGCCGTCAGGTTCGGTATTGGCGTGTTGCACAAAGGCTATAACCTGTTTGCACTGGGTCCGACCGGTACAGGCAAACATGCGCTGGTACAGCGCTACGCCAGTGAACAGGCCAGGGCGGACAAACTGCCACCGGACTGGTGCTATGTCTACAACTTTCAACAGCCACATGCACCACGCATGCTGCGTATGCCTTCCGGTCGGGGTGTCGAACTGGAACGGGACATGGAGCAACTTGGCGCGGACCTGCACGACGCCATTCCCGCTGCTTTTGATAGCGACGAGTATCGTACCCGTTCCCAGGCGATAGAAGATGAGCTTGGTGAACAGCGGGAGCAGGCACTCAAGGAAGTCCAGGGTCACGCTGAAGAGAAGAAGATCTCACTCATCAGAACCCCTACCGGTTTTACCCTGGCACCGGTGCGTGACGGCGAAGTGCTCGATCCGGATGAGTTCAAAAAATTGCCGGACGACGAGCGCAAGCGCATCGAACAGGATACCGAAAATCTGCAGGAAGAGCTGCTCAGGGTACTGCAACAGATTCCGGGCTGGCAAAAGGAAACCCGTGATCGTATTGGCAAGCTCAATCGCGAGATAGCATCCAGTGCCGTCATACACCACATCGACAGCCTGCGTGCCGGTTACCAGGAATTACCGGACGTCATCAAGTATCTTGATGACGTCGAAAAAGATGTTATCGAGAATTTCCGCCACTTTTTACGGCAGGAGGAAGAAAAACACGGCTTGCAGGTTTTCGGCATAGACGTTGGCCAGCGTGATGACGAGATGCAGGTGGACAAGCGCTACCAGGTGAATGCCTTTATTACACATGAAAATCACGACAGTGCGCCAGTGGTTTATGAAGACTACCCCAGTTACAACAACCTTATCGGTCGCGTCGAACACCGTGCCGAACTCGGTGCCCTGATTACCGATTTCACCATGATTCGCCCCGGCGCACTGCACCGTGCAAATGGCGGCTACCTGATCGTGGATGCACTCAAGGTGCTGATGCAGCCGTTTGCCTGGGAAGGTCTGAAACGCGTATTGCAGGCCGGTAAAATACACATCGAATCACTGGCACAGCTGATGAGCCTGGTGAGTACCGTCTCGCTGGAACCGGAGCCCATCCCCCTGAACGTCAAGGTGATCCTGATTGGCGAGCCGCACATCTACTATCTGCTCTCCATGTATGATCCCGAGTTCAATGAGCTGTTCAAGGTCGCCGTAGATTTTGACTTTCGCATGGACCGCACGCCGGAATCCCAGCAGCTCTACGCGCGCCTCATCGGCAGCCTGGTCCGCGTGGAGAAGTTGCGGCATCTGGACCGTTCCGCGGTGGCCCGTGTCGTCGAACACAGTGCCCGGCTGCTGGAGGATGGTGAGAAGCTGCTGACCCATACCCGCAGTTTGACTGACATTCTGCGCGAGGCGGATTACTGGGCAACGCAGCAGAAGCATGACACGGTGACCGCGGACGATGTGCAGCAGGCGATCGATGCCCGTATCTACCGCGTCGACCGTGTCCGCGAACGCATGCAGGAGGAAATCAATCGCGGTACCCTGTTAATCGACACCAGCGGACAAAAGATCGGCCAGGTAAACGGGCTCTCGGTACTCGATCTCGGAAATTTCATGTTTGGTCGACCGTCCCGTATTACCGCATGCGCCCGCATGGGTGATGGTGAGGTGGTGGACATCGAGCGGGAAGTCGAGCTTGGCGGCCCCATCCACTCCAAGGGCGTGTTTATCCTGTCCGCCTTGCTGGGCGCACGCTATTTGCCAGATCGTCCGCTGGCGCTGTCTGCAAGCCTGGTATTCGAGCAGTCCTACGGTGAAGTCGAGGGGGACAGTGCCTCGTCAGCCGAATTCTACGCGCTGCTGTCGGCGCTGGCCGATGCGCCTGTCCAGCAGTCACTGGCGGTCACCGGTTCTGTGAATCAGCAGGGTGAGATTCAGCCGATCGGGGGCGTCAATGAAAAGATCGAGGGCTTCTTTGACATTTGCAATATACGTGGCCTGACCGGAGACCAGGGCGTCATCATTCCAGCAACCAATATAAAGCACCTGATGCTGCGCGAGGATGTGCGCGAGGCCGTCGCGGCCGGCAAGTTTGCCATTCACGCCATCGACAGTGTCGATGACGGCATCGAGTTGCTGACCGGGTTGTCGGCAGGTCAACGCGATCAACAGGGACTGTTTCCTGAAGGCAGCCTGAACCGTCGGGTGGAAGACACACTGACGCGCTACTCCAGTGCGATGCAGGCCTATGCGTCCCCTGCGGGGAAGGATAGCCCCGTGGACCACAAGCCATCGACATGACGCCGGCAACCAAACAATCGACAGTCAGGCGTATTACCGTCACCCTGGGCACATCGGAGTCAGGTCGGCTGCCGCTGGAAACCGCGGCACGACTGGCCGCGATACTGGGTGCTGAACTCGAGGGTGTCTTCGTTGAAGATATCAACCTGATACGCTTGTCCGGGTTGCCGTTTCTGCGTGAAGTCCGGCCCTGGTCGATTGCCGACGAACAGGTAAGCAGCCAGCGCATGCAGCGGGAGCTGCGCACGCTGGCGCGGCGCGCCGAACAGATGATTGAACGGGTAGCCAGGGAGACGGGCGTGCCCTGGTCGTTTCAGGTATGGCAGGGGCGCCCTGAGGCAGCCTCGCTGCTGCAGGCTTTTGGTGCGGAAATACTCAGCCTGGGCCGTATAAGTTCCCGGGTCTCTTCGCGCATGTTTGCCCCGGCACGGCGCCCCACGCCCCTGTCCCGCGAGACGAATACCTCCATCAGCGTGCTGTTCAGTGGTTCGGAGCAGGCCGCCCGGGCCGCGGCAACGGCCTGCAGCCTGGCCAGGGACATGGGCGCACGCCTGACGGTCATGTTGCCCGCGGCCATGCCGGCCCTGAAGGAGCAGGCCCTGGCCATTCTGAAACAGCACGGGCAAGTCGCCCGTTTTGTCGAGCTTGCCGGTGTTGACGCACCATCCCTGCGACTGGCGGCGGATACCGCCGGCCCGAGCATCCTGATCACGGAAGCCGAACATCCGTTGCTGCAACAGGCCGGCCTTGACCAGTGCCTGGACGCGCTGTTCTGTCCCGTGCTGCTGATACGCTGATTCACCCACGACTGATGATTCTGCAGGCAGCCAGCCGCTGCACCTGAAACGGAGATAACACATGTGATAGAAATATCTGTAGGAGCGCCGTCCCCGGCGCGATGGTTTGTTGTTATGCCCCTGATCGCGGCGAGGATGCCGCTCCTACCTGCTGCGGGCTGCGTCGCTTGCCGGTGTGACTGAACATTGCCTGCAGGCGTAATGCATCCTGTACCGCATAACCGTGCTGGTCGTTGTCAAAGTAGCAATGAATGGACTGGCCGTTGCGTGCCCAGCTGGTGAAGGCCTTGGCCCAGCCTGCGAGGGTGTGTTCGTCATAACGGCCCTGGTAGGCGCCGTCAGGTCCATGCAGGCGCACGTAGACGAAGTTGGTGGTCAGCGGTTGCGGTGACAGGTAGCCGTCCAGTTGATAGATACAGAAGGCGGCGTCATGCCGGGACAGCAATTCACAGGTGTGTTCATTAATCCAGCTGTGATCACGGAATTCAAAGGCGTAACGAAATTCATGGCTCAGTGAGGCCAGGAAGTCACTCAGTCGTTTGCCATTGAAGTGCCAGTGCGGTGGCAGCTGGAACAGGATCGGGCCGAGCTTGTCACCCAGGGTCCTGACCCTCTCCAGCAGCGCGGGCAAGGTCTTGCGCGGCTCTCGGAGTTTTTTCATGTGGGTGATGTAACGGCTGGCCTTGACGGCAAAGCGGAAGTCCTGCGGTGTGCTGTCGTACCAGTGCTGCAGTGTCTGCTGCTCCGGGAGGCGATAGAAGGAACTGTTGATCTCGGCGCTGCGCAATCGTTGTGCGTAGTACCCCAGCATGCGGCTGCTGATCAGATGCTCCGGGTAAAACGCTCCTTTCCAGTGATCGTATGACCAGCCGGATGTGCCGATATGAATCTGCGCGTGTGTATCCTCCACTGGCAAGTCGCGTCACCCCTTGATGCAGATGACGGGTTTCAGTTTTGCCACCTTGCGTGCCAGTCCCGCGGCATCTGCGGCGTCGACCACTTCGTTGACATCCTTGTAGGCACCCGGTGCTTCCTCGGCCACGCCGCGTGAAGACGGGCTGCGAATGATGATGCCCTGTTCAAGCAGGGTGCCCGTCACCTGGCGTCCCTGCCACAGCTTGTAGGCCCTGCGGCGGCTCATGGCACGCCCCGCACCGTGGCAGGCCGAGGCAAACGACAGCGCCTCACCTTCTGGATTACCGGCGAGGATGTGTGAGGCCGTGCCCATGGAACCACCGATCAGTACCGGCTGGCCGCTCTCGCGAAAGTCCGCGGGCAGGTCCGGGTGTCCGGGACCGAAGGCGCGCGTCGCACCCTTGCGGTGGACAAACAGCTGCCGTGGCTGGCCGTCGATGACATGCTGCTCCAGCTTGCAGGTGTTGTGAGAGACATCGTAAAGCAGCGTCAGCTCGGCCTCCGGGAGAATGCGTGCGAACACCTCGCGGGTCAGGTGCGTGATGATCTGCCGATTGGCCAGGGCGCAGTTGATAGCGGCACGCATGGCGCCGAGGTAGGACTGGCCGATGTCCGAATCAAGCGGTGCACAGGCCAGTTCACGGTCCGGCAGTTGAATTCCATGGCGTGGGGCGCTGATGGCCATGGACTTGAGAAATTCCGTGCCGATCTGGTGCCCCAGCCCCCGCGAGCCGCAGTGGATGCTGACGACAATGTTCCCCCTGGCGAGGCCTAAGGTGGTGGCCGCGTCCGCGTCGTAGATGTCACTGACCTCCTGCACCTCGAGGTAGTGGTTGCCCGAGCCCAGCGTGCCCATCTCGTTGCGCTGGCGTTTGCGGGCGTGCAGCGATACCTGCTCGGCTTGCGCACCCGCCATGCAACCCTGTTCCTCGATCCGTTCCAGGTCTTCACGATAGCCCCAGCCCTGCTGTACCGCCCAGCGGGCACCACCCGTGAGCATGTCTGTCATGCCCCTGTCATGCAGGTGGATGTTGCCGGTGCTGCCAAGGCCGACGGGGATGGAATGGAACAGTGCATCGGCGAGGCGTGTTTTTACGGGCTCGATGTCGGGTCGTTGCAACCCCGTGAGCAGGGTGCGTACGCCGCAGGAGATGTCGAAGCCAACCCCGCCGGCCGATACCACGCCGCCCTGGTCGGCGTCGAAGGCTGCCACGCCGCCGATCGGGAAGCCGTAACCCCAGTGCGCATCGGGCATGGCAAAGGAGGCCGTAACAATCCCCGGCAGGGCAGCCACATTACTGACCTGTTCACGGACCTTTTTATCCATGGCCTCAATCAGTCCACGGCTGGCAAAGATGATGCCGGGTACGCGCATATCGCCCTGCGGTTCAATGCGCCATTCGTAATCCGATATCTGCGTCAGTATTGAAGTGTCCATCGTCGGCTCTTGTCTATCATTCTAGACGTCGACCACGCATTGCGCGCACCATTCGCCGGGCCGTTCCTCGCGTACGGCCAGTTCTGTGTAGGTTGCCCCCTTGACCTCCGCCGCGGGCTGGTGGCGGGCGATGTCGATGCCTTCACCGCAGGCGTTGGCATGCAGGCGGGTGCCATCGAGTTCGACGCTGAACCGGCAAAACAGCAGGCGGCGCGTTGCCATTTCATAGACCAGCGCAT
>CAVWDM010000020.1:0-50538 GCA_963753755.1 uncultured Gammaproteobacteria bacterium
GTCATGAGTTGTTGCGAAACAATCCGGACTATCAACGCCTGCTGGCGGATCTCGGGGGCGCTCGCACCTCAATCGAATAGCGGGAATGTGCGCAAGTCGCACCGGCGCGGTTGATCTGCCCCCATCTATCTGCTGAACATTACGCTCATGGTTCTCTCACACCAGGAACTGCTTACTCTCGTCGGTTTTATGTCCGCCGCCGTGCTTGGTCTGCTGCTGTTTGTCAGCGCCCGCATGACCATAGTCCGCATGAATCGCGAACTGGAGAAACGGCGTGATGTCGAGCGTGAACTCAGGATCAGCGAGTCCAGACTGCGCGAGGCCATGCAGGGTACCGAAACCGGACTGTGGGAATGGAATCCACAGAGTGGCGAGATCTATCTTGATACTGTCTGGTTCACGATGCTTGGCCATGTAGCGGATGCCATGCCACATACCTTCGAGACATTTGAATCCCTCTTGCATCCTGATGACCGTGCTGCTGCACTAGGGGTTGTCGAGGACATTGTCGGCGAGCGGCGCGAGCGTTTTGACGTGGAATTTCGAATGCGTTGCAGCGACGGCAGTTATCGCTGGATTCTATCCAAAGGCAGGTTGCTGGAAACTGATACAACCGGAAAAGTGACTCGGCTGATAGGGATTCATACTGACATTACTGAACAAAAGAAGGTACAGGAAGCCCTGCATGAAAGCGAGCAGCGCTTTCGTCGGCTGGTCGCACAATCTCCAGTCTCCATTCAGGTTCACGATATTGACGGTAAACTCGTTCTGTCCAATCCCGCCTATGCCAGGCTTTATGCCCTCAACGAGCAAACACTCGCAGAGCTCTACGATAAGTACAATGTTCTCCAGGACGATCAAGCCAGGCGATTAGGGCTGATGCCTTTCATAGAGAAAGCCTACAAAGGTGAAGATGTTGTATTTCCGCACTATGAGTATGATGGCCTGGATACGCTGAAAACACTGGATTTCAATAATCCGGTATCGAGGAAATGCTGGGTTCAGTCACATGGCTTCCCACTCAAGGATGAACACGGCAAGATCACGAGTGTGGTGTTTATGAGCGAGGATATTACCGAACGCAAAAAATCCGAGCAGGAGGTAATTAACTACCAGCGCCGGCTAAAGGACGTTGCGTTTGAACTGGCTCGCGCGGAAGAGAAAGAAAGGCGTAACATTGCCACAGATCTGCATGACCATGTTGGCCAGTCGCTGGCAGTCCTGCGCATGCAACTGGCAGCGGCGATGGGTAAAACCACGGATCCTGTTGTCTTGACAGCGCTTGACGGTGTCTCCGAATCACTACGCCAGGCAATTCAGGAAACTCGCAATATCATGTATGACATCAGTTCGCCGATGCTCAACGAGCTCGGTCTGTCGGCAGCGATTTCGGAGTGGCTGAAAGTCCATGTCGCTGACAAGCATGGCCTGCAGACGCAATTCAGTGATGACGGTGAAGCCAAACCGCTCGGTGAAGATACTCGTTCAATCCTGTTTCGCAACGTGCGTGAACTGCTGGTCAACGTTGTCAAACACGCAACGGCACATCGTGTTAGTGTTGACGTCGCGCGTACAGGCGACAATATAGCGATTACTGTAGAGGACGATGGTCGCGGGGCGAAGATCGATATGACAACGAAACAGCAAATGCAGGGCGGGGGGTTTGGATTGTTCAGCGTCGAGGAACGCATGCGGGACCTGGGAGGCTCACTAACAATTGAAAGCCCCCCCGGTCACGGGGTCAGGGCGGTCATCATCGCACCACTGGAGTTCGAGTAACCGCACATGACGAGGACGGACGAACAGCCAGCCAGCGTGCTGCTGGTTGACGACCACCCGTTGATGCGCAAGGGGCTTCGCGCGCTGCTTGAGGATGAAGCCGGCATCTTCGTCAGCGGTGAAGCGACCGATGGCGAGCAGGCCATAGAACAGGCCAGGTCGCTCGCCCCGGATGTCATCATAATGGATATCTCGATGCCCCGCCTTAATGGCATTGAGGCAACACGTCGTATTCTGAAAGAGCTGCCGGAAACCCGGGTCATAGCACTGTCTATCCACTCGGAACAACGTTTCGTCGATGAAATGCTACATGCCGGGGCCGCAGGCTACCTGCTCAAGGATAGCGTCCCGGAGGAACTGGTGCGGGCAATACAAGCCGTGGTGCGCGGCGAGGCATTTCTCAGCGCTGCAATAACCGGCACACTCATTGATGCCTACACCCGGCGAGATGCGGATAATGTCCCTGCTGCGACGCTGGAGGCTCCACCAGTCGATGACGCTCTCGAGAATCTTCTGCAGACCAAGCTACAGCTACCTATCAGTCCGGCCAACCTTGTGCCACGCGCGGATTTGTTCGCGCGACTGGATAGCGGACGTGAACGGCCACTGACACTGGTATCCGCACCTGCCGGTTACGGTAAGAGCGTGTTAATCAGTAGCTGGTTTGAACAAAGTGACTGGGCCGCCGCATGGTTTTCACTGGATCGCAATGACAGCAGTCTGCGGCAGTTTCTGGCCTATTTTATTTCCGCTATTCAGGAAGTGTTTCCACAGGCATGCACCGGTACCCTGAACCTGATCAAGGCACTGGAATTGCCATCCATGTCCAGCCTTGCATCGACGCTGGTCAACGAGTTGAATGCGCTCGACAAACCTGTGCTGCTCGCGCTCGATGATTACCATTTCATCGATGCCGGGTCGCCGGTCAACGAGTTGATACAATGGATGCTCGAACATCCGGCCATTCCGCTGCACCTTGTGATTATCACCCGACGTGATCCACCCGTGTCACTGGTATCGTTGCGAGCCAGGGGGCAGGTCAATGAGATTCGTACCCTGGATCTGCAGTTTGGTATCAACGAAGCCAGGGCCCTGCTGGAGCAGGCCGTTGGACGCTCAGTAAAAGAATCGGCGTTAGCCAAACTGCAACAGGAAATGGAAGGCTGGGTTGTCGGTTTGCGACTGGTTGCGATTGTGTTACAGCAGTTTGATGACCCCGATGAATTCCTGATGGGCCTTCAAGGCGGTATCCAGGAGACACAGGAATACCTGGTCCAGGAAGTTATCAAGAAGTTACCGGCCGTGCTGCGTGAGTGGTTGTTGAGAAGTTCTATCCTTGACCGGTTTAGTGCGCCATTGTGTGATGCAGTCTGCTCGGTATCCGGGGAAGTAGAATCGGCAGGCTACGATGGCAGTAAATTCATCAAGGTGCTGAATGACGGTAATCTGTTTGTGATCCAGCTGGATACTCATGGTGAATGGTTTCGCTATCACCACCTGTTCCAGGCACTGCTGAAACGTGAACTGTCCAGGCAACTGGCAGCGGATCAGGTTACCGAACTTCATATGCAGGCTGCCAACTGGTTCGAGACCCAGGGGATGATAGACGAAGCGATTCAGCATGCTCTCGAGACAGGTGCGGCGAATCGCGCTGCAGAAATAGTCGAACGTCACTGGCGTACAGAGATAAACAAGGACCGCTGGTATACGGCAAGAAAGTGGCTCGATATGCTCCCGGTCGGTCCATGGCAGCACCGGCCGGGCCTCATGCTGGCGGAGATGTGGCAAGCAATGTGCCAGCAGCAGTTCATCCGGCTGCCTGTTCTCATCGAAGAGTTGGAATCATCAGAAGGGGATGAAGCGACAGATCCACAATTTAGCCGGGACATGAACTTATTTCACGGCTTGATCGAATACTGGCAGGGCAACAGCAGGAACAGTCTCGATTATCTCGAACACTCGATAACGGATGTCTCCGACCAACCGGGAGTCATGGATGGCTGGATAGCCCTCTATTACGGACTGGCGCTGTGCATGGATGGAAAGCCGGTGGTGGCCAGCAAGACAATAAATGACCTGATACATGGCGTTGGCGTTTCAGCGCATTATCATTCGCAGTTGGTCGGTGCCCTCGTATTTATTCACCTGCTTTCTGGCGAACTGACCGAGGCGAGGTCACAAACACAAAGACTGGCTATGCTGTCGCATGAGAGCCATATTCCCAATACAGAGGCCTGGAGTGATTATCTGCTGGGAACAATCTATCTGCATCGCCTTGAGCTGGAACAGGCGGCACAACATTTCAACCGGGCAATACGTCAGCGATATATTCTCGAGCCAAAAGCCTCTCTCGAGGCACTGGCAGGGCTGGCACTCGCGCAAATACTTTACGGGAACGGCGATGAGGCAGCCGAGACTCTGGATCAATTATTTAGATTTGCCCGAGAAAGAAACGATTCCGAATCACTCCTGGTGGCGGATTCCTGTGCAGCCAGGCTGCAGATAATACAGGGGGAGCTGGCACCTGCAGCGCGTTGGGCGCGAACTGTCAGCACCAGTCCAGCACCCGATGAGCTGTTTTCGTGGCTGGAAGTGCCGTCAATCACGCGCGCCAGGGTACTGCTGGCCATCGGCTCCGAAGAAGCACTGGAAGAGGCCGCTGCTCAGCTTGAGTTGGTTCGACAGCTGAGCGACAACTGTCATTACATCGGTCAGACGATTGAAATCGCAGTGCTGCAATCCCTGTTGCTGGATAAACAGGGGGGCAGTGA
Source organism: uncultured Gammaproteobacteria bacterium (assembly GCA_963753755.1). Lineage (GTDB taxonomy): Bacteria > Pseudomonadota > Gammaproteobacteria > UBA9214 > UBA9214 > UBA9214. The sequence goes on from CAVWDM010000020.1 coordinate 4,551, forward strand.
CGAGGCCCTGGAAGCCCTGGCTGAGGCCGTGTCACTGGCGGAGCCTGGCTTCTGGGTTCGACCGTTTATAGAGCCCGGTCAACCGATGGCTGTATTGCTCGGACGTCTCGCAGTACAGCAGGGGAAGAATGATTTCCTGAATTACCTGGAGGATTGTTTTCAGGTCCGTCAGACACGGTCGGCAGCCGGGGCTGGAGGCCATCGTACCGGCAAATCCGCTTCGCACCTGGTAGCCGAGCCACTGACCAATCGCGAGCTCGAGATCCTGGATCTGCTCGTCAAGCGGTTACAGAACAAGGAGATTGCCGCGCGTCTGTTCGTTTCGCCGGAGACGATAAAGACGCACCTCAAACACCTGTACCAGAAGCTTGATGTCAGCAGTCGTCATGAGGCGGCGGAAATGGCCCGAAAAATCCTGTAATCACCTGCATGATCGTGCTGCCTGAGTAATTTTCAGTGGGGATATACCCCGTAAATCCCCCGTTCAGGGGGATGTGCCTTTTCCCGGGAACTACCATGATGTGGTTAGCCGGGATTGCAGGAAGAAATAGCAGGTGATCACATGCAAGAAAACGAAACTACTGATGTCTAACAAATATGCATTTACTGCTCCGGGTTATTACCGGATCGAGGTGCAGGGGGGGATAAGTGCCGGATGGTCTGATCGTTTTGGTGCCATGCAGGTGTTGCCGGCGTCAGGTGCAAATCAAGGCGCATCTGTATTGCAGGGATGTGTCAGCGATCAGGCTGCGCTGTCAGGCATATTGAATACCCTTTATGAACTGCATATGTCGTTGATATCGGTTCAGTATCTCGGCGAAGAATGTCCTTCAACAGACGACCCATGTGAGTAACTGAATTGGCACCTGACCAGATTCATGCTGCGTCCTTGCTGTCGAGGTGAAGGATACGTTCGACGTATCTCCCGAATATCTCGCGGCAGGGGTGATTTTATCTATTTCCGCCCAGCTCATTGGCAGCGACCCTCACGCCAGCATTGATGGGGCAATTGGTAGCAGTGGCATTACTGCACTTGCGGTCGTTTAACGGCTGACATCGACAGAAAAGGTTACCGGTGCGTTCAGCGAGCCGCTGTTGAAATCACCCAGTTTGATGTCCTCATTGATATCACGAGCGTGAATAAGCCATGAACACTAGCCACCGTCCTCGATCAGGCCGGGCCGCAAAGCGAGCTCTGGCTCAGACAGTAACCTGAATGTGTAGATCAGCTTGTTATCATCCCACTGGTCTGGGATAAATACCTGGTAGTAACTCGCTCCGGCTACGGCGTCCCAGGTGAGCTTTGCCGGGGGGGAGGGAACTATTTCTTCATGAGCCGGAATTTGTCCACCTGCACGCCCCAGCTTCGATAGCACAACATAGTCACTCGCTGTGTATGTATCACCGTTTTTCAGCGTTATGCGTGCAGAATACCAGCCTTCAACGGCATCATCCGGCATGCCGATCTGGTTGATGAATACCTGTTTTTTCGGTGCGTCCTTCGATTCAATGGTACGGAAACATGACAGGTCGAGCGCTGCCAATTGCCTGCCATCGGGGTAGAAAACATCCACCTTTTCGATGTCATCGTAGAACGCGGTTGATACCAGCGGTATCAGAACAAGCGGTTGATTGGGCAAGCTGCAGACCTGTACGCCGAAGAACCCGATTTTTTGTAATGCCTGTCCCTGGGGTCAGGCGCAGTCGTCGCAGTAACGGTTGCTGTGTACAGGCCTGCGCACAGGTTGACCATGAGCAACATGCTGGTTGAATATCTCTTGCCAGTGGGGCTTGCAGCAGTGTACGTGATGTCATCATCCTTTCTCCGTTATATTCCTTCGGTCTGCCTCGCGAATCCGCAACGAGAGGCTGCGGAGCATACCAATACTTATGTCCGGGTAGCTTTGTATCAGTCCCAGCAAGCGGGTCTTCTCCAGCGAGAGGAGCACCGAATCTTCAAGCACCGTGGCGGTTGCCGAGCGCGGTAGGCCATCCAGCAGGTTCATTTCACCAAAACAGTCACCTGGACCGAGTCTTGCAACGTAGTTGCTGCTCTCCGGATTCGGGTCAAGGGAAATTCCGATTTCTCCGGATGCGACAATGTACAGGTGGTCGCCCTGGTCTCCGATCTCGAAGACACGGTCGTCGTTATAAAACTGCTGTTCTTCCAGCGCCTGGGCAACCACCCGCAGGTCATCTGTCATGACTAGCGAAAAGATGAGCGACTGTTTCAGCAAAATGATACGGTCAAATAAGTCGGGCATGGATTGATCACGCGTTCAATGGCTGCAAGGCCTGGTCTCCGCAAAGGTTGAGCCAGCTGTTGCGGTGCTTCACGCACCAGTTGACGACATCCTCGAGTGAGCTGAAGATACTGACATCAGTGCTGAAATCATTGCTCACTGACTTCTGCAGCATAACACTCAGCCCGGCCGTTATTTCCTGCTTGTCGAGGTTTTCCAGTGCCTCGCAGGCATTTGCTACATGGCGCTCATCACCGCTTGCAAACCCGGCACGGATAATACCTATCAGGCCGGGTTCATACAGGGGTTCCAGTGCCAGCAGGGCAAGATCGATATTCTGGTCGAGCTGTTCTTTCAGTGTTATCCGTAACAACCTAAGGCAGTTTAGCCCGCTGTCATCCGTGTCCATGATCGACAGTGCCTGTCCCAGTAACTGCGCTTCTTCCGATTTCTTGCGTGCGATGTCGGCGAAAACAGCCTTGGGCAATCCGCTGTCCAGTAGCGGCTTGAGCAGCGCCTGCTGGGCCCGCAGCGAGCCCTGGTTGTCCATTATCCATTGCAGGGCAAGGTCCACGTGCTGTCCCGATGTGGCACCCAGCGTATCGATGCCGGCCTGTCGTACCCGCGGGTTCGCATCACCGATTGCCTGCAGCAACAAAGTTGCACGTTGCTCATCGTGCACCAGGTGCAGGCATCTTGCCGCGGCTTCACGTACCCCGGCATGTTCGCTGGCCAGCGAGTGCAGCAGCGCATGGTAAATGTCATCAGAACTTTTTCTATCCCATGAGCGCATGCCACGCAGGGCACGAATTCTGGTGTCATCCCGTGCATCACCCAGCAATTGCGAGAAGGCATCCTGGTAGGCGGGGTCCAGAAATTGCCGTTCCTTTTTCGGTACGTGTTGCAGATCGGGTATAAGGTCGAGCGCGGCCAGTTGTGTGCTCCTGCCATCCTGCAGCAGTGCCTGCCAGACCGATATGATGTGCACGGCCCGGGGGGAGGAATCAGGATAGAGCAGGGCAGCATGGATGGCCGTCGCGCGCAGGCGCGGGTTGTCGCTGTCAAGCAGGCGTATTGTACGCGTGACCGAATCCGGGTTCCCGTGTGCCAGTAACAACTGCAGGATGCTGGCCTGCAGGTGTGCGTCGCCGTTGGCAGCGCGCTCGTGCAGGTCGTCGATATGCCCGCTGATGTCCAGCGTGCCAAGCAGTTTCAGATAACGGTCGGCCGCCGCGTTGTCTTCCCCCGATGAGCGCTGCAGGATGAGACTGGCGGCCCTGTCGGGGAAGGATTCCGCCAGTACCCTGGAAAAGGCGATCGAGACGTCCGTGTCGCTATGCGTGACGCCGCGCATGATTTCCTTCATGTCCTCCTCGCTGCAATCGTTCAAGTCGGCATACATGAGTTCATTGGGCAGGAACAGGCGTTCTTTCAGGGTGGCAATCAGGGTGCTGACATAGGCATCGTTCATTTTCCTGCTGAAGAACAGGTACAGCAGCGCAGCAAACATGCCGGGCAGTAGGAAGTAGACAGGGTTATCGAGGCGTTGCATCAGCAGCAGCAGGAAGCCGCCTGTCAGCAATGCCAGCGGCAGCACTACGGCCACCGAGATGGCGCGGATCCTTCCCTGCATATAGTTGGGCAGGACATTGAAAAACATGCTGTGCACCGGGTTCCTGAAGGCCGGCATGAGTGCGTCCTTGTTAAAGCTGCCGATCAGTGCTGCCGGTAGTGAAAAACTGACAGTCAGTGCAGCCAGGCTGGCCAGCGTCGTCCAAGGGAACAGCAGGTTGATGGCGCGCACACCGAAATGCCTGATCGCGCGGTTGGTGACGAGCAGCTGCATGCATAGGGCCAGAATGCTGGTGACGGCTGTGAGCAGGCCAAAGAAGCGGGTCAGGCTTTCTTCCGACTCGAAAGTCTGGGTATACACGCGGTTGACGCTGTAGCAGAGGACATAGAAGGCCACCACCATGAAGAACAGTGTCAGCGACGAGGCGCGCAGCAGGCTTGAATTATAGGTGAATTTTATTCCCTGCTGGATCTGCACCAGGCAATCATTCAACAGATGCTGTGTCTTGCGCGGTGCCCGGAAATGGGTCGAGGCCCCGTGTCGCTTGTGGCGGATGTACAGCGTGGCTGATGCCGCGACCAGCAGGCCGCACCAGACCAGCAGCAGGTTCTGGGTACCAACGAGCGGTGCAGCGAATACCAGCGTCAGACCGCCGCTAATGGTGCCGATCTGGGCGCCGGCATAGACCAGCGGCGCGAGCCGCTTGGCCTGCAGCGTGGTCATGTTCTGATTCATGTACAGGGCGGCATGTACCAGCAATACTTCCGAAGAGACCTCGTAGATCAGGTAATAGACCGGATAGATCAGTGTGCTGCCGGAGGTGTGGATGACAATCCAGCTACCGAGGACAAGGACAAACAACACGCTGAACAGGTTGCGGAAAAACCGCTCGGCGGGGATAAGGTCTGCAAACGCCGTATAGACCAGGCTGACGGCAGCCAGCAGCAGGCTCTGGATGATGTACATCAGCGGCAGGTACTCGATACCCAGCCGCTTCAGGAACAGGGCATCGGCACTGCTGCGGCCAATGGCCATGCCGGCGCTGACCAGCATGAAGAACAGCAGGAAATAGATAACATTGCCGCGTTCACCGGCATGTATCAGCAGTTTTTTCTCAATGCCTCCCTGCATGTCTGAGCGGTCCCCTGGATTCCTAGAAGGGAAATACCTTCATGGGCTTTGCCAACTGGTTCATGTTGGCAGCCATGTTGCCTACTATGCGGTTCATGTCCGTGAACTGGTTGTTCAGAAACTGCAGACTGCCAGCCATGCTGGCGACATTGCCGTTCATGTACTGAATCTGTTCAACCATGGCATGAAGATCGGTACTCAGGACGCCGAGGTTGTGGTCCATGTTGCCGACCGAGCTGTTCAGTGCCGGCATCACAGTGATGCTTTCATTCAGTACCAGCAATGTCTCCTGCACCCGATTAATGGTGCCGGCTACCGTGGTGAAGTTGTTGTCAATCCGGTTCATGTAGCCCGACATTGCAGTCATGTGTGTTGTAATATTTGAGAAATCCTTGGTCAGGATGAAGATCAGGTAAAACAGAGCGAGGCCGAGTATCGACAGGCCCAGCATGCCAAAGCGGATGATCTGTGTCGTGCGCCGCCCGATACGGATACTGAGCTGTTCACGGTATTCCATGCCCTTGCGGAAGTCGTCCAGCGAACGTTCCACTATGTCCAGCATTTCCTTCTGATTATTATTGTTTTCCATGTTGGCGCTCCCGGCCTGTCGTTTAATTAGCCATTGTTATGTAAGTCTGTGAGTTGTGGTAAACAAACGTGTTGCCAGTATCTTGTTCAGATTTCTGAAAACCTTGGTGGCAATGTAGGGGTAACGTTTGCTGAGTCGATCGAGGTTCTCCTGGGTCAGACACAGCAGACGGCAGTCTTCTTTCGCATCAACATTGGCGGTGCGTGTTTCAAAGAACAGCCCGGCTTCGCCGACCACGTCACCGCGTTCATGTGTCGCCAGTTCAACGCGCCCCTGATCGCCATCGACCGATGTCTGCAGCTTGCCATCGATAACCACGTACATTTCATTGGCCACGTCGCCGTCACTGATAATACGTTTACCCTTCGGCACACTGATGACCTTGGCCATTAGCGCAACGATACGCGCCTGTGAGGTCTTGAGGCCCTTCAACAGCGGAATGGATTCCTGCGGACTGTCGCCAAGGTCCAGTGTCAGGGCATCCCACAGGGTGGTAAAGCGAACACTGGCGCATAGTGCGGGTGTCAGAAAGAAATCACTGAGCCAGGCAATCGCCAGTGCGTAGGAGGCCATCATGCCAACGTGTGCCTGCATGCGCAGGTCGCTGGTCATCAACACAAGGAAGCCAAGACATAATCCAATGGAGGTGAAAGTGACCGGCCTGCCGACAGCCTTCATGGCCAGCAGGGTTGCCTTTTTATCGTCTGCGTGCCGGCGTACCTCGCGGTTAAAGCGTGTGAAATAGTGAATGGTGTCATCTATCGCGATACCCAACACCATTGGAGCAATCAGGCTTGTGCTGGGGTTGAGGCTGATGCCGAAAAAACCCAGCGAACCAAAATAGACCGCGACGGGCACGATGTTCGGCAGCAGGGCAACCAAACCAATGCGCTGCGACATGAACAGTACCGCCAGGATGGCGTAGACGAAGATCAGCGCCAGGCCGATACTCCTGGACTGGCCAATGATGATGTCAGTCAATGTCTCGCTGATCAGTACCGGGTTGCCGGTCACGACCGGAGTCAGATGTTCGGGAAATTTCTCAATCTGTCCGTTAATGCGTTCCAGTAGCGCCAACATTTTGTCCGAGTTGATGACCCTGGAACGAACCACGATATTGGTCGTTTTAAAACGTGAATCAACGATCCTGTCCAGTTCATCACTGGAACCCAGGAACAGCAGCTGGGTGATCAGGCGTTTGCTTGTCGGGATAGCGAAGAACGCCGGGTCATTATCATTGAATGCCTGATTGATCAGCATCAGGTAGTCTGCGATTGACATGGTTCCGCCAACCTCTGGCTGCTGTTCCAGCCAGTCTTGCAGTTCCCGCAGTATCGCCAGGTTTTCCGGGTCCTTGAAGCTGTCAGGGTGGTCGCCTTCTATAACTATATAAAAGTGATTGGCGCCCCCAAGCTTTTCGTTAACGATGTCAAATCCCTTGCGGACATCCGAGTCACTTTTAAAATTGGTGATGGATTCTGTGCTGACGTGAATTCTGGAAATACCGGCCAGGGCAAGCAGGAAGAGTATTCCAAAGGCAGCAAAAATCTTGCGCCGGTGCTTCAGGTCGAAGAGTGCAATCCGCTCAACAAACCTGTCAAAGCAGGTACCGTACGGTGTCGCGCTGGCAGTGTTCCACACGCCCGGTTTGCGGTCCAGCGCCTTCAGCAATGCCGGGGTGAATGTGATCGACAGTACCGTAATGTAAACCACCCCGATCGCTGCGAATACACCGAACTCCTTGACGGCACTGATGGGGTTCGCCATCAGGGCAACGAAACCCGCAATCGTTGTCAGGCCGGTCAGGATGACCGGCAGTGTCATGTGTTTCAGGGTTTGTAGAATGACCGTATCTTTTGAATCCGGTTTGATGCGTTGCAGGTGATATTCGGAGGTGACGTGAACAGAATACGAAAAGCCCAGGATCATCAGTAGTGGAGGCACCAGTACCGAGATCATGCTGAGCGAGTAACCCAGTGCTGCGATCGATCCAAGTGTCAGAATGACGCCGATACCAACCGTCAGCAGCGGGGTGATGACACCGAGTACGGTGCGGAAGGAAAATGCCAGCACAACGACCAGTATGATGGTGATCAACAGCGGCGTCCAGATCAGGTCTTCGATCAGCAGTTCAACCATAGCGTATTTGAAGTACGGCGAGCCGGTCATGAAGATTTCACTATTGCCCTGTTCCTGTTCGACAATAGAGGTGATTTGGTCATGGATGCCGCCACGAATGTATTCACGGTCGGAGATGTCGTTGAAATACACGACCAGTGCCGTGACGTCGCCGGCTAGTGATACCAGGTTACCCGCATAGAGCGAATTGCCCATCACGCGCTGCTTTATGTCTTCAAGGTTTGCAATGCCTTCGTCAACATCGGTCAGAAAGGGTGCGATATCGAGGTCATTTTCGATGCTGCGGATATCGATGGCGCTCGATAGTGATAACACATGATGGACGGCATGAATGTCACTGATGCGTTCAGTAATGCTGCGGATGACTTTGATGCTCTCAGGACTGAAGATGTCGTCATTGGCCACGGTAATGATGAGCGTTTCATCGCTGCCAAACAGTTGCCGCGTCTTGTCATAGAACTGCTTGGCAGACATGTTCTCCGATAGCAGTCGGTTTACGGAAGGATCGATGTCGAGCCTGATTTCGCCGCTGAACGGGTTAACGATTGCTGTCAGTGCAAGAAGCGTAAACGCAAGAATTGAAACCAGGGTAAGTCCTGTATGCCGCGATACCAGTGCAGCTATTCTGATAATGAAGCCCATCAGTCAGTCTGTATGACCGGTGCCTTTATTTGCTTCAGCTGTGCGGGATCAAACAGGTCGTCCTCGAGTGTGACATCGGTTTTGATATCCTGTATCAGCATGCGTGTTTCGGTTTTGTCGCGCAGATCCCGCATCAGCAGAGTGCGTGGAACCTGGATGCCGTTCTCCTTCTGGATGTCAGCCGGGTTGACGGTCAGTATCTTGCGCAATTGATGGCCATTTTCAAAAAGTTCTGTTTTCAGGGCGACGCAGGTTTCAATATCGATATAGGTCTTTATCTTTTCGTAACCGGAATCCCCCTCCGGGTAACTGTTGATGATATGGACGGGGCGACCGTCCAATATTTCATCGGGGTATTGTTCAGCCCGCATGTTGGTGAAAACACCATGCAGGCGCTCGTAGTCCTCGTAGGAAAAGTCCGTGCCGAGGATGGAACTGGATATTCGCTTGGAGGTGATTTTGCGTACCTTGAACAGCCCCGGCATATACATGTACATGTCATTTTGGGGTGTATTCTCGATGATCAGGAAACGCGCCCCGCGAATATCGGCCGGTTCATTAAACTGCATCAGTATGCTTGACGGACCGTCTGCACCGCGTTTCCAATAGCTGTTTGCCTCGAGCACCTGTTCGTAGCCGCTGCGGTCGCGTGCACGTAACTCGATGTTTTGCATCGAACTCGTTGCCGGGGTGTTTTTTTCCATGCACAATTGGACCACTTCCGGTATCTCTGCCGCGAACGTCAGCGTTGCATACAACCACAGAACGGTGAGCATTAAGAGTCTGTTCATGGTGTTCGGGTTCTCGAATACTCAATAAAAAACAATAGGATATAATGATATGTTGAGAATGATGACTAGGTGGCAAGTAAGCCTACAGTATAGACTGACCTCGACAGCATCCATATATAGTAATTTCATTATCAATCAATATGTTCGTGGCTAGCGGGAATGTCAATCGGCTCTATACTGTCGTATGTAAAGGGAACGCCCATCCTGGTGGTTGGAGGGTGCCATGAGTTTGGAAGCTGACAGGTCTTACCAGAAATGCAGGGCTGCGTGGTTGTTACTGGCCGTGTTGTTGCTGGGATTGTCACGCCCGGGTTTGGCAGAGCAGGGGCCGGTCGAAACGCTACAGACGATGACGGATACGCTGCTGGACATCGTCAGGCAGGACCCGGATGTAATCCATGACACGGTGCGTCTGCGCCTGATTGCCGACGAGGTGATATTCTCGCGCGTTGATTTCAATGCGCTATCTCGCTGGGTGCTGGGTAAATACTGGCGTACAGCGAGTCTGCAGCAGCGCGAGGCCTTCATTGCCGAATTTCGCGAAATGATGCTGCGTAACTATCTGCATTCAGTCTCGGCCTACAGGGACAATGGTGTGCGCTTCCTGCCGCTGCGTGGTGACATGGGAAACGGGCTGGCGGTTGTCAATGCCGAGATAGACCAGCCCAATGGCCCGGTCGTACATGTGACGTTCCGCATGCGCCGGGTCACGGACGAATGGCTGATTTATGATGTAGCCGTTGAGGGTATCAGTCTGGTTACCACACACCGTACCAGTTTCTCCCAGCAGATACGCAGCGATGGCATGGACAGCCTGATTGCACGTTTGCATGCCAGGAATGTGGGCAGCGCCAGCGAGGAAACGGCACAGGACTAGTGTCCGCGTAACAGGCGCTGTTTGCTGAGCGACCATTCCCGGTCCTTTTCCGATGCCCGCTTGTCATGGCTGTGCTTGCCACGTGCGAGGGCAACTTCCAGTTTCGCCCTGCCTTTCTTCCAGTAAAGCGCCAGCGGTACCAGGGTGTAACCCTTGCGTTCAACTGCACCGATCAGCTTGTCGAGTTCACGCCGGTGCAGCAGCAGCTTGCGGGTGCGCGTCGGGTCCGGTGTGACATGGGTTGATGCACTGAGCAAGGGTGATATGTGAAAGCCAAACAGCCAGGCCTCGCTGTTTTTGATGACGATGTAGCTCTCGGTCAGTTGCGCACGACCCTCGCGCAGGCTTTTTACCTCCCAGCCCTGAAGTGCGAGTCCTGCTTCAAAGCGATCTTCAATGAAATAGTCATGGCGAGCCTTTTTATTCAGCGCGATGGTGCTGGAGCTGCTCTTAGGTGTGGTTTTCTTTTTTCCCATTAGCGCAGTATATCAACCAACCGGGAGACGTATACCCACCTGTTTCCCGGTTGTGATCAACTTTCATTTCACGGACAATGCCCGTGCCGTCAACCTGAGAGAAAGAGCATGGCAAGCACACGGGAGTCAATTCACGGACAGTGGTCCAGCCGGCTGGCCTTCATACTGGCAGCGACCGGTTCAGCTGTCGGGCTGGGTAATATCTGGAAGTTTCCCTATATCGCCGGTGAAAACGGTGGTGGTGCTTTTGTGCTGGTCTATCTGATGTGCATAGCCGTTATCGGTATTCCGATCATGATGGCCGAGGTATTGATCGGGCGACGCGGGCGCCAGAGTCCGATCAACACCATGCGCACGCTGGCCGCTGAAGAGCATGCCAACAGGCACTGGAAGTGGCTCGGCTGGGCCGGCATGATAGCCGGTTTTCTGATTCTGTCCTATTACAGCGTTATTGCCGGCTGGGCATTGTCCTATGTGTTTCGTACCGCCAGCGGCCTGTTCACCGGCCTGACCGCTGACGGTGTGCAGACCATTTTTACCAACCTGGTCAGCGACCCCGAGCGGCTGCTGGCCTGGCACACGATTTTCATGGTCATGACCATGGTGGTAGTTGCACGCGGCGTGCGCAACGGACTGGAAAGAGCGGTCAAGCTGCTGATGCCATCGTTGTTTGTACTGCTGTTCGTGCTGGTAGGGTATGCCTGGAACAGCGGTGGCTTCGAGCAGGGTGTGAGCTTCCTGTTTCAGCCGGACTTCAGCAAGATCACGGCAAATGGCATTCTGATTGCCATGGGACATGCCTTTTTTACACTGAGTCTGGGGATGGGCGCCATCATGGTTTATGGCTCCTACCTGCCGGATTCTGCCTCGATCGCAAAGACTTCCATCGCGGTATCGTTGATGGACACACTGGTGGCGATGCTTGCCGGGCTGGCAATCTTTCCGATCGTGTTTGCCAACGGGCTGGAACCGGGTGCCGGACCCGGTTTGATATTCCAGACCTTGCCGATAGCCTTCGGGCATATGCAGTATGGCGCGTTTTTCGGCATGCTGTTTTTTGTGCTGCTGGTTTTTGCTGCATGGAGTTCGTCGATTTCACTGATTGAGCCGGCGGTTGCATGGCTGGTGGAAAACCGGGGCATGTCGCGTGTGTTCGCATCCATGGTTGCGGGTCTTGCGACCTGGTTGTTTGGTTTGCTGACCGTGCTGTCCTTCAACCTGTGGTCGGAGGTAAAGCTGTTGTCAGGCATTGGCATTTTCAAGGACAGCACCGTTTTTGATCTGCTTGACTACCTGACAGCCAATATCATGCTGCCACTGGGCGGCTTGTTAATTGCCATCTTTGCCGCCTGGAAAATGTCACGTGCCTCGACGATTGACGAACTGGCGATGGGTGACGGCTTTTTCTACAAGCTGTGGCGGTTCCTGGTGCGTTACATCACGCCAGTCGCCGTTGTCATTGTGTTTCTCAAGGCTGTCAGTGTCATTTGAACCGGTTGACGAATCCTTACAGGCGACTACCTTGAATACAGTTGATCGTTCGGCGCTGCTGCCCTATACAACCACTGAGATGTATGAGCTTGTCAGTGACATCAACGCATACCCTGAATTTTTACCATGGTGCTGCGATGCGCATATACAGTCACGGCAGGAAGAAGAACTCAGTGCGCGTATAGATTTCTCCGTTAGCGGGGTGAGTCAATCATTCACGACGCGCAACCGGCTCCGCCCTGGCAAGGAAATCGCCATGCAACTTGTTGATGGCCCGTTCAGGGCATTGCAGGGGCGCTGGTGCTTTGAACCCCTGGGCGACGTTGGTTGCAAGATCTCGTTGTTTCTTGAGTATGAGTTCTCCAGCAGGATGGTGAGCCTGGTTGTGGGTCCCGTGTTTAACAAGATTGCGAACACCCTGGTGGATGCTTTCCAGAAGCGTGCGGTCGAGGTGTATGGCAAACGCTGAAACAATGCCTGTCGAGGTGGTTTATGCGCTCGCAGAGAGGCAGGTCATTCTGGCGCTGGTGGTGCCAGCCAATGCCACCATCAAGGATGTGATTGAGCAGTCTGGTCTCCTGAAACAGTTCCCGGAGATCGACCTGGCAAAGAACAAGGTGGGCATCTTTGGCAAGCTCGGCAAGTTGACGGATATACTGCATGCCGGAGACCGGGTTGAAATCTACCGGCCGTTGATTGCGGACCCCAAAGAAGTAAGAAAACAGCGCGCCGCGCAGGGCAAGGTGATGAAGAAGGGTGCGGGTGCCTGATCAGGCAGGTGGAAAAGGGTTTGTTGAGTTATTCGCTGCTTGAATCCTGGCCTGGTTTGTTTGTCCGCGAGTAACCGGGATCCTGCGAACTGATGTAACTGTATTCACCCGCTTTACGAAATGTCATCCAGTGCCATAGCTTGTTGAAGACCCCGGGTTCGACGCGTACTTCGGGAGGGACAACGAGGGTGACCTGCTGCGGTCGTGCCTTGGCTCTGCCGTCCTCATCCGGGTGCAGGGTACCGCTGATGCGTGACAATTCGTCATTCTCGAAATGCAGAGTGACGCGTTCCTCAAGCTTCTCGCCATAGCCCGGCTGGAACAGATAGACGTAATCCCAGCGGTCCTGGTGAAAGACATCGGCAATCATCGGGGAACCCATGATGTACTGCACCTGTCGTCGGTTCATGCCGGGTTCCAGCTGATTAACCTCATCCTGGGTAATGACATTGCCCTGCTGAATGTCAATTTTATGGACCAGGTGATATCTCGAGCAGGCCGTGGACGATAGACTTGCAATACAGGTTATAATAATGAGAAGCTTTTTCATTTGCAGATCGGTCGTGTTCCCGGGGTTGACGGCCGCATAATACCGCAAGTTTGCCGTCAGTGGCATCAATACAGGAGAGGTTGCATTGGAATCCAGCGAGTTACGCAAGGCCGGTCTGAAAGTCACGCTGCCGAGGATGAAGATCCTTGACATCCTGGAACATACGAGTAGCCGCCATCAGAGTGCCGAGGACGTCTACAAGGCCTTGCTGGATACCGGTGAGGATATCGGACTGGCCACCGTTTACCGGGTGCTGACGCAATTCGAAGCGGCCGGCCTGGTGACCCGACATCACTTCGAGGGCGGACATTCCGTCTTTGAACTTAACGAAGGCAGTCACCATGATCACATTGTGTGCGTGAAATGCGGCCAGGTGGACGAGTTTATCGATGAGACTATCGAAAAGCGGCAAAAGGCCATCGCCGCGGACCTCGGTTATGAATTAACTGACCATTGTTTGTACATGTACGGCATTTGCAAAAAATGCCAGGCACTGTAACCCATGACCTGCAGGATTGTTAACCGGTTCGTTTCGGCTTTTTCTGTTTGACTGTGGTCCGTGTCGGGGCCTGCCCCTGTAGCAGCATCTCCCGGGCATGCTCTCGTGTCTGCTGTGTGATTTTCACACCGCCCAGCATACGCGCCAGTTCGTCAATGCGTTCTGCTTCGTTCAGTGAACGAATGCGGGTACGGGTGGTGTCCTTGCCCGAAAGTTTGCTGACCTGCAGCTGTTGATGTGCCAGCGCCGCGACCTGTGGCAGGTGCGTGACACACAACACTTGTCGTTCCCGGCCCAGTGCACGCAGTTTCTGGCCGACAATTTCTGCGACACCGCCACCAATGCCGCTATCGACTTCATCGAATATCATTGTCGGGATGGTGTCACTGCTGGCCGATATCACCTGGATGGACAGGCTGATGCGCGATAGCTCGCCTCCCGAGGCCACCTTGCTCATGGGTTGTGCCGGCTGGCCCCTGTTCGCGCTGACCATAAATTCGATGTCGTCCATCCCTTGCGGGCTGAGGGCCTTTCCTGTACGCGGATTGACGTGCACGGAGAACACACCGCCGGTCATGCCGAGCGTCTGCATGGCGTCGGTAATTTCCTTGCCAAATGCCTTTGCAGTGCGGGTACGTTTTGCGGTTAACTGCCTGGCACAATCCAGATAATCCTGCTGTTGTGTCGCAAGCCTTGCCTGAAGTGCTTCACGGTGTTCATCGGCGTGCTCGATGCTGTCCAGTTCCTTGCGAATGTCTGCTTCGATTACCGGCAGGTCTTCCGGGTTGCAGCGGTGTTTGCGCGCCAGGTCATGCAGGATACCGATGCGCTGTTCCAGCCATTGCAATCGTTGCGGGTCAATATCGAGTCGTTCGGAATACTGACGCAGCGAGTCAGTCCCTTCCTTGATTAACACAGCGGCTTCGCCGAGCAACTGGACCGTGTCTTCCAGCCCGCTATCCAAGGTGGCCAGTTCACTGAGTTCATCCAGCGTCTGGTTCAGCAGGGAGCTGGCGGAGGGGCCTTCATCGGCATCGAGATGTTCCAGTCCCTGCCGGGACGATTCCAGCAGTCGACCGGCATTGGCCTGGCGGGCATGCTCTTCGTCAATATTCCTTATGCCCTCTGTGTCCAGTTCCAGGGATTCCAGCTCCTGGCGTTGATAACGCAGCAGGTCGAGGCGGGCGTCACGTTCGGCGTCGTTGCCGAACAACCCTTGCAGTTCAGCATTGGCTGCTTTCCATTCGTTGTAGATCGCTGCCAGCCGGTCAAGCTGTGCTTGATGAGCGCCGAAGGCATCCAGTAACTGACGTTGCATACCGCTGCGCAATAATGACTGGTGCTCATGCTGGCCGTGGATGTCCACCAGTTGCTCACCCAGTTGACGCAGTGACTGCATGGGTACGGCCTGGCCGTTGATGTAGCCGCGCGTGCGACCCTCACGATTAATGATACGGCGTAGCTGACATTCACCATCCAGGTCTAGTGCCTGCTCCGCCAGCCATTGACAAACGGCGGAATGGTCCTGGATTTGAAAACAGGCGGATATTTCTGCGCGTTCGCAGCCATGACGTACCATGGAACTGTCTGCACGATCACCAAGCACCAGGCCAAGCGCATCCACGAGAATGGATTTTCCGGCGCCGGTTTCACCCGTCAGCGTGGTCATGCCGGCGGTCAGTTCGACTTCTATTTCATCGACAATCGCGAGGTTGCGAACGTGAATATGCGTGAGCATGGTGACCTGTCAGCCGTCTTCAGGGCTGTTTGCTCCAGCGCAGTTTTTCCCGCAGTACGGCAAAATAATCATGCCCCGGCGGGTGCAGCAGGCGCAGCGCATGGTCATGCTTGCGCACGGTGATGAGGTCATCGGCTTCCAGCGATTGATCGACCTGTCCGTCACAGGAGACCGTGGCCTCAAGGGTGCCTGTGTGGATGATGATCTCGATGACGGAATCATCATCGATCACGATCGGACGGTTGCTGAGGGTGTGCGGGCAAATGGGTACCAGCGTGATGGCCTCCAGCTTTGGATGCAGGATCGGACCACCGCCGGAGAGGGCGTAGGCAGTGGATCCTGTCGGCGTTGAGACGATCAGGCCATCCGAGCGGTTGGTGTTGAGAAAATGGCCGTCGATATAGGTATCCAGCTCGATCATGCGGGCGATGTCTCTCTTGTGCACGACGACATCGTTCAGCGCGGAACTCTGGCTGATCACCTCACCATCACGGATGACCGTCATGTGCAACAGGGTGCGCTGTTCCTCGGAAAATTGACCGGAGAGGATTTTATCCAGTTCCCGGGGCATATCCTCGGGCGATACATCCACCAGGAAACCCAGACGCCCGAGGTTGATGCCGAGCACGGCAATGTCCGATTCAGCCAGGCTGCGGGCGGCATTCAACAAGGTGCCGTCACCGCCGACCACGATAACCAGGTCACAGCTGTGTGCCAGCGTAGCCCGCTCGACCACGGCATGCGGGCTCTCCGGGAGGATGTCCGCGAGGGACCCGTCGAGCAGAATCTCAACTTGTTGCTGCTCCAGGTAGCCGGTGAGTGCCCGCAGGGTGGACGAGACATTGGGGTCTTCCAATTTACCAATCAGGCCAATATGTTTGAAATACGGTGTCATAGTTGTTCCGGGCAGTGGAAGGTGAAACTAACATGACTCACCGGGTGCGCCAACTACCCCGCTGCGGATTACGGTACCGGTGGCAAAGGCCCCTGCTGGCACTCTTCCGCCTTGAGTGCTAAATCAATTATCATGTCGTTACTGCACTGACACACAGGCTGCAAAGCTATGTCTGATACAAAACATGACTTGCCCGATCGTGCCCAGCGGATGCTGCGGTCATTGATTGACCGCTATGTGCGGGATGGCCAGCCCGTGGGATCGCGTACCCTGGCGCGTGAACTGGGTCTGGACTTAAGCCCGGCGACCATCCGTAATGTTATGTCCGACCTGGAGTCATTGGGCTTCATCAGTTCCCCGCATACCTCGGCCGGCCGTGTGCCCACCGTGCAGGGCTACCGTTTTTTTGTCGATACGCTGCTGAACGTGCAGCCGCTGGACAGTCTTTCTATAGAAAAAATACGCCTGGAGTTGTCACTGGAGCAGACACCGATACACCTGGTGGAGTCCGCTTCCGCACTGCTTTCCGGTATTACCCGCATGGCCGGGGTTGTTACCCTGCCAAGCCATGAACATGCCCTGTTCAAGCGCGTCGAGTTTATTCCAATGTCGGAAGACCGGGTGCTGGCGATACTGGTAACCGGTGAGGATGAGGTACAAAACCGTATACTCAAGACCGAGAAACAGCACTCTGCCTCAGAACTGCAGCAGGCCTCTAACTACCTGAATGAAATATTCGCCGGCAAGGACCTTGCCGAGGTGCGTGCCACCCTGCTGCGCGAAATGCGGGAAACGCGCAGCAATATGAACAGCATGATGATGACGGCCATGCACATGGCGGACCAGGTGCTGGAATCCAAGCAGGATGAGGATTTTGTCATGGCGGGTCAAACCAACCTCATGGAGTTTCAGGAACTCTGCGATATCGACAAGCTGCGCAAGCTGTTTGATGCCTTTAACCAGAAACGCGACATACTGAACCTGCTGGATCAGTGCATTCACAGTGAAGGCATACAGATCTTTATTGGTGAGGAATCCGGCTATCAGATGCTCGATGAATGCAGTATGGTCACGGCCCCTTACTCGGTGGACGGCCAGGTCATGGGGGTGCTGGGTGTCATTGGTCCAACAAGGATGGCCTATAATCGGGTGATCCCGATTGTTGATGCCACGGCACGCTTGCTGGGTGCCGCCTTGAATCACAAGGAATAACCCCCATCTCTTCAGCTAGCGAGCATGTGCCCGTGGTGGTGCGACGAAATTATTTATAAAAAATATCAGGATTGTGGAGTAAATCTATGTCAGATAAGGAAAATGCCAACAATGCTTCAACTGAAGAGGTGTTCCCGGATAACGTCAGTGCAGAACAGGAAGTCAGCACGGACGAGCAGCCAGATCATGCCGAGCTGACCGCCCTGCTGGAAGATGCGCGCGGCAAGGCGGATGAACACTGGGACCAGGTGGTACGTCTGCAGGCGGAAATGGACAACCTGCGCAAGCGTTCCGGGCGGGATCTGGCGAATGCACACAAGTTTGCGCTGGAAGGTTTTGCCAATGAACTGTTACCCGTCAAGGACAGCCTGGAGATGGGCCTGGCGGCATTTGATGTCGAGGGTGCCGAAACCGGCTCGCTCAAGGAAGGGGTCGAACTGACTCTGCAAATGCTTTCAAGCGCCATGGACAAGGCCGCCATCAAGGAAGTGAATCCCCAGGATGAAGTTTTTGATCCGGATTTTCACCAGGCCATGTCGATGCAGGAGCGGGGTGATGTCGAGCCGAATACCGTGGTGAACGTGGTACAGAAGGGCTATACATTGAACGGCCGCTTGATTCGCCCGGCAATGGTCATCGTTTCGAAGGCGCCCGCGGCCAACTAAATAGCGGCACAGGCTTGATTTTCAGACCGTTCACCCCCAACTAAAGGATTATACGAATTCAGGTTCAAACTCAAACATATCAAACAGTTACGTGGAGATTATAGAAAATGGGCAGAATTATAGGAATTGACCTGGGAACCACCAACTCCTGTGTGGCGGTGATGGAAGGCGGTGAGGCCCGGGTAATCGAGAACAGCGAGGGCGACCGCACCACGCCGTCGATCGTCGGTTTTACCGATGGTGACGAGGTTCTGGTGGGGCAGGCGGCCAAGCGTCAGGCGGTCACCAATCCCACCAATACCCTGTTTGCGGTCAAGCGCCTGATCGGACGCCGCTTTGATGAAGAAGTGGTGCAGCGCGACATCGGCCTCGTGTCCTACAAGATTGTCAAGGCGGATAACGGCGATGCCTGGGTTGAGGCACAGGGCAAACGCATGGCGCCGCCGGAAGTGGCGGCACGCGTACTGCAGAAGATGAAAAGCACCGCGGAAGACTACCTGGGCGAGAAAGTCACCGAGGCGGTCATTACCGTGCCGGCCTACTTTAACGATTCGCAGCGCCAGGCGACCAAGGATGCCGGCCGCATTGCCGGGCTGGACGTCAAGCGCATTATCAACGAGCCGACAGCGGCGGCGCTGGCCTATGGCATGGACAAGAAGCGCGGTGATCAGAAGCTCGCTGTCTATGATCTGGGTGGTGGTACGTTTGATGTCTCCATTATCGAGATTGCCGATGTCGATGGCGAACACCAGTTCGAGGTGCTGTCCACCAACGGTGATACCTTCCTCGGTGGTGAGGACTTCGACAAGCGCCTGATCGACTACCTGGCCGATCAATTCAAGAAAGACCAGGGCATGGACCTGCGTGGTGATCCACTGGCCATGCAGCGTCTCAAGGAAGGTGCCGAGAAGGCCAAGATCGAGCTGTCATCCAGCCAGCAAACCGATGTCAATCTGCCGTACATCACGGCTGACGCCAGCGGTCCGAAGCACCTCAACATGAAGCTGACGCGTACCAAGCTGGAATCACTGGTCGAAGACCTGATTGATCGCACTATCGATCCCTGCAAGCAGGCACTCAAGGATGCCGGTCTGTCTGCCAGCGATATCGATGACATTATCCTGGTCGGTGGACAGACACGTATGCCTAAGGTGCAGGAAGCCGTACAGAACTTCTTTGGCAAGGAACCGCGCAAGGACCTGAACCCGGACGAGGCCGTTGCCATCGGCGCGGCTATCCAGGGCGGCGTGCTCGGCGGTGAGGTCAAGGATGTGCTGTTGCTTGACGTGACACCGCTGTCACTGGGTATCGAAACGCTGGGTGGCGTCATGACCAAGCTGATCGAGAAGAACACCACCATCCCGACCAAGGCAAACCAGGTGTTCTCCACCGCGGATGACAACCAGTCTGCCGTGACGGTGCATGTGTTGCAGGGTGAACGCGATGTGGCAACGGCCAACAAGTCGCTGGGCCGCTTCGACCTGAGCGATATCCCGCCGGCACCACGTGGCGTGCCGCAGATCGAGGTGACCTTCGACATCGATGCCAATGGTATCCTGCATGTGTCCGCCAAGGACAAGGCGACCGGCAAGGAGCAGTCTATCCAGATCAAGGCCTCCAGTGGCCTGTCGGATGACGAAGTCGACAAGATGGTCAAGGATGCCGAGGCGCATGCCGAGGAAGATCGCAAGTTCCATGAGCTGATCGATGTGCGCAATCAGGCGGATGGCCTGATACATGCCACCAACAAGTCACTCGCCGACCTGGGCGACAAGGTAAACGAGTCCGAGAAGAAAGACATCGAGGCGGCTATCGAGGCACTGCAGGAAGCCATGAAGGGTGATGACAAGGCGGCCATCGAGGCGAAGACCAGTGAACTCGGCGAGAAGTCCGGCAAGCTGGCAGAGCGTGTCTACAAGGAGCAGGCCGAACAGGGTGCTGCTGAAGGGGCTACAGCTGCGGAAGGCGATGCCGGCACGGCGGGAGATGATGTCGTCGATGCCGAGTTTGAAGAAGTGAAGGATGCCGATAGCAAGTAGCGGCAGCTGTACACTTCGAAATTTAACAAAAATCCGGACCCGTTTGCATGGGTCCGGATTTTTGCCGTACAGAAATCAGTCAGTATTTTTGGTTTTCTTTAGTTACAAACAACATAGTTGCTGAGCGAACATGTCAAAGCGTGATTACTACGAAGTCCTTGGTGTCTCCAAAAACTGCAGCGAGGCCGAGTTAAAGAAGGCCTACCGGCGCGCCGCGCAAAAACATCATCCCGACCGTAACCAGGGTAATGCCGGTTCCGAGGAAAAATTCAAGGAGTGCAAGGAGGCCTTTGAGGTCCTCAACGATTCACACAAACGGGCTGCCTATGATCAGTTCGGACATGCCGGGGTCGACCCTTCCATGGGTGCCGGTTTTGGTCACGGTGCTGCCGGTGCCGGTGGTTTCAATGATATTTTCGGTGACGTGTTTGGCGACATCTTTGGTGGCGGGCGAGGTGGCGGTCAACGCGTCTACCGCGGTTCTGATTTGCGCTACAATCTGGACCTCTCGCTGGAAGAGGCGGTTGCTGGCACCGAGGTGAAGATCCGCGTACCCACCCAGGTGAACTGTACAACCTGTGGCGGCAGCGGTGCGAAGAAAGGCAGTTCGCCGACAGCCTGTACCACCTGCGGCGGGCATGGACAGGTGCGCATGCAGCAGGGTTTCTTTTC
This sequence comes from uncultured Gammaproteobacteria bacterium, assembly GCA_963753755.1. Taxonomy (GTDB): domain Bacteria; phylum Pseudomonadota; class Gammaproteobacteria; order UBA9214; family UBA9214; genus UBA9214. The sequence goes on from CAVWDM010000020.1 coordinate 25,543, forward strand.
CGTGCAGCAGACCTGTCCGCATTGTCAGGGGAAAGGCACCATTATTTCGGATCCATGCGGTAGCTGTCGTGGCAAGGGCAGGGTGCAGGAACGCAAGACCCTCTCGGTCAAGGTTCCGGCCGGTGTCGATACCGGTGACCGCATCCGTCTCGCGGGAGAGGGAGAGGCGGGTGAAAGTGGTGGACCGCCCGGTGACCTGTATGTGCAGGTATCGGTCAAAGCACATCCCATCTTTCAGCGCCAGGAGAGCAATCTCTATTGTGAAGTGCCCATCAGCTTTGTGACGGCTGCGCTGGGCGGTGAACTGGAAGTGCCGACACTGAACGGACGGGTCAGCCTCAAGATTCCACCCGAGACGCAAACGGGCAAAATGTTCCGCATGCGCGGTAAAGGCGTAAAGCCGGTGCGCGGCGGCCCCGTGGGTGATCTGCTGTGCAAGGTCATGGTCGAGACCCCGGTGAAGTTGACGCGTAAACAGAAGGACCTGTTGAAGGAATTTTATGGACATGTGGAAGAGGGTGGTGAGCGCCACAGTCCGCAGGCATCGTCGTGGATGGATGGCGTGAAGAAGTTTTTTGATGGCCTTGCGGGGTAGTTTTTTTACCTGATTGTTACGTCCGCTCTGGCGGGGTGCTTCTTTTTTCCTTTATTGTTTCGCCCGAATGGGCGAAATAAACGGATAAAATGTATCTCGCCCTTCAGGGTAAAACCTGATCCCAAATAGTCCCCACACACCAGAATTCATATTGACTTCACCCCGGTGAACTCTCACTCTTTGCTCATTCCCGACACGATATACAGATAGACATGACAAGAATCGCAATTACCGGCGCGGCCGGTCGCATGGGACGCAGCCTGATCGAGGCCTGCCAGCAGACCGAGGGACTAGAAGTCAGCGTGGCACTGGAACATCCGGATAGCTCACTGCTGGGCGCCGATGCCGGTGATCTCGCTGGAATCGGCAAGCTCGGTATTACCGTGGGCGCGGACCTGGCCGCGGTGCGCGATGACTTTGACGTGTTGATTGACTTTACCCGGCCTGAACCGACACTCGTCAACCTGCAGGTCTGCCGCCAGGCCGGCCGCCGCATGGTGATCGGTACCACCGGCTTCAGTGACGAGGAGAAAGGGCAGATTGCAGCGGCAGCGCAGGATATCGCCCTTGTATTTGCACCGAACATGAGTATCGGTGTGAATCTGTGTTTCAAGCTGCTGGACACGGCAGCACGGGTGCTGGGTGATGATGTGGATATCGAGGTTATCGAGGCACATCATCGCCACAAGGTGGATGCCCCCTCGGGTACGGCACTGCGGATGGGCGAGGTGGTTGCCACTGCGTTGGGTCGGGACCTGAATAGCTGCGCCGTCTACGGGCGGCAAGGGTATACCGGGGAGCGCGATAGCCATACCATCGGCTTCGAGACCATCAGGGCCGGGGATATCGTCGGCGATCACACCGTGCTGTTCGCCGGCAGTGGCGAGCGTGTGGAAATTACCCACAAGGCCTCCAGCCGCATGACCTTTGCCAATGGTGCCCTGCGGGCCGCGGCCTGGCTGATGCAGCGGGATGCCGGCCTGTACGACATGCAGGACGTGCTGGGTCTAAGGTGAGGCGGCCGTAGACAACCGCCGCCGCGATCCAGTACAATTCGCTGCATATTTTGGTGGTTAACCGGTAGTGAATAAACGGGAAGGTTCCTCGGGAACCCTCCCGTTTTCTACGTCAGATGCGGAGGTCCTGTTGAAGAAAGCGGCCCTGTTGGCCCTTGCAGACGGAAGTCTCTTCCGTGGCACCGCTATTGGTATTGATGGACATATTACCGGCGAGGTGGTTTTCAACACCGCCATGACCGGCTACCAGGAAATTCTCACCGACCCCTCTTACGCACAGCAGATCGTCACCCTGACCTACCCGCATATCGGTAATGTCGGCACCAATCCGGAAGACGAGGAGGCCACGGACATTCATTGCGCCGCCCTGGTTATTCGTGACCTGCCACTGCTGGCCAGCAGCTGGCGCAGCCAGTCATCCTTGCAGGATTATCTGATCGCACGCGGTGTCATCGGCATCGCTGACATCGACACACGCCGCCTGACCCGCATCCTGCGCGACAAGGGTGCACAGGCCGGTTGCATCATGGCCGGTGATGCGATCGACGAGCAGGCCGCCGTGACTCAGGCCCGCGAGTTCCCTGGACTGCAGGGGATGGATCTGGCGAAGGTCGTGACGACAGCAGAGTCCTATTCCTGGCAGCAAGGCACCTGGTCGCTGGCTGATGGTCTGCCCGATGACAGCAGTGACGGTGAGTTACCCCTGCACGTGGTCGCTTATGACTTCGGGGTGAAACGCAACATTCTGCGCATGCTGGCCGATCGCGGCTGCCGCCTGACCGTGGTGCCGGCAACGACGCCTGCGAGCGAGGTGCTGGCGCTGCAACCGCACGGTGTGTTTCTCTCCAATGGGCCCGGCGACCCGGAGCCGTGCGTGTATGCTATTGAAGCGATTCGTGAATTACTAGGTAGCGGCCTGCCAATCTTCGGAATTTGCCTGGGCCACCAGCTGTTATCGCTTGCCAGCGGTGCGCGTACGGTAAAGATGAAATTCGGTCATCACGGCGCCAATCACCCGGTGCAGGACCTGGAAGGCGGGCAGGTCATGATCACCAGCCAGAATCACGGCTTTGCCGTCGATGATGCCAGCCTGCCGGAAAACCTGGTGGCCACACACCGCTCCCTGTTTGACGGCTCGCTGCAGGGCGTGGCGCGCACGGATTGCAGCGCATTCAGCTTCCAGGGTCACCCCGAGGCGAGTCCCGGTCCGCACGACGTGGCGTCTTTGTTTGACCGTTTTGTCGATGCCATCCGGTCGAGGTTGAGCTAGGTTATGCCGAAACGCACCGACATCAACAGTATCCTGATTATCGGCGCCGGCCCGATTGTGATCGGCCAGGCGTGCGAGTTCGACTATTCGGGCGCGCAAGCCTGCAAGGCATTGCGCGAGGAAGGCTACCGGGTGGTGCTGGTGAACTCAAATCCGGCCACCATCATGACCGATCCGGACATGGCGGATGCTGTGTATATCGAGCCGGTGCACTGGCAGACCCTGGCGTACATTATCGAGAAGGAACGCCCGGATGCGCTGCTGCCGACCATGGGCGGACAGACGGCCCTGAACTGTGCCCTCGACCTGGTACGGGAAGGCGTGCTGAAGAAATTCGGCGTGGAACTGATCGGCGCCAGCCGCGAGGCCATCGACATGGCCGAGGACCGCGGCCTGTTTCGCGACGCCATGACCGACATTGGGCTGAGTACGCCGCGGGCAACCGTGGTGCACAGCATGGAGGAGGCTCATCAGGCGCAGGCATCGATCGGTTTCCCGGTCATCATCCGGCCGTCTTTCACCATGGGCGGCAGTGGCGGTGGCATCGCCTACAACAAGGAAGAGTTCGTCAGTATCTGCGAGCACGGGCTGGACCTGTCACCGACCAGCGAGGTGTTGCTGGAAGAATCCATCCTCGGCTGGAAAGAATTCGAGATGGAGGTGGTGCGTGACAGGAACGACAATTGCATCATTATCTGTTCCATCGAAAATCTCGATCCCATGGGCGTGCATACCGGTGACTCCATCACCATCGCACCGGCGCAGACCCTGACAGACAAGGAATACCAGATCATGCGCAATGCCTCGCTTGCCGTGCTGCGCAAGATTGGCGTGGAGACCGGTGGCTCCAACGTGCAGTTCGCAATCAATCCCGAAGACGGTCGCATGATCGTGATCGAGATGAATCCGCGCGTGTCGCGTTCCTCGGCACTGGCCTCCAAGGCGACCGGTTTTCCGATTGCCAAGGTGGCCGCGAAGCTGGCCGTCGGTTTTACCCTGGACGAGCTGCAGAACGAGATTACCGGTGGCGCCACACCAGCCTCGTTCGAGCCGACCATTGATTACGTGGTCACCAAGGTGCCGCGTTTTACCTTTGAAAAATTTCCCCAGGCGGAACCGGTGCTGGGTACGCAGATGAAATCCGTGGGCGAGGTGATGGCTATTGGCCGCACCTTCCAGGAATCCCTGCAGAAGGCCCTGCGCGGCCTGGAGACCGGTGTCGATGGACTGGACGAGGTCGTTGACCTGTCCGCCGAGGGTGCGCGGCGTGACCTGATTAAAGAGTTGCGTATTGCACGCCCGGAACGTCTCTGGAATGTCGCCGACGGTTTTCGTGCCGGGCTGACAGCCGAGGAGTTGTTTGAGCTGACGGCGATTGACCCCTGGTTCCTGGCGCAGATCGGTGATCTGGTGGCCGAGGAGAACAGCCTGCGATCGTTGAGTGTCGAGGCCCTCGATGCCGGGCGCCTGAGGCAACTGAAGCGCAAGGGATTTTCTGACAGGCGGCTGGCACGACTGCTGGACTGTACCGAGGGCAAGGTGCGCCAGCGTCGTCACGACCTGGCTGTACGGCCGGTCTATAAACGGGTCGATACCTGTGCGGCCGAGTTCTCTACCTCGACAGCCTACATGTATTCCACCTATGAAGAGGAGTGCGAAGCGCTGCCCAGCGGTAATGACAAGATCATGGTGCTGGGTGGCGGCCCCAACCGCATCGGGCAGGGCATCGAGTTTGATTACTGCTGCGTGCATGCGGCCATGGCCTGCCGCGCGGATGGCTTCGAGACCATCATGGTTAACTGTAACCCGGAAACGGTGTCGACGGATTACGACACCTCTGACCGGTTGTATTTCGAACCCCTGACCCTGGAAGATGTGCTGGAGGTTATTCACGTCGAGCAGCCGAAGGGTGTGATCGTGCAATACGGTGGGCAAACGCCGCTGAAACTGGCGCGAGGCCTGGAGGCGAATGGTGCCCCCATCATCGGTACCTCCGCGGATGCCATTGATCACGCGGAAGACCGTGAGCGCTTTCAGCAGATGGTGCAGAAACTGGGGCTGCTGCAACCGTCCAACCAGATTGCATCGGATGAGGAACAGGCCCTGATACTGGCGGACGAGGTCGGTTATCCACTGGTGGTGCGTCCCTCCTATGTACTCGGTGGACGTGCCATGGAAATCGTCTATTCGCAGGATGACCTGGCCCGCTACATGCGCGAGGCCGTGCAGGTATCAAATGACTCGCCGGTATTGCTCGATCGTTTTCTGGATGATGCCGTCGAGGTTGATATCGATGCCATTTCTGATGGTGAGGACGTGTTGATCGGTGGCATCATGGAACATATCGAACAGGCCGGTGTGCACTCCGGTGACTCTGCCTGTTCATTGCCGCCCTACACCCTCAGCGAGGAAATACAGGCGCGCATGTCTGAGCAGGTCGCACGCATGGCGAAAGAGCTGAAGGTGCTTGGCCTGATGAATACCCAGTTTGCCGTGAAGGGCGATGACATCTACCTGATAGAGGTCAACCCGCGTGCCTCACGCACCGTACCCTTTGTCTCCAAGGCGACCGCGCGGCCACTGGCGAAGATCGCGGCCAGCGTCATGACCGGCAAGTCATTGCGGGCACAGGGCTACACGGAGGCGAGCAAACCGGCCTTCTATTCCGTCAAGGAAGCGGTGTTCCCGTTTATCAAGTTCCAGGGTGTTGATCCCTTGCTTGGTCCGGAAATGAAATCCACCGGTGAGGTCATGGGCATTGGCATGACCTTTGGAGAGGCGTTTGCCAAGGCCCAGCTGGGTGCCGGTAATGCGGTCCCGGTCAGGGGTACGGCGTTCCTGAGTGTGCGCAAGGCAGATCGCAGCGACGTGGTTGCGCTGGCGCGTGATCTGACGAAGAAAGGTTTTAAACTGGTGGCGACACGCGGCACGGCGGCGGCGATCAGTGCCGATGGTACTGAATGCGGTGTCGTCAACAAGGTCATGGAAGGGCGTCCGCACGTGGTCGACATGATCAAGAACGGTCAGATCGATCTGATCGTCAATACCACCGAGGGTAAACAGGCGATCGCCGATTCTTATACAATTCGCAGAACGGCCCTGCACAACAAGATTTCCTACAGCACGACGATGGCCGGTGCACGCGCGACCTGTATGGCGCTGGATTACCTGGATACCGGGAACGTCACCAGTCTGCAAAGTCTGCACCAGGAGTAACGAGCATGACGAAGAAGGTACCGATTACTGCCAAAGGCGCTGAGAAGTTACGCGAGGAGCTGTCGCGTCTGAAGACGGTGGATCGCCCACGCATCATCCAGGCCATCGCGGAGGCGCGCGCTCACGGTGATTTGAAAGAGAATGCCGAATATCACGCTGCCCGTGAGCAGCAGAGTTTTGCCGAGGGCCGTATCAAGGAGATCGAGGGCAAGCTGAGTCATGCCCATATCGTTGATGTCACTAAACTTCCTGCCAATGGCAAGGTGGTATTCGGTTGCACGGTTGAACTGATGGATGAAGATACTGAGGAAAGCATTGTCTACCAAATTGTTGGCGAGGATGAAGCCGATATCAAGGTTGGTATGATCTCGATTAATTCACCCATTGCCCGGGCGCTGATTGCCAAGGTCGAGGGTGATGTGGTGTCGGTTATTGTACCGGGGGGCGAAAGAAACCTTGAAATTGTCGAAGTCAACTATATCTAGACACTGATCATTCGGTGCCTTCCCCCTGCATTATTCGCTACGCTCATCCTGCGGGCCGCCTTTTGGAGAGTCAATGCGCGGCGTGCTTTTCTCCCGCCATCGCGGCAATGACGATACTGTATTGAATACCAAACTGTTTCATGTCATCGAGCGTATTCTGCTTACCCTGTGGGTTGGTGCCTTGTGGGTGACGGGCTTCATGGTGGCGCCACTGCTATTCGCGGAGCTGGATGACCGTGCGCTGGCGGGCAGTGTTGCCGGTAGTTTGTTCAGTGTTACCAGTTACCTCGGTCTGCTGTGTGGCGTTTTGCTACTGATTATTAACGGACTGACCTTCAGGGGGGTTAACTGGCGTGCAGCGGTTATCATCATCATGCTGTTGCTCGTTGTCGTCGGTCAGTTTGTGATTACACCGATGGTGGCCGGGTTGCGTGTGCAAGGGTTGACGGACACGGTGCGCTTTGCCCAGTTACATGGCCTCGCGAGCGTGCTGTTTTTGATGACCAGCGTTCTGGGTATGACACTGGTAGCGGCAGGTCAAGGAAACAGGGACTAGTCTATTTTTTCCCTGTAGATAAGTGCAATGTGCCCGATGGCCTGTACTATTTCGGCATTGCAGCTGTTGCAGATATCGTTGATGAGGATCTTGCGCTGCTCGCGGTCGGCGGCACCGATCCTGATTTTCATCAGCTCGTGATGTTCCAGTGATAAATCGATCTCTCTCAGAACGGCCTTGCTGATTCCGGCATTTCCGGTGCTGACAACGGGTTTCAGTGTGTGTCCGCGACCGCGCAGGTCGCGCTTCATCTTTTCGGTTAGTGACATAATCCGTGTTTCCGTTAACAATGGTGTGATTATACGGCTATCGAGCCACCGCTGGACAACAGGAAATGGGCAGAAGCAAGAGCAGCCACCAGTGGCTGAAAAAACATTTTGACGACGAGTTTGTCAAACGCGCGCAACGCGAAGGTTACCGTTCGCGTGCTGTCTACAAGTTGGACGAGATACAGCAAAAAGACCGTATCCTGCGTCCTGGTGCCGTGGTCGTGGATCTGGGTGCGGCGCCCGGTGGCTGGGCGCAGTACGCCGCGGAGGCACTTGGCGACAAGGGCCGCATAATTGCACTCGATATCCTGCCCATGGAGCCATTGCCTGGTGTTGAGTTCATAGAGGGTGATTTCCGCGAAGATGAAGTACTTGTCTCTCTGATGGAACTGCTTGGCGGTGCCACGGTCAACCTTGTAATGTCGGATATGGCGCCCAATATTAGTGGTATGGATGCCGTTGACCAGCCACGCAGCATGTACCTCGTTGAGCTGGCAGCTGATTTTGCGGCATCGGTGCTGGGCAAGGGCGGGGACCTGCTGTTCAAGGGGTTTCAGGGAGAGGGTTTCGATGCTCTCCTGAAAGATTTACGAGGACAGTACCGCAACGTTTTGATTAGGAAGCCTAAAGCTTCACGATCGAGGAGCCGCGAGGTGTATGTTTTGGCGAAAGGTCGTATCAATGCGAATGTGTCATAATGGCTAAAGACACGCTTTTGACGCGCCGTCATACAGGTGCTGACGCAGCTCATACAAACATAAGTAACTCGAGGACTCTGGTTTGAACGATCTGGCAAAAAATCTCATGCTCTGGGTTGTCATTGCAATAGTGCTGATGACCGTATTTAACAATTTTGGTCCAAAATCAACGGCTGGCCAGCCTATCAACTACTCTGACTTCATCAACGAAGTGCAGCAGGGCCGCATACAAAAGGTGGAGATTGAGGAACACACCGTTAAAGGTACTCGCATTGACGGCTCACGATTCACCACCATCACGCCACCTGACGATCCGAAAATGGTGGATGACCTGCTGACCAACGATGTCGAGGTCAAGGTCACCGGGCCGAACGAACATGGCCTGCTCATGACCATCTTTATCAACTGGTTTCCGATGTTGCTGCTGATTGGCGTGTGGATCTTCTTTATGCGCCAGATGCAAGGTGGCGGCGGTGGCCGCGGTGCCATGTCGTTTGGCAAGAGCAAGGCGCGCATGCTTGGTGAGGACCAGGTGAAAACGACATTTGCCGATGTGGCCGGCGTGGAAGAGGCCAAGGAAGAAGTCGGTGAGCTGGTCGAGTTCCTCAGCGACCCGAGCAAGTTCCAGCGCCTGGGTGGCAAGATTCCGCGCGGTGTTTTGATGGTTGGCTCGCCCGGTACCGGCAAGACGCTGCTGGCGAAGGCCATTGCCGGCGAGGCAAAGGTGCCGTTCTTCACCATTTCGGGCTCCGATTTTGTGGAGATGTTTGTCGGTGTCGGTGCCTCACGGGTACGCGACATGTTCGATCAGGCGAAGAAGCATGCCCCCTGCATTATTTTTATCGACGAGATCGATGCCGTTGGTCGCCATCGTGGCGCCGGTCTTGGCGGCGGGCATGATGAGCGTGAACAGACCCTTAACCAGTTGCTGGTCGAGATGGACGGTTTCGAAGGCAACGAAGGGGTAATTGTTATTGCGGCCACCAATCGACCGGACGTACTGGATCCGGCACTGCTGCGCCCGGGCCGGTTTGACCGCCAGGTGGTTGTACCGTTGCCGGATGTGCGTGGTCGCGAACAGATCCTCAAGGTCCACATGCGCAAGGTACCGATGGCGGATAATGCCAAGGCCAGTATTATCGCACGCGGTACCCCCGGGTTTTCCGGTGCCGATCTTGCCAACCTGGTGAACGAGGCCGCACTGTTTGCCGCACGCGGCAACAAGCGTCTCGTCGATATGGAGGATCTGGAAAAGGCCAAGGACAAAATCATGATGGGCGCGGAGCGTCGTTCCATGGTGATGAGCGAGGATGAAAAGAAACTGACTGCCTACCACGAGGCCGGGCATGCCATCGTTGGCCGTTCCATGCCTTCACATGATCCGGTTTACAAGGTCAGTATTATCCCGCGCGGTCGTGCGCTGGGGGTCACCATGTTTCTCCCCGAGGTGGACCGCTACAGTCACAGCAAGGAATTTCTGGAAAGCCAGATCTGCAGCCTGTTCGGCGGGCGTATTGCCGAGGAGCTGATCTTCGGGCCGGACAAGGTCACCACGGGTGCCTCGAATGACATCATGCGCAGCACGGAACTGGCACGCAATATGGTGACCAAGTGGGGCTTGTCGGAAAAGCTCGGGCCACTGACCTACAGTGAAGACGAAGGTGAGGTATTCCTCGGTCATTCTGTTGCGCAGCACAAGGCGGTGTCCGATGAGACAGCGCACGATATTGACCAGGAAATACGCTCCATTATCGACCGTGCCTATGCCCGTGCAGAAGAGATCCTGAAGACCAACATTGACAAGTTGCATAACATGGCCAAAGCGCTGATGAAATACGAAACGATCGACAGCGATCAGATCGACGACATCATGGCCGGCAAGCCGCCGCGGCCACCGGCTGACTGGGATATCTCGGAACCTACGGCGGATTCCGGCGACAGTGGTCCGACCGATGTTGACGAGAAATCGGATACCAAGATTGGTGGTCCGGCCGGTCAGCACTAGCAATACAGTTCCCGTCTACCCCTGGAGGAACGCCGTCCCTGGCGCGATTTATTGCAATCGCCAAAGGGGCAGCGAGCCTCCGGGTGTTTGTCGCTACGTCTCGAGTGCATGAACCTGCCAGCTTCGACGCCTGCAAAAAACCTGGACTGTGCCGGCAGGTCGCTTGACCTGTCGCATCCACAGGTCATGGGTATTCTTAATATCACCCCTGATTCCTTTTCGGATGGAGGTGATTTTTTTTCACCCGAACAGGCTGTTGCCCGTGCCGTACGCATGGTCGAGGAGGGTGCTGCCATCATCGATGTCGGTGGCGAGTCCACCCGGCCCGGTGCCGCACCGGTAGCTGTCGATGAGGAGTTGCGGCGGGTGATCCCGGTGATTGAGGTACTGCACGCGACGCTTGCCGTTCCTGTGTCAATCGATACGCGCAGACCCGAGGTCATGCAGGCGGCGGTGGCGGCCGGGGCAGGACTCATAAATGACGTCAATGCCTTGCAGGCACCGGGTGCCATCGATGTGGCAGCACGACTGGGTGTGCCGACGTGCCTGATGCACATGCAGGGTACGCCTGAAACGATGCAGCAGCAGCCCCGTTACGGGGATGTGGTTAGCGAGGTCCGGGACTTTCTGATGGGACGCGCAAACCGGTGCATGCAGCAGGGCATCGCTCGTGAGCAGATCCTGCTGGATCCGGGTTTTGGTTTTGGCAAGACCAGCGCGCATAACCTGCAGTTGTTACAGCATCTGGAGCAGTTGGTGGCGTGTGGTTTCCCGGTACTGGCTGGTTTGTCGCGGAAGTCATTGATAGGTCAAACCCTGGGATTGCCGGTCGATAAACGGTTATATGCTGGCATTGCACTCGCCGTGCTGGCCGTCTGGAAGGGGGCGGCTATCGTTCGTTGTCACGATGTGCGTGAAACCCGTGAAGCCGTTCAGATGTGCCAGGCTGTCAGGGACGCGGCCAGGGTGTAGTAGCAGCCTGTGGCAGGCCGAGGAGACTCGTCATGAGGCTATAATCAGCAGAATTACGGAGACAAACGTGGCAAAGAAATTTTTCGGAACAGATGGAATTCGTGGCCGGGTTGGCGATTACCCGGTGACGGCGGAGTTCATGCTCAAGCTGGGTTGGGCGACAGGCCGGGTGCTGGGAGGTAGTCGCGCCAATCGCGTCATCATCGGCAAGGACACGCGCATCTCGGGATATATGTTTGAATCGGCACTGGAAGCCGGGCTGTCAGCCGCCGGTGTCGATGTGCGCCTGCTGGGCCCGATGCCAACCCCTGCTATTGCCTATCTGACACGGACCCTGCACGCCTGTGCCGGTATCGTCATCAGTGCTTCCCATAATGCGTTCGCTGATAACGGCATCAAGTTTTTTTCCAGTGAAGGGACCAAGTTGCCGGACGAGGTGGAACTGGCCATCGAGGCGGAAATCAACCATGACATGGTGACGGTCGCCTCCGACCGGCTCGGCAAGGCGGAGCGTGTTGAGGATGCTGCCGGTCGTTATATTGAATTCTGCAAGAGCACCATTCCATTGTCGATGAGTCTGAGAGGCCTGAAGCTCGTTGTCGATTGCGCCAACGGCGCAACCTACCATGTGGCCCCCGAGGTGTTTGATGAGCTGGGCGCCGAAGTCATTGCCATCGGCGTGGAGCCGGACGGTCTGAACATCAACCAGGCGTGTGGATCGACGCAACCGGAGCTGCTGCAAAAGGTTGTGCTGGAACATAATGCCGATGTCGGTATTGCACTGGATGGTGACGGTGATCGTGTCATTATGGTCGATAACAAGGGTGAACTGGTGGATGGCGATGAACTGCTGTTCATTATTGCACGCTCGCGCCAGCAGGAAGGTACGCTGCATGGTGGCGTCGTCGGTACCCTGATGAGCAATCTGGGGCTGGAGCATGCACTGCAATCCAACAACATTGCGTTTACACGTGCCAATGTCGGCGACCGCTATGTGCTGGAGTTGTTGCAGAAAAATAACTCCCTGATTGGCGGTGAATCATCCGGTCATATTATCTGCCTGGATCGAACCACCACCGGTGATGGCATTGTCTCTGCGTTACAGGTGCTGGCGGCCCAGGTGCGCTACGACAAGACTCTGCATGAGTTGAAAAGCGGTATGAAGAAATACCCGCAGCTGATGATCAATGTGCCGGTGAGCCGCCAGGTGGAACTGGGAAGCACCCCCGCCATTATGGATGCCGTCAAATCTGCCGAGCAGCGACTTGCCGGCAAGGGCCGGGTGCTGTTGCGTCCGTCGGGCACCGAACCGCTGGTGCGCGTCATGGTGGAGGGCGAGGATGCGCAGCAGGTGAGCGCAGAAGCAAACCAGTTGGCCTCGGTGGTTGCAGCGGCCGTTTAGCAAGTCGTTGCCCTGAAAAATCGCCTGCCAGCAGAGGATCGCAGGAACGGGTCGGTCTGTGCACATCGTGAATGCAGCAGCTCCCGGCGATTAACCGCCCGATCGTCGAGAAAATCAGATTGTTTCCGGATATGAATACGCCGGCGTGATTAAAAAAGCAGGTTGCTGCAGCGATTACATTGATTTTCCGGTCCCGGATGGCTAAGCTACGCGGCTCGTTGTTATCAAGGAAATGTTGATATGCGTCAGCCACTGGTTGCGGGTAACTGGAAAATGAATGGCTCACTCGAAAGCGTTACGGCGCTGATTGAAGGGGTCAAGGCCGGTCTGGACTCGGTCAAGACTGCCGAAATGGCGGTGTGCCCACCTTATGTTTACATACCCACCGTAGCCACACTGATTGGTGGCGCTTCGATTTCGCTGGGAGCTCAGGATGTCAGTGATCAGGAGGCCGGTGCCTATACCGGCGAGGTTGCCCCCGGAATGCTGACAGATGTGGGCTGCAAGTATGCCCTCGTCGGACACTCCGAGCGCCGCAGTATTTACGGCGAGAGTGACGCGTTTACGGCAAGCAAGTTTGCCGCCGCGCGCAAGGCCGGCCTGGTGCCGATCCTGTGTGTCGGTGAGTCGCTGGAAGAACGCGAGCAGGGGATCACCGAGCAGGTGGTCTCGCGCCAGCTGGATGCCGTGATTGACCTTGAGGGTGTTGGTGCACTGGCAGATGCCGTGATTGCCTATGAACCGGTGTGGGCAATTGGTACCGGCAAGACCGCCAGCCCGGATCAGGCCCAGGAAGTGCATGCGTTCATTCGCGGCAAACTGGCTGATAGGGACGCGGCTGTCGCCGACAAGGTGAGGATACTCTATGGTGGCAGTATGAATGCGGCGAATGCTGCTGAATTGCTGGCAATGGAGGATATTGACGGCGGGCTGATCGGTGGAGCTTCCCTGAAACCGGCTGACTTTCTTGCGATTGGATCTGCGGCCAATCGTTGAGCCTTGGCTATCTAAACTGACACGAGTAGTTTAACCTGATATGTTTTCTTTCTTACTGGTAGTACAAATTCTGGTGTCCGTTTCTATCATCGCGCTGGTGATGCTGCAACAGGGCAAGGGTGCTGATATGGGTGCCGGTTTTGGTGCCGGTGCCTCGGGTACCGTGTTCGGCGCGCGTGGCTCAGGATCATTCTTTACCCGTGCAACCGGCATCCTGGCCACGGTTTTCTTTATTAACTGTCTGTTGATTGCCTCGCCGTTGATTCGTGAACAGACCCGGTCTGCTGATACCATCGCTGAGCAACTGGAACAGCAGGCCATTCAGCAACAGGAAGCTGAACAAACCAATGCCGTGATTGATGCACTGGAACAACAGCAGGCTGCGGAACAGGGTGCGGCAGTGGAGATCACCGAGACGGTCACCACCGAGACGGATGTCCCGGATGTTCCAGAAAGTGATGCCGCCGTACCGGCAGCGCCAAAGGCAGATGACTTGCCTGAATAGATGTTAAAGCTCGTAGCAGTTCTGGTTATGTATCCCGGCCGATGTGGTGAAATTGGTAGACACGCTATCTTGAGGGGGTAGTGGCGAGAGCCGTGCCGGTTCGACTCCGGCCATCGGCACCAGATTTTTCAATGAGTTGCAGTGATTTTTGGCCCCTGTTGTGCTCATCCGGATGGAGGATAGTTACTTTTTATACCCCTAGAAACCAAGTTAACATTGTTGAAAAATATAATAAAAATGCCGAATTTCTCACTTGACAGGAACCATGGGCTGGCCTAGACTTCATGCCTCTTTTCCATCGCCTGTCTGATCCTAAAAAAACGAATCGAGTCCGGATAGTTGGTTACACCGGCCCGAAGAGACAAAAACGATGCTGGATAACTATCTGCCTATCATGATTTTTATCGCCATTGGTATTGCCATTGGCGTTGGTCCGATAGTTCTGGGTTTCCTGCTGTCTCCCCACAAGCCGGACGCTGAAAAAAATTCCCCCTTTGAGTGTGGCTTCGAGGCCTTCGAGGACACGCGCATGCGCTTTGATGTGCGCTATTACCTGGTTGCTATTTTATTCATTATTTTTGATCTCGAGATTGCCTTCCTGTTTCCCTGGGCCGTGGTACTCGATTCCATCGGCATGTTCGGCTTTGTTGCCATGATGGTGTTCCTTGGAATCCTGGTGATCGGTTTTATCTACGAGTGGCAGAAAGGGGCGCTGGAATGGGAATAGAGGGACTCCTCAAGGAGGGTTACGTTACCACCTCGGCTGATGCGCTGATCAACTGGGCGCGCACCGGGTCGATGTGGCCGATGACCTTCGGTCTCGCCTGTTGTGCTGTCGAAATGATGCAGGCTGGCGCCTCGCGCTACGACCTGGACCGCTTTGGCATCATCTTCCGCGGCAGCCCGCGCCAGTCGGACGTGATGATCGTCGCGGGTACCCTGTGTAACAAGATGGCACCGGCGCTGCGCAAGGTCTACGACCAGATGGCCGAACCGCGCTGGGTGATTTCGATGGGGTCCTGTGCCAATGGCGGCGGCTACTACCATTATTCCTACTCGGTGGTGCGTGGCTGTGACCGCATCGTTCCTGTTGATATTTACGTGCCGGGCTGTCCGCCCACTGCAGAAGCGCTGTTGTACGGGATTATCCAGCTGCAGAATAAAATCAAGCGAACCAATACCATTGCCCGCTAACGGGCTGCCAGGCAATTCACAGTGACTGACTCATCCCGCCAGCTTGCAGAGCAATTACAACACCGTTTCGGTGAAAGCCTGCAGGCGATTGTCGATTCCGTGGGTGAAGTGACCATTGAAATGGCCCCTGATACCTTGCTGGACGTGGCCACCGCGCTGCGTGACGAGCCGGACTTCGGCTTTGAAATACTGATGGACGTGTGCGGCGTCGACTATGCCAACTACGGCCGCGACGAGTGGGCCACCGAGGAATCAACCACCTCCGGGTTCAGCCGTGGTGTCGAGGCGGCAACGGCCGGGCGACTTGCCCGCGGTGACCGAAGACCTGGTGGTCGAAAAGCCGCGCCAGTCAAAACGCTTCGCAGCGGTTTACCATCTGCTATCCATCAGCAAAAACCGGCGCCTGCGACTGAAGGTATTTGCGCCGGATGATGACCTGCCGGTGATACCGTCCGTGATCGCTATCTGGAACAGTGCCGACTGGTACGAGCGCGAGGCATTTGACCTCTACGGGATCCTTTTTGATGGCCATCCGGACCTGCGCCGCCTGTTGACGGATTACGGTTTTGTCGGCCACCCGTTCCGCAAGGATTTTCCGCTCAGTGGCAATGTTGAAGTGATCTACGATGCAGAAAAGAAACGCGTGGTCTATCAGCCGGTGAGCATCGAGCCGCGCGTGCTGGTGCCGAAGGTCATTCGTTCCGGACCCGTTGATGCCATCGACCTCACGCAGCTGGTCGAGGAAGCAGACGAGGCGGCAGCCGGGGAAGAGGCGCAATAACATATGCCTGAGATTCGTAATTTCACCCTGAACTTCGGGCCCCAGCATCCTGCCGCGCACGGCGTGTTGCGCCTGGTGCTGGAAATGGACGGCGAGGTGATCGAGCGCGCCGATCCACATATCGGCCTGTTGCATCGCGGCACCGAGAAGCTGGCCGAGAGCAAGCCGTTTAACCAGAGCATCGGTTACATGGATCGCCTCGACTACGTGTCCATGATGTGTAACGAGCATGGCTACGTGCTGGCAATAGAAAAGCTGCTCGGTATCGAGGCACCACTGCGTGCACAGTACATCCGTGTCATGTTTGACGAGATTACCCGTATCCTGAATCACCTCTTGTGGCTGGGTGCGCACGGTCTGGACATCGGCGCCATGACGGTCTTTCTCTACGCCTTCCGCGAGCGCGAGGATCTGATGGACCTGTACGAGGCCGTGTCCGGTACGCGCATGCATGCGACCTACTACCGTCCCGGCGGCGTCTACCGCGACCTGCCAGACAGGATGCCGCAGTACGAGGCGTCCAAGTGGCACAGCCAGAAGGAAGTGGACAGCAAGAACGAACATCGCCAGGGTTCCATGCTGGATTTTATCGAGGCCTTTACCGCTCGTTTTCCGGGTTGCGTCGATGAATACGAAACCCTGCTGACGGATAACCGTATCTGGAAACAGCGTACCGTCGGCATCGGTGTGGTCACGCCGGAGCGTGCCATGCAGCTGGGTTTTTCCGGCCCCATGTTGCGCGGCTCCGGTATTGAATGGGATCTGCGCAAGAAACAGCCCTACGAGGTCTATGACCGTCTGCAGTTTGACATCCCGGTCGGTGTCACCGGCGACTGTTATGACCGTTACCTGGTGCGTATCGAGGAAATGCGGCAGTCGAACCGGATTATCAAGCAGTGCGTCGACTGGCTGCGCAACAATCCCGGTGCCGTGATGCTGGACGATGCCAAGCTGGCGCCGCCGCGCCGCGAGGAAATGAAGGCCGACATGGAAGCACTGATTCATCACTTCAAGCTGTTCACAGAAGGCTACACGGTGCCGGCCGGCGAGGCCTATGCCGCCGTGGAGCATCCGAAAGGTGAATTCGGTGTCTACCTGGTCTCCGATGGTGCCAACAAGCCCTACCGCCTGAAGGTGCGGGCGCCCGGTTATGCGCATCTGTCCGCGATGGATGAGATGGCGCGCGGCCACATGCTCGCCGACGTGGTGGCGATCATCGGTACGCAGGATATCGTGTTCGGGGAGATCGATCGCTGATGAGTAGTGCTACACAAACACGCACAGCCGATCTGTTGAATGCAGAGTCCCGTGCGACGATTGATGCCTGGCTCACCAAGTTCCCTGCTGAGCAGAAACAGTCAGCCGTGCTCGCCGCGCTCGAGGCGGCGCAGCACCAGAACGGCGGCTGGGTGACACGCGAACTGATGGATGCCGTGGCCGATTATCTGGATATGCCGAAGGTCCGGGTTTACGAGGTCGGTTCTTTCTACTCCATGATCGAGCTGGAACCGGTCGGACGCCACATGGTGGCCGTGTGCACCAACCTGTCCTGCATGCTGTGCGGTTCAGAGACGATTGTCGAGCATGTCGAAAAGAAACTCGGCATCAAGCTGGGCGAGACCACGGCGGATGGCCGCATCACGCTGAAGCTCGAGGAAGAATGCCTGGCCGCCTGTTCTGCGGGTCCGATGATGACGGTGAATGGCCATTACCATGAACATCTCACCCCTGAAAAGGTGGACGAGATCCTGGACGGGCTGGAGTAGCGTATGAGCGTACAAGTCTGTTTTGACACCCTGCAGTTTGACGAGCCGTGGACGCTTGAGAACTATCTCAAGGTCGGCGGTTACGAGGCGTGGAAAAAGATCCTGCAGGAAAAGATGCCGCCGGAAGTCGTTATCGAGGAAGTCAAGAAGTCCGGCCTGCGCGGCCGTGGCGGCGCCGGTTTCCCGACCGGCCTGAAGTGGAGCTTCATGCCGCGCAATGCACCGGTACAGAAATACGTGGTGTGTAACTCGGACGAGTCCGAGCCGGGCACCTGCAAGGACCGTGACATCCTGCGCTACAACCCGCATGCCCTGATCGAGGGCATGGCGATCGCCGGCTATGCCATGGGTGCGACCGTGGGCTACAACTACATGCGCGGTGAGTTTCATCACGAGCCGTTCGAACGTTTTGAACACGCCCTGCACGAGGCCCGCGAGGCCGGCTTCCTGGGAGACAACATCCTCGGTTCCGGGGTTGATTTTGAATGTCACGGCCACCTCGGTGCCGGTGCCTATATCTGTGGTGAGGAAACCGCGCTGCTGGAATCGCTGGAAGGCAAGAAGGGGCAGCCGCGCTTCAAGCCGCCGTTCCCGGCCAACTACGGTCTCTATGGCAAGCCGACGACCATCAACAACACCGAGACGCTCGCCTCGGTGCCGGCCATCATGCGCAACGGCGGCGACTGGTTCATGGAACTGGGCAAGCCGAACAACGGCGGCGTGAAAATATTTTCCGTGTCCGGGCACGTCAACAAGCCGGGCAACTTCGAGGTGCCGATGGGCATCCCGTTCCGTGATCTGCTGGCGATGGCCGGTGGTGTCCGCGACGGTCATCAGCTGAAGGCCGTGATCCCGGGTGGTTCCTCGATGCCGGTGCTGCCGGCTGACATCATCATGGAAACCGACATGGATTATGACTCCCTGTCCCACGCCGGTTCCGCCATGGGGTCCGGCGCCGTGATGGTGATGGATGACAGCACCTGCATGGTGAAGGCGCTGATGCGGGTGTCGCGTTTTTACTACGCGGAATCCTGCGGCCAGTGCACACCGTGCCGCGAGGGGACCGGCTGGATGTATCGCATTATCAAGCGCATCGAGGAAGGGCAGGGCCGTCCCGAGGACCTGGACCTGTTGCTCAGTGCCGCGGGGCAGATCGAGGGTAAGACCATCTGTGCCTTTGGCGAGGCGGCAGCGTGGCCGGTGCAGGGGTTCCTGAAGCATTTCCGCGAGGAATTCGAGTATCACATCGAGCACAAGTGCTGCATGGTCGGCGCGGGTGCCGCCGCTAAAGGAGCCGCGGCATGAGTGCACTCCCCGAGATCCCGGCTGACGAGGCGGTCAATATCGAGATCAATGGCCAGCCCTGCCAGGCGCGCAAGGGCGCCATGATTATCGAGGTGACCGACGCGCTGGGCATCAGCGTACCGCGCTTCTGCTATCACAAGAAACTCTCGATCGCGGCCAATTGCCGCATGTGCATGGTCGAGGTGGAGAAGGTGCCGAAGCCGCTGCCGGCCTGTGCCACGCCGGTTGCCGAGGGTATGAAGATATTTACGCAGTCGGAAATCGCTACCGCTGGCCAGAAGGCGGTGATGGAATTCCTGCTCATCAACCATCCGCTGGATTGCCCGATCTGTGACCAGGGCGGTGAATGTGAACTGCAGGACCTGGCGCTCGGTTACGGCCGCGATGTGTCGCGCTTTGCCGAGAAGAAGCGCGTGGTCAAGGACAAGTTCATCGGGCCGTTGATCGCCACCGACATGACACGCTGCATCCATTGCACGCGCTGTATCCGCATGTTGCGCGAGGTCGCTGGCAAGATGGAACTCGGCGCGACCGGTCGCGGCGAGAACATGGAAATCGGTACCTATATCGAGAAGTCGCTGGAGTCGGAACTGTCCGGCAATGTCATCGATGTCTGCCCGGTGGGCGCGTTGACTTCCAAGCCGTTCCGCTTCAAGGCACGTGCCTGGGAATTACAACAGCACTTGACTATTGCCCCGCATGACTGCGTCGGTTCCAACCTGTTTGCCCATACCCGGCGCGGGCAGGTGATGCGCGTGGTACCGCGCGAGAACGAGGAAATCAATGAAGTCTGGTTGTCTGATCGAGACCGCTTCAGCTACGAGGGACTGTACAGCGAGGATCGCCTGCAGGCGCCCATGGTAAAAGCCGATGGCGAGTGGCAGACGGTGGACTGGGAGACCGGTCTGCAGGCCGCGGTCGATGCCATCCGTACCGTCATCGAGGCGCACGGCGTGGATCAACTCGGTGTACTGGCTTCGCCGTCAGCCACGCTGGAAGAAATGTCACTGCTGCAGGCGCTTGCCCGCGGCCTCGGTGTGAACAACATTGACCACCGGTTGCGGCAGGTGGATTTCAGCGACCAGGACACAGCACCACTGTGCCCGACACTGGGACAGCCGCTGGCCGCGCTGGAGAAGGTCAATGCCGCACTAGTCATTGGTGCCAACCCGCGCAAGGACCAGCCAATCATCGGTCATCGCCTGCGCAAGGCGGCAACAGCCGGTGCGCAGGTCATGTTTGTCAATCCGCTCGATTACGAATTCCTGTTTGACGTGCATGCGAAGAGTATTGTGCCGCCCGCACAGCTGGTGGACGCGCTGGCGGCGGTGGCCAGTTGCTTCCCCGATGCGGGCAGCGGCGCAAGCGACGCGGTGAAGACCGTGATTGCGAATGCCACGGCGGATGAGGCACAGCGTCGCATGGCCGCGGCGCTCAAGGAGGCCGATGCCGCAACACTGTTACTGGGAAATGTCGCCACGGCCCATCCGCAATATTCCATGCTCAAGGCACTGGCCGGCATGATCGCCACCGCCAGCGGTGCCACGCTGGGTGTGCTCACGGACGGTAGCAACACTGCCGGTGGCTGGCTGGCGGGCGCATTACCGCACCGTGGTCCGGCCGGCACTGCCGCGCCGACAGCCGGCCTGGATGCACAGTCCATGCTGACCGCGCCGCGCAAGGGCTACCTGCTGTTTGCGGTTGAACCGGAGCATGACTGCGCCGATGCCGCTGCCGTGCGGAGTGCCATGAGTGCTGCCGAGGTGGTGGTCTGTCTCACGCCTTTCGCGAGTGATGCCCTGAAGGCCTGTGCCGATGTGCTGCTGCCGATTGGCGCGTTTACCGAAACCTCCGGTACCTATGTGAATACCGAGGGTCGCTGGCAGAGTTTTGCCGGCGTCGCCGCGCCTGTGGGTGACAGTCGACCAGGCTGGAAGGTGCTGCGTGTGCTGGGTAACCAGTTCGGGCTGGACGGTTTTGAACAACGCAGCAGCGAGGAAATCCGTGATGCCCTGCGTGAGCAGGTGGGCAACATCAAGCTGGATAACAGGCAGGAGTCCGGAACGGTTGCTGCTGCGATGAGCGTGTCCGGTCTGCAGCGCATCGGTGACGTGGCCATCCTCTCGGTCGATTCACTGGTGCGTCGCGCCGCTGCTTTGCAGTTGACGCCGGATGCAGAAGCGGCCGCACGCTGTCGAATCAATGCCGCCCAGGCGGCGTCATCCGGTGTGCAGGAGGGCGACACGGTGACGGTGAAGCAGGGTGATGCCAGCACCAACATGACGGTCGAGATCTGCGAACGGGTACCGGACGGTTGCGCGTGGGTGCAGGCAGGGACCGATCAGTCCGCCGCGCTGGGCGCCGCTTTTGGCCCTGTAACCATCGAGCGGGTTTGACAGGGGCTGCGCCAATAATGAACACGAACACCTATATCGAGAAATACAAGTCCCAGTTGCTGCTCACGCTGCTATCGACGGCGGTGCTGTCTGCAGTGGTGGTTGCGCTTGGGATTTATTTCTGGGCCGACATCAAGGCCAATGTGCTGCTCTATTCCCTCGTCAAGATCGTTGCCATCCTGGTGCCGCTGTTGCTGGGGGTGGCCTATCTGACCTATGCCGAGCGCAAGATTATCGGCTATATGCAGGTGCGCATCGGACCTAACCGCGTCGGGCCGCGAGGCTGGCTGCAGCCGATTGCCGATGCGCTGAAGTTGTTGATGAAGGAAATTATTTTCCCGACCAACGCCAACCGTTTTCTGTTTGTCATCGCACCGATGTTATCGATTGCCCCGGCCATGGCGGCTTGGGCGGTATTCCCGTTCACCGACACGCTGGTGCTGGCCAATATCGATGCCAGCCTGTTGTACATCCTCGCGTTGACCTCCATGGGTGTCTACGGCGTCATCATTGCCGGCTGGGCCTCGAATTCGAAATACGCCTTTCTCGGCGCCATGCGCTCGGCCGCGCAGATCGTATCCTATGAAATTGCCATGGGGTTTGCGCTGGTGGGTGTGCTGATTGCCGGTGGCAGTCTCAACCTGGTGGAAATTGTCGAGGCGCAGCAGGGCAGCATCCTGCACTGGTTCTGGCTGCCGTTGTTCCCGCTGTTCCTGGTGTACTTTATTTCCGGGGTGGCGGAGACCAACCGTGCACCGTTTGATGTTTCGGAAGGCGAGTCGGAGATTGTTGCCGGCTTCCACGTTGAATATTCCGGCATGGCGTTTGCCGTGTTCTTCCTTGCGGAATACGCCAACATGATCCTGATTGCGGCGTTGGCCTCATTGATGTTTCTTGGTGGCTGGTTGTCACCGTTTGACGGCACCTGGTTTGAATCATGGTTTGCCTGGGTGCCCGCCATCTTCTGGATGCTGGGCAAGACCGCCCTGATGCTGTTGTTCTTCCTCTGGTTCCGCGCCACCTTCCCGCGTTACCGTTATGACCAGATCATGCGGCTTGGCTGGAAGGTGTTCATCCCCATCACCATCGTCTGGCTGGTCCTGGAAGGGGCTGCTGTCGTGGCCCATATCGGTCCCTGGTTTGCCTAGCTATGGATAATTTCGTTAGATTCCTGAAGAGTCTCACCCTGCTGGAACTGTTGAAGGGCATGAGCGTCACCGGGCGGCATCTGTTTTCGCGCAAGATCACGATTCAGTACCCGGAAGAAAAGACCCCGCAGTCAAACCGCTTTCGCGGCCTGCATGCACTGCGACGCTATCCCAACGGGGAAGAGCGTTGCATCGCCTGCAAACTGTGCGAGGCCGTGTGCCCGGCGCTGGCCATTACCATCGAGGCGGAAGAACGTGAAGACGGTACCCGGCGTACCACGCGGTATGACATCGACCTGTTCAAGTGCATCTACTGCGGCTTTTGCGAGGAATCCTGCCCGGTCGACTCCATCGTCGAGACCCGTGTCTTTGAATACACCTTTGAAAACCGGGGCGAGAATGTCATGACCAAGGAGATGTTGCTGGAAATCGGCGACAAACACGAGGCCCAGATTGCAGCGGACCGTACAGCGGACGCGGCCTACAGGTAAATCACGTATGGATTTTCAACGCTTCGTCTTTTATGTCTTTGCCGCCATCCTGGTGTTCGCGGCGGCGCGTGTCATCACGGTGCGTAACCCGGTACATGCCGCGCTGCACCTGGTACTGGCGTTTTTCACCTGCGCCGGTCTGTGGCTGCTGCTGGAGGCCGAGTTTCTCGCGATTGTGCTGGTACTGGTGTACGTCGGCGCAGTGATGGTGCTGTTCCTGTTCGTGGTGATGATGCTCGATATCAATACCTCGCCGTTGCGTGAAGGTTTTATCCGCTACCTGCCGGTCGGGCTCAGCGTCGCCGCATTGATCGTCATCGAAATGTACATGGTGGTACGCGCGCGTAATTTCGGTGCGGACGTGATGGCTATCCCGGAACGCCATCCCGAGGGTTACAGCAACGTCAGGGAAATCGGCAGTGTGTTGTACACCGATTATGTGTACCCGTTCGAGATCGCCTCGGTGATCCTGCTGGTGGCGATTATCGCCGCCATCGCACTGACCATGCGCAAGCGCCCGGAAACCAAGTACCAGAACCCGTCGGAGCAGGTCGCGGTGAAGAGCAGGGACCGGGTACGTGTTGTCGAGATGAAGTCCGAAAAGAAGCAGTAATGTAACAAATTGAATCCCGTCTCCCCGTGGGAGAGGGGGTAACAGCAGCAACGTAAAAACTTGAGTTAAATATGATTGCACTGTCAGACTATTTAATACTGGGCGCCATCCTGTTTGGCCTGAGCGTCGCGGGTATCTTCCTGAATCGCAAGAACGTCATTATCCTGCTGATGGCGATCGAACTGATGCTGCTGTCCGTCAACATGAATTTCGTTGCCTTCTCCTATTTTCTCGGCGATACCGCAGGGCAGGTGTTCGTGTTCTTTATTCTCACGGTCGCGGCTGCCGAGGCGGCCATCGGACTGGCGATCCTGGTAGTGCTGTTCCGCAACCGCCAGACCATTAATGTCCAGGACCTGGATACGCTGAAGGGGTGATGGCATGAGTATGGAAAACCTGTTGCTTGCCATCCCGCTGGCCCCGCTGTTCGGTGCGATCATTGCCGGGCTGTTCGGCAGACAGATCGGACGGGCCGGTGCGCACACGGTCACCATCCTCGGTGTTGCCATCTCCTTTGTGCTCTCTGCCGTGGTGTTCAAGCACTTTGCCATTGACGGGGCCGACCCATATAACGCCAGCGTCTATACCTGGATGGTGTCCGACGGCGTGCGCTTCGAGATTGGCTTCCTGGTGGATAACCTGACGGCACTGATGATGACCGTGGTGACCTTTGTGTCACTGATGGTGCACATCTACACCATCGGCTACATGCATGACGACCCCGGCTACCAGCGCTTTTTCAGCTACATTGCGCTGTTTACCTTCTCCATGCTGATGCTGGTGATGTCCAACAACTTCCTGCAGCTGTTCTTCGGCTGGGAGGCGGTGGGCCTGGTGTCCTACCTGCTGATCGGTTTCTGGTACACGCGGCCGACGGCCATCTATGCCAACCTCAAGGCATTCCTGGTGAACCGCGTCGGCGACTTCGGTTTCCTGCTGGGCATAGCTGCCATCTACATGACCTTCAACAGCATGGACTACGCGACCGTCTTTGCTGCTGCCCCGGCACAGGCCGATGCGACCTACCAGGTGTTCCCGGGTGTCGACTGGTCACTGCTGTCGGTGATCTGCATCTGTCTGTTCATCGGTGCCATGGGCAAGTCGGCGCAGGTACCGTTGCATGTGTGGCTGCCGGATTCCATGGAAGGCCCGACACCGATCTCGGCCCTGATCCATGCCGCCACCATGGTGACCGCGGGCATCTTCATGGTGGCACGCATGTCACCGATGTTCGAGCTGTCCACGACCGCGCTGTCCTTTGTCATCGTCATCGGTGCCATCACCGCGTTCTTCATGGGACTGCTGGGCGTGGTGCAG
>CAVWDM010000021.1:0-21558 GCA_963753755.1 uncultured Gammaproteobacteria bacterium
GGGACTCTTCCCCGGTAGCTTGCTGGCGCTGTGCAGCCGCGTCCTTGGCTGATGATCGAACGATCCGACGTTTCTATTTCCGTTTAATCCGGCTTCGGGGTTGTAATACTTCACGGCACTCGCTACACTTCTCGGCCGTTGATGCGGGGTGGAGCAGTCTGGCAGCTCGTCGGGCTCATAACCCGAAGGTCGTAGGTTCAAATCCTACCCCCGCTACCAATTTTCTTTGTAAATACCCGTTGATCACGGCTATTCTCTCGCTGCGTCCTGGACCACCGCACATCACCCAGTTGGCCCCGTTCTGATTGCCGGGTGTGGCGAGCCGTTGTAAAACGCCAGTATTACAACACGATCCGCGGACTGGATACGTATTTCTCGAAGGAGAGAGCCGGCTCTTCTGCTCATTTGACCCTGCTTGTTGAATGGCAGCGAGCCGCTCATGGCAAGACCTGTGCACAACGGGTGGCGCGCAGGGTGAGCAAAGCGAACGCCGGGATGACGCGTGTATCTGAGCTTCTTTGGTCCAGTAACATCGCTGCAACAGGGTTGGGTATTCCTCTTTCCAGATTTATTTGTATGAACCAGCACATCTTTCCTGGTGTCGGACAAACCCATATTCTGTAAGTGGGATTTTGTTTTTGTGCAGCTATTCACCGGGTTCGACGCCTTGAGTGAATGTCACCTGCTGTTACCCGTGTTGGCTATGGATTGACGTCAACTGATATGCGTGTAAAATACCGGCGATCAGGTGATGGGTCCTTTAAGGGGCATCCAGCCTGGATGGACCCCGTACTCGGGGTTTTTTTATAGCCAGGACAGGAAGTCCAGGGTCTGAGCGACTGGCTGAATATAGGGGTTGCTGCACTCTATATGAGGAAAATTTCGGAGTTCACGGAGTGGGCCTTTGGCCCATTTTTTGTTTCCGGAGAACAGGATGAAGAAGGATCCGTTACATATCGGTGACATGCTGGAACCGGGCATTCGCTCGCTGGGTTACGAGCTTGTGGGTGTGGAATTCCTGAGCGGTGGTAAGGGCGGTGGTCTGTTACGGGTCTATATAGATAGTGAAGATGGTATATCGGCTGACGATTGCCAGAAAGTGAGTTACCAGGTCAGTGGGGTGCTGGATGTCGAGGATCCAATCCCGGGGCATTATACCCTGGAGGTATCGTCACCCGGACTCGACCGGCTGTTGTTCCGGCCTGAGGATTTTGAGCGTTTTGCCGGACAGTTGGTGAAGCTGCGGCTGTCGTACCCCATTGAGGGCCAACGCAGGTTCAAGGGTCGCCTGGCCGGTATACGTGGAGAGAATGTTGTCATTGAAGAAGACGATATGGAAATCAGTCTTCCATATGACCAGATTGAACAGGCGCGCCTGGTGCCGGAATACTGAATGTTGTCGGAGGTTTGCTTGAATGGACAGTAAAGAGATACTGATGGTTGTGGACGCGGTATCCAATGAGAAGGGCATCGATAAGGAAATTATTTTCGAGGCCATCGAGATTGCACTGGCAACGGCGACCCGCAAACGCCAGCTGGGCGATATCGACGCGCGTGTTGCAATCGATCGGGTAACTGGAGAGTACGAAACTTTTCGTCGCTGGCAGGTGATCGATGAATCGCTCGCCGCCGATGCAGACGAGGACGATGAGGATGTGCTGAGATATGAGTTCCCGGGGCGCCAGTACACCCTGGAAGCAGCGCGTGAACTGGATCCTGAAATGAAGCATGGCGACTATATCGAGGAACCGATGGAGTCGGTGGACTTTGGCCGTATCGGTGCACAGACTGCCAAGCAGGTCATTGTGCAGAAGGTTCGTGAAGCCGAGCGTGCCATGGTGGTCGAGGCCTACAAGGACCGTGTCGGGGAACTGGTCACCGGTATCGTCAAGCGCGTCGAGCGCGGTAACGTCTATCTTGACCTGGGCGGCAACGCCGAGGCCATTGTTCTGCGTGAAGAGATGATTCCACGCGAGGCCGTGCGTCCCGGTGACCGTCTGCGTGGTTATCTGCGCGAGGTCAGTGCCGAGCAGCGTGGGCCACAGTTATTTGTCAGCCGTGTTGCGCCGGAGTTTTTACTCGAGTTATTCAAGCTGGAAGTACCCGAGGTGGGTCAGGATCTGATTGATATTCTGGCGGCGGCACGTGATCCGGGCCTGCGTGCCAAGATCGCGGTGAAAAGCAACGACCCGCGCATCGATCCTGTGGGTGCCTGTGTCGGCATGCGTGGTTCGCGTGTGCAGACGGTGTCTACCGAACTGTCCGGCGAACGCGTCGATATCATTCTCTGGGATGAAAATCCGGCACAGTTTGTGATTAATGCCATGTCGCCGGCCGAAGTGGCCTCCATCGTGGTGGATGAAGAGACGCGCACCATGGACATCGCTGTCAGTGAAGACCAGCTGTCGCAGGCGATTGGCCGCGGTGGTCAGAACATACGCCTTGCCAGCCAGTTGACAGGCTGGACGCTTAACGTCATGGATGAAGTCCAGGCGGAGGAAAAGAGTGAGGCCGAGGCACACGAGTTGCAGAAGCTGTTTACCGAACAGCTCGATGTGGATGAGGAAATTGCCGCTATCCTGGTACAGGAAGGATTCTCGTCCATTGAGGAAGTTGTCTACGTGCCGAACAGCGAGTTGCTGGCAATTGAAGAATTTGATGAAGACATTGTTGAGGAATTACGCGGCCGTGCACGTGATGTGTTGCTGACGCAGGCGATTATGAAGGAAGAAAAGATTGGTGACGCAGAGCCTGCCGATGACTTGCTGACAATGGACGGTATGGACAAGGATCTGGCCTATGAACTGGCCGGCCGTGGTGTTGTTACCATGGAAGACCTTGCGGAGCAGGCTGTTGATGAGCTCATGGAAATTGACGGTATGGAAAGGGAACGGGCGGGTGCACTTATCATGACGGCGCGGGCCCCCTGGTTTGCTGAAGAGGCAAGCGACTAACAATCGCGAGAGGTGTGAGACAGGCAATGACAGATGTCACGGTAAAGCAATTCGCGGCCGCAGTTGGTGTACCTACTGACCGGCTGCTGGTGCAGTTGGGTGAGGCGGGGCTTTCGGTTGGCGATGAAAACTCGACCATCACGGATAGTGAGAAAACCCAGTTACTGGATTTCCTGCGTCAGAGTCATGGCAAGCGTGGTGCCTTGTCTACTTCGGGCGGTGGTGCCAGCAAGGTTACGCTGAAGAGGAAAACCCAGACAGAACTGCGCGCTACCATTCCTGCGGGACGTGGTCCTCTTGGCCGCGGGGCAACACGAACGCGGCCGGAAGCCAAGACGGTTTCGGTCGAGGTGCGTAAGAAACGTACCTACGTCAAGCGTGCTGACCTGATGGCTGAAGAGCAGGCACGACTGGAGCAGGAAGCTGCGGAACAGGCCCGCATCAAGGCGGAAGCCGAGGCGCGTGACGAGGCAGCCAACAGGAAGCGCGAGGAAGCACGGAAAAAGCTCGAGGAAGAACGTGCAGCAGAAGAATCCCGGTTGCAGGCTGAGCGTGCTGCACGCAAGCAGGCAGAAGAAGAGGCGCGTCAGCAATCACTGGCCGCAGCCGAGGCACGTGAAAAGGCAGCTGCACCGGAAGCAGGGCACAAGAAACCCGATGCTGATCGCAAGTCCCGCAAGGAATCTTCTGACAAGGACACCAAGTACGGTCGTAAACAGTTACATGTGACCGCCGGCAAGGGTGGCCGTCGCAAGAAGAAGGCAAAACCGACACGCCGCGTCACCATTGAGTCAGCCGGTGAACACGGTTTTGAACGGCCGACGGCATCGGTCGTCCATGAAGTGCCAGTACCTGAAAGCATCCTGGTGTCCGAACTGGCGCGCAAGATGTCCGTCAAGGCGGCAGAAATTATCAAGGTCCTGATGCAAATGGGTGTGATGGCAACCATTAACCAGGTGCTTGATCAGGATACGGCAATACTGGTTGTTGAAGAGATGGGCCATATTGCCAAGCCCGAGCAGGAAAATATTCTCGAGGAAGAACTCAAGCAGCAGGTACAGGAAATCACGGGTGAAAAACTGCCGCGTCCACCCGTGGTCACCATTATGGGTCACGTGGACCACGGCAAGACATCGCTGCTGGATTTTATCCGCCGCACAAAGGTGGCCGATGGCGAGGCGGGTGGCATCACCCAGCATATTGGCGCCTATCATGTGAAAACCGACAAGGGCATGATCAGTTTCCTGGATACTCCGGGACATGCCGCGTTCACCGCGATGCGCGCACGCGGCGCCGGGGTAACGGATATTGTCATTCTGGTGGTCGCGGCTGACGATGGTGTTAAACCGCAAACTCAGGAAGCGGTTCAGCATGCCCGGGCAGCCGGGGTGCCGCTGGTGATCGCTGTCAACAAGATTGACCGTGAGGAAGCCGACCCGGAACGCGTCAAGAATGAAATGTCCGCACTGGAAGTGATTCCTGAAGACTGGGGCGGTGACACGATGTTCCTGCCGGTGTCAGCAAAGACCGGTGAGGGTGTTGATGAACTGCTGGATGCTGTGTTACTACAGGCTGAGTTGCTGGAGCTGACCGCTGTCCATGATTGTCCGGCGACCGGCATCGTGGTCGAATCCAGTCTCGACAAGGGACGTGGTCCGGTTGCAACCGTGCTGGTGCAGAATGGTGTGCTGAAGAAAGGCGACCTGCTGCTTACCGGCACCGAGTATGGCCGTGTGCGTGCCATGTTCGATGAAAACGGCAAGCAGGTGGCCGAGGCGGGGCCGTCAATTCCGGTACAGGTGCTGGGTCTGTCTTCCGTGCCGAATGCCGGCGATGATGTCGTCGTGGTATCAGACGAACGCAAGGCACGTGAGCTGGCGCAGCTGCGACATGAGAAATCCCGAGACCAGCGTCTGGCGCAACAGCAGCAGACACGGCTGGAGGATGTGTTCTCGTCTGTCCGTGATGGCCAGACGCCGACGGTGAATATCGTACTCAAGGCGGATGTACAGGGTAGTGCGGAAGCCCTCAGTGATGCGTTGACACGTCTGACGGCGGATGAAAAGGAAGTGAAGGTCAAGGTTGTCTCCAGCGGCGTGGGCGGTATTAATGAATCTGATGTGAACCTCGCGGTTGCATCCAATGCCTTGATTATCGGTTTTAACGTGCGTGCGGATGCCTCTTCAAAACAGCTGATTGAAGACAATAACATCGAGCTCAAGTACTACAGCGTCATTTACAATGCCATCGATGATGTCAAGGCCGCCGCCAGCGGTATGATGGCGCCCGAGACGCGTGAAAACATCATTGGCCTGGCAACCGTCAAGGAAGTGTTCCGTTCACGCAAGCTTGGCGATATTGCCGGCAGTATTGTGACCGAGGGTGTTGTGCGCCGCAGTTCACCGATACGCGTGCTGCGCGACAATGTCGTGGTCTTCGAAGGCGAGCTTGAATCGTTGCGACGCTTCAAGGACGATGTCAACGAGGTCAGGGCCGGCACCGAGTGCGGTATTGGCGTCAAGAATTACGACGTCAAGGCGGGTGACCAGATAGAGGTGTTTGAACGTGTTGAGGTGGCCCGCTCGCTGTAGCGATACATTCCCTGGCCGCATTAAAAGAAAATGCCCTCTCCCTTCTGGAGAGGGTGCATGAATCTTTTCCTTCGGTATTCTCTTTTCTTATTTATCACCAGATTATTTTTGTAGCTAAAGGATATGCCAAGGGAATTCCCGAGAACCCGCCGTGTTGGCGAGCAGATACAGCGTGAGCTGGCTGCGCTGATCCGTGATGAACTCAACGACCCTCGTCTGGGTATGGTCAGTGTCTCGGCGGTGCAGGTGTCTCGTGACCTGAGTCATGCGAAGGTATACGTGTCGGTACTGGGTAACGAAGAGCAGTCCGGCGAGTCGGTCACAGTTCTGAATCATGCGGCCGGTTTTCTGCGTCACAAGCTGGGCAAGTCCATGCACATTCGGGTGATACCGGAATTGCGTTTTCATCTTGATCGTTCACTGCAGGAGGGTGCACGTCTGGGGGCGCTGATTAACAAGGCGATTGCCAGCGACAGACACGATGACGGTGATGATGATGAGCAGCTATAAGAGTATCTTTTTGAAATGGTCAGTTAATTATGGGTAGACGCAGAAGCAATCCGAATTTGCGCCGTGTGAACGGCATCCTGTTGCTGGACAAGCCTGCCGGGCTGACGTCGAACGCAGCACTGCAGGTAGTGAAAAAACTGTATGCGGCACGCAAGGCCGGCCACACCGGTAGCCTCGATCCGCTGGCAACCGGTTTATTGCCGCTGTGTTTTGGTGAGGCGACCAAGGTATCCGGTTTTTTGCTGGATGCCGACAAGGATTACCAGGTCACCTGCCGGCTTGGCGAGCGCACTTCAACGGGCGATGCCGAGGGTGAAGTGCTGGAGCAGCGCCCCGTGGTTGGTATTACCGAGCAGCAGCTGCGCGAGGTGCTTGGCGAATTTGTCGGGGATATCGACCAGATTCCACCGATGTATTCGGCTCTGAAACACAAGGGCGAGCGTCTCTACAAACTTGCCCGCCAGGGGGTTGAGGTGGAGCGCGAGGCCCGCCAGGTGACCATATTCAAGCTGGAGCTGGTGAGCTTTGAGGCGCCGGTGGCGGAGATCCGGGTGCACTGCTCGAAAGGCACCTATGTCCGTACCCTGGTTGAGGATATTGGCGAAACCCTGGGTTGCGGGGCGCATGTCTCCGGGCTGCGTCGTATCGGTGTCGGTCCCTTTGACGCCTCGCAGATGATCGATATGGACAGGCTGGAAGCTGTCGCCAGTGAAGGACATTATGCGCTGGACCAGCTGTTGCTACCGATGGAAAGCGGCCTGACCCAGTGGCCGGATGTGCGTCTGACGGGGGATGCTGCCTTTTATCTGCGTCAGGGCCAGCCGGTACTGGTGCCGAAGGCCCCGACAACCGGTTGGGTACGCCTCTACGAGGGTGAATCCCGCTTTCTGGGCATGGGCGAGATCCTGGATGACGGACGCGTGGCGCCACGGCGCCTGATGGTCGCCTCCTGATACCCCAATAAGGCGCTTGTGGCCGGCGGATACCGCGGTTAGAATACGCAGCTCGCTCAATTTGAAGAGATTTTAAGTAAATTCCGGGAGTTTTTAGATGGCTTTGAGTGCCGAACAAAAGGGTCAGATCGTTAGTGACCATAAACGAGGTGATGCCGACACCGGTTCGCCGGAGGTGCAGGTTGCCTTGTTGACATCCAACATAACAGGTTTGACCGAACACTTTAACAAACACAAGGGTGATCACCATTCACGTCAGGGCCTGCTGCGCATGGTCAACAAGCGCCGCAAATTACTGGACTACCTGAAGCGCAAGGACAGCAAGCGTTATCAGGACCTCATCAGTAAGCTTGGCCTGCGTCGCTAGAAACGCATTTCTTCTACCCGCCTGATCAACCACCTTATTCAATCAAGGGAATACGCCTGTGAGTGCAATCAAGAAAACCTTTCAATACGGTGACCAGACGGTCACGCTAGAAACCGGGGAAATCGCCCGCCAATGCAGTGCGGTCATTGTCAGCATGGGTGAGACACAAGTGCTTGCGACCGTGGTCGGCGACAAGCATGCC
Organism: uncultured Gammaproteobacteria bacterium; assembly: GCA_963753755.1. GTDB lineage: Bacteria > Pseudomonadota > Gammaproteobacteria > UBA9214 > UBA9214 > UBA9214. Next base: position 7,578 of record CAVWDM010000021.1, read on the forward strand.
ATGGAAGGACGCGACTTCTTCCCGATGACAGTGGATTACCAGGAAAAGGGTTATGCCGCCGGCCAGATACCCGGCAACTTTTTCCGTCGTGAAGGACGCCCCAGCGAAGCGGAAACCCTGTTGTGCCGTCTGGTGGATCGTCCGCTGCGCCCGCTGTTCCCGAAAGGTTTTACGCACGAGGTACAGGTGATCCTCACGGTCATTTCCTATGACCCGCAAATCAATCCCGATATTCCGGCACTGATCGGCGCCTCTGCCGCGATGTCCATCTCCGGCCTGCCTTTCAACGGTCCGGTAGGTGCTGCCCGCGTCGGTTATATCGATGGCAACTATATATTGAATCCCACCACCGAGCAGATGGAATCCTCGCAGCTGGACCTGGTTGTTGCCGGTACCGAGAGCGCCGTGTTGATGGTTGAGTCCGAGGCGAAAGAACTTCCCGAGGACGTCATGCTGGGTTCCGTGGTGTTCGGCCACGAACAACAGCAGGTGGTGATCAATGCCATCAGGGAACTGGCCGCGGAGGTCAACACGCCGGCAATGGAATGGAATGCCCCAGAGGAAAATACTGCACTGCTCGAGGCCGTTGAAAAGGAAGGTGCAGAAGCGATCACCGCGGCCTACAAGGTGGCAGACAAGCAAGACCGATACACACTGCTGAGCAAGGTCCGTGAGGAAATCGTCGACAAGGTGGCTGATGATGGCACGGACGGTTTCTCCAGTGACGCCGTCAAGGGTGCCATTGGCAAGCTGGAGAAGAAGATTGTCCGTAGCCGTATCATTTCCGGTGAAGCCCGTATTGACGGCCGCGACACCAAAACGGTACGTCCGATCACCATCCGCACCGGTGTGCTGCCGCGCGCGCATGGTTCTGCGCTGTTTACCCGCGGCGAGACACAGGCGCTGGTGGTGACCACGCTGGGTACTGAACGTGATGCGCAGCTGATCGATACCCTCGCGGGCAACTATAAAGAACAGTTCATGTTGCACTATAATTTCCCGCCATACTGTGTCGGTGAAACCGGCCGTGTCGGTGGTACCAAGCGCCGCGAGGTCGGTCATGGCAAGCTGGCGAAGCGCGGTGTCAGTGCGGTCATGCCGAAGGCTGATGATTTTCCCTACACCATCCGCGTGGTGTCAGAGATAACCGAATCCAACGGTTCCAGCTCCATGGCGAGTGTCTGCGGCAGCAGCCTGTCGATGATGGATGCCGGCGTGCCGATCAGTGGCGCTGTCGCCGGTGTGGCCATGGGCCTGATCAAGGAAGCGGACGACTATGCGGTGCTGACCGATATCCTCGGCGATGAAGATCATCTCGGTGACATGGACTTCAAGGTGGCTGGCACTTCAAATGGTGTTACTGCCCTGCAGATGGATATCAAGATCCAGGGCATCACCCGGGAGATCATGGAGAAGGCCCTGGCACAGGCCAATGATGGACGCATGCATATTCTCGGTGAAATGAACAAGTCGATCACCGTACCGCGTGAAGATGTATCCGAGTTTGCGCCACGTTATATCACCATGAAGATCAACCCGGACAAGATTCGCGACGTCATCGGCAAGGGTGGCGCAACGATTCGCTCCATACAGGACGAAACGGGTGCCAATATTGATATCGATGATGCCGGCAATATCAAGATTGCTTCGGTTGACCTGGAAGCGGGTAACGAGGCGCGCCGCCGCGTCGAGCAGATTACCGCGGATGTTGAGGTCGGTACCGTCTATGACGGCAAGGTTGCCAAGCTGATGGACTTCGGTGCCTTTGTTACCATCCTGCCTGGCAAGGACGGCCTGGTGCATATCTCGCAGATCTGTGAAGAGCGCGTGCAGAACGTCAGCGACAAGCTCTCGGAAGGTGACATCGTCAAGGTGAAGGTACTGGAGGTCGACAAGCAGGGCCGTATACGCCTCAGCATGAAGGCGGTTGCTGCCGAAGAAGCAGGGGCCTGATAAGCGTTTTGTCAGTTAAGAAAGAAGGGGCCTCTCGGCCCCTTCTTTACGTCTGTTACTGCATAAGCGACACGGTTAATTTCCGGAAGCGACTGTCTGCGGACTAACGAGCAGAAATGAATGCGTCTTGTTCTTCAGGCAGGATACCTTGCTCTCCTCGATCATCCTGCATTCGAGGGTATGCTCTCTTCCCCACCCTGTCTTGACAGTATAGGCATCAGTGGCCGTTATTTCACTGCCGATTTCAAGTGCTTCTTTGCTGCTATTCGTGGCTGCAACCGGTGTAGCATCGATGACCAGGTTTCGGTAAGTTACTTCAAAAGAGCCATTGCTTGAGAAGCCGCGCATGATGGATTTCGTTTTGAACCGAATGTGGCTGTCAGCTGTCTCGCGCGTCTGATCATCGCTATAGCAGGCAATCTTGTCTTTTTCTGTGCGGCAATTGTTGATGGCGGAAGGCAGGTATGCCACGGGTTCTCCGTCACGGCTCCATGCGGCTACCATTAAATCTTCGATACCATATGTTTTATTCGCGGGTGGATTTGTTTTACGTACCTTGACAACGCTGTTAGATTTCCGTGCTGTGGTTTTCTTTACGGATGCAGGCCTGGTTTTCTTCGCTGCAGTCATTTTTTCGGAAGCATTGATTTCCCTTGCGGATGCAGGATTTGCTGCAGACATGTCTTTGGAAGCATCAACTTGCTGCATGGATGCGACGCTTGCTGTCTGTTGAGCTGCAGCCATTTTTCCGGAAACTTCAATCATTTCACTGCGAGCCTGGTTAAATCCACCGTCAACTGCTTTGGTATACCACTCAAGTGATGTTGCATAATTGCGTTCTACACCACTGCCTGATGCGTACATTTTCCCCAGATAATATTGCGCTGCTGCATAACCCTTGTCTGCAGCCTGTTTAAACCATTGGTAGGCAGTTGTCTTGTTGGTTTTTACCCCGGTGCCTTCGTAGTAGATCAGGCCAAGTTTATATTCGGCCTTTGCGTAGCCCTGGCTGGCCGATTTTTCATAGGCTTCTGCTGCCTTGACGAGATCGATATTGGTGCCAATGCCTTCGGTATACATATTGCCAAGCTTGTACTGACTTACCTTATTGCCTGCCTCGGCACTTGCCAGTTCCTTGCTGAAACGCTCTTCATTTGCCTGTAACAGTTGCAGGCGGCTCACTGCTTTTTCGTTGTCCTGTGCAGCGGCTTTTTTGTACCACTCGATTGCCTTGCTCCTGTTAGGGGAAACGCCACGACCGTTTTGGTACATGGATGCAACATCTAGCTGTGCATTGCTGTTGCCCTGGATGGCTTCCTGAAGTTTTTCATTAAAGAGCGTTTGCCAGACGTCGTTTGCGCCCATGGCTGTGGAGGTAGTGATCAACAGGAGCATGACGAGTTTGATTTTATTCATGAACAATACCTGCAATTATTGGTTGGGTGACTACACAAATCCTGAATATAGAGAGTCTATCGGCCTGGTCTCGCCGCGCTTGAACAGGTGGGGTGGTGAAGGTTATAAATGCAATAAAAACAAATATATATTAAGATATATTAATATATATTCTAAGTTAATCTCTGTGTCTATGGCGGTGCTCGTCCAGGTGTTGCAGGATGCGCTCTTCCAGCCAGTACCCGGGTCGCAGCGGGTTTGATCCCGATACAAATCCCACATGACCGCCGTGCGCCGATAGTTCCAGCGTGACTGACGGACTCAATTCGTCCTCATCGGGTAGCGCGCTGGCAGGGAGGAAAGGATCATCGACTGACTGCAACAGCAGTGTCGGTATTCTGATGTTTTTGAGAAACTGTTTGCTACTGGACTTTGTATAGTATTCATGCACATCACGGAATCCATGCAGTGGCGCGGTGATTTCATTGTCGAACTTATGAAAGGTGTTTAATTGATGCAGACTGTCCAGTGGAAATGGCGGCGTGTGCGCAGCGGCTTTTTCTGTTACCGAAACCCTGAGTTTGTTCAACAGGTGTCGCTGGTAGATGCGTGACAGACCTCTGCCAAGCTTCAGCGCGGCAAGGTTCAGATCCAGTGGTACGGAAATGGCTATGGCGGTGCTTATGGCTGCGGAGTCACCTTTTTCGCCAAGCCACTTGAGCAGTACGTTGCCACCCAGAGAGTAACCTATAGCGGCAATCTTCGAGTCCCCGTGGTGCTGCGTGAGGTGCTGCATGACCTCATCGAGGTCACCGGTGTCACCGGAGTGATAACTGCGTGGCAGGCGGTTCGGTTCACCGCTGCAGCCGCGGAAGTACATCAGGCCTGCACTATAGCCAGCGCGTTCAAGGGCACAGAGCAGACCACCGCTATAGTGCGACTCGAGTGAACCTTCCAGGCCATGCAGTATAAGCACCCTCATACCGTCGGCCTCTCGGGTCCAGTCGATGTCGATAAAATCACCGTCAGCGAGCTCAAGACGCTCCCGTGTCAGCGCTGGCGTTATTCGTCTGCGGAGCAGGGACGGGTAAAGGGTCTGCAGGTGTGGTCCCGGTAACCACCACGCAGGGCGGAATGCGCTGCGGGTGATCATTGCTACGGTCTCGTCCTCTGGAACCGGATCAGGGGCTTACACGGTTCCTGATCAGATCATCAACTACTGCCGGGTCTGCCAGTGTCGAGGTATCACCCAGTGCGTCGACTTCATTGGCGGCAATTTTGCGCAAAATGCGCCGCATGATCTTGCCGGAACGGGTCTTAGGCAAGCCCGGTGCCCACTGGATGATATCCGGTGTGGCGATCGGACCGATCTCCTTGCGTACGTGCTTCACCAGTTCGCTGCGCAGTTCATCGCTGGGTTCGACACCGTTGACCAGTGTGACATAGGCATAGATACCCTGACCCTTGATGTCGTGCGGGTAACCGACAATCGCCGCCTCGGCAACGGCGTCATGCAGCACCAGTGCGCTTTCGAGTTCTGCCGTACCCAGGTTATGGCCCGACACGATCAACACATCATCAACCCGCCCGGTAATCCAGTAGTCTCCATCCTCATCACGACGTGCACCATCACCGGTGAAATATTTACCCGGGAAAGCGCTGAAGTAGGTCTCGATAAAACGCTGATGGTTACCGTATACGGTGCGCATTTGACCCGGCCAGGGGTGTGTGATGACGAGACTGCCCTCGGCCATGCCTTCGAGAACGGTGCCTTCCTGGTCGACAATAGCAGGCTGTATGCCAAAGAAGGGGCGCGTGGCAGAGCCGGGTTTCATTTTCACTGCACCGGGAACCGGTGTGATCATGTGGCCTCCGGTCTCGGTTTGCCACCAGGTATCCACGATCGGGCAACGCGCGTTGCCGACGGTGTGGTAATACCATTCCCATGCCTCCGGGTTGATGGGTTCACCCACGGTGCCAAGCAAGCGCAGGCTCTCGCGTGAAGTGCTTTTCACCGGTTCGTCGCCCATGCGCATCAGGGAGCGCAGCGCGGTAGGTGCCGTGTAGAAGGTGTTTACATTGTGCTTGTCACAGACCTGCCAGAAACGTGATGCGTCAGGGTAGGTCGGTACACCTTCGAACACCAGAGAAATGGCGCCATTACAGAGTGGTCCGTAAACAATGTAGGAATGACCGGTGACCCAGCCCACATCCGCGGTACACCAGTACACATCGCCATCGTGATAATCGAAAACATACTTGTGTGTGATGGCGGCATACAGCAGATAACCACCGGTTGTGTGTAACACCCCTTTGGGTTTGCCGGTTGAACCCGAGGTGTAGAGGATAAATAACGGGTCTTCGGCACCCATCGGTTCAACGGGACAGTCACCGGGAACATTCGCTGCTGCGTCGTGATACCAGATATCGCGACCTTCCTGCCATTCTATATTCCCTGATGTGTGGCGTACCGTAATCACGCTATGTACATTCGGGCAGGACTGCAGTGCCTTGTCTACATTGCCTTTCAGCGGAATACTCTTGCCGCCGCGCAAGCCTTCATCGGCGGTAATAACAGTGTGGCAGTCCGAGTCCAGTATGCGGTCCTTTATGGAGTCCGGAGAAAAACCGCCAAACACGACCGAGTGCACTGCACCAATGCGCGCGCAGGCGAGCATGGCGTAGACCGCCTCCGGGATCATCGGCATGTAGATACAGACGCGGTCGCCTTTGCTGACGTTGCGGGATTTGAGCACATTGGCCATGCGGCAAACATGTTCATGCAGTTCCCGGTAGGTAATCCGGTCATCGTTGGCGGGATCATCGCCCTCCCAGATCAGGGCAACCTGGTCGCCGCGTGTATCGAGATGCCGGTCTACGCAGTTATAACAGGCATTTAACTGGCCACCCTCAAACCAGCGGATATGTCCCTTGCTGTAATCCCAATCAAGAACCGTGTCCCAGTGTTTGTCCCAGCTGAGGAATTTCTCTGCCTGTTCGGCCCAGAATCCGGCGGGGTCATCAATCGATTGCTGGTACATGGCCTCGTACTGCGCTGCATCGAGCAGGGCGTTGCGCGCAAATGCTTCCGGTATATCGTAAATTCGGGTGTCAGACATTGGTAAATTCCCTTTGTAGTAGATTCGTTGCGTTGTATGAATGCGTGTCGATTATAGTCATGCAGCCGGTTGTGCCAAGCGATGAAAACAGAAATTTCAGACTGGCTCGATGTATTCCGCGGGCGATGCTAATACGCGGCAGGCCGGCAGGGCAGTGACGTCCCAGTGATCGATAGCCCATTGCCACAGTTCTTCGACGCTGGCGTCGTGAACCGAATCCGGTAACGGCTGGCGCAGGAATCGCAGCGCATTGATCACGGCACTGTTCCGTTCATCGGGCATCACCGGTCGTGCGAAGGTTTGCTTGCTGAGCTTGGCCAGTTGACTGTCCACCGCGACCGGCAGATGCAGGTAGGCCGGTGTTGGCAGCCCCAGCAGCTGCTGCAGATAAATCTGTCGTGGCGTGGAATCCAGCAAATCGGCGCCGCGTACAACGTGACTGATCTGCTGCTCGGCATCATCGACCACCACGGCAATCTGGTATGAAAACAGCTGGTCCGCGCGCCTGACAATAAAATCACCGACCTCGGATGCCAGCTGTTGCTGCAGTGGTGCCTGCAGACGATCCCGAACACTGCAGACCAGCGGGTCCGCACGCACACGCACAGAACGCGGGTTGCGACCCGGGGCTAAACCATTACGGCAGGTGCCTGGATACACCAATCCGGTTTCAGACACGACTGCCGTGTCGGCAATTTCCTTGCGACTGCAGCCACAGTCATACAGATAGCCTTGCTGTTTCAGCTGCCCGAGTGCCTCGTCATAGAGGTGGCTGCGTTGACTCTGGTAGCTGATCGGTCCATCCCAGGTCATGCCGAACTGCTCCAGTGTTCTGATAATACTATCACTGGCACCGGGTATTTCCCGAGGCGGATCCAGATCCTCGATACGGAGTAGCCATTCACCCTGCTGATGGCGAGCATCCAGAAAACTGCCTGTTGCCGCCACCAGCGAGCCAAAATGCAAGGGCCCGGTCGGCGAGGGAGCGAAACGGCCGCGGTATCGGGACATGGGTAAATCAGTCATGGAAAAAAAAGCCGGCTTTAGCCGGCTTTTAATGTACACAGAAAAGCATCAGGTGACTAACCCATCTGCTTTTCCCGGATTTCGTCGAGAATCTTGCAATCGATGCACAGTGTTGCTGTAGGTCTGGCTTCAAGTCGCTTTACACCGATTTCAACACCACAGGCCTCACAGTAACCAAATTCATCATTATCGAGGTGACGGATGGATTCGTCGATCTTCTTGATCAGCTTGCGCTCCCGGTCACGTGCACGTAACTCCATGCTGAATTCCGACTCCTGTGTTGCACGATCATTCGGGTCGGGAAAATTGGCCGCATCATCCTGCATGTGATGCACGGTGCGATCCACTTCTTCCATCAGGTCGCGCTTCCATGCCAGCAGGATGTTTCTGAAGTGCTCAACCTGCTTGTCGTTCATGTATTCCTCGTTCTTGTGTTCCTCATAGGGCGCGATACCGGGCACAGGTCCTATCTGTGATGAAGAACTGCTTCGGGTGGTCTTCCTGGTGCTGGTTTGCTTCGCTGCAGCTGCCTTTTTCGGTGCTGCTTTCTTTGGTGCCGCTTTTTTCGCGGCAGCCTTTTTGGCTGTCGTTTTCTTCGCGACCGTCTTTTTCTTCGTTGCAGCCTTGGTCGATACCGTTTTCTTTGTTGCCGCCATGTAGACTATCTCCAGATTCGGCTAATTTAACATGCTGTTTGAATTGACTAAATTTGTCGTACCCGCTGTAATTATGGGTTTTATTGTCAGCTGGCTATAGCCACAGGGGCGTTATTTATACGCCACTTTTACTATTAGTCAAGAACGGAACGCGGGACAATCGGCCTCTCCGATGGTGTCATTTTCGGGTGCAGGAGGCTGTTGTGTCGAAACGGGTTAATTGTCCAGAGGTAAGCAGAGAATGAAATCAGAACTACAGGCGCTATTATTTGATGTTGACGGGACGCTGGCAGATACCGAGGATGTGCATCGCCAGGCATTTAACGAGGCCTTCAAGGCAGCCGGGCTGGACTGGGTATGGAGCCCCGAACGCTACCATGAATTACTCATAGTGACCGGTGGCAAGGAACGTATTCGTCACTACATGCAGCAGCAACCGGGAGAGGCACTGCCGCCGGATGTGGATGAGTTTATCGCTGCCTTGCATGCACATAAAACCTCGATCTATGTCAGCAAGATGACAGAGGGACAGGTACCGTTACGCCCGGGTGTCGATCGCCTGATCAGGGAGGCGCGTGAAAGAGGCTTGCGGCTGGCGATTGTGACGACGACAACGCCGGCCAATGTCAGTGCCTTGTTCAAACACAGCTTTGGCGGACACGAGGACGACTGGTTTGAAGTGGTTGCGGCTGGAAGTATCGTGCCGCATAAAAAACCGGCACCTGATATTTATAACTATGTGCTGAGAAAAATGGGCCTGACAGCCGCAGATTGTCTTGCACTCGAAGATTCCGAAAATGGTTTGCGAGCCGCACGCGCGGCAGGCGTGGAGGCGCTGATCACGGTCAATCCATATACAGACAGGCAGGATTTTTCCGCGGCTGCTGCGGTGCTGGATCACCTCGGTGACCCGGGCAACCCCTGTCACCTGTTGCAGGGCCGTTTGCAGCCCGGACCCTTTGTTGACACCGAGTATCTGCGCCGCCTGCACGTGCTCTGTCAGGAATCCTGATGTTAAAGCGGGCCGATCGCATGCAGTTGATCCAGCCATTTCATGTCATGGCATTGCTGGCTCGTGCCCGCGAACTGGAGTCGCAAGGCCGCTCGATTATTCACATGGAAATCGGTGAGCCGGATTTCGTCACACCACAGCCGGTCATCGATGCCGGTATTCGGGCGCTGCAGGACGGTTACACGCACTACACACCGGCGACGGGATTGCCGGCATTACGCGAACGCCTCGCGGAATTTTACCGGCAACGTTACGATGCCAAGGTCGAGCCGCGTCGTGTTGTCATCACGCCCGGTGCCTCGGCAGCCTTGCAGCTGGTCATGGCGGTGCTGGTGAATCCCGGTGACCGGGTGCTGATGGCTGACCCGGGTTATCCCTGCAACCGGAATTTTGTGTATTTATTCAACGGGCAGCCTTCGGGTATCCCGGTGACAGCCGCGTCGGCCTATCAGCCGACGCCACAACAGGTGCGCAAGTACTGGACGGATACGGTGACTGCCTTGCTGGTGGCCTCACCTTCAAACCCGACTGGAACCCTGCTGGGAGAGAACAAGCTGCGTGAATTCCACGCCATTGCGGCCGCGCAGGGTGGCAGCCTGATTGTCGATGAAATCTATCACGGCCTAGTGTATGACGAGCCGGTTACCACGGCCCTGGCCATCTCCGATGATATTTTTGTGGTGAACAGTTTCTCCAAGTATTTCGGCATGACCGGTTGGCGACTGGGCTGGCTGATCGCACCTGATGCCTATGTGGCGGACATTGACAAGCTGGCGCAGAACCTGTTCCTGGCGGCTCCGACGATCGCGCAACATGCGGCCCTGAAGGCCTTTGACGAGGAGAGTATCAGCATCCTTGAGTCAAGGCGTCTGCAATTCCAGCAGCGCCGTGATTATTTATTGCCTGCCTTGCGCGAACTGGGTTTTGAAATAGCGGTGGTTCCGCAGGGTGCCTTTTACCTGTATGCCAACTGCAGTCGTTTCACCGACGACAGTTTCAGCTTTGCGTCGCGGTTGCTGGAGGAGGCGGGCGTGGCTATTACCCCGGGAATCGATTTCGGCACGCACCAGCCTGAAACGCATGTGCGTTTTGCCTACACGACGTCGCTGGAAGACCTGCAGGAGGGTGTGCGGCGCTTGCGGGCCTATTTAGCCTGACTGAACCTGCTCCTTTAATTCTCCCACCCACATCGCCGTGGCACCGGCCACCGAGACCGGCATGGCGAGGAAGTTCACGAAAGGAATCATGGTTATCAGCAATGAACTGCCACCAAAACCGTAGGAGAGCACACGCCGCTGCCGCAGCAGCTTGCGCTGTGTCGAGAAATGCAGCAGGTGATTTGCCATCGGGTAATCGACGTATTCAATCACCAGCATCCAGGCGCTGAACAGTCCCCATATAAAGGGTGCGGCGATATTGATGCCAGGGATCAGGAACAGGATACCCAGCGGCAGGGCGCGCACCAGGAAGTACAGCAGCTTGCGCAACTCGGAAAGAATGCTGGGTATGAAATCTTTAGCAAAGGCCTTCCAGCCGCCGGTTTCGATGGCTTGCCCGGTGAGGTGTTTTTCCACCGCTTCTGCCAGCATGCCATTGAAGGGGGCGGCTATCAGGTTGGTCATCAGGGAAAAGCTGTAAAAAATGATCAGTACCCCGGCGACGGCGAAAATCGGCCAAAGCAGGTATTGAAGCCAGTCAAGCCAGCCGGGCAGGTAACCGAGCAGCAGGTTGATGAGCTGTTCCAGCCAGTGTGTCAGGCCGAAAATGGCGCCGCTGAACAAGATGATACTCACCAGCAGCGGGATGGCGACATAGCGGCGCAGGCCGGGTTGCCGGATGAGGCGCCAACCCTCCAGCAGGTAGTGCATGCCAGAATGACTGTTTTTCATGTTGATCCTTTTAATGCCAGCAGTGCGGCGCCGTAAGCCGCTTGCTGATGGGCGGCCGCGGTGACCGGGACGCCGGTTAATCGTGAGCGTATTGTACGCCATGGCGCGTTGACCGCGCCGCCGCCGGTGGTGATGATTCGCGCAGGCCAGGGTGCACCCAGTTCTGCCAGTTTGCGATAACCGCGATTCTCAATTGCGGCAATACCTTCCAGCAGGCCCTGGTAAAACAGCACGTCATTCGACGGTCGAGGCTGCAGGCGTGGCATAAACATCGGGTCGTTGACAGGAAAGCGCTCACCAGGGCCTGGCAAGGGGTAGTAATCCAGTCCGGTGGGTACGTCGATGTTGATGAGTGTGGCAAAGCGCTCGATCTCCGCTGTTGTGAAATACGCCTGTAGCACAGCCGCACCGCTGTTTGATGCGCCACCCACCAGCCAGATGTCACCGAGGCGGTGACTGTAGATGCCATATTCGGGTGCGAATAGCGGCTGGCTTGACAGCACTTTCAGCACCAGCGTGCTGCCGAGCGCGGTAACCGCGTCACCGGGTGCGGCGCCGGTGGCCAAGAAGCTGGCGGTGCTGTCGGTGGTGCCGGCAAGGATGCGCGTGTCGCGGGACAGCCCCCAGCGTGCTGCCCATTGCGGAGCCAGCGTCCCGATCGGGTGTCCGGCAGGCACTACCCGGGGGAGCAGCGCCAGCGGGACATCCAGCGCCTGCAGCCAGTCAGGCCAGCACTGCTCGATGATGTCGTAACCCAGCTTCAGGGCATTGTTCTCGTCGCTGTGGCCAAACTGTCCGCACAGCTTGCCCAGCAGCCAGTCGGCCTGGTGCAGTGCATGCCGGGCACCTGTACAGGCAGGTGTCTGCTGTAACCACAGTAGTTTCGCGAGGCTGGCGCTGGCGCCGTGTGCGGCACACACGGTTGGTGCTATATCTGCGATGCGCTGTGCCTCGCGGCTGCCCCGTGCATCGTTGTACATGAGCGCCGGTCCCAGTGGGGTACCCGCGGCATTGCAGCACAGCAGGGTACCCGAGGTACCGTCGAGTGCAATGGCGGCGACGGCGGCCAGGGCATGTCGTGCGTGCAACTGGTTGAGGTTCGCCGTCAGTGCTGTCCACCAGACTTCCGGATCCTGTTCGATGGCTGCTCCGTTGCGGGCAGGTGCCGGCAAGGGGGTCCTGGCTTCGGCCCTGATGGTTGCAGTGGCATCGATGAGACAACTGCGGCAGCCCGAGGTGCCGACATCGATACCCAGGTAGAGGGTCTCTGTCACGACAGGTACGTCGGACAGGTCACCGCTTGCCGTGTTCGTATGGTCCACTTGCGGCGGGGATGTTGTGGCATTGGCAAGGTGCAGTGTCCTTGTTGCCGACAGTGGTGAGATAAGCGAGTATATTTTATCAGCAACAGCTAGTGAATTACTTCAGTAAGACGCTGTCCGCCGGGTTCCAGCCCGGTTGCCGATATTCCACTGTGATGTCGGTATAGACGCCGCCGCGGACATTGAATTCAGCGTGCAGGCGCATGAAGCGTGGCTGGCAGATCCTTACCAGATCGTTGAGTATGCGGTTACTCACGTCTTCATGGAATGCGCCCTCATCGCGAAACGACCAGACATACAGCTTCCACGACTTGAGTTCTATGCACCCCCGGTCCGGGACGTACTCAAGCTGCAGGGTGGCGAAATCAGGCTGGCCGGTTTTCGGACACAGACAGGTAAATTCCGGCGTGCGGATACGGATGGTGTAATCCCTGTCCGGGAATGGATTGGGAAAGGTCTCGAGGTTCTTGCTGGGCTGTGTTGACATGAGCGCAGGGTACAAGACACAAGATGATGTGTGCAAGCGGTATACAGTAACTAAAACTTGTATTTCTGGATCTCAATCGAGTAGTCTAGCGGTCCATGCGGTTGTCCAAAATAAAGCTGGCCGGGTTCAAGTCATTCGTCGATCCGACTACGATCCATATCCCCTCCAATCTGGTCGGCATCATCGGCCCGAATGGCTGTGGCAAGTCGAATACCATCGATGCCGTGCGCTGGGTTATGGGTGAGTCCTCGGCCAAGCACCTGCGCGGGGAATCCATGGCTGACGTCATATTTAATGGCTCAAACACCCGCAAGCCGGTTGGTCATGCCAGCATCGAACTGGTGTTTGATAACACGGATGGCACCATCGCGGGCCAGTACGCCAGTTTTAACGAGGTCTCGATCCGACGCCAGGTCTCCCGTGACGGGACCTCCAACTATTTTCTCAACAACACGCGCTGCCGCCGGCGTGATATTACCGATATCTTCCTCGGCACCGGTCTTGGACCGCGCAGCTATTCCATTATCGAGCAGGGTACTATCTCGCGCCTGATCGAGGCCAAGCCGGACGACCTGCGATCCTTCCTGGAAGAAGCTGCCGGCATCTCCAAGTACAAGGAGCGCCGTCGTGAAACGGAAAACCGCATCAAGCGTACCCGGGAAAACCTGGATCGCCTCAATGATCTGCTGGAAGAGATTGAAAAACAGCTCGATAAACTGAAGCGCCAGTCGCGTGCGGCGGAACGCTACAAGGAACTCAAGGAAGAAGAACGGCAGGTCAAGGCTGAACTGCTGGCGCTACGCTACAACGCCATGCACGAGGAAAGCAGTGCACGTGAACAGGTGATCCAGGAACGCGAGCTTGCCATGCAGGCCGAGCTTGCCGAGCAGCGCAGGATTGAAACCGAACTGGAAAAACTGCGAGACAACCTCACCGGTGCCAATGAATCCTTCAACAGCGTGCAGGGGCACTACTACAAACTGGGGGCGGACGTTGCCCGGGTCGAACAGGCCATCAAGCACAACAGGGAATCGCGCCAGCAACAGCAGCAGGAATTGTCACGTGCCGAGCAGACGCTGGCCGAGATCGAGACACACATAACGATAGACACTGCGCGCCTGG
>CAVWDM010000022.1:0-80389 GCA_963753755.1 uncultured Gammaproteobacteria bacterium
AGCCTCGTGTTGCACGGTATTACAGCCAACCCGTATGCCAAATGGATTGGTAAGAAGGAAGAAGCGAATTAGAATGTGATGGATGGTGACAACTTAAAAAAAGAAATTCATGATGAGATAAAGACTTATGGTGAGTATATACAGAAGGCTTCATCCATAAGAGTTGGGTTGCCAATGATCTTGAGTTAGTTAAACAGAATGGTATAAGTATAAATAAAAATAAATCAAATGAATAAGCAAACAAAAAAAACTGATTTTAAACAACAACTTGAAACTGAAATCTCGAAATGGCAGGCAAAAATTGATGAAGCCAGGCTTCAGTTAAGTTTAGGAAAAATGGAGGCTAAGGATGAATTCAAAGTTCAGGTGGATAAACTCGAAAGCGAAATGAAGCGGGCCAAAAGTGAATTGAAAGAATTAGACGAAGCCACTACCCAAGCATGGGGAGATATCAGCGAAGGATTAAAATCCTCTTTTGACTCGATGAAGGAAGCCTATAAAAAAGCTAAAGAACATTATAAATAATAGATAGACATTATAAACTAAAAAGAAGTAATATGAAAACAAAAAAAATACTAAGTATTGCAATTAGCATGCTTGTTTATTATCGGAATCGCTATTCCAATGCAAGCACAGGAAAGTAGCCAACCCAACGTGGTACTTATGCTGTCAGACAACATGGGCTACGGTGATTTAGGATGCTATGGCAGCGGTGGTGAACTTCGTGGTATGCCCACGCCGCGTATTGATCAACTGGCAAGCGAAGGGATGATGCTCACTCAGTTTTTCGTGGAGCCGGGCTGTACACCGACCCGCGCGGCTTTGCTGACAGGCAGATATTCTCAACGTGCAGGATTGGGAAGTATTATTATTGCCGGTACACCCAGCACACTTCAGGATAGTGAGGTGACGCTTGCCGAACTGTTCAAATCAAAAGGCTACGCCACTGCCATTGACGGGTAAATGGCATCTGGGTGAAGAAAAGCAAAGTCTGCCCATTAACCAGGGCTTTGATGAATGGCATGTTGGGATTTTACAAACCACCGACGGTGTATTGTATCCGGATGGTATGCGTAGAAGCGGTTTTTCAGAAGAAGCAATTGCCAAATCGCAAACTGCTATCTGGGAATCAGAACCCGGGAAGGATGTGTTGAAAAAGGTCCGTCCCTACGATCTTGAATACAGACGGCATATCGAAGGTGACATAGCGCAAGCCTCCGTGAAGTACATCAAAGAACAGGCAAAAGAAAAGGAACCATTCTTTCTTTATGTGGGATGGTCACATGTACATTATCCGGCCTTGCCACATCCCGACTTTGAAGGGAAATCGAGTGCCGGGCTTTTTGGTGATGCAGTGATGGAACTTGACTACCGCACAGGACAGGTGCTTGACGCCATAAAGGAGGCCGGTATTGAAGACAACACCATCGTCATATGGCTTTCCGACAATGGGCCGGCTACAACCCAGGGGTCCAACAACGATTTCTTGGGCAGTTCAGGCGGACCGTTCCGTGGAGAGGTTGGTGATGCACTTGAGGGTTCACTGCGCGTTCCGGGCATGATCAAATGGCCAGCAAAGATCAAACCGGCAAAGAGCAACGAGATGGTAGCTATCCACGACTTCTACCCTACATTGGCCAACATTATCGGGGCCAAAGTACCCACTGACCGTGCCATTGATGGCGTCGATCAGGGTGATTTCTTCCTAGGCAAAAACAAGCAGTCAGCGCGCGAAAGCCTGATCACGTTCATGGAAGGCGAGGTTGCTGCAGTGCGCTGGAAGCAGTGGCGTATTTATCCAAGGGAATTCATTTCATCTGCTGGCAACCCGTCCCTCATGGGCGTGGGCGGCTATCGTGCCGAGGGGATGGGGTATCCTTCTGTCTACAACATTGCCCGTGATCCACGGGAACAATGGAACCAGACTGCAGTCTCTGCCTTTGTGCTCGGACCGTATATGAAGATTGTGGGCGAATACCAGAAGTCACTGGAAAAATATCCCAATCCACCAGCATTCAGCATGACTAAGTTTAAAAAATAGAATATATGAACTAACAATAAACAAAATGAAAATACAAAAAATTATAAGTGCTGGAATAGCCTGCCTCTTTAGCTTGGGAATTATTTTTCCAGTGCAAGCACAGGAAACAGGGGAAAACAGAAACCTGTTTAAAACGGCCGGTGAGAAACAAACCAACAAGGATTTTAAGCCGGCACCAGATGTAATTAAAACCAATTTTGGGACCTTGAATTTCGAATTGGAGGCTTTCCCAGATGAAGCATCAGTTCAAAAAATATACGATGAAATGGACTTGCAGCGTGCCACGCAAGCCTATATGGACTTTATGCCCGCCCTGTCTGTGCACGGCATCATCAAGGGTCAGATCCGGGATTTCGGATTTAAGACTTCATCTGATATAGGCGTGCATCCAAGCCCCGGGCTTACACCCACTGAGCTTTACCTGACGGGTAACAACAGCACGGTATACGCGGTTGCTTCACTCGATCTGAAGGTAGACGGCCCCATAGTGGTAGAAGCTCCGCCGGGTATGCTAGGCACCGTGAATGATGCAGCCTTTAGATTTGTGACCGATATTGGTATGGTCGGGCCCGATAAAGGTAAAGGCGGCAAGTTCCTGTTTCTGCCTCCCGGTTACGATGGCACAACCCCTGATGGCTATTTTGTGATCAAGTCACCGAGCTACCGAATATGGGCGATGATGCGTGGCTGGGGTGATGTCGGTATAGGCGATAAAGCAACCGAATGGTTTAAAGAAAACTTGAAAGTCTACCCGCTTGCAACCGGCCCCCGTCAGGCTAATTACAGCAACACTGCCGGTACCGGTCTCAATTCGTTGGCTGCGGAAGATGGTTCTGCGTTTGAAATGCTGAATGAAATTATTCAATACGAACCCAAAGAACTGTTTGGCCCCGAACAATTAGGCCGCCTGGCGACATTGGGCATTATTCAAGGAAAGCCATTTAATCCGGATGAGCGCATGAAGCGTATTCTGGATCAGGGTGCTAAGCAGGGCGCAGCCATGGCACGCGCTATAGTGTTTGCCTCGCGTGATCCTGAGATCCGATACTGGCCGGAAAGGCATTGGGAAAAAATGTTCCTGCACAATACGACGTTTGAACGTGATGGTGTTGCAGATATTGATGCACGCACTTTGTGGCATTACGCCGCTATTGTAGTTTCTCCTGCCCTGATCTCTACCACGCCGGGTACGGGTACTGCATATCTTACTTGCATTCGTGATAATAAAGGCGCGTATCTTGATGGTAGCAAAACGTATAAACTACGTGTTGGAGCCAAACCGCCAGTTAAAAATTTCTGGGCGGTAACGGCTTACGATCCCACTACCCGCAGCCTGCTGGATCCCGGGAAAAACAAGAACGTTTCGATAGGTAGTCGTGAAAAGCCGGTAGCTAATGCCGATGGTTCAGTGGATGTATATTTTGGTCCTAAAGCACCTAAAGGAAAAGAAAAGAACTGGGTACCAACAAATCCTGAAAAAGGATTTTTTGTGGTATTCCGTTTTTACGGACCGGAAGAAGGTTATATAAATAAAACCTGGGTACTTAATGATTTTGAACTTATACAATAAACTATAACTCAAACTAAAAATTGTGAAAATGAAAAAGAGAAACATTTTAAAATCGACACTGGTGTGCTTTCTGGCAGCTGGTATGCTTACTAGCGCTCCAGGCACAGGAGCCAAAAATGATTACACAAGAGCCTGTCATGAAAATGACAAGTCCTACTCCGGCAAGCATCATGGCTCCGGATAAATTGGAGACCACCATTGGAACTATGAAATTCTTTGATGGGGTTCCTGATGAAGCATCGGTTAATAAAGTTTATGATTATCTCGATCGTTCACGCGCTGTGGAATCTTTCCTTAACTGCATTCCGGCCATGTCGATGTATTCAATACGCGAAGGGATGAAAGAATTTGGTATCGATGCATACAATAAGATAGTAATATATGATGGCCTATTGGACTCTAAGGCGCTGTGGTTAACAGCAAATACTTCTACCATGTATGCCATGGGTTGGTTAGACTTAAAGGACGGTCCGTTGGTAGTTGACCTACCTCCGCGTATGCTGGGTATATTAGATGACATGGCCTTCCTTTATATGACGGATTTAGGTATGGCAGGTCCGGATCAAGGGCGAGGTGGACGATTTCTGGTATTACCTCCAAATTACCAAGGTGCTGTGCCAAAGGCAGGCTTTCATGTAGTGCAATCAAAAACTTATGGAGCATGGTTGTTTATGCGTGGCTACCTAGATAAGGGTATTGAAGCAGCTTCAAAGAATATTAGGGAAAATCTGAAAGTGTATCCACTTGCTAAAATGGATAATCCTGCAAAAATGGAATTCATCAATGGCACGGGTAAAGAGATCCAAACCGTTCTTCCGAATGATTTTTCTTTTTACAAAAATGTTCATGCTATTCTTCAGGAAGAACCAGCAGGCTTTCTTGGTGCTGAGATCACCGGTCAGTTGGCTTCCATTGGTATTGCTAAGGGCAAAGACTTTCCGACGGATGAAAGAATGACTGCTATTCTGGTAGATGCAGCGGCCATAGCTAATACAGCAGCACGTGCCATAAGTTTCAAGCCACGTAATCCAGGTCTCTATACCTATGGTAAAAACAGTGGTTGGTGTCAACCAATTATTGGTGGTAGCACTGTTTATATGGATGAGGGTGCTCGCGTTCTCGATGGCCGCGTGTTTTATCATTTCGGCTATATATGTGTGTCTCCTGCCATGTCGAGCAAATCGGCTGGAAAAGGATCTGACTATTCAATGGGTATGGTTGATTCCAAGGGTCAGGCACTGGATGGCTCCAAAACCTATAAACTGAACATGCCTGCGAATATTCCGGTGAAAGGATTTCTGGGCTTTAACCATGTATGATACCCAGACCCGTTGTCAATTGCAGACCGACCAGCAGTTTCCGACTTTGGATAGTTATAAGGAGGGAATGAAAACGAATGCTGATGGTTCAATTGATGTGTATTTTTCTCCAAAGCCACCGCAGGGACAGGAAAGTAATTGGTTGCAAACTATTCCGGGTAAAAGTTGGTTCGTTGCATTACGAATGTATGGTCCACTGCAATCATGGTTAGATCAAACCTGGCGACCTGGTGAGATTGAGTTAGTTAAATAATAGAAAAATTAGAACCATAGAATTTTTACTCTATCTGTATAATTAAAAAACTTTTATAAAATGAAATCACTAAAAACAACACTTATCTGTGTACTTGTAGCCACAACGATGTTTACCGTTCAGGCGCAAAAAACCAAAATGGTTACACAAAAACCTGTCATGAAAATGACAACGCCTTTACCAGTGAGTATTATGACTCCGGATAAAATAGAGTCACCGATTGGTACCCTGGAATTTTTCGATGGTATACCCAATCGTCAAACCATCGATAATGTATATGAGTATGTGGATCGTGCACGTGCAGTTCAAGCATTTATTAATATGACTCCAGCTGTTTCTTTATACAATCTCCGTAAAGGAAATCGTGATATGGGAATGGGTAAAAGCAATCAAATATTAATATGGGAGCAATTGGGCGATTCTAAGTCACTTGCACTTACCTACAACAACACCTCCCTATATACTTGGGGTTTCTTAGATCTTAAAAAAGATGGCCCTACCGTTATTGAAATTCCACCAGGTGTATTAGGTATTTTAGATGATGCAGCCTTTAGATATATTACCGATATGGGAGCTGCCGGACCGGATAAAGGACAAGGCGGAAAATACCTTGTTTTACCTCCGGGATACGATGGTGAAGTGCCAGATGGTTATTATGTATATCAATCAGAAACCTATAATGTTTGGAATTTTATGCGTGGCTATACCAAAACTGGTGTTGAAGCTGCTGCAACCCGAATTAAGGAAAACTTAAAAGTATACCCATTATCGCAAAAAGACAATCCACCAAAAATGGAGTTCAAAAACATGTCGGGTGTTTATTACAACACAGTTGCTCCTAATGACTATACTTTCTTCGAAGACTTAAACCAAATTATTCAGGAAGAGCCAGAAGGTTTTTACGATGCAGAGAACTTAGGTATTCTTAAGATCATTAGGAATTGTAAAAGGTCAAGCCATTTAAACCTGATGCACGCATGAAGAAATTATTAACCGAAGCTGTTGATATTGGAAATGCTTATGCACGTGCTAATACAATTGAACCTCGCGATCCGGGTCATTATTACTATCCTGGCGAAAAAAGTGAATGGGTAATGGCTTTTGCCGATAACGATACTGAATTCTTAAAAGATGGTGCACGTCGCATGGATTCTCGTTTATGGATGCATTTTAATGCAGTATGCGTAACTCCTGCAATGGCATTAACAAAGCCAGGTGCCGGATCGCAATACGCAATTGCTGGTATGGATTCAGAACATAGAGCAATTGGATGGGGCCAAGACTTACAAAATGCATTTCCCGCCAAACTTTCCGGTTAAAGACAATTGGTCGGTAACTATTTACGATCCACAAACAAGATGTATGTTGCAAACTGACCAACCTTTTGCAGGTATTAATAGCCTTACAGGTAAAATTAAAGAAAATAAAGATGGAACGATAGATGTGGTTTTTGCGCCTACACTTCCAAAAGGTGTTGATGAAGGCAACTGGATTCAGACCATTCCGGGCAAAAGCTGGTTTATTCTACTTCGGGCTTATGGTCCATTGGCTCCTTGGATTGATAAAACATGGCGCCCTGGTGAGCTTGAATTAGTGAATTAGATAAACAAAATGGGAGTGATTGGATTGTTTAATCACTCCTGTTTAAAAAATAAAAAAATGAAAAATACCATATATTTCTTATTCGCCTTCTTTTTGATGGTAGGCATTTCACAAAATCTATCCAGCACAAGAGGAACTCAAGCCAGATGAGTAAGGCTGCAGAACTGGCAAAACAAACTGCCAATCCGTTGGCAAATATGATTTCTTTACCCATCCAATTCAATTTTAATTTCGGACTGGGTGAATACGATCGCACACAAACATTAATAAATTTAATGCCGGCAATTCCGTTCCGCTTAAACGATAAGGTGAATGTAATCAACCGCATTATTCTGCCGGTTTTAAGTCAGCCAGATATAAGCCAGGAATCGGGAGGGACTTTTGGTATTGGAGACATAAATTATTCCATGTTTTTTACCCCAGCAAAAGCGGGTAAACTTATTTGGGGAATTGGTCCGGCATTTAATATTCCCAGCCGTTCATCTGATAAGCTTGGAAGTCCTGAATTTGGAATAGGACCAACTGTGATTGCTTTAACCATGCCCGGTAACTGGGCCATTGGTTTAACAGCCAACAATGTTTGGTCGTACAATAGCAGTAACCTTAGCGCTTTATTCTCGCAAGTGTTTATTGTTTACACTTTTCCGAGTGCCTGGTTTGTGCAAATGATGCCAACCATTACAGCCAATTGGAACGCACCCGAAGGACAACAGTGGAGTATACCGCTTGGAGCGAATATGGGTAAAGTAGTTATGTTTGGAAAACAGCCTGTGAAATTTATTGGTGGGGGTAGTTATTATGTGGCATCAGCCTGATGCATGGCCCCAAATGGCAATTGTTTTTTCAGACCGTATTTCTGTTTCCCAAAAGAAAAAAATAAATGATATAATTTTTAAAATGAAAAAAATGAAAAACAAATTATCACGATTTTTGAATTCAAAAACAATCATCGCTTTTTGCCTGATACTGATTTTTAGTACTGCTTTAAAAGCACAATCAAACCAGGAAGAAGTTGACCTGTATCAATCGATGTTTGGAATGCAAAAAAAGGAAATGATTGCTTCGTTTGTAGAACTGGATAGCAATTCTCCTTTTTGGGTAGATTATGATGCGTACGAACTGGAAAGAAAAGTATTAGGGCAGAAACGTCTGCAATACTTTCGGACTATGCCGAGAATTATTTGAGTTTAACCGATGAAAAAACAGATGACCTTGATTAAAACAAATGCAGGTTCAGAAAAAAAGTCTGGATAAATTAATCGACAAGTATTACAAAAAGATAAAGAAAACTACAGGTTCGACAGAAGCAGCACAGTTTTACCAGTTCGAGAACTACATTTTAAATGCAATAAGAGCTGAAATATTTCGATAGCATTCCATTTTTTGGTGAATTGGAATAGGTCTGATAGTTGGGTCTGGTTTAGTTGGAAGGATGGTATTAGAGGATAAGACCTTTCGGGGGCTTTCCTCTAATCATTCGAAATTTAGGAAACAATCAGTAATAATATTTTAAAATAGAAGATCATGTTAATAGGATTAGGAGTATTGGTTTTTGCCATACTATTTGGTGGACCGCAAAACGACTTAATTTTGACACAGATTGATAAATATGTCAAAAAAGAAGTGGTAGATGATAACAGAAAAACAATTGTTATTACTGAATTGAAAGAGGTTAAGAAAATACAGAAGACATACAATAAAAAAACCAAAAAACACACAAAAGATTAGGGAAATTAATCAATCAACAAGCTACTTCCAATGCTGATTATAAAGATTTTTTTAACACTGTAGTTGAATACGAAAATCAAACGAATGAGGTATTTCTCCCTCACCGTTTGCTTATGCAGGAAACCTTAACCGACCAGGAATGGAACGAAATAGTGGATGCGGCTAAAAAGAAGATTAAAAAGGATGATAAAACTAAAACCAAATCGCTTGATGCATTCAATAAAAATCTTGATAAAATTAAAACGCGCATACTAAAATCTGTTACGACTGAAAACAAGGATAAAGCAACACAAGCAATAAATAGATTTAACGATAAAGTTATGGGTTTTGCTGAAGATATTTTTGCAAGTGATCAGCAGGAAAGAGAGATTCTAATGAAAAGGGAGGCAACAAAAGAAGAACTAATGGTGGTGATTAACGACGACATTCAAAGTTGGTTGATATTGTTTGACGAGTTCTCAACGCTTACATGCTGAACTGGCAAAAGTAGTACCCGAAAATAAATGGAAACCCGTTGCCAAAGAGTTGAAAAAGCTATTCTAATGCGATTAACATAAATTTTTCCCGGAAATAGAATTTTATAACGAATAAAAATAAAACCGATGAATTTAAATAAATATTTGGCTGGAATCTTTGGAGTACTATTGTTTGTTTTTTCATTCAATGCAGAGTTTTGCACAGGAAGAATCGTTAAATGAAATAACAACCAACAAGGTCGATACGACTTTACGAAAAACAACGTTTAAAGCCTATCCCTATGCTTTTTATACCCCCGAAACAAAACTGGCTTTCGGAGCAGGCGGTATTCTTATCTTTTATACCGAAAAAAACGACATCATAAAACCTTCGAAAACCAGCTTTGGAGGTTATTATTCCACCAACAAACAATATCGTTTGTCGATGAATAATTCGTTCTACTTCTTTAATAACAAGCTCTATTTCAATTTGCCAATGATGTACGGATATTATATCGATAAATTCTGGGGAGTGGGCAAAAACGCCGAAGAAACAGGAACTGAATCCTATTCGAAAAAAGTATTTTCAACTTCATTAAACGTGCAGGTTCCTCCGGAATGGTTTATTTCAGACCGGACAGGAGTTATTTTTGAATATGAAAATACACAGATAATGGATAAAAAGGAAAATGAGTATTTAATCGCAGATTCTGTATCGGGCAGCAATGGTGGCGAGTTATTTGGTATTGGAACCGATTTATTGTGGGATACACGAGACAATTTGTTTTTCCCGAACGATGGAGGTTACCAGTATTTTAAGTTGTTAGTATATCCGGGCATGAGCGATAACGTATTTAGCTTTGCTCGAATTAGATGTACGGCACTACAGGGCTTTTAAACCCGATCATGTTCTTGCCGGAAATTTTTATGTTTCCTCAACCACAGGCGATGTGCCTTTTTATAAACTCCCGGCTCTGGGAGGTAAAAAAATGCGTGGATATTACGAAGGAAGATACCGCGATAAATTTTTAATGCTTATGCAATTGGAGTACCGGCATATGTTTGCCAAACGATTTGGATTTGCGGTATTTGGAGGTGCCGGAAATGTGTCTGAAGATATGCTCAGTTACAATTTAAAAGATATAAAATACAATTATGGAGGAGGCCTGAGATTCCGATTTAACGAAGAAGAAAAAGTTAATTTAAGAGTAGATATCGGAATTGGTGCCGATGGAAATTCAGGTATTTACTTTGGAATTGAGGAGGCCTTTTAACAACAACAAATTGTCGTTTTCCTATTCAATGGAATAAAATGAAAAAAGTATTTACATATCAATTAATCACAATAAAAAAGCTGAATATTATTTTGGTGTTTGTGCTGATATGTAATACTGCCCTGGTTGCTCAGGAAAAATCATCGGCAACATCCAATCAAATCTGGCTCGATTATAATCCCGGAATTCAGCTAAAAGAAGGATTAAAATTATACACTCCAGTTGGGTTACCGAACCATTTTCCCAAAAAGGTGGAACCGGTTTTATGTCGATCCATATATTACCTACGACTGGCCCCGAATGATTTTGAAAAAACTACGTTATAAAGAACAATTACTGGGAGGACTGGGGATTTTTTACACCATCAATAACAATGTTTCAAACGGCTTGGAATTCAGGCCATTTCAAGGATATAGTTTAACAGCACCAAATCGTTTACGCCTCGAGATAAAACACTATTTGAAACTGGAAGAGCGCTTTGAATTAAAAACCAGCGATTGGAGCAATACTTTTGGATTGCGTTTACGATATATCAGCCTCTGCCACCATTAAATTCCAGGGTGATGTTTGGGATTATGCCAAAGGATTATATCTACCTGTTGGTGCCGAATTTTTCTGGAATTTAAAAGGCACCAAACAATTCAACGACAACCTTCGGGTTACAATTGGCATTGGCCGAAAATTTTCTGATGCATGGAAAGCTGCTTTTAACGTTGGTTACAATTATACCCGCAGTTCTATTGATGAGGACTTTCACACCAACAATATAATTTTTCGATTACGTGTATATCATATGCCTAAGCAAAAAAACAAAGTAGTGCAGTAACATAGATAATTCGATTCAAAAAACTAAAAAATCATATAAAATGGAATCAAAAATAAAAGTAAAATTTAGTGGCAGAGCTACATACCGAATTAAAGTTCAAGGTAAATTGGACCAATCGTGGTCGGATACTTTGGGTGGTATGCGTATTACAACGGAAAAAAAATCAGAAGATAATTTTGAAACAACACTTGAGGGATCCATTAAAGACCAGGCGGAACTTTCAGGTATTTTAAATTCACTTTACGATATGCATTTGACAGTATTGGCGGTAAAATGTTTAAGTTAGGAGAACTCTAATGATAAGCTCATAAATTGATTGATGATAAGGGTGAAAATATTGGATCCCCAATCAAAACATCGTTTCTAAAATCAAATTAAATTGTAAAAAAATGAAAACAAAAAGATTGATTATTGCGATTCTGGTTTTGCCATTCCTGATGAATTGTTCATTGGAAAGCAACACGAAGGGAGATATTACTCTTGTTGAAAAGTACATAAAAGCGGTCGAATCATTGGATTATCCTACGATGGAGTCTCTTTTGGGTGATAATTATCAGGGTCTTGGACCATCGTTCAACGATTCAATTAATAAGGTACAAGCGTTGGAAAACTGGAAATATAATGTTGAGAATCTTTATGAACAAATAGAGTACAAAAAGTGCAAAATGCGCCGGTAAAAATTAACAATGGCCCCAATAAAGGTGATTGGGTCTCAAGTTGGGCTGAGCTATCGATTTCCTATAAAAGCAATGAAACATTAATAATTTGGGCCAATACAGTTTATAAAGTTGAAAACAATAAAATTGTGAAAAGCTTAACTTTTTACAATGAAGCTGACGCCTATCGACAATTGGGTTATGTTTTTATTGATAAAAATGATTTATAATATTTTAAAAAAATCAAAAATGAAACGATTTAATTTAATTAAAGCTGTAGGCACACTTATCTTACCGGTTGTTTTTTTGGTTTTTAGCCAAACAGCGCAGGCACAGGTGCCTACAACACAAGCATTACCCGACACGGCAAAAATGACCTATAACCAGATTTCACAGGCATGTAAACTATTTGTGTACCCATCAAAAGGACAAAGTAAGCAACAACAAAAGAGAGATGAATTTGAATGTTACAAATGGGCAATGGAACAATCGGGTGTCGATCCCTTAAATCTTCCAAAAGTTGAGGCACAAGTTCAGTCGGGACCAACCGGTGGAGCTGTAAGAGGTGCGGCCAGAGGTGCTGCGGCAGGTGCAGCAATTGGCGCTATTGCAGGCGATGCAGGCAAAGGGGCAGCCATAGGGGCAACAGCAGGTGGGATGCGCGGCATTAGAGGAGGAAGACAAGCACAGGCACAACAAAACCAACAGGCACAATCTAATGCAGCTGCAAGCGAACAGGAAATTAAAAATACTTTTATAAAAGCTTTTTCTGTTTGTATTGAAGGGAAAGGATACACTATTAAATAGTTTTTTTCAATAAGAAATTCTTATTTTTAATGATGAATTTGAAATTGCAGAATGGGTTATTGAATAATTCCGTGATTTACTATTTCTAATATGAACAAAATATAGATTACAATTGACAAAATACTTAAACGATAATTATTTGAAATGAAACGCATTATACATATTATCGGTCTGGTTAATATATTATTGTGTTTGCTATCCATCCCATTGTTTGGCCAGGATGGGCATTTTTGGACACAGCAATATGGAACCCGATCCATGCTTTTAAGCGGTTCGGTTATTGGTGGAGTAGACGATCTTGGAGCCGTTTATTACAATCCGGCAAGACTTTCTCAAATTACAAATTCTGCTTTTTTGGTAAATGCCGATGTATACGAATGGAATACAATGAAGTTTGAAGATGCTTTTGGTGAAAATAAAAATGAATCAAACTCAGAATTTGGTGGTGTTCCCAGTTTGGCTGCCGGAACATTTAAGCTCAAGTTTCTTAAAAAACATTATTTTGCATGGGCAATTCTTTTAAGGCAAAACATGGACATTAACCTGACCTATAAAGATGAAGTGTATGAGGATATTGTTGACCAATTTCCTGGAAAAGAATATTTTGGTGCTGAAATTATCGAAAAATCTAAAACAAAAGAAGAGTGGTTTAGCGTGGCCTGGGCGTATCCAATAAATGATAAATTAAGCATTGGTGCATCCGGTTATTTTTCAGTTATCGACAGCAGAAAGAGCAACACCATTAATATGCAGGCAATGGCAGAAAGCAAGGAAGTAGCCATTTATCGCTTTGATAAGCGTTATTCAATGAGCTTTTACACTTTTCGCCTGAAAGCTGCATTATCGTACCAGACTGATAGCTGGATTTTTGGTTTTACGGCACTTACACCGCCTGTTAATATCATGGGCGAATGGAAATTATCAAAATGAATATTTCTTTTCGGGTATTGAGGGGCAAAGTGAAAGTCCGGACATTTATGTGTCAAGCTACCAGAATAACCTTGATGCCACATATCATTCTCCATGGGCGGTTGGATTGGGAGTGACTTATTTAACCAAAAAAGCCAGGATTCATTTTAGTACAGAATGGTATAGTGCGGTATCTAAATATACCGTTATGGAGACAGCTGATTATATCGGACAAAGTACCGGAGAAAACAATACAATTTACCCTGGTAGATGCCAATAAAAAAATTCTTAATGCAGGAATTGGTTTGGAGCTTCCATTGAGTGAAAAAGTAAATTTTTTCACCAGTGTTTGACAACAGGAACTGAACGAAAAACGACAACAAAGCCGATTTCCGCCAACGCATCGGCTCACGAACTCGTCAAGCACACCATGCAACCCCTGGAGCAGATCGCCCAGGCGACGGGCTTTTCATCCGCACGCACATTGAGCAGGGCCTTCAAGCGGCATTACGGGTTTACGCCGCATGAAATGAGGCGATCACAACTTGAAGCGTGACGAGGACAACCCGTTTGCGGAGCTCATTCTTTCGGTGCAGCGATGTCGACTGTGCGAGGAATCACTGCCGATGGGCCCCAGGCCGGTTTTTCAGATCGACCCGCGCGCCAGAATCCTGATTGCCGGGCAGGCCCCGGGGCGGCGCGTTCATGAGACCGGTGTGCCGTTTGACGATCCCAGCGGGGAACGTCTGCGAGACTGGCTAGGTGTTTCGCGTGACGTATTTTACGACGCCACGCAGATCGCCATTCTGCCGATGGGTTTCTGCTATCCGGGAACGGGAAAATCCGGCGATCTGCCACCACGACCAGAATGCGAGAAGGCTTGGCGGACTCAACTGATGGGCTGGTTAGACAATGTCCAGCTGACAATCGTGATTGGCCAGTACGCACAAAAATGGCACCTAACGTCGGTGAGGCGCAACCTCACCGAGACAGTGCGGGCATGGCAGGACTATGGTACCGGTGTGATCCCCCTGCCTCACCCCAGCCCAAGAAACAACATCTGGATCAAAAAAAATCCGTGGTTTGTGGAAAATCTGCTTCCCGCGCTTCGGCAATCGGTCAGCGATGTACTTGCTTAGGACAACGGCGATACCATCGGTACCGGTTTCAACACGAGAAGTTGAGAGACGCTTTCGTGGTTGAAGTTGCCCCGGTTAGCCATCACTTTACGAATCTCGCGATAGGAGTGCGCAATGAAGACCTACCAGAAATCAGCGGATGCCATCGCCAGGCTCGACGCCGAGCAATACCGTGTCACGCAGGAAAACGGCACCGAGCGGCCTGGTACGGGTGAGTATCTGCATAACCACGAACCCGGCATCTATGTCGATGTCGTATCCGGCGAACCGCTATTTGCATCGTCCGACAAGTTCGAGTCCGGTTGCGGTTGGCCGAGCTTTACCAAACCCATCGAGCCGGCTCATGTGAATGAGTTGAGGGATACCAGCCACGGCATGATCCGTACCGAGGTGCGTAGCACCCATGGCGACAGCCACTTGGGGCACGTATTTCCCGATGGCCCCGAGGATCGCGGAGGTCTGCGATACTGCATCAATTCGGCATCGCTGCGCTTCATACATCGCGATGACATGGCGGCGGAAGGTTACGGCGATTACCTCGACCAGGTGGAGGATGCTTGAATGGCACAAGAACGCGCAGTGCTCGCCGGCGGTTGCTTCTGGGGTATGCAGGACCTGATCCGCAAACTCCCCGGAGTTGTTGCGACACGCGTGGGCTATACCGGAGGCGACGTACCCAATGCCACCTATCGCAATCACGGCACGCATGCCGAGGGGATCGAGATCCTGTTCGATCCAGATGCGATCACATACCGTCAACTGCTGGAGTTCTTTTTCCAGATCCACGATCCCACCACCCTGAATCGCCAGGGCAATGATCGGGGGACATCTTATCGCTCCGCCATCTATTATGAGGACGAGACGCAAAAGGCTATTGCCCTGGACACCATTGCCGATGTAGAGGCCAGCGGCCTCTGGCCTGGTAAAGTCGTAACCGAAGTGGAGCCGGTCGGGCCGTTCTGGGAGGCGGAGCCTGATCATCAGGACTACCTGGAGCGCTACCCCAACGGTTATACCTGCCACTACCCGCGGCCAGACTGGGTGCTGCCTAAGCGCAGGTCCAATACGTAACCCAACGCACAGGCGTGATGTGAACCAAGAGGTTGGTTTCGGCGGTGGCTGCCATTGGTGCACCGAAGCAGTTTTCCAAGCGCTTCGGGGTGTGCAGCAAGTTGATCAGGGCTTCATATGCTCATTGCCACCTGACGACAATTGGTCCGAGGCTGAGATAGTGCAGTTTGATTCGGAGATGATCGGTCTGGCCAATTTAATCGATATTCACCTGCACACGCATGCAAGCAACTCAGAGCACTCGATGCGGGCAAAGTACCGTAGCGCGATCTATGTCGACTCGCAGCAACGTGCGCAAGAGGCAAATGCCATTCTTCATGAAATGCAGGCTACCTTCAACGAGCCGCTAACGACCCGCGTGCTTCCCTTAGTCGAATTCAAGTCATCGAAACCAGAACGGAGGAATTACTTCGAAAAAAACACCGGCAATCAGTTCTGCAAACGTTATATCGAACCGAAACTGAAAAAGCTGTGCGACGAATACACGCACTTCATTGTCGGCTCAAAATAGGTGTAAAGTTGTGAGGTATTTTCCGTAGCGTTAGCACTTATTCACGCCACTTTCCTATTCGAGAAGAGACAATCAACGACCAACTGACATACCAGCCAGTGCCAGATATTGCCCGCCAGTGCCGGTCACTCCCACTCGATTGTAAATGAGCCATTTTTTCGTTTTAATATCAATAGCTTAATATTTTTGCATGAGGCAATACCATGAAAAATACCATTGGCCGGACGCATCTAGAATTTCAATGCTGCCTGTAGATCTCCATGTTCAAATGCGCTGGCCATGCGGGTAATTTCAGCATTCCTCGCCCCCACCTCTTCCGCCACTTTCCGCCAGTTGCGCGACACCTCTGCTACTTCACGGATAATCGCGCGTGCCTGCCTCGCACCAAGCCCAAAAAACTCAGCTGTCTCCTGCAGCAGGTCCACCGAACAGGTGCCTTCGTAAAGATCAATATTCGTGGTCAGGATTCGAGCCTTAACATCCACCGGGGTCGGATTGAGATCATAAGCGGGCGAAAGCACCCAGCCGCTCTGCCCGGACCATAGAAAACCGTGATTGCGTAAGTGATCATCGACATTGGATATCAAGACATTTAAAGCCACACGGCGATAAAGCTGTACCGCGTCTTCTTTCGCTTGAGCACCATGTGCTGTCAAAGCATCCACCAGTTCAGGGTAGCTACCACGTTCACCATCTCGTGACCCCGTCATCGACATCGCTGACAGGAAGGGAATACGCCGGCCGTTGTCACGATCAAAACGACGCGACAACAGCACCGATTTTCCGGCAACCTGCAGTAAAGAATGCGTGGGTGTTTCTATACCTGCCCGCCCCGCCAACCTGAGCGCGATTTCCTCCCAGGTTTCGATGCTGTAGTCGTCCGTTTCTTTGGGGAATTTCGCAATCGACAGATGGCCGTGCTGATCAATTACGGACGCCTTGGGCCGAGCGCCACCCAGTGACGAACCCGGTGCAAAAATCATCTTAAGATCATCGTCAGTCTCTTCGTCACGTTCTAGCCGTTCAGTAATATGGAGCAGACGCCCCAGTTCGATCAGAGCGGGAACGCCTTCAACTACTGGCGCCTGAAACACCTCCTCGTCACGCCAACGAAACCGGAGTGCACCCAACCGCGTCTCATCTGCCACACCAAGCAGATAATGCAATTCACCCAGCGTACGCACCTGCCGACCTTCCCGTTCCGCCAGACGTCGTTCGGCACGCTGCATCAGGCGCCTACCCCAAGTATCCGGTGCTGAGTCACCGATGGATCCAAATATGGACTGTCCCGCCTGTGGCGGGAATGTCCCTGCTGTCAGAGTCAGTGCCGGCTCAATCGAAAACCGATTCACATCCTCAACCCAGGCCGCATCGTATTCAAAGGTAACGATCTCTCGCCGGCGCGATACCTGACGGTGAAGTATACCCAGGGGTCGCACCAGCCCTTCCAGGTCAACATGGACCTCAACGTCAGTCATCCGATTTCTTCCTGCGCTTACCCGACATGCGAACGCGCTTTGGCAGTTCCCCGGAAGCAAGCGCCTGCCCGATTTCGTCATGGGAAGGGTCGGCGAGCTGATCGAGCCTATCCAGCATGCCCAGCGCCTGCAATACAGCGGCATAAATGCCCATACTCACACCCGGATCACCTGCTTCAACTCGCTGCAGGGTTGACCGGCTGGTGAAGGCACGCTCTGCGACCACAGCCATGGTCAATCGGCGCCGCTGCCGAGCTTCACGTAGATCGGTACCCAGCTTTCGCAAGACTCGCCTTACTGCGGAGGACGGAATATGTGGCTTTGGCATAAAGTAACATTCATACGACACTAAATGATTTTAATGTAGCATGAATAATACATTAATCAATGATTTTTCTTTGATAGATGTGACCATGACAAAGGAATAAGGTGACGCCACCCTGGTTGTTGGTGCACCAAGCAGGAAAACCCGGGCCAGAGAGAGATATTCGCTAATATTAGACACAATTGCTCTCTGGCCCGGTTTTTTCAACATGAGTATGGCTCTCCGGCATGCCATAGTTCATCGGTAAAGAAGGTTGCGTGCGATCCAGCGCTTGGATTTGGCTTTTCTCATCTACGCATAAAACCAAGGCTTTATCGGGTGGATCGAGGTACAGGCCGACGATATCCCTGACTTTATCAATGAAGTGAGGGTCAGTAGAAAGCTTGAAACTGTGTGACAAGTGGGGCTTGAGTCCGAACGCCCGCCAAACACGATGAACAAAATCGCGTGGCACATCAAGATCTTCGGATAAACTGCGAACACTCCAATGCGTTGCCTTTTTGGGTTTACGATTTAGCGTAGCTTCTAACACTGCCTGGACCTGGTCATCGTCGTGCTTTCGGGGCTGGCCACTGCGCGGGGCATCTGACAGGCCAGCGAGTCGATCGCGTGCAAATCGCCCACGCCACTTCGATACGGTTTGCTTCGAAGTATTATGGCGTTCGGCGATTTCTTCACCTGAATAGCCCTGGGCACAATCCAGCACGATGCCCGCTCGTAAGTGGAGTCCAACTGTTGTATTACGCCGACGTAGCCATCGATTGAGCTCGGCTTCTTCCCCTTCATTCAATACAATCTCAGCAGCTGGTCGCGCCATCGTAGTTTCCTCATTGGTGAGATAAACATACGACAATTTTTACTTAAAATAATTCAATTAATTAATCGGACAGTACACTAGGAGGAGGTTTACGACAGCCCGTCCATCGTGCCGTAACGAAGCAGGAGCGTAGGCAGATGCGGCGCCCGGAAAATCGGTCAGGCGTAGTAGATCTGGGAACGGCAGCCGCGCCCGTTCTTGGACAGCCAGCGCGCAAACGAGCTGCGCCCGTCTTCGATAACGATGACGGCATCGCCGCAATCACCCTCCATATAAACCTGATTTTCAACCACGAGCGGCTTGGGCACACAGGCATTCATGGCCTCCAGACCGACCGCATGCGAGAGGTCGTATAGCGCCTGCCAGCGCTCATCACCTTTCGGGCTGTACGAGACGAGCGGCGGCGGACGGCCTGCTCTTCAAGCGCAGCATCCTTTTCGCCCGGATAGGCTGTAACGAATGAGGCGCGCTCGCCAGGCCGCACAATCCAGCCTGTCTTAATTGTCGCGGTCTACGCCAGTTTCTACCCTTAACCGCAATCTCTTGGGCACTAAGATTGTCCCGCATTGCAATCGCAAGCATGTGGGTTGGCCGCGTGAAAGCGACGTAGTGCTGCTTGAGACGAGATTGCATACACGTACCTTCGGTACCTTGGCCGGTCTTCTCGCCTAACAGCCAGGGACGGAGCGCATTCAAATGGTGGTCGTAAAAGTAAGTATCGAGCACGAGCGTTGCCGTGTGAGTTTCGCCTTTAACCGAATGGATTAAGCCGACACGGATCTCCACGGCCGGGGCATCCGAAGGGGAGCGGTAAACATTGTCTTTGCGCCGCACTTTTCGCGCTACTTCCTCGTCCGGTTCCTCGTCAGGCCAGACCAGGAACTCATCCAGATGGACAGGGTCGATGTCGTCTCCTGACAACAACTCAGCGAGTTGAAGGATCACCAGCACCCAGGTTCCCTGCCACTCTTCGAGTTCAATGTCCGTTTTATCGTCAATGATGCGCATGACGAGCCCAAGATAACGCTCTTTCAAGTCTGCTAAGACTTCCAGCGATTCGAGGATCGAGCGATACCTTCTCTTATGCTGTGTGCGCTTCACAGCAGGATCGGCAATCTGTATAGCGCGGGAAATTCCGTCTGCTATGCGCTCGACAACGGCATGCGCATCACCGCCCATGCCGGCAGCCTTCCAGCCAGCCGCAATGTATTGATGAAACGACTTTGGTCTAGGTTCGGCGCAGCTAAGCTCATGGTCGTATTCGGGCCAGTAATGCGCAACAAACCGCGGTGCATTTGTGTCCTAACCTGGGCGGTGAACACCGCCGACAGCCTTAAACAAGCCTGCCGCAAGTTCATCCTCAAAGAACAGCTCGCGCAAGTAAGAGGCATAGCGTTCGAGCACGAGACACTCTGTTTCTTTGCAGCCAATCTATCACGGCGTGAACGGAAAAACTCA
Organism: uncultured Gammaproteobacteria bacterium; assembly: GCA_963753755.1. Lineage (GTDB taxonomy): Bacteria > Pseudomonadota > Gammaproteobacteria > UBA9214 > UBA9214 > UBA9214. The sequence continues at coordinate 20,240 of CAVWDM010000022.1, forward strand.
CCCTCAATGCCTGCCAGTACTAGACATTGCCTGCCAGTGCCGGTCACTCCCACTCGATTGCAAATAAGCCCTTCTTACACATTCAATTCAATAACCTATTTGTTGCGCAGCTGACAATACCATGAAAAATACCATGTTCAATCAAACTTAAGCAGCAATCGATTTAGCCTTCTCGATCCGTGCTCGCCGCTTTGGTGTGTTGAGCGCTTTCCACAGCTGGTTGCGCTGCTGCAGATTCAACCAAAAATCAGCAGTATTCCCAAATATGTTCGCGACAATTAGGGTGACCGGTCGTATTGCCTCACTTAAAAATCATACTACTGGCACGGCGCTCGGTAACGGTAGCGACCGTCACGCGCGCCTGGTTGTTCTCCGCGAGTATCACAGTACGGTCAAGGGCACACTGGCAAACAGCTTGTGGCTCCATTATGCAAAGAATATTCTTAAACCGCTTCATCTCATCCACCTCCTTTCATCATGAATCATCACTCATTCAACGTAACCGGCGTTACAAATTCTCGCGGTTTGATCGCCAGCACCGAGCAATCGATCTGCTCGAGAATGGTCTCCGCCGTATTGCCTATGAAGAAGCCGCGAATACCCGTACGTGCCACAGTGCCCATAAGGATGCAATCGATGGCCAGGCGTTTGGCCAAGGCCGGGATTTCCTCACGCGCACTCCCTTTGGAAGATGAACTCGTGGTTGCAGATACTCGATGGCATCCCGCACAGCATTATTGTTGACCTTGAGATTCCGAATAAATTCGTTGAGAAGCGACCGGTGCTGGCGCCGCTCTTGCTCAATGTTCTCAGCGCGCCTTTCCTCTGAAATTTCCGACGAGAAAACGAACCCACTGACCATTTCGCTGAACGATTCCCAGGCGTACGCGATATGCAGCTCCGCGGATTCCGAGATCGCCAGTGAAGTCGCCATCTCCAGTATCTGGACATTCAAACGATGGTTTGTTTCCAGTTCCTTGTTCGAGTAACTATCATCCACATCCACATCCACATCCACGGCCGCGAGGATACGCTGGTAATTTCTCGGTGCCTTGGGCTTGACAAGCCAGACCGGGCAGGGGCACTTACGCAACAGGTGCATATCGTCGCCTGAGAAAAAACGGTCCAGCCAACTTGGTGATTCAGGACACTTGATCACCAGGTCATGCCCGTTGCGCAATACCGCCCGAATGATTTCCAGGAAAGAGGTGCCCGTCAGCACGCCGTGCTTAACATCGAGTCTTTTACGATAAGGCTCGATCAGCGCAACGAGCCGCGCTTCGTGCTCGCGTACCATGGCTGCCCGCAGGTCACGGGAGTTCGGACCGCCATCCGATATACCGATTCCCGCCGGCACCCGGGGTATCACATCAACGACCGTGAGCTTCGCCTGATTGTGCTCGGCCAGCGTGACCGCCTTGTCCAACGCCGGCTTGCCTTCCTTCCCGTGTTCCACTATGCAAAGAATATTATTGAATCGCCGCATCTCTCACTCACCTCCTGGGGAAGTCATCAGTGGCGTTCCCCACATTCGCCCCACCCGTCGTTACAACTCTTTCAGCCCCGTCAAAAATTCGCCTCGACCATCCAGCACATGGACTTTCAATACTTGCCCTTCGATCCCTGCGTTCAGCGTACCCGGCAGCAGGCTGGTGATGTTGATCATGGTCACCTGCGACAAACACGGTAGCCGGAGTGGATATTCGATGAGTTCGGGGCAATAGGCATACGCGGATGAAACGCTCGCCGCGCTACATCCGCACCCCCTTTCAGCGAATGCCAAAGGAAAAAGGGCACAAACCCCATCACCTCCCGCCAGACAATTTCTGACGACGGTACCAGCGCCACGCTGACGATCACTGCACATACCACCGCCGGCACGCCGATCCACCACGACCCGGCCGTACCATCGGCGAGCGCCCACCACATGATCGAAAACAGCAGAACCCGCGATACGACCGTGCAGCGTATCCACCTCGCGCTTGTCGGAAAGTAGCTTGACGATGATGATGGTGCTGGAGAATGTCAACGCAACCGCTACGTACAGGGCCGTGACCGGCGTCATGCCAAAGGCGTAACCGATCAGGTAGCCGACGACGCTGGTGAATATCACCTGGCCGAGTCCCGTCGCCAGGGCGACCGGCCCCATGGTGCGGATAATATGCAGATCCAGTTTCAATCCGACGACGAACAGCAACAGGGTAATGCCGAACTTTGCCAGCAAATCGACCTGGTCGTTCGCACTGACCCAACCGAGCACCGACGGGCCAACCATTATTCCCACAGCGATAAAGGCGACGATCAAGGGCTGGCGCAGGCGTACGCCCAGAGCACCCACCGCCGCGGCAAACAGCAGCAGCACCGCCATCTCGGTGAACACGTCCGGGAAAACCGTCATGATTTGGCCTCGCTCCGCCCTGCACTGCCGTGGCGGCCATCGTGCTTCCTGCGCCACTTGCGCAGTGCGAGTTTTTCCAGTTCAAGAATCATAAAAAGCGCCATGCCCAGCGCAATGATTTCCAGGCCATGAACGAAGTCCACCGGTCGGGTATCAAAGAAACGTTCCATGAACGGCACATAGGTGAAGAACAACTGCAGCGTTACAACCACCGCCACGGCGATCAGGGCCGCGCGCGAGCTGAACAGTTGGTCCAGCTTGAACGATGGCGCGCGCAAATAGCGCACGCTGAACAGGTAGAACACCTCCATCGCCACCAGAGTATTGACCGCGTAGGTGCGGGACTCTTCCAGCGTGGAACCGTGCGTGCTGGCCCAGCCGAAGATGCCGAACACGCCGGCGGCCATCAGGGCCGACACCAGTGCGATACGCCAGAGCAGAAAGCCCGACAACATGGCTTCTTTTGCCGGTCGCGGCGCACGGCGCATGGTCTCCGGTTCGGTGGCCTCGAACGCCAGCGCCATGGCCAAGGCTACCGAACTCACCATGTTGACCCACAGGATCTGCACCGGGGTGATCGGCAGAGTAAATCCGAACAGCACGGCGATCATGATGCTCAACGCCTCACCGCCGTTGATTGGCAGCAGAAACACGATGGCCTTTTTGAGGTTGTCGTAGACGGTACGGCCCTGCTCGACGGCATGCACGATGGAGGCAAAGTTGTCGTCGGCAATGACCATCTCGGAAGCCTCCTTGGCCGCCTCGGTGCCTTTGTGGCCCATCGCGATGCCGACATCGGCACGTTTGAGAGCGGGGGCGTCGTTGACGCCGTCACCGGTCATGGCGACGATAGCGCCCTGCGCCTGCAACAGCTTGACCAGCCGCAGCTTATGCTCCGGGCTGACGCGCGCATATACGTCCACTTCACGCGCACGCGCGCCCAGCGCGACATCGTCCATCCGGTCGAGATCGTGACCGGTGATCGCTTCCGCACTGTTTTCCAGGTCGAGCTGTGCCGCAATGGCACGCGCCGTGCCGGCATGGTCACCCGTGATCATCTTCACGCGGATGCCCGCCGACCGGCACTCGGCCACTGCGTCTATCGCCTCCGCGCGCGGCGGATCGATGAGGCCGAACAGGCCGAGCAGCACCAGGCCCTCTTCCACATCGTTAAAATCCAGCTCCTGTTGGTGAACGTGCGCGGATTTACAGGCCACCGCCAGCACGCGCTGACCCTGGTTTGCCAGCTCCTCCACCCGTTGCCGCCAGCGTTCGGCATCCATCGGAAGCTCCTCTCCCGCTGCGCCTAGCACCTTGGCGCAACGCGCCAGTATCTGTTCAGGCGCGCCCTTGAGATAGATCATGGCCCTGCCGTCGTGGCCATGGTGCAGCGTGGCCATGAACTTGTGTTCGGATTCGAACGGGATCAGATCGGTGCGCGGATGCTGCTGCCGTTCCTCCTCCGGCTCCAGTGCGGCCTTGACCGCCAGCACGACCAGGGCACCCTCCATCGGGTCACCATGCACGCGCCAGTCATCCGCCTTCTGTTCCAGCGTGGCGTCATTGCACAGCAGCGCGGCGCGAATCGCCTGCATCAGTAGCGACGGCTGATCAGCCTCGATCGGCTGGCCCTCGAACAGGAAGCCGCCGCGCGGGATGTAGCCGGTGCCCTCCACGGTGTAGAGGCCATCCACCGTGGCGATGCTCTGCACGGTCATTTCGTTACGGGTCAGGGTGCCGGTCTTGTCGGAACAAATCACGCTCACCGAGCCAAGCGTTTCGACCACGGGCAGGCGGCGGATGATCGCATTGCGCCCCGCCAGGCGCGTCACGCCGATGGCCAGCGTGACAGTGAGGATTGCCGGCAACCCTTCGGGGATGGCCGCCACCGCCAGCCCCACCACCGTCATGAACATCTCGGTAGTGCTGAAGCCGCGCACGAGCACGCCGAATGCGAACATAGCCATCGCCAGCACCAGCACCGTTCCGGTGAGCCGGCGAGAGAACACCGCCATCTGCCGTAGCAGCGGCGTAGTCAGGGTCTGAACCTGAGCGACCAGACCGCTGATACGCCCGATCTCGGTGGCCGCACCGGTGGCGACGACGATGCCACTGGCCTGGCCATGGGTAACGAGAGTCCCGGAATAGGCCATACACAGACGGTCACCCAATGCCGCATCTTCGGTGACCGCATCGGTACCCTTTTCCACCGCCACGGATTCCCCGGTGAGCACCGCCTCCTGGATCTGCAGACCCTTGGCGCGAAACAGGCGCAGATCCGCCGGCACCTTGTCACCGGATTGCAATAGCACGATGTCGCCAGGCACTAGTTCCTCGGCCGACACGCTCACGTGCCTGCCATCGCGCAACACCATCGCCTGCGAGGAGAGCATGTTACGGATGGCGCGCAGCGCGTCTTCTGCCTTGCCCTCCTGCACAAACCCGATCACCGCATTGACCAGCACCACGCCGAGGATGACGATGGTGTCCACCCAATGCCCCATTGCCCCTGCAATGAGCGCTGCGCCGAGCAGCACATATATGAGGAGGTTGTGAAATTGTGCCAGCAGGCGCATGAGCGGACTGCGGGGCGGAGCTTCCGGCAAGCGGTTCGGGCCGTATCGTTCCATACGCTGCGAGGCTTCAGCCGTGTCGAGACCGGTGGCGCCGGCGTCGAGTTCACTGAATATCGTCTCCTGTGACAGGACGTGCCAAGGTCGTGTCGTTGCGGACTCGGAGGAGTTAAGATTTGTTAGGGTAGGCATAGTTGGTATCCTCCTCCCGTTGCCAGACGCGGATGATCCTCACCCGCCGGGGAGGTACGCCAGTACACGATCAGAAACGACAGAAGGACAAGATCGCGTAGAGTTGCCCCCGCAAAGCTGATGGCCATCGTGGATATTGCGGTCACAAACCGAGCCGCATCCCGCTTTTCAGCCATTCGATCCATCAGCTCTTCCTCTGCTGTCACCTTGAACACACGCATTAACCCTCGCTCGCGCCGTCGTGCCGAACCCATTGGTCGACTTCGTCTTTTCTAAATTTCCATAAGCGGCCAACCTTGTGAGCCGGCATGGCCTTGCGCTCAATCCACTTGTAGACGGTGTCACGCTTGACCCCGAGGTATGCCGCGATTTCCTCTACCGACAACCAGCGGTTTTCAATCATTCATTCGCCCTCTGGCTCCAACCGATTTCCAATAAAAAGCGATTTCGACAGGTACGGCCATTAAAGCTACCGCCATGGCACCCTGTCCAATAAAACGGTATAGAATCATAGATAACCTAATATAATCAACCCAATTATGCACTGACCTGCGTCAAGAAGCTCAGCGCAAGAGCACTGTGAAATGACCACACTGATGGGCGAAAGTACGTTGTAATGATTAGGCGTTTTCTTTCATACTCACATCAAGATGAAGATCTGCGGAAAGAGGTGGAAAAGCACCTTGCAGCTCTTCGACGGGATGGTGTGATTGATATCTGGCAAGACCGCCGGATCGGCCCAGGTGACGAATTCGACTGAGAGATCAGCAACCAACTGGAGTCGGCAGACATCGTGCTGCTGCTCGTGAGTTCAGACTTCCTTCATTCTGACTACTGCTACGACATTGAGATGAAACGGGCGCTGGAGCGTCATGCTGAAGGCTCCACCAGAGTCATCCCTGCCATCCTCCGCCCTTGTGACTGGCAGAAAACTCCACTCGGATAACTCAACGCTACCCCCACAGACAGACCTTCATGATCGAATCACTCATTTTTGCATTGATTTCTTCCCTAAGCGTCTGGAGCACCGCCAAAATCTGACCGAAATCCGGCACCTCGCCGAAGATCATGCTTTCCATTGATCGATCATTTGGGGAAACGTGAGCCTCTGGCGTTGGAGGTATACTGTCTGGCACGAAGACAATTAGTTACGCATACGCCGTTCAATTGCCCTGATACCATGCCAAACTCAATTTTCTTCTCATGGTATCGATGTGTTCTGCCTTGCTACACATAATAAATACCATGAAAAATACCATTGATGATGCAGAATATATTATCAATTAGAGTTGTTTTATTATTATATTTCAATGTGTTAGAAATTCCGGTCACTCCCACTCAATCGTGGCAGGCGGCTTGCCAGAGATATCGTAGGTGACCCGCGAGATATCGGGCACCTCGTTGATAATGCGCCGCGACACCAGGTCGAGGAACTCGTAGGGCAAATGCGCCCAGCGAGCGGTCATAAAATCGATGGTTTCTACTGCACGCAGTGCCACCACGTGTGAATAACGCCGGCCATCACCCGTGACGCCGACTGACTTCACCGGCAGGAAGACGCTGAATGCCTGGCTCACCGAGTCATAGAGTTTGTGCCTGCGCAGTTCTTCTATAAAGATATGGTCAGCGAGGCGCAAGGTATCCGCGTACTCCTTTTTGACCTCACCGAGAATTCGCACACCGAGCCCGGGACCGGGAAACGGGTGGCGATAGACCATGTCATAGGGCAGACCGAGCTCCACACCCAGCTTGCGTACTTCGTCCTTGAACAGTTCGCGCAACGGTTCACATAACTGCATGCGCATGTGCTCAGGCAGGCCGCCGACATTATGGTGCGACTTGATCAGGTGCGCCTTGCCGGTCCTGGCACCCGCCGACTCGATCACATCCGGGTAAATCGTCCCCTGCGCCAGCCACCCGGTTTCACCACTGAGCTTGCCAGCCTCTTCCTCGAACACATCGATAAACATAGTGCCGATGATCTTGCGCTTTTGCTCCGGGCTCATCAATACCCTGCAGCGCCGTGAGAAAACGCTCTTCGGCATCAACGCGGATAACACGCACGCCCATGTGCTCGGCAAAGGTAGCCATTACCTGGTCACCCTCGTGATAACGCAACAGGCCATTATCAACGAACACACACACCAGCTGGTCACCGATGGCCTTGTGCAGCAACGCGGCAACCACGGATGAATCGACGCCACCGGAAAGGCCCAGCAACACCTTGCCGTCACCGACCTGTGCACGAATATCGCGGATACTGCTGTCGACAATATGATCGGCCGTCCACAACGCATCGCAGCGGCACAGGTCGATAACGAAACGCTGCAGGATACGCCCGCCCTGGTGGGTATGGGTGACTTCCGGATGAAACTGGATGCCATACCAGGCACGCTCGTCATCGGCCATCGCGGCAATCGGCGCGCTGTCGGTACTGGCACTGACCTTGAATCCTTCGGGCAACTCGATGACACGGTCACCATGGCTCATCCAGACATCAAGCAGCCCGTAGCCCTCGGCCGAGGTGTGGTCCTCTATATCGGTCAGCAGGCGCGAGTGACCACGCGCGCGAACCTGCGCATAACCGTATTCATGCTGTTCTGAAGTCTCGACGCGCCCCCCCAGCTGTGCGGCCATGGTCTGCATGCCGTAACAGATGCCAAGCAGCGGTACATCGAGTTCAAACACAAGCTGCGGCGCGCGTGGTGCATCATCACCGGTGACCGTCTCCGGTCCACCGGACAGGATGATACCCATGGGATTAAAGGCACTGATATCGGCCGCATCAATGTCGTAGGGATAGATTTCACAGTAAACGCCGATCTCGCGGACACGACGGGCAATGAGTTGCGTGTACTGGGAACCGAAATCCAGGATCAGGATTCGATGGGCATGGATATCATTGGAGGTGGACACAGATCTCTACCGCTAACAGTTAGTCGTTGTCATAGCCGCCTTGTTGGCAAAGACGGTCGCTTGTTCGATAGTTACTTCAGTCAACCCGGTAGTTCGGTGCTTCCTTGGTAATCGACACATCGTGTACATGGCTTTCTTTCATACCGGCGTTGGTGACTCGAATAAATTCCGGCTTGGTACGCATTTCTTCAATACTGGCACAGCCGGTATATCCCATGCTGGCGCGCAGGCCGCCCATCAGCTGATGCAGTATGGCAATCATCGAGCCCTTGTAGGGTACCCGGCCCTCGATACCTTCGGGTACCAGCTTGTCCTGTTCACCGCCTTCCTGAAAATAACGGTCACTGGAGCCTTCTTTCATGGCACCCAGCGAACCCATACCACGGTAGGCCTTGTAGGATCGCCCCTTGTAGAGTTCGACCTCGCCCGGCGCCTCTTCGGTGCCCGCGAGCATACTGCCGATCATGACCGAGTAGGCACCGGCAGCCAGTGCCTTGGCGACATCACCCGAATAACGTATGCCACCGTCGGCAATCAGCGGGATACTATCCTTGCGCAACTCCGCGGCAACGTTGGCAACGGCGGATATCTGCGGCACGCCAATACCGGCGACGATACGCGTGGTACAAATAGAGCCAGGACCGATACCGACCTTGACTGCATCGGCGCCCGCATCGACCAGTGCCCGTGCCGCGGCTGCCGTTGCAATATTGCCGCCAATGACCTGGATATCCGGATGATGCTGTTTCACCCAGCGCACCCGGTCGATCACGCCTTGCGAATGCCCGTGCGCGGTGTCGACGATAATAAGATCAGCCCCCGCCTGCACCAGTGCCTCGACCCGTAGTTCGGTATCGCCACCGGTGCCAACGGCCGCACCGACACGCAGGCGCCCTTGTTCATCCTTGCAGGCATTCGGGAAGTCCCTGGATTTCTGTATATCCTTGACCGTGATCATGCCTCGCAATCTGAAATCGTCATTCACCACCAGTACGCGTTCGATCCGGTATTTATGCAACAGCGCGATGACTTCATCCTTGCCAGCACCTTCAGATACCGTGACCAGCCGCTCTTTCGGGGTCATGACGCTGCTCACCGGCAAATCGAGGTTGGTTTCAAAACGACGGTCGCGGCTGGTGACGATGCCCACCAGGTCGTTGCCTTCCATCACGGGTACACCGGATATATTGTTCGCGCGGGTCAATTCGATGACCTCGCGGATACTGGCCGTTGGCGAAACCGTGATCGGATCCTTGATAACACCGCTTTCGAATTTCTTAACCCGTTGTACCTCGAACGCCTGTTGTTGCGGCGTCAGGTTCTTGTGCACGATGCCAATGCCACCTTCCTGCGCCAGGGTAATGGCCAGGCGGGATTCGGTAACCGTATCCATGGCGGCCGACAGCAGCGGAATCTGCAGCTCGATCTCACGGGTCAACTGGCTGACAAGGCTGACGTCACGCGGCAGGACGGTGGAATGTGCCGGTAACAGCAGGACGTCGTCAAAAGTAAGGGCTTCCTGCGAAATGCGCATTTTAAGGGTTCCACCGATTGAGAGTGGCCGCCAATTATAGGGACTGGCGTTACTGCGGTAAACCGGTTCGCATCGATTCCGTGTATCCTTGGCGCCCATGTCAGAAATCTCACAGGATATCGCCATGGCATTGTCCGAGCGGGACGTCTATACCGTCACCCGGCTGAACCAAACCGCACGAAAACTGCTGGAGTCGGGGCTCGCCCGCATCTGGCTGGAAGGCGAACTGTCCAATATCGCCCGGCCCTCCTCGGGTCACCTGTATTTCACCCTCAAGGACAGCAAGGCACAGATACGCGGTGCCATGTTCCGCAATCGCAACCAGCTGTTGCGCTTCAGGCCCGGGGAAGGCATGCAGGTGCTGGTACGTGCCAAGGTCAGTCTCTATGAACCACGCGGTGACTATCAGCTGATTGCCGAGTCCATGCAGGAAGCTGGCGATGGCGCACTGCAGCGTGCCTTTGATGCCCTGAAACTGAAACTGGAACAGCAAGGACTGTTTGCTGCCGAGAGCAAGTTGCCATTGCCGACACTGCCAACGCGCATCGGCGTGATCACCTCGCCCAGCGGTGCGGCCATCCGCGATGTGCTCAGCGTTCTGAAACGACGCTTTCCGGCAATCCCGGTGCTGATCTACCCGGTACCCGTACAGGGGAAGGATGCCGGCAGGGAAATCGCCCGCATGATTGACACCGCAAGCCAGCGCAGGGATTGTGATGTCCTTATCCTCACGCGCGGTGGCGGCTCACTGGAAGATCTGTGGGCTTTCAACGAGGAGGTCGTTGCACACGCTCTGCATGACTGCCGTCTGCCGGTGGTCAGCGCCATCGGTCATGAAGTGGACTTCACGATCGCGGACTTCGTGGCCGACCAGCGTGCCCCGACACCCTCCGCCGCGGCGGAGCTGGTCAGTCCGGATCAGTCCGAGTGGCTGGCGCAACTCCGTACCCTGCAGCTGCGCAGCACCCGGCATCTGCAACAGCAACTGCTTGATGCCCGGAAACAGCTCAACTGGCTGACGCAACGCCTGCAGTTTCGACATCCCGGCCAGTATCTGCGTCAACAGGCACAGCGACTGGATGAACTGGAGCAACGATCAAGACTGGTGATACAATCACATTTCAATAAGTTGCAGTCTTTACTTAACGTCGAAACCGCGGCATTGAAACAGGCGGCCCCAAGCGTTCGAATCAGCCGTTCCGAGCTACAGTTACAGGTGCTGACACAACGCCTGAGAACCATCATCGGCGCCGGACTGCAGACCCGGCAGCGCCAGCTGGCCGTGGCCTGCAAGTCACTGGACACCATCAGCCCGCTCGCCACGCTGGAGCGCGGCTACGCCATTGTCACACGGCAGGCAGATAAACACGTGCTGCACAGCGCAAACAGCGTATCAGCAGGTGAACAGGTCACGGCGCGTCTGGCGGATGGTCAATTGTTATGTACCGTTGATAAAATAGTTTATTAATAAAGCATTAAGAGGAACTTTTTTATATGTTACTACGGATACCCGTTTTACTCTGCCTTGCACTGTTGAGCTACACCGGCCATGCACTGACTCTCGACAGCACCCCGGTGCCCGGCGGTATTGCCGTCATCGCCCTGCCCGCCGATGCCGCCCCCGAGACGGCACGTTATCGTGACCGCAAGGTCCTGATCATGCGCAACGATGACCACACCCTCGCGGTTATCGGCTTGCCACTGGCCGCCAAACCCGGCAGGCATTATCTCAAGGTTAACAACCGCCAGGGCGAGACACAGAGCATCGGCTTCCAGGTCCAGGACAAGGCCTATGAAGAACAGCACATCACCATCACCGACAAGCGCAAGGTGAACCCGGAGCAGCGTGACATGGAACGCATCACCCGCGAGTCGCAACAGATCAAGACGGCCCTGCGACACTGGTCGGAGCAGGATGACGTTATCGTCAGCTTCAGGAAGCCGGTCGAAGGACCGACCAGCAGCCCGTTTGGTCTGCGGCGTTTTTTCAATGAACAGGCACGTAATCCGCACAGCGGGCTGGACATTGCCGCACCGGAAGGCACCCCGATTCGCGCCCCTGCCCCCGGTACGGTACTCGACACGGGCGATTTCTTCTTCAATGGGAATACCGTGCTGCTTGACCACGGTCAGGGTCTGGTCACCATGTACTGCCACATGAACGAGATCAGTGTCACTCCCGGTCAAACGGTCAACAGCGGCGACACCCTGGGTACCGTCGGCATGACGGGCCGCGTCACCGGCCCGCACTTGCACTGGGGTGTCAGCCTGAATGATGCACGCATCGACCCGCTGTTGTTTTTGCCGGAAGAAGCTCAGGCATCGGCCCCGACAGGTACATCAGCGCCGTAAAACCATTTGCTTCTTCTATTGCGACGCACGCAAGGACTTTAAAACTGATCGATGCAGATCGGCATCACGGTCACTGAAACAGCAGGCAATAATCCGCTTGAAGCGGTCCTCATACGCCAGCATGACAGACAGGGCAATTTCGGCAGCCTGCTGTTTCGGATAGCCGTAGATGCCGGTACTGATGGCCGGAAAAGCAATGGTGCATACGCCGTTCTGCAAGGCCACTTCAAAGGCGTTTTTGTAACAGGCTTTCAGCAAGGGCGCCTCGTAGTGTCCGCCGCCTTTCCATACCGGCCCGACAGTGTGAATGATACGCCGTGCCGGCAGGTCAAATCCCGGGGTCAGTTTTGCCTCTCCGGTACGACAACCGTCCAGGGTACGGCAATAATCGAGTAATACCGGACCGGCGGCGGCATGAATGGCACCATCCACGCCGCCACCGCCTAGCAACGAGGAATTGGCAGCATTGACAATTGCATCCACCTCGAGTGTTGTAATATCTGCACAAACAATTTCAATCATGGCTGCAACAGTATAGCCCTGCGGCTTTTCACAAAGAAGCTATGGTAGAGTAATCTCATATCAGCAAGAGACTTCAAGGGGGAAGCATGCCACGCCTTATTACACTCTCACGAGCCGCACGACTGGTCGGCGTTAAACGCGGTGCCTTGCAGAGCAAGATTCGACAGGGGGAACTGCGGACCTTTGAAGGCGAATTGCTGTTATCCGAGCTGCTGCACGCCTACCCCCAGACCAAAATAGAAGACACCACCATGCTGGAGCGCGTCGAGCACATCATGGAACAGGCGGTCAATAAAATAATACGCCCCGATGAAGACACCCCCGACCGCAACACCCTGGCAGCACGCATCCTGGTATTGAGTCAGGAGCTGGCACAGACCCGGCAGCAGGCACGTCGCCATGCCGACCTGATCAACATGCTGAAACTGAAGTTCGATGAGCTTGCGGCGGACACGGAACAGACGCAGGCCGCTGCATTTAGTAAACTGCACACATGGTTCAACCAGGCGCTGGAAGCCAGCGAGGCGGCGTTTGATGATACTGAAATCTTTGCCAAGGAGGCCTTTTTACGCGTGATGGCTGCCCAGGTTCGCATACTGCCCAGCGGGCATGAATATCTGATCGAAGGTTCCGATTCCATCCTGGAAGCGGGGTTACGCAGCGGGCTGGCTCTCGACTACGGGTGCAGCAACGGGAATTGCGGCAAATGCAAGGCCAAGGTTGTCTCCGGCCAGGTAAAGAAGATAGCGCCACATGACTTCGTGCTCTCGGAAACCGAGAAGGGTCTGGGTTATATTCTCGCCTGCTGCAACACCGCTGTCACCGACATCGTGCTGGAGGCTGAGGAGGCGTTCGGTTCACACGATATCCCGCGGCAGAAAATCGAGGTTCGGGTGAAGAAGACTGAACACCCCAACGACCGGGTGCTCATCCTGCACACCAAAACACCACGCACCAGCCGTCTGCGTTTTCTTGCCGGCCAGTACCTGTCATTACAGCTGGATGACCTGCCTGCCCAGGATTATTTCATTGCCAGTTGCCCCTGTGACGACATGAATCTGCAGTTTCACATTCCGGTGATTGCCGGCAACCCGTTTGTTGAGGCGCTACTCGACCCCGAGACGTCAACAGCCCGCCTCTGTATCGAGGGACCACAGGGCGACTTTACGCTCAACGAAGACTCGCCTCGCTCACTGGTCTTCATTGCCGTCGACACGGGCTTTGGCCCGGTCAAGAGCCTGATTGAACACGCCATGGCGCTGGATTCCGCCGAGAATATATATCTCTACCGGATTTCCACGGCAGGCAACAGCCTCTACCTTGGGAACCTGTGCCGTTCCTGGGTTGATGCGCTGGATAATTTCAGATGTACCACGTTTGAGGCAGCCGCGGGCGACACTGTCGAGTCCTTGTTGCCACGCATCTTCGACGACCTGAACGATATCGGCAACCTTGATTTTTACGGTTGCATACCGGCCGAACAGCTTGAGCCTGTAGAAAGCTACCTGACTGGCAACGGGGTACCGGCCGCGCATTTACGGCTGGAAGCACTGCGCCAGAACGCTTCAGCGTAATGATGTTTGCTTACTTGACTATCTTTAGCTCGGGGCGTTTGCCCGACCGGGAGCCGCTGCTATTCGGTTCAGGGTCGTTATCATCATCGTTAAAGACCATGCCGCGGCCGTTTTCCTTCGCATAAATGGCCAGTACGGCGTCAACCGGGACATAAACGTCGGTTGATATACCGCCGAAACGGGCACGGAAACCGATGGCATCATTCCCCAGCATCAGGCCTTCGACGGCCTGCGGACTGATATTCAGAACAATCTTTCCATTCTGCCCCTGCTGAGCAGGCACCTCCACGCCATCACTCTCGATATCCACCAGCAGGTGTGGCGTCATTTCATTATCCAGGATCCACTCATGGATCGCACGGACCAGATAGGGACGACTGCGTGTCATAAGGAATAAGATACCAGCACGGGTTTAGTCTGATAAAGAGACCATATTTTAGCCACGGAATCCACCGAAGAACACGAGAGAATACATAACTTACATTATATTTATGTGTCCTTCGGTGAGTTTCGTGGCTATTTGATTGAGCCAGCGCTGCAAGAAAACGACAGGAACAGGGTTATTCCCTCATTTCACGTTCAGCCTCCGACAGGCTGGCCTGAAATGACTCCCGGCTGAACATGCGTTCCGCATACTCCATCACCGGCCTTGCCTGGCGCGGCAGTTCGATGCGGTAGCGCATCAGGCGCCACAGTACAGGAACGATACTGGCATCGACCAGCGAGAATTCGTCGCTGAGAAAATACGGCTTGGCAGCAAATACCTCGGCACTCGAGGTAAGGCTGTCACGCAGTTCCTTGCGTGCCTTGTTAACAGCCTTTTCACCCTTTGACTCAAGCGCCGGTATCAGGTCATACCAGTCCTGCTCGATACGGAACAATGCCAGCCGCGTACGCGCACGTGATACCGGATCGACCGGCATCAACGGTGGATGCGGAAAACGCTCGTCAAGATATTCCACAATCGTGTGTGGGTCATAGAGCACCAGTTCACGATCAACCAGTGTTGGCACCGTGTTGTAGGGATTCAGGTCAATCAAATCCTCCGGCTTCTGGCCGCTGTCTACATCGATGATCTCAACCGTTATACCTTTCTCTGCCAGCACCATGCGCACACGATGGCTTTGGGGACAGGTAGATGAAGAAAATAAGTTCATAACAGATCGACGGTTGGCAACCAGGGCCATATCAGGCATTCCTTGTGGTTAAAGTGTCCGGCTACCAGCGGCAGCCGGGCTTAATGTATGTCCTTCCAGTAGTCCCGTTTCAGCAACACGGCCAGTACCAGGAACACCAACAGAAAGAGAATTACCTTGGTGCCCAGTTGACGGCGTTCATATTTTGCCGGCTCGCCCATGTAGTCGAGAAAGTTCACAAGGTCCCGCACGGTGCGGTCAAACTCCTTGGGCGTCTGCAAACCGGGTTCGACCAGTTCCAGTTCCACCACCTTATGCTCGGTACCGTCGTGGTCCTTGACCGTGGTAAGGACCGCCTCCTGTATGCCCTGCAATTCCCACAGTACATTCGGCATGCCGACATCCGGGAACACCAGGTTATTGGTACCGATATGGCGGGAATCATCCTGATAGAAACTGCGCATATAGGTATACAACCAGTCAACACCGCGCGCGCGCGCGATCACGCTCAGGTCCGGCGGCACTGTACCAAACCACTCCTTGGCATCATCCGCCGCAGTGGCAACCGTCATCAGTTCGCCTACCTTGCCACCGGTAAACATCAGGTTTTCACTGACCAGTTTCTCATCGACGCCGAGGTCAGTGCCCATGCGCTCGTAGCGCATCAGCGATGCCGAGTGACAACTCAGGCAGTAGTTGACAAAGATACGCGCTCCACGCTGCAGCGACTGCTTGTTGGTCGGGTCGATGTTGGCCTTGTCAAGGATTACACCGGGACCACCTGAAGCCAATACCCAGGCAGGCGCCAGCGCCAGTAAAACAATGACTAGAAATTTTTTCATGACGTCACCCTGTCCGGTACCGGCTTGGTCTTTTCAAACTTGGGGATAATCAGCAACGACGCAAAGAAACCGAAATACAGGAGACTGAACAGTCGTGCAAAATTGGTCAGTACCGGTGTCGCCGGTTGTGTGCCGAGATAACCCAGAGCAATAAAGCTGACAACGAACACGGCGATCGCGATCTTGTAGGCAGTGCCACGGTAACGGATCGACTTCACCGGGCTACGATCCAGCCAGGGCAGCAGAAACAGTACGAAAATCGCACCACCCATGGCGACCACGCCAAGGAACTTGTCAGGGACTGCGCGCAGGATGGCGTAGAACGGTGTGAAATACCATAACGGCACGATATGCTCCGGCGTCTTTAACGGGTCTGCCGGGATAAAGTTATCGCGCTCCAGGAACCAGCCGCCCATCTCCGGCAAAAAGAACACGATGATGGAGAAGATAATCAGGAACACCACCACACCGACGATGTCCTTCACCGTGTAATAGGGATGAAACGGTATACCGTCCAGCGGGATGCCGTTGTCGTCCTTCTGCTTCTTGATCTCGACACCGTCCGGATTGTTGGACCCCACCTCATGCAACGCCAGGATGTGCAGCACCACCAGTGCCAGCAGCACAATCGGCACAGCAATCACATGGAAGGCGAAGAAGCGGTTCAGGGTGGCATCAGCAATCACAAAGTCACCGCGAATCCACAGTGCCAGCGCATCACCGATACCCGGAATGGCACCGAACAGGGAAATAATCACCTGTGCACCCCAGTAGGACATCTGGCCCCAGGGCAGCAGATACCCCATGAAGGCCTCGGCCATCAGCGCGACGTAAATGATCATGCCGAAGATCCAGACAAGTTCCCGTGGTTTCTTGAAAGAACCGTAAATCAAACCACGGAACATGTGCAGATAGACAACAATGAAAAACATGGAGGCGCCGGTCGAGTGCATATAGCGAATCAACCAGCCCCAGTTGACATCGCGCATGATGTATTCGACGGAATTGAAGGCCAGCTCAGCATCCGGCTTGTAGTTCATGGTCAGCCAGACACCGGTAACTAGCTGCAGCACCAGCACCATCAGGGCCAGTGAGCCAAAGTAGTACCAGAAATTAAAGTTCTTGGGTGCGTAGTATTCGGCCAGATGCTCGTACCACATCTTGCTGAGTGGAAAGCGTGCATCAATCCAGCCCAGTAGACCCTTGTTCCATTTTTCGCCCATTATGCGACCCCTCCAT
The DNA here is from genome assembly GCA_963753755.1 of uncultured Gammaproteobacteria bacterium. Lineage (GTDB taxonomy): Bacteria > Pseudomonadota > Gammaproteobacteria > UBA9214 > UBA9214 > UBA9214. The sequence goes on from CAVWDM010000022.1 coordinate 37,518, forward strand.
CTTCACCGATCACCAGCTCTTTATCGCTCAGGTAGCGATGCGGCGGAATCTCGAGATTCAGTGGCGCCGGCACGCCCTTGTAGACGCGGCCTGCCAGGTCAAACCGCGAACCGTGGCAGGGACAGAAAAACCCGCCCAGCCAGTCCGCGCCCAGATCGGCAGCGCCCACATCCGGCCGGTAGGTCGGTGAACATCCCAGGTGAGTACAGATTCCGACCGTCACCAGGACTTCCGGTCTGATGGAACGAAACTCGTTCTGTGCATATTCCGGCTGCTGAGGCTGCTCGGAATTCGGGTCACGCAACTCGGGAACCAGCGTTGCCAGGGATTCCAGCATTTCATCGGTACGCCTGACCAGCCACACGGGTTTGCCGCGCCATTTCACCCGGATCATCTGCCCCGGCTCCAGCTTGCTGATATCAGCCCGGACCGGTGCACCGGCGGCACGTGCTTTCGCACTGGGTTGCATGGAAGAAACAAAGGGAACCAGCGCGAATCCGACTCCGACCGCGCCAACGACCGTGGTCGCAGCGGTCAAAAACCGGCGCCTGCCTGTATTGGTGTTATCGCCACTCATATGGCAATCTCCAGATTATGAAAATGAAATCAGCTAGTTATGCGCGATATCCCGACGAACGCAGCGCTCAAAAGCAGCTTAACCATTTCGGAATATTCTGATTTATTTCATGCGCACCACAAGAACCGCATAGGATGGTCTAACAACCCGATAAGGTCAAGGGGTGATCGGGAAAAAGCAGCCCCTGATTGCCCTGATTTTATCCATGGTGACATCAGACCGGGTTATCGATGTCGATGAAACGGTGGTCGATGGAAAAGTGCTCAGCCAGATGTTGTCCCAGCGCCCTGATGCCGTCGCGTTCGGTCGCGTGATGACCGGCGGCATAATAGTGGATGCCGCACTCGCGCGCGACATGCACGGTCTGTTCGGAAATTTCCCCGCTGATAAAGGCATCCAGTCCCTCCTCAACCGCGGCGTCGATATAGGATTGTGCTGCCCCCGTACACCAGCCCACGGTGTGAATCGAGGCAGCCCGGCCTGGCACATGCAGCGGTGTACGACCCAGACGTTCATCGATCAGCACGCCCAGCGCCGTTGCCGCCAAGGGTTGCGACAAGGTTCCGTACTGCGCCAGTGAAAGGCCCGCGTCGTTGCCGAAACTGCCCTGGGGTTGAAAGCCGAGCCGCTCGGCCAGTTGTGCGTTATTGCCCAGTTGCGGGTGCGCATCCAGTGGCAGGTGATAGGCCAGCAAGCTGGTATCGGTTCCCAGCAGACGCTGCAAGCGTGCGCGTTTCATACCCGTCACGCAGGCATCCTCGCCCTTCCAGAAATAACCATGATGCACCATGATGGCATCGGCCTGTGCCTCGATGGCCGCCTCGATCAATTCCAAACTCGCCGTCACGCCACTCACCAGTCGGGTGATATTTGCGCTACCCTCGACCTGCAAACCGTTGGGGCAGTAATCTGCAAACCTGTCGATGGACAACAGGCTGTTAGTATAATCAAGCAGCGCTTTCAGGGTTACCATGGCATCACATCCTGTGTAAGGTGCAGCTATGTTTACGATCACGATCAACCGCTGACAGGGTATCGCACCCATGAAGATTCGCAAATTTCTTTCCTTTCTCCTGCAAACCGTCATGGCCGGACTGGCGGTTGCCTTTCTCTACGTGCTGCTGGTTGAACCCGCGCTGCTGCAAGATGACAGCCGGATTGTAGAAGTCCGCGAGACCATGAAAGACGCCGAACCGGCAGCTAACGCGGACCCGGGGACGGGTGGCCGGAATGGCCCGGTCTCCTACGCCGATGCCGTCGAAAAAGCCATCCCGGCGGTGGTCAACATTCACACTGCCAAGTTGATCACCCACCGCGTTCACCCGCTGCTGGAAGACCCGGTCTTCAAGCAGTTTTTTGGCGATAGCTTTGCCAAGGCACGCAAGGAGGTACAGACCAGCCTGGGTTCCGGGGTACTGATCAGCGCACAGGGTTATGTGTTGACGAACAATCACGTCATCGAGGGTGCTGACCAGATACAGGTGCTGCTGTCAGATGGCCGCAGTGCGAAAGCCACGGTGGTGGGTACCGATACCGATACCGACCTGGCCGTGCTGTACATCCATAGCAACAAGCTGCCCAGTATCGTGATTGGCGACTCCGCCAAACAACGCGTCGGCGACGTGGTGCTCGCCATCGGCAATCCGTTTGGTGTGGGCCAGACCGTCACGTCCGGCATCATCAGCGCCACCGGGCGCGATCACCTGGGCATTACTGCCTACGAGGAATTCATCCAGACAGATGCTGCCATCAACCCGGGCAATTCAGGTGGCGCACTGATCAACACCCGGGGAGAACTCATTGGCATCAACTCGGCCATTTACAGTCGCAGCGGCGGTTCACAGGGCATCGGCTTTGCCATCCCGATCAATCTTGCCAAGGGTGTGATGACCCAGATCATCGAAACCGGCCAGGTGGTGCGCGGCTGGCTCGGCATCGAGGCCCAGGACATGACCCCACAACTGGCAGATGCCTTCGCCCTCAAGTACAGGTCCGGCATGTTGGTAGGTGGTGTTATGCGAGACGGCCCTGCCGACAAGGCCGGGCTGGAACCCAGCGATATCGTGGTTTCCATCAACGGCGAGAAGATCAGGAAAACCAGCGAGGCCATGAAGACCATTTCCGAACAACAGCCGGGAACCGTGATCACACTGGCGGGCTACCGAAAAAATGTGCCGTTCACCGCGCGGGTGCAGATCATGCAGCGCCCGGGCAGGGTTAAACCGAAAGACCGGCTGTAACCCGTATCTCGACTCATGATGGGCACGCGATGCTTTGCCCATCCTGCGGAACTGGGCCAGATATTACCGAGTGACGGTTTTTATCAGCCACGGAAGCACACGGAAATGTTTCTTGAACGTTTTTATCTTTTCGTGTTCTTCCGTGGATTCCGTGGCAATAATCTTTTCTTGATAACGTACTACCCAGCCTGCAACAGCTCTCTCAGTGCAGCCAGGAAGGCCGCATTCTCCTCAGGTAAACCAACGGTGACGCGCAGACAGTCCTGCAGGAGTCCGGCTGGCGCATCAAGATTCTTGATCAGGATGCCGGCGGTCTTCAGTCCCTCGAACAGCGCTGTTGCCTGGCCCGGGGGTGTGCGAAACAGGATAAAATTGGCCTCGCTCGGAAACACGGTTAACTGCGGCAATGCCTGCAAGCCACTGATGAGTGCCGTGCGCTGTGTGCGGATCTCGCGCGCCTGCGCCGCAAAGATATCAGCGTGCATCAGCGCGAAGTGACCGGTAACCTGGTTGATCGTGCTGATGTTATACGGTAACCGCGTCTTGTCGATTTGCTCCAGCCATGCCGGTGGTCCGGCCAGCAGCCCCAGACGCAATCCGGCCAGCCCCATCTTGGACACCGTTCGCAACACCAGCAGATTGTCATATTCAACAATATCCGCCATGAAGCTGGCATCGGTAAACGGTGCATAGGCCTCGTCAATAACCACCAGCCCATCTGCCCGGGACAGTATCTTGCGCAGGCTGCCGGCATCAAAAAGATTGGCTGTGGGATTGTTGGGATAGGACAAAAAGGTCACCGCCGGCTGCTGTTCTTCGAGTACGGTCAGCATTGCTGCTTCATCGAGGGAAAAATCAGCCTGCAACGGCACCGCCACGTAGCCCATGCTGGCGACTGTCGCGATCTGGCGGTACATGACGAAGGTCGGTTCCGGCGCCATCACCAACCGGCCCGGCGCTGCGACCGTCTGGATAATCATCTGGATCAACTCGTCGGAACCATTGCCAAGGATAACAGCGGCCGATGCCGGCACAGCCATCGCCGCGCGCATACTGTCGTGCAACTGACGGGCAGACGGGTCCGGATATCGGTTTATCTCAACAGACTGCAAGGCCTCCAGCCAGGCGCTGCGCAACCCGGCCGACCACGACCACGGGTTTTCCATGGCATCGAGCTTGATCAGGTCATTCGCCGGCGGTACGTGATAGGCGCTTAATGCCCTGATCTCCGGACGAACCAGTTTGTCGATTTTTTCCTGCATGATTGATGTTATGTTGAATTCATCATTCCGGCCGCAGCATAGCGGCGAACTGCAATCCAGAATGTAATACCGGTAACGTCCTCGATTCCCGCTTTCGCGGGAATGACGGAAGAAGCAGGTATACACACCCGATCACCAATGAGCGCCTCAAAAATCACCGGTTCATTTTTTTATTCGCACCTCGGCCGAGCGTGCGTGCGCGGCCAACCCTTCGCCGTGCGCCAGTATGGCGGCTGTCCTGCCGAGTGTACTGGCACCCTCTTCTGAACAGTGAATCAGGCTGGAGCGTTTCTGGAAATCATACACACCCAGCGGCGAGGAAAAGCGCGCCGTGCGCGAGGTCGGCAGCACGTGATTGGGACCGGCACAATAATCACCCAGCACTTCCGCGGTGTAGCGACCCATGAAGATGGCGCCCGCGTGCCGTATCTGTCTGGCAACAGGCTGCGGATCCGCAATCGACAGTTCCAGGTGCTCCGGCGCCACCCGATTGGCAACCGTTATCGCTTCATCCATATTGCGCACCTGGACCAGGGCGCCCTGCCCCTGTAGCGAGGCGCGAATGATGTCGGCCCGTGGCATCTCCGGCAACAGACGCGTGATACTTGCCATGACACGATCCAGGAAGTCACCGTCCGGGCTGACAAGGATGGATTGGGCGTCTTCATCATGTTCCGCCTGCGAAAACAGGTCCACGGCAATCCAGTCGGGATCCGTATCGCCATCGCAGATGACCAGTATCTCCGAGGGTCCGGCAATCATATCGATACCGACCTTGCCAAACACCATGCGCTTGGCCGTCGCGACATAGGCATTGCCCGGTCCGACAATCTTGTCGACCGGCGGGATGGTGTCTGTACCATAGGCCAGTGCAGCCACGGCCTGCGCACCGCCGATTGCAAACACGCGATCGACACCGGCAATCGCGGCGGCCGCCAGTACCATGTCATTCACCTCGCCATCCGGGGTAGGCACCACCATAATCAACTCAGCCACCCCGGCAACCTTCGCGGGGATCGCGTTCATCAACACGGATGACGGATAAGCCGCCTTTCCCCCGGGGACATACAGCCCCACCCGGTCCATCGGCATCACCTGCTGACCGAGCAGCGTGCCATCCGCCTCGGTATAGGACCAGGAGTCCAGCTTCTGGTGCTCGGCATAGGCAAGCACGCGGGCGGCTGCCAACTCAAGCGCCTCCCGTTGCTGTTTATCAATTACGGCAAGTGCCTGCCGACAATCGCTCAGGGAACGCTCCAGATCAGCCGCCCCGGGTGCTGCCCAGCGATCAAAACGCTCGGTGTAGTCCAGCAGCGCTGCGTCACCGCGGGCACGCACATCCGCGATAATCTCCCGCACCGCGGACTCAACGGCCGGGTCCGCGCTCTGATCCCAGTCCAGCAGGCGCTCAAGATCGCTATCGAAATCCGGGTCCAGGCTGTTTAATCGGGTAATCTCAGGCATACCATCTCGGGATAAACAAAATTAACTGCAGGAAATGAATATACCATCAAGCAACGGCCGCTTTCAGCCGCTCGACAAAGGCCGTGATGCGGGCATGCTTCATTTTCATGGAGGCCTTGTTGACTACCAGTCGTGAACTGATATCAGCGATATGCTCAAGCGGGACCAGGCCGTTGGCCTTCAGGGTATTACCGGTATCCACCACGTCAACGATACGGTCGGCAAGACCTACCAGTGGTGCCAGCTCCATGGAACCATACAGTTTGATGATCTCAACCTGCTCCTGGCGGTCGGCATAAAATCGCCGCGTACTCTTGACATACTTGGTGGCAATCCGCAAGCGCCGCTGGCCGCCTGGCTCGCCTTCCGGCCCCGCCACCATCAGGCGGCAGCGCGCTATCTTCAGGTCCAGTGGTTCATAAAGCCCCTCACCACCGTGTTCCAGCAGTACATCCTTGCCGGCAACACCCACATCAGCAGCCCCGTAGCCAACATAGGTGGGCACATCCGCGGCACGAATGATCACCAGTTTCACATCGGCATGATTGGTATCGAGGATCAGCTTGCGGCTGGTCTCAGGGTCATCAGCCGGCTCAATATCGGCCGCTGCCAGCAGCGGCAGCGTCTCCTCAAATATACGCCCCTTGGAAAGGGCGATCGTCAGTGCAGTATTCATGGGGTTCAAGTGTCAGGCACAGTCCGCCAATTTACAAGCGCCGGCAGTACAGTCACAGAATCACACTGCGGCGTTTCAGGAAGGCACGCGCCGGATGTCGGCACCGAGCTGTGCCAGCTTCTCCTCGATACGTTCATAGCCACGATCAATGTGATAAATACGATCGATAGTGGTATCGCCCTCGGCAACCAGCCCTGCCAGCACCAGGCTGGCCGAGGCACGCAGGTCGGTCGCCATGACCGGCGCACCGGCAAGGCGTTCAACACCGCTGCAGATCGCGGTGTTGCCCTCGAGCTGAATCTTCGCTCCCATGCGCTGCAATTCCTGCACATGCATGAAACGGTTTTCAAACACCGTCTCGGTTATCGTTCCCGTGCCCTCCGCCACCGCGTTCAGGGCCGTAAACTGCGCCTGCATATCGGTCGGGAATGCCGGGTACGGGGCCGTGTGTATATTCACCGCTCGTGGACGCCTGCCGTGCATATCCAGTTCGATCCAGTCATCGCCTACCGTAAGTTCAGCACCGGCTTCCCGCAAGGCCTGCAGGATCGCATCCATGGTGTCCGGGCGTGTATCCTTGACCCTTATGTGACCACCGGTAATGGCCGCAGCCACCAGGTAGCTGCCGGCCTCAATCCTGTCTGGCAGCACCTTGTATTCGGTACCCATGAGGCGCTCCACTCCCTCGATCATGATGGTATCCGAGCCAGCCCCCGTGATTTTGGCACCCATACAGTTGAGGCAGTCGGCAAGGTCTGTTACTTCCGGTTCACGTGCGGCATTCTCGATCACCGTGATGCCATCCGCCAGCGCGGCTGCCATCATCAGGTTCTCGGTGCCGGTGACCGTCACTATGTCCATTACCAGGCGCGCGCCTTTGAGGCGCCCGACGCGTGCCTTGATGTAACCGTTGATAACTTCCACCTCGGCACCCATGGCCTGCAGGCCCTTGATGTGCAGGTTCACCGGCCGCGAGCCGATCGCACAACCACCCGGCAGGGACACATCGGCACTGCCAAAGCGGGACAGCATCGGACCCAGCACCAGGATGGATGAGCGCATGGTGCGCACCAGGTCATACGGCGCGTACAGTGAATTGACAGTGGTAGCATCAACCACGATATCCATCTTTTCGTTCAGCGTCAGATGCACACCCATGCGGCCCAGCAGTTCCATGGTGGTGGTGACATCGTGTAAATGTGGAACATTGCGGATGGTGACCGGGCTGTCAGCCAGCAGGGTTGCCGCCATGATGGGTAACACCGCATTCTTGGCGCCGGATATACGGATTTCACCTTCCAGCACATGACCGCCCGTGATGATTAATTTGTCCAAGGTCGTGGCCTTTACTGAATACGGTGCTGTTGTGCCCAGTCATCAGGTGTATAGGTATGCAGGGCCAGCGCATGAATCTCCCCACCCATGCGATCACCCAATGTTGCGTACACCATCTGGTGCTGTTGCACCATGGAACGACCCGCGAACTGTTGACTGACAACGGTGGCTTCGAAATGATCGCCCTCGCCCTTCACAATCACCTCTGCATCCGCAATACCTGCTTTTATTATTGCTTCGAGTTCACTCCCTTGCATAACGTTCCATTCCCAATAGATTTAAAAGACGGGATCAGCCCAGCGAAAGGATTTCGTCGAGGCCACAGACGCGGGCGATCGACAGCAACTGATCCGGCACATTGACGAACACAATTTCGTTTCCGGCATTCTCCGCCTCACGCAACCACTCGACCAGCAGCGCGAGGCCGGCACTGTCAGCACGGCTAACACCCTTGAGATCCACTTCAAGACGGGGTTCATCCCGTATCCGGGTGCCGGCAGTCTGCAACACGGCTGAGACGGTCTGGAAGTCCAGTTCACCCTGCAGCAGCCAGCTGCCTGCACCATTGTCGATCAGCCTTGCCTCAACCATCAGCGCATTGCCTGTTGCGCTCGACCAGCAGCAGACCGTAAACGCGAACAGCCGCTGGATAGACCACGGATCGCTGCATGACGGTTACTGCTCACTTTTCTCAGCGGCGGTGCTGTAAAGGAACTGGCCAATCACCTGCTCCATCACCAGGGCCGACTGCGTCAACTGCAGACGATCACCGGCGACCAGGTTTTCCATTGCTCCGCCGGGCTCCAGCGAAACATACTGCTCACCCAGCAGGCCGGACGTATAGATGCTTGCCGAGGTGTCCACCGGAAAGCCGTCATGTTGTGCATCGATACGCAAACTGACCACCGCCTCGAAACTTTCATGGTCGTATTCGATGGCATCAACACGGCCAACGCGCACACCGGATACCGTCACCGCGGCACGCTCCTTGAGTCCACCGACATTTTCAAAACCGGCAGTGATAATATAGCTGTCACCACTGCTCATGGTACTGAGGTTGCTGGCCTGCATTGCCAGCATGAACAGGGCGGCAATACCCAGGGCAACAAACACCCCGACCCCTATCTCGACTGTTCTGCTGTTCACTAGTGACTAGTCTCCAAACATCAACGCGGTCAGTACAAAATCCAGCCCCAGCACGGCCAGTGCCGTGTGCACCACCGTCCGGGTCGTTGCGCGGCTGACACCCTCGGCAGTCGGGATCGCATCATACCCCTCGAACAGGGCTATCCAGCCTGCCACGAATCCAAACACGATACTCTTGATAACACCATTATATATATCGTCATGCAGATCCACCGCACTCTGCATCTGGCCCCAGAAGGCCCCGTCATCGACCCCGAGCAGGTCAACACCCACCAGATAGCCACCATAGATACCGACGGCGCTGAAGATTGCGGCCAGCAACGGCATGGACAAGAATGCTGCCAGGAAACGCGGCGCAATCACCCGCTGTACGGGATCAACAGCCATCATTTCCATACCAGAGAGCTGTTCCGTGGCTTTCATCAGGCCAATTTCGGCCGTCAGCGCCGAGCCGGCACGCCCGGCAAACAGCAGTGCCGACACCACCGGCCCCAGTTCACGCACCAGCGACAGCGCCACGACCACGCCCAGTGAATCCTCGGCGCCGAAATCGACCAGCGTATTATAACCCTGCAATCCGAGTACCATGCCGACAAAGATGCCGGACACCAGGATAATCACCAGCGTCAGCACGCCCACGGAATACAGCTGGGCCAGCAGCAATCCCGGCCGCAGCAATATGCCCGGCAGCTTCGCCAACGTCTGCAACAGGAACAGGTGACCACGCCCGAGGCGCTGAAAAAAATCCAGCGTGGCCCGGCCGAGGCGTTGCAACGCATCCAGCATCAGCTCGCCCGACCGCCGCGCAGCAGATCATCCCTGAAATCCCGGGCCGGGTAATGAAAGGCCGCGGGGCCGTCCGGTCGTCCCTCCAGGAACTGCTGTGACCATGCGGAACTCGAATCCCAGAGTGCATCGGGATGGCCATGGTCAACCACCTTGCCCTCTGACAACAGGTACACATAATCAGCGATGGCCGCTGTTTCAAGCACATCATGCGAGACGACGATACTGGTCAGCCCAAGCGCATCATTCAATTCCCGAATCAGCTTCACCAGGATGCCCATGGAGATCGGGTCCTGGCCGGTGAACGGTTCATCGTAGAGCACCATCATCGGGTCGAGTGCAATGGCACGCGCCAGCGCCACGCGCCGCGCCATGCCCCCGGACAATTCAGCGGGCATCAGATCAGCAGCGCCCCGCAGTCCGACGGCCTGCAGTTTCATCAACACCAGGTCGCGCAGCAGTGCTTCCGGCAATCGCGTGTGTTCGCGAATCGGATAGGCAACATTCTCGAACACGCTGATATCCGTCAGCAGCGCGCCACTTTGAAACAACATACCCATGCGCTTGCGCAACCGGTACAGCTCCGGGTGGCTTAGTGTCGGGACCTCCTCACCATGCACGCGAATAGATCCCGATGCAGGGCGCAGCTGCCCGCCGATGAGTTTTAGCAGGGTTGTCTTGCCCGTGCCGCTGGGCCCCATGATAGCCGTCACCTTTCCCGGTGCGATATCCAGATCGATGTCGTCGAAGATTATGCGCTCGCCGTGAAAAAAACGCAGGCCGCGGATCTGTACCACAGCATCCTGCAGTTGATTGTTTTCGGTTGAGTGCGTTTTAGGCATTTCGGCTGCAAGCGTTTAGTCTGTCGACCGTGGCGTGTATGATAATGCAGTTTTAGTCCAAGAGTTGCCTTCATGGAGATATTTTTCCCTGCCCCTGGTGCCGGGCGCATGCAGCAATTCTTCCCTGATCAGGGCACCCGTTCCATGGTCGACCCTGCCCTGACAGCTTAAACCGCCATGTGGACTGAACTTGTGGCCATTCTCGCCGGATTCGCCCTGCTCGCCTGGAGTGCGGACCGCTTTGTCGTCGGCGCCAGCGCCATCGCCTGTAATCTCAAGGTATCACCGCTCATCATCGGCCTGACCATCGTCGGCCTGGGCACGTCGGCACCGGAAATGCTGGTATCCCTGGTGGCCTCCTGGCAAGGCAATGCCGGCCTGGCAGTGGGTAATGCGCTGGGCTCCAACATCATCAACATGGGCCTGATCCTGGGCATAACCGCACTGATCATCCCCCTGAAGGTTCATTCAAGCATCATCCAGCGTGAGCTGCCGGTCCTGCTGCTGGTGATGATAATCGCGCTGCTGCTATTGCTGGACGGCACACTGGGACGGCTGGACGGCATGATACTGCTCAGTGGTATGGCCCTGGTCGTCATCTGGCTTATTCGTGTCGGCCTGACACCGACAACGCCCGGGGATCCGATGAGTGATGAATTCGCCGATGAAATGCCCATGGACATGGGCATGGGGCGCGCAGTCTTCTGGTTAATTGTCGGCGCTCTATGCCTGCTGGGCAGCTCGCGCTTGCTGGTGTGGGGCGCAGTGTCCGTCGCCGCATCGTTGGGCATCAGTGACCTGATTATCGGTCTGACCGTGGTGGCGCTCGGTACCAGCCTTCCGGAGCTGGCCGCCTCCGTCATCAGCGCCCTCAAGAACGAGCATGAAATTGCACTCGGCAACGTCATCGGCTCGAATATCTTCAACCTGCTCGTGGTCCTCGGGCTTCCGGGACTCATCAACCCGGGAGCGATCGATGCCGAGGTGCTGACACGCGACTTTCCCGTGATGGTTGGACTGATGCTGGCGCTGTTTGTAATGGCCTTCGGATTCCGCGGCCCGGGACGGATCAATCGCTTTGAAGGCGCCTTGCTGGTGGCCGGCTTTTGCGGCTACCAGACCCTGTTATACTTCAGCATGCAGGCATAACTCCTCGGGAAACAGCCATGATCATGAAATCGCAGACCCATGAATGACCTGAAACTACAGGAACTTGCGCTTGCCGTTATCAACACGGAAGCCGCGGCGATTCATGGATTGAGCAAGGAAATCAGGGAACCCTCGTTTATCGAGGCCTGTCGATTAATGCTGGCATGCCGGGGTCGCGTGGTCGTCACCGGCATGGGCAAATCCGGACACATCGCCGGCAAGATTGCCGCCACCCTGGCGAGCACCGGCACGCCGGCCTTCTTCGTTCATCCCGGCGAAGCAAGTCACGGTGACCTTGGCATGATTACCGTGGCTGACGTGGTGCTGGCGCTATCCAACTCTGGCGAGACCGGCGAACTGGTCACGATCCTGCCTATCATCAAGCGACTCGACGTACCGTTGATTGCCATGACCGGTAATCCGCAGTCAACGCTGTCACTCGCTGCCACGGCGAATATCAATGTCAGTGTCGAAAAGGAAGCCTGCCCGCTGGGTCTGGCGCCAACAGCCAGCACCACCGCGGCGCTGGCCATGGGTGATGCACTGGCCGTGGCACTGCTGGAATCACGCGGTTTTACCGAAGAGGATTTTGCGCGCTCACATCCAGGAGGCACACTGGGCCGACGGCTGTTGTTGCTGATTGATGACCTGATGCATACGGGCGATGCCATACCCCGGGTCAGCATCAATACACCGCTGACAGATGCACTGATGGAAATGACCCGCAAGGGACTCGGCATGACAGCCATCGTTGACGCACAGGGCAAGCTCGTCGGTGTATTCACTGATGGCGATTTACGTCGTACCATTGACCACAAGATTGACCTGCATGATGCAGTCGTCAGGGACGTGATGACGGCTGGCTGTAAAACCGTGCACCCCGGCATGCTTGCTGCAGAGGCCTTGCAAATCATGGAAAGTACCAAAATCAACGCCCTCCCCGTCGTTAATGACGCACATGAACTGGTTGGCGCGCTCAACATGCACGACCTGCTGCGCGCCGGCGTGGTATAACAACACGGCAGACAACTTATGAAAGACATACTCGACAAAGCCGCACGCATACGCCTGGTAATCTTTGATGTTGATGGTGTTCTCACCGATGGCAGCCTGTTCGTTGGCGATGACGGCCAGGAATACAAGGCCTTCAACTCGCGCGACGGGCACGGCATAAAGATGCTGATCAAGCACGGCGTCACCGTTGCCATCATTACCGGACGCACCTCGAAGGTGGTTGAACACCGCATGGAGAACCTGGGTATCGAGCATGTCTACCAGGGAAAGCTAGATAAATTACCAGCCTATGAAGAACTCGCCGGCGAACTGGGTATCAGCGCAGCAGAGACAGCCTATGTCGGTGATGACATTGTCGACCTGCCGGTAATGCGCCGTGTCGGCCTGGCGATTGCCGTACAGGATGCCCATCCACTGGTGCGTACCCACAGTCACTGGCAGACACCCAGTTGCGGCGGACGTGGTGCCGCGCGCGATGTTTGCGAGATGCTGATGGAAGCTCACGGCGTGCTGGAGCAGGAAATGAGCAGCTACCTGTGAATATCAGGCCGATCGTACTCTATGGACTGCTGTTTATGCTGGTCACGGCCACAGGCTGGTTTCTGTTCCTGCAGGAAACCGATTTGCAGCGTGAAACCGCCAGCGCCACCGGTGCTGATGCCTTTGTTGTAAATATGGACCTGAAAGTGATGGACGAACAGGGTCGACTGCAATACCGTCTCAAGGCCAGCCGCATGACACACTACCCAAACAGCGAACGCTTTCATCTCGAACAACCCGATATCTGGATCATGCAGACCAGTGGCGACGACTGGCACATCAATTCCGAACGAGGTGAAACCACTGAGGACGCGGATATCATCTGGTTGCTGGGTGCGGTCGACATCAAACGTCAGCAAACAGCAACCAGCAGCCCGCTGCATATCGTGACCAGTGATTTACTGGTCAAACCGGATAAAGAGCAGGCCGAAACAAAACAGGCGGCAATCATTACCTCCGGTCAAATCCGGGTCGAAGGCACTGGCGTAAAAGCAAATTTCAAAAAGGATACCATAAAATTCAGACACAGTGTCCGGGGCCGCTATGATGTCAGCAGCTAGGTTTCAAGATTACTGGCGGCACGGCCTGCTGTTGCTGGCGCTGCTCCCGCTTTCTGCATGGGGACTGGATGCCGACCGTGACCAGCCCATTTATATCGAGGCAGACAAGGCAAGCCTCAACGACAAGACCGGATTCAGCGTCTATGAAGGCCACGTTAAACTGCAGCAGGGCACACTCATTTTTACCGGCGACCGCATGACGGTACAACTTACCGACAAGAAACTCGATGTCATCGTGCTGACCGGCTCCCCGGCGACCTCTGTGCAGCGACCGGAAGGCAAGGACACTGACCAGCACGCAGAAGCCGGGCGCATTGAATACTACGCCAACGATGAGCGCGTTATTCTGCTCGACAATGCCCGCATATGGGAATCCGGTGATGAGGAATTCCGCAGCGACCGTATTGTTTTCAACCTGAATACCGACATCGTCGATGCGGGTGGTGGTGGTGACAGTGGCCGTGTTCATATCACCCTGCAGCCCAAAGACAAGAACAAGAAGAAGAAGAACAAACAGGTTAACGATCCAATCATGCCCGTACCCGGGCCAGAAGAACCATGAGTGTGCTGAATGCAATCAGTCTCGGCAAGCGTTACAAGTCGCGACAGGTGGTTGATGACGTCTCGCTGTCAGTCACCAGCGGCCAGGTCGTCGGCCTGCTGGGGCCAAACGGCGCCGGGAAAACCACCTGCTTCTACATGATCGTCGGACTGGTGCCCTGCGGTGAGGGCCGAATTGAACTGGACAACGTAGACCTCACCGAAGAACCCATGCACAAGCGTGCCGCCTATGGACTCGGTTACCTGCCCCAGGAAGCCTCGGTGTTCAGGAAACTGTCCGTCGCAGACAATATCATGGCGGTCCTCGAAATCCGCAAGGACCTCAACAAGGCAAATCGAAAGGAACTACTGGCATCACTGCTACACGAGTTACACATTGGTCACCTGGTCGACCAGACCGGCGTCAGCCTGTCTGGCGGGGAGCGCCGGCGTGTGGAAATCGCGCGCGCACTGGCAGCCAACCCGCGTTTTATCCTACTGGATGAACCATTTGCCGGCGTTGACCCGATTTCAGTGGTCGATATCCAGCAGATTATCGGGCATCTGTGCGACCGTGATATCGGAGTACTCATCACCGACCACAACGTTCGCGAGATGCTGGGGATCTGTCACCATGCCTATATACTGAATGCCGGACAGGTAATCGCCGCCGGCACGCCGGATGAAGTGCTTAATAACCAGCACGTACGCGACGTGTATCTGGGCAGCGAATTCCGATTGTAAGCATTGCAGCCGAAGTATATAACTATTGTATGGCATGGATAATGCACTATACTTTCAAAAAGAACAGTGTGTTCACACATTTGTTCAAGAATAAGGTTATATGAAGCAATCTCTCCAACTTAGAATTGGTCAAAGCCTGACCATGACGCCGCAGCTGCAGCAGGCGATTCGCCTGTTACAGCTATCCACCCTGGAACTGCAGAGCGAGGTACAGGATGCACTCGAGTCAAATCCGATGCTCGAGCAAGATGAAGCGGGCGGCACGGAGGCCCGGGAAGTCGATGGCGGCATTAACGGCACAGACAGGGACAACCCGGTCACGGCGGGCGAAAATACCGAGACCATACCGGACGAACTGGCGACGGACAGCAACTGGGAAGATATCTTTGATACCGGCGCAACCTCCTACAGCGCGCCGGGGTCCGATAGCAACCGGGACCTCTCGGAAACCATCACCGTCAGCGGCGGGGGGCTGCATGATCACCTGCACTGGCAACTCGAACTGACGCATTTTTCCGACACTGACGAGCATATTGCGCGCATCATTATTGATTCCATCGATGACGATGGCTACCTGACCACCAGCCTGGAAGACATCCACAAAAATCTCGACAGCCGGCTGGAAATCGAACACGATGAAATCAAGGCGGTGCTGCACCGTATCCAGCAGTTCGACCCTATCGGGGTGGCTGCTCGCGACCTGCAGGAGAACCTGCAACTGCAACTGCAACAGTTTGCTCCGGCCACACCCTGGTTGAAACAGGCACGAATTCTCATCCGTGACTACTTTGGGCTACTCAGCAGCCGTAATTTCAACAAACTCAGCCGCAGGATGAAACTGACGACCGATGACTTACAGCACGTCATCCACCTTATCCAGTCGCTCAATCCGCGCCCCGGATCAACCTTCGATACCGCCGAACCGGAATACATCATCCCCGACGTCTACGTCGTCAAAAAGAATGGCAAGTGGCAGGTTGAACTGAATAACGAATCGACACCAAAACTGCGTATAAACAGTCTTTATGCGAGCATGATCAAGCGCGGCAGCAACAGCAAGGACAACAATTTTTTACGCGACAACCTGCAGGAGGCGCGCTGGTTCCTGAAAAGCCTGCAAAGCCGGCATGAAACATTGATCAAGGTGTCCAGCTGCATCGTCGAACGCCAGCAAGAGTTCTTCGAACACGGCGAGGAAGCCATGAAGCCGATGGTGCTGCGCAGTGTCGCGGATGCCATAGAAATGCACGAATCCACCGTCTCCCGCGTAACCACCCGCAAGTACATGCATACGCCACGCGGTATTTACGAATTCAAGTACTTTTTTTCAAGCCACGTCAGTACCGAATCAGGCGGCGAATGCTCGGCCACGGCCATCAGGGCCATCATCAAGAAACTGGTTGCCGCTGAAAACCCGTCAAAGCCACTGAGCGACAGCAAAATGGCAAGTATTCTTGCCGAACAGGGCATCAATGTTGCCAGACGGACCATCGCAAAATACCGCGAGTCACTATCAATATCACCATCCAATGAACGTAAACGCCTTGCCTAGGCGTCAAGACAGGAGTATCTCAATGAAAATCAACCTGACCGGACATCATGTCGAATTAACAGATCCCCTGCGTGAATATGTCAATAGCAAAATGGATCGTCTGGAACGCCATTTTGACCATGTCACCGACACCCATGTGGTACTGAGCGTGGAGAAACTGCGTCACAAGGCTGAAGCAACCATGCATCTCACCGGAGGAAACATATTCGCAGATGCGGAGCAGGAAAATATGTACGCGGCCATTGATTCACTGGTTGACAAACTCGACCGTCAAGTCAAGAAACACAAGGAAAAAATGACAGATCACCACCGTAGCGAGGGATCTATAGCGAGAGAGCTGTAACCGGACCGGTACTCTCAAGGCCTTGCAGATCTTAACAATACACCATGAACATTACCGATTTACTCAGCCCCGAACGTGTTGTCACTCATGACGAGATTGGCAGCAAAAAACGACTGCTTGAGCAACTCGGCGAGCTGCTGGCCAGCAGCTCGCCGGTAGTGTCCCAGCATGAAGTTTTCGAGGCGTTACTGAACCGTGAAAAACTGGGCAGTACCGGACTGGGCAAGGGTGTAGCCATTCCGCATGGCAGGATGGCTGGCCTGGAACAACCGCTCTGTGCCTTCATCAAGCTCGGCACAACCGTCGATTTTGACGCCTCTGACGGACGACCGGTGGACCTTGTTTTCGCCTTGCTGGTGCCGGAGGATTCCACCGAGGAACACCTGCAGGTGCTTTCCACCATTGCCGAGATATTCAGCAATACCGCCATCTGCGCTGCGCTGCGAGCATGCGAAACGGACGATTGCCTGCTGCAAGAATTGCATCAGTGGGAGTCCCACCGAATTCCGGCATGAGCACAACGCTTGAAATCGAGACGCTCTACAAGGCCCTGCAGGAGAAACTGGGACTCGTCTGGCTATCGGGAGAACAGTACAAGCACACGCCATTGCATACCTCCGCTGACACGTCAGCAGATATTTCACTGGTGGGCTACCTGAACCTGATCACCCTGCACCGCGTTCAGGTACTGGGCCGCAAGGAAATGGAATACCTCGATTCACTGAAAAAGAACTCCCGCAAGGACACCATTTCGCAATTGTTCTCCGGGCACACAAACCTGGTCGTGATCGCCAAGCGGCTGCCGCCACCGGATGATCTGGAGGCCGCGGCAGCCGCCAGCCAGATACCACTGTTGTCGAGTGATTTACCCAGCCAGGACATCATCGAGAACCTGCAACACTATCTGACCAATTACTTTGCCGACAAGATCACCCTGCACGGCGTGTTCATGGAGGTTCTCGGTACCGGGGTACTGATAACCGGCGACTCCAGCATCGGCAAGAGCGAGCTGGCGCTGGAGTTACTGACACGTGGTCACCGTCTGATCGCGGATGACGCGCCTGAATTTTCCAGGGTCTCACCGGATACCCTGCTCGGCACCTGCCCGGAGATGCTGCAGGACTTTCTCGAGGTCCGTGGACTCGGCATCCTTAACGTACGTGCCATGTTTGGTGCCAGCTCTATCAAGCAGCATCGTAACCTGCGACTGATTGTGGTACTGCAGGATATTGAGGAAGCCACCCAGATAGACCGCCTGCATGGCAGCAAACGCATCCGCAAGATACAGGAAGTCAACATCCCGGAAATTACACTGCCGGTCGGCCCCGGCCGGAATCTTGCCGTACTGCTTGAAGTTGCGGTGCGCAACCACATCCTCAATGCCAAAGGCTATGATGCCAGCCAGGCGTTCATAGAACGCCAGAAGCGTCGACTCGAAAGCGTCCGTCCATGAACCTGGTCATTGTCAGCGGCCTCTCGGGGTCCGGTAAAAGCGTTGCCCTGCACGCGCTGGAGGACATGGATTTCTATTGCATCGACAACCTTCCGGTTACTCTACTGGATGCATTTGCATCAGAAATAAAGAAACAGACAGACAAGACTGACGGTAATGTCGCCGTGGGTATTGATGCCCGCAACCACCCTGATCAGCTGGTCAACTTTCCGGACATCATTGCCGGCCTGAAAAACAAGGGTATTCACTGCAAGATACTGTTCCTGCAGGCCGACGATGCCACCTTGCTAAAACGTTTTAGCGAGACGCGGCGCAAACACCCGTTATCCGGCACAGGCATCCCGCTGGCAGATGCCATTATAAAGGAACGCAGCCTGCTGACCCCGATAACGGCCAACGCCGACATGTTCATCGACACCAGTCGTACCAACGTTCACCAGCTACGCGACCTGATTATGGAGTTTCACGGCAACTCCGGGAACAGCGAATTTTCATTGCTGTTGCGCTCCTTCGGATACAAACACGGTCTGCCGACAGATGCCGATTTCGTCTTCGATGCGCGCTGCCTGCCTAACCCGTACTGGCAACCCACACTGCGTGCCCTCTCCGGAATGGATCGTGAAGTCAGGGAATACCTCGACCGGGAGACCATCGCACAGCAGTACTACAACCAGCTGGAACAGTTCCTGAATGAATGGATACCGTACTTCAAGGCTGATAACCGCAGCTACCTGAGCATTGCCATTGGCTGTACCGGCGGACAACATCGTTCGGTCTATCTGGTAGAAAAACTGGCGCGTCAGCTGGACGGGCAAGCGGCTGAAGTCGTCAAACGACACAGGGAACTCGAATAATGACCGGCCTGTTACTGATTACACACGGTAACCTCGGTGATGACATGCTGGATGCAGCGAAGGAAATCCTCGGTGGCTGCCCCCTGCCTGCAAAAGCCATTGCCGTCGATGCAGACTGCGATCCCGACCATTTATACAAGACGGCAGGAAAACTCTGCGACAAGCTCGATGACGGCAGCGGCGTGCTGGTACTCACAGACCTCTACGGCAGCACACCGAGCAATGTCGCAAACCGCCTGATCGATATGCACAATACCAGAGTAATCGCGGGTGCCAATCTGCCGATGCTGTTACGCATACTGAATTACCCGGATATGGGGCTCGAGGCACTCTGTGACAAGGCAGCAAACGGCGCCCGGGACGGCATCGTCGTCACCACGCGCAAACAGGCATCCTGACATGCAACAAAGGCCCGTCACCATCATTAACAAGCTTGGTCTGCACGCGAGGGCAGCTGCCCGTTTCGTCACAACGGCTTCGTCCTTTTCCAGTCACGTCGATGTAGCCAAGAATGGACAGCATGTTAACGGTAAGAGCATTATGGGTGTCATGATGCTGGCGGCATCCCGTGGTACCGAACTTATCATCATGACGCAGGGCGAGGATGAAGTTGAAGCCGCGGACAGTCTGGTCAGGCTGGTCGAGGAGCGCTTCGGCGAGCAGGATTAGAGACACCCATCTGATCAGGTTAACAGAGGATCATTCAGGACATGAGCCTGGCACTTTCTGGAATTGGCGTCTCCCGCGGCATTGCCATTGGCAAGGCACATCTTATTCTGCGTGGCCGGGTAGAAGTTCTTGAAAGTGCCATCCCGAGACCCCTGATTGAAGATGAGGTGACACGGTTTCTGGAAGCGGTCAACTGTGCCCGGCAGCAACTTGAAGATGTCCGGGGACGCATCCCGGAAAGCTCCCGTGTTGATATTGCTGCTTTCATCGACTCCCACCTGCTGATGCTCGATGACGCCACCCTGGTCACTTCGTCTGTCGACCTGATTCGTGAACGTGGCTGCAATGCCGAGTGGGCGCTGAAGCTGCAACGCGATGCCGTTGTCGACGTATTCGAGACAATGGATGACGCTTACCTGCGCACCCGCGGTGATGATATCGACCATGTCATCAACCGCCTGCAACGGATCCTGATGGACAATGATCAGGAGGATGCATACAACGACGGTGCGCCCCTGGATAACGCCATCGTGCTGGCCTATGACCTCAACCCGGCCGAAACCGTACTGCTCGAGCACCAGGGCATCAGCGCATTTGCGACCGAGTGTGGCGGCCCGCTGTCACATACGGCCATTCTTGCGCGCAGCATGCAGATCCCGGCACTGGTTGGCACCCATGGTTTACGACGTTATATCAGGGATGACGAAACCGTCATCCTCGATGGCCTGCAGGGCATACTCATCGCCGGTGCGGATGAACGAACTCTGGATCACTACCGTGAACGCCAGCAACTGGAATACCAGCGACAACTGGAACTGACGCGGCTCACCGATACCCCCGCCATTACCCGGGACGGCATGCCCATCACCCTGATGGCAAACATTGAACTGCCGGAAGACATCGATGCCGTCAGCCGCGAGAGCGCCAGTGGCGTCGGCCTGTATCGCACCGAGTTCCTGTTCATGAACCGCAGTGGGCCACCGGATGAGGATGAACAGTACGACTGGTATATCAGTGTCATCGAGGCGCTCAGGGGCAAATCCCTGACGATACGCACCGTCGACATCGGCGCGGACAAACAGGTCGACGGCAACAACCGCAGCTGTAGCAATCCGGCACTGGGGTTGCGTGCCATTCGCCTGTGTCTCAAGGACCACTCGCTGTTCAAACCCCAGTTACGCGCTATCCTGCGGGCGTCGGCACACGGCCCGGTAAGGCTGATGATCCCCATGCTGTGCAACACCCAGGAGTTGCACCAGGTACTCAGTCTGATTAACGACACCAAAAATGCGCTGCAGCGCGAGTCACTGGCGTTCTCACCTGATGTCCAGATCGGTGCCATGATCGAGGTCCCGGCAGCCGCTCTGTCAGCATCCGAGTTTGCCAGTCACGTGGATTTTCTATCTATAGGGACCAACGACCTGATTCAGTACACACTCGCGATAGACCGCGTCGATAACGAGGTCAACTACCTCTATGACCCGCTGCATCCCGCGGTCCTGAAGCTTATCAAGATGACCATCGATGCCGGCGTGGCCGCTGGCATCCCGGTGTCGATGTGTGGCGAAATGGCCGGTGACACGCGTTACACCCGCCTGCTGCTCGGCATGGGACTTAAGGAATTCAGCATGCATCACACCGCCCTGCAGGAAGTCAAACGCGTCATCAATAGCAGCACCATCACGGCCCTCATCCCGCTGGTACAGGAACTGCTGAATAACACCAAGGCCGGTCGTATCCCGAGCCGCGTCGCTTCACTGAATCGCATTAACCTCTGAAATACACTCTACAGACTGCACACCTGCCTTACCGCATGCATAAGCGACTGTTACACTGCCAGCTATCCGACAGTGAGGGTCCTGCCTCTGCAAACAGCGATCCCATACAGCCATGACCGATTCAACAGACACACAGACAACGGAAACCCAGCTGGAGCTCCTCACCCACGCACTTGACTCGGGTGACGCCGACGAAGTCCGCGACCTGCTCGGCACACTGCACAGCGGTGAAATCGCCGATCTGATCGAATCTGTCCCGCACGGTCCGCGTGAACAACTCTGGGGACTGGTTGATCCGCAAGACCAGGGTGAAACCCTGGTTCAGGTCAACGACGAGGTGCGTGCCGGCCTCATCGATGAAATGGAATCCGATGCCCTGGTCGCCGCCACCGAAGGCCTAGATGCGGATGATCTGGCTGACCTTATCAAGGACCTTCCCGGTGATGTCATCCAGGAAGTACTGGGCGCCATGGACAAGCAAAACCGGGATCGACTGATTTCGGTGCTGCACTACCCGGAAGATAGCGCCGGCGGCCTGATGAACGTCGACGTGGTAACCGTGCGCACAGATGTCACGCTGGATACGGTTCTGCGTTACCTGCGATTGCACATTGATATTCCCGCAACCACCGATAGCCTTTTCGTTGTCGACCGGGACGACTATTTCAAGGGCGTGTTACCGCTGAGGGTATTGCTCACACGTGATCCGGAGTTAACGGTCGCCGAGGTCATGGACAGCGACATTGCCGCCATTCCAGCTGAAACGCCGGACGCTGAAGTCGCAAGAATGTTCGAGAATCACGACCTGGTGTCCGCACCGGTCATCAATGAAGCAGGCAAACTGATCGGCCGTATCACCATTGATGACGTTGTCGACGTGATTCGAGAGGATGCCGACCACTCACTGCTGAGCCTCGCCGGCCTGGATGAAGAAGACGACACCTTCGCGCCGGTCATAAAGAGTGCGCGCCGGCGTGCGGTCTGGCTTGGTATCAACCTGTGTACCGCATTCCTGGCTTCGTGGGTAATCGGACTTTTCCAGGCAACCATCGAACAGGTAGTTGCACTGGCGGTACTCATGCCCATCGTTGCCAGCATGGGTGGCATCGCCGGCAGCCAGACACTGATCATCGTGATTCGCGGGCTGGCACTCGGCCAGATCGGCGTCAGCAATGCCCGCTGGCTGATGTACAAGGAAATCGCCGTGAGCGCCCTCAATGGGGCCACCTGGGCAGTGGTGGTTGCGGCGATATCGGCTGTCTGGTTCCAGAATGCCAATATCGGTTACATCATCGGCGCGGCCCTGATTATCAACCTGCTGTGCGCCGCCGTTGCCGGCATGAGCATCCCGTTTCTGCTAACGCGCATGAAGATCGATCCGGCACACGCAGGCACCGTGATATTGACCACGGTAACAGATGTGGTGGGATTCATGGTGTTCCTGGGACTGGGCACGCTATTCCTGCTTTGACGCGCGTTCGCAACGCGGTTTCCGCGTTCACGAACCCGCGATCGTCATCTCCTCGATCAACACCGAGCCGGTGCGGGTATTACCGCGCACATCGACATCATTGCCAACCTCGACGATGTGCATGAACATGTCCTTGAGATTGCCCGCCACCGTAATCTCGTCAACCGGATACTGGATTTCGCCCCCTGCCACCCAGAAACCGGCGGCGCCACGTGAATAGTCACCCGTGACATTGTTGACCCCGAAACCGATCAACTCGGTAACCAGCAGCCCGGTGTCCATGCTGCGCAGAATTTCATCGAGACTCCTGTCACCCGGATCAATGGTCAGGTTACGCACACCACCGGCATTGCCGGTGGTGGTCATGCCCAGCTTGCGTGCCGCATAACTGTTCAGTACATACGATTGCAGTATACCGTCCCTGACGAAGTCCTTCGCCTGTGTTGCGACACCCTCGCTATCATAGGGTGCACTGCCAAGCGCCTTCTTCAATAGTGGCTGTTCGTGAATATGCAGAAACCCGGGAAACACCTGCTTTCCCAGATAATCCAGCAGAAATGAAGACTTGCGATAGAGACTGTTGCCGCTGACCGCCGAGATAAAATGGCCAAACAGGCTGCTGGCGATATCGGCTGCAAACACCACCGGTGCCTGACGCGTTGTCAGACGCCGGGTTCCGAGCCGCCTGACGGTACGTTCACCTGCGATCCGTCCTGTTTCCGTTGCCGATAGCATATCGGCAGGGTCTCGCGCCGAGGACGACCAGTAATCGCGCTGCATTTCATCGCCGTGCTTGCCAATGAGTGCACAACTGAGGCTGTGATAGCTGCTGCGATAACCGGCAAGGAAACCGTGTGTATTGGCATTGACGCGCATGCCGACATAACTGGACACCGTGCCACCCTCGGAATTCACGATGCGCGAATCAACCTGCCGGGCTGCGTCCTCGCACTCGGTTGCCACAATAATCGCCTGTTCAGCATTCAGCCCCCAGGGATGGTACAGGTCGAGGTCGGGTATCAGCGTCGCCATGCGATCGGCGTCCGCCAGCCCGGCACAGTCATCACGGCTGGTATAGCGCGCGATATCACAGGCTGCCCTGACCGTTGCTGACAGGCTTTCCGGTCCGAAGTCAGCGGTACTGGCAGAACCCTTGCGCTGGTCAAAGTAAACCGTCAGGCCGAGTGAACGGTCACGGTTGTATTCCAGCGTTTCGGTCTCGCCCAGTCGCACCGTCACCGACAGGCCGGCATCGACACTGACGCCGGCATCGACACCGTCGGCACCTGCCTTGCGTGCCTGTTCAATTACCTGCTGCAGCATGTCTTCAAGTTGCGCTTGCTCGGGGAATGGCGAGTCCTGTTCTGATAGGTTTGTATCGGTCATTGGCAATCCTGTACTCGGGAGCGATGATTCTACCGGTCACACGGGCAGCGGACAAATCGGGCGCAAACGGCTATGCTCTAGCCTTCGGCAACCCCACATGTCATGCCATGCAACAGACGGATCACGACGAGCAGCACGAAATCAGCAAATCCCAGCGCAAGCGGGATCTTCAGGAGCTGAAAAAGCTCGGCGAGGCACTACTCGATTTCAGCGACGATGCGCTGCGCCTGCTGATGTTGCCGGATGCGTTGCTGGATGCGTTGCACACGGCAAGAAAAATCCACGCCAACGGTGCCCGCAAGCGTCAACTGCAGTACATCGGCAAGCTGATGAAGGACATCGACGTGGCACCGGTGAAGCAGGCGATTGAGGGCAGGAACAGACAACATGACTCACACAGCCGCGAGTTTCACCTGCTAGAAACACTGCGCGAGCAGTTACTCACGGACGGAGACAGTGCCCTGCCCTCGGTACTGGCGCTGTTGCCGCACGCAGACCGCCAGCACCTGCGCAAGCTTGTCAGGCAAGCGCGCAAGGAACATGATACCGGGCAACCCCCGCGTGCCTCCAGGCTGCTGTTTCGCTACCTGCGTGAATTGCAGCAACAAGCGGATTATTTCTAGCAGCCCGGATCTAATATTCGCCCTGCCTTGAAAGAGCGGGAGGTATCCGCGATTCCGGCACCAGCCAATGTTGATATATTACGCAACGCATCAATCAGGCCGTTGCTGCAGTGCCCTTGCATACTCCGCCACGACCTGTGCTGCCGGCTTGACTGCGCTGATGCCATCGACACTCTTGCCGGCCTGGAAGATATCCCGATAGTGCACTCCCTGCAGGGAGGCACGCTTCAGTTTCCAGATCGACTGCAGCGAATACAGCGTGCGCATCCAGTGCTTGCTGCGGCGCCCGCGTAACATCCAGCGAGCCAGCACCCCGGCACGTGTACCCATGTGCTGTATATAGGGTGTATTGATAACCGCCACCGGTACACCGGATATCTTATCGGAGAGCACGATATCCTCCGCGCTGGCCTCGACAATCGCCTGCTTGTAATCCTCATGTGCATGGCACTCGGTGGTTGCAATAAAGCGCGTGCCCAGCTGCGCACCGTCGTACCCCATGGCGATGGCCTCTGCAAACCCGCTGGCTGTCCCTATCCCCCCGGCACACACCAGCGGCTTGCCCAGCGGGCCGATCTCCTGCAGCAATTGTTCGGGTGACAAAGCCCCTGCATGGCCACCGGCGCGATTATTGACGCAGATAAAACCATCGACACCGCCATCCAGTGCTTTCTCTGCCCAGTGACGACTGGTGACATCATGATAGACCGTGACGCCGGCGGCATGCGCCCGGTCAACGACCCAGCGTGGATTACCCAGCGCGGTCACCAGGAAAGGCACCTGTTCCTGCAGGGCGATATCGAGCCATTGATGGACCCGCTGCAAGTAGGTTTTCGAACTCTGCTCGATAATTAGATTGACGCCGATCGGTTTGCCGGTGAGGCGGCGGATGTAGCGCAGTCCTTCGCGGAACTCATAGCCATGTACATAACTCAGGCTCAGTGGTTGCACAATGCCGATGCCGCCCGCCTCCGAGACTGCTGCCACCAGTTCTGGATTCGAACAGGGGTACATGGCCCCGCAGATCAGCGGTACCTCGATCCCCAGTGCATCACAGAGTATGGAATGTCCGGGCATTAGCTGTCCCGCTCCGGACCAAGCAGCCAGTGCGCCTTGACGACACTGACGACATCACCCGCGCTGTCGTGTATTTCACAATTGACCGCAACCTCACGTTGCCGGTTGTTTTCCGGAATGTCGCAGCTGCACTCGGCAGTCAGCAGACCGCGAGCCTTCTTCCGGTAATCAATATCAAATCGCCTGAGGATGCCGCGCGTGTTCTCCGGCAGGCTGTTCATCAGCGCCAGCCCGGTGGCCATCTCACCGAGATTGGCAAGAGCCATGGCATGCACAGAATCAAGATGATTGCGCAGTTTGCGCCGTTCCCTGAGCATGACGATGCATCGCCCCGGTTCCAGCAGTGCCACCGTGGCACCCAGCTGGCCGGTATAGGGAACAAAGAGGCCAAGCAGGCGACTGAACAGTTGCCTGCCCGCCGGTAGCGCGGCCAGCCGGCGCCAGTGTTTACGTAAACCGGGTCCGATAGACTGGGTCAAAATGCTTCAGCTCTTCAGCAGCGATACGTAATCTGTTTTTGGATTGCCGGTGTAGATCTGGCGCGGTCGTGCGATACGCGTATCGGCTGCGCTATTCTGCTCGGCCCAGTGGGCAATCCAGCCGGGCAAACGGCCGATGGCAAAAATGACCGTGAACATGTTGGTGGGAATATTGATAGCCCGCAGGATGATGCCGCTGTAGAAGTCTACATTCGGATACAGCTTGCGCTCAAGGAAGTAGCTGTCATTGAGGGTGATCTCCTCGAGCTTGCGTGCAATATCAAGCAACGGATCTTTCTTGTTCATCTTCTCGAACAGGCGCTCGGCAATACGCTGCAACACCGTGGCACGCGGATCAAAGTTCTTGTAGACGCGGTGACCAAACCCCATCAACCGTTCACCACTGTCCTTCTGCTTCGCACGGCGAACATACTCCTCGGGCGAGATCTGTCCCTTGTGGATACGATTGAGCATGTCCAGCACCTGCACATTTGCGCCGCCGTGAAGCGGCCCCCACAGGGCGCTGACACCGGACGCACAGGAGGTAAACAGGTTGGCCTGGCTGGAACCGACCATGCGCACCGTCGAGGTACTGCAATTCTGTTCATGGTCGGCGTGTAAAATCAGCAGCAGGTTCAAGGCGTCCTGCGTTACCTCGTTACAGATATATTCCTCGTAGGGTTGGGAAAACATCATGTGCAGGAAATTCGCGACATAACGCAATTTCGGATCAGGGTACATGATCGGCTTGCCACGTGAGCGGCGGTAGGCAAAGGCCGCGATCGTCCGGATCTTGCTGATCAGGCGTGCCGCGACAGCCTCCAGCTGGTCAGGATCATCCACCTTGCGGAACTCCGGATGAAAGCACGACAAGGCGTTGATCATCGCCGAGAGGATAGCCATTGGCGGTGCCGAACGTGGGAACCCCTGAAGATTGTGCGTCATGCTTTCATCGATATTCGCCCGGTAGGTCAGCGCCTCGCTGAAACGATCGTACTCCGACTGGTCCGGCAGTTTGCCGAAGATCAGCAGCCAGGCGACTTCCACGAAGTTGGGGTTTTTTTCGAATTGTTCAATGGGTATGCCGCGATAGCGCAGGATGCCCTGCTCACCGTCGATATAGGTAATGGCGCTCTCACAGCTACCGGTGTTCCCATAACCGGGATCAAGCGTAATCAGACCCGTCTCGGCACGCAAACGGGTGATGTCGATGGCGCGTTCACCTTCAGTTCCCTGCACCAAAGGCAGTGTGTAGACCTTGCCGTCAACCTGCAGCGTCACTGTTTCCGTCATACTTCACTCCTGCTATCTGTATGATTCCCGGATCTGGGTAATCATTATATACAATGCACCACATCACGGGTGCTCTGGAACAACAATATTCCGGCAGGCAGGCGTGTATGCCAATAGCGTGCAAACGCTTTGGCTTCTCTCAGGTGATTGACACTATGGCTTGCAACAGAACAAGGTGCTGCCTATTCTTCAACCATTTGCTGATGACATTTTTATGAATCATTCAAAAGCTGCTTTATTTTCTGTGTTGTCAGTTGGCCTGGCATGCCTGCTGCTGTTTATCGCGGGCATCTGGAACCAGGGCTATATTGGTTTCGAAACACGCTTTGCACTCTTTGCCCGAGAGATGTTTGCCAATGGTCCGACCTGGTTTCCGACCACCTACGGGCAGCCGTACCCTGATTATCCTGCGATGTCTACCTTTCTGATATATCTCGTCGCCATGCCACTGGGCGAGGTCAACAAGTTTGCAACGGTGCTACCCACGGCCATCTCTTCCGCCATTACGGCGCTCGTTGCCTACCGCATCATGCGCCACTACGACAAAGACTGGGCCTTTTACTGTGTGGTTATACTGCTGCTGACCAACACCTTCGCAACTGAAGCCAGAGCGATATCCCTCGACCAGACCATTGCCACCATCAGCATTGTCATGTTTTACCTGGTTTGGCGTGCCGAGACGCTTGGTGATGGTTCAATCCCCTGGCTTATTTGGCCGCTGCTGATTCTCGGATTTTCAATCAGGGGCCCACTCGGCATCGTCATTCCCTCCGTTGGTATTGCCATATTTTATCTGTTCCAGCTGCAGTGGAAAAAATTACTGGTTTACGGTGGCGCATCGGTCACCATGCTGGTTGCATTATGGTTGTTACTGCTGCAACTGGCTGACGCGGCCGGCGGGGAAGTTTTCATGACCGAAGTTATCAGGATGCAGATAGGCGGCCGATTGAATACCGGTGCCAGCCCCGAATTCAGTGCTTATTTCAAAGGTGCGTTCGGTAACTACGCCCTTGCCTATCCCTTCGCCGTGCTTGGTTACAGCGCCCTGCTTTATCGACTTTTTTCAAAGCAAGCCAGCCTCAAAGATGACAAGATCAAACTTGTCATCTTCATGGGTGTCTGGGCACTGATCATCATCCTGGGTATGTCGTTTCCAGACACCAAGAAATCAAGATATTTACTTTCAATGACGTTCCCGCTGTCTGTTGTCGCTTCTTATTTCCTGTACCAGAATGAGACAGGTCTGTTTGCTTTTCTAAGAAGGCTGTATCTGGGCATAATCCTCGCCTTACCGGGATTACTGGCCATTGCCCTGCCATTCGCAGCCGAAAAGGCCGCTGACAAGGGAATCGATCCCGCGAGTTTCCCGATTGACACTGTCATTGTCACCCTCGTTGTCCTGCAGATAATAGCCATTGGCTGGACCGTTGTTGGCAGGAGAAAGAACACATCCCTGAGAGCTGAGCTGTCCTTGAGTGTTGTTGGCTTTTGGCTGGTATTGATAACGATCCTGGAACCCGCGGAACTGCAGGCAAGGGATTCAAGGCATTTCGTTTCCCGTGTTGAGGCGATCCGGCAGGAACAGCATCTGCCGCTGGTTTTTTACCGGGAGCAGGCAGACGTAATGGGAAAGGTATACGCCGTCAATGCAGAACAGCTCATTACCCCGGCCTTTATTGACGACCTGACTGAAATCGCCGGGTTTCCCTCTGATATCCTGCTGGTGACGCAGGAAGATATGACAGCAGACTTGCAGCAGCTGGGCATTGTCGCAAATACAGTGGCAACAGGCACCATGGATAATACGCCTTTTTTGGCTTATATAATCACGCCAAGATGATAACAGTCACCTTCATGCCCAGTTGGTATCACCTGATGAAACAGACAAACCATCAAGGCATCCTTAGCCAGTTAGCAGCCTAACTGTCGTTTCGGCAGTCTGCTGATCGATAGTAAACAGCACTTCACAATACTCGGTGTACTCATTATCCGGTGCCGGATCATCCGTACAGGCACAACCGGGCAAGATCCCGGTATAGAAGATTCCGGCCTTCACATGGATACGCTCCTGCCTGCCGGAGGCCTTGATAACAAGCACCTTGAGGTCTTTGTCGCTGGCATAGCTGCCTTGTGTCAACGCCTGTTGCAGGGGAAGTTGCTGCATACCCAGCTGCCCAACCTCACTCTTGAATACCTCCTCAAATTCATTAGTATTCCATGCGCTTAACGATTTTTCGAGGCAGATCATAATCGTATCTTATCAGTTATATCTGTATAAACAGTGCTGGTGTACTAACCAGTACTAAAAGTGCATCCCAACAAAGTCCACCGCTGCCGCTGCGCGCGAGGGAAACCAGGGCAAGAAATACAGGGTATGACAGTAAAGATTACCCCGCAGGACGGCCGCTACTTACACCCTCCCCCGTTCTGGATCGCAGACGGTGTATACCTCGAGTGCGGCAGAGTCACCCGATGAGCCACCGGGTCCATGCCGTTGTGCAGCATAAGCGACGTAATAAAGCATCGATAACAGTGACCTTTGTTCATTGATTGGCCGACGTTTTACTTGTCACACCACCCATCCAGCCCCTCGCTCGGCTCGTCTGACTGTTCCCGTTCTTCAGCTACCTCGTCGTTCCACTTCTGCTCAGTGCAGCAGTATGGACATCTGTCCTTGATGTAGCTGGTGAATTCATAACGACATGATATGCGTCTGTATATATTTACAGCATCACCCGCAGAAAGCCTTACAGGGCTGACCAGGGCCGCCTGAGCAACGGGCCCTGAAAAGCAGGTATGGTACAGGGTCGGGGTGCCAGCAGCCTGAAACGGCATGAATGCGACTGCACCCTTATTGGCGTCTGGCAAACTGCGTGACGATGTTAAATATGCGCCATATTGACAGTCATCAAATGTGTCAGTCAGAAAACGTCAGACAGTATGAGGGGGTGCGTGACGACCACCTGAAGACATGAAGCGTCACAACTGTGGGAAGGCATACTCTACAGGTTTAATGATAACGCTTGTGGTGGCCATAATTGTGACCATTTGAGGAGGTGAACGGGTAACACGGTAGCCGTTACAGTGGCTAGTAGGGCCTGGTGATAAAGTCCCAGGCAAGGTGGCCAACCCCATACCAGAAGGCAATCAGGCCGACTGCAATCAGGGGCAAAATTATTATGTTCCAGTTATTCATGCCGCAGTAATGATGCATCGATGGTTATTAGCGGACAAATTATTGACTGATGCCAACTAAAGTCAAGTTATTTATCGTCTCAATAACCCCAATGGTTTGCTGTTGGTCCAGTTGGCAGGTGTCTATCTCTGGCGCAGTATGAGCCGATAAGAACGTATTACAGAAAAAGCAGGTCTGTTTAGGGAGGGCAGCCGCCCTGGTGGGTACTTCATTGAATCTATCTACATATGTCTGGATAGCGGTGGACAGAAGACGTGTCTGGGTAATACTGGCTGAACGGGGAGCCCCTACAATCCGTCATTTATTTGACTGCCTTCAACCGGACCAGGGTTCACTCTTGATAGATCAACAAACATTTCAGCAATTGCAAACATAGCAGATGAAAATGACTCCAGTTACGTTGTCCGCATAACTGCTGCGAAACGCCAGTTCAGCACTCTTGTTTTCGGCCCCGGTCTGCTGGGTCTGGTCGGCATAGCAGGACGCAAGCATGTGTAACCCGTTAATACCCCGATCTACAGCGGCAGCCTTTGGGTCGCCGTTTTTTATTGTGTTCTGAACCCAGGTCTGCGTCAGGTCAGTTAAGAACGTCACATAGCGGAAATAATTGAACTTCAGGCCACGTAACAGCGACAGCGAATATGGAAAGTGAAATGCAGGTTTAGCCCAGAAGTCTTTATCGAAAGCGCGTTATCTAACGGCGCTTTATGCTTTCCGGGGAAATATGATAGTTAGACATTTATCGACTACCGTTATAATTCTTCTGTGCTTTCGAACATGTTCTCAACTATCTTCTTGATTTCTTCGGGAGACATCTCTTTTAGTTGCGTCGATATACCCCACTCATGACCAAATGGGTCGCGCACACGAGAGAATCGATCACCCCAAAACATATCGGTTGGCTCCATTAACAATTCTGAGCCATTATTGACCATGTCTTTAACCAACTTGTCACAATCAGAGACATAAAGATGAATAGCGACTGTAGTACCACCCAGTGTTTTCGGACTTGGCGTACCTCCGTGCTCGGGAAGCTCGTCACTTAGAAAAAAGCGCGTATCGCCAACACGAAACTCACTGTGCATGACTCGACCATCTGGCAAATTCAGAAGTAGCCAGGGATCGGTAGCAAACACCCGGGAATAAAATGCGATAGCACTCTCGGCATCATTTACGCTTAGATAGGGTGCGTACTTTTGTATTTCCATTCTTTCACCTTCGATTTACAGCTCATCCAATATCAACCGGTTATCAATTAAAGATCGCCTTCCGGCCATCCTGAATGATTATCAACCCATCTTAAACTCAACCAATACCACAACGTAACAGGCACCATCATCGTGAACCAGCTCCAGTCTTCGATCAGGAATAATTGTGCCACCCAGTCTTGATCCGGGCTCAACAGGCGCCAGGGCATGCAATAAATGGAAAACACAACGCAGGCCAGCAACAGCAACAATGCACCCTTTCGCGTTTCGATACTCGAAAAGGCCAGGTAAACCCATATAGGCATATTATCCGTCTTTTGCATTTACCCGCTTTCGAATCTGGCAGAAAACGATACTTGACACCATCAACACGGCGACCCGACGGTTGCCGTTTATGAGTGCCTCATATTCTGTCCTGACCTCGCCCTGTAGATAATTCCATTTCATTGATGACTCAGTAATAACACTAACAAGTGTTTTGGGAACCTTCTATTAGGGGTATTACTTACACGCACTCCGCGCTGGCCTACCCTGGCTCTATCACCTGCCAGGATTCATTTGCCCGGTGGTGTACACCACCAATGCCTGCTTTGTTCATCGCGCCCGATACACCATGGTCGTTCAGGGCCGAGCCCAACCATCAGGTAATCTGTCCCTTTGTCCAAAGATGGACATAACTCATTGCTCTCTGCAAATACCATCAAGAACACGCTATCTGTTATCACAAGGACGCTTGAAGCCTTTGCGTGCGCGTTCTACTTTACTTCTGATCACACAGTCCGAAACATGATCATTGATCAGCCCCATTGCCTGTATAAAAGCGTACGCCGTGGCGGGTCCAACGAATTTCCAGCCCAGTTTTTTCAGATCCCTTGACAGCGCAATCGATTCTGCCGACGTCGATGCAGCCTGTGGTTTCGTGAGCTGCTTCGTGTCTGGTTCGTAACGCCAGATGAAAGCTGCCAGCGAGCCTTCCTGCGTGACGAGTTCCCTGGCTCTTTCAGCATTGTTGATGACCGCCTCGATCTTGCCGCGATGGCGCACGATACCTTCGTCCTTGAGAAGACGATGAATGTCGCGCTGGGTGAAACGCGCAATTTTTTCGAAATCGAAATTGTGAAACGCCGCGCGAAAATTCGCGCGTTTAGCAAGGATAGTGCGCCAACTCAATCCGGGTTGAAAACTCTCCAGGCACAATTTCTCGAACAATCGATGATCGTCACCATCCGGGAAACCCCATTCGTTATCGTGATAGCCGAGAAACTCTGGTGCGGCATCGCACCATTTGCAGCGTAATTTACCGTCAACCCCCTTTATTGTCGCCCCCATACAGATACTCCTTGCATAAATACAGTGAGGTTGTTTCCCACCTGACTCAGCCAGAAAGAAACTTCAGTCGCTCACAGGCTTTTACCGATATGATTTCAATCACTTCTGCGCTCACAACATTTTTCACCATAAACGGATCATTGTTCACCCTGCTTTGCAGAGCTTACAGCGTCGTATTATGCGCCACAAACCCGCCGCCCGAATCAGGCTGATGAATACCTGCCATTAATAATTCGTTGTCATCAACACCATGCTTAATGCACTCATTATGGCCCTCCATATATTGACCCGCATGGCACTGGCTTATAAAAAATTCAATGCAAGCAGTTACGATAAAGATGCGATTTTTTTCACCTGTTATCACAGGCGGATAAATGGGATAAACTGATGTCCAGCCAATGCGCCTGGCAGTTAGCAGCAAAACATGCATATCCGAATAGCAACCACTGTGCATCGTGACGGTATCTGCGCAGTCCATATGCGCGCATTCCCCGCGGATGAGAGGGAGATTATTTCAAGACTTGCTGTCAATCTGCTTTCTGAAACAACAACCCCTCAGACACTATCTCTGGTGGCCGAGACTGAAGGCATCATAGTCGGCCACGTGGCTTTGAGCCCCGTGACAATCGAAAACAATGAGCATTTGCAGGGTTATATTCTGGCACCACTTGGTGTAACACCCGATTACCAAAAGCGTCGTATTGGATCCAGGTTAATCAACAGCGGCATCCAGCGGCTATCTAAAACGGGTGTAAATATCCTGTTCGTTTATGGCGATCCGGAATATTACAGCAGATTTGGCTTCAGCACTGATGCAGCTGATCGATACATCCCGCCTTACAAGCTTCAATATCCTTTTGGGTGGCAGGCCGTCGCCCTGAATGCATGCAAGATCACTAAACCCTCCGTCAAAATAGCTTGCGTCACATCCTTATGCGACCCGGAACTCTGGTAACCACACGGCTAACAGGCGCTGTATTTGAGCGCCGTTTCGCGACGCACCCGGTTCAGACGTTATTATTACTGACAATTTCCCGCAAAGCTTAACCAACGTGGTTTCGTAAACGTCGGGTTACCCGGGCATGACCCTACCGCGGTTGCTAACATGGCGTTCGGGAACCAGGCCACCTCCGGCCGGGTCATACAAGCTGCATGCTGGTGAAGTCGACAATCATGTCTATACTGTTGTTGATGACAAGCAGGAATCCTGAAAATATGGGCCTGGTAAAAAGACAGCCTGGTGAACGACGCTGGGGGATGACGGCTGAGTTTCCGTTGAGAGACAGCGACGGTGTGCATGTGGCGCATGAGCGTCGCCGTGATTATGAGCGCCGGAAATCGCCAGCCTCTCTAGAAGACCTCTTGATCCTGTTTTCGCAGTTGCCCTCAGAAGACCTCGGGCAGAAGCCATAGCCGCCACAGTCTCCTCAAGTCGGATCATATACAGCCATTGTCAATACGTCAGGTTCCAATGCGAGCCAACCGTTGTCGCACCTCGTCTTCGCCGAGGGTAGCGATTTCTATCACCTTGCGCGCGGATACCGCACCGGACACAAGTTCAAGCGCCGACGGCGGCACATCAAGACCCCGGGCCAATACCCTCATGACCGCAGCATTCGCCTTGCCTCCCTCCGCCGCTGCCCGCACCCGTACCTTTAAACTGTTTCCGAGCCAGCCCGAGATCTCATCCCTGGATGAACCCGGCACAACCTTTAAATGTATGCGCATGACAACGATTCAGCCGTGCTACCAGAAAGCCACAACCAGCCACACGGTCAACAGCAGCAGACCCGCGGCCTGGACACGATAATCCTGCCACCATGGACCCGGGACGGTGCGCGCCAGGATTTCCGGCCGATAGGTAAAACGCGCAATCTGCTGTGCTGTCGGCGGTGCTGTCGACCGCCCGACCATCCAGAACAGCACGGAGCTTACCGCAAAGATCAAGCCGGCAATCAGGGTAAAGTGCAGGTCCAGCCAACCCGTCAACGTGGCAACAAAGCACACCATGGAGACCGCATGCCCGCCCAGCAAGGTTGCGAGTGCCGCGCCCGCGCCCGCACGCGGCCAGAACAGGCCAAACAGGAAGATCACCACAACCGGTGGCACCAGGAATGCCAGCGCCGTCTGCAGGTAGTGGAACAGACCCTCAAAACCGCCGATGGCGGGAGCAACCAGTGCAGAGAGCAGCATGAATACCACGATGGCCGCGCGCCCGATCCACAGCATCTGCCGGGACGTGAGTTTTGGCCACAGTGGTTTGACAAAATCCAGCGTCACCAGGGTCGCAGCCGAATTCAGCGTCGAGTCAATACTCGACATCAACGCCGCAACCAGTGCCGCAAGCACCAGCCCGGCAAGACCCGACGGCAGCAGCGTACCGATCAAGGCGGGGAAGACCTGATCACCCTGCTCCAGGCCGGGAAGGAACACGCTGGCCATCACACCCGGCAATACCATCAGGAACAGCACCGGCAGTTTCAGCAGACCGGCGAACAAGGCACCACGACGCGCATCGACAATACTGCGTGCACCCAGCACCCGTTGCACGATGAACTGGTTGGTGCACCAGAAATAAAATCCCAGGATCGGCACACCCACCAGGGTGCCCAGCCACGGCAGGTTCTCATCCGTGAGCGGCAACATCAGCGACAGGTGCGACGGTGGAGTTTGTGCCACCAGCGATGCCCAGGAAAAGTCCAGCTGCGCAAACGCAAGTACCGTGACCACCGCTGACCCGGCCAGCAGGATCACCGCCTGCAGGACATCGGTATAGACCACCGCGGCAAGTCCACCGGCGGCCGTGTAGAGTCCTGCAATGGCCGCCAGCAACAATGCGGCACTGAACAGATCCAGCCCCGGCAGGAACAGCGTAAGCACAATGGCGCCGGCAAACAGCGTGCCCGCGGTATCCACTACGATGTTCGCGACGATGGTCAGCAGTGAAAAATAGCGGCGTACATGGCGGTCATAGCGGTATTCCAGAAACTCCGGAACGGTGCCAATGCGCGCATTCAGATACAGCGGCACCAGGAACAGCGCAAATACCACCAGTATCGGGGCCGCCATCCATTCGTAGTTCGCAACGGCAATGCCCCAGGTATAGGCTGCGCCTGCCAGGCCGATCATGGTGGTGCTGGAGATGTTCGACGCAAACAGCGACAGGCCAATCGGCACCCAGCCCAGGCGCCGCCCGGCAAGGAACAGGTCCTCGGCGTTATGAGTACGCCGTGCGATACGAAAACCGATGTAAAATACCAGCAGGAAGTAGACGGCCACGATGATGAGATCAATCGTGCTTAGTGTGATTGCCTGCATGTTTACCTACCGCCCCCGCTTAATGGAACACTGACGAGCAGCTATTATCGCGAGCAGCCAACCTGTCCCGGTAACTCCTCTCCCGGTTTGATTATCCAATAAACGGGGCGCTTTTTTAACCAACCAGGAAAGAATTGCGCTCATCCCATGTTTTCACAAGTCATTGGA
Organism: uncultured Gammaproteobacteria bacterium; assembly: GCA_963753755.1. GTDB lineage: Bacteria > Pseudomonadota > Gammaproteobacteria > UBA9214 > UBA9214 > UBA9214. The sequence continues at coordinate 74,590 of CAVWDM010000022.1, forward strand.
TAAACGCACTTCATACTCCTCACTATCATTCCAACCCGCACCGGAAAGTCGGAAATACACACGATCTGCGCCTGTCAACGACAGCGGCATGCGTGCAACATGAACGCCAAGCCCGGGGGTCATGAGTAACCATATCGCGATACTCGCTCTCACCTGCTCGCCATCGGATGGTCGCCGGTAATGGCAGACAAAAACCGAGCCGCATGCTGGACGGCAATGTTTGAACCGGCATTTGTGGTGACCAGAACCAGATGTGCGTCTGCGGCAGGTGTCCCCGATAACGCGCCCACAGGGGTTCCGGCCGGTCAACCGGCTGACCTTCACCCGTATAACGGTACCAGCAAGGCCCCGGGGGCAGGTCCCTGCGCAGCAGCGTATCGACCAGTTTCAAGGTGTCACATACCAGCGAAGCATTTGCATCGCGCAACCCATAGCGCACCAACTGCAGGAAGTCGACACCGATTTGCTCGGCAGCGCTCAAACCCGGATCACGCAGCCTGTTTTAAACCGCCATAACATGCGCCAGCACGGTGTTGTCGCTAAACGCGAACGGCGGCATTATACGCAGGTAATAGCCGTGTATACTGTTGAAACAACGCCACAACGCATTCTTTCTGAAGTCCTTCCGACTGGCACTACTGGCCGCAGCCTTCGTTACACCCCTGCAAATCCTGGTCGGTGATGCCGCCGGGCGCATGGTGGCGGAACACCAGCCGGCCAAACTCGCCGCCATCGAGGGGCACTGGCAGACCAATCCTCCCGGCGAGGGCGCTGCCTGCTGCTGTCGGGGTAACGCTGGTCACTTACTTTGTGGTCTACGCCCTGTTGTTCACCGTCTTAATGGACGCCGTTCTTGCACGACCACATTGCCAGCAAATAGTTTTCGCTGCCGGCATTTTCTATATCGCGCCGCTACCGCTTGGCGCAATACTGGCATTCCTCATGCTCATACGCAGCCTGCGCAAGGGTCACGAACACGCGCCGTTTGCCTACAGTCTGGTTGTTTTTCTGTGTTCCTTTGCCGGTCTTGCCATCAGCCTGAATCCCTACCTGCTGCCACCGGCCGTGACCATCGCCGGCGCCGCAGCCTCACCCAAGACCCAGGTGTTCATGCTCACCGGCATCGGCATGCTGCCGATCATGTTGATCTACAACGGCTATCAGTACTTCGTATTTCGCGGCAAGGTATCCGGGCGCGGCTACCACGATTGACGCTTGCCTGAACAAACTGGCGATTGCCCGTCGCAGACGAATACCAATCAGCACGAGAGCGTTTCACTCGGGTTCGGGCCAGACTTCATAACCACTTTTTGCGCCTGAAATAGACCAGCATACCGGCGATCATCACGATCATCACCAGCCACACCAGCGGGTAGCCATAATACCAGCGCAGTTCCGGCATGGCCCACGGACTGCTGTGCGTTTCCAAAGTTCATGCCGTAGACACCAACAACAAATGTCAGCGGAATAAAGATTGTCGCGATCATCGTCAGCACGCGCATGATTTCATTCAGGCGGTAACTGATGCTGGACAGGTAGACATCCAGCATCCCGGTTGCCATGTCCCGATAGGTTTCGATCAGGTCCATGATCTGAATGGTATGGTCATAGCAATCGCGATAGTAGACCATGTTTTCATCTGCAATGAGCCCGCTGTCACCGCGCACCAGGCTGTTCAGCACGTCTCGCTGCGGCCATAACATCCGCCGCAATATCGCCACCGTGCGCTTGAGTTGATGCAGCCGCCGCAAGGAAGTTTTACTTGGCGAATCCAGCAACTCATCCTCGAGGCCTTCAACCTCGTCACCCAGCCATTCCAGAACCGGAAATCCCTCGTCGATCACCACATCAATCAATGCGTAAAGCAGATAGTCCGCACCGCGGCCACGAATACGCCCGACATGATCGCTCAGGCGTTTCCGAACCAGAGTCGAACGGATCAGTTTTCTCCAGGGTGAAAACTGATCACAAAATTATGCCCGATAAACAGACTGAGCTGATCCATTCTGACATTCGCATCCCCGACATCAATCACCGGATGAGCCATAACAACAAAGAGCTGGTCTTTGTAATCATCCACCTTCGGCCGTTGACCTGCATTGATAACGTCTTCAAGTGCCAGCTGATGCAGACCGAACACTTCCCCCAATCCGCGCATCATATCTGGCTCAGCGTGGCCTTGCACATGTATCCAGGTGACCGTGTCGCGCTGCAGATAGGCCGCACACTCCTCGGGTCTGGTTAACACCTGCTCGCTATAGTCACTGTCCGTGTAGTCGGTCAGCAGAATTCTGAGCGGGGTCCGCTGCAGCTTGTCGCGCTGAATCAGGGTTCCCGGCGAGGTACCGGGAGGATGATAGCGTTTGGTGAAATACGTCATTGATTACCCCCCTTGTAATGCCCGGCATATTGGCAGCAGCTTAGCGATTATCAGCCACGCGCTTAAAGATCCCTGTACCTTATTGACGATTGACGCAGGCCGTCGTCAGGACGACATTGCGATTTCACCGCGACTACACCGTTGCAATCTACCAGCATTCCGGCGACAGCCCGTCCTACTCGTCCCGCTGATTCCGGCGGCAGCCCGAAGCTTATGCGTGGATCCACGCTGCGCAGGTGCAGGTCGCGCTGGGGAAACGGGATCTGGATGTTCGCCTCGCGCAGCCCCTTCTCGATGGCGAAATTGAGTTCACTCACGGTGGCCAGGCGCTGGTCCACATTGCGGATGAAAAAGCGCACCTCGAAATTGAGCGCGCTGTCGCCGAAACCGCGGAACAGGACCCTGGGCGCACTGACCCGCGTGCCGTCGGCGATAACCAGCGGGTGTTCCCTGGCGGCCTGCAGCAGCACCTCGCGGACCTTCTCGACATCCGAGCCATAGGCCACCCCGACGGGAACGATCACCCGGCCCCAGGGATCGTGCAGCATCCAGTTGGTGACCTGGTTGGAGATGAGTTCCGAGTTCGGCACGATGACATCCGCGCGGTCGAAGGTTTCGATCTGCGTCGAGCGGATGCTGATCTTGCGCACGTAGCCCTCGGTGCTGCCGACAACGATCCAGTCGCCGGTACGGATCGGACGTTCGAACAGCAGGATGAGTGCCGGAGACAAAGTTGTTGACGATGTTCTGCAGACCGAAACCGATACCCACCGAGAGGGCGCCCGCGATAATGGCCAGGTTGGTGAAGCTGAAGCCGGCAAGAGACAGGCCGACGATCGCGGCGATGATAATACCGACGTAGCCAGTGATGGTGACGATCGCCTCCTGGGCGCCGCGCTCGATCCTGGATTTTCTTACCCACCCGGGCAGGACCTCGTTCCGGATCCAGCGCACCAGCGTAACCAGGATCGGAGAAAACCACGATGCCGATCACCCAGTTGATCGGGATGATGAGCACCGGGCCGAGCTGAAAACCCTCGGTAATGCCCTGCCTGATCAGGCTCCAGAAGGTATCCGAATAGCCCCACAGACCGACGACCGTGACGCCGAAAGCCAGCCAGATCAGCAGTCACCGTCAGCAGGCGCAGCCAGATCAGGCCGGGAACCGGTTCGCCCTCACCCAGACTCAGCCGGTCGCGCAGCTGGCGTTCCCAGGCATAGCGCCCGGTGTCCACGCCGTCGAAGGAATCCTGCAGCAGGCTGTTGAGGAGCCAGAGACCGACCGCCAGCAGGGCCGTGCCAAGCAGGCCCCTGGAACAGGTACCACGACAGGTTGCGGAAACCCAGCAGCTCAATGACAAGACCGGCCAGCAACAGCAGCACGATGATGCCGCGCAATTTCGGGTTGTTCAGGGGCGGGGGGGCACCGCGCAGGGTGGACACCAGCCACACCAGCTGCAGGGTGGCCATGGCAAAGAACACGGCCCGTATCAGGTACCAGTGCTCCGCTGTCAGTAGCGGAACGAATCCCGGTGCTGAAGATCAGGATCAGGGCAAGCACCAGGAACAGCAGACCGTGGATGCGCCGGGACAGGGCCCGGGCATAGGCCGGTTCCATGGCGAGAAAATACGCCGCGGGCGGACAGGGGTTGAGCAAGGCCTGGCTGACCGTCAGGCCACCCAGATACACCAGCATACTGATGAGCAGCGCCACAGACCGGCGGCACGGGTTCAGTCGGCAAGACCAGGAGGAGCACACCGGTGGCCGCAGTGAGGCCGAGGATGAGCGGCAGGCGTCTGGCGAGACAGGCCTGCAGCGATGCGCTCAGCGCTGCACTGATACCCTCCGCTGGTCGCATGCATGAGCCGCTGCCGCCACCGGCGGCGCCACCACAGGCCCAGCGTGACCGCCAGGCGTGGACACCATCCCCAGCAGGATCCAGCTGATGACTCCGCAGGTGTTTCACCTGCAGGCGATCCAGCAAAAAGGCCTGCATCGCGCCAGGCAGGCGTATTCGCCTGTTGCAGGTTGGCCAGGGCGACGTTCCAGATATCCGGGCCGCGTCCGAGCAAGCGGAATTTCAGCACGTTCTCGCTGGGCCGAGCGGATATCATCGCCGAGTGTCCGGGCCTCCAGCAGGAGGGTCTGGCAGGCGGCCATCTCGGCCTCGCAGTTCGTCCAGCCGCTTGGTCTGTCTGCACCGGGTGCAGGGGTATCGCCGGGCAGCGGCATCATCCGCGGAGCTTGAGTGCGCCTTCGATCTCTGATTGCCTCCAGCCGCGCATCGACGCACTTCTGGGCATTCAGGCGGATCTCGCCGAGTACACGGTCCCAGGGATCGAGCGCTTCGGTGTTACCCGCAGCCGGGTCGAAAGACTGCAGGGTCTGCCGGGCAACGGTAAGCGCCTCGCGTGCCGGCTTCAGCCAGTCGTTGCCGCTGTTGGTGGCCGCCACGCCGGCAGATGCAAGAATGGGAGCGGCCAGCAGAAGCAGAATCCGCAGGACCATGACAACGTTTTTTATTCTGTTGTGCATGAAGGCTATTGTCACTGGAAATTTTCGTTGCAACCACGAAATCGAGGACAGAAGGCGCAGCATAGGCCTCGCCTTCCGCGAAAATCAACTCGGGAAATCGATACTGTCAAGTTTACGCTTGCCGAACAGGCCAGGCTGATACCCTGCAGACCTACGATGTGCCGTCTTTCAGGGGCACAAAGGCCACGCCGAGAATATCCCGGGTGTGCGTTTCCCCGGCAACGTCTTTCCCAACCAGCATCAGTTCCTGCGGCATGTACGGTAAGCCCACCGGTATCACCAGCCTGCCCCCGGGCTTCAGTTGCTCGACCAGCGCCGGCGGGATATGCGCGGCGGCCGCGGTGACGATAATGCCGTCATAGGGTGCATGTTCCGGCCAGCCTGCATAGCCATTGCCGGTAGAGCATTCGATATTGTCGTATCCCAGTGACTGCAGGCGTGCCAGAGAGGCCTCGCCAAGCGCTGCGACACGCTCCATCGTAAAGACCTTCTTCACCAGTAGCGACAAAACGGCCGCCTGGTAGCCGGAACCGGTACCCACTTCCAGCACGACGTGCTCCGGTTCAGGCTGCAACAGGTCGGTCATCAGGGCAACGATGTACGGCTGGGAGATGGTCTGCCCGTGACCGATGGGCAGCGGACCATTGTCATAGGCAAGGTATTTCAGATCTGATGGGACAAAGTCTTCACGTGACACCTTGCCCATCGCCGCCATCACCCGTGGATCAAGATGGTGCCTGCCTGTCAGGCTACTGGTGTAGGCAACCTCCCGCTCGATATCGGCAAGCATGCGTTTCATGGCTGTCTTCATGGTCTGCGCAAGCCTTTCATCAGTTGTCTCGCCGCGTGTATAAGGATGTCACGAGCGAGCCTGTTATCGATAT
>CAVWDM010000023.1:0-155972 GCA_963753755.1 uncultured Gammaproteobacteria bacterium
GAGGCTATCCAGAAAACTCCGACTGAAGCAGAACAGCGCATACTGCTACTGTCCGTTTGCAAACAGCTGGAACGAGTCGGTGATCTTGCTTCAAGTATCGCCGAAGATGTGGTGTACCTGATGTCGGGTGAGATCATCCGCCACGGTGACGTTCAACAAGAAGAGCTGTAGTTCGTAAAAAAAGGCTGTCAGAGTGGCGACGTTTTTGTGCAGATACGTTCCGGTATCAATGTATTAGTTGGACCAGTACTACGGCGACGACAACGAGTACAGTGGCTTCGGTGAGCATCTCCAGTGCGGTAATTCTGGAAGGATTTCTTATTTCGTTGCGTGCGGTTTCAATGTTCATAGCGTCTGATCCCTAACTCAGTGTTTGTACAGATATTTCGTCCTTGTGTACATATAACTTGAATCATCTTCGCAGATACTGTCTTTGTATACACACACATAACACATAGTATACACATTAGATTGGGTCGTAGCCAAGAATAACTCCAGTAGATACAATAAACGTATTAATACTGATTCAATTTGGTGGCGGTTCGTGTCTAAAGATAAAATACTAAATATTCGCATTGACCCCGAATTGAAGAAGGCCGCAAAGAAGGCCGCGGAAAACGATAATCGTTCACTGTCAAACTGGGTAACCTGGCTTATCCAGCGTGAAGTAAAGCGTTCCGGCAGGAAAATAAAATAAACTCAGTCCCTGGCATGCTGGCATGTCCATCTATCAAGAGCTTTCGTTACGCATGTTGTATGCCTGATTATGTTTTCAGGCTGTCACGTGCAACATCCCTGACCTCGGCATCAGCATCCTGCAACAGCGGCCTGATGTACTCGGCTGCCTTCGGACTGCCGGATAATGCCAGGTAGTGGCAGGCATCTCCACGGATGCGTGCATCTTCATGTCGTGTCAGCTTGCCGAGCTGTTCAACAATTGCTCGCAGTGCCTCAGTATCCTCTAAATGTTCCATGATCGCGCTGATACCAATGCGCGTGTTCAGTTGTGTGTCGGTGTCTGTGAACAGTTGTAAAAGGGCGTCCATGCCGGCGGGATCCAACCTGATTCTTTGCAGGGCCTGGTCGAGTTTGCCGCTGGACAGCAGTTCATGCAGCCACTCCGTTGTGCCTGATTCAGTAGAGGCCCTGGCGGCCCATTCAGCCAGTTCCTGCTCGGAGCGCAAGCCCTCCAGTTCGAACGATCCGATGCGTACCCACGGGACGCTGCGCACACCCAGTTCCCGTGCGATATCGATACGTTGTTCGATATTGACGACCTTGAGGGTACCGAGGGTGCCGGCCTTCACCAGATTTGCAAGGCCCTGCAGCACGCTCGGGCAGTGTGGACAGTGCGTGCCAAGTAATAACAGTGCATCCGGTGGTGTGTTTGCGGCAGGCTCATTCATGTGGTCTTCCCTGTTAAAAAACTGGCGTTATAATCGCTTATAGTAGGGGCATCGTCCCGGGGTGACAATGTTCCCGGTGAGCCCATCGCCAGTGCCGGTTAATGTTTACTGCAGCCGCGCATATCGATAGAGGAACAGCAACATGTTTGGAGCAGGGCGCATGACAACCCTTCCGACCCCGTCAGAAGCATTGCCGGGTCGAGATGAAAAGATGCCGGTGCCGGAGCAGCATTTCGTCAACGGCAATCCACTGCAGGCACCGTTTCCGGACGGTCTGGAACAGGCACTGTTTGGCCTGGGTTGTTTCTGGGGTGCCGAACGCAAGTTCTGGGAAATGCCGGGTGTCTATACCACGGCCGTCGGTTATGCGGCAGGCATCACCCCCAACCCTGATTACAAGGAAGTGTGCACGGGTATGACCGGTCATAACGAGGTGGTACTGGTCGTCTATGACCCGGCCATCGTTAGCTATGATGATTTGCTGAAGGTCTTCTGGGAGGCGCATGATCCGACGCAGGGCATGCAGCAGGGCAACGATGTCGGCACCCAGTACCGTTCCGGTATTTATGCGTATAACGACTCACAGCTGGCCGCTGCCAGGGCATCCAGGGACAGCTTTCAGATGCGCCTGTCCGGGAAGGGCCTGGGTGCAATCACTACTGAGATCATCGAGGCGCCGGTATTTTATTATGCGGAGGAATACCACCAGCAATACCTAGCCAGAAATCCTGGCGGCTATTGCGGGCTTGGTGGCACCGGCGTGAGCTATGACTGATTCATTCGCATAGAGCAAAATGCGCAGGTTTGTTAAGCTCTCGCGATGCCGATGCGCCGCCGTTTGTTAAACTTGCTGTCAGATGGTGAATTTCACTCCGGTGAGGAACTGGGCGCCTCGCTGGGTGTGAGCCGCATGGCGGTGTGGAAACACCTCAAGGCGTTGCGCGACATGGGCGTGGATTTTTCTGTGCAACGTGGCAAGGGTTATTGTCTGCCGTCATCGCTTGAGCTACTGGAACGCGACAGGATTCTCTCAGCGACGACCGGCACGCGTGTCGCGGCTATCGATGACATCGCCGTTTTTCTCGAAGTTGATTCTACCAACAACTGGTTACGCGAGCAGATGCTGCAGGGTGCGCCGTCCGGGACAGTGTGTGTCGCGGAATGCCAGCGTACCGGGCGCGGCAGGCGCGGGCGTACCTGGGTATCACCCTTTGCCGCCAACCTCTACCTGTCGCTGTTGTGGCGATCGGCAAGCGGGGCCGCCACCCTTGGTGGTCTGAGCCTGGTCACGGGCATTGCAGTTCTGCGTGCCTTGCGCAGCTATGGTATTGATGATGCCGGGCTGAAGTGGCCCAATGATATCCTGGTCAGGGATGCCAAGCTGGCCGGTGTCCTGATCGATGTGGTCGGCGAGGCAAACGGGCCCTGTGCCGTGATCGTCGGCATCGGCGTCAATGTGTGTATGCCAGCTGGTGAAGCGAGCTCTATTGATCAGTTATGGACAGATTTATATCACCTGACGGGTGACAACAGACTTTCACGGAATGTGCTGGCTGCGCGAATACTGGATGAATTGATGCCGGCCATTGAAGGTTTTGATGCTGCCGGCCTGCAGCCTTTTCTTGATGAGTGGCGGCGCTATGACGTGCTCAGCGGGCACGAGGTCGACTTGATGTTGCCAAATGAATACATCACTGGCACAGCCCGCGGGATTGATGACGGCGGGGCATTACTGGTCGATACGGTTCATGGATGCCGGCGCTTTGTATCGGGCGATGTCAGTGTGCGGGTGGCCTCATGAGGTTGCTGGTGGATGTTGGAAATAGCGCCGTTAAGTGGGCGTTTGCCGGGGCTGATGACATTGCCGGTGGCGATCGATTTATGCATCGGGGCCTTGATATTGCCGCGCAATTGACCCGTGCCTGGGGATCAGTGCAACGACCAGCCGAAGTTTGTGTTGTCAATGTGGCGGGTGAGGCCATGGAAAGTGCCCTGACAGCATGGACCCGGCAGCACTGGTCACTCATCCCGAAGTTTTTCAGCAGCGGCGACACAGCCTGTGGGGTAACGAATGCATATTCGATGTCTGAAAGGCTTGGTGTTGATCGATGGGTTGCATTGATTGGGGCTCATCATCAGCACCGCGGTGTGGTCTGTGTAATCGACTGTGGCTCAGCAATTACACTGGATCTGTTGGCAGCCAATGGCCAGCATCAGGGCGGGCTGATTCTTCCAGGCATCGAGATGCTGAAACAGGTGCTAGTGGAAGACACAGCAGAGGTGAAGCCTTCGGCAATACCAACGCTGACGACCTTGCTTGCCAGCAGTACCGGCAGCGGTGTCCACAGTGGTGCAGTATATATGGTGGTGGCGGCAATCGATCGAATCATCGGTGATCTGAGCGCCAAACAGGGGCAGGATCTCGAGGTGCTTATTACCGGTGGCGATGCCGGCACGATAGTGACATTATTAGCGCGTCCTGCGCATCATGATCCCGAGCTGGTCCTGAAGGGGCTGGCGATACTTGCCGGAGAAACTTAATGCGACACCTTGTCTATCTGCTGCTGGTAGCAAATCTGGTTTATTTTGGTTGGAATGTATTTGATTCCCGTTCTGATGTTGAAACAGGACGTCCGTTACCACCGTTGCCGGCAACGGTGAGTCCCCTGGTGACACTGCAGGAGAGGGAAGCGGAAACGTCGTCGTCTACGGATGATGTCTCCACTATAGAAGACCTGACTGTGGAACAGCCACCCGGTGCCGGATCTGTTGTCCTGTGCCAGGCGCTAGGCCCGTTTCTGGCGATTGATGACCTGCAGGCAGTTGAAACCCGGTTGCTTGATCTTGGCCTGCTACCAACACAGCGAGAGCTGCAGAGCAAGAAGTTGATAGGTTATTGGGTTTACCTGCCCGCGATGTCAAGGCAAGAGGTCCAGGCGGTGCTGGCGGTATTGAAAAAAAACGGGGACAAGGAATATTACGTTGGCAAGAAGAACTTTATTTCCCTCGGTACTTTCAGGGGGTTGACACGTGCCGAACGACGCCTGAAAGAAACCCGTAAAATGGGACTCGATGCCATCATGCAGGAACGATTTACCTCGCAGAGTAATTGGTGGCTGGATATCCAGAGTGACGGTAGCACTGCTGAAGACTTGAACAGCCTAGTGGAAGATCGCCCGGAACTGCAGTTGGTTGATTTGGCGTGTTATTGAATTGCGGTGGGAGCGCCATTTCACTAGAATAGGCCGCCTTGCCCATTACGGCCAAGATGCCGGCGTAGCTCAGCTGGTAGAGCGCTTCACTTGTAATGAAGATGTCGGGGGTTCGACTCCTCTCGCCGGCTCCAGCTAAATCAAGGGCTTACTGTTATCAGTAAGCCCTTTTTTTTGGCTATGGTGCACATGAAGACAAAAATCAGCAACTATTATCAGTAACAAGGCGCACCACATCGCCTATCCTAAGAAACCTCCTGCTCCCTAGCGTTGCAGTGTCTTTACTGCAGCACACGCGTAATGGTCGGCTGCAGCATCCCCGGTGAAGTTTGCCATACCAAACAGTCCCGCTTTTCCTTCGTATTTTTGCCACACCGGGATGTGTGGTTCTATCTGTTTCGTTTCGACGATCCAGTTGAGCATTGCCGCTTTGCCATATGCGGTATCATCGATCAGCCGTTGCGGCTTGATCCAAAAGCGCCCATAGACACGCTTGATCATGTTCTTGGTAAATTCAGCCTCATGTGACCGCTTAGCAGTGCTCGGCTCCACATCCACGATGATCCCGTGGTCGGTGTCGACCAGATATATGGAACTCACGACTTTGGTTGAGTAGGCATAGAACGCCGGACCACCGGGTGGTCCGGTATTACTGGCTGCCGGATCAGTCGATGAGACTTTTCTCGTTAATTTTGTCTGTGCGTCGTCCTCACTAATAGCCTCAAGGTACTCGCTTACCGTACAGCCATTGCTCAAGTCATCATCATCGTTCTGATCATGCTGGCGACTGGCATTACCCCCGGCGTGTGCAGGGTGATACTGAAGCGCAAGGAAAGCGGAGGTCCGGGGACCTCCGCTGGTTGCCAGGTGGTGGTGGATGGCTGAGCCGTACAGGATCTAGCCAATGTTGTTTTGTGCGGACTGGTTCGGAGTCACGACGCTCTTCAGGTGGTCGGCGAAGGCGACGTTGATGCCGGTCGCGACGTCGACGTTCTGTTCCTGGCCGATGAACTGCTCAGCGGTGAACTTGCTGATGTTGATATCGGTGGATTGGTGTGACGAGTAGCGCGGGGCGCCCCAGTGGTATCTGGATCGTCCGCCGGATACGGTTGCCATGGCTTCGCTGTCGAGTTCGGTGCTCAGTGTGAGGTCAGAGATCATCAGTGTTTTCATGTCTGTACTCCTGTGTTGGGTCAAGGTTTGGTTTGATTGCGATTAACGGACGCTGTGCGAGTTGCCGCGACGGTTTGTGCTGGCATAGTTGGCCGCCCACTGTGAGGGGCTGACGGCGAATTTCAGCGGTCCGAGGTCGGCGCCAAGGACACCGATGTTATTGAGTGCATTGACCTCGACGTTCTGGAACTGTGCGATGTCCTGGTCGATGTTGACATTGACGTTGGCGATGGTGCCCAGGTCGGTGAGGGCGTAACCGCCTGTCACCTCTGTCATGGCCTTGCTGTCCAGTTCCTTGCTGTTGGGTAGATCGTTGATTGAGAGCATGGTGTTTCTCCTGCGGGTTGTGGTTTCAGGGAGGCGGAGGTCCGGAGACCTCCGCCGGGGTATGTGTTAGCGGTAGATGTTGTTTTGTGCGGACTGGCTCGGAGTCACGACGCTCTTCAGGTGGTCGGCGAAGGCGACGTTGATGCCGGTCGCGACGTCGACGTTCTGTTCCTGGCCGATGAACTGATCAGCGGTGAACTTGCTGATGTTGATATCGGTGGATTGGTGTGACGAGTAGCGCGGGGCGCCCCAGTGGTATCTGGATCGTCCGCCGGATACGGTTGCCATGGCTTCGCTGTCGAGTTCGGTGCTCAGGGTGAGGTCAGAGATCATCAGTGTTTTCATGTCATTACTCCTGGTGTTGTCGATGGGTTGGGTGGTTTGTGTTAGTCACGACCAGGGTATTGCAGGTGCTGTGCCAGGTTGGTGCTGGATGGGTTGAATAATTATTAAGGTAATGTAATTAAAGAGGAAAAAAGATTGCCCGGGTTGCTGTTTGTCAGGCGGGCGGGGTTTTGGGGATGATGGGTGTAGGGTGAGGGCCAACGGATAGAGGGGTACTGTTGGTGTTGTTACAACAGAAAGAGGCGCGTTGGGGGGGCGTGGGTAAAGCGTGGAACTACTGAATGTTGCGCTTGTTTATGGACTCCTCCTGTTAAGTAAACAGGTTTTTGTTACAGATATAAGACGTGTACGTATATTCGGATTTTCAGTGAAGTCGCTGACTCCCGGCCCACTATGTATGCGCACCCCTGTGCCTATTTGGGTCGATGGGTTCTACGCCTTTCAACATTCATACTGTTGTCATAGACCAACCTGTCTAGTTGAGCAGCAACACAATCACCTGAAACACTTTACCCGGTCATAACCGACAGCCTGCAGAATGGGCTGTTTTATGCTGATAGCTAGTTAACTGGTACGGGCAATGCGTATGTATCCGCAAATACTGTCATTAAGCGTAACAAGTGGAGTGTGATATGTATGATCGCAAGACTGGCAATGAAGCGTGCGACAAGTGCAACAGGTTATTCCAGCACCAGAGGGGCGACAGTTACCCGGCAAATAACTTTTTACTCTGACAAATCTCATGAGCATTTCTACAATGCTAAACGTGCCAGACGCACCGAGGTTGCCTGTAAACACTGCTGTGATACATTTATGCAGAAGCGCTCAGACGCTCATTATTGCTCGACCAGGTGCAGGGTGTGCGCCAACAGGTTGGCACGTAAAGACAAATAGAAATCGAGATAATGAATACAGCAGGGGCAAGACATGAGCAAAATAAAAACCATCAATAAGACATTACTACTGGTGTCACTGGTGATACTGAGCGCGGCTGTCAACGCAATGTCTGGCTTTGATTTAAATAAATATTGCCGTGAATACGGTGAAGGCGGCATTAATGCAGGCGCCTGCTTTGGGTACTCCGCAGGAGTCGTGCATGCCTCAAATGGGAAGCACTGTGTCCCGGAAAATGCAAGAAATGGGAATTTAGGGCTCGTTGTCTTCTGGTACTTGAGAGACCATCCAACCAGGCTTCACCGTCCCGCGTCCTCTCTGGTGCTTGAGGCGATCAGGGAATCATACCCATGCGAAGGGTAACTATTCCTGTAGAAGCGTACGCTCGTATCTTCCTGGCATAGAGCGTCTGCCGGCAAATCCACGGTATTCGTCGCAGTTATTTTACTACCCTTATTTCGACTTTTTCGATCCCTTTGTCAAGATTGGAAATTTGAGAAAATGCTGTACTTGTTAAGTCTATAATTCTCCCTTTGACAAATGGGCCTCTGTCATTGATTCTGACCTTCACTGCTTTGCCGTTATTTAAATTCTTGACAATCACCTCGGTTCCAAACGGTAACGTTTTGTGAGCTGCCGTCATTGAGTTGTTGTCAAAGCGCTCGCCGTTTGCAGTTTTCCTGTGTTGAAATATCCTGGCGTAATAGGAAGCCATACCTGTTTCTATGTAACCGTTGAATTCGGAATGTGGTTTGTAACTTGTATGCCCCGCACAGCCATGAAGCAAAAACACAAATAACCAAACAATAGCAAGTGTGGTCCTGACTCGTAAGTAATATCGAAACTCCATGTAATCTAATCCAACCATTAGGCTTTCCGTCTAGCCAGTCCAGCAAGACCCAACAGGCCGGGGCAGTAGAGCCAGAGGGCTGAAGGGACTACCTGCGAAAATAGGTGTGATGACATCGAAATCGTATAGTAAAAGGTCAACATGTTTCTGGTTCACTGAAAATGCTGGCTCACATGGAGGTGCAAAGCAGTCATCCTCAGTTTCCTCATATGTAACCACATCATGAGGAGTGTATTGAGGGCAAACTGACTAAAGCTTCAACCAGCAGACGTGATCGCTTCACACTGACCTCGCTGTAAATTCTATTTATACCAGTCCCGATGTCCTGTTGTCGGCTGATTGTATCGAGACTTCACCGCATGAACAGGATGTCGGTTCTCAGAACGTTTGATAACTGCACCACGAAAACAATCTCCGGCTAGATCTCTCAAGTGCGAACTGATGTCGTCGATAGTAATCACTCGGTTTCTGGATTTGCACTCTGGTGCATGGAGAGCAGTAAATTATGGTTCGTCATTCAAGTAAAAGTGGTTTTAGACATTGCCTGACTGCTGCGGCAATGGCCGTTCAACTGGCCGGGTGCGGTGGTGAGGACAACGGTTTTGATAGCTCAGCCTCTTCAACAGTGCCAGCTAACCGTGCCTATAGTTCAGCCTCTTCAGCGCCGACAACCGGCAGTGCTACCTTAAACTGGGTTGCTCCTGTTGCGAGAGCAGATGGGTCGCCCATCTCGCTGGCGGATATTGACGGTTACCGGGTCTACTATGGGGCGACCAAAGGTAACTATACAAATCGTACTGATGTCACTGATGGTACTGCCGAGGGGGCTGTCCTGAGAGGCCTTCCCCCAGGAACTATCTATATTGTTGTCACGACCTATGACACTGCTGGACGTGAGAGTGCTTACTCGGACGTGGTCATTAGAAAGATCTAGTCAGCTACCCGTATTCGGAGATTTAGCTTCATTCCCGGTATACCAATTCCAGCAGCGCAAAAAAGCCGGACTCCGATGCAGTCATCGGGTCACTATTATTGTGACTCCGTGGGTTTCGACTATGCCAGTAGCCCTCTGTGTCGGAATGCTTGCCTAATAGGATCACAGATGCACGGTTACTTTCTGTTTGCAGAAAGGACGGTTACCCCGCTAGCGGTCATTTACTAACAACATTGTTGAAATAATTCTGCCTGCACTGTTGGCAAAGTCTGACAGGCGCCGCAACCTCACCGGGTGATGCTGTGTTTGTACTCGAGGTAGACACCTGTCTGCGAGCCGTCAATCAGGAGAGGGCGTGCCACCGAAGAAGGCCGCTTACATTACCGCAACATCCAGAGACTCTGGAACGATGGTGCGATGAGTCCAGATTCTGACAATGTTGAGGAAATCGGCCACATCCTGTTGTACAGCATCACAATCACTTGATGCATGCCGCTAGAACCCGACATATTGACTGCAGAGCAGGATGGTCATTGCGGTGAACGCAGCGGAGGGGCACTGTAAAGGTCACATACTGAAGGTCGATACAAGGGGTGTTGTAATTGTAGTGTAAAGGTCACTGCGGCAAGCGTCCTCCTCCTCTTGCTTGCCGTAGTGGCCGTCTTCATTTGTACCTAAGGACAATATACAGCCTGGGGCTTTATGTCATATCTTTTTACTTAGTGGCGTAACGATAATAGTAATCCTCCAATCAACGTCACTAGTATGAACTGCATCAGGGAAGTAGCAGGGCATCTATCTTACGGCCACCCCTCGGGGTGGCTTTTTTATGTGCGCCCAGCATGGGCGCGATTCTGGAGGTGGAAGTCCTCCCGTGAGTTGACCACAGCGAACGAAGTGAAGCGCAACTGCATGAGGGTGACCGATTGTGGGGAGGAAGCGTGGAGCGAAGCCGTGAGCCGATGGACAAGAACCGGATACGAGGCGGTGCCGAGCAGGGTGAGCGGGCATGAAATCGCGAAGCTCTTGTGGTCAAGGCTCAGGCGGCGTAAATCCGGCGGTTGTGCGGTGAAGGATCGCGTTCTTACCTGGGGAGATCTCGCCTTGTGCCTGAAAGGGCGACGGTGATGAACCGGAGCGAGAAGTCAGCAGAGGTCATAGTAGCTGCCAGCATGGAGCGAAGGGCCGAAGGAATAGGAGAGGGAGTCCTCTGGTTCTCGGATTTGGAATGTCTCAGATGTTCGCAGAAGCGAAGCTCGTCGTTATGGCTTGTAAGGTGAAGCCCGATAAGCTACGGCAGCGAGAAACCGAATCGGGCGGATCAGAAACAAGCAACCTCAGGAGGTGTGCCGGGATTGACTCAAGTGCGCCGACCTCAACTATTCCAACCGCCCGGTGCGGACCCGCATGCCGGGTGGTGTGGGAGGGGCTCGGTCAGGTTTCCTGACCGCCCCTATCCCGATGTGCGCCCAGCATGGGCGCGATTCTGGAGGTGGAAGTCCTCCCGTGAGTTGACCACAGCGAACGAAGTGAAGCGCAACTGCATGAGGGTGACCGATTGTGGGGAGGAAGCGTGGAGCGAAGCCGTGAGCCGATGGACAAGAACCGGATACGAGGCGGTGCCGAGCAGGGTGAGCGGGCATGAAATCGCGAAGCTCTTGTGGTCAAGGCTCAGGCGGCGTAAATCCGGCGGTTGTGCGGTGAAGGATCGCGTTCTTACCTGGGGAGATCTCGCCTTGTGCCTGAAAGGGCGACGGTGATGAACCGGAGCGAGAAGTCAGCAGAGGTCATAGTAGCCGCAAGGCGAAGGACCGAACGAGAAGGAGAGTCGACTGTCATGTCGCTTGGCACTGCAAGGCATCAGAAGCCCGGGCAACCGGGGCGAACTGCCGAGGGGGAAGGTGAAGCCCGACCCGAAGCATTTCGTGATGAAGCAGGGCTGGCGCGGCATGAATCGCAAGGCTCGGGGCGAGCTGACCTGCTTGGGCAGGTGCTCGCGAGAGGGAACCTGGTCGTGGCATGGAAACGTGTCAAGGCCAATCGCGGCAGTGCGGGGGTAGATGGACTGACGATCCAGGCCACGGCCGAGTACCTCAAGACCCACTGGTCCCAGATCAAGGAGGCGCTGCAAAATGGCAGCTACCGGCCTCAGCCGGTGCGCCGCGTGCAGATACCCAAGTCTGGGGGCGGTATGAGGGAGCTGGGGATACCGACCGTGACGGATCGATTGATTCAGCAAGCCCTACTGCAAGTCCTGCAGCCATTGATTGATCCGACGTTTTCCAACCATAGCTATGGCTTCCGACCGGGCCGACGGGCGCATGACGCTGTGCTGACTGCGCAGCATTATGTTCAAGAAGGTTATCGGGTGGTGGTCGATGTGGATCTGGAGAAGTTCTTCGACCGGGTCAATCACGACGTGCTCATGGATCGGCTGGCGAGACGTATCGACGATAAGGCCGTACTGCGGCTGATACGGCGATATCTCAACGCGGGTGTCATGGATAACGGTGTGGTCATGGAGCGGTACGAGGGTACGCCGCAAGGCGGGCCACTTTCGCCGCTACTGGCCAATGTGTTGCTGGACGAGGTGGATCAGGAACTGGAGCGACGGGGCCATCGGTTCGTGCGCTACGCCGATGACTGCAATGTGTATGTGCGCAGTCAGAAGGCCGGCGAGCGAGTCCTCAATGGTTTGCGCAAGCTCTACAACCGGCTCCATCTGAAGGTAAACGAAGCTAAAAGCGCGGTGGCCAGCGCCTATGGCCGTGCCTTTCTCGGCTACGAGTTGTGGTGTTCGGGCGGGGACATGGTCAAGCGGGGTGTTGCGCATAAGGCAACGGTCGCCTTCAAACGGCGCATCCGGCAGATTACCCGCCGGACGTGCGGGCGTAACCTGAGCGAGGTAGCGGAGGAACTGCGGCGATATGTGCCGGGCTGGAATGGTTATTTCAAGCTGGCACAGACACCAAAGGTCTTTCGCGAACTGGACGAATGGTTGCGACACCGTCTGCGTGCCTTGCAGCTCAAACACTGGCGCCGCGGAACGACGGTTTATCGGGAGTTACGGGCCTTGGGTGCGAGTTCGGATCAAGCGGCACGAGTGGCGGGTAATGCCCGCCGCTGGTGGCGTACCAGCTGCTTGCTGCTGAACTGGCTCATGCCTATTGCCTACTTCGATCGTCTCGGTGTTCCCCGACTCTCATGACCTCAACTTCTCGAACCGCCCGGTGCGGACCCGCATGCCGGGTGGTGTGGGAGGGGCTCGGTCAGGTATCCTGACCGCCCCTATCCCGATTTGAATCTCAGTAGCGGGCCGGCAACCATGTCCGGTTGTACCTAAGGACAATAGTCAGACCTGGCGTTATGCCTTATCGTGTAAAACAGGTGGCGCTCCACTTCTTCTACTCGTCACTAACACGCCCTGTGATTCACTCCCACAGTGCGTGTTTCTATGTCTGCAGCCTTCATGGCGTGGCGACAGTATAAAGACCACATGCAGAAGGTTGATACAACTAGCACAAGTCGAGAGCGGTCGCTGATGTGGCTGTCCTCATACTGGCGGTGTTCCATCATTGCAGAATACAGCTCTTCATAGGGTGTCGTTTATTGTTCAATGCAGACCTTGATTACAACGATGTTTACTTGTTTAGATCTCCAGTGACAAGTGCGGGCAGCAAACTTCTGCATGGCCAGCTTGTCGCAGCCAGACAATGGTCTGGCACGTAGTGGTTACCGTGTATTTTTTAGCGGGCATAATATTATCCATGGTACCTTCTAGTTGGTTTTCAGGCGGCCTCAGGGTCGCCTTTTTTTACGTGGAATGTACGTAGAACCTTAGAGCAATAGTATGACTTGCTGAAATTGGACATGATTGTAACCGTGCAACTTTCTGGAAAGCATGATGGAAATACATATCTTGGCAATGCTCTGTATATCAGTAGGGATAGTCTCAATACTGGGTGGACTGATCTGGTACTTGTCGATGCGGTCGTTGCCCTATGAACGGAATATTACTCATCAGAGACATCATTACTAACGGGCTAGAACGCATCAGCGGGTAAAGACTCCCGCTTGGTATCGGTCAGTAGCTTGTGATAGCCCGGACAGCTGGCCAGCAAGTTCTTGTCAGCATGGCAGGACAGAAGGTCAGAATCAGTCATCGGGCTGTTCATAGTCTGGTTGCTCATCATCAGGTTCATTATTCCGCGACTGCCCAGGGTAGCGGTATGGGGCTTGCCGTATATTAAGTATCTATGTTCACAAATAAAAAAGGCGGCTGGTTAGGGAGGGCAGCCGCCTTGATAGAGAACTTCAAAGAATCTCTCAACACACGTCTGGATAGGGGGGAGAAGACGTGTGAGTGTCATACTAGGCGAAATGCAGTACGACTTCGATGTGACATAGTGTCGCACCGCAAAATACTGAAGACGTTCGCCTGAAGATTATCAAATCGCCATATCACAGCTTCTCATCCGGCCGTTATGACGGTTCGCTGACTGATGTCGCACGGACGCAGCTCTTTTCCTCATTGTTACCAACACCGTATGTATTTATGAGATACCGCTACACGTTTGGGCGGCTACTGCGATGCATGGTATTAGGCAAGTATTGTGTCATTAAAAATTGTTACTGAATGGCGACAATATATACCCATATTTTTCTGTTAGTTAGATAGTTCTAATCAGAGGCTGTCGGGAACAGGCGACACATTCGCCTGTTCAGTAGGTTGTAATCTATTTGTAATTCCGCATTAGTTCCTGTTTTTCATTTCCTTAGGCTTGTACCGTTCTATATGGCACGGCTATTGCCTGTGAACGTCGATACGCCCATTTCTAACGCCCAGCCCAGGAAGGAAACAGTTCCAATGACAATCCATCAGTTTAATTCTACATCTCGATACTTGAAGTTCTTTATTTTATCTGTGTTTTTGTTTGCTGTGCACGGTGCGGCTGAGGCAAAAGATCTATGGGTGGATATCCTCTCACTGGGAGGTAGCTGTTCCGATGCGCGTAATCGAGACCAGGTTGGTCCTGCGACACCCTGGTGTAATCTGGGTCCGGCCGGTGAGCAGGCCCTTGCTGGCGATGTCGTCACGGTGAGAAGAGGTACCTACGCCAAACTTCACACCTGCCAAAAGTGTTACGACACCTTTGTGTTTGAAGTCGTGAACAGTGGGACAAGTTCCGCCTGGATCAAATTTCGTTCATTACCTGGCGAGAAAGTGATCATATCGGGAAATGGCGGTGTTTCTCACGGCATTGGTGTCCTTCAAAACCGGAATTTTGGTGAGAAACCCCGATTTATCTCACTGCAAGGCTTCGAAGTACGTGACTTTGGACCCGAAGGCTTTTGTACCTGGGTGCGGTCCACCTCTGATGTTGTCCTGAAAGACCTCGACATCCATGGCTGCAGCCTGGGAGCGGTTGAGCTTCACGATACCGCGCGCGTTACCGTCGAAGATAGCCGTATACATGACAATCCAATGAGCGGATGGACCAGCGCAGTAGACCTCTACCGTTGCAGAGAAGGCCACATCATTCGACGAAACCTCATCTGGAACAATACGGATACTGATCCCGCCGAGAGCGAGGGCCATGGAATAATCATGGACGTATGTAAAGACTATGGTGGAAGTGCTGTCATAGAAAGCAACGTGATATGGGAGAATGAAGGGTGGTGCATAGTCGCAAACTGGGCAGACAACAGCATTGTGCGTAACAACACCTGCTGGATGAATGGCAACGGCCGCGCAGAGACGGGTGAAATTATCGTCGGCGACAACAATCATAGTATTCACAACAATATCACTGTACCCCGGTCAGGCCGACTCGGGCTTGCCATGAAGTACGGTGAAGGTAATACGTTTGAATACAATCTGGTACATGGAGGAAACTGGCTTTTGACATGGCCTGAGAACCTGTACCTGATGAACGAAGATCCAATGTTCGTCAATCCTGGTGCCGGGGACTTCCGCCTTAGGGCAGGCTCACCGGCTATTGATTCCGGTGACAACGCCAACGCGGCTTCCAGTGACGCTGACGGCAATGCACGCCCACAGGATGGAAGTAACCTTGGCTACTCTATGGTAGATCTTGGTGCGTATGAATATACCCAGAGCGACTCCGGTAACGGTAATCCCGCATTGGACAGTGACAATGACGGTATTGCCGATAACCAGGACAATTGCACGCTGGTACCCAATAGTAGCCAGCTGGATACCAATGGGGATGGTTTCGGCAACAGCTGCGATCCGGACTTTAACCAGAACCTGGTTGTTGATCCGAATGATCATTCAGCCCTCAAGGCCGTCCTGGGGCAGTCCGGGCATCCAGACGAGGATATGAATGGCAACGGTATCGTGGATCCGGAAGACTTCTCGATTCTCAAGTCCTTTCTGGGCCAGCCACCGGGGCCATCCTGCTGTGCACTATAGATAACATCATAAATCATCAACAGCGGCGGCCTTCTGGCCGTCGTTTTTGTTTCAACGAATAATTGAAATAGACACTGGTTGATGTTCGATATGTAAACAAAAGGGAAAAAGAGCGAATCATCCGGAATAATGTCTGGGCAATTGCGGCAAAGTCTAATTGATAGGAAAACGGCAGTTAGCTGGAATAGCACTGAGTGTGAGTGCCGCTGATTCAACCAATTGGCGCAACAAATGATTCCTGATTGCTGAGCGGCCGATAAACAGTGATAACCGGTCAACGACTGACCTTTTGGTGTATATAAAAATGGCTCCCGAAGGAGCCACTGTATCGAGGCGGTAACCGCTTACGTTTTCTTTCGCCCAAGCATGCCAAGCAGGCCCATCAGTCCGGAGCCAAAGAGCCAGACGGATGCCGGGAGAGGAACCGCCTGAATCTGCATCCCGGCAAGTGCAGAATTCACCCCGAATAGCCCCCCGGCTATCGGAAAATCCTGGATTTGCAGTTGACCACTACCATCACCAATGACTGCGAACTGTCATAGCGAGGGGGCGCAACGTTATCCTGGTGACGGCATATTGTTTTATACCTGCGAACAAGGTTGCGTAAATTTGTGCGTGCGGGTAGCCGTTCCGTTACCCGGTGGTACCCTGCTGTCCCAGTCTGCTAGTTTCCGCTGGCTAGAACGGCAGCAATAACTATGCTGGCAACGATAATAAGAATCAGGACGCTGGTGCTCATGTCGTACCAGTCAGACGCGAATTTTTCATGACTCCCCTTGGTAATTATTTTTCCAGCCTGATAGATTCTTCTTGCTGGCTGTCTAACATACTTCTTTTGAGCCGATGATCTGTTGATGTGGGTCAACAAAATGGCAATCAGGGTTTGTTAAATCCAATCTGAAATGCCTGCCGCACCCTGCAGGCAACATTAGCCAGCCTGTCCCGATCGTTTCCATGCCGAGGGTGTGAGTATGTATGGCGAAGGTCAGGTGCGTTTGCGTGTGGGTACAACAAGAACAGGACGTTCGGAGCCATGGATGATTCCCTCGCTAGTGCTACCAACAACCAGATGGTACATCGCGCCGCGTCCATGAGAACCTACAACAATCATATCTACATCAAGTTCCGAGGCTTCCTTCAAAATCACTTCTACCGTTGCGCCTTGCACGAGAAGAGCCGTTGTATCCAGGTCTGACTTGCGCAATCGATCAGCAATCGTTTGAATCTGGTTGTGCTCATTGTGGAATTGTCTGGCAAGTGTGTCCCGCACCGGTTCAGGGTCCGCATTTAACCCAACTTGTGGATTATCAAATCCTACGAAGTCTGGATCAGGCTCTGCGACATGCAGCAGCCAAACTTGTGCTTGAAGTGCTTTGGCAATATCTTCAACCTTTTTCACAATCATTTCTGTGGATTCAGAAAGGTCAATGCCCACGAGAATCTTCATGTCTGCTCTCCAGTCGTAGTGTGCCCAGTTACCTGACGGTTTATCTCAATTCATATCATAGTCTTCAACCAGTTCATGAGTCGCGAAATCAGCCATGGCTATTGTGTCATTGGTCCGTCATAACCGGAGACGGCGCAGTACTAAGGACTGAACGGCAGTCGGGGTAATGGGGTTGATAGTCTGTATAATTTGTGGCGCACCAGCAGGCAGGTAATGAGCGAAGACAACTGCAATCCAGGACGGCGAAGAGAGTATAACTTATTGTATTTCTTTATTTATCTTTGTGTGCCGATGCGGGTTATCTGTTTGTACGGGTTGGCGACGAAGATGTCACATGGCTCGCGATGACTCCAGCTATATCAGGGTTCCTGGTTTCGGGAAGTCCTTTAAATAATCATGGCAACATGAAACGTTATCGGCTACAGCCATAGCGGCTGATTGCTACTCAATATTCCTCGACCTGCAAGGATTTGCTCTCTTGAGTCGGTTTTTCCGCTATGGAACAAAAAGAACCCCGCAATTGCGGGGTTCTTTTGTGACAGGTTGTAACTGAACGTCAGGCAGCGGTTACGTTTGTAGCCTGAAGGCCTTTAGGGCCTTGCTCGACATCAAATGATACGCTTTGTCCTTCAGCCAGTGTCTTGAAACCGTCTCCGCCAATCGCAGAAAAATGTACGAATACATCTTCTCCGCCATCATTAGGGGCGATAAAACCAAAACCCTTGGAATCGTTGAACCATTTAACAGTGCCTGTAGCCATGTTGTGTATATACCTCTAGTAAAAAATGAACGTGAATTCAATCGCAGATCGTTAAAGGTGATGTACAGGAGGTGCAACGAGGAACATCCAATATAACCTATTTAATACGTGCAACTGAGATTTCTCTTCTTGCTAATGCGCATGAGAACACACTCCCCAAGCCCCTAGCTATTCAAATACTACACCAAGCGAAATGAAAATGCCTTATTTTTCAACAGAAGGCATGGAAATCTGTGGGTATGGCTGTTACCCGGATTTGGGCGGTAGTGCGGGCATCTCTGATAACAGCAGCTGGCGCTCTTCCAGAGTCAGGTTTTCCATGCGCCGATCACGAATTTTGCGTCTTTCGACAGCGGTCGCTTGCTGCGGCCTGTCGCTGATGGGGTTCGGCTTTGGTGGGTGCGGCTGACGCCTGTCGTTTGGGTTCCTCATGGATACACTCCAGGATGTTGCATGGTCATCATGCTTGTGTAGACAGGTTAGCGGCTAGCGGAAACCGGGCTTAAGAAAAATTATTATTTAAAAATCAAGTAGCTGGTCGCTAGTCGCAAAACAGGACTGGTCCGGCTGTCAGGAGGGATATTCATCGCTCGAGTGCTGTGTCCGTGATGCTTTTCACATAATTGTCTTGGCACACTGGAAATATGTCGTCGAATGCCGATATGAGCAGCAGTCAAACAGCCGGTTTTCGAGGTCACTATATGCTCAAGTCTTACTGTTTACGTGCTGTTAACTCAATTGAATTTATTGGTATTGTGGTGTTGATTGCTGTTGTCCTGACCTCGGGGCTGTTTTCGGTAAAGGCTGAACGTGATCCGTCTGTAAAACAACAGAGCCTGGTGTACTCACACCTGCTGTCAACACAGAAACCGGCACTGCCACCCTCACGCGTTGCAAAATAACTGCCTGCTGGCGACGGTCACTGGCCATAGCGTCGCAGCACGTAGTCGTCCACGATTTTCTGAAAATCTGCTGCGATACTGTTGCCTTTTAAGGTGACTGTCTTCTCGCCGTCCACATAGACCGGCGCCACCGGCGTTTCGCCGGTGCCCGGCAGGCTGATGCCGATGTTGGCGTGTTTGCTTTCACCGGGACCATTGACGACGCAGCCCATGACGGCGACCTTCATCTCTTCCACCCCGGGATAATGCCGGCGCCATATTGGCATCTGTTTGCGCAGGTGACTCTGGATGTCCTGCGCCAGTTGCTGAAAATAGTGGCTGGTGGTGCGTCCACATCCCGGGCAGGCGATCACGGCCGGCGTAAAATGCCGGAGTTCCATGGCCTGCAGCAATTCCTGTGCAACGATGACTTCACGGCAGCGGTCACCGCCGGGTTCGGGCGTCAGTGAGATACGGATGGTATCGCCAATACCTTCCTGCAGCAGTACAGACAGGGCCGCGGTTGAAGCCACGATTCCTTTAGAACCCATGCCTGCCTCGGTGAGTCCGAGGTGCAGGGCATAGTCACACTGATCTGAAAGTGCACGGTATACCGCTATCAGATCCTGCACCCCACTCATCTTGGCCGAGAGGGTGATACGGTTGCGAGGCAGGCCCAGGTTTTCAGCCTGCGCGGCACTTTCCAATGCAGAGGTCACCATGATTTCATGCATGATGCCCCGCGCATCTGCCGGTTCGCTGCGCCCGGCGTTGTCATCCATCAGGCGTGCTACCAGTGCCTGATCGAGGCTGCCCCAGTTGACCCCGATCCGTACCGGCTTGTCATAGCGGCAGGCCGTCTCGATCATGTCCGCAAACTGCGCATCACGCTTCTTGCCGCGCCCGACGTTGCCGGGGTTAATGCGATACTTGGCCAGCAGCTGTGCACAATTCGGGTGTTTCGCCAGCAGCTTGTGGCCATTGAAATGGAAATCACCAATCAGCGGTACCGATACATCGGTCTGCTGTAACTGCTCGACAATAGCCGGCACGGCATGCGCGGCATCATCCGAGTTGATAGTGATGCGTACCAGCTCGGAACCTGCCTGTGCCAGTTCACGAACCTGTTGTACTGTTGCGGCAATATCGGCCGTGTCAGTGTTCGTCATGGACTGCACCACGATGGGGGCGTGACCGCCAATGGTGACATTACCGACCTGTACGGCAACGGTATGACGGGATGGACGGGCAGTGGCTGTCTCGTGCATGTTTGGGTCCAGGGTCAGTAGAAGTTCCGGTTTGCCATGACGGCGGTACGCACCTTGGTCGCTGGCTGCCGTTTTCAGCCGCTTATGATAATGGAATTTACCAAATCGCACAGTAAAACCCTGTATTCAGTACATGGCAATCGTCGAAATATTCCATATCTATGCATCCGTCGAATAAAAACACTTGCATTTGTATGTTTACTGTATAGAATCACAGTAACTGTATGGATAACCAGTATATGATTATGACCCATGATACGTTGACTGCACGGCAGGCCGAGATTCTCGAGCTGATTCGAAGTTACATAGCCGAGGAGGGCTGCCCGCCGACACGCGCGGAGATTGCCGAGGCGCTCGGCTTCCGTTCCGCGAACGCCGCGGAGGACCACTTGCGAGCGCTGGAACGCAAGGGCGCCATCGAGATGATCCCCGGATCTTCGCGCGGTATACGCCTGCTCGATGAAATCGAGGATTACGGCCTGCCGGTGGTCGGTCGTGTTGCGGCGGGTGAACCGATACTGGCAGAGCAGAATATCGAGGACTATTGCCAGATTGATGCCGATACCTTTCATCCGCGTGCCGATTATCTGCTACGTGTCAAGGGTGACAGCATGCGGGATATCGGCATTCAAGATGGCGACCTGCTGGCGGTCCATCACACGCCGCACGTTGAAAATGGCCAGGTGGTCGTGGCACGACTGGATGACGAGGTGACGGTCAAACGTTTCCGGCAGCGTGGTTCCATCGTCAGGCTGATGCCGGAGAATCCGGCTTATGAACCGATTCGTGTCGACCTGCGTGAACAGGCGCTGGAAATCGAAGGGCTGGCCGTGGGCATCTTGCGCAAGGAGATTTAGTTCACCTTGAAGGAGTATTTGTTATGAAAACAGTCAATAAGCTGCACCATATTAATGCCTGGGAACAGTCCTCGCTGTCAGGTTCCTCACTAGTGACAACGACCGGTATCGCGGTGCTTGATGACATGCTGCCGGGTGGGGGCTGGCCAAAGAGTGGACTGGTCGAGATTATCCTCCCGGACGCGTACTGCGACGCCCTGTCATTGCTGATGCCGGCACTGATACGACTCAGTCAGCAGGGGCGCTGGATTGCCATGGTGAATCCAACCTACCCGGCGCGTGCCGGGTTGTTTACAGAAGTTGCTATCAACCACGACCGAATCTTGCAGGTTAACCCGCATCCAGGGCGTAGTGCGCTGTGGACGGCCGAGTCGATGCTGTACTCAGGTGACTGCTGCGTTGTCATGGCCTGGCCCAACTGCAGGACCGAATTGCTGGGTAAGCGCCTGCAGAAATCCGCCGCTCATGGCAAGGCACTCGGCATCCTGTTCAGTTATGAAGGCCTGGAAAAGCAGCCCTCGGGCGTGGAGACGCGAGTCAAGCTGGGCGTCGACAGGGAGGGCAGTGCGGTGTACCTGCTGAATAGCCGAGGTGAAACATTGTCGGGGGCGGCTTTGAAATAGAAGGGGGGCTTAATCAGACAGATAGTATTCAACCGTTGAAACGACTCTCACCCGTTTGATGTGCGGGGTGTTGTTGTCCCTTGCACTGATACTGAACTGCCCCTGCGATGCTTTCTTGATCTTCCCCAGCTTGCTTTGTGAATCTTCCGAGAACTTCAGGGCAACCTCACGGGCTTTCGTTGTCGCCTCTTCTATCATGGCGGGCTTGACTTCATTCAGACGGGTGAAGATATATTCTGTCTGTGATTGATAATTGCCACCGGTAAACACTATGCCCTGTTTTCCGAGTTGTGCGAGTTCACCCATCAGGGTGCGCACGGCATCGATATGTGGTGAATAGACCGTGACCGTCTGTATTGCAGAGTACCTGAACTCGGCAGGAGCAGCGTTGCTGTAGCTTTGTGCCGACTTGTCTGTAATTGCCGGTGCTGACAGAGAAATTTCGGCAGGATCCAGTCCCCTGGTAGTCAGGAAATCCCTGATCCTGGCCGTGTTCTGTTCAATTGAATCATACAGGCTGCCGAGGTCGTTACTGGTTGCGGTGAACTGGATCGGCCAGATCACGATGTCGGCCGGATACTCGCGCTCAGCGAGCCCCTTTACGGTGACGCTGCGTTCGTACTCCTTGAATGCACTGGCGGCGTTCCCGAGCAGATAACCCAGCGCAGCTAGGCCCAGAAATATGCAGATGCCCAGTATAGCGGCAGTCAATCGATTGCTGTTATCCATGGTTGCTCCTTGCGGGCTAGCTTGCCTCGCCCCTGCGTATCGCGCTTTTATAATCCTGGTAGAGGTTGATCATGCGCCTCCACATTGGTCCCGGGACACCGCTGCTGATGACATTGTCATCCAGGCGGATAACGGGTGAGATCTCCCGGGTTGAGCTTGTCAACCAGATTTCATCGGCGCTGAAGAGTTCCTGCTGCGTGATATCAGCTTCGCGAAACGGGATGGCGTGGTTTGCGGCCAGTTCGATGATGAGGTCACGGGTAATACCGGGCAACAGGTCAGGGCCATTGCCTGGTGTGATCAACAGACCGTTGTTGACGATGAAGAGATTACTGGCCGCGCCCTCGATGGCGAGTCCATCGTTTATCAGGATCGCTTCAGCACCGTCGCTGTCCAGCGCCTGTTGTCGCAGCAGTACATTGGGCAGCAGCGTGATGGCCTTGAGGTTGCAAAGTTTCCAGCGTATATCCGGCAGGGTGATGGCCGCGATACCTGTGACACTGTCAATATCAACCGCTTCGGGC
This sequence comes from uncultured Gammaproteobacteria bacterium, assembly GCA_963753755.1. Classification (GTDB taxonomy): domain Bacteria; phylum Pseudomonadota; class Gammaproteobacteria; order UBA9214; family UBA9214; genus UBA9214. The sequence continues at coordinate 22,667 of CAVWDM010000023.1, forward strand.
ATCGCTGTGCTCATGGCAAACAGTGTTGGCGAACAGTTCTTCGGGAAGGCATGATCGCGCCTCGGTGCAACACCCCGTGTCACCTGCAGGTAGACCGCCTGGTCAAGACCTTCATTGCGGGACACCAGCTCGGTCAGCATGGTTTCCCATGCCACGTCGGATAACGGGTTCGCAATGCGTACACCATCGAGACTGTGTCGCAGGCGTTTGAGATGATGCGTCAGCCGGAACAGTCTGCCACCGTAAACCGGTATTACCTCGTAGACACCGTCTCCAAACAGAAATCCCCGGTCCATGACCGATACCTGCGTTTCCGACAGTGGCCGGAATTCCCCATTCAGATAGGCTGTAGACATGAGTGGCTGCCGGGTTTATTCGAAATACAGCAGGCCTTCATCCGTGATACGCTGCCAGAATGAACCTTCACCGATCGATTGCAAGCTCACCAGTGGCTGATTGGCAACGACCTGTTCTCCCAGTGTCACTTGTACCGTTCCCAGTGCCTGACCTGCGGTGACCGGTGCCATGATGCGCTGATCAATATTCATGGACGCATTCAGTGATTCGTACTGTCCCCTGGGAATCGTGACATACAATGCATTGTCGATACCCAGTGGAATGGTATCACTGCTGCCTTTCCAGATGCGTGATGTCGTCAGCTGGGTACCTGCGTCGTAGAGCTTGTGGGTTTCAAAGAAGCGGAACCCATAGTTCAGCAGAGCCTGGCTGGCATCAGCACGTGCGCTGGTGCTGCTGGTGCCGAGGACCACGGTAATCAGGCGCATGCCGTCTTGTTTTGCGGAGGTCACCAGGCAATAGCCCGCCGATTCTGTGTAGCCTGTTTTCAGGCCATCGACGCTGTCATCGCGCCATAGCAGTTTGTTGCGGTTCTGCTGGGTAATATCGTTATAGGTGTATTCCTTTTGCGAGTACCACTTGTAGTACTCCGGAAACTGCCTGATTAACAATGAGGCGAGTGTGGCGATATCCTTTGCCGTCATGTAATGGTTTTCGTCCGGCAGGCCCGTTGAGTTCGTGAAGTGGCTGCCAGAGAGGCCGATGGCCTCTGCATGTTTGTTCATCAGTGCGGCAAAGGAATCTTCACTACCTGCGACATATTCGGCCAGCGCCACTGTGGCATCATTGCCAGATTGCACGATCATGCCCTGCAGCAGGGCTTCAACCGGAACCTGTTTACCGACTTCAACGAACATGCGTGAGCCGGGCGTACGCCACGCCTTTTCGCTGATGGTGACGATGTCGCTGAGAGTGATGTTATTGGACTGCAGTTCATTGAAGACCACGTAGGCGGTCATCAACTTGGTGATGCTGGCAGGATCGACCGGGACCTCGGAGTTCTCTTCTGCCAGCACATTGCCACTTCCATGGTCCTGAATGATGAATGACTTGGCGCCTGTCGCCGGTGGCTTGGGGATTGGCTGGGCTGCTTGCAGGGTGTTGGCGCTGAGCAGATACAAAGAAATAATAACTATATATATTAGCGTCTTATACATAATTTTCCTGTAGAAGAAAGATGTTGCAAAGTGCCTGCATTGTCCGCATGTGGTTGTCAATTTGCAATGCCTGACCATGTGCTGCCGTGGGCTTACTGGACAATCGAATGGCTGTTGTTGATGCCCAGTGTTTTTAGTTCCAGGGTTACCCGGTTGGCTTCCATGTGGCTCGCCAGGGGGCCTACCTGTACCTTGTAAAAGGTGCCGTCATTGGTGGCGGTCTCAACGATTCTGACCTCGCCGATATTTTGCGACAGCAGGTCATCCTGCATCCGCTGGGCATTGCCATGACTCGAAAATGCACCGACCTGCAGGTACAAGTTCTGGCTCTCCTGCGTCGTGGCGGGTGCGGCGCTGGTCTTGACCGGCGCTGCGCCCGTGGCAGTATGCTGCTCCGGGTCTATAGCGCGAATCTCCACCTGTCCGGTGCCGTATTGCAGGATATCGAGCTTTGCTGCCGCCGTGTAGGACAGGTCAATCAGCCGGTCATCATGAAAGGGGCCGCGGTCGTTGACCTTGACAATCACCGAACGACCGTTGACCAGGTTTTTGACCTCGACATAGGTGGGTAACGGCAGGGTCTTGTGTGCCGCCGTCATCGCATACAGGTCATAAGGCTCGCCGCTGGAGGTGCGCTTGCCATGGAACTTGGTGCCATACCAGGAGGCGGTGCCGCGCTCCTGGTAATCCTTGCTCGAGGGCAGGGTGTAGTAAGTCTTGCCGTACACCTTGTAGGATTCCGGATTGCCATAGCGGCTAAGGGGTTCGTTACGTGGCACGGCATCGGGTACGTCCGACACGTCCCGCGGGTTAGCGGGTGCATCATCCGATTGCAGGCCGGTCTTCAGTGTGCTGCAGGCCACAAAGCCGCTGCAGATCACCAGTAGCACGGCAGCGAGATGAGTGGTGCTGGGGATGGCGGGCTTACTCATTGAAATGCAGGCTCTGTTGATAGGCTCCACGAATTTCCTCGCTCAATTGGTAGACGGCCATGGCATACAGCGGGCTGTGGTTATAGCGGGTAATGGTGTAGAAGTTGTCAAAGGCAAGCCAGTATTCCGGCCCATCTTTCTGCTCCAGGCTTAATAGCGCAGCGACCAGCTCATCGGGCATGGGCTCGACCGGTGTGATGCCATCGTGGCGCATGGCATCGAGCACGGTATTGGGTTTGTAGCCCAGATCCAGAATGGTCTGGTACTGATCGCCCTCCACCCTGGCGCGAACGGCCACGGGACTACCGGCTTTCCAGCCATGCCGGCTGAAATAATTGGCCACGCTGCCAATGATATCCATCTTGTTATTCCACAGATCACGTTTACCATCCTCGTCAAAATCAACGGCATAGTTGCGATAGCTACTGGGAATGAACTGGCCGTAACCCATGGCGCCGGCATAGGAGCCGGTAGTCGTCACCACCTCAATGTCTTCCTCACGCGCGAGGATCAGGTACTGCTCCAGTTCAGCGGTGAAAAATTCACTGCGTGGCGGATAGTCAAAAGCCAGGGTCGAGAGTGCATCCAGTACCCGGTGCCGTCCGGTATTGCTGCCGTAACGGGTTTCCACACCAATAATAGCGACGATAATCTGCGGCGCCACGCCGAACGCAGCCTCGGCCTTGTTGAGGGCATCAGCATTTTCTTTCCAGAACGTGACGCCGCCATCGATGCGAGCGGGCGTCAGGAATATTTTTCTGTACTCATACCATTTCAGCCGTTTCTCGGCAGGCTTGCGCATGAGTTCCAGGATGTCCTCGCGGCGTTGCGCCTCGTTAAAAACGGCCACGAGTTCTTCCTGCTCGAAACCGTTCTTGTCGACCATCATGTCGATGAAAGACTGTACCTGCGGCTGATCAGCGTAGCTGTCAGCAAGCACGGTCTGCGGGCCAAGTATCAGCGTGGTCAGCAGAATGAATGAGGAAATGACTGCTTTTAAAGCTTGTCGCTGCATTAACGGGTACCCTGTTGAGAGTCACATCGCGTGCATTCTAACACCGAATTATTGCTCAGGCAGGGAGTAATTTCCGGTGTGTCTGTATCGACATGAGGATACCAAAACCGGCCATCAGGGTAACAATGGAGGTGCCACCGTAACTGATCATGGGTAACGGCAGGCCCACCACAGGCAGCATCCCGGTGACCATGCCGGTGTTGACTATAAAATATACGCAGAATGTCATCGAGATGCTGCCGGCCAGCAGCCGCGTGTAGGTATCCTGTGCCTGGATGGTAATCATGATGCCGCGCACGACGATAGCGGTATACAGTGCAAACAGCGTCAGGATACCCAGGAAGCCGAATTCTTCGCCGAGTACGGCAAAGATAAAATCCGTCGATCGTTCCGGAAGAAAATCCAGTTGCGACTGTGTGCCGTTCATCCAGCCTTTACCCAGCAGACCACCCGAGCCGATCGCGATCTTCGACTGGATGATGTGATAGCCGGAGCCCAGCGGGTCGCTTTCCGGGCTTAGAAAGGTAATTACGCGCTGGCGCTGGTAGTCATGCATGAAGTGCCAGAGCAACGGCGCTGCCGCCGCAAGCAATACGGAAAAGAATGCCAGCAGTCGCCATTGCAGGCCGGCAAGGAACAGCACAAAGAAGCCGGAACTGGCGATCAGCAGTGCGGTACCGAGGTCCGGTTGTTTGGCGATCATCAGCATCGGCACAGCGATAAGCGTGGCGGATGCCAGTAATTGCTTGGAGTTCGGGGGCAGGCGGGTATCCGCAAGATACCAGGCTACCATCATCGGTACGGCGAGTTTCATCATTTCCGATGGCTGGAAACGCACGAAGTACAGATTCAGCCAGCGTTGTGCCCCACCACTGGCCTCACCGCCAATGAGTACTGCAAGCAGAAACAGTACGCCGAGCACGAACAGCCATGGCGTCAGGCGTTGCAGCATCCCGGGTGATAATTGTGCAACGACCAGCATGCCGGTAAAGGCAATTCCCAAGCGTATCAGCTGACGTTCGACCAGTGCCATATCACCACCACCGGCACTGTAAAGCACGATCAGTCCAAGCGCGGAGACGGTAATCAGCGCAAACAGCAGCGGTGCATCGAGATGTAACCGGTATTGCCAGCCGCTGAGGCTGGCATCCTCACGGTGTGGTGTCAGCGCACTGCTCATGATGATGGACCCGGTAGATAGGCATCAAGGATGGCGCGGGCAACTGGTGCGGCGATAGAACCGCCGCCACCACCATGTTCGATAATGACGGCCACCGCGATCTTCGGATTTTCAACGGGCGCGAAGGCAATGAACAGGGCATGGTCACGCAGTTCTTCCGGAATGGCCTCGGCATCGTATTTTTCTTCCTGCTTGAGCCCGTAGACCTGTGCCGTGCCAGTCTTCCCGGCAATTGTCCAGGGACTGTCTTCGCCAATTCTGCGTGCTGTGCCGCGAGCACTGTGTACTACGTCAGTCATGGCCTTGATGACGACGTCCCAGTGCTGCTGATCTCTGACGGTGATAGTGTCGAGGGGGCGTGGCTGGTGCGGCAACAGGTCATCACTGTCGGCTTCCTGTTCGGCGTACACAATGTTCGGTTGCAGCAGCCGTCCACCGTTTGCCAGTGCCGCCGTCGCGGTGGCGAGTTGTATCGGCGTGACCAGGAAAAATCCCTGGCCGATACCGGTTATGAGGGTTTCTCCAGGGAACCAGGGCTGATCGTGTCGGGCGCGCTTCCAGCTTCTTGACGGCAGCAGTCCTGACAGTTCCCCCTGGATATCTATTCCGCTTGCCTGGCCAAAGCCGAAGTTTTGCAGATACTCGTGAATGCGGTCTATCCCCAGCGACAGCGCCAGGTCGTAAAAGTAGACGTCGCAGGACTGCACAATGGATTTGTCAAGATCGACGGTGCCATGACCGGTGCGTTTCCAGTCACGGAACTTGCGCGTGTTGCCGGGCAGGGAATAGAACCCCGGACAGTAGGTGCTGGAATGGCGGGTGGCTACTCCTTCTTCAAGGCCTGCCAGCCCGACGAACGGCTTGATGGTCGAACCGGGTGGATACTGGCCACGCAGGGCGCGGTTAAACAGCGGTTGTTTGCTGTTGTCGCGCAGGGCAGCATAATCGCCATGTTCGATTCCGTTTACAAATGCATTCGGGTCGTAGCTTGGCTGACTGACAAAAGCCAGAATGTCACCATTGTTTGGATCGATCGCAATTGCCGAGCCTGTGTAGCCTGTAAAGGCCTTTTCAGCGGCCGCCTGTACGCGGGAATCAATCGTCAGGTACAGGTTGCGTCCGGATACCGGCGGGGTGCGGCTGAGAACGCGGATGACCCGGCCCTGAGCGGTTGTTTCCACATGCTGCAATCCAACGCTGCCATGCAGCACAGACTCATAGGTTTTTTCGAGCCCGATCTTGCCGAAATGGGAGGTGCCGCGGTAATTGGAGCTGTCCAGCTGATGCAGTGCCTTCTCATCGATGCGCCCCACGTAACCCAATGCATGTGCTGCCAGCGAACCGTGCGGATAATGACGTGACAGACCGGCAGCGATGTCGACTCCGGGGAAACGGTGACGGTTGACGGAGAAGCGTGCAACCTCTTCATCACTCAAATGGAAACGCAACGGGATGGCTTCAAAGCGTGGTTTTCGTCTTAACAGTTTTTCAAATCGGCTTCGATCGATGTCCCTGATTTCAATAACTTCCTCAAGCGCCCCGAGGGTGGCATCCATGTCATCGATCTGTTCCGGCGTGATTTCAAGTCGATAGGATGGCAGGTTTTCAGCGAGCAGGATGCCGTTGCGGTCGTAGATCAGGCCACGGTTGGGTGCTATCGGTTGCAGCTTGACACGGTTGTCTTCTGACAACGTTGTGAAGTGTTCGTGCGCCAGCACCTGCAGGTAGAACAGCCGTCCCAGTAAAACGGCCAGCAGCAGGGCACCGGCAATCAGTAACAGGATGGCCCGGTTCATGACCAGCCGGGACTCGAAAAAATAATCCTTCAGGGTAATCTGGCGTGGCATGACGTGGCGCCTAGTTCACTCTGAAGCCACGACGCAGGCCGCGCAGCGTGGCATACACCAGCGGCCAGATGATCATACCCAGCACAGAGGGCATCCAGAAAAACCAGGGTGCGCCGGGACGACCGATAATGCGGCTAATCCACAGCGACAGTAACTGGTGCAGCACCAGCAATACCAGCACGGTCAGCGACTGTTGCCACACCGGTACCAGTCGCAGGCGCAGGTGGAATTTCAGGGCAATGTAGGCAACGACCGTCAGGGACAAGGCGTGCTGGCCAAGCAGGGTGCCGGTGAGCAGGTCAACCATCAGACCAAGGAACCAGCCAGTGGCAACGCCCACTCGTTCAGGTAATGCCATGCACCAGTAGATCAATACCAGGCCGACCCAGTCGGGTCGCATGTAGCGCGCCCAGTCGGGCAACGGGATGACGGTCAGCAACAGGGCGATGATAAAGGTGAAAACGATGACGCCGCCACCATGATGTCTGCCGCGTATCATTCTGCTGCAGCCGCCGTTGCGTTTTCCGTGCTGTTGCTGTCCGCTGCTGCCTCTAGTGCAGTTTCACTGCTGTCTGATTCAGTGTCTGTTCTCGACGGTACATGATTGCTGGTTTCTATGACCGACGTCTGTCCCGGCCAGATCAACAATACTTCACGGCTGCGATTCAAATGCGCCAGTGGTGTCGCAACCACTGAGGAGAAGGCATTGCCGGGATCGTGCTGTACGGCGTTTACAGTGGCTACAGGGTATCCGGGAGGAAAGCGTCCACCCAGGCCGGAGGTGATTAACAGGTCGCCGGGTTGAATATCAGCACTGTTGGGTATGTACGGCAGTTCCAGACGGTTGATGGCACCACTGCCCAGTGCGATCGAGCGCAGGCCGTTGCGGTTTACCTGCACCGGGATGGCGTGTGATGTGTCCGTGATGAGCATCGCCGTTGAGGAGTAGGGGCCAGCATGCACGATCTGTCCCATCACGCCTTCTGCGTCAACCAGCGGCTGACCGGTATATACACCGTGTATTTCGCCCTTATTAATCACAACCTGGTGTTTGTAGGGATCCAGGTTTACCGACATCAGTTCGGCAATAAGTACTTTCTCTCCGATTTCAAATGACGAATCCAGTAATTCACGCAGGCGAATATTTTCTGCCTGCAGTGCAGCAAACTTTTGCATCTGGGCTTTCTGCATGAATTGCTGTGTGCGCAGGCTGTCGACTTCTTCCTGCAGTTTGCGGCGGCCAGCCAATGACTCGTTGAGCCATTCGGTGAACGAGCCAGGCAGATCGACGCTTAACTGGATTGGATAGACCAGCAATGAAAGCCCGTCGCGCACCGATTCAAGGCTCTTGTATCTGTGGTCCATTACCATCAATACCACCGATAGCGAAACCAGCACGAGCAGGCGCGTCGTGATGGATGGGCCTTGTGTAAAAATAAGCTTGATCGGTCACCCCGTATTACTGTTATATGGCAGTGTCCTGCCAATCTCAGGGCGCTATTCTAGCCTAAGTTGAAATAGCGGATGCAATTTGCCCCTGCAGGTGCGTCTGATAGGGTGAAGGTATGCCTCACAAGGCTGCTCCGGCATTTTGTGCTACTCCGGCTCCATTACCCATGGGCATCGTGCGATCCGGGTTTATTCGACGGTGAAGACGTCACCGCCACGCTCGTCAAACAGTTCGAGGGCACGGCCGCCACCGCGGGCAACGCAGGTGAGGGGATCATCGGCAACCACGACCGGCAGACCGGTTTCTTCCATGAGCAGTTTGTCGATGTCGCGTAGCAGGGCGCCACCACCGGTCAGCACAATGCCGCGTTCGGCAACATCCGCACCCAGTTCCGGTGGTGTTTGTTCCAGTGCCGTCTTCACAGCACCGACAATGCCGGTCAGTGGCTCCTGCAGGGATTCGAGGATTTCATTGCTGTTGAGGGTAAAGCTGCGAGGAATGCCCTGTGACAGGTTGCGTCCCTTGACCTCCAGTTCACTGACTTCCTTGCCCGGATAGGCGGAGCCGATGGCATGCTTGATGTGTTCGGCAGTGGCCTCGCCGATCAGTGTTCCATAATTACGCCGTACATAGTTGATGATGGCGTCATCAAAGCGGTCACCACCGATACGAACAGACGAAGAATAAACAATACCATTCAATGAGATAACGGCGACTTCGGATGTGCCGCCACCGATATCGAGGACCATGGAGCCGCGGGCCTCATCGACCGGCATGCCGGCGCCGATGGCAGCCGCCATGGGTTCTTCTATTAGATATACCTCGCGGGCACCGGCGCCGGCAGCGGACTCGCGGATGGCACGACGCTCGACCTGGGTTGATCCGCAGGGCACGCAAATCAGAACGCGTGGACTGGGCTTGAAAAAGCGGGCTTCATGGACCTTGTGGATAAAATGCTGCAGCATCTTTTCCGTGATGGTGAAATCGGCGATCACGCCGTCTTTCAACGGCCGGATGGCGGTGATGTTGCCTGGTGTTCGCCCCAGCATCAGTTTGGCCTCGGTGCCGACGGCCGCGATACTCTTCGGTCCACCCGGTCCGCGATCCTGGCGAATGGCCACCACCGAAGGCTCGTTCAGGACGATCCCCTGGCCGCGCACGTAAATCAGTGTGTTCGCTGTGCCCAGGTCAATGGACAGGTCGTTGGAGAACATGCCAAACAAGCTTTTAATTAACATTAAGCGCGAATCCGTGAAGGTCACTGAAAAAAGAAGCGGGTAATCTAACAACGGGGGGGCTTAGGAGCAAGGAAATCGACTGAAAAACGTTGCCAGCCCTATACTGCCTGCCTGAATGTGAAGATGTACGTGATAAGCGATTGTGCTAACGTTGCGCCCCTGTTTTTTACATGAATGATCGACTACGGAGTGACCATGGCGCTTGATGCCTCGGATGTTGAGAAGATTGCACACCTGGCGCGGCTCGGTATCAATGCCGATGATATTCCCGGATATGCCCGTAACCTTACGGATATCCTGGCCTTTGTGGAGGAGTTGAATAGTGTCGACACATCCGGTGTGGAGCCGCTGGCACACCCGTTCGAGGCCACCCAGCGACTGCGCGCAGACGTGGTGACGGAGTCTGATAATCGCGATCACTTCCAGCAGGTAGCACCCGAGACCGAGTCCGGACTGTATCTGGTGCCGCAGGTCATCGAGTAAGTCGCTGTTTCATGCCCTGTTACCGGGTTAGTCAAGCGCAGCACGGGTCGGGCGCAGCGAACTGTCAGGAAACGTTTTATGTACCAGAAAAGTCTAGTTGAACTTGCCGCTGATTTGCACCGCGGTATCTTCTCAAGTGAAGAGTTGACCCGTGCCTGCCTGCAGCGGATCAGTGCCCTTGATAAGCGCTTGAACAGCTTTGTGACCGTCACCGAGACACAAGCACTCGCCGCTGCGCAGGCGGCCGATGCCGCCATCAAGGCCGGCAAAGCCGGGCCGCTGACGGGTATCCCGTTTGCACACAAGGACATCTTTTGTACCAATGGCGTGAAGACCAGTTGCGGTTCAAGGATGCTGGATAACTTTATTGCCCCGTATGATGCGACCGTTACCGAGAAACTGCTTGAAGCCGGTGCCGTGATGATCGGCAAGACCAACATGGACGAATTCGCCATGGGCTCGTCCAATGAAACCAGTTTCTACGGGCCAGTCAGGAACCCCTGGGATGAAACGACGGTGCCGGGCGGGTCTTCCGGGGGCTCCGCCGCAGCGGTTGCGGCACGGCTGGTGCCGGCCAGTACCGGTACCGATACCGGTGGCTCGATTCGGCAACCGGCGGCGCTCTGCGGCATCACAGGGCTGAAGCCGACCTACGGTCGTGTCTCACGTTACGGCATGATTGCCTTTGCCTCCAGTCTCGATCAGGGTGGGCCGTTTGCGCGCTCAGCTGAGGACGCCGCCGTGATGCTGGCTGCCATGGCCGGGTTTGATGTGCGTGATTCCACCAGTGTGGATCGCCCGGTTGACGATTACGTTGCGCGGCTGAATGAGCCACTGCAAGGTCTGAGGATTGGCCTGCCGAAAGAATATTTTGGCGAAGGGCTGGATGCCGCCGTGGGGGATGCGGTCGCCGTGGCCATCGATGAATTCAAAAAACTCGGCGCCACGGTGGTGGATATCACCCTGCCGAATACGCACCTCTCGGTACCCGCCTATTATGTAGTGGCGCCGGCGGAGTGCTCATCCAACCTGTCGCGCTTTGACGGTGTGCGTTTCGGTCACCGTGCGGACAATCCACAAGACCTGCAGGACCTGTATACCCGCTCACGCGGTGAAGGTTTTGGTGACGAGGTGAAACGACGTATTCTGGTCGGCACCTATGCACTGTCTGCCGGTTACTACGATGCCTACTATCTCAAGGCGCAGCAGGCGCGTCACCTGATACGCGACGATTTCCTGCAGGCCTTTGAGCAGGTCGATGTCATCATGGGGCCGACGGCACCGTCGGTCGCCTTCAAACTGGGTGAAAAGGCGGATGATCCGGTCAGCATGTACCTGTCTGATATCTACACGATCGCCGTGAACCTCGCGGGTTTACCGGCTATATCGGTACCTGCCGGGTTTTGCAATGGCTTGCCGGTTGGCTTGCAGATAATCGGTAATTATTTTGATGAAGCGCGCTTGCTGAATGTCGGGCACCGCTACCAGCAGGTAAGCGACTGGCATACGCGCTCCCCGCAAGGATTCGAATAATGGAATGGGAGACGGTTATCGGGCTGGAGATTCATACCCAGCTCGCCACCAGCAGCAAGATCTTTTCAGGCGCATCAACCACCTATGGCGCAGAACCCAATACCCAGGCGTGTGCTGTTGACCTGGGTTTGCCAGGCGTGTTGCCGGTCCTGAATAAGGAAGTGGTGCGCATGGCCGCGATGTTCGGACTGGCGACGCATTCCACGGTTGCGCCGCGCTCGGTGTTTGCGCGCAAGAATTATTTCTACCCGGACCTTCCCAAAGGTTACCAGATCAGCCAGTTTGAACTGCCGATTGTGCATGACGGCTACCTGGACATCGAGCTGGACGATGGCAGCAGCAAACGCATCGGAATTACGCGTGCACATCTGGAAGAAGATGCCGGTAAATCCCTGCATGAGGCTTACCTGGGCAAGACCGGTATTGACCTGAACCGTGCCGGTACACCGCTGCTGGAGATTGTCTCCGAGCCGGATATCCGTTCGGCGAAGGAAGCCGTTGCCTACATGAAGAAGATACACTCGCTGGTGCGTTACCTGGGTATTAGCGACGGCAACATGCAGGAAGGTTCCTTCCGTTGCGATGCCAATGTGTCGGTGCGTCCGCAGGGCCAGGACACGTTCGGTACCCGCGCAGAAATCAAGAATATCAATTCGTTCCGTTTCATTGAACAGGCCATCAATTACGAGGTTGAACGCCAGATCATGCTGCTTGAAGGTGGTGGCACGGTGGTGCAGGAAACCCGCCTGTTCGATGCAGACCGGCACGAAACCCGCTCCATGCGTTCCAAGGAAGAGGCCAACGATTACCGTTACTTCCCGGACCCTGACCTGTTGCCAGTGGAACTGGACGAGGCGTTTCTGGAAGCCGTGAGGAAAACCCTGCCGGAACTGCCGGATGCCCGAAAGGAACGTCTTGTCAGTGAGCATGGACTGTCGGAGTACGATGCCGGTGTGCTGACCGCCGCGCGCGAGCTGGCGGATTACTTCGAGGCTGCAGTGCAGGCCGCGGGTGGGGCGGGGAAGTTGACCGCCAACTGGGTCATGGGTGAGTTGTCCGCAGCGCTCAACAAAAGTGACTGCGATATTGGCAGCAGCCCGGTCAGTGCCGCGGCGCTCGGCGGCCTGTTGCTGCGCATCGAGGATGGCACCATCTCAGGAAAAATTGCCAAGCAGGTATTCGAGGCGATGTGGAACAGCGAAGGCTCGGCTGATGACATTATCGAACAACAGGGGCTCAAGCAGATATCCGATTCCTCTGCAATAGAGGGGATTATCAGGGATGTGCTGGAGAACAATCCAAAACAGGTTGAACAATACCGTGGCGGGCAACAAAAGTTATTCGGCTTTTTCGTCGGCCAGGTCATGAAAGCTACCCAGGGCAAGGCCAACCCGAAACAGGTCAACGAACTGCTGAGGAAACTGCTGGATAACTGATCACGGCGTCTTTGAAACGGCATCCTGGCCGTGATTGATCTCCTGCCGGGGACGGTGCTCCAGCAGTATTCCCTGGCTTCAACATGAATTATCCAAATCAATGAAAATCATTGCCGATGAAAATATTCCCTGTGTGGAGCAGGCGTTTGCATCCCTGGGCGAGGTGACCCTGCTGCCGGGACGCGGCATGAAGGCAGAACAGGTGCGCGCTGCGGATATCCTGCTGGTGCGCTCGGTCACGCGGGTTGACGCATCTCTGCTGCAAGGGTCGTCGGTGCGCTTTGTAGGATCCGCCACCATCGGCTTTGATCACGTTGATCGCGATTTTCTGCAGCAGCGGGACATTGGTTTTGCAACGGCACCGGGCAGTAATGCTACCTCGGCGGCCGAGTACGTGGTCAGCGCCCTGATGGTGCTATCCGGGCAGAAAGGTTTCGGGCTGGCAGGTAAAACGGTCGGTATCATCGGTTGCGGCAATGTCGGCTCACGCGTGCGCCGCAAGCTTGCTGTACTGGGCATGGATTGTCTGGTCAATGATCCGCCGTTGCAGGCAAGCGCCGGCGACGATGGCTTTGTATCGCTCGACGAGGTATTGCAGGCTGATATCGTGACGCTGCATGTACCGTTAATCAAGGATGGTCCACACCCGACAGCTCACCTCATCAATGCAGCAGTTCTGGAGCGACTGAAAGCGGGCGCGATTCTGGTAAATACCTCCAGGGGGGCGGTCGCTGATAACCGCGCACTTGATGCACTGCTGGCGACGCGTGATGACCTGTCAGTCGTGCTCGATGTCTGGGAAAACGAGCCAGCCATCAGTGCCACTTTGTTGCAGAAGGTCGCCCTGGGAACAGCGCACATTGCCGGCTACAGTTACGATGGCAAGTTGCGGGGTACCGAAATGATTTGCCGTGCCGCCTGCGACTATTTTGCCATGCCCGTGCAATGGCGCGCGACCGATGAACTGGCACGTGCGGCAAGCATCGACCTGCGGAACCACGATACCGATGATGTACACGCGCTCGCGAGGGCGGCGGTTCTTGCCTGTTACGATGTACGTGAGGATGACGCACGGCTGCGCGCGGCGCTATCGCTGCCTGCCACGGAGCGTGCCCGGGCATTTGACCGCCTGCGCAAGGACTACCCGCTGAGGCGTGAATTCAGTGAATCGACCGTGCTGCTGCATGAGCCGGCCGGCGCCCCCGGTCAGTTGCTATCCGGCCTCGGCTTCGTGGTGGCGTAGGACGCATTTGCGAGTCAGCCGCAGACGCGGCAGGCAGGATCACGCGCAAGTGTCAAGGTGCGCCATTCGTGCAGCAGTCCGTCAAAGACGACCAGCCGGCCGCACAGGCTGTTACCCAGTGAGAGGATAATCTTGACGGCTTCCAGTGCCTGCATGGAGCCGATGATTCCGACCAGCGGTGAGAGTATACCGGTCTCGGCACAGGTCTGCTCTTCATCCTCGCCTTGCTTGTAGAGGCAGCTGTAGCAGGGGCTGTCGTGCTTTCGCGAATCAAACACGGCCAGTTGTCCCTCGAAGCGGATTGCGGCCCCGGACACCAGCGGTGTGTGCTCGCGGACACATGCCGCATTAACATTGAAACGCGTGGCGAAGTTATCGCTGCAGTCCAGCACCACATCGGCAAGCCGTACCTGTTCGTCGAGTCGTTCTCCCTGCAGTGAACAGGGCAGGGTATTGACCCGTGTGTCTGGATTGATCGAGTGCAGGGTCTCGCAGGCTGAGGTCACCTTTTTACGGCCGATGTCAGTGTTGCGATGTAACAGCTGGCGTTGCAGGTTACTCAGGTCCACTACGTCATGGTCGGCGATCGTCAGCTGTCCGATACCGGCGGCGGCGAGGTACATTGCCGCGGGTGAGCCGAGTCCGCCGGCACCGATAATCAGGGCCCTGCTCGCCAGCAGATTCTCCTGCCCGGTAAGCTCAACCTGCGGCAGCATGATGTGTCTGCTGTAACGAAGCAGCTGGTCATCATTCATGGTTTTTCATGGTGTGATAGCAGGACGCCGTCTGTAAACGTTATTACACGAAGTCCGTATATTTACAGTGCTGTGCAGAGGGTGTGAGATGCCTTATTCATGCGCGCCTACAGGTAGCGCCGCAAGTATTCCGGACGACGATCTCGGCAACCATGGGGGCGGTGCAGGTATCGGGTGATAAACGCATCCCGGGTGTACTCGGCCTGGTCATGTCTGCAACTGGTGCACTCAATGTCCTCGATGTAGTAACACAGGGCGCGCATGGTCCGGCAGACGAGACTGGTGCGCAGCGTGTAGCCAAACTCGGTGAGCAGTGCCTCGAGTATCTGCAGCTTGATTTCGCGAACATTGTAGCTGACCAGCAAGTGGTCCGAGCGGGCAACCTGTACATTGATTATCCCCCTGGCATTGCGCAGCAGGTCAGCGGCCGAGTTCGCGTAATCGGGGTCCTGGCTTGGTTCGATCAGCCAGATGGAACGCTGTCTCAGTTTTTTACCCATAGTCCAATCCTAGCGCTGCGTGTGAAAAATACAAGCATCATGCTACCGGCCATACCTGCCGGCAATGACGCGATCCTGACCCGCGTCATCCGTGTAGTCGATAACATCCATAAAACCACTGTGTTCGAGTAATTCCCGGGCCTGCACACCCTGGTCGTAACCGTGCTCCATCAGCAACCAGCCACCGGCTTGCAGGTGATTGGCAGCACAGCGTGTAATACGTATCAGGTCATCCATTCCCTGTGGACCGGCGACGAGTGCGCTGCGCGGTTCAAAACGGACATCGTCCGCCAGCAGGTGCGGGTCCGCTTCGGCAATGTAGGGTGGATTGCTGACGATCATGTTGAACTGCATACCAGCCAGAGGTCCACACCAGTCACCGGTGAGGAAGGCGATGGAGTGAATGCCGAGTTGCCGTGCATTGTGGCGGGCTGTCTCGATGGCGGCCGCGGCAATGTCCGTAGCAATAATTTGACAGTGTGGGCGTTCACGGGCGATGGCAAGTGCAATGGCGCCGCTGCCGGTACCCAGGTCGGCGATTAGTTGCGGCCGGTCCGCAGGTATCCGTTGCAATGCCTGAACAACCAGTGTTTCTGTCTCCGGACGCGGAATCAGGGTGTCTGTGCTAACAGACAGCGCCAGTGACCAGAATTCGCGTTCCCCGGTCAGGTACGCGACCGGCTCACCGTTGAGCCGGCGTTGCAGCAGTTGATCAAAGTGCTTGAGGCTCTCGGCGGGCAACAGTTTTTCCGGCCAGGCATGAAAGTGGCTGCGGGGTAACTGCAATACATGTTCCAGCAATACCTCGGCATCGAGTCTTGCCGATTCCGTGTGCAGCCGTCCTGTGGCCTGTTCCAGCAGTTGCTTGATCGAAACCGGATCAGACGCCTGATTCATTGAGTGCGGTCAGTTGATCGGCCTGGTATTCGTTAATCAGTGGTTCAATGGCAAGATCCAGGTTGCCGGCCATGAAGTCGTCAAGCTTGTAGACGGTCAGGTTGATGCGGTGATCGGTCATGCGTCCCTGCGGGAAATTATAGGTGCGGATACGCTCAGAGCGATCGCCACTGCCGACCAGCGAGCGCCGTGCCTCGGTTTCCTCGGCCTTCTGCTTGGCCAGTTGCGTGTCCAGCAGTTTTGCCGACAGCAGTGATAGCGCGCGGGCCCGGTTCTTGTGCTGCGAGCGTTCATCCTGGCACTCCACCACGATGCCGCTTGGCAGGTGTGTCAGGCGGATCGCCGAGTCAGTCTTGTTGACGTGCTGGCCACCGGCACCGGAAGCGCGAAAGGTGTCGACCTTCAGGTCTGCCGGGTTGATGTCTACCGGGTCGATATCGCCGGCCTCGGGGAGGATGGCAACGGTTGCAGCCGAGGTGTGTATGCGTCCCTGGGACTCGGTTTCCGGGACGCGCTGTACCCGGTGGGCACCGGATTCAAATTTCAGCCGCGAGTATGCGCCCTGGCCGACAATGCGTGCGATGATCTCCTTGTAGCCACCGTGTTCACCGGCGCTTTCACTGATCACTTCCACCTGCCACTTGTTGAGCTCGGCATAACGTACGTACATGCGAAACAGGTCACCGGCAAAGATGGCTGCTTCATCGCCGCCGGTACCGGCACGTATCTCAAGGAAGATGTTGCTGTCGTCATGCGGGTCTTGCGGCAGCAGTAGCTTTTGCAGTTCCAGTTCCAGTGCTTCGGAACGTTCGCGCGCTTCTTTTAGTTCCTCCTCGGCCATGTTTTTCATATCCGGGTCCGGATCTTTGAGCATTTCCTGTGCCGAGAGGGTGTCGTCCCGGGTTTGCTGCCAGGCCCTGAAGCTGTCGACCACCGGGGTGAGTTGCGCGTATTCCATGGAAAGGTTGCGGTACTTGTCCTGATCGGAGATTATTTCTGCATCGGCCAGCAGTGCACTGACCTCGGACAGGCGTTCTTCGATGTGCTGAAGTTTACTGATGATGCTTGCTTGCATGATTATTTGTTGTCGTTGACCTCGAGCTGGAAAAGCGTCTGCATCGCTTCCAGTACACCGGTTTCGCCCTCGGCAACCGCGCCTCGCAGATTCACGCACGGATTGTGTGTCAGCTTGTTTACCAGGTTGCGAGACAGTGTATCGATTACTTCCTGCGCCGGCTTGCCATTCCTGAGCTGGTTGCGAGCCTTCTCCAGTTCAGCATCGGCCAGCGACTGTGCATATTCACGGTATGCGCAAACCGTGGGTACGGCGTCCAGCGAGCGGGTCCAGGCCATGAAACGATCCACCTGCACATCAATAATCTCTTCCGCCTGTTGCGCGGCTTCCTGGCGCGAGCGCAGGTTCTCCTCGATGACATTTTTCAGGTCATCGACGCTGTAGAGATAAATATCATCAAGCGTCGCGACATCAGCCGCGATGTCCGGCGGTATGGCGATGTCGACCATCAATACCGGGCGGTGCTTGCGCGAAACAAGGGCTTTTTTCACCTGCTTGCGGGTCAGGATGGGGGTGGTGCTGCCGGTCGAGGAAATCACGATATCGGCTTCGGCAAGGTGCGCCGGGATTTCATCCAGTTTAATTCCGTAACCGTTAAATTGTGCCGCCAGCTCATGGGCGCGTGAAACGGTGCGATTGGCGATGACCATTTTCCCCAGTCCCTGGTCATGTAAATGCCGGGCGGTCAGCTCGATGGTTTCGCCTGCGCCAATCAGCAGTGCCGTCTGGTTTTCGAACTGGCCGAATATCTGGCGTGCCAGACTGACGGCCGCGAATGCCACCGATACCGGACTGGCACCGATTGCCGTATCGGTGCGAATCTGCTTGGCAACCGAGAAGGTGTGTTGAAACAGTCGGTTGACCAGTGTGTCAAGGCTGCCGGTTTGCAGTGCACTCTGGTAGCTGTCCTTCATCTGCCCCAGAATCTGGGGTTCACCCAGTACCACTGAATCGAGCCCGGCCGCGACACGCAGTATGTGGCGTACGGCCTCGGATTCCTTATATGTATACAAATGCGGTTGCAGACTGGTCGGGTCCAGCCGGTGGAAGCGGCACAACCACTCAGGGATCTGCTCGACAATTTCGCTGTCCTGGTTGATGTACAGTTCAGTACGGTTACAGGTCGACAGAATGGCTGCCTCCTGGACGCCGTCCAGCGCCTTGAGTTCGCCGAGCGCACGCTGCAGTGACTCGGGTGGAAACGCCACCTGTCCGCGCACCTCGACGGGCGCGGTACGGTGGTTAATTCCAAGGACTGTCAAATACATATCATTATTAAAGAAAATTACGAGGCGAACGCAAAATTCTGCATGGCGAGGTCAGTTAATACAAGCAGGAGTCGAATCCTGCCGCATACCCTGCGGATATACAACAAAATACTGATTTTGCTGTCCATTAAGATACCCGGGTAAACAGTGGGCTGTTAGAATGACAAGCATGAAAGATTCAATTATCAGTCTAGAAGACTTGCTTCGACAGCTTGTGCTTACCGTGCTGGTGGCCGCGATACTGGTGTCCTGTGCCATCTCGGGTGACAAAAGCCAGTTGCAGACAGTTACGGCAATAGAGGATGAACGGCCGCCCGCCGCGGGTGTAGAGGTTGCTCAGAATACAGCACTGCCGCAACAGACGCTAACAGATGACATGATGTTCGATATTCTGCTGGCCGAGATTGCCGGTCAGCGTGGTGAAATGAATGTCTCCGTCCCTCACTACCTGCAGGCTGCACTGCTGGCCCAGGATCCGCGGGTTGCGGAGCGTGCCGTACAGATTGCCTCCTATGCCAAGGAATACCAGGCCGCCGAGCGTGCCGCGCGCCGCTGGGTCGAGCTTGATCCGGACAGTGTTGAGGCACGCAAGGCCCTGATTGCACTGGCGCTGCACAATGGTGACCGGCAAGAGGTCATTACCCAGCTGGATTACCTGCTGGCGATTTCAGATGACCCGGAGGCCGGTTACAGCCTGGCGACCACCATCCTTGCACATGAAGCTGACAAGGGTGCCGCACTGGATGCGATGGAGAAGCTGGTCGCCCATAACCCGGAAAATCCCTATGCCTGGATGGCATTGAGCCGCATTGCGGTGGCTGCGGAGCAAATGGACAAGGCGCTGCAGGCGGTCAACAAGGCACTGGCGGTGAGTCCGGACTCGGATTCGGCGATCCTGCTAAAGGCCCAGATACTGGTCAGGATGGATCAAAAGGAAAAGGCCAGCCGGCTCCTGGCCGAAGCGGTTGCCAGGCATCCCGAGAACGCCAACCTGCATTTTGCCTACGGTCGTATGTTGCTGGACGCAGAGGACCTGGAGGGTTCCCGTGAGCAATTTGCCACGGTCGTCAAACTGGAACCCAACAATCCGGATGGTCTCTATTCACTCGCGCTGCTGGAGCTGGAGACCGGGCAGTACAAGGCCGGTGAAAAACACTTGCTGCGGCTGATCGAAATCGATGAGGGTGTGCAAAATGCCTATTACTATCTGGGTTATGCCAAGCTCAAGCAGGATGATGATAAGGCTGCGCTGGTCTGGTACCGCAGGGTTGAATCGGGCGATTACTGGAGTCAGGCGCAGTTGCGGATCGCTGAGATTCTCGTCAGACAGGATGATGTCGATGCCATGCAGAGACATATGCGGATACTGCGGCAAAAGGACCCTGCTCAAAGTGTCACCTATTACCTACTAGAAGGACAGGTTTTATCGGATGCAAAACTTTACAGGGAAGCCTTTGAACTCTATGCCAGGGCGCTGCAGGCCAGTCCGGACAACGTCGACTTGCTGTATGCGCATTCACTGGCCGCCGAGCAGTTGGGAAAACTCGAAATTGCTGAAAGAGATATGCGCCGGATTCTCGAAATGGATCCCGACAATGTGCGTACACTGAACGCGCTCGGTTATACGCTGGCAGACCAGACCGATCGTTATGAAGAGGCGCTGGTGTACATCAACAGGGCCTACGCACAGGAACCGGATGATCCGGCCATTATTGACAGTCTTGGCTGGGTGCACTATCGCCTCGGCAACCTCGATGAGGCGCAAGACCTCCTGCAGCGGGCCTGGAATATGACCCAGGACAGCGAGATCGGTGCTCACCTCGGCGAGGTCATGTGGGTGCAGGGTGATCACGAGGGTGCACGTAAAATCTGGGAAGCCTCGCGTCAGGCCTCGCCCGATAATCCGGTTTTACTGGAAGTGATCAATCGTTACAACCCGTGAAGCATGTTAGCGGGTTGTTGCTGATCCTGTTGCTGAGCGGTTGTGCAGCAACACCTCTCCTCAAAAGCAGTCGTTCCGCAGCGGAATTCAGTGACTGGCAGTTGCAGGGTCGTATTGCCCTGCGCCACGGCGATCAAGGCTGGCATGCAAGTTTACTTTGGCAGCAACAGGCAGACGCGTACCAGTTGAAGGTATCCGGTCCGCTGGGGCAGGGTGGTTTCCAGCTTGCCGGTGATGAAACGGGTGTCGTGCTGGTAGATGCCGGGGGGAATTCATCGTTTGCCCATGATGGTGATGCCCTGCTGTTGCAGGCTACCGGCTGGCAGTTGCCGGTGATGGGATTGCGCTACTGGGTGCGGGGGTTGCCCGAGCCGGATGCCAAGGCTACCCGGATAGTTGATGAATCGGGCCTGTTGAGCCGTCTGGAGCAATCGGGGTGGGTTATTCATTACCAGAATTATCAGTTAGTTGAAGGCGCTGCTGTGCCCTCGAAACTGCAGCTGGCACGGGATGATATCAGTGTGCGGCTGGTCATTAATCAGTGGCAACTGGGCCCGGCTGCAGATACGTTGCCATGACCCTGGACTTGATCCCGACCACAGCCAGCGGTCCGTGGCCGGCTCCGGCCAAGCTTAACCTGTTGTTGCACGTGCTCGGGCAGCGTGCTGATGGGTACCATGAACTGCAGACGGTGTTTCAATTCCTGACTGCCAGCGACTGGATGTATTTCGATGTCCAGCAGCAGAGCGACATACAGCTTGTCGGAGGACCGGCTGGCCTAGCGGCAAACGCAGACCTTTGCGTGCGAGCGGCTACACTGCTGCAGCAAGCCACCGGCTGCCGGGCAGGGGTCACAATTTATAACGACAAACGCCTGCCCGTGGGGGGCGGTCTGGGCGGGGGTAGCTCCGATGCGGCGACCACGCTGCTGGTTCTGAATCGGCTCTGGGGGCTGGGATTGCCGCCTGACGAGCTGGCACGGCTGGGACTCTCTCTGGGTGCCGATGTGCCGGTGTTTGTCCATGGCCGGGCGGCCTGGGCTGAGGGGGTTGGTGAAAGACTTACCCCCGTGACCCCACAGGAAGCATGGTATTTTGTGCTGATTCCGCCGGTAAGCGTATCAACTGCCGCAATTTTTTCCGATCCGGGTTTGACACGGGACACGCCGCGAACGAAAATACCCGACCTTCTTCCGGGCGCGGGTCATAATGACTGCGAGGACGTGGTTCGTCGCAGGTATCCGGAAGTGGCCGCGGCGCTCGACTGGCTGAATGATTTTTCTGCGGCGCGGCTGACCGGCACCGGTGCCTGTGTCTTTGCCGCGTTCGATACACAGGCTGATGCACAGGCAGTCGCTGCGCAGCTGCCGGCCAGCTGGTCTGGCCTTGTGGCACGGGGTACCAATCGCTCTCCCTTGCTGACCGCAATGGAGTGAGCGGCTATCCGTCCTGCGCAGGTGTGTCACTAACAGATTAATTGGGACGTCGCCAAGTGGTAAGGCCCGGGGTTTTGATCCCCGTATGCGCAGGTTCGAATCCTGCCGTCCCAGCCAAGCATGAACATCGCACAGCGGTGAGTACTGACGCAAGGCGCGGCAGGTAAATATGCATTCCCTCTCCCTCCGGGAGAGGGGCAGGGAAAGGGGATACGCCCCAGGCAGTTAACTGTCCTGATCCTCGTTCCCCAACCCTCTCGGTACGAGAGGGAGTACAACAATTGACAGCAGACACATTATGAACGCTTTGCACAGCTCTGATTCTGACAGCCAGATAATGGTGTTCAGCGGGAATGCCAATCCGAAGCTGGCGGAGGCGGTTGTTGAACATTTGCAATTGAGTCTGGGCGCTGCCAGCGTCGGCAGTTTCAGCGACGGTGAAGTGCAGGTGGAGATTGAAGAGAACGTTCGTGGCAAGGATGTTTTCGTGATACAGCCGACGTGTGCGCCGACCAACGATAACCTGATGGAATTGCTGGTGATGATTGATGCCCTGCGGCGTTCATCCTCCCGCCGGATCACTGCGGTGATGCCGTATTTCGGTTATGCGCGCCAGGATCGCCGGCCACGTTCAATACGTGTTCCGATCACGGCCAAGGTGGTTGCACAGATGATCGGCAATGTTAAGGCTGACCGTGTGTTGACCGTCGATTTGCATGCTGATCAGATACAGGGTTTTTTTGATATACCGGTTGATAATGTGTACGCATCGCCGATCCTTCTGGGCGATGTCTGGAAACAGAAATATCCGGATATGGTGGTGGTGTCACCGGACGTCGGCGGTGTCGTCAGGGCGAGGGCACTGGCAAAACGCCTTGATGATGCCGATCTGGCGATTATTGATAAACGCCGGCCGCGCCCGAATGAAGCGCGGGTGATGAATATTATCGGTGAGGTTGAAGGGCGTACCTGCGTGCTGGTCGATGACCTGGTCGACACTGCGGGCACCTTGTGTCTGGCTGCGCAGGCACTGAAGGAACACGGTGCGGTTCGCGTGGTCGCCTACTGCACGCATCCGGTATTGTCCGGTTCGGCAGTCGACAATATCGAGGCGTCAGTGCTGGACGAACTGGTGGTAACCGATACCATCCCGCTACAGGAAAATGCACAGGCCTGTAGCAAGATAAGGCAGTTGAGTATTGCAACCATGCTTGCAGAAACCATGCGCCGTATCAGTATGGAAGAGTCGGTGAGCTCACTGTATATGGATTAGGATCTGATTCGTGGTGCTGTTGTTCGCGCAACCGTGCTGCATCCAGTCTTCCCTGGTCGCGGGGAAGACTTTATTCGCACCACTAGGTGCATATTCATCTGGAGAAGTAACATGGCTATGAGTTTTGAATTGAATGCGGAGCCACGCAGTGACACAGGTAAGGGTGCGAGCCGCCGCCTGCGTCGTGCGGGTAAGGTTCCGGCCATCATCTATGGTGGAAACAAGGATCCCGAGGCACTGACACTGTCGCATAACGAGGTGCTGCGTAACCTTGAGCATGAGGCATTTTACTCGCACATCCTGACAGTCAAGAGCGGCGGTAGCGAAACGCAGGCTATCCTGCGCGATTTGCAGCGTCATCCCAGCAAGGTGATCATCATGCACATGGACCTGCAGCGCGTCAGTGCAACTGAAACGCTGAGGACAAATGTACCAATACACATTATTGGTGAAGATGTCGCCCCGGGGGTGAAAGAGGGTGGCCTGGTCTCGCACGACCTGACGGATGTCGAGGTCGAGTGTTA
Source organism: uncultured Gammaproteobacteria bacterium (assembly GCA_963753755.1). Taxonomy (GTDB): domain Bacteria; phylum Pseudomonadota; class Gammaproteobacteria; order UBA9214; family UBA9214; genus UBA9214. The sequence goes on from CAVWDM010000023.1 coordinate 46,207, forward strand.
TCCCCAGGATCTGCCTGAATATATTGAGGTGGACATCTCTGCACTTGAAGTGGGTGATTCCATTCACCTCTCAGCCCTGAAGGTGCCTGAAGGCGTTACACTGACAGAGCTGGAACGTGGCGAGGATCACGACGCCTCTGTTGTCTCCATCCACGCCAAGCGTATTGTTGAAGAGATCGAGGAAGAAGCGCCTGCTGCAGAAACGGGTGAAACCGGTGAAGAAGCGAAGGGCGAGGGTGAAGGCGAAGACGAAGACTGACCGTTGGCTGCTATACAGCTCGTTGCCGGGCTGGGTAATCCTGGAGCAAAGTACGAACAGACCCGGCATAACGCCGGGTTCTGGTTTGTGGATGAAGTTGCCCGCCAGGTAAATGCCGGTTTCAAGTCCGAAACCAAATTCAAGAGCGAGGTTGCGCGCTGCTTGATTGCGGGGCATGACTGTCGTCTGCAGAAACCCATGGATTTTATGAACCGCAGCGGACTGCCGGTGGCGTCACTGGCAGCCTTTTACCAGATTCCGCGCAGCAGCATTCTCATCGTGCATGACGATCTGGATCTGCCACCGGGCACGGTGAAGCTGAAAAGAGGGGGTGGTCACGGCGGACATAACGGTCTGCGTGACCTGATCCCCCATCTTGGGGGCAATGATTTCCTGCGCTTGCGTATCGGCATAGGACATCCTGGCCATCGTGATGATGTCGTGGGTTATGTGCTGAAGAATGCTTCCCGCGACGAGCGTGCCGTCATTGACCAGGCAATAGACGACGCAGTGAAGGTATTGCCGGATATTATTTCAGGCTATTTCGACAAGGCCATGAAAGAGTTGCATACGGCGAAATAACCGCCATGTGTGATACTCGTTGATGGGCGCGCTGTACCTGGTCCATCCTGGAATGCATTAGAGAACTGGATAACTATGAGCGTCAAATGCGGCATTGTAGGTCTTCCCAATGTGGGCAAGTCCACCCTGTTCAACGCCCTGACCGAGGCGGGTATTCAGGCTGAAAATTATCCCTTCTGTACCATTGATCCCAATGTCGGCATTGTGCCGGTACCGGACCCGCGTCTTGACCGGCTGGCTGAGATCGTCAAGCCGCAGAAGATCATCAGCACTACCATGGAGTTTGTCGACATCGCCGGACTGGTTGCCGGCGCCTCCAGGGGTGAAGGGCTGGGCAACAAGTTCCTGGCCAATATTCGCGAGACCGATGCCATCTGCATGGTGGTGCGCTGCTTTGATGATGACAACGTTGTACACGTGTCCGGCAGTGTAGACCCGATGCGTGATATTGATGTCATCAATACGGAACTCGCACTGGCAGACCTTGAGACTGTCGAGAAAGGCATCAACCGCGCTGGCAAGATTGCCAAGAGTGGTGACAAGGAGGCCAGGGCAAAGCTGGCCATTCTTGAAGCCGCCCGTGACCATCTGGATGCCGGCGGGCTGATCACTGGCATGGCGCTTGATGATGACCAGCAGGCACTGCTTTATGACTTGCATTTGTTGACAGCCAAACCGGTGATGTACGTTGCCAACGTCAGCGAGAATGGCTTCGAGAATAATCCATACCTGGATGCGGTGTGCCGCCGGTCCGAGGAAGAGGGCGCCGAGACGGTAGCCGTTTGTGCCGCCATCGAGGCGGAACTGGTGGAACTCGACCGCCAGGAGCGCAAGGAGTATCTCGACGAGCTGGGATTTGACGAGCCCGGGTTGAACCGCGTAATTCGCGCCGGGTACAAGCTTCTCAAACTGCAGACCTATTTCACCGCCGGGGTAAAAGAGGTCCGCGCCTGGACCACGCACGTCGGCGCTACTGCGCCCAAGGCGGCGGGTGAAATTCATACCGATTTCGAGAAGGGTTTTATCCGCGCCGAGGTCGTTGCCTACGACGATTTTGTCCGCTACGAGGGCGAACACGGTGCAAAGGATGCCGGAAAACTGCGTTTGGAGGGCAAGGACTACGTCGTACAGGATGGTGATGTTATGCATTTCCGCTTTAACGTTTAACGTCCAGGCGCACCCGCAAGAGAGGCAGCGAGACTTGTCCAGGGCTACTGTTTTCAGGTACCCTATCGCACCCTTGGCTACGTAGCTCAGCCGGTTAGAGCACAGCATTCATAATGCTGGGGTCGGTGGTTCAAGTCCACCCGTAGCTACCAATTAATCAATAAGTTAGGTTAGCCGGCGTAATTCTTAATCCTGACTAAAGTGTGCATTAAGTGCATAGGGCAATATAAAAACGGGCTATTGCAGCCCGCTTCCTATATTGCCACGCTCGATTTTCTATTGAAGGTAACTGCGGTAGCACTCATTTAAGAATTTTTGCAACTGATTGCCATCGATACAACTTGAATCCTCATTACCTGAAAACGATCGCTAATCCGCATTAAATCGACTTTCCGAGTGTATTAGGAAAACGCGAGCATTTTTAGTAGCAGAATTTATCTTGACCGTGTTCGTCTTCTTCGCCTGTAATGTAAGGGGGTACAGGTATTCCAAACAAGCTCATAAGCGGCCTCATATGATCTTCAATGAAAGCATCCCATAGGCTGGCCGGGTCCCACCATGTAGCCGCCCCGGCATCATGAATGATGCGTCTGTATCGTGTTCGCATGCGTGAATCTCTGCAGTTGATCAAGGTGGGTTATTCGCTCAAATGAAAACAGCGGCCATCGTTTGAACAAAAGCCGCCGTTCAGTTATCTAGGCTGCACAGCAGGATGGCCCCGACGGCTCATCAGGTAACACTGTATGTATCCGCTCCCGAGGTAGACACCTGTCCATGAACTGTCATAGCGGGAGAGGGCTCGACCTTTTCTAATGGCAGATTTGCTGTCTGTACCTAAGGACAATACCGATTGGCGGTTATGCCATATATTGTTAATCAGTGGCGTAACTATTCTCCCTAACAGTTCAGTGAGTCACCAATCAAGTTCAACCTGGGATGAAGGGATTGTTGGTGATTTCAACGCAGGGCAACTTTTTACGCTGACCGAGGGTGGTAACTGGTTTATTGGGTCACAGGCATGGGCAGTTGACCCAGTTGATGGGTTTCGCTTCACCGTTCCAAATGGTTACAGGGCGACAATTGATATTACTTATAGATACCTGAACCTGGGCGATGCAGAGGGAACAGCATGGATTTGGGATTTGTTCTCATTGGCCGTTGAAGAATCATGTATACCTGATGCATCTAGGCCTTACAGCTGTTTTGCGCCTGCAGGCAGCGCGCTCATAACGAGAAAAATATTACAAACTCCGGGAGATTTCATAACTCCAGGTGACTGGGATTATGTTCCTATTGATGGTTATATGCTGAATGCAGCAACCTACCAACTGGCTGATAACCTTGCATTCACAAACAGTCAGGATTCGGTACTTTCGTATTCATTTAGTTTACACGTCGTTCCAGTACCTGTTCCCGCCTCAATCTGGCTCTTCGCCTCTGGTATGCTGGGGCTAATCGGTATGGCACGACGCAAGAAAGCGGCTTAATATTTTCATTCAATGACGGCCCTTAGGGGTGGTATTCGTATGGGGATAAAAAGTCGTGTTTTGGTTATCATCGTTGCCCGCCTTGGCATGAACTGGAATTCCGGGCACGACGAATGACAGGTTACTGGTCGGTCTCGGAAGTACAGGGCGTTCCCCCTGTAAACCCCAGATTGCTGCTCGATTTTTTCTTTTTTATTTTCAGAAATTTCTTCTCAAGCGCAGGCGGGGATACCTTGGCACAATCGATAGGGGGGCTCTCCTTTTTACTTTTACCGCGGGAAAGGGGGGCACTTTCCAGAGTATAGACAAAGGCATTTTTCTGAAATGCCCGCTACCACAATTTGAGAGGTGGAAAGCTGTACTCATTCAGCACCCTCTCGACTGTTCGCCAGCCTATGTTGTACTCGTCTTTACAGTGGGCTGTGATTTCCGTCTGCTGGTACTCACCGGCCTCGATGGACTCGGTGATGGCCTCTGTGATGGTTTCATCCTGCTGCCGCTGGGCAGCGGCCTTCTTGAGTGTCAGCACGTCGACATAATCAGCTCGGGTAGTGATTGACCTTGGGTAAGCCGGATTCTGTTGTCAGGCATCGACGCATCTTCGACCAACTTCACTCTATATATTTTATCCACGCAAGGCCAAGTTGGTTATGCAGTTTTACCGCAAGCTATAAGCAAGGTTACGGGGGCTTCAGAGCCCCGAGCGGAGGTCTTCGTGAATTCGTAGGCCGGCATTGTTTTTATTCGTGCCAAAATGAGCCTGCCATTTCCATGACAGCCTGGTACTCCTGAACAACGTCCCCCTCTTGCTATGCCAAGAAATGGCTTATTAGATAAATGGATGCGACTGAGACAAATGTGGCAAGTAACGGCTTGAACCAGGTTTCGTTATGTCGGATGAACTTACGCATTTTCTCCTCCTCTTGATCCGAAATTCTTGGTACTCGATGGTAAGGCGATAAATCGTAAAACTAGCCAATATTGAATGAATGGTCTTTGATACAAGTCAAGTATGCGTAGATATACGGATGTGATCACTTGTAGTTAAAAAATACCTATAAATTATATATATCATGAATTTATAATATCTTTCTGTGACTGTGCTTGAGACGATGACCTCTCTGCGATCCGATGAGAAGCAGTCGGGATTAGTTGGGAGGGGCGGTATTGCATGACCGAGTACGCCCTTTAATCGTGTCTAAAGATCGAAGCTCCCAAGAGCCCTGCTTGGATCCTTATACGGTAGTCAGTAAATGTCCCGGTGAGACGAAGACGGAATATTTGACCAGACTTGCACTCATGCGAGTTCTTTAAATAACAATGGGATAGCACAATAGGTTCACCCTCAAGCCGCGAAGGAGACTTGACAGACACCGCAAGCATCAAAAATTACAACATGTAACCCGTCTTGAAATATGTAACTATTTATTCTGCAGTGGCCCACAAGTGGCCATTTTACGACGTACTGTGCTTACGAAGTTAATCGAAATGCGGCCAGGGACTGAAAATGCGAGCAGTGTGTGATGGCTTGGTGCGGATACTCGAACTGCATTTACCATCAGCGGATCCTGGTGCTTGCCCCTCCATGATTCATCTGGATAACATATACTTATAGAGGTTATCTATAATATCAATGTTGTTATATTGGAGAGCGTTATGAGTTGCGAAGGTATCTGGGTTGTGGAAATGAAAGGTCCATATGGTTGGGAACGCATAGCCATAGCATTTATGAAAAATGGGGAATACCAGGGAGCAGGTCCCAACCACTATGCGGTAGGAAGTTACAAGGAAGAGGGCGATGATTTCGAGATGTCTGTTGCTATTACACAATATGGTCAGTTGCGCACCATATTCGGAAAAAAATTCGCAGGTAAAATACAGATCACATCAAAAGGCAAGATCGAGAAAAATAAAATTGTTGGCACCAGCAAGGCGAAAGGGGTGAAGAATTTCGATATCCTGATTCGCCTGACCAGGTTAGACGATCTCAAATAAGCGCTGTTTGAAGATCGAAACTCCATCATGGAGTATGCTGACTCGGGAACTGTGTCCTGGGTTAGTGGTTAACGGGCGTTGTGGACCGCAGGCGGAACAGGCCCTCTGTGTGGGAATCACTGGTGAAATACAATGCCCCGTCCGGACCTGTTATCACACCGACCGGTCGCGCCAGTCGTTGCCCGTCTGCTCTCTGGAAGCCACTCACGACAGGCACGACATCCGCCGCTTTGCCATCTGAGAAATGTACCATCACGAGGGCCGGTGGCCGTCGTGTGGATCGCTTTCCAAGCATACCTCCGGAGGGTTGAGTCCCCCAGGACCCCCTCAGGGCTACGATGGCATTGTTGTAAAAACGCTTGTCCATGGCTGTTTCCGGTACAAAGGCGACACCCATGGGGGCGTTACGAGCCGGGAAGGTGGCAACCGGAATCGCTACATCACTGCGTGGACGGGGAGGGGAGGTGCGCACACAGTCATCGCGCTGGATGGACTTGCCGTCAAACTGGTACCACGGCATACCATGGAACGAGCCGGGTGTGAGTTTTGCAAAATACTCGGGAGGCTGGTCGTAACCGAGGTGATCGGGGCCATTGTTGGACGCGTACAGGATGCGGGTTTGCGGGTGCCAGTCAAACCCCACCGGGTTGCGCAGACCGGATGCGAAGCTCTGCCAGCGGGGTCGTTGTCCGCTTTCATCAAGCACCAGTACACCGCCGCGCCGGTCGTCGAATGGGTAGCCCTGATCAAGATACTCATCGGAACAATTACCGCTGATTCCCAGGGCAAGGTACACACGCTGGTCCGGACCGACGGCCACGGTGCGGCTGCTGTGACCGCCACCGCCTGGCAGGGCAGCGAGCAACTGAACGGTATCCCGGTCGATGCGGGTCTGGCCAGGCCTGAAGTTGGCGCGATACAGGCCATCGGTCTGTGCAATCAGCAGTTCGCCGTCGCGATAGGCGATGCTATGCGGGTAGTCCTCCAGCTCGACCAGTACCTCAGCCCTGCGAAACGGGGGTTCCATTCGGTAAACCTTGCCACTGCGTGAGCCGATCAACAGATCCCCATTTGGCAGGAACTCCAGCAAGCGGGGTTGCTCCAGTTGGTCTGTCAACAGTTCCAGCTGCATACCGGCCGGGATGGCTAGCGTCCACACCTCGCCGGAAGCCGTCAGCTGCTGTTCATGGAGCTGCCATTCCTCGGCATGAACTGTCGTTGCATACAGGCACAGGACGGCAAGCAATGGCAAGTGTGATACAGGCATATTGCAAGGGTAGCGCAAACCGTGTGTCGAGACTAAATAATCCACCCTGCTATGGGAGGTATATTGAGTAGCAGCGGTATGCGAAGGCCTGGAACAGGGGCGTAGCGTTCATTTCCGTGAATACCTGTTAAATACCATTGCAGATGACCGCTGCAAGCAGATACTGCTTGTTGGTCTCAATACCCGTGTTTCCTCATGCTGTCCTCATTTCATAGGATCAATTATCGTCTGTTCACGGGAGTAAAGGGCATGGAAAGATGTATCTCATGTCTGAATAACAGCATGGAAAATAAAATCACAATGGAGGCGTTCGTAGAGGTAAGGTGGCCGATCAGTGTCGCCCCGCAGCAGGGTGCAGATGGTTGTTCTGCGGGAGATCAGGGGGATAAAGTATTCTCAGGCAGCTAGTATGTCTGTGAATTATGCGTGTGTCGGTCGTCAGTCAACGACTTCTGGTATTCATTGAGTTCCTGCTGCCAGGCTTTGCAGCCGTGCAGCAAGGAAGGTACGATGACAGTGCCGGAGAGCAATGCAAAGAAGTTGCCGGTTGCAATGTTGTGGTATTCCAGAAACACGATGATTGCAGTGACCAGTGCCAGCAGTGAGATCATGCTGCTGCTAAATGCGAAAGAGATGATATGTGCAAGCAAGCTTGAGACTGACGGCTTGTCCATGTCCTGTATGTTGTGAATTTTCTGCATCATCCTCATCGAGGAGTGTGTCATGCCGATGCTCCTGCTTCTGATACGCTCATTTCATCAGCATAGGCAGGTTCACGGTCGGTGTATATTGTCCCAAGGTATGACATCCTTTGCTGGAGCGTAAATCGTCAGTGATACAGGAAATGGCTTACCCTCGCCGGCATGTGATACTGGTATCTCTATGCAAGGCATAGAAACACCCTGTGTAGTTTGGCTGGCCAGTGAATAGGCACACTCGGGCAGCATAACTGACTTCCCCGCTGCAGTTGAAGCACGGCGAGGGGAATGGTATCGGCGCCATGAATTCATGCGGTCGTGGATACCGATAATCTGCTTATTGTGAACCCAACGGTATCTTTGGTGACCAGTGCAGCCAGCTTTCCATGTGCTTGTCATGCAACTGGAAAGACATTCCCTCACTGGCAGCATCCCCCATGTCGGAATTGTCAGGTGTACTAAAGGCGATGCCGCCCTCAAGGATAGATTCCAGCGAGCCAGTCTCAACTTTTATACCGCCGATAACACTGGCATCGACGCGGATGCCGCTGGTATTCCAGAACACTGAATTGCCACGCACCAGCGGGGCGTAGTAGGGCCTGATGTTGATGAACACAATCACCTCGTTGGCAATGGCCCCCAGCTTGTAGCCAATGACGCTACCCACGGGTACCTGTCGATAATAGACCGGGTCGCCGATTTTAATAGACCCGAGTCGCTGTGTCGTTAGTTGTAAATTGAGGCCGTCACCGAGGCCTTTTTCGAAGGGTTCTTGCTCCAGTCCGGTGAATTGTGTGGCTGGTATACCCTCACCGGGCTGCACGGCAATGTAGTTACCGCTAATCAGGGTGCCAAGGTGTTCGGTTTTAGTCAGACCGAGTTTCGCGCTGACCACCCAGAAGCGCGTGCCCGTACTGGCCATGTGACTGGCTGATCCAAACAGGTCTGCATAAACTGTCACACCATTGCGGTTGTTTCTGAGTTTGACATCCGTGACGCGACCGATCTGGATGTCCTGGTATTTGATTGCAGCGCCGGCAGACAGTCCGGTTGACGAATCAAACGTAATACGAATCGGTATGCTGTCTTCCATTGCGCTGCGTGCATCCTTATACAGGGGAAATACCGCATTCTCCTGTGCGACGGCGCCCGGCTTGTCCGGTGTGCTGAAGGCAATGCCGCCCGCGAGTATCGACTTGACGGATTCGCTCTTCAGATGGAAGTTACCAAGCCCACCCGTCACCTCGATACCGCTGGCATTCCAGAAGCGTGTATTTGTATGTACCAGGTGTTTGTATCGCGGCCTGATGGTGAGTTGTACCAGTACCGTTTCATTGTCCTCATCCAACCGGTAGCTATCGACCTGCCCGACCGTTATCCTTTTATAAAGCACCGGCGAGCCGGCTGCGAGCGAATCAAGATTCGCGGTGCGAACACTCAGATGCAGACCGGGTTTACGCTTGTTGCGAAACAGGGTCTCGTTTTCGGAGGCCTCGTCGAAATTCGGGTACAGTTTGAAATGGCTGCCGTTTTTCGCTGCTGTCCTGGACGGCTTGTTGCCTGGTGTGGCAAAAGCAATACCGCCCGAGATGATGCTGGCGGCTGACCCGGTTCTCAGCTTGAAACCTGCCACACTGCCACTCAGCTCTATACCGCTGGCATTCCAGAAGCGTGTGTTGCTGTGTACCAGATGGGCGTACTGATCCTTGATATAGGCATCTATGATGATCCGCTCGCCCGATTTATCGAGGTGATAGGATTGCACATGACCGACGGGAACTCTCTTGTAGTAGATGCTGGTGCCTGTTGAGAGCGAACCGAGGTTATCGGCGCTGAGCGTGAAGTGCAGACCGGGGAGGCTGACAGGTAGTACCGGCTGTTCGTCCAGTACCGTGAAATCTGTCAGCGGTTCTCCTTCACCGGGTTGCATTGCAATGTACTCACCTGAAAGCAGCGTCGACAGACCCGATACTTCGGTGAGTGATATCTGCGGACTGACTCGCCAGAAGCGGGTGCCGGTGGTGAGCAGGTGACTTGCACGAGGGTCAAGCGATGCGTGTGCCACAACGCCGCTAAGATCCTTTTCAATGCCGATCTCTTCAATGTTGCCTATCTCAATTCCTTCAAACATGATGCGGGTGTTGTGTTCCTTGAGGCCTTCCCCGCTTTTCAGGTGCAGTGTGATGTTCACGCCGGCATCGGCAACCTTGAAATTATCGTATAAAGTGAATACATCGCCATCTTCGGCGGGGATGGTGGATTCATCGTAGTCCGGTGTGAAGAAGGCCAGACCGCCGGAGAGTATGCTTGTCACTGACTCGGTTTCAACAGACAAGCCGGACAGACCGCCGGAAATGCTGATACCACTGGCGTTCCAGAAGCGGCTGCTTGTTCTCACCAGGTGTTCATACTTCTCGTTGATGAAGAGGTTGATGTTGACGCTGTTACCGTCTTCGGCGAGGGTATGTTCCTGAACACGCCCGACGAGAATTTGCCGGTAGTAGATGGGCGCATCCTGTCTGAGCGAGCCGAGCTTCTCGGCCGTGACAGTGATATGCAGTCCCGGGGTTTCGACATTATGTGGAGGCGGACTGGGCAGTGCCCTGAACTTGCGCGTCTTTTTTCCGCCCCCGGGTTTGACACCGATATAGTTGCCGGACAGTAGGGTACCCAGCCCGGTCACGCCGGCAAGAGAAATTTCCGGTTTCACCAGCCAGAATTGTGCATTCGACCCCAGGTGTTTCTCGGCATTACGCGGGATGTCGATGTGGACCGTCACCGACTGCAGATCCGGGTTCAGCTGCACCGTCTTGACCCGCGCAACCTCAAGGCCGCGGTACATCAGCTTGGTCTTGCCGGCCTCGATGCCGTCGGCGGTGTTGAATACGATTTCAATGGGTACGCCGGCGTCCATCAGACTCTTGATCACCAGACCGCCACCAATGAGTGCCGCCAGCAACGGCAATATCCAGATAAACGGAATGCCGCGTTTTTTATTCAGCACGGGTTTCTGCGGTTTGCCGGTATCGTTACCGGTCGCCGGTTGCTCAGTCATCAGTAACCTCTTTATCCCAGATTAAGCGCGCATCAAATGTCGTGGCGGCCAGCATGGTCAACACCACGACGCTGCCAAAGGCAGTAGCACCAGGTCCCGACACAATCTGTGCAATACTGCCGAAGTTGACCAGTGCAACCAGCAGGGCAATAACAAACATGTCGAGCATCGACCAGCGGCCGACCAGTTCGACGGCACGGTACATGCGGGTGCGCTGGCGGTCGTCCAGCACCCATTTTAACTGCACGGATAACAGCAGGATCAGCAGTGCGACCATTTTCAGTACGGGTACCAGGATGCTGGCGATAAATATTACCGCTGCGACCGGGTAGCTGCCGTGCTGTAGCAAGGTGATAACACCGGACATGATGGTGTCGGGTTGTCCGGCGCCGAAATAGGTGACTGTCATAATCGGCAGGATATTCGCCGGTATATAGAGGATTGCAGCCGTGATCAATAATGCCCAGGTACGTGACAGGCTGTTGGTGGCACGCATGTGCATGTGTGCCCGGCAGCGCGGGCAGTGCTCTTCATAACCGTCATGGCCGACATCAAATGCCAGCTTGCCGCAGGTATGGCAGCGAATCAGGCCCATTTGCCTGGCAGTTAACGGATGTTGTCTCACTGCGATTGCCCTTTCAGGCCGTGCTCGATCCTGCTCCAGAAATCGTCCTGGTCAAGCAATGAGGACATCAATGTGGTCACCAGTAACAGGGCGATGAAACAATACAGGCCAATACCCGGTATAACACTGGCCATGCCCTTGAGCTTTACCACGGCGACCAGCACGCTCAGCATATACACTTCGAGCATGCCCCATTCATCAAGATAGTGGTAGTAACGAAACGCATAGGGCAATAGCGGGCTGGATCGTTGCAACTGCAGGCAGCCAGAGACAAACAGCATGAGCAGCAACTTGCAAAGCGGGATCACGACGCTGGCAAAAAACACCAACAGGGCCGTCCAGTACAAACCTTCCCGAAACAGCACCAGGGAGCCCTCGTATATCGTGGTCGAGGATTCCTGGCCGACGAGGTCCAGTGTCATGACCGGTAACAGATTGGCCGGCAAGAACAGCAGTAGCCCGGTGACAGCAAGCGCCAGGGTATGTTCTACGCTTTGCTCCCGTGATTGATACAGCGGGTTGGCGCAGCGCGGGCACAGTGCCTTGTCACCGAGGGGCGTTTCCACACGCTCCAGCAACAGGTCGCAGTCCTTGCAGGCGATCCAGTTCTCCGGGATAGATGTCAGGGGTTGGGTGCTGTCTTGGGTTCTCATGAAAATACTTATAATACAGATAGATGGGTCTTTATGTGAGCAGCCTGTCTGTCTAGCGGAAAGGGGCAGCCAGCGGTTCGCCAATGAACACACCCTGACCGGGCCATTGGACACTTTTCCAGTAAGCTTCCAGCAGGGTCTCGCCATTCAGGTAACGGTCAATAACAATATTCGGACGTGGAAATTTCTGTATGAAGGCACACGGTTCGACCACGGTGCCATAGCTGCCGGTCGCGCCCGCCTGCAGCCAGCGCAGGCTGCTCATTTGCCGACTGCCGGTTAATTTGCCACCGGCGGATGTCAGGTGATCCGCGATGGCACCGGGACGGTACTGATTTTTGTCGATGCCCTTGACGTGTACCAGCCCGGTGAAATAGAACATGATGTCACTGCGATGCTGCAGGGAATTACCTTTAATAGTCTCCACCTTGAAACGGTCGGACTGCAGCAGGTGTATGCCGGGATAAAAGCGTGCCCGCGTATTCCTGACCTTGTCGGATGTGCTTAGCAGGTAGGCCGTGCCGTCCGGGTGGGTACCGTCAGCGGTAACACCGCGATCAATGAGTGCCTGCACCGCGGCATACGTTTCACCGGCCAGCATTATGGTCGGACGCCAGTTAAAATCTGTAAACGGCCGCTGGCTGTTGCTGTTGAAATAAGGGCTTGCCCTGGTCGCCTTGCATCCCTGTACGCAGAATGCTTCATCGAAGCCGGCTGCGAATGCCGTTGTGATGGACATGCAACCAACCCGGTAGGGTGCCGTCCAGGTCAGTACGTAACCCTGTATGCTTGCCGGGACCTGTTTATCCAGTTGTTCCTTGATCAACCTGAAGGTTTGCGGGCGCATGACATTGCTGCCCGGTGTGAACTTTACATGGATGACATTACTGGCGGGGATGTGTCGCCGTGTCTGGTAATACTCGCCAATGCGGCGACTCAACGGGTCCTCGTCATTTACGATCAGTGCGAGATGTTGCGGGCCGAGTGTGGAACCGACAGGCGTTTCGATCATGTCAGCACCAGGTCCACTGTCACAGGCCGAGAGTAGCATCAGTGACAGCAGCAGCGAGAGCAGCGTTTGCATGGAATGGTTCTGTGGCGCCGGTATTGGTGTGGCCGACTGGGCGATCCCGGGCCGGTCAGTTGTTTTCACGGTACTCTATCGGGGATACCCCCGTCCAGCGTTTGAAGGCACGGGTGAAGTTGCTGGGTTCGGAAAAACCCAGTAAATAGGTGATTTCGCCGAGTGAGCGATGCGTTTCGCGAATATAAAGCAGTGCCAGTTCCCGGCGGGTACTCTCCAGTAGTGTCTTGTAATTGGTTGATTCGCTGTTGAGTTTGCGTTGCAGACTGCGCAAGCTGACATTCAGGGAATGCGCTATGTCTTCCTGGTTGGGTGTTCCATCCTGCAGACGTTCAATGATTCTTGAACGCACCTGCATAGTCAGGCTGTCACGGTCAAAGCGCGCCAGGTAATCTACAACAGCCTGGTCATTGATGCGTGCCAACAGGGGGTTGGCATTGATTAACGGTGTATCAACCAGTTGTTTGCTGAAGGACAGTATGTTGGCATCGGCGTCGTACTGGAGCGGTGCGCGAAAGAATGCCTGTAGCTTGCTGTCACAGTTCGGCTTCGGGCGTTTCAGCGAGACATGAACAGGGTCAATCTCGTCTCCTGCAGTCAAGCGACACATGCGCAGAAAACCGCTCAAGCCGGAATCCTGGAAAGCGGTGACAACCACCTTTACCCCTTTCGGCGGTAATATGACCAGGTCCAGGCAGTCATCGTTATCCTGCAGATGTATGTTGGCTGCCGAGGATATCAGTCGTGAATAACGCACCAGGCGGGTGAGTGCATCCCGCAGCGTGTCACTGGCCATCCAGGAAAAGCCAAGGCCATGCAGGACAACGGGCTGGACATGCTCTCCCGCGACAAAACCGAAACAGGGATCGCCACTCGCATCTACTGCAAGTTGCCAGAGATGCTGTATACGGTCGCCGGGGTAACGGGTATCCGGGTTTGACAGTTGGCTCATATCAATTCCTGCCTTCCTGAAGAGCGGCTCCGGATCACAGCCGTAGGTGCGCAGGGTATGTGCTACCAGGGCGGCAACACTACCCATCATCGAGTAGTTACCAGTAGACATCGTTATCAGTCCTTATTAATGAGCATCAGCGGATCAGTCGATGGCATGTCTTGACAGCACAATAGTAGCAGGCCGGCGCTAATGAATCAGCATCGAGTCTACGTCGGTCACACGGATGTCAACAAGGCCAGACTTGTTTTATTGTTTTTCTACGGTAGACGTCTGAGACGGGTGGGGTGTGCTGAGCTGATGACAGTGTTAGCGGGCTGTAAAAAGTCAGTCGATAGTGTGTCGTTCCTTGACGAAATCAACCATACGCTGGGTGGCTGTGAGGGCCTTTATGCGGACCGCTTCCGGGACGTGGATTTCATTACTGCCATTTTTCAGGACCTCGGCCAGGTTGCGCAGATTATTCATCGCCATCCACGGACAGTGAGCACAGCTTTCACAGGTGGCACCTTCGCCCGCTGACGGGGCTTCCAGAAATGTTTTGTCGGGTGCAGCCTGTTTCATCTTGTAGAAGATGCCGTTGTCCGTGGCGACGATGAATTTCTTGTTGGGGAGCCGTGTGGCGGCATTGATCAGCTGTGTGGTTGAACCCACCACGTCGGCGAGTGCAATCACGGATTGCGGCGATTCGGGATGTACCAGGATGGCCGCGTCCGGGTGGCGCTCGGCGAGGTTTTGCAGTGCCTCGGCCTTGAAACGTTCATGCACAATGCAACTGGCCTGCCAGAGTAGCATGTCAGCACGGGTTACCCGCTGGACATAGCTGCCAAGGTAACGGTCGGGTGCCCAGAGAATCTTCTTGCCTTGTTGCTTCAGATATTTTGCAACGTCAACCGCAATGCTTGAGGTGACCACCCAGTCGGCACGAGCCTTCACTTCTGCACAGGTGTTGGCATAGACCACCACGGTGCGCTCCGGGTGCGCGTCGCAGAACGGGATGAATTTCTCCGCGGGGCAGCCTAGATCCAGCGAACACTCGGCTTTCAGGGTTGGCATCAGGACGCGTTTTTCCGGATTCAGTATTTTGGCAGTTTCCCCCATGAAGCGTACCCCGGCAACAACCAGGGTGCTGGCAGGGTGCTGGTTGCCGAAGCGCGCCATCTCGAGTGAGTCGGATACGGTGCCGCCGGTTTCATCGGCGATCATTTGCAGATCATCGTCGGTGTAATAATGTGCCACCAGGGCAGCATCCTTTTCCTTCAGGAGCTGTTTGATCTCGGTGATCAGCATGTCACGCTCACCGGTGTCATATGCCGGTTGGGCGACGCTGCCAGGAAGCGGGTAGGGAGTGTCCGGTGTGTCTGGAAGCGGATCGCTGTGTGTTGCCTCAGTCATGGCGTGGGTTACCTTGTTCTCCGAAAGTACCTTCGGAATAGTATGTAACTGACTGTTTTAACGTGTTTATTTATGTTTTGTCGGTTGGTGGTGCAGGTTCTTTCTGTTTGCTAATGCGTCGCAGTATATCTGCCGATTCGGTATCGCCGCTGTCTGATGCCAGTTGCAACCAGCGGGCCGCTTCTTCAAGGTCGCGAGTTACCCCCTGTCCCTGGTAGTACATCATACCGAGGTTGGCTTGCGCATCGACAAACCCCTGTTCTGCGGCCTTGCGGTACCATTCCGCGGCCTTGCCAAGGTCCGGTTCCGGGCTGGTACCTTCATCGTACATGACACCGATATTGTACTGGGCCTCGACATCCCCCAGTTCGGCCAGCGGCAGCCATTCTTCAAAAGCTGCCAGATAGTCTCCTTTCAGATAGGACTGGTAGCCGCCACCGAGAATGGTCCATGTCGGCATGCCTGCCATTAGCAGGTAACCAAATTCAGGAGTTTCATTAACATAGCTGACATTCTAATAACTTTACCGGCAATATGTATAGCCAATGTTGGGTAGGGGCCATAAAATGGAGCTATTCTTTGGGTTGATTGTTGAATGCTGGCGGAAGTTAGCGCCAGCTGCAGATGCAGCGGTTCAGCTCTGTTTTGTAACAGTATGAATAATGGATGATTAACATGTACCGCGTGTCAAAATCTGTCTCCTTTTGTTACGGTCATCGGCTACTGAACTACCAGGGCAAGTGCCAGCACTTGCATGGACATAATGCCCGTGCGGTGATCATGTTGCAGAGTAAGACGCTGGATGAACGCGGTATGGTGGAAGATTTCAGTGACTTGAAGCGGCTGGTGTGGGAATGGCTGGATAGCGAAATTGACCATACCCTGTTGCTGCACAAGGACGACCCGATTCTGCCCTTGTTGCAGGGCAGTGGTGAACGGGTCAGGGTGACGCAGGAGAATCCAACGGCCGAAGTCATTGCGAAAATGATATATGAGTATGTTGCAGCAAAAGGTTTTCCAGTGACCGATGTGACTTTGTGGGAGACGGAAACCAGTTATGCCAGCTATAGTAGTGATTCCCGGTAGCCGTGGCCCCTTATGCAGCTAGTATCATGAACCCAAAGAAAGCTCAAGCAGGCGGAAATCATCTTCTCGCACGACTGGCATGCCCGGTAGTGATGCTGTGTGTGACCCTCAACGCCGCGGCTGCACAGGTCAGTTACGATCATGGCTTTGTGGAATTTGATGATGCGCCCCTTGAAGATCCGCTGGCCTTTCCGGACTGGTTCAAACTCAGCTTTCTGGACCTGCGTGAAGATATAGCGGAGGTTCGGGAGGCGGGTAAGCAGGGACTGATACTCTATTTCGGGCAGAAATATTGTGCCTACTGCAAGCAGTTTCTGGAAGTGGATCTGGAGGCAGGGGATATCCAGGCGTACCTGCGTCAGCATTTCGATATCATCGGCATTGATATCCACGGCGATCGCACTGTGACTGACCTGCAGGGCTGGGAGCTGACAGAGAGTGCACTGGCGATTCGAGACAAAACCAACTTTACCCCGGCATTGATTTTCTATAACAGCACGGGAGAGGAGGTGTTGCGCTTGCGTGGCTATTATCCGCCGTATCGTTTTCGTGCGGCGCTGGAATATGTCGCTGATGCGCACTACAAGGATGAAAATTATCGTCAATACCTGGCACGTGCAGATGTACCGCTGGTGTTTGAACCCGGTGACCTCATCGATGAGCCGTTGTTCCTGCCCGGCCCCTATATGCTGGATCGCACGGTAAGGCCGGGTGAAAGGCCACTGGTTGTATTTTTTGAGCAGGGCAACTGTCACGCCTGTGATGTGCTGCACACCGGCCCCTTGCAGGACCCGGAGATAGTGACACGTTTCGAACAAATGGAGGTTGTGCAGTTACCCTTCTGGTCGGATACCCCGGTAATAACACCCTCCGGAGAACGCATGAAGGCACGACAATGGGCTGAAAGACTGGGGCTTTTTTACACGCCCACGCTGATATTTTTTGACGAAAATGGCCGTGAAATCATGCGCGTTGATTCCGTTGTACAGTTCTACCGTTTGCGCAATGTGCTGGATTATATCCTCAGTGGCGGCTACCGCGAATTTCCGACTTTTCAGCGCTGGCGAGCCAGGCGCAGCCCGATGTTGCTGAAATAGCGCTAATCCTGCCAGCGTTTGAATACCAGTGTGGCATTGGTGCCACCGAATCCAAAGCTGTTGGACATCATGATACTGGTGCCGGCACTATCGATGCGCTCGCGGATGATCGGAAAACCTTCCCCGGCGGGGTCCAGATCGGTGATGTTGGCCGAGGCGCTGAGGAAATCTTCCTGCATCATCAGCAGTGAATAAATGGCTTCGTGAACACCCGCCGCCCCCAGTGAATGGCCAGACAGCGATTTGGTCGAGTTGATTTTCGGAATATCGTCAGCAAACACCTTGCGTACCGCTTCCAGTTCGCGCATGTCGCCGACCGGTGTACTGGTGCCGTGTGCATTGATATAGTCAATCGGCCCATCGACCGTGGACAGGGCCTGTTGCATACAGCGTACCGCACCTTCACCCGAGGGCTGGACCATGTCGTAGCCGTCGGATGTTGCGCCGTAACCGACCAGTTCGGCATAGATTTTTGCCCCGCGCGCCTGCGCGTGTTGCAGTTCTTCAAGCACCACCATGCCGCCGCCGCCGGCGATGACGAAGCCATCTCTGGTCGCGTCATACGGGCGTGATGCCGTTTCCGGTGTGTCATTGTATTTGGAGGAGAGTGCACCCATGGCATCGAACATTAGCGTCAGTGTCCAGTGCAGTTCCTCGCCGCCTCCGGCAAACACAATATCCTGTTTGCCAAACTGGATCTGTTCATAGCCATTACCAATGCAGTGGGCGCTGGTAGAACAGGCAGAGCTGATTGAGTAGTTGATGCCGAGAATCTTGAATGGTGTGGCCAGGCAGGCGGAATTGGTGCTCGACATGGTGCGCGGCACCATGTAGGGGCCAACCCGACGCAGGCCTTTGTTACGCAGCGTGTCGATGGCGAGGGAGATGTTCTCTGTGGACGAACCACCGGAGCCGGCAATCAGGCCGGTGCGAACATTGGAAATCATGTCATCCGCCAGGCCTGAATCCTCAATGGCCTCTTGCATGGCGATATAGTTGTAGGCGGCGCTATTGCCCATGAAACGGCGCAGCTTGCGGTCAATCAACGCCTCGGTATCAATATTGAGAGTGCCTGCTACATGGCTACGAAAACCAAGTTCTTTGTACTCCGGTATGTATTCGATACCGGACTTTCCTTCCCTGAGTGAAGTGGTGACTTCCTGTTTGTTATTTCCAAGACTTGATACAACGCCAAGTCCGGTGATGACAACGCGACGCATGATGATAATCCTAAAAATTTTCGGTTGAGGTAAACAGACCTACGCGCAAACTGCTGGCGTGATAGATTTTCCGGCCGTCGACTTCCATGACACCATCGGCAATGCCCATGTTGAGCTTGCGCTGAATGACGCGTTTCATGTCAATGCGGTAGGTAATTAAGGTGTTTTTCGGGGTTACTTGGCCGGTGAACTTCACTTCACCGGCGCCCAGTGCGCGGCCACGTCCCGGGCTGCCTGCCCAGCCGAGGTAGAAGCCGACCAGTTGCCACATGGCGTCCAGGCCGAGGCAACCGGGCATCACCGGGTCACCTTCAAAATGGCAGTCAAAAAACCATAAATCCGGTTTTACATCCAGTTCGGCGATGATATGCCCCTTGCCATGTGCGCCGCCCTTGTCGCTGATCTGGGTTATACGGTCACACATCAGCATGGGGGGTAATGGCAGCTGGGCGTTGCCAGGGCCAAACATCCTCGCATGACCGCAATCGAGCAGTTCCTCGCGGGTATAACTGTGCTTTTTTACGTGAGGGGTGTGTACATCTGCCTGGGTCGATTGCGTCATTGTAAATGCGAATAGCCTGTCTAGGTTTAATCAGGCTATTCTAATCTACTTTGAGGTGAGTCTGCACTTGTCATTGCGCCCATCGCCGGGAACATGTGATATCGGTGTGGTTTAGTCCCTGAAATTAATGGTTTGCAGGGGCTGCTGCAAATCGTAGCTCTCCAGCTGACTGATAATCTGCTGTAAATCATCACGTTTTTTTCCGGTGACGCGCACCTTGTCACCCTGAATACTGCTTTGAACCTTCAATTTTGATTCCTTGATCTTTTTGACCAGTTTGCGTGCGGAATCCTGGTCAATGCCCTGTATGACATTGATCAGCATAGTTGCCTTGCCACCGCTGTTGTGAACAGCACCTTTCGATAGTGAGGAAATGTCAATGCCGCGTTTCGACATGCGATTGTGCAGGATATCGATTACCTGCCGAATCTGAAATTCATTTTCGCCATGTACGGTAATGGTGCCTTCCTGCTGTTCGACACGCGCGTCGCTTCCCTTGAAGTCAAAGCGGGTGCCGACTTCGCGGTTGGTCTGGTCCACGGCGTTGCTGACCTCATGCAGGTCAACTTCTGAAACAATATCAAAGGACGGCATACCTGGGCTCCTGGCGAGAATAATGTGCACACTGTCAAAGGCGCCCAATTATATTCAAAAAACAGGTGGCTGATACAACTCATGGCCAGAAAGACCGGCCATGAGTTGTATCAGAAGTGAGGATGACCCCCGGATCAGCCGGGTTGCCTGGATCGCCGGAACGGGGATGCCAGGGCTGAGCAGATGCGCCGGAAAATACCAGGCTGCTTCATGGTGACGCCTTCAACTGCTTCTTCGGAGAGCGTCGTGTTTGCGGGAGTCGCTGAAGCAGCATCAGCACTGCGTTCACTCACCGTCGCATGGTCGCCGGTACCCGAAGTGTGGGTAGGTGTAGTCTCTGTAATGGGTGTGTTGTCAGGCTGTTGCCAGGCTGTCTGGGTTGCTTCACAAGGGTCATTGATATCGAATGGCGCAGTGATGATAATTGTTTCATCTTCATCTTGACCTTCATCTGCGTCATGGTCGACGGTGAAGGTTGCAGTCCCCGTCGCTGCTGCCTGCACGGGCGTCTTTGTCTGTGCGCTATCGGTTGCTGCCGATACTGACAGTTCGGGTACAGGGCCGGCAAACATGCTCGGTATATCATCAGGCACCTGTCTGGTACGGAATTCAACCGTGGTCAACTCATCATTTGCCAATGCCTCGTCGTTTTCGGCGTTGACGTTTTCATATGCTATTTCAGGCTCGACAGGCTGGTTGATCATTGCGGTGATGTCTTCATCCTGCAACACCGGTACAGTCACCTGGGTGGACGCCTGGTCCTGTGATGAAGATGCACCAGCCCCGGATTGTTCGAATACGACCTGATTGCCTCCCTGGGACACGGCATAAACAAGTCGGCTATCAGCAATCGACAGCATCTCTTCAAAACGCGTATCACGACGTATCTCGGGTGCTGCAACACCGATACTGACCGTGTAACGGATCCTTTTTTCACCCTGTTTGAGAATGCGTGCGCGGATATCACGATTTGTCCGGTCAGCCAGGTTGCGGATACCGGTGGTGCTCATGCCTGGCAGTAGCAGGGAAAAACGGGCGCTACCGACACGCGCGGCCATGTCTTCATGGCGAATACTTGATTTTAGCACCGTCGCGACGGACTTGATTATTGATTCGGAAATATCCTTGCCGTGATGCTTGAACAGTTCATCAAAGTCATCGATTTCAATGCGGAAAACTGCAAGACTGGTTTTGTGGCGAATAGCATATGACAGCTGCTGGTAACTGTGGTCCATAAAGGCGGCTTCGTTTGCCAGACCGGTGACCGGGTCCGTCAGTGCCTGCTCCTCCAGTCCGATGTTTTCTTCCATCAGTGTCTGGGTTGTTGTATGTGCGCTCGCATGTGCCTGTGTGCGCGCAAGCAAGTGGACGGAATCGAACGGTTTGCCTATGAAATCAGTGGCGCCCGCCTGTTTGGCGCGCTCCTTCGTTGATTCGGAATCATTGGCGCCGGTGATGACAATAACAGGGATGGTCTTTATTTGCGGTAGGTGCGAGCTTCTTATGCGTTCAAGCAGACCATAGCCATCAAGGTTTGGCATGGTCAGGTCGGAGACAACCAGGGAAAACGGAGCGCTATTGTTGAGTAATTCCCATGCATTTTCACCATCCACTGCTTCAACCGTATCGAAGTGGTTCTGCAGGATTTTTCGTGCTGTGACCCGGATAACCCTGGAGTCATCAACGATTAATAACCGTTGTTTGTTGCCTGATTCGTTGCTCATTTCCCCGCCCGTGCTGATGTGATGATTCTTGCAGTCGTATCGGCGTTGAGGATCTTATCTTTAACCGTTGGCGCTGCCATGGAATGCAACGCTGTCCGGGTCGTAGCTCTGTGGTGGTTGATGCTATGATGCGTTTACAGTCGGCAGACAGCCGCGCGGGTTTAGCTGTCAAGGTGGCGGCCGATGCGGTGTCATCTTCAGTGTATTGTTTTTTTTCAGGCAAACGGAATTGGTCCTGGTGACTTTGGCGTACTGAACGGATTGGCGAATGGTTAACGAGGTTCATAACTTGCTGGCGCGGCTCAACTCCCTGGTCTGGGATGATGAAATGCGTGAGCTGTCCGGCTGGCGTCACTACCTGGTGTTTGTGTTACGCGTTTTGCATTTGTTAATAAAGGAACTGATGGGTGGCCAGTTAAACCTGCGTGCCATGAGTCTTGTTTATACCACCCTGCTGTCGGTTGTGCCATTGCTGGCGGTCAGTTTTTCTGTACTCAAGGGTTTCGGGGTTCATAACAGGATTGAACCGCTGCTTTATAATCTGCTGACACCGCTTGGTCCGAATGGTATTGAAATTACCGACAGGATTATCAGTTTTGTTGAAAATGTAAAAGTCGGCGTGCTGGGATCAATCGGTATTGTATTGCTGATCTACACCGTTATTTCATTGTTGCAAAAAATCGAGTCTGCCTTCAATTTTGTCTGGCAGATTGATCACCTGCGATCACTTTCACAGCGTATCAGTAACTACCTTAGTGTCACCCTGGTAGGACCGGTGCTCATCTTCAGCGCAGTTGGTTTTACTGCCATGGTGTTGGATACGGAGACAGCACAACAGCTGGTTGCAATAGAACCCTTTGGTACCCTGATGTACTATGTCAGCAAGCTGGTTCCCTACGTCCTCGTGTGCCTGGCGTTCACGCTTATCTATATCTTCATCCCTAATACGCATGTGCAGTTTACTGCGGCCCTGGTCGGTGGTGTGATTGCCGGTGTCCTGTGGAAAATAACCGGCTGGGGATTTGCCGCATTCATCGCTTCATCTTCAAAGTATGCAGCGATCTATTCTGGGTTTGCCATCGTGATCATGTTGCTGATCTGGATGTACCTGAGCTGGTTGATCTTGCTGGTGGGGTCGCAGATTGCCTACTTTGTGCAACATCCAAAGTACATGACCCTGCACCGGGAACCGATGGTACTCAGTAATCGAATGCGCGAGCGGTTGGCGCTGCAGGTAATGTTTCTGGTCGGGTATAATTATGTTCATGGCAAGGAAGCCTGGACGCTTGATCGTTTTGTCGAGTATCTTGACCTGCCCGGTGAGGCGCTACTGCGTATTCTCAGGACACTTGTCGATGCAGGCTACCTGATTGAGGTTGACAACAACAGTGCACCGCTGTACATGCCTATGCACGACGTTGAGAACATACGAATCATTGATGTGTTGAACGATGTTCGTTGCTCTCGTGAGACTCGGGTCTTGAGTCTGCAGCAGTTAACACCGGTAAGGGCTATTGAGCAGCTTATGATGGAATTGAATACAGCGCAGCAGTCTGTACTGGGCGAGCAAACACTCCGCAGTATGGTGCTGGCAGTTGATGAAGAGCTGGAGGCTGGAAGTCAGGTCCCGGTCAAGCAATAACTATTCAAGCAGGCTCAGGGTTGTAGCACTGGATGTCTTAATGTCCATCCAGTCTGGCAGGTTTTCCAGCAGCGTGTGATAGAGTTTCTGTGTATCCGTGCTTTGGCAGCCGCTCAATCCGGGTCGATGGCTGATGCGGTAATACCAGGCGGGATAACCGCCTGCCGATTCGGGTGCGCTGGTGGGGAGTGGGCCAATATTTTCCGCGAACTCACCATTCATTACCCAGGTGTCGCTGCACAGTTGTTTTGCGGTTTTTTCCCTGGCATTAACCAGTGAGATGTGAGTCATTGCCTTGGCAACCGTTGCGGTCTGGGCACTGTCGCGTGGAACCCAGGCAATGTAGTGATCCAGCATCGGATCTGCCTCGGGGATTTGGCTGGCGGCGACTGGATTGTGATAGGGGCCTGTAGCGGAGAGTGTTGCGCATCCCTGCAGTGCCAGCAGGGCGATAGTCGAGATGCTTGTCCTGATCGCTTGAAACCACATTACGAACGCTCCAGGGGGTGCCTTGGTTTGCAGACACGTCCCGTATTTATCAGAATACAGTCTAGGGTGTGTGATCGGATAAAACTGTGATCCGCTATGTAAACACTAAAAACACTGTAAACTACAGGGTATTGACGAGGCTCTAGGACAGATACATGGTCGCAGCACACAGTAGCGTTGAGCAATGCGTGGAGTCACTGTGCCAGCACGGCTGTGAGCGCGTCTCTGCCTATATCGGGTTACTGAGAGCTGGCGAGGTATTTGCCGAAGTAGCTGATCTAACTGAGGTTGAACGGCAGCTGGTGCTGAATGAACTGGTGGCCATTATGGCGCCATATAACGAGAAGGATGGCAACTGATTGTTTCCCGACTGTGGGTTTGTGACATCAGTGCTTTATTGACTTTAACTCATCAACCTCGCCGTTGACATCGACAACTTTCGAAAATCGGGGTGAGTCATTCAATAATGAATCAATATCGTTCCTGATGCTGGAGAGTTCGGCCAGTTCATCGTAGTCTGGATCGCTTGCCGTAAGGTCGTTATCGGTCGCCGGCGTCTCCGCTGGCTGATGCCCCAGTGAGGGGGCATCTTCCTGGTCAGCACAGAGGTGGTATGCGCCGGTGGCCAGGTGCTCATAAACGGCACGATAGCTGCGCGTCATTTCCTGCA
Organism: uncultured Gammaproteobacteria bacterium; assembly: GCA_963753755.1. GTDB lineage: Bacteria > Pseudomonadota > Gammaproteobacteria > UBA9214 > UBA9214 > UBA9214. The sequence goes on from CAVWDM010000023.1 coordinate 70,510, forward strand.
CAAGATCCGAGGTGTGCATGAAATGCTGACTGACCTGTTCACGGTACTCGGCAAATCGTTCTACGAGCTGGTCCAGTTCTTCCTGCAGATTCTGGTTCCGGTTATTGTGGCGGGTAAGGGTGTAGGTCACGATGCTGCCCAGTCCAATACCGAGCAGGACGCATAATGCGCCGACTATCCATAGGTAACTCGTTTCATTCAGCTCAACCATGCTGAGACCTCGCAAGTGTGACTGCGCATTGCCGCGCGGATGATTCCCGGGCACATTGTACTGCAATTCATGCACAAAGAAATCTTGCCAGAGGACTGGTTTCTGTTGGTGTTTGTGTCGGTATCACTCAAAGTAAAAAACAGTACAGTGATTGTTCATAGTGATTCATGGGCGTGCTCGGGTGCAGTTGCCGGGCGCTGGCCGAAAATGGCGCTGCCGACGCGAATCATCGTGGCACCTTCGGCAATGGCGACCTCGAAGTCATTGCTCATTCCCATGGAAAGTTCACTGAAACGGTGCGCATCAAATCGTTGCGCACACGCCTCAGACAGTTTCCGCAGGGCGGCAAAGGTTGCGCGTGTCTGATCGAGGCTGTCGTTGCGGCGACCGATGGTCATCAAGCCACGCAAACGGATGCCAGTTAGCCCGGCATCTAACAGGTCTTCAATAAAAGGGTAGATCGATGCCGCCTGCAGACCAAATTTATCAGGATCACTGGCGATGTTGACCTGTAATAGCACATTCAGTGTGCTCCGTGACCGCGTGGCGCTGGCAGACAGTTTATTGGCAAGTTTCAGACTGTCAAGTGTATGCAACCAGGTAAAATTGACGGCGACCGAATTTGCCTTGTTGGATTGCAGGTGGCCGATGAAGTGCCACTCGTTTGCCGGGTCATCCAGCAGAATTTGCTTGCTGTGTGCATCCTGCAGGGTGTTTTCGCCGAAGCAGTGCTGTCCTGCTGACATGGCTGCTTGCACGTATTCGGGTGGCATGTACTTGGTAACAGCGATCAGCCGTATGTCATCGATGTTGCGTTCGGCTTCAGTCGCGGCTATCCGCATGCGTTCGCGGATGTTCTCAAGGTTAATCTTGATAGTGCTGGTTGATAGTGACACGTTGTTTAAACCGGTTCCTCACTCATGCATGAACCACATTACGCGGCCTGCCGTTCAGAAATGCATGAATATTGTCAGTCAGTTCATTGATGAGCGATTGCCGTGCGGTAATGCTTGCCCAGGCAATGTGCGGTGTCACGATCAAATTGGGTACCGGTTCGTCCAGTAGTGGATTACCACGGCCTGGAGGTTCTTCGCTCAACACATCAATTGCGGCGCCGGCAATTGCACCGGACTGAAGCGCCTGTTTCAGCGCCGTTTCATTGACGATGCCGCCCCGTGCCGTGTTGATCAGCAGGGTGTCTTTGCCCATCAGCGCAAATTCACCATGGTCTATAAGATTGCGGGTCGTCTCGGTAAGTGGACAATGCAGAGTGATAATATCAGCTTGGGATAACAGCTGTTGCAGTGAGCAGCGACCCGCCTGGGGTTTTCCACCCGGCCGTTGTGCAATCAGGATCTCCATTCCAAATGCCCTGCCCATGGTGGCGACTGCATTGCCCAGTTCCCCGTAACCGATAATTCCCAGGGTCTGTCCGGCCAGTTCCCTGATCGGGTAGTCCAGCAGGCAAAAGGATTCGGCAGTCTGCCACTTTCCCTTGTTGACGTCGGCCTGGTACTCATTGAGATGGCGAGTGAGGGCTAGTATCAGCGAGAAAACATGCTCAACCACCGATGTGGTGGCATAACCGCGGGCATTGCAGACGGTGATTTTCTGTTCCGCCGCCGTGCGCAGGTCAATATTGTTGGTGCCCGTGGCTGCCACGCAGATCAGTTTCAGGGAACCGGCGAGCTGCAATGTCTCCCGGTTCAGCACCACCTTGTTGCTGATAACAATGTCTGCATCCTGTATCGCATCTCCGACCTCACCGGCAAGCGTTGCGCTGCGTATTGACCAGTCGGGCAGGCTCGACTTCAGGACACTCATATCAAGATCGCGTCGGTCTACGGTCGCACTATCAAGAAACACACCCTGCATCTTCGTCAGTGGTTACCTAGTTGCTTCCCAGCATGTCCTGCTTGAGTGACTTGCTCACCGGATTTGCTCCTAACCAGATCTTCAACAGGGCGCGAAAGAAGTCATTGCCTTCAACCGCACCACGCCATTCGCCGTTGATCCGAACCTCTGTGCCCCTCTCAGGGATGTATTCAATACTCAGGACATCACCTTTATGTGCGACGGTAAACAGCTTGTTGAATTCATCCAGTCGCGGCTGGATTGCCTGTCGTTCGTCTTTTGACAGATTGGCATCCAGGCCGTCAATCCAGCCATCAGTCAGCTTTTGCTTGCTGATTTCGCTGTAAAGAATGTGCATCTGGACACTGCCCGGCCCATCGTCACTGAGAATGGCTCGCGCATCCATTGTTTTCGCCGGCAAGTACAGTGCTCCGACGTAAACGTCTATATAGAATTTTTCCCGCAGACCGGCACCGTTCAGCATCAATGTGGTCTTGCTGTCAGCAGATGATATTGTCTCCGCAACTTCAATTCCCTCGATTTCAAGCGCAGCAGCCGGCAGGCTGTAAATCAAAGTGCCTAGAGCAAGCATCAGGATGTGTCTGAACATGGTTTCTCCTCGAGGGTCAGGTTGCTTTATTTCTACCGCGTGGGTGTCGAGTGATATTTTCGACGTGCACCGGGAAGTGTCCGGATTTGATATCGTTATAATAGCGTTCAAGTGTCAGCTTAACGACGGGAAAGGCGAGCTCATGCCAGGGAATTTCATGTTCCTCGTGCAGCCTGACTTCCAGGCTTTCATCCCCCGGTTGGTAATCCTCTGACACCAGCTGCGCACGAAACATCATGTAGACCTGATTAATGTGCGGAATGCTGAAAACACCGTAGAGTGCCAGATCAGTGACCTTGCCACAGGCCTCCTCCCAGGTCTCGCGTGCGGCGGCCTGTTCGGTTGATTCTCCGTTTTCCATGAAGCCGGCAGGGAGCGTCCACAGGCCATAGCGCGGTTCAATGGCGCGGCGGCACAGCAAGATGCGGTTATCCCATACGGGCAGACAGCCGGCCACGATTTTCGGGTTCTGGTAATGCACCGTTTGGCAGGCATCACAGACATGGCGTGTACGGTTGTCGCCTGCAGGGACTTTTTCGATGACGCGTGCACCGCAGTTACTGCAATAGATCATATGGTTACGGTCACAGATTGAAGATTATTGCGTTGTCCGACATTAGCATAGATTGCCGCAGCAAATCCTGGTGAATCATTAATCATGCACGGCAGACAGCAAGTTACCGAGGCGTTTTTCTGCCAGCGTCAGGCCAAGCATGGTCTTGGCATCCCTGAGGGTGCCGTTGTATACCTGAGCCAGTGCCTCTTCGAGGGGTAACCAGTGCACTTCTATCACCTCGTGCGCCTCCGGTTGCGCGTCAAGGTGTGTCAATCCGCGGGCAAGAAACAGGTGTATGACTTCATCACAGAATCCCGGTGTTACCAGTATGTCACCGAGGGGCTGCCATTGATCGGCCTCGATTCCGGCCTCCTCCAGCAGTTCACGACTGGCTGTCGTTTGCGGAGCTTCATCCGCTTCCAGTTTGCCTGCGGGTAATTCCCATAACCAGCCGCCACTGGCATGCCGATACTGGCGCAGCAGGCAAACACGCTGCTGTTCATCCAGTGCCACCACAGCGGCCCCGCCAGGATGATGCACGATTTCAAGCTCTACCGGCTCGCCATTGGGCAGGGTCAGGGATTCAATGCCAAGTTGAATAATCCGGCCTTGGAATATTAATCGGGTAGTGTGAGACAATCCGCTTTTCCTCTTTAGTGGCGACTTACTGTGCAGCCATTTTACATGCAACAGGCGCTGCGTTTCTCATGTACGCAGTGTGGCCAGTGCTGCACCACTGCCGGCGATTATTATGTGTACCTGGATGACAATGAGTCTGAAAGGATTCGCGCCTCTCTGCAACTGTCGCGCAGCTGGTTTCGACGTCGCTACCTGCGTCGTCTTGATGACGGAGACCAGGTGCTGGCCGCCGGGCCCGGCGAACGTTGCATCTTTCTGGATGCAGAGGGCAAATGCCGGGTATATAGCGTTCGCCCGGTTCAATGCCGAACCTACCCGTTCTGGCCTGAGCTGGTTGCTAGTGCCGCGGCCTGGAACCGCGAATCCCGACGTTGTGAGGGCATCAACCGGGGCAGGGTCGTTGCGCGCTCGACTATTCGGCGTGCTCTCCGGGAATGCCTAGAACAACAGGCTTAAGGTAATCGGGAGGGCAGGTGTTATTCCTTTGCATCAAAGACAGCAAACAGCTGGCCTGCCCTGGCAGGGGCATACGGGTCGTGGTACAGGCTGACCAGTGACATGCCCTGGGGCGGTGCCAGTAATGGGCCCCGTGTCAGGGTGTCAAAGTCATTTCCTCCCAGCAGTTGCTGCGCGATTGTCAGGTAAAGGCGGTTAATAACCTGTGCACGAAGGAGGGTATAGAAAACATCCGGTCCTGCGATGGCATAGATACTACGGTATCCCAATGCCGCCAGCTCAGCGGTCATGCGGCTGCCATCAACCATCGTTCCGCGACCGGCACGCAATACCTCGATTCCTGACGCCAGTAACGCGTCTGTCCTTGCCTGGTCTGATGCGTCACCCGTAATGACCAGGATGCGACGATTGCGATAGGGTTCCAGTGCAGCAAGCGGGATGTCCAGGCTACCGCTGAGAATGGCGATATCCGGTTGTTCGCATAATCCCTGTGCCAGTCGCCACTCGCGGATATCACTGAATTCTGCCTGCTTGCCGACTGGCAGCTGGTCCTGTGCCTCGCCTAAAAGAGATTGCCGGAAGTAGCGGCCGCTGGAGACCAGCAGGTCGGCCTGTCCTGCAAGCTCCTGGTACAGGCGCCAGTCACGCGGATTCACTGTCGCACTGGGCACGGTGTGCGTGGTGCTGGCGTTACTGCCAAGGGCAATGCGGCCGTCCAGAGAGGTAATAAAGTTGCTGTAGACAAACGGAGTATCTGGCCGTCCTCTGAGGTGCAATTGATGCTGCAGGTACAGCCCCTCCAGCAGGTGTTGCTCGCCCGTTGCAGGGTAGAGCCGGGTAACCGGTGTCTGCATGATCATGCGTCCCCGGGATATGCAGTATCCCTTCGATCGGTTGATACGATGGTATGAATAAAAACGGGGCCATATGGCCCCGTTGTCGATTTCTGGTCAGCTCAGGTACCAGATCAGATGTTTACGACTTGCCCTGGTAGTCCTGGATAGCCGCTTTGATGGCATCCTCAGCCAGTACCGAGCAGTGGATCTTGACAGGCGGTAACGCGAGCTCTTCCGCGATGTCGGTATTCTTGATCTCACGGGCTTCATCCAGGGTCTTACCTTTTACCCATTCTGTCAGTAGCGAGCTTGATGCAATTGCGGAGCCGCAACCGTAAGTCTTGAACCTGGCATCCTCGATAATGCCATTGTCACTGACCTTGATCTGCAGCTTCATAACGTCACCACAGGCAGGCGCACCGACCATACCGGTACCGACCTGCTTGTCACCCTTGTCAAAAGAGCCGACATTTCTCGGGTTTTCATAGTGGTCAAGTACTTTATCGCTATATGCCATTTCGAATTCTCCTACACAGCTGAAATGATTTAAACTTTTGTTTATGCGGCAGTCTGCCGGAAGCCGGATCCAAACAGTGAGGTTTGTGCATCACTGCTTGCTGACTCGATGGCCTCTTCCAGTGTAATGCTGTTGAGGTAGTCATAGATGCGGTTACTCAGGCGTAGCCACATCTGGGCACCGGCAGGAGCCTCGCCCTGGGTGTGTGGCTGTTCTTCACGCCGCGTAACATCATCAACCGTAGCCAGGATGCTGGCAATGGTAATTTCAGATGCCGGACGGGCAAGGCAGTAGCCACCACCGGGTCCGCGCATGCCTGTAACCAGACCGTGCTGACGCAATCGTGCGAACAGTTGCTCAAGATATGAAATCGATATTGCCTGCTGCGCAGAAATGTCAGCCAGCGTCACCGGTCCTTTCTTGTGCTGTAGCGCCAATTCCATCATTGCTGTGACAGCATGGCGTCCTTTTGTTGATAACTTCATAGCTAACCTCGATGAATACGGTATTTCAGTGTCACTACCGGTAGCGCTGGTCCGTATCCGGTGTTCCGATTTTCCAGTGCTTCGGTGCTGGATCCACTTAACTGAGACCAGCCGATATCATGTGTATATCATAATAATAGTTGAGTCTTTTAGTCAAGATTTATACCCGTTCAGTTATGTGATAATAACACAAAATATCAATGATATTCAGTAGGTTAATTATAAACTATCCTGATGTGGGTATATCGGTTGGGCAGGCAGGAAAGATAACACCAGTATTCTCATGGAAGTTTGGGTTGTCGGCAGATATTACTGAACTAACTGACTAAAAGAGAACCATTTTCTTTAGCGGCTCAGGTAGTTTTCCATTACCTGCAGACATCCGATGTGTGTTTGTTACAATGGCCGCCAGAGCCAGCGACGGTGCGTGGAACAGAGACCGGGTAGGCTCTCTCATAAAAAAATTTTAATTGCACATCAGGCAGGAGCAGAAAATGGCTGCAGAATTACCGGGTGGCGTTGATCGACGCCAACGATCACGCAAGAAACTGGATGCACTGGTGTCATCACGTAATGCGACGCTGGCGCTGCTCACTGAACTGGCGGGTCGACAGCCGTTCAACCCTGAGCCGTCTGTGGAAAAAGCACTGCGCGCGTTTTGTGAGGCACTCATCGACTATACCGCCAGCGCTCACTTTCAGTTGTACCGCTATCTGTCTGATAATCGCGAACGCCGCTCATCGGTTCTTTCGGTCGCAGATGAGATATATCCGAAGATTATAGAAACCACTGACCAGATCCTGCGTTTTAACGACAAATACGAGTCGATGTCTCTGGACAACAGTGTCGAATTCCTTGCCGTTGATTTATCCAATCTCGGGGAGTGTATAGCTGAACGCATACAGCTTGAAGACAAGGTTATATCTGCCCTGGCGGACGGTGTGCACTAGTTTCAGAGCCTGTTTCATACCTTTCCGTGAAACATGGCGCACAGGGATGTGTGCCAGCGCACTATACACAAGTAGCCCCGGTGCTTTCGCGGCAGACCATTTCCCGGGCTGACGGGGGGCACATCAATCGTATACAGATTGTAGGCAACGCAGATACTCATGGAGACAAGCTGATGGCCAGCAATGATTTTTCACCGGCTACGGTTGATACCCTGATCGATATTATGTCGCAATTACGCAATCCTAAGGCAGGTTGTCCCTGGGACCTGGAGCAGGACTTTCGTTCAATTGCACCCTACACACTGGAAGAAGCCTATGAAGTGGTGGATGCGATTGAGCGGGATGATCCGACAGCGTTGCAGGATGAACTGGGTGACCTGTTATTCCAGGTGGCCTTTCACGCACAAATGGCTCAAGAGCGTGGCTGGTTCAGTTTCAATGATGTCGTTTCTGGCATCTGCGAGAAAATGGTACGTCGACATCCACACGTGTTTGCCGAACAGGTAATTGAGACAGTGGAGGCGCAGACCCGGGCATGGGAGCAGCATAAGGAGCGCGAACGGGGTAAACAGGAAAGCGCACTGGATGGTGTTCCTCTTGCACTCCCGGCATTGACGCGTGCCTGGAAACTGCAAAGACGTGCCTCCCGGGTGGGTTTTGACTGGCCAAGCATACACGGTGTATCTGACAAGGTTGAAGAAGAACTGCAGGAGTTGAACGAGGAAATCAACAGTCATGCAGGGCACGACGCATTGGAAGATGAAGCCGGTGACCTGCTGTTCGCAGCCGTTAATCTCCTTCGGCATGCCGGCGTTGAACCGGAGGTGGCGCTGCGCAGGGGCAATAGTAAATTCACGCGTCGCTTTCAAAGGGTTGAAAAATTCCTGCAGGATGCCGGGCAGATGCTCTCCGATACGGATCTGGACACGCTCGACTACTACTGGGAAAAAGCCAAGGAAGAGGAAGCGTAACGCCAGGCTTTTCTTGTGAAAATTCATGCAGTCCGGTACAAAAGCAGGCTGCAACCGCAGTCTTGATTGAGCAGAGTGATGCACTATGAGTAATGATACCACCGAGAACGTGATCGAGGTCAGAGACCTGTGTATGCAATACGGTGATCGCACAGTCCTCAGCGGTATCAATCTGGATATCCGGGCAGGGGAGATCATGGTGATCATGGGCGGCAGTGGCTCGGGTAAAACCACGCTGATGCGCAATCTGCTGGGATTGAACAAGCCCACCTCCGGCAGTATTCACATCTTCGGCAAGGACATCACACGGATCTCCAGTCGCGAGATGTACGCCATCCGGCGCAAGATCGGTGTCGCATTTCAGGGGGGCGCCTTGCTTGGCTCGATGTCGGTTGCGGAGAACATCGAGTTGCCGCTCAAACATCACACCAAACTGGATGAGAACACCATGCGCATCATGTCGCGCATGAAGCTCGAGGTTGTTAATCTGGCGGGTTTTGAAAACCTGATGCCGTCTGAACTCTCCGGCGGTATGTTAAAAAGGGCTGCGTTGGCACGTTCCATCATCATGGATCCGAGCCTGTTGTTCTTCGACGAGCCGTCTGCCGGGCTTGATCCGGTTGTTTCTGCGGAGCTTGACGAGTTGATATTGCGCCTCAAGGCGGCCATGAAGGTAACCATCGTTGTGGTTACGCATGAACTGGAAAGTGCCTTCAAAATCGCCGACAGGATTACCGTGCTCGGGCAGGGGCATGTGCTGATGACCGGCACTGTCGATGATGTTCAACACAGTGACAATGAGGTCATTCAGGATATGATTAACCGTCGCCCCAGGGATGAGGCGATTAACGCTGAGGAATACCTTGCCCGTCTGACAGCAGATCGAAGCCAGCAGCGAATCTAGTTGTTGTGGTCAATAATCCTGTGACAGGGCAGGGTTATGAGGGGGTAGCCGATAGTTCGTCAATCTTCGACTGCATCTTCGTCAGCAGACCATCAAACCCCTCTTTTTTCATGATCTCCTGATAAGAACTGCGATAGTTGCTGATCAGGCTGACACCTTCGATGATGACGTCATAAACCAGCCACTGGTCGCCTTTCTGGTATAGCCTGTAGTCGACAGGTATATCGGCGCTGGCTGTGATGATGAGGGTTTCCACGACGGCCTTCCTGCCATTAACCTTTTCACCCGGGTAATCCACTCTCTCGTTGGTGTATGACTCGATTTTCCCCACATAGCTGTTTTCGATCAGTTGCGAGAACAGCTCGACAAATTTATCTTTCTCCTCGTCAGTGGTCTTCTTCCAGTTGGTCGCCAGAGTACGCTGTGACATGGCGCGAAAATCAAAGCGTTGTTTGACTATGCCGCTGATTTGTGAACGCTTGTCTTCGTAATTCAGTTGCTCGTCGTCCAGTATTGCAAGAACAGCATCGACTGAGGTGCGTACCTCATCGATCGGCGAACTTGCCGCAAATGACATGGCGGTAAACGCCAGTGCGAATCCGGTTATTAGTGTGAGCAAAACTCTTTTTAACATGTTTTCGACCTCTTGAATCAAAGTGTGCAGTCAATGACTAGTGTATTATCAAATTCAGGCGATACTGGCCATAGGCGTCGCGCAGGAACAGGTAAGGATCCAGTGAATCTTTCTTGATGCCTTCATAGGTATCCTTGTCAATCGACAGGAAGTTGATAATATCACCGGAAACAGCCATCCAGTAGTAACGGTTTTCAAACAGTACCGGTACCAGGCTGAAGTAATAGTCGCCCAGCAGGCCTATGCCGTCTCTGAAATTCGAGGGACCCAGGAACGGCAACACCAGGTAGGGGCCGGGCCCAACGCCATAATGAGCCAGAGTCTGTCCGGTGTCTTCTATCTTCCTTTCAATCCCGAAATGTGCCTTTGCAGGATCGAACAGGCCGCCGATGCCCAGCGTTGAATTCACGCCAAAGCGGGTCAGTTCATTGCCGGCATCACGAAACTTGCCTTGCAAGGCGGCATTGACAAAGCGTATCGGTGCCCGCAGGTTGGAGAAAAAGTTCCTGATGCCAAGTTGCAGCGGTTCCGGGGCAAGCCAGCGCCAGCCCTTTGCAACAGGCTTCATTACATAAAAATAGGCCTTGTCGTTAAACCAGAATACGCCGCGGTTGAATTTTTCAAAGGGGTCATAGACTTCAACAAATTCATCATCTTCTTCGTCGAGGAAGGAGAGGTCATCGTCGTCCATGTATGGCGCGGTTTCCTCGTCCGTGCCGTCAGACTCCATCTCTTCCAGGAGCGGCGGCGCGACCTCTTCGGCAGAATCAGGTTGCTTTTCATAAGTTTCGATAAAATCCCTGCGTGATTCAGTGCCGAGTACCGTCAGGGGCAAGGTAAAGATCAGCAGTGCGAGCAGCAGTTTTTTCATCATGATTTCCGCGTCCGGTGGCTATTCACTATCAAAGATGTATTTGCTGACCAGTTCTTCCAGGCTGATAGAGGGTTCGGTTTCTTCAATGACATCGCCAGCCTCAAGGATGATCTCCGAGCCCCCGGGTGTTAGCTTGATATATTTGTCGCCGATAATACCTGCGGTGCGAATAGAAGCAATTGTGTCATCCTGCAGTTCGACACGTTTGTCGATATTCAGGTGCACAATAGCTTCATAATCACCGGCATCCAGCTCAATCTGGCGGACCTTGCCAACAACGACTCCGGCGAGCTCGATGGTCGAGCCTTCCTTGAGGCCGCTGATTGAAGTAAACCGGGCCGTTACCGGGTAGGTTTCATTCTCGAACGGGTTGATATCACCCATTTTTACAGCCAGCCAGGCAAAACTGATAAACCCTGCCAGAAGAAAGCTACCCACGATTATTTCAAGATTTACTTTTTTCATCACTAACCCCGACTGTGCCCGTCAATGTGCGTCCTGTGTGTGTTATGAAAGTATGATTGACCCGATCAGGTAATCCCAAATCAGGATCGATACTGACGCCAACACCACGGCATCCGTGGTGATACGGCTGACACCCTCCGCGCCAAATACCCCGTCCCGGTTGAGATGCAGGAAATACCCCTTGAAGGTGGTGATCCACACGACCAGCAGACCGAAGATTATCGATTTGACGAGACACAAGCGGATATCGACCCATTCAACGCTGTTATACATGCCCTGAAAATAGGCTCCCTCGGCGACATCAAGCAACACGACACCGGCCAGGTAGCCGCCAAAGATACCGACGATGTTAAAGATGAATGTCAGCGCAGGCATGGAGATCAGAGCAGCAACAAACTTGGGTGCAACCAGGAACTTGACCGGGTTGATGGCCATGCATTCCAGGGCGTCAATCTGTTCAGAGTGGCGCATGATGCCGATTTCGGCACAGATCGCGGAACCGGCCCGGCCAATGACCATCAGTGCGGTCAGTACCGGGCCAAGTTCCTGAATCAGGCTGAGGGCAACGGCGGAGCCGAGTAATTCCTCGGAACCGAATTGTTTCAGATTGTGGTAGCCCTGCAAGCCCAGGACCATGCCTGTAAACAGACCGACAATTAATATGACGATGAGGGAGCGGGCACCGAAAAAATAGATTTGTCGAACGATGGAATAGAATGAAAAGGGAGGCTTGAATATGTTGGCAGTGGCGGATCCGAGGAACATGCCCATTCTGCCGACTGTTTCCAGCAGGTACAGAAAATCACCCCCGAGTTTTTCAACGAGTTTGAGCATGTGATGTTATCGGTTATTGGTGCCGTTTTCCGCAGCTGGCATGCCTAGGCCTTGTCAGCCAGTGCATCATCGACGCTATTGTGTAGGGTAAATACCTTATCGAGACGGGCCAGTTCAAGTACCCGTCGGGTGGGTTCGCTGACCGCAGCCAACGAGAGACGGCTGCCATTTTTCTTTGCGGCTTGTAGTGCCTCAACCAGAGAAGCGACACCGGAGCTGTCGATATAGGTTACTCTCGACAGGTCGACGATGACGTTGCCGTTGTTTTCAAAACATTTAAGCAGTGTTTTTCTTGCAGACGGTGAAGTTTCCAGGTCAATCTCGCCACTGAAAACAACGATGGATGCGCCCTGTTTCTCGACGATTTCATGTTTCATAACTGTCTGTTCTCTTGATAATCTTGACCATGCGCAACAGGTTTCCCTGATCTTCAGGGATTGGCAGGTATTCAACCTCGTCCATAATGTCATGGATAAGGCATATTCCCAGACCACCGGGTCCCAGTTCTTTCGGCCACTTCGGTTTGATTTTTTCCTGGTCTACCGGGCGTGCTGAATCCCTCAGACGAAACTCAAGTATGCCGTCTTTGCAGTAGATTTCCAATGTAGCATCGCCTTCTTCAAGTCCCTTGTAGGCATGCCTGACAACATTCTGGCAGGCTTCCCCGACGGCAATGATAATATCGGTGGCGTCTTCCGGGTTGCAGCCACAGGTGTCACAGGCATCGTTAACCACCTCGCGAACGGAATGCAGTGCATCGGCCCGGGCAGGGAAAGTAAAGCGGGCAACCATCTCGGGCCCATCGTAACCAGCATCGTGGCACAGGTGTAGCCGCGGGTCCTTAACGGCCAGCAAGGTGATGTCATCATGGCGCTTGCGCCCGGTATCGCTGAGTACCGATACCACCGCTTTAATGCGGGCCGCTATCGGCAAGTCGCTGCGCTCGCGGATGATGTCCTGGAATCCCGTCTGTTCGAGACGACTGCCATCCTCAAGACAGCCTTCGGTGACACCATCAGTGAAAATATACAATGTGCCGCCATCGAGGTTGAATGTTTCCTCCCTGATACCGCTACCTCCGGCATGCAGTGGCATGATGCCGAGTGGTGGAGCACTTGCTGGCAGCGCGATGAATGTGTCTTCCGGGGTATGTATCAGGGGGGGTTCATGACCGGCATTGGCGAGTTCCACATTGCCTGTTTTTGGGTCCAGCAGGCCACAGGCCATGGTGACAAACATGCCATGAATGGCTGTTTCACAGAGTTCTCTGTTAATGGTAGCCAGCAGTGCATTGGGTTCGTGTATGGTTTTACCGAGGCAGCGAAACAGGCTTGCAGTTTTTGACATCAGCAGGGCGGCATCCATGCCTTTCCCGGAGACGTCCCCCAGACTGAAGTATATTCGGCCGTCTTCAAGCTCAAAAAAATCGTAAAAATCACCCGACATCTCGTTGGCAGGCAGGTTGATTCCTGCAACCGGATACATGTCAGTCGGCTCGACCGGCAGCAGGCTGCGCTGCATTTCAGTGGCAAGTTCCAGTTCGCGGCTGAAACGCTCCTGTTCGACCAGCTCTTCTGCCATATGTGCGTTGTTGATCGCCAGCGCAGCGGCAGAGGCCAGCGTCTGCAGTATCAACAGGTCGGTATCTGAAAATAGCCCGTCGTCAGTATGCTTGTTGACCAGTTCAATGGCGCCAAGCTTCTGACCATTCACGATCATCGGGGTACACAAAATGGAGCGCGTCTGAAAACCGGTAGATTCGTCTACGGAGTGATCAAAATTAGGATCCTTCTGCACATCCCTGACGATGCGGCTGGTATTTTCCGTGACACACTGGCCGACGATGCCTTCGCCTGACTTAATCCGGATTCCACGAATATCGACCGGGCCGGCACTTGCCTTACACACCAGGGTCGCGAACTTTTCCTCGAGCAGGAACAGGGCGCCACCCTCGGCCTTGACGAACTTGACGATCAGATCAAGCGCCTTCTGGATGGTTTCATCGAGATTTAGCGTGACGGCCAGATGGCCGCTCATTTTAGACAGTAGTTCGAGGTGCCCGGATGCCATGGTGGATCGGCGGCGATCAAAAACTTGCGGGCTTCTGCGATCACCACCTGGAGGAATGTTAGCCATTATACGTTCATATTATCGAGGCGAATATGCGCTGAACTGTGACACCGGTTATGAAATGGTCAGGGCGCAAGCCGGAGGTCCTGTCCGGATTCCGGTTGTTGTTAATTGGTCGGGCAGAGAGGATTTGAACCTCCGACCCCTTCGTCCCGAACGAAGTGCGCTACCAGACTGCGCTACTGCCCGTTTAGTAAGTACGGCTGACTGAAAATTCTGCGAGGCCATACAGCGCCTCCTTGCTGGCAGAATCCGGAAGCGGATTCAGTGCCTCTATGGCCAGGTCAGCTTGCCGTTGCGCGGCCTGCGCAGTGTACGGGATGGCCCCGGTTGATTCAATAATAGCGCACACGTCCTGCATATTGTCATGGCCGCCGTTTTCAATTGCCTTGCGAATCAGTTTGGCCTGATTCGGTGTGCCCTTGTGTATGGCATGTATTAGCGGCAGGGTGGGTTTTCCTTCGGCCAGGTCATCACCCACATTTTTACCGGTATCTTGCGGCGAGGCACTGTAATCGAGCACATCGTCTATCAACTGGAAGGCAATGCCGAGGTGCAGGCCATAGTTGGCCATTGCTGTTTCGATCGGCTCGGGTTGCTGGCCCAGCAGCGCACCTATCTGCGCGGCGGCTTCAAACAGCCTGGCGGTCTTGCGGCTGACTACATCCATGTAGCGAATTTCGGTGGTTTCGGCGTCATGGCAATTCAGCAATTGCAGCACTTCGCCCTCGGCTATGGTATTGGTGGTATGTGACATGATCTCCATAATGCGCATGTTGTTGGCATTGACCATCATCTCAAAGGCACGCGAGTACAGGAAATCGCCAACCAGCACGCTCGCCTCATTGCCCCACACGGCATTGGCGGTCATGTTGCCGCGCCGTAACTGGGAGGCATCAACGACATCGTCATGTAGCAGGGTGGCGGTGTGGATGAATTCTATAACGGCGGCCAGGTTAATATGCTGTTTACCCCGGTACTGGCAGGCGTTGGCGGACAATAACACCAGCATCGGACGCAAACGCTTGCCGCCGCTGTTAATAATATAGTGTGATAACTGGTTGATGAGTGCTACATCGCTGTGCAGGCACTGCTGAATGAGTGTGTCGACGGCACCCATGTCTTCGGCAACCAGATGTCTGATGGTGCCAAGATCAATCTTATTCTTCTGATTATTAACAAGTTTTAGCATTTTTGTGCGCGTATTCGAGGATGCTTCAGGGTGCTGCGCCCGGCTCGTTGACATGGGACAAGTCTAACGGGGATAACCGTCATGCGCCACAAGGGATTTGATTGACCTTGTGGCGAGCAATCATTAGAATGAGCGGCCTTTTTCGACAATGCAGTGGATGTAGTTGGAGTTCTTGAAATGTATGCAGTTATAAAGACAGGCGGTAAACAGTATCGCGTCTCCGAGGGAGAAACCCTGCGGATTGAAACGCTGGATGCCAATGAAGGCGATTCCGTCGACTTTGACCAGGTATTGATGGTCGGGGAAGGCGAAGATGTCAGGATTGGCGCACCCCTGCTGGAAGGCGGCAAGGTGACTGCTACAGTCAAGGCGCATGGCCGCGGCAAGAAGGTCGAGATCATCAAGTTCCGTCGTCGCAAGCATCATATGAAGCGAATGGGACACCGTCAGAATTACACAGAAGTTGAAATAACCGGCATATCCGGGTAATTAACCTGTAGAGGATTATTCAATGGCACATAAAAAAGCAGGCGGCAGTACCCGCAACGGCCGCGATTCAGAATCCAAACGACTGGGTGTGAAGCGCTTCGGCGGTGAGACCGTACTGGCAGGTAATATTCTGGTCCGTCAGCGGGGAACCCATTTCCATCCCGGCATAAATGTCGGCTGTGGCCGCGACCATACCCTGTTTGCCAAGAGTGATGGCGTGGTGCAGTTTGTGCAGCGTGGTGCCAAAAAGCGCAAGTTTATTGACATTGTTACGGGTTAGTCCCGGCGCTCAGCAGGATTTATCAAGCCCCGCCAAGAGCGGGGTTTTTTGCTTACAGGGATGTAGGTATGGCCGCTCTCGCACATCCCTGTGCTCCACGGCACTCGGACATCCTGTCCATCGTCGCCGGGAGGCAGGGATGCCGGGAGTGACGGATCAGTAATATGAAATTCATAGACGAAGCAACCATTGATGTCCGTGCCGGTGATGGTGGCAACGGTTGCGTCAGTTTCCGGCGTGAGAAATATATTCCTCATGGTGGTCCCGATGGCGGCGATGGCGGCGATGGTGGTAGTGTTTACCTGGAAGCAGATAGCTGTATCAACACGCTGATTGATTTTCGACACGCGCGCAAATTCCTTGCTGAACGCGGTGGCAACGGCAAGGGCAGGAATTGTACCGGTAAGTCGGGCGATGACCTTTTTGTCAAGGTGCCGGTCGGAACCATCGTCCATGAAGACGAGACCGGTGAACTCATTGGCGACCTGATTCGTAACGGTCAGCGGATACTGGTTGCCAGGGGAGGTTTTCACGGTCTCGGCAATACACGTTACAAGAGTTCGACCAATCGTACCCCGCGTCAGTCGAAGCCGGGTACGCCGGGTGAAAAGCGCCTGCTGCACCTGGAGATGAAACTGCTGGCGGATGTGGGCTTGCTGGGGATGCCGAATGCAGGTAAGTCCACGTTGATCAGCGCCGTTTCTTCCGCGCGTCCGCGGATTGCCGATTATCCGTTTACGACCTTGCACCCGAACCTGGGTGTTGTCAGTGCTGCGGCGCATCGCAGCTTCGTGATGGCTGATATTCCCGGTTTGATCGAGGGTGCCGCAGAAGGTGCAGGTCTCGGGATCCGCTTTCTGAAACACCTGTCGCGCACCCATCTGTTATTGCACCTGCTTGATATGGGACCGAATTGTGACCCGCTGGCCGATGCACGGACGATTATTGCCGAACTGGAACGCTATGATGCCGAACTCGCGGCACGTGAGCGCTGGCTGGTGTTGAACAAGGTGGATCTGATCCCGGAAGGTGAGCGAGAGCAACGTTGCCGGGAGGTCGTCAAGGCGTTGCAGTGGAGTGGTCCTGTGTTCGAGATATCTGCACTGGCGCGCAGCGGGACTGATGCGCTGGTGCAAGCGGTGATGGACTTTGTCGAGAACAGGAAGCGCCTGGAAGACAGTGCTGAAGGCGGGTAATCTTTCGTTATGGAGCATGCGCAAAAAACCAGTGAATGCCGGCGCTGGATTATCAAGATCGGCAGTGCACTGCTGACCAATGACGGTCAGGGGCTGGCTGTTGATGCCATTGATGCGTGGGTCGAGCAGATTGTCGCCTTGCGGCGGGCCGGCTTTGAAGTGTTACTGGTTTCATCAGGTGCCGTTGCAGAAGGCATGACCCGCCTTGGCTGGACGCGGCGCCCGCATGCGTTGCACAAATTGCAGGCTGCTGCCGCCATCGGGCAAATGGGGCTGGTTCAGGCGTACGAGTCCCGCTTTCAGAAATACGGTCTGCATACCGCGCAGGTGTTGTTGACACACGAGGATCTGGCTGACCGTCAGCGTTACCTGAATGCCAGAAGCACCCTCAACACCCTGCTTGATCTGGGGGTGATTCCCATCGTCAACGAGAATGACACGGTGGCGACCGAGGAAATCCGTCTCGGTGATAACGATACGCTGGCGGCACTGGTTGCAAACCTGGTTGAAGCGAATCTACTGGTTTTGTTGACGGACCAGCAAGGATTGCTGGATGGTGATCCACGCACAAATTCGCAGGCACGCCTGATCACCGAGGCACAGGCCGGTGATCTTTCGCTGGAGAAAATGGCGGCCGGCAGCAGCGGGGTACTTGGGCGTGGTGGCATGTTGACCAAGGTACGGGCGGCGGCTCGAGCGGCTCGCTCCGGGACCATGACCCTGATCGCCTCCGGTCACGAGCACAATATCCTGCAACGGCTGGCAGCTGATGAACAACTGGGTACCCGGTTACTGCCGGTGAGCGGAGCAGTGGTGGCCCGTAAACAGTGGCTTGCCGGTCAGTTACGGGTGCGTGGACGGCTGTTGCTCGATGACGGTGCAGTGAACGTCCTGCGCAGCGCCGGCAGCAGCCTGTTACCGGTCGGAGTTACCCGTGTTGAAGGTGAATTTGATCGCGGCGACCTTGTTGTGTGCCTTGACCCGGCAGGTAAGGAAATGGCGCGTGGCCTGGTGAATTACAATGCCGCTGAATCAAAACAGATCATCGGACACCCCAGTAGTCGCATCGAGGAACTGCTGGGCTACATCGATGAGGCAGAACTCATTCATCGGGATAACCTGGTACTGAGCCACTGAACGGCGGACACAAAAAAGCCGGTCAGTGACCGGCTTCTGTTAAAGGCGTCTCTGCTGCTTACATGTTGCTGATGTGCTGATTGAGACGGCTTTTGTGACGTGCGGCCTTGTTGGCATGAATCAGCCCCTTTCCTGCAGCGCGGTCGATAAGCGGCACGGCCTGTTCATATGCCTGCCTGGCAGCATCACGATCGCCAGCCTCGATAGAGGCGATCACTTTCTTGATCGAAGTACGCATGTTTGAACGTTGACTGGCGTTACGCTGGCGGTGGATCTCCGCCTGTCGTGCGCGTTTGATTGCTTGTGCTGAGTTGGCCAAGAGAGCTGCTCCAGTTATTTCATTCTACGAAAGACCGCGTACTATGCGGATTTCAGTATGAGTTGTCAATCCTGAGAAGGGTGTCGGCGCACTTTTTCATGTAACGCCGGGTGATTAAAAAGACCACCGGTCGCGGCGCGGTCAAAACGGTGCGTATTGCCCCGGCTGCTGATAAGCTACTGTTTTAATTGGTACCTTTCTATCCGGTACCATGGGTAAATGTGTTTATGTCGAAAAGAATTCCTGTAAATGCGTCATAAGTTACTGAAAAACACTGCGATTGTGGGAAGCATGACACTGGTATCCCGGGTGCTGGGCCTGGTACGGGACATGGTGCTGGCACGCTGGTTTGGTGCCAATGCGAACATGGATGCCTTCTTCGTCGCCTTCAAGATACCGAACTTTTTGCGCCGCCTGTTCGCTGAAGGTGCCTTTTCGCAGGCATTCGTGCCGATCATTTCGGAATACAGGGAACAGCGTGACCATGCCTCGGTGCAACAACTGGTCAACAAGGTGGGCGGTACCCTGCTGGGCGTGCTGTCTGTGCTGTGTGTCATCGGGGTACTGGCGAGCCCTGTGCTGGTTACCGTGTTTGCGCCGGGTTTTCTCTACCGTGATCCCGCACAGTTTGAACTCGCGGCATTAATGCTGCGACTGACCTTTCCCTACCTGCTGTTCATCTCCCTGGTTGCTTTTGCAGCAGGGATACTGAATACCTATGGCCGATTTGCGGCCGCTTCTTTCGTGTCGGTGTGGTTGAACGTGGTGTTGATCGGGGCTGCGATCCTGGTATCACCACACCTGGCACAACCCGAGCTGGCACTGGCTGCTGGTGTGTTTGTTGCAGGCATTGTACAGGTGCTGTTCCTGGTCCCTTCCCTGAAGCGCATCGGGCTGTTTCCACGGCCGTCATGGGGCAGGCGGGACAGCGGAGTGCGACGTATCATGAAACTGATGCTGCCGGGAATCCTGGGCTCCTCGGTGGCCCAGATCAACCTGCTGTTCGACACCCTGATTGCCTCCTTCCTGGTGGCTGGCAGCGTCAGCTGGCTATACTACTCTGACCGCCTGGTGGAGTTTCCGCTGGGCGTGTTTGCCATTGCCCTGTCCACCGTAATCCTGCCGAGTTTGTCGCGCAGCCACGCCAATGACTCGGCTGATGAATTTTCGCACACCGTGGACTGGGCCCTGCGCATGGTACTGCTGATCGGCATACCCTCGGCTGTCGGGCTGTTGTTACTGGCACGACCGATGCTGGCGACACTGTTTAATTACGGTGACTTCGGTGCGGTCGATGTCGACATGGCCGGCCTGAGTCTGATGGCCTATGCGGTCGGGCTGCCGGGTTTCATGCTGGTGAAGGTGCTGGCACCGGCATTTTATTCACGCAAGGACACCACTACCCCGGTGCGTATTGCGATAGTTGCGCTGTTGACCAACATTGCCCTGAACCTGCTCTTTGTTGTGCCCATGGTGATGCTCGATATACCCGGGCCGCATGCTGGACTGGCGCTGGCCACCTCGCTGGCTGCCTGGGTGAATGCCGGGCTACTGTTTCACATGCTGAAGAAGACACAGGTGTATCGACCGGAACCCGGGTGGCCGCGGTATTCCCTGCAACTCGGCTGTGCCGCGCTGACGCTTGCCGCGGTTCTGGCTCTGGGTATGCCCTCGCTGCAGGTCTGGCTGGACTGGAGTATCTGGTCGCGCGTGAGCGGCTTGCTTGTGTGGGTGCTGGCAGGGGCGGGCAGCTACTTCATTGCCCTGCATCTATCTGGTCTGCATATCAAGACCCTGTTGCAGCAGCGCCAGGATGATGTTGCCTGAATGATTTATACTTGCGCGTTTCGCAACTGAGCCTCGATTGCTGCTGATGGAACTGGTCCGTGGTTTACACAATCTGCGCCCTGAACACCGGGGATGCGCAGCAACGATAGGCAGCTTCGATGGCCTTCATCTCGGCCACCAGGCGGTGCTTGCTCAACTGGCCGAGCAGGGCAGGGAACGCCATCTGCCGGTGACGCTGGTTACGTTTGAGCCGCAGCCGCGTGAGTATTTCATGCCACAGTCGGCACCGCCCAGGCTGACGCGTTTCCGGGAAAAGCTGGAAGTGTTGCAGCACTATCCGGTTGACCGGGTGGTCTGTCTGCGCTTTAACCGTTACCTCGCAGGCCTGGCCGCGGATGAGTTTATTCAGAGGATTCTGCTTGACGGGCTGGCGGTAAACTATCTGGTCGTCGGCGACGATTTTCGTTTTGGCAAGCAGCGTGCCGGTAATTTCTCGTTGCTGGAACAGGCAGGAAATACACACGGTTTCCCGGTTGCGAAGATGCAAACCTTCAATGTAGGTGATCAGCGCGTCAGCAGTACCCGTATTCGATCGGCCTTGCAGGTCGGTGACTTGGCCGGTGCGGAAGAACTGCTGGGGCGGCCTTTCTGGATGAGTGGTCGGGTTGCGCATGGTGACAAGCGCGGGCGCACGATCGGTTTCCCGACGGCGAACATTTTTTTGCACCGGACTGCGGTTCCGGTTGATGGGGTCTTCGCCGTGGAGATGCACGGACTTGATAGCAAACCGATACCCGGGGTGGCGAATGTCGGTACCCGGCCAACTGTCGGAGGTACCCGTGCGCTGCTGGAGGTGCACCTGTTTGATTTCGATCGTGACATCTACGGGCGCCATGTACAGGTGAGTTTTCTGAAAAAACTGCGTGCGGAGTACAAGTTCGAATCGTTTCAGATGTTGAAACAGCAAATACAGCGGGATGCTGCGCAGGCCCGGGATTTTTTCAGGGGGACCATGGCATGAATGACCACGTTATCCCCCCATTACTAAAGATAAGTGGGATTCATTGCCTTATTGGGTTATAACTTTGCGCTTTCTGCACCTCTGGCGGTACGAGTACACATGACTGACTATAAAGACACCCTGAACCTTCCCAAGACGGCTTTCCCGATGAAGGGTAATCTGCCCAATCGCGAGCCGCAGCTGCTGCAGCGCTGGAAGGAGATGGATCTGTACGCACAGTTGCGGCAGTCAGGAGCAGGTCGTCCACGATTCGTGCTGCATGATGGCCCGCCCTATGCCAATGGCGATATCCATATCGGGCATGCAGTTAACAAGGTACTGAAGGACATCATCGTCAAGAGCAAAACACTGGCTGGCTTTGACGCCCCGTATATACCTGGCTGGGACTGTCATGGTTTGCCGATTGAACTCAATGTCGAGAAGAAGGTTGGCAAGGCCGGTGTGAAGGTCGATGCGCCAGCGTTCCGAAAGGCATGCCGTGATTACGCGGGCAAGCAGGTGGATGGCCAGCGCAAGGATTTTATTCGTCTCGGTGTACTCGGTGACTGGCAGAATCCCTACCTCACCATGGAGTATCACTTCGAGGCGGACATCATTCGTGCGCTCGGCAGGATTGTAGAGAACGGGCACCTGCACAAGGGTTCCAAGCCGGTGCACTGGTGCACGGATTGCCGCTCGGCACTCGCGGAGGCCGAGGTCGAGTATGAAGACAAGAACTCCCCCGCCATCGATGTCCGCTTCCGGGTATTGAATGAAGAAGGCCTGTTGTCCTGTTGCCATCACGTCAATGGTCATGACGGCGAGGGGCCCATATCGGTTGTTATCTGGACGACGACACCCTGGACATTACCGGCGAACCAGGCGGTGGCGCTGAATCCGGACTTTGAATATGCCGTGGTGCAATGTGATACCGATGCCGGGTCTGAACGGTTGCTGCTGGCCGAGTGCCTGCTCAAGGACGTCATGCTGCGTTTCGGTATTGAAAAGTACCAGGTGGTGGCATACTGCAAGGGTAGTGACCTGGAAGGGCAGATGCTCGGGCACCCTTTGTATAATCGTGAGGTGCCAGTGATTCTGGGTGATCATGTGACGGCTGAGGCGGGCACCGGTGCGGTACACACGGCACCGGGACATGGCCAGGACGACTTCGTTGTGGGCAGTCGTTATGACCTGCCAGTGGACAACCCGGTCGACAGTAACGGTTGCTTTTTACCCGGCACGGAGTTTTTTGCCGGTGAGCATGTTTTCACCGCCAATGACCATGTCATCGAAGTACTCAAGAGCAAGGGCACCCTGCTGCACGAGCAGATGTTACGTCACAGCTACCCGCATTGCTGGCGGCACAAGACCCCCATTATCTTTCGCGCCACACCGCAATGGTTTATCAGCATGGGACAGAATGGCCTGCGTGAGGCCGCGTTGAAGGCCATCAAGGACGTTCAGTGGCTGCCGGACTGGGGCGAGGCGCGCATCGCAGGCATGGTCGAAGGGCGGCCGGACTGGTGTATCTCCAGGCAGCGCACCTGGGGTGTACCGATCGTCCTGTTTGTCAATAAACACAGCGGAGAACTACACCCGGATAGCGGGCGCCTGATCGAGGAGGTTGCGCGGCGTGTCGAGGTCTCGGGCATCGATGCCTGGTTTGGACTTGATCCGGCAGAGTTGCTGGGCGATGACGCCGCTGACTATGAAAAGGTCGGCGATACCCTTGATGTGTGGTTCGATTCCGGTGTGACGCATTTTGCCGTGCTGGAACGCAACGAGCGGCTTGGCGTGCCGGCTGACCTGTACCTGGAAGGTTCCGATCAGCATCGTGGCTGGTTCCAGTCTTCACTGTTGAGTTCCATTGCGATGCGCGGTACGGCGCCTTACAGGACGGTACTGACACACGGTTTTACGGTAGACGCCAAGGGGCAGAAGATGTCCAAATCACGCGGCAACGTGGTTGCACCGCAGAAGATTGTTAATTCTCTGGGTGCTGACATACTGCGTCTGTGGGTGGCGGCCACGGATTACCGTGGCGAGATGAATGTTTCGGATGAAATACTCAAACGCACAGCAGAGGCCTATCGCCGGTTACGCAATACTTCCAGGTTTCTGCTTGCCAATCTGGCCGGGTTTGCTCCGGCCAGTCACGTGACTGATCCGGAACAGATGTTGTGTATGGATCGCTGGTTGCTGGAGCGTGCCCGCACGCTGCAGGAGCAGGTTCAGGATGCTTACGAAAAGTATGAGTTTCACCGGGTGTTTCAGCTGCTGCACAACTTTTGCGTGGTCGACATGGGCAGCTTCTATCTGGACATCATCAAGGACCGCCAGTACACCACGCAGGAAAACAGCATCCCGCGGCGCTCCGCTCAGACGGCAATGTACCATGTTGCCGAGGCGCTGGTGCGCTGGCTGGCCCCGATTCTCAGTTTTACCGCCGAGGAGATCTGGCAGCACCTGCCCGGCGCGCGACAGGACTCGGTGTTTCTGTCAGGCTGGTATGAATTGCCGGTTGCCTACTATTCAGAGGATGAAATATTGCACCGCATGGGTGCCGAATTCTGGGAACGGATGACTGCGGTGCGTGAAGCCGTCAGCAAGCAGCTGGAAAAGCTGCGTGTCGACGGCAGGATCGGTTCCTCGCTGGATGCCGAGGTGGATTTGTATGCTGACACCGCGACGCGCTATCTGCTGGAGAGCCTCGGGGATGAATTGCGGTATTTGCTGATTACTTCCTACGCACGTGTCCATAATGAATCTGAATGCCCTGATGATGCGGTGATGGCCGAGGTGTCCGGTCTGTCGTTCAGCATCAAGGTTACCCCGTCAAACTTTGAAAAATGCATCCGCTGCTGGCATCACCGTGCGGATGTTGGCGCTCATGCAGAGCACCCGGAGCTATGTGGCCGTTGTATTGACAATGTTGCCGGGGAAGGCGAGTCCCGACGTTTTGTCTGAACCGTGCGAACTGGGATTGTTACCATGAAATGGCTATGGGTCTCCGTGATTGTGCTGATCCTGGACCAGTGCACCAAGTTACTGGCGGACGCATTGCTCGGTGCGCATCAAGCAGTGGAGTTATTGCCGTTCCTGGCATTGCGCAAGGCCTATAATTACGGCGCGGCATTCAGTTTTCTCGGTGATGCTTCCGGTTGGCAGCGCTGGTTCTTTATCATTCTCGCCCTGGTCGTGATGGGCATACTGCTCGTCTGGCTGCGTCGCCTGCCAGCTGCTGAAACGCGAGCCCGGCTGGGACTGGTGCTGATACTCGGCGGGGCTGCCGGTAACGTCATCGACCGGCTGGTGTACGGTTATGTGATCGACTTTATCGATGTATTCTATGCCAGCTGGCACTGGCCAACATTCAATATTGCCGATTCGGCTATCTCGGTGGGTGCCTTTCTGCTATTGCTGGATGCTTTTCGGGGGCACGGGAAGGCACCCTCAACACCATAGGCGCGTATGCGATGCGCGCCTGCAAGGTTCTGTCAGATGAATTATCCCATTAGCCCCGGATTCACGGTGACCCTGCATCTGTCCCTGGCGCTGGAAGATGGTACGGTTGCCGAGAGTACCTTTGAAGATGAACCGCTGACGTTCACTATGGGTGATGGCACCCTGGTCGAGGGGCTGGAGCTGGGACTCTATGGATTAAAGGCCGGGGCGACACAGCGGCTGGTGCTGCAGCCGGAGCAGGCCTTTGGTCTGCATGATCCCGGCAAGCTGCACCCGCTGGCGCGCGCGGATTTTCCCGAGGAGCTGCAGCTGGAACCGGGCGTTATCATCGGCTTCGAGATGCCGTCTGGCGAGGAGCTGTCGGGTACCATCGTTTCACTGTCAGAAGAAGGTGTTAACGTGGATTTCAATCACCCGCTGGCAGGCCGGGTGGTTGTTTTCGAAGTGGAAATCATTGCGGTGGCACCTGCACAGCCATAACAGTGGCTTCCCGGGTTCACTAATGACGATATACTCGCAGACATGACGACTACCCCGGTAAAAATAATTCTTGCCAACCCGCGGGGGTTCTGTGCGGGTGTTGATCGTGCCATTGAGATTGTCGAGCGCGCACTGGAGTTGTTTGGTTCCCCTATCTACGTGCGCCATGAAGTTGTGCATAACCGTCATGTTGTGGAAGGCCTGCGCGCGCGCGGTACGGTGTTTGTTGACGAACTGGACGAGGTGCCGGACGGGAGTACGGTTATTTACAGCGCCCACGGGGTCTCGCGGGCTGTCCATACAGAAGGCAGGCGGCGTGGACTGCGTGTATTTGATGCCACCTGTCCACTGGTGACCAAGGTCCATCTGGAAGTCAGACGGCATGCCGAGGCAGGGCGTGAATGCATTCTGATCGGCCACAAGGGTCACCCGGAAGTGGAGGGTACCATGGGGCAGTATGATGTTTCCGCGGGTGGCAGTATGTACCTGGTTGAGACGCTCGAGGATGTTGCCGGGTTACTGGTCAGGCAGCCCGATGACCTGGCGTTCGTTACCCAGACAACATTGTCCGTCGATGATACCTTGCGGGTGATTGATGCCTTGAGAGACCGTTTCCCGAACATTCAGGGGCCGCGCAAGGATGATATTTGCTATGCGACCCAGAATCGGCAGGATGCAGTCAAGGTACTGGCGCAGCAGTGCGATGTCATACTCGTGGTCGGTTCCCCGAACAGCTCCAATTCAAACCGCCTGCGTGAACTGGCTGAAAACAAGGGGGTTCCTGCCTATCTCATTGACGAGGCTGGCCAGATTGAGAAGACATGGCTGGCGGGAAAACAGTGCATTGGCGTCACGGCCGGGGCGTCTGCACCGGAGGATATCGTCACCGGTGTGCTGCAACGTTTGTGTGACTGGGGGGCGGTGATGACCAGCGAATCGCAGCGCAACAAAGAGCCCGTGACCTTTTCGCTGCCGGGTGAACTAAAGGCAGTCGCCAAACCCTGAGACGCTTGCCATGCAAGCAGGTGTGGCACGTGTCCCTGTCAGCTTGTTACCAGTTGCAGTTCGTCGCGGTGCCGCTATGGGTTTTCAATCCCTGGGAGGTGATGGTAAAAGTCCCGCACTTGTCGGTGTTCTGCTGACCCTTGCTGGTGGGGGCTGCGCTTGCGCTGAATTGAACATTGTTGGTGCCGGCCGCGATTGACAGGGTGTAGTAGCCATTCTCGGTGGTCGTCCCTCCATAGATGACTGTTGCTGTCATGTCAGAGCCATCCGTCTGGTCATAGGTGCCGGTGTCTGAATAGTGCCGTTCCATGCGGTCGGCGAGTTCCAGCAGTTCGCCCATGCCTTCCGCACGTCGTGTCTTCTTGACATGATCCTGGTAGGACGGATAGCCGATGGCTGCAATGATGCCAACAATGGCAACGACAATGATGAGTTCGATCAGCGTCATACCACGCGCAGATTTTTTCATAATAACGGTCCTGTGTGACAACTTGTAAATGCCCGGCAGTCAGGCTGCCGGGCGTGTACTGTTATTGCCGCAGGTCGATCCAGGTGCGGCGTCCGATGGCAAAGTTAGGGCCGAGGATATCCCGGTTCAGCGAGGTGCCGGGGCCGGTTGTCAGGTCATCGACCTGTGCAGGGGTGCCGTCATCAACACTGGGATTACTGCCTGGATCATCCGGATCAGGGATCTGGTCCCTGTCAATTTCACGCAGGTGCTGTTCCGGAACATTACCCGGGGCATAGTCACGGTAGCGATGATACATGGCAAGATCCGCGTCATCGTCGAGTAACTTGCCCAGCTCCAGCAGTGCCTGGTTGATGGCTGTCTCATCACCGCCTGCCAGTTCACTCTCCAGCGCCAGTATCGCCGCGTCATAGGCCGCCAGTACGTCTTCATCGATATCTTCATACAGTGCCTTGTACTGACCGTGTGTCAGTCCGCGGGTCTCCTGGGTCCAGACACTGCTCCAGCTGGGATCGCCATAACAGGGCACCGAGGCCGGTGCGCCGCGCTGGATGCCATCCGAGAGATCACCGAGGTGCCAGTAGATGGTGGTCTCGTGCAGCAGGCCACTCTCATTCGGACCCTCTGTGAGCGTAAACACTGTCTTGCCCTTGTCCTTGTAAGTCGTAAAGGCCTTGGCGTAGGTGCCACCTTTTCGCCCCCCCTTGGTCGGCAAGTAGGCAGGGTCCTGCAGGGTATACTCGGCCGTATTGGTGGCACTGTTGACCTTCAGCAGTTGCACGGTCAGTGCGCCATTGCGCCAGCGGTAGCCGGTACCTTCCTTACTGGGTATATCTGTGATGTGCAGATTTAGGGCCGGGTCCTTGATATAACTGGCACCGGGATCGCTCAGGCTGTTACCGATGGGGGTTTTCAGGTCGCTGCAGTCAACCGTTTCGCCGTAGAGATACTTGGGTGCGTAACAGAGCACCTCGGTATCCCAGTAATCAACCGGATCCCGGTAGTCGTGCAGTCCCAGGACGCACTGGGAGCGGGTGCCATGGATGCCGCCCTGGAGGATGTCCGTGGTGGAGAACATCACGCGCAGGGTCGGGTCCGGGCTCTCCTCGGGACAGGTCGTGCCGCCCGGGTCGCTGGTTCCCGAAGCGATATCGGCTGCAGTGAACAACAGCGATGCATTGCCATGGTAGCTATCCTGCAGCGAGGACGGTGACGTGCCCGCCTCGAGCTGGCTGGTGATCATGTCCTGGTAATCCTTGGCGTTCCAGGTGCGGCAGCCGATTTGCAGGTCGGCCGCCGGTGTCAGGTCGGCATTCGCAACCACCACGATGAATTTCTGGTCGGCCGCCAGTGGCGTGGTGGTGCCGAGTGCATAGACCTCGGATTCAACCGAGGCCTCGGCAACGCCGTGCCTGTCGGTTGCCAGGGTGTCATAGGCACGGTTCAACTCGCCTTCGATAGCCACGATGCATTCACCGTTAACATCGATGGTTTTCTCGTTTTCTGTGGTGCTGCAGGATGCCGAGATGGCGGCGGCACTGGCCTTGCCGCGGCGTGGTTCGAGCTGAAAGATATCCACATAACTGACGTTATTGCTGCTGTCATAGTTATGGAAGTGGCCATCAATGCCATAACCAAGACCGTCATGGGTGTCGATATTGTAGTATTCGCTATGTTTGCTGATGCTGTTGGGCGCCATGCTGCCACCATTCGGGCTGTCGGTCTCGACATCCAGGTGGCCGGACAGCAATGGGCCACTCACCTGCGAGACGATCGGAATCGGCATGCGCAGGCCGTTGATGAAGATGGCATCGATACCGGCACTGATATTGGCCAGTGTCGGTTGCGATATGTTGCCGTCCCCCAGGTGCAGGCCAACCGGCGCGCGCAAATCGGGGGTGTCATCCGCACTGATATCCACGGCGTCTGTGTTATCCAGGTCACCGTCGCCATTGAGGTTCAGGACAATGGTGTTGTTATCGCCACCGGTGAGGTAGTTAACAGACATCAACCAGCTGTCGCCGACCAGGTCGGTACTACCGACAGAACCGAGTGGATTGGTGGTGACCACGACCATGCGGCTGTTGCGCAACTGCGGCGGTCCGACAACACGTTCTCCCGTGTTTGGCAGGTTAACCTTCCAGCCGATATCACAGGTGGTGTCATCCGCCGCGCATTTGTAGTCAATGGCATTGTTGGTCACGACATAACGGATTGATTCCGTGCTGGTGACTCCGTTATAGGTGAAGGTCGCGTCGGGGACCTCAGCCAGTGTTTGCTCAATGATGGCGGTACCTGGCCCGCTGTCCCAGATGCCATAGAGGGCCTGTGTCGGGTAACTCGCGTCCATGGCATCCGTCAGGCTGGTGACACTGCCGGTACCGAACAGCACCATGTAGCCACCCAGCGGGTGTTCGCCCACTTCAGGTCGAGTGGTAATCGGCTGATTATCGCCAATGGCTACCGGTGGCTGGTAGATCCTTACCGGGTTGGTTAGCGGTGGATTGCTGCCAAGATAGAACTTCCACATGTTGCCATTGGCGTCGCCGGCAAAGGCGTAATCCGCATAGGTGTCCCCGTTGCTATCGACGACAGTGGCCCCCGATAACCCGGCGCTTACCGTCGTTGGAAGCGACGTGTAGCTGCCGTCGTTGAGGCTGATCAGCAGCAGCTTGCCGAGCCCCCCTGTCCCGTAACCATTGCCGGTGACGATGTACCATTGATTATTGGCCAGTCTCACAATGCTGGGCTGGCTGTAGATATAACCGACATCACTGCCGGTGACTTCAAAGAGTATTTTGTCGCTGCTGGCGTTCGCATTGGTGACGTCCAGTGCAAATAACCCGGCGCCACCGGCGCCCAGGCCGCCCGCCAGTACCGTTTTCCAGGTGCCATTGACCTGTGCAGAGACGGACGTCAGCTTGCCGTCAACGTAGGAGGTATGGTTCACGCTGTCGTAGGGCAGGACTTTCAAACGATCGAGTTTGCCAAGCAACATGGAGGGCACGTAGGCATACACCTCGGAACCATCATCTTCGTCGAACACATGCAGCATGCCGTCATTGGCGCCAACGGCAATGCGGCCATCGCGCTCGTTTGCCCCGGAGTAGAGGTTCTTGAAGATGAGAAAACTGGGTATGGTGTAGTTCTCCCGGGGTGCGCCTATGTAGAGGGGCCAGGAATTGATGATGTCGCCCAGCAGGCTGAAGCGGTTGCGGTAGGTGCCGCCATTGGCCTTTTCATTACTGTCGTCACCACGGATGAAATTCAGTATCGGACTGTCATAAGCCCCGGTCAGCGGCGTCGGATCTGCCGCTGTTGCCGGATCGAGTACGGCCCGCTGGGCATCGCTGAGGTTGCTCCACAGGAAATCCACCTGGCTATCGGCGACGCCGTCATCATCCGTGTCACCATAGGTAAAGATGTTCCTGCCGTCGGTGATTTCTTTCCAGTAGTCGGTGACAGTGGCGACCTTGGATTCAAAGGTCGCACGCGCCATCCAACAACCATCCGGTGCAGTCTTGCCGCAGCCGCCTGAAGAGCCCGCGACCACGGGCGAGTTGGAGCCGACGCTGGCATCCGTCGAGCGATTGCCGTTGGCATCAATGGCATATTGAATGATATCGCCCTGCCAGGCACCGTTCTCAAAGAAAGGACGGTAGGCAAGGGTCCCGCCTGCCAGGCTGCTATCCTGCAGTGCGTATTTACCGATAACGGCTGCCGGTTGTGTGGACGGGGTAAATTGCATGGTGGCATACAGGGAGACTGTGACCACCGCCAGCAGTGCACCGGCGAGTAAATAGCGTGTTTTTTTGGCAGATTTCATAGTGGTTCTCCAGACGGGTACGGAGGTATTGCCGGCTACATCAATTCCCCTGCGACGAAGACGGATTGAATAATGCGTTTTGCGCCGCGGCTGGCACTGCTTTGGCTGGTGACCTGGTAGATTTCACGTATGCAGTCATCCAGGGTGCCGCCGGTACCGGTGGATGCGCTGCACTTGCCGTTCTCGGTACCGTCAAGCGTGCCAATATATTCGATGACGTAATCGTATGAATACCTGGCGTCCCCCCCGGGAGGTGTGGTGCTGACGGAATTGAACGTCCAGTTAAGGGCGGTCGGATCAATGGTTTCGCTCGATCCGGTGGTGTTCATGTAGATATGGTCACCGGAGTCATCCGGGCTGATATAGGGCGGGCCGATATTGTCCTCGATTTCCCGTAAACCGGCATCCAGCATCAACTCGGCGTTATTCAGCGCCAGTATCTGGAACTGGTTGTTGCCCGCCATCATGTTTTCCATGCGTGACAGGTTCATGCCGAAGACACCGAGAATGGTCATGATCAGCAAAAATATCAATGCCATAAACAGTGCGGCCCCGCGCTGGTTACGGCTGAATGATGATGTCGTATGGTTCATGGCGTCTATCCTCATCACCGCATAATGGCTAGATATTGCGGAGCCTGACTGTCGATTGATAAAGCTGGCGGCGGAAGCTGTCGTTCGGTGCGTATGCCTGGTCGCCCATATTGTAGGTATTGCTGTTGGTGTAACCGGTTTCCGGGCACTCGGCACGTGTCAGCAGCCAGTAACGCACGGCAATCACCTGTTCCCATTCGCTGTCCTCATTGAGTCCGCTGCTGCCTGCATCGAGGTAGGTATTAACCGAACCGTCACCGTCGCTATCCAGGCCGTAGCGTATCTGCAGATTCTCCACGCCGTAGGCCACTTCCTCGGCAGCCGGTCGGCCATTGCTGTCCAGTTCCTCGCGATACAGCGAAGGCACTGAAATGCCATTGCAGGTCTGACCTGAGGGGCCAATGTAGTAGGCACGGGCAATCAGTTCGGAGGTGCGTTCTGAGGGGGGTGCTGCTGCGCCACTATTCATGTCATTGTCCGCGTCGGCTTTATCCGACCCCTTGAAGATACGTCCGGCTTCATCTGAAATGGTCAGTGAGGAGCGAATATACAGGCGGCTATTGTTCTCGATCGGCCGCTGATTGGTGGCGGGCGTCGGGAACACCAGCCAGGGGGACGCAAAGCGCATCACCAGTACATCGCGTGATGCATGCCCGTTGCCGTCATTGATGCAGGCATAGGACCCCTGTGCGGCGGTTTCCGTGTGATTCAGGCCGAATATCCGCCGCTCAATCATGCGCGCCCAGGTGTTGTCGCCGGTATTGCAGGTGGCAGCGGGGGCGATGGGGGGTTCGGTACCGGTGACGCCGGAGACATCGGCATTGCCGCCCCAGTAACCGGCCCTGCGCAGGTCCATGGATAGCACGTCAGAGGCATAGCGACCGTTTTCCTGTTGCCGGCCCAGCGTGTTCTGGATGTTAAAACTCTGCTTGGAACTCAGAAAGATTTGACCGATTCCGGCCAGCAGGATCAGTGAAATGACCATGGCGACCATCATTTCGACAATGCTGAAGCCTGCGCTGTACCGAGGGCAGTGGCTGGTTGTAGTATTCAGGTGATTCATGTGTGCCTCGTTACAGTGTCAGCGATATGCACCGCAGATCGACCTTGGGGTCGGGTCCGCAGGCTGTGCCTGATATGCCTTGACGGTATTCATCCCAGTAGACGGTGATGGTGTGCGTCACGACACTGCCGGTGACCGTTCTTGCTATTGCAGTGGTGCCACCGGGCAATGACCGGGCTGCACCGCGCCACTGGGCGAGATCATAGTTGGCCATCTGTGCGGCCGTGCAGGTCACGCCTTCACAGTTCCCGCCAGACGGTATCACCGGGTCGGCATCATTGACGGCAATGACGTAATTCTGTGCATCAACGCCCGCGGGATTGGCACGCATGCGATCGACAATGTCATAGGCCAGTTGCGTGGCGGTTGTACGCATGCTGGCCATCTGGTTTGAACGTAGTCCATTGGTCTGCAGTGAGGCCAGACCGAGCAGCCCGATCGACAGTATCAGCAGAGCAATCAGCACCTCCAGCAATGTGAAGCCGCACTGCTTTCCGGTTATCCGGGTTGATTTGCAATCCATGAGGTACGATTTCCTGGTCAGGGTGTGCATGCCTGTTGGCTAATGGTTGTATGGCCTTGCAGGGTGACGATGATGGAGCGCTCCTGTTCATGCTCACAGTTATCCGCCTTGAGAGTGAATGAGACGGGGCCGTTGTCAGTTAAACCGGTCGGAAGAAAGTGTATGGCACTGTCATCACCTGTCAGGGTACTGCTGCCCACGCCATTCGATGTCCTCACCAGACAGTCTTCGCTGTCAAGGCAGGCATCTGTACCGGTGTCCGCACTCAGGTCATTACCCAGGTTGGAAAATACAATCCAGCCAGCGGACCAGTCGGTGCTGCCTGAACAGTTATTCAGGGCAGTATTGGCTGCGCAGATGGTTGAGCGACTGCCGCGTTTCACAGCTTCATTACGGGCCAGTTGTATGGCCGTGACCAGTTTGTTTGCCTGTGTGGTTACGCGGTTGTTCTTGACTATTTGTATGATGCTGGGTACCCCCACGGATAACAATATGCTGACAACGACGATGGTGATCAGCAGCTCGACCAGTGTAAATCCCTTTTCACTATCTATAGTCATAGTTGTACAAACCTCGCTCATCTGTGTCATCCGCTATAAGATAAGCGGTTAAGATTACCCGACAGGCGGGTGATTGCGTCAGCGATAAGGCCTGTCTGGTCGTGTTTTTGATGTGCAAGTATAAAGCGGTTGAAATTAAAGGCTACTGATCCAACCCATTGACTATCGGCTGCGATACTGACTTTCTGGACTGTGATTTGATCAATCTTATGAAGACCTGCAGGGGAGTGCGGGACAGGAAATACTATGAGCGTTGACTGTATTGTGGTGGGTAGCGGTTTGCTTGGTATGCTGACCGCGCGTGCCCTGCGCCATGAAGGGTTGTCGGTGACCGTACTGGAGCGGGGTGAGGCCGGAAGAGAGGCTTCATGGGCCGGTGGCGGTATACTTTCACCCCTGATCCCCTGGCAATACCCGGACTCCGTATCCGAACTGGTGGCATGGAGTCAGCGCTACTACCCTTCACTGGTAGAAGAATTGCAAACGCAAACGGGAATCAATCCCGAGTGGGTGCGATCCGGCCTGTTGTTCCTGAATACACCGCTGGATTCAGATATCAGTCAGTGGGCTGACAAGTTCCACTGCGTCGTCCACTCTCTGGACCCGGCGCAGGTTCGTCAACACGAGCCGGAGCTGGTAGCGGCAGACGGCGACAGCGTGTTACTTGCGGATGTCGCCCAGATCCGTAATCCGTTATTTTGTACAGCGCTGTCCCGGTCGATCCGCATGCAGGGAATTGAGGTGCTCGAGCACACTGAGGTCACGGGCCTCATGGTGAAATCGGGCAGTGTTCAGGGTGTGCACACAAATAGCGGTGATTTCCCGGCTGCGCGTGTCGTGATCGCAAGCGGTGCCTGGAGTCCTTTGTTAATGCCGGATACCGGTCTCGCGCTTGAGATAGAACCGGTACGGGGTCAGATGATCATGTTCCAGACAACGCCGGGTCTGTTGCGCCATATGACGATGTCTGGCGATCACTACCTGATACCGCGTCAGAACGGGCTGGTGCTGGTGGGCAGTACCCTTGAATACGTGGGCTATAACAAGGCTACCACTGAAAGTGCACGTGAGATGCTGATTGCAAGGGCTGTGGATCTGGCGCCCGTGCTTGCCGGTTGTCCCGTGATCAAGCACTGGGCAGGTCTCCGTCCCGGTACGGCTACAGGCGTCCCGTATATCGGAGAGCACCCACAAATTAGCGGGTTATATGTGAATAGCGGGCACTTTCGCAATGGTGTGGTTATGGCGCCGGCGTCCGCACAATTGCTGGTGGATAGCCTGCTGAAACGCGATAGTTTTACCCGGTTCGAGCCTTATAAACTGTAGATCTGTTCTGGCAGGGGCGACATATTGCCGTTTTCAGCGGCTGACAGGCATGGACGATTACCCGCTGGCGCGCCTATAATTCAGCTTATGGATAAAAGCTATGGTCTGATAACGGCCTTGCGGGGAAATGCCTATGGATAGTCTGATAGACCAAGACATGATGCAGAAGCCGGATGTGGCCGGTATGTTGCGAGATCATGGGATATTGCCAACACAGCAGCGCCTGATGATAGCGCGCGTGCTGTTTTCCTGCCGCCAGCATTACTCTGCGGACCAGGTCATGAACCTGGTGAATGATGGACGTGACCGTGTTTCAAAAGCGACTGTTTACAATACTCTGGGCCTGTTTGCCCGAAATGGCCTGGTGCGCGAGGTGATCGTCGACCCGACACGGGTCTTTTACGATCCCAATACCAGTCAGCATCATCATTTTTACAATATCGATACGGGTGAATTGCTTGATATCGATCATTCCGAACTGCGTATTTCCGATCTGCCGGAACTTCCGCAAGGCACGGTAGCTGCCGGCGTTGATGTCATTATCCGTGTTCGTGGTGACGCGGCTGCAAACTGAGATTCGTGGAATTATTTCTTTTGCTGCTTTATAGTCACTCTCCGCATCGCCGGAGTAGCTCAGTCGGTAGAGCAGCTCACTCGTAATGAGAAGGTCGGGGGTTCAATTCCTCTCTCCGGCACCAAGTAAGCAACTGAAAGAATAAGTCTTTCATGTAGCAAGGCGTGGTCGATAGATGACGAGTTTGGCTCTGGCCTCGCAACATGCCACTTCTTCGGGAACCCTCATCGAGGGAGTCGCGACATGGCTGCTATTACGGCGATTCCCCGAATGTCCGGGGGGGTGAAGTGGGGCAGCAACCTCGCTGTTCTGGAGAGGGGGGGCGGTATTTTCCGAATCGGTACCTGCCCATTCATTCGTTCCTCTACTTTTCGCACTTGCTGGGCGGCTCGCTCTCGATCTTCTCGGCAACCTCGACAGGTCCAGATTCCAGCTCTACTTCAACACATGCAGCTGCATTCAGCGGTCCGTGATCCTCGTCGAGTTTGGTATTCTCGGTCACATTTATGGAACGCCCTCCCACGACCCATGTCCCGGCTTTTGCATCGGGGCGGCTCTCGATAATTCCATGAAACTCGTCTTCCGCAACTGCAACTTGCGCGATGCTTTGGGCTATTGATGCACAGGCAATACCTGCAATAAGCTTATTCATGTGTTTACTCCTGTCACGAGTGGGTGGGGAAGAGAGGTTTTCTTGCCTCTACAATATAAAATTTTAGGCTGTGTCATCACTGTTGCGTGAATGGGCGATTGTACATGGCGTCCCACCCAGCATATCCAGGCCTGACCGAATGGACTACGCAGCTAATTGTGCCAGTTTGCCAGTAAGAAAGTATAACCTCTGCCCGGGTTGCACATATTAAAGATTGAAACCAGCAAGCCATACTCCTGCCTGGGGTTGAGAGCCGACCTTTGTGGCTGCTGCGCTTGACCAGCCGCATTCGCAATCTGTAAGTGATCTGTATGGAAAGCTGCAGTATGGTCTATATAACGAATACAACCTCTGTATTCGCCTCCGAAATTCAAATGCCCGGTCATTCTTGGTCGGGCTTCTTTTTTTTGCAGCGCTAATATTCTGATATTCTGAATAAGTAATTCCACGTATTTCATCAATTGCCTTTTTGTTGCTAGTCTCGGGGCAAGGGTCAAGATTCAACTATAAGGCTCTGGCCATAAAGAATATTTTCGGAGCGAGCATCATGCAAAACTATCTTGTGCGGGTAT
This sequence comes from uncultured Gammaproteobacteria bacterium, assembly GCA_963753755.1. Taxonomy (GTDB): domain Bacteria; phylum Pseudomonadota; class Gammaproteobacteria; order UBA9214; family UBA9214; genus UBA9214. Next base: position 106,945 of record CAVWDM010000023.1, read on the forward strand.
ATCGTGCCCCCCCCGATGATGAAGGACCGGTATCAGGCGTTATAGAAGACATCGAATCAGGCATACAGGAATCATTTCATGACATCAATGAACTTCAGTCCTTACTGACACGTTCTATTATGAAAGGTCAGCTTGAAATCCCGGGTTTGAGCACTCGGGAGGACGATGCTTACGATAACGTTACTGTGATCGTTTAAACTTCATGAACTCTATTCGGTGAGTCGGCTGATCCCGAGGCAAATCAGGGCATTACTTGTCCAGCGGACACCAGCAACAATGATCAAGAGTATTGGGATAAACTCGTTGCCCGAGCGGCAGCCATGGTGTATTCGTTGCTCGTCGTAATTATTTTCACCACGACTATTTGTAGCAGGTAACGCACACTGGAGATTAGCTGAAATGCTGAAATTCGTGGCAACAGGGAACAGCGAGCCATCAGTTCCGGCCCGGCAACAATCCACAGATCACAACATAGAAAGATCATGCCCATTCTGTTAATCAGGGACATTACGGACAGCTTCGAAGGTCGTCGCGGTTAATGCGGCGCGCGCTGTATCGGTCAGCAGTTTGTAGTCTTGCGGATTGGCCGCTTGTGATACGAATACCGGTGGGCTCCGGGACCGAGCGCCTCATCCCTGGGCTCACCCACTGGTCCTGTATCCGGCAACAGATTAAAAAGCTCGCAAGACATTGCGGGCTTCTTTTACAGCGAGGTGTTCACGGGTAACAGCTTGCAATGTTATCCGCATACATTCTGGGTACACCATTTGCGGCGACCTGTATCATGCGGCCATTGGTGGTGCCGCGGTCATCACACAGTGCCATGACTGCAGTTGAACCGCCTTCGTTGGTTGATCCATCCGGATTGAATTCCAGATTGTTGTTCCAGGTCGAGTTCGTGCGCATTTTTATTCCTGACGTTGCAGGCTGGCCGCGTATTAACAGGGTATCCGTGCCGGCGTTGTACACACTGTTGCTGTTGTTGCCGTCATCAGCAAACACAATATAGCCACTTTCCCAGACTTTGGTGTTACCGCCGCATGAGGGTGTCGGTGCAGAGGGGGTTGCGCTCCTGCAGAGAATGACACGTACATCACGTTTAACTGCCTCGGCACGCGCGTAATGGATATTGGTAACGATAGTATTTAGCTGGTTGGCGAGAGCGTTGTTTTTTATCATTGAACTGACGCCCGGGACTGCAGTCGACAGCACGATCGCAATCACTCCCAGCGTAATCAATATCTCGGGTAGCGTGAATCCCCTGGTGTTTTTATATCGTTTCATACCCTCGGCCTGCCGGTGACTGTGCACCATGTAAGTAATCTCCGCTGAGACTGTATCGACTGTTGCGGGTGTTTCTAAATACGGTGGGCGTCTCCTCGTCCAGACTTTTCTGTCTCTCAGTCGACCACGTGGCGGGTGTATGTAACTATTTGAATATCATTGACAAATCAATGGCTTTTATGTCTTTTGTGAGGCTTCCCGTGGAGATGTAGTCGACACCGGTGAGGGCGATTTCGCGGAGGTTGTTGAGCGTGACACCGCCTGAGGCCTCGAGCTCGGCACGACCGGCCACTGTTTTCACGGCATGCTTCAGTTCAGGGATGGAGTGGTTATCAAGCAGCAGTCGATCCGCACCGGCATCCAGTGCCTGCAGTAGCTGTGACTCATTTTCGACCTCCACCTCTACCAGTATGCCCGGATTCTCAGCGTGCGCCTGTGTGACTGCGCGCGTGATTGATCCGGTGGCTGCAATATGGTTTTCCTTGATAAGGATAGCGTCATAGAGGCCATTGCGATGATTGTCGCAGCCACCGACGCGAACAGCGTATTTCTGGGCATTACGCAAGCCGGGAATGGTTTTGCGGGTATCCAGGATCCTGACAGGCAGATCAGCCACGGCATCGGCATAGCGACGCGAGAGTGTGGCTGTGGCCGATAACGTCTGCAGAAAATTCAGGGCCGTGCGTTCGCCACTGAGCAGTGGCCTGGCGGGACCCGACAGTTTGCAGAGTAGCTGACTGGCGGTAACGGCGTCACCGTCACGAACCAGCCAGTCAGTTTCGATACGGCTGTCCAGTTCTTCGAAGACGGCATTGAACCAGGCCATGCCGCACACGATGGCAGGTTCACGACTGATGACCGTGGCCTGCGCGGTTTGGTGTTCCGGAATCAGGGCTGCGGTAATGTCTCCGTCGCCGATGTCTTCGGCCAGTGCGAAGTGCACCGTGTGCAGCAGTTCTTCATCAAGAACGTCAAGTAACATTCAGGTTGAAATTTCCAGTAGCTCGATTTCAAACACCAGCGTCGCATTCGGTGGAATGACGCCACCGGCACCTTGTGCACCATAGCCCAGCTCGGCAGGGACCACGAGGCGCCGGATACCGCCGACCTGCATGCCCTTGACGCCTTCATCCCAGCCGCGGATGACATAACCACAGTCAATGGGGAAGCTGAAAGGTTCATTGCGGTCATGGCTGGAATCAAACTTGGTGTTGTCCTCCAGCCAGCCGGTGTAGTGCACAATCGCGGTCTGACCCTTGCCGGTAGCGGTTTCGCCGCTGCCTGTCTGGATGTCGGTGTAGCGCAGACCGGAGTCGGTAGTGATTTCTGTCATAGTGGTTTCCTGCAGGTAATTTATTCAGATTTTACATGTGGCCGTGAAAAATACTCGTTCTTCATCCGCTTGACCAGTCCGGCAAGCAATATGAGTCCCAGCAGATTGGGCAAGGCCATCAGGATGTTGGTGACATCGGCCACATTCCATACCAGTTTCAACGGGACGGCGGCACCGACGACCACCAGCAGTGTGTAGACAACCCGGTAGGGAAGGACGGCCTTCTCTCCAAACAGGTAGTAGGCAGAGCGATCACCGTAATATGACCAGGCGATGATGGTTGAGTAAGCGAATAGTGTCAGGCCGATGCCGACAACCATGGCGCCGGCATTGCCGATGGTATTGCTGAAGGCATGTGCGGTTAATGCAGCCCCCATCAACGAGTCGCTGCTTTCCTGCCAGGCACCCGTGACCACGATAACGAGACCGGTCAGGGTACAGATCACCAGTGTATCGATGAAGGGTTCCATCATGGCAACCAGGCCCTCGCGTACCGGTTCATTGGTGCGTGCGGCGGCATGTGCCATGGGTGAAGATCCGAGTCCCGCCTCATTGGAAAACAGGCCACGGGCAACACCCCAGCGAATGGCCTCGCCGACCGCTGCGCCACCCACGGACCACGGGTTCAGTGCCATGTCAAAGATCAGTGCAAAGGCCGATGGGATTTCACTGGCATGATTTAACAGGACGATGAGGGCAGCAGAAATATAGATGATAGCCATGAAGGGCACGATCGCGCTTGCAACACGCGCGATACGCTTGACGCCACCGAGGATGACCATGCCGACCAGTGTCGCCAGGATCACGCCTCCCAGCCATTTGTAGGAATCCAGTTCAGGGAATATATAACCGAGACCATCCATGACCGAGTTGGCCTGTACCATGTTGCCGATACCAAAAGAGGCCACCAGTGCGAAGATGGCAAACAGGGCGGCGGTACGATTCATGTTCAGGCCATGCAACAGGGTGTACATGGGGCCACCGGCCACCTCGCCATCGGGTGAGATTTCACGAAACTTCAGTGACAGGGTACATTCCGTGAACTTGGTGGCCATGCCGAAGAAAGCCGTGACCCACATCCAGAACAGCGCACCTGGCCCGCCCAGGGTAATGGCTGTCGCGACACCGGCAATGTTGCCGGTACCAATGGTGGCTGACAGGGCTGTCGACAATGCCTGGAAATGGGTGACCTCACCGCTGTCTGTGCGACTGCTGTATTTTCCCGAGATTAGGCCAACGGCATGACCGAAGCCGCGCACCTGTATCAGTCCCATGCGTATCGTCAGGTAGAGTCCGGTACCCAGTAATGCGATCAGGGTCAGCGGGCTACCCCACAGCAGACCGGATAGGTGGCTGCTCCACTCTGTCAGTTGTGCGAATAGGTTCATCAGTCCATCTCCCTGGTTGGATATTTGAGCGTGAGGGTATTGCCCTGCTGGCTAAAGTCCAGGTGTTTGAGAAAACTCATGCCCAGCAACACGGCGCCACTGCTGTCACGGGGATTGATGCTGGCACGTATGGGACCCAGCTGTAGTGCCCCGAGCTGGATAGTATCGACCGTGGTCTGCCACGCGGTGATAGCGCCATTGGCTGTTTGATAGGTCATTGCACGACCGCGTTTCAGACCCAGTTTGTCAGCGATCGAGGCGGGGATGGAAACATCGGTAGCGCCGGTATCGAGCATGAATTCAACGGCCTGGCCATTTATTGTTCCGCTGGCGACATAATGGCCATGGCGGTTGCGTTGTAGCCGAGCTTCCGGGTTATTCCCGGTTGCTACCGTGGCCAGCTGGCGGTTGGGGTTATTCTGCTTGTCCAGACGGTCATTGAAAAATATGGTCAGCAGCACCAGCAATATGACCCAGGCGGCAATAACCATGCCTCTGCCGAGGGTTTTCGTCGATGCCGCTGCCTGATCCGTATCGTTCATGTAATGACTCAATATACCAGTCGCAGTCCCGCAAAAATATGCTGTTTGCCGGGGGCATGAAAATTCCTGAAGCTGGCCCGCCTGATGGCGGGGCGGGTATGCAGGCTGCCACCACGCAGGGTGTAGTGCCTGTTATCGAAGCAGGGGACTGAGTAGCCATCATAGGGGAAGCTCTGGAAACCCGCATAGGGGTAAAACAGATTCTGGCACCATTCCCACGCACGACCCGTCTGCTCGAGGGCGTGCAAACGGCAGGCGGCTTCCCACTGGAGTTCATGCGGCAGCCGACCGCCGGCCCAGTTGGCATAGGCGCTTGCCTCGTGGTGCGATAGCCCGTGTACGACATCGGACCCGTCCAGTTCATAGGCACCGCGAACCCCGTTGCCGTACCAGAGACCGGCAACGTCCTGGCGCCAGTGATCCGGGCACTCCGGCTTGAGCTGCGAGCGCCACTGCCAGCCAGCATCGCTCCACAGCGACTGTGTACTGTAGCCGTCAGCTTCCATAAACGCCAGATACTCGGCATTGCTGACCGGCTTGCGCGCAATCCTGTAGGGTCCCAGCGTGGCCTCCTGTGCCGGTAACTCGTTGTCATATGCAAGCGGTGCCCTGCCGCCGACCCGGTAGTGGCCGGGTTGCATGGTGAGGGTGTCCGTGACCGGCGCACTTGCAGTGAACGGTGTTGTTACCCGGAACGAATCTGTGTCTTCACGCAAGGCGCGCTGCGTGAGGGCGGAGAGCATGGTTTCATAGTGCTGGCTGTAATGCTGGATCAGAAAATGCAGCAGGTAGTCATCCTGCATCAGTGGATGCTCCCGCAGTACCTTCGGGGGCGTGCTCAATAGGTCCCGGTTCATCGCTTGCAGAGTGAGCACCCACTGTAACAGGGCATCCAGTGGCGGCAGTTGCCTGCCGCGCTCGGGTTTTAATGTCTTGCCAGGCGTGTAGAGTGCCTCAACCGGGGCCGTGTAGCGATTGTCCTGCAACACTACCTCCTGCAGCCAGTAACACTCGGTATAGGTGCAATGACCGAGGTGCCAGCCCAGCGGGCTCAGTTCTTCGTGGTACTGCTGTCGCTGGCTGTCATCATCCAGTGATTCGAGCAGTGCCGTGACCAGGTCCTGCGCCAGCTGCAGCTCATTCAGGAGCGACGCTGAACTCACAAAGGCAGCAACTCGGGCGGATGCTGGCGGTCAAGAATCAGCAGGTGGTGTTCGGGTACCGGCTGCCAGAAACTGTCTTCAGAGAAGCGTTCGGAGGCAATCAGTTGTCCGCCGGGAAACAGGTCGTCATCCGTTGTGTAATAGAGTGATGCGCATTCATGGTTATATCCATGACGGCTTGCATAGAGGCGGTCACCGTCGCTGATAATGATATTCAGCAGCGCTTCCTTTTTTTTCAACCGTGCAGCCAGCCATTCAAACAAGCGCAACAGGGCACCGGCCAGGTCGAGGTCATTATTATCCAGCAGGATCTGGCGCAGGCAGGCAAACAGATACTCCGAGTCCGTGTTGCCGTGGATTTCAGAAGTGATCGCGGGTGCCAGCAGGGTGGTGATTTCCGGCAGCAGCTGCGCATGGAAATCGCGAATGAAGCCATTGTGAACGAATACCCTTTCTTCATCACAGAACGGTGCCGTGTTGAACTGGTGTACCGGATTGCCCGCTGTGGCGCTGCGTACCTCGGCAAGCCAGAGGGCATTCGTTAATGTGCGTGCGAGTGCCGGCAGGTTTTTGTCTGACCAGATGGGCAGGATGCTGGTGTATGTTGAAGGTGTGCCGTCCTCGCTGTACCAGCCAAAACCGTAACCGTCGGCATTAAACTTGGCATACTTCAGTTCCCGCGGTTCCCATGACTGTTTATAGAGGCTGTGGTCGGGATCAAGCAGAAACTGCTGCAGGGTGATGTCAGGTCCAATGTAGGCAGCGAGTCGGCACATGGTCCTGTTACTGTACTTTAGCTCAGCAGATATTCAAGTAAGGCCTTCTGGGCATGCAGGCGATTCTCCGCTTCATCCCAGACGACACTTTGTGGTCCATCAATGACCCCGACCGTCACTTCCTCGCCACGGTGTGCTGGCAGACAGTGCATGAACAGGGCGTCACTGGCGGCTGCCTGCATGATACGGCTATCCACCTGGTAGCCGGCAAAGGCGCGTTCGCGTTTTGCCTGCTCCTCTTCCTGTCCCATGCTGGCCCAGACATCCGTCACCACCAGGTCGGCGTCTTGGGCGGCATCAAGGGGATCGCGAATGATCAGTGCGCTGTCACCGGCAGCCTGCAGGATGTCCGCATTCGGATCGTATCCCTCCGGGCAGGCAATGTTCAGTGTAAAGCCGTATTGACGTGCCGCGTTGATATAGGAATGACACATGTTATTGCCGTCACCGATCCAGACGACGGTTTTACCACTAATGTCTCCGCGCTGTTCAACATAGGTCTGTATGTCGGCCAGTAACTGGCAGGGATGATACATGTCTGTCAGCGCATTAATGACAGGTACTTGTGAGTGTGCGGCAAAACGCTCGATTTTCTCATGTTCGAAGGTTCTGATCATGATGACATCGGCCATCCGTGACAGTACGCGCGCAGAATCCTCGACGGTTTCGCCGCGTCCCAGCTGGGTGTCGCGGGGCGACAGGAAGATGGCATGGCCCCCGAGTTGTGCCATGCCGGCTTCGAAGGACATGCGCGTCCGGGTCGAGGATTTCTCGAATACCATGGCCAGTATCTTGTGCTTCAGTGTCTCATGCAGGGTACCGGATTTATGCAGTTCCTTGAGTTTAATTGCACGTGTAACCAGGCTTCGTAGGGCTTCCGGCTGCAGGTCAAGCAGTGTAAGAAAATTCTGGTGGCTCATAACTATTCGGCGAGGAATTCGCGTATCAGTTCACTGACTTTTTCGATGATTATATCAGCCTGTTTGACCGTGGTGATCAGCGGCGGCAGCAGGCGTATAACACGTTCTGCAGTGACGTTGATTAACAGTCCCTGCTCAATGGCCCTGCCCACCAGTTCGGCGCAGGGGCGGTCCAGCTCAATGCCGATCATCAGTCCGCGGCCACGGATAGCGTGGACGCCCTCAAGTCCGGTCAGGGCAGTGGTAAAGCCGGCGAGTATGTGCGCGCCGAGTATGGCAGCGTGATCGATGAGTTGTTCCTGTTTCAGGACCTCAATAACAGCGATGGCTGCACGGCAAGCCAGCGGGTTGCCCCCGAAGGTGCTGCCATGGGTGCCCGGTTGCATCAGCGTGGCAGCCTTGCCTCTGGCGAGGCAGGCCCCGATGGGTACGCCGTTACCGAGTGCCTTGGCGAGCGTGGCGACATCGGGCAGCACATCACTGTGTTGCCAGGCGAACCACTGTCCGGTGCGTCCCATGCCAGACTGGATTTCATCGAGCATCATCAGCCAGTGGTTGTCATCACACAGGCTACGGATGCCCTGCAGATAATCTGTGTCCGGTATGTTAATGCCACCCTCACCCTGTATCGGTTCAACCAGTATTGCAACCACGTTGTTGCTGTTGGCGGCCACGGTGCGGATGGCTTCCAGATCATTGTAGGGTACGCGAATAAAGCCCTGCACCAGTGGTTCGAACCCGGCCTGTACCTTGCGGTTGCCGGTGGCCGTGAGGGTTGCCAGAGTGCGGCCATGGAAGCTTTTTTCCATGACGATAATGGCGGGGTTATTGATACCCCGGCTATGACCATAAAGGCGTGCAATCTTGATGGCCGCTTCATTGGCTTCTGCACCCGAATTGGAAAAAAACACCCTGTCCATTGCAGAAAGTTCACACAGTGTGTTTGCCAGTTGTTCCTGCAACGCGATGCCGTAGAGGTTGGAGGTGTGTACCAGCAGACCAGCCTGCTCCGAAATCGCCCGGGTAACGGCAGGATGGGCATGGCCAAGGCCGCAAACGGCGATGCCACTCAGTGCATCGAGGTATTGTCTGCTCTCGCTATCCCACAACCAGATACCTTCACCCCGGTCAAACTGGATCGGGAGACGGTTGTAGGTCGACATGATGTGATCTGCCATTTTTACATTGTCCAAAATAGAAAAGGCAGTCCGTTACAGACTGCCAGCATTCATTAGTCCTGATTTTATAGCCAGTTGCCCGAAAAGCGCAAACCCGGCTAGTCACCGGGTTTGCGCTTCATGGCGGGCGTCAATCAGGCCTGCTTGTACAGAGTGGATACTGTGTGAGTTCGAAGCTGCCCCTGTTTAGAAGGGCAGACCATGACCGTGGCCAATCATGCACATCAGCATGGGAATGGATAGCAGGGTATTGGTACGCGAGGCCATCAGGGCAACCTTCTTGGCCGTGGCGATCTGGTCTGCGCTGGCGTCAACGATACCGAGGACCTTCTTCTGGTTCGGCCAGATCAGGACCCAGACATTGAACAGCATGATGGTACCCAGCCAGGCACCGATACCGATAACCGTGGCGCCTTCCTGCAGGGTGAAGGCATTCACAAGGCCAACACCCATGGTTTCCAGTGCAGCGGCACCGGTCACCCAGGTCGCAACCGCGCCCCAGCGGAACCACAGCAACGCACGCGGGGCCACATACTTGTTGATTGCGGCAGGACCCGGGCCACCTTCATCGCCCAGTGCCTCACCCACGGCGGGTACCTGTACAAAGTTGAAATAGTACAGCAGGCCGATCCAGACGACGCCTGACAGAACGTGGAGCCAGACTTCCATCGCCCACAGATTGAGGCCTGAGGCGCCAAGGCCCAGAACGATCAGAATGGCCAGCACAAAGCCTGAAATAATTGTGCCCAGTACAGATGTTAACGGATTCATTGCTTACTCCTTGGTTGTACGCAGCGGCTAGGTCCGCGGAAAATGAAATAGGTGACTAAATTACTCGGGAATGGGAGGATACGGCAGCTATGGTGACAATGCAATATGCCATATTGTGCCTAGCACATATAGTAACGCACTGATGTGTATAATATTATTATATAATCTGTTTGACGATGGGGAGCCTGTTCCGGCCTGAAGCATGACATTGAATTCGATTGAACTGAGCCTGTTTTCCAGTCGTTTGACCGCTGTGTGTGACGAGATGGGAGCGGTACTGCGGCGTGCGGCCTTTTCCACCAATATCAAGGACCGGCTGGATTTTTCCTGTGCCGTATTTGATAGCGACGGAGAATTGTGTGCCCAGGCGGCACACATCCCGGTCCATCTCGGCAGCATGGCCTTTGCCATGCAGGAACTGGTGGCGGGGACTATGTGGTCACCGGGTGATGTTCTGATTGTGAATGATCCCTACCTGGGCGGGACACACCTGCCGGATATTACCCTGATTGCCCCGGTATTCCTTGACGATACCTGTCTTGGCTATGTCGCCAACCGCGCGCACCACGCCGATATTGGTGCGGGTTCACCCGGTTCCATGCCCATATCAACGAGTCTTGATGAGGAGGGGCTGGTAATCTCACCGGTTCTTCTGGTGCGCGCCGGTGCACTGCATGGCGACACGCTGGGTGAAATTATCGCAGCCACGGCCAACCCGTTGCAGATGCAGGGTGACCTGGCAGCGCAGTTGAGCGCCAACCGGGCGGGTGCAGAGCGCCTGCTGGGTTTGGCACACAGCATGGGGCTCGACGCCTACCGCACGGGTCTGGCCGCCGTGAACGACTACGCTGAACGGTTGGCGGCCAGTGAATTGTGTGCCATACCCGATGGCCGTTATTGCTTTCGGGATGTCATGGATGATGATGGACTGGGTACCGTGGATATTCCCATTGAGGTGGCACTGTCGGTTAATCGAGGCGATATAAATATCGATTTTACCGGCACGGCACCCCAGGTGGCCGGTAATATCAATTGTCCGCTGTCTGTTGCCGCGGCCGCCGTCTTCTATGTATTTCGTTGCCTGATGCCGGCGCATACACCTGCCTGCGCCGGCAGTTTTCGAGCGCTCCATCTGTCCGCACCATCCGCCTGTCTGGTGAATGCGCAACGTCCCGCCGCGGTTGCGGCCGGTAATGTGGAAACCAGCAGCCGTATTGTCGACGTGGTCATGGGCGCGCTGGCCCAGGCATTGCCCGAGCGTATTCCTGCCGCCAGTCAGGGGACCATGAATAACCTTGCCATGGGTGCGCGTACCGGAGATCACTGCTGGGATTACTACGAAACCATGGGTGGCGGCATGGGGGGTGGCAGCCGCGAGGCGGGACTGGATGCTACCCAGTCACACATGACCAATACACTGAATACGCCAATCGAGGTGCTGGAGATGGAATACCCGTTGCGGGTTCATCGCTACCGGATACGCAGCGGTTCTGGAGGTGCCGGCAAGCACCGTGGCGGTGACGGCCTGCTGAGAGAGTTTGAATTCCTGGCGCCGGCCACGGTCACGCTGTTGACAGAGCGGCGGTGTCATTCACCCTGGGGCCTGCAGGCCGGTGCCCCCGGTCAGTGCGGTGAGAACCACCGCAATGAGGTGCGCTTGCCCGGCAAGGTCAGTGCCGAATTTTCTGTTGGCGAGCGCCTTATAGTTGCGACCCCGGGTGGTGGTGGCTGGGGTGCTGTGCCTGCCGTGTCGCGCGCTGGCGAACTGGAACAGGATTAACAAGGCATGTGTGGAATATGTGGCGAACTTCGTTTTGACGGGTCGGCGCCTGATAAATCGACGTTAGGACGAATGGCCGGGACACTGGCACGTCGCGGGCCTGATGCGGGTGGAGAGTATTTTTCAGGACCGCTTGCGTTTGGCCATCGACGCCTCGCGGTGATAGATCTGTCCGAACGTTCCAGCCAGCCAATGGTCGATGACGCACTCGGACTGGTGCTGGTGTTCAACGGTACGATTTATAATTATCCCGAACTGCGTGAACAGCTGCGCCACAAGGGCTACCGGTTTTTTTCCGACGGCGACACTGAAGTCATCCTCAAGGCCTATGCGGAATGGGGTGAGGACTGCACAAAACACCTGCAGGGCATGTTTGCCTTCGCTATCTGGAACCACCACACGCAGCAACTGTTCATGGCACGTGATCGCTTTGGTATCAAGCCGCTCTATTACAGTATCAGCCGGCACGGTGTGCGTTTTGCCTCCAGTAGCCAGGCATTGCTTGCCGCGGGTGCTATTGATACCGCTATCGATCCAGTTGCCTTGCATCACCATTTCACCCTGCATGCGGTGGTGCCGGCACCGCGAACCCTGCTTCAGGGTCTGCGCAAGTTGCGTCCTGCCCATAGCCTGACATTCAACCTGCGTGGCGGGCGAACCTTGCGGCGCTACTGGCAGCTTGACACCGCGCCGACAGTTGATGACATGAGTGAGTGGGAATGGATCGATGCAATTCATGATGCCCTGAGGAAGGCCGTTGCAAAACGCCGGGCAATTGCGGATGTGCCGGTCGGCATCCTGTTGTCGGGCGGGCTGGATTCCAGCCTGCTGGTGGCGATGCTGGCCGAGGCCGGCGGCGGTGAGCTGCTGACCTTTTCTGTCGGTTTCGAAGATGAGCCTGAAGAGAAGGGCAACGAGTTTGAGTGTTCCGACCTGGTCGCTGATCTCTATGGCACGCAACATCACCGTTTTACCGTGCCCAACGATGAAGTGCTCGCGCGCTTGCCGGAGGCTATCGACAATATGGCCGAGCCCATGGTCGGACAGGATGCCGTGGCATTTTACCTGTTGGGCGAACGTGTCTCGCAGCAGGTCAAGGTGGTGCAGAGCGGGCAGGGCGCGGATGAGGTGTTTGGCGGTTATTTCTGGTACCAGCAGATGCAGGTGGCGAGTGGTACTGACATTGAACGCTTTCGGCCGCTGTATTTCGATCGCACCGATGATGAATACCGGCAGACGGTGAGCGCCGGCTACCATGGTATTGACTACACTTCGCCGCGTGTCGCATACGGCCTGTCCCGGTTTGAGTCAAAAGACTTTATCAACCGGGTGCTCGCCTATGATGTCACTACCCTGATCGTCGACGATCCGGTGAAGCGTGTTGATAACATGACCATGGCCTGGGGACTGGAGTCTCGCGTGCCATTCCTGGACCAGGAACTGGTGCAGTTGGCTGCCAGTATGCCGGCTGCAATAAAGCTTAAATCCGGTGGTAAATATCCATTGAAGATGATTGCACGTGACCTGTTGCCTGACCGGATAATCGATCGTCCCAAGGGTTATTTCCCCGTACCGTCGCTGAAGTTTGTGCGTGGCAAGGTGCTGGAATTCATGCGCGATGTGCTGGAGTCGCGCGCCTGCAGGGAACGTGGACTGTTTCAGCGTGCGTATGTTCGAGCCTTGCTGGATTATCCTGAGCAGGCGCATACCCCGCTACTGGGCAGCAAGTTATGGCACCTGGCCCTGCTGGAATTCTGGTTGCAGCGCAATGTTGATATATCCCCTTGAATGGTTGCTTTTTATAGTCTCAGCCCGGGTCTACAATTGCCCGTAATACTCAACAGTGTTTTAACGAAATTAATCGAGGATAGATGAATGGATGTAATGCAAAAAATCGATGCTACCGTGAAGGAAAACCCGATTGTGATTTTTATGAAGGGTACACCGCAACTGCCCCAGTGTGGCTATTCCAGTCGTACCGCACAGGCACTTGCTGCCTGTGGTCAGGAGTTCGCGCATGTCAATGTGCTGGCAGACCCTGACGTTTTCCAGAATCTGCCGCGCTACGCCAATTGGCCGACCTTTCCCCAGGTGTATATCAACGGTGAGCTGATTGGTGGCTGTGATATTACCCTGGAACTGTACCAGAAGGGTGAGTTGCAAAAGATGGTGAAAGAGGCTGTCGAAAAGACGTAGTTCCCGGGAAACTGGTGCAGGAGCGGAAGCAATCCGCTCCTGCAGCTATGTCTATCAGCTTTCAGTTTGCTTCAAGCTTCAGCAGTTCTTCAATAATTTCCAGCATCAGCTTCTGTCCCTTGTCGCCCATCTTTTCCGTGAGCTTGTCAGCATCGCGCTCACCCTCGACCAGGGGACGGATGCGGCCTGCCAGGATACCCATGTCACCGCCGGCCTCGAGCATCTGCGAGGCTATACCGCCAATGATCTGCAGGGCCTGGGCATTGCCATTGCGTGACGCATGTATCAGGCCGGCAATACCGGGCGCGGCCATGCTGGAATCGATGTCGGTCTCCAGCTTGGGCAGGGTATTCGGGTCCTGCAGACCGCGCAGGATCGACTCAACAATCACGCGGTCTTCGTCATCCAGTAACAGCAGCATGGACTCATCGCGATTGCCTGACATGATGTCGCGTATGGCGGTGACGAGGGTTGTCCAGTCATTATCTTCCGCCATTTTCAGCACCTGCTCCATGTCCGGTACTGAACCGGGGTTGTTGCAATGCATGACGACACGATGGATAAGGCCTGCATGAGTTTGCAGGATCTGCTCTTGTAGATCGGGTAGTGACATGGTGTTAGATACCTTCTGTGGCTTTGATTGGTGTTATGTTTTCAGGCTGCTGCAGGTTGAATTCATTCCAGCGGTTAATGACCGTGCAAAACAGATCGGCGGTGCGTTCAGTATCATAAACCGCGGAATGTGCTTTTTCACTATCCCAGTCAAACCCGGCGGCTTTTACGGCGCGTGCCAGCACTGTTTGCCCGTAGGCCAGGGCGGCGAAACTGACGGTGTCAAAGGTACTGAAGGGGTGGAACGGGTTACGTTTGATGCCGGTTCGGGTCACCGCGGCATTCAGGAATGACAGGTCGAATGCGGCATTGTGACCGACCAGTATCGCGCGGTTGCAACCGCTGCCCTTGATGGCGCGGCGCACCGGCTTGAAGATGTGCTCCAGTGCCTCGTGTTCCGACTTGGCCATGCGAAACGGGTGGTAGGGATCTATGCCGGTAAATTCCAGCGACTCCTGGTCAAGGTTGGCACCGGGGAAGGGCTCCACGTGACAGGCAATGGTTTCCCCTCGACGCAAGGTTCCGCTATCGTCCATTTTCAGCAACACTGCAGCGATCTCCAGCAGGGCATCGCGTTTGGCATTGAAGCCTGCCGTTTCAACGTCGATAACGACGGGCAGGAAGCCCCGGAAGCGTCTCGCGATGGACGTTTTATTCTCTGCAGTAGTCATCAACCTAGCATACCGAATCGCTCCGGATTTGGCGATGTTGCATAATGTGAGGCCTGTTGGGCTCTACAGGTGGCTGCCTCAAGGCTGTTTCAGCCGCTACTGTGGATTGACAGGAGGAGTCAGGGATTTGCACAAACTGGATGCAGTGATGCTTTGTCGATTGACCCCGGTGGTATGGTTCGCCGCGGTGCTGTTTTTTCTTGTGGTGGCCCTTGCTGATGCTGATGTCGACAGCAGTCGAGGCCTGTTGTGGAAAATCAGCAAGCCTGGCCAGCAGCCATCGTGGCTGTTTGGTACGATCCATTCGGAAGACCCTGAGGTCCTGGAACTGCCACCACCTGTCAGTCAGGCATTCGATGCCTCGAACAGTGTCGCGCTTGAAATACTGATGGATGCTGATGCCATGAAGTATTCAAGTACCGCCATGCTGTTGCTGGATGGCCGTACTCTCCCGGAGATTATCGGCATGCCGCTGTACACAAAAGTTGCTGCGGTGATTGCCACACGCGGTATACCCGAACTGGTGCTGAATCGCATGAAGCCGTGGGCTGCCGCGGTCACCCTGTCGACCCCGGCATTTGAAACGGGCGAGGTGCTGGACCGGGTGTTGTACCAGGACGCCGTTAAACAGGGTAAGGCGGTATACGGGCTGGAAACCATGCAGGAACAGCTGGATCTGTTTGACAACATGCCCGAGGCCGACCAGGTTCTCCTGCTGACAGAGGCGGTCGAGAATCTTCAGGCAGTGAATGCCATTCAGGAAGAGCTGCTGGCAGCCTACAAGCAACGTGACCTGGGCCGTTTACTGGAGATCAATGAAGCCTCGATGCAGACAGGTGATCAGCGACTTGCCGACGACTTTCAGCGGCGTCTCGTTGATGATCGAAATCAGCACATGGCCGAGCGCATGCAGCCATACCTGCGGCAGGGCAAGGCCTTTGTGGCGGTCGGTGCTTTGCACCTGCCCGGAAAGACGGGCTTGCTGGAACGTCTGCAGCAGCAGGGTTACACCATCACGCGGATTTACTAAACGGGTCAGCGACGTCAGTAATCGACCATCGCACGCGCAATCTGGGCTGATTTCAGAGCTGGTCTTTTATCCGCCAGTGAAGTGTCTCACCCGCAAACATCGGCACCACGGCTGAATCGCCCAACGGGTAGCTTGCCGGCACCTGCCAGTCATGTTTTTCCAGGGTGATGGTGTTTGTGTTGCGTGGCAAACCGTAGAAATCCGCACCGAAATGACTGGCGAAGCCTTCCAGCCTGTCGAGAGCGTCGGCCTCCTCAAATGCCTGTGCATAGAGTTCCAGTGCGGCGTGCGCCGTGTAGATGCCGGCGCAGCCACAGGCACTTTCCTTGCGTTCCTTTGCGTGTGGTGCACTGTCGGTGCCAAGGAAAAATTTGTGGCTGCCGCTGGTGGCGGCCTCGATCAGTGCGCAGCGGTGCGTTTCCCGTTTCAGTACCGGCAGGCAGTAGGCGTGTGGCTGCAGGCCGCCCCTGAACATGTCATTACGGTTCAACAGCAGATGATGTGCAGTGATGGTGGCGGCAATGCTGTCGGCGGAATTGATTACAAAATCCACGCCTTCACGTGTCGTCACATGTTCCAGTACCACCTTGAGTGCCGGGTAGCGCACGGTGAGTGGTTCCAAAATTTGGTCGATAAAGGCCTTCTCGCGATCAAAGACGTCAACACCGGCAGCTGTCACTTCTGCATGTACCAGCAGCGGCATGCCCAGTTTTTCCATGACATCCAGTGCCCCATAGGTGTTGCTAATCGCGGTGACACCGGCATCGGAATGTGTGGTGGCACCGGCTGGATACAGTTTTACTGCGTACACCCGCTGGCTGGCATGAGCCTCGATAATGTCGTCCGGCGTGGTGTTGTCGGTCAGGTACAGCGTCATCAGGGGACTGAAGTCAGCATCAACCGGCAGGGCCGAGAGGATGCGCTTGCGGTAGTCGAGGGCCTGCGCCGTGGTGGTCACAGGCGGTTGCAGGTTTGGCATGATAATCGCCCGTCCGAACTGTCTGGTGGTGTGTGGCAGCACCGCCGCCAGTGCATCACCATCGCGTACATGCAGGTGCCAGTCATCCGGTCGTGTCAGTGTCAGTTCCATGCCTGCTCCATCACCGACTGTTGCTGCAGCAGGTTCAGTGTGTAGCGTACCCCGAAGCCGGTGGTGTCGGTCGGTATGTGTGCCAGTCCGCCCTTGTGGTTGCTGGCGGCCAGGTCAATATGCACCCAGTGGATCGCGTCGTTGATAAAGCGCTGCAGAAAGCGCGCCGCCAGTATGTGGTCGGCGTCACCTTCCAGCGTGCACTGCAGTGTGTCGGCAATGGTCGACTTCAAAGATTCGTCAAAATCCTTGTCCAGCGGGAAGGGCCACACGCGTTCGCCACTGTCTCGCCCGGCCATCGTCAAGGTGTTGTTTAAAGCTTCCCTGTTACTGAACACGCCGCTATAGCGTGATGACAATGCATAGATACAGGCGCCGGTCAGCGTTGCGTAGTCGATCAGCAGATAGGGTTTTGCCTTGCTGGCCAGTGCCAGTGTATCGGCCAGTACCATGCGGCCCTCGGCGTCGGTATGCTTGACCTCGATGCTGGTGCCGTTGCTGGCAATCACGACATCGTTGGGTTTGTAGGCCTTGTTGCCGACGTGGTTTTCGGCAAGCGCCAGCCAGCAGTCAACCCGGTAGTCGACCTGCAGCCGTGATAATGCCAGTAGCGTCCCCAGGGCCACGGCACTACCCTGCATATCCTCGTGCATGCCGTTCATGAACTTGGCAGGCTTGAGATTGACACCGCCGGTATCAAAGCAAATACCCTTGCCGACCAGTGCCAGTTTGCCGGTGTTGCCTTTACCCGCACGGCGTTTTTTTGGTGTATAGGTGAGGTGCACGATACCGGCATCAGGGGTCGGACTGCCCTGGCAGACGGCCAGGAAGGCCCCCGCCTTTTTGCGTGCCAGTGCCCGTGTATCCAGGAACTCCATTTTCCAGCCTTCGGCTGCCGCCAGCTTGTTGACAAACTTGCGGTAACGGCCGGGTGTGAGTTCATTCGCCGGCAGCGCCGCCAGCCAGCGTGCCAGGTGGTTGCCGGTAATTTCTGCCCGTAGCTGTGACAGGTCGACCTTTTCTGCCAGGCCATAAACATCGATACGTGCGAGTGTCGCTGCTTTATCCTTGTCGGCCTTAAAGCTTGGCATCGGGCACACCGAGGCCAGCAGCGCGGCAATCAGTGTTTCCAGCATGCGTGCCCCTGCAACCTGGTCAAAGCCTGCCAGCTGCAGCAGCAGTGCCGGCGGGTCCAGGCGATGGATTGTCGTCGCCAGTTCGCGTGCCGTGGTCAGCAATTCAAAGGTACTTGCCGTTGCATCCAGCGCTTGCAGGATCACATGCGTGCCGTTGCTGTTCGGCAGATCCGTACACAGGCGCTTGTCATCCTTGTGGCGGCGTTTGTGTCTGGAAAAACGCGACTGCAGGGTATCGGCGTGGGTTATTAGTTCCCAGACGGTCTTGTCCGCTCGCTCCGGAATGATGATCAGGGCGACCCGGCAAGCATCCAGCTGCCGATTCTCGGGTCGGGTTGTATGTTGATTTAACTTGACTTTTTCACTGTGATCGTAGGGTATCTGCATGCTTTTTGCCTTGACCTGTTGGTGCAAAACGCTGATCATATCGCGCTTGCTGTGATTCGGATACCGCTGATCCCCTAAACTATGAAAAACGTTGATAAAAAACGCGTGTTGCGCGAAATGTTATTCGCGCGCCGCTTTGAAGAGCGCTGCTACGAGGCCTATGTCGAACGCAGCATTGGTGGTTTCCTGCACCTCTATCCCGGCGAGGAGGCCTGTGCCTTCGGTGTGCTGGAGGCTGCGCAACCGGGCCATGATTATGTGATCACCAGTTACCGCGACCATGTACATGCTATTAAGTCGGGCAGTGACCCCCGACATATCATGGCGGAGCTGTTTGCCAAAGAGACCGGAGTCAGCAAGGGGCGCGGTGGCTCCATGCATATCTTCGATGTGGCGCACCGTTTCATGGGCGGCTATGCACTGGTCGGCGGACCGTTTCCGCTAGCGGCCGGTATTGCCAAGGGTATCCAGATGCGGGGTGGTGATGAAATCTGTATCTGTTTTCTCGGTGATGCCGCCAACAACCAGGGTACCTTCCATGAGTCGCTCAACATGGCCGCGCTGTGGAATCTGCCGGTGCTGTATGTGTGCGAGAACAATCTTTACGGCATCGGTACCCGCATTGACCGCTCCACCGCCGTGGTTGACCAGTACCAGCGTGTATCGGCCTACAACATCCCCTCGGCCCAGGAAGACGGCCAGGATTTTGACCTGGTATACAAGGCCGCGACCACGGCCGTCGAGCATGTGCGTTCCGGCAAGGGGCCTTACTTTCTGGAGCTGATGACCTATCGCTATCGCGGGCACTCCATGTCGGACTCCAATGCCTACCGGGCGAAGACGGAGGAGCGTATGTGGAGTGACAGGGACCCGGTCATTATCTTGCGTGACCGCCTTGTCGAGGCAGGTGAACTGACACTGGACGAATACACGGATATGGATACCGCTGTCCTCGACGAGATCGAAGATGGGGTGATTCGCTATGCAACCGAGTCACCCGAGCCCAGGGTTGCGGACGTTGAAAATTACGTGCTTGCCGAGAATGACCCCTGGGTCACTGGCGGGGTGCAGTCATGACAGAGATTATGTACTGGGAAGCGATTCGGCGTGCCCATGATGAAGAGATGGCCAATGACCCGATGGTGATTTGCATGGGCGAGGACATTGGTGTCGTGGGTGGTACCTACAAGGCCACCACCGGCCTGTACGAGAAGTACGGCGAGGCGCGCGTTATCGACACGCCTATCTCGGAGAATGGCTATACCGGTCTGGGTATCGGTGCCTCTTTCCTGGGGGTGCGCCCCATCATCGAGATCATGTCGGTCAACTTTGCCTGGCTTGCCATGGACCAGATCTTCAATACAGCTGCCAAGGTACGCTACATGTCAGGTGGTCAACTGGAAGCGCCGGTGGTGATTCGTTCACCGGGCGGGACCGCGCATCAGCTGGGCTCACAGCATTCCGCGCGCATGGAAAAGGTCTTTATGGGTGTTGCCGGTCTGCGAGTCGTGACCCCGTCAAATCCGCGCCAGGCCTATGGTCTGCTGAAATCCGCGGTGCGTTGTAATGATCCCGTGTTCATCAACGAGCACGAACTCATGTACAACATGAAGGGCGAAGTACCCGATGACGAGTATTTCCATCCGCTGGTCGGGTCCGAGATTGCCCGCGAGGGCCGCGATGTCACCCTGTTTGGCTATAACATTTCCGTGCACTGGTGCCTGCAGGCCGCTGAACAGTTATCGAAGCATCATGGCATCGAGGCAGAGGTTGTTGACCTGTATGCACTGAGTCCGCTGGACCGAGACGGCATACGCAACTCGGTCAGCAAGACCCACCGTGCCATCATTGTCGAGGAAGCGGAACCGGCTGTCGGTGTCGGCGCAGAAGTCATGGCTGTCATTAATGAAGAATGTTTTTTCGAGCTGGATGCTGCCCCGGTGCGCGTGTCGGCGCTGAATGTACCAATTCCCTACAACCATGCGCTGGAAAAGGCAGCCTTGCCGAATGCCAGCGACGTGGTCGCGGCGGTGAGGAAGATGTTCGGTATCTGAAGACACGGTAATCGCGCTGGCAAGGCGCTCCTGCCCGTGATGTGTCTGTTCGCTGCATCGAGTTGCCGTACTGACCACATTAACAATGTATACACAGGATGGTTATGTCTGAACCCTACGTAATAAAAATGCCGCAACTTTCCGACACCATGACCGAAGGTGTCGTGGTCAGTTGGGAAAAGAATATCGGTGATGAAATCAAGCGTGGTGATATTGTCGCAACGGTAGAAACCGACAAGGCCGTCATGGACGTGGAAGTCTTTCGTGACGGTTTTCTCTCCGGCCCGATTGCGTCAATCGACTCGGTCGTTGCCGTAACCCACCCGATTGCCTACCTGGTGGATTCCAGTGATGAAGTCGATGACAGTCAGGCCGAGCAGGGGGCAGCACCCGCAGCGGGTGTTGTACCGGTGGCCACTGCGCCGGCTGCTGCCGTTCCCGCTGTGCCATCGGTTGCCACGGCTGTTGCCCCGACACCTCGACCGCAGGGCACCAGGGCATCACCACTGGCACGCAAACTGGCGGCACAGCTGGGTACCGATATCGATCGCATCAGTGGTTCCGGACCCGATGGTGTGGTGACCGCGAGTGATATTCAACGTGCGCCGGCGCCGTTCGAGGTCGCAGTACCCGGAAAGGGACGCCCGATGAAGTCGATGGAGAAGGCCATCTCAAGGGCCATGGCCTCATCCATATCCATGCCAACCTTTCGCGCAACGACACATATTCATCTCGAGTCGTTAATGAGTGCGGCCAAATCGGCCGGCGTCTCGGTTACCGTGGCAATTGCCAGGGCCTGTGGCCTGGCAATGCGCGAACATCCGAAGATGAACTGGTGCTACCAGCCGGATAACAAGCTGATTGAACGTGGCCAGGTAGATATCGGCATGGCCGTGGCTGCCGATGACGGCGGGCTGGTAGTGCCTATATTGCGCGCCTGTGAATCACGCGAGTTGTCCGAACTGAACAGTGACTGGAAAGACCTGGTGTCGCGTGCGCGCAGCCGCCACCTGAATCCTGAAGAATTCATCGGCGCCACCTTCCAGATCTCCAACATGGGCATGTTCGATATCAGTTACTTCGACGCCATCGCAACCCCGGGACTTGCGGCCATACTTGCGATCTCTTCAAACACGGAGAAAGGCAGTGCCTTTACCATTACTGCCGACCATCGCGTCATCAATGGCGCAGATGTGGCGTTGTTCCTGAAGACGCTCAAGGACCTGATCCAGCAGCCCATCGAATGGATGGGGCCGGGGGGGGCGGCTGTTCCGGAAGGTGACTGGGACTACGATGTGGTCGTTATCGGTGGCGGTCCCGGTGGTGAAGACTGTGCCCGTGACCTGGTGTCTCACAAGCTGAAAGTTGCCTTGGTGAACGATTCACCGTTTCCCGGCGGCGAGTGTCTGTGGCGCGGTTGTATCCCGTCGAAGGCCTGGCGTGCAGCGGCCGACCGCATGCGCGATCGTGCCGAGGATGCCCATCTCGGTGTCACCGGCACCCACAAGGCAAAACTGGTGTGGAAGGACCTCGAGTCGCACCGTCGCAGGGTGCTGGAAACCCGCGGCGAGATGGCGCTGAAGACAGACAAGGGGGTACGTATCGATTACCTGCAGGGATTTGGCCAGTTTGTCGATGGTCATACGCTGGCAGTGCATACCGCGACCAACCAGGACGATCCACACAGCCGTGCGGCTATACCCGGTGGTATCGCCGATAAAACGATTACCTTTGGGTGTGCCGTGGTGGCCACTGGCGCACCGCCCTTTATCCCCCCCATTCCCGGTGCCGCTGAAGGACTTGATAACGGCGGTGTGTTGACGTCAGACACCGTGTGGGCGTTACCGGCACCGCCGAAGAAACTGGCGGTGATCGGCGCCGGTGCCATCGGCGTGGAGATGGCGCAGATCTTCCAGGACTTTGGCAGCAGGGTCACTCTGCTGGAGGCACAGGACCGTATCCTTGCCGAGGTGGAGCCTGAAATTGCCAACGCGTTGTCGGACATCCTGGCGGATGAACCGCGTCTGGACGTGCATACCTCGGCCGCTGCCAGAAAAATCAGTGGCAAACCGGGGGCCATGAAACTGGCCTACACCGACAGCGAGGGCAAAAAGCACAACCTCACGGTGGACTACATCATCATGGCCACGGGCAAACGTCCGCTGCTGGACGGCCTGAACCTGGAGGATGTCGGCGTTGCCAGCAATCGCAGCGTTATTACCACGGACAACCGTTGTCGTACCAGTGTGCCGAATATCTTTGCCGTCGGTGATGTCATTGGTGGCCTGATGCTGGCGCATACCGCCGCACAGCAGGGGCGGGTGGCTGCAGCCACCATCCTTGGCGAAAATATGCAGTATGATCAGGATCGGGATTGCGGTGTGATCTTTTCGCGGCCGCAGGCGGCCTTCGTCGGCCTGTCCGTGGAGCAGGCCAGGGCGAAGGGCATGGATGTCGCCGAAGTGAAGGTTCCCATGAATATCGATGCCAAGGCGATGATCAACAACGAGACCCACGGTATGATCAAGATCGTTGCAGACAAGGCAACACACCGCATCGTCGGCGTGCATTTCCTCGCGGACCATGCAGATACCCTTATCGGTGAGGCCGTGATGATGGTATCAGCTAACATGACGCTGGAACAGGTCGGTGAGGCCATTCATCCACATCCGACCCAGACGGAACTGTTTGGCGATATGGCGCGGCGCTTGCTCTCACGCTTGCGACGCAGCAGAAAAACTACCAGGGCGTAATTATGTCAACAATCAAGAAAGTCGTATTGGCCTATTCCGGAGGACTCGATACCTCCGTCATTCTCAAATGGCTGGAGGAAGTCTATCACTGCGAGGTTGTCACCTTTACCGCGGATGTCGGTCAGGGAGAGGAGATCGAGCCGGCCCGTGAAAAGGCCTATGCAATGGGTGTCAAGGAAGTCTATATCGAGTCACTGAAAGAGGAATTCGCACGTGACTTCGTGTTCCCCATGTTGCGCGCCAATGCCATCTACGAGGGTGAATACCTGCTGGGTACCTCGATTGCCCGCCCCCTGATAGCCAAGCGCCTGGTCGAGATTGCCAAAGAGACCGGGGCGGATGCCATTGCGCACGGCGCGACAGGCAAGGGCAATGACCAGGTGCGCTTCGAACTGGGTGCGTACGCACTGAACCCGGATATCAAGGTGATTGCGCCCTGGCGTGAATGGGACCTGACCTCACGCGAGACCCTGATGGCCTATGCCGACAAGCATGGCATCCCGGTTGATAAAATGAAGGGCAACAAGTCACCGTATTCCATGGATGCCAATTCGCTGCATATTTCCTATGAAGGGGATGTGCTTGAAGACCCCTGGGCAGAGCCGGAAGAGGAAATGTGGTTGTGGACGGTCTCCCCGGAAAAGGCACCGGATACGCCCACCTATATTGAATTGACCTTTGAGCAGGGTGATGCGGTCGCAATCAACGGCAAGTCGCACAGCCCCGGCCAGATCATGGAAACGCTGAACAGGATTGGTGGCGAGAACGGTATCGGACGTGCCGATATTGTCGAGAACCGCTACGTCGGCATGAAATCGCGTGGCTGTTACGAAACGCCCGCTGGCACCATCCTGCTGAAGGCTCATCGCGCCATGGAATCCCTGACACTGGACCGTGAGGCCGCGCATCTCAAAGATGAACTCATGCCGCGCTACGCAACCCTTGTCTATAACGGTTACTGGTGGAGCCCGGAGCGGCGCATGCTGCAGCAGCTGATCGATACCTCGCAGGAACATGTCAATGGCACGGTGCGCCTGAAGCTCTACAAGGGCAATGTCATCCTGGTGGGCAGAAAGTCCGAGTCAGACAGTCTGTTTGACGAGCGCATAGCTACCTTCGAGGATGATGCCGGCGCCTACAATCAGAAGGACGCGGAAGGTTTCATCAAACTGAATGCACTGCGCATGCGTGTTGCCGGACGCCAGAAAACAACAGACCGCCGGAAGAAATAATGTCTCGCGGACCTGCGCCTTTTCCGGGAGTACCCACAGGGTATCAAGGCGCAGTGAACAGGGGTAACAACAGTTACCTGCTCTCGTAACTAACAGGGGACGACTATCATGCGACTACTCCACACCATGCTGCGCGTCGGCGACCTCGACCGGTCTATCAAGTTCTATACACACGTTCTTGGCATGAAACTGCTGCGCACCAGGGAATACCCGGAAGGCGAGTTTACCCTGGCCTTCGTCGGCTACGGTGATGAAGCGGAGCATACCGTCATCGAGCTCACGCATAACTGGGGCACGGACCACTATGATCTGGGCGATGGTTATGGCCACATCGCAATAGAGGTCGATGACGTCTACACGGCAACGTCAGAAGTGAAACACCGCGGCGGCAAGATTATACGGGAGGCGGGCCCAATGAATGCGGGTACCACCATAATCGCCTTTATCGAAGACCCTGATGGATATCAAATCGAATTGCTGGGCAAGAAATCGTGATCCGAAGCCACCGGTATAGCCGGTGGAGCTTTGACACTTTTCATTCGCTATCTATACCCTGACTGCCAGACCTTTCTTCAGCTTGCTGCGCACCAGGTCGATGTGCAGGCGCAGGTTGTAAAGCTCGTCCGAGTAGGACAAGGGAATAGCGACTTTGCGTACATCTTCCTCTATTTGATCCAGCAAGCGTATCGAGCTGTGCAGTGTGTCTGCCGGCAGTTGTTCGGGGTGTTCAACATCAAGGTCTTTCAATTCCCGGTACCAGCGATAGACCCGCTTGCGTGTCTGCCACCGATAGGCAGGTGGCATGATCTTGAGTAACGGTATCAGCAGGGTCAGCAGGGGTATCAGCATGATCTTCATGCGGTCCAGCAAGTTGGCTGTCCAGAAGGGTAGATAGCGCTGCAGGAAGGGTGGCCCGTGTTTGAAATAACGACGCGCGTCATCATTGAGCGGGAATTCAAGATTCTGGTCATTGGGAAAGTAGCCTGGCTGGTCAAACAGGCTGCCACCACCATGGACTTTTTCTGCCGCCTGCAGTAACAGACCTACCAGGGCAGGATGAAAGTCATCGCGTACCACGAGATTGGCCGTCGCGGCCAGCAGCGTTGTGTCGTGCGGCGGTATATTCTCCTGCAGGTCAATGGTGCCCTCGGGCAGCTTAATGATGGACAGGGAGTGGTACAGGCGTGTATAGGCATCGGCACGCGCAAAGGACATCAGCTGTATGTCCTGTTGGCGCAACAGTTTCTGTACTACGGGTGACTGCACCGAAGCAACGAAAAACGCGGCATCTACAGTGCCACTGATCAGTGCCTCTGCGGCCTGCTCTCCACCCACTGGCAGAATGTCATCGCTGTTGATCTGATTGTCTTCAAGCAGGGTCATGGCCAGGGCATAGGTACCACTGTCGGACTCTCCGGCTGCGATGCGTCTGGACTGTAATTCCGTGAGCCGGGTCAGTGTTTCTGCTCCCCGGTAGAAAACCCACAAGGGTTCGTAATAGAGGCTTGCGAGAGACAAAAGATCCGGGTTGCCTGCCGTGCTTGCCAGACCTCCCTGAACGAAGGCGATATCGACGCTGTCATTATCAAGCAGTTGCAGATTCTCGAGTGAGCCTGCCGTTTCCAGGATATTCAGCATGATCCTTTCTTTAGCGAGCACGGCCTGGTAGCGCTCTGCAAACATCAGGTAGGCACCGCCCTGCTGGCCCGTGGCGATGGTGATGGTGTCGGGTGGTGCCGGATTGACGAATTGCCAGGCAACAAAACAGCCTGCAAGTGCCAGGATGATGGCGGGTCCAAATGTTTTCAGGTGCATGCGAAACATCTCGTGAATACGTGTTGCCAGGATAGTCCCAACTGTAAAGCAGATCTATTCTTTCAGTAACAGGGTAACGCGGCCATCCTCGATTTCAAGATTATCAACGCCGTCAGCAAAGGCTTTCCAGAAGCCCGTCTCATTGCCATAGTATTTGACCAGGTCGATGTTCTTCATGCCGCCCAGCCAGGCATTGGGGATGGGGACACCCATGACACTGATACCTTTGAGTATTACGATGGGTCGGTTGTCTCGATAGGCGAGTTCCATGCCGGCACGTACCTTGAGGATTTGTCCTCCCATCACAGGAAAGTCTTCATCAACGGGGACCAGTAATTTGGCACTCATCAGATTTTCTGATAAATCGATGGCCAGTTTTTTGGCCAGGTCGGTGTTTTTAGCCAGCATGCCGTTCAATTCACGTTCCGTCAGTGTGATGCTGCGACTGGCCCCTTCTTCGCTGTAGGCTTCTGGTTCCAGGGCATCGGCGCTGGTGTCTTGCGCGCGTTGTTCCGCCCTGGCGGTCCCGCGGGTGCGTCTAGACTGGATGCTGTCAATACGTTCCAGCTTCTGTTCCAGCACCTGCTGTTCGCTGGCGGACAGTTGTACCGGTTTGAATTCGGCAGGGAAAATATAGGTACGTACGACCCAGAAGGTGAGTGCCGCGGTCACGATGATGGTGACCAGCACTATCAGGAATATTTTCAGGCCGCTGCTGCCGTTGTTGGTTTCCTTCGCTATGGTATCGGTATTCATATCCGAATAGTGACGGAAAAGGCCTGGACAGTAAACTGCCAGCGGGATTTCCTGCTGCGCTAGCTTCTGGCAGCACGTGACTTTGCTCTATACTGTGGCCGCCGTAGTCATACTGGAGGTCGTTATGAGGTGGAAAACCGGACGCAGAAGTTCGCATGTTGAAGACCGTCGCGGTTCCGGGGTGGGTGGGGGACTGTTTAAGGGGGGGGTCGGTACGCTGGTGATTGCCCTTGGGCTTGCCTACTTCCTCGGGATCGATCCCAGTATCCTGTTGCAGTTGCAGCAGACCGGTGGACCTGCCGGCACCGGGACTGACTATCAACCCTCGGCAAAAGAGCAGCAGCAGGCCGATTTTGTCTCCGTTGTGCTGGCCGATACCGAGGACACCTGGTCCGCAATCTTCAAACAGGCCGGGCGCCGCTACGAGGAACCGTCACTGGTGCTGTTCACTGGCCGGGTAAACTCCGCCTGCGGACTGGCGAGTGCCGCCATGGGACCATTCTATTGTCCGGCAGATAAAAAGGTCTATATCGACCTGGCTTTTTTTGACGATCTGCAAAGTCGTCACGGTGCCACCGGTGATTTTGCGCAGGCCTACGTGATTGCACATGAAGTCGGTCATCATGTGCAGAACCTGCTCGGTATCAGTACCCAGGTCAGAAAGGCACAACAGGGTGTTGGCAAGGCGGGCGCCAATGAACTGTCTGTGCAGCTTGAATTGCAGGCCGACTGCTTTGCGGGTCTCTGGGGTAACCATGCCGATCGCAGCCGCGACATACTGGAGCAGGGCGATATCGAAGAGGCGCTGAACGCAGCCTCTGCCATCGGAGATGATCGCCTGCAGAAACAGGCGCAGGGGCACGTGGTGCCGGAATCCTTTACGCATGGGTCATCTGCGCAACGCGTTCACTGGTTCAGGCAGGGAATTACGACAGGTGATTTCGCCGACTGTGACACGTTTGGATCATGAGCACCCTGATCGTCAGTGAGAGGTCGCTGCGTTTATGAAGTTCCTGACCCTTGAAGATGGCCGCCTGGGCGCTTTGCTGGATGGGAGCGTGGTCGATATCGTGGCCGCAGCACGCCTGCTGTCGACGGACGTCAGGGTCGATACACTGGAATCGCTTGTGCATGCCGGCGACGCAGCGGCGGCGGCGATCTGGCAGCTGGCGCAGCAGGCACTGGCCGCGGGTGTTGCCAGTCGTCCCCTTGCTGAAGTCAGGCCCATGGCGCCGATCCCGGTACCGCGTAGGAATATCCTTTGCCTGGGGAAAAATTACCTGGAGCATGCGCAGGAGATCGCCGCGAAGATGAAACAATCCGGCGAGGCTCCCCGACAACCCATTATTTTTACCAAAGCTACCACGGCGGTGACTGCGCCCGGTGCCCCGATACCGGCCTATCGAGCCTATACCCGCAAGCTGGACTACGAGGCCGAGCTGGCGCTGGTGATCGGCAAGGGCGGGCGAGATATTGCACCCGGGAATGCCTGGACGCATGTGTTCGGCTATACCGCGATTAACGATATCTCTGCGCGTGACCTGCAGAAGAACCATCATCAGTGGTTTCGTGCCAAGAGCCTGGACGGCTTTGCCCCCATGGGCCCGCTGCTTGTACACCGCAGCGTGATGCCGGAACCGGAAGACATCGAGGTCAAATGTTTTGTAAACGGCGAACTGCGCCAGAGCGATAGCTTCGACAGGCTGATTTTCGATGTGCCGACAATGATATCGGTATTATCGGCGGGCATGACCCTGTTGCCCGGTGACATTATTGCAACCGGCACACCGGCCGGTGTTGGCATGGGATTTACACCGCCCAAATATCTGCAGCCCGGTGATGAGGTGGTGGTGGACGTGACGGGCGTGGGTGAACTGCGAAACCCGGTAACCGCGTAAGCCGTTTACCTAGCGGACGTTGGCAAAGAACTTCCGGGCGGGTGTCGGTAATTTCAGTTCGTGGCTGAGCTGGATGAGGATGACGCGCAGCAGGCTCAGCCAGATACCGGCCTGCTCGAATTTGCGCGAATCAGTGATGACATAACTGTCCATCGTTAGCGGTGTAGTGACACGGGCGACCTGCTCGCTGAACAGCAGATCCTCCAGCACCGGTTCTTCCGGAAAACCACCCAGTTCGGTAAACAGCGACTTGCGGATGAACATTGCCTGGTCTCCGTAAAATACCCGTGTACAACGGCAGCGAAAATTATGCAGCCAGGAAATCAGCCGCAGTCCCCGGTGGCTGCCTGAAAAGCGGTGCCGAAATCCACCGGCAAGTATCGTCTCGGGTAACTGTTGTATTGCTGTCAGGGCATTATCGGGGAGCAGCGTGTCGGCATGCAGAAACAACAGCCATTCTCCCTGCGCGTGCCGGGTACCGCAGTTCATTTGACTGGCACGTCCGGTGCGGCTGCTAAAAAGCTGAATACGGCCGTGCGCCTCGATCAATGCACGGGTATTGTCGCTACTGCCACCATCGATTGTCAGCACTTCAAAATCGCCGGACTGTGAGAACAGCCGCTGTAGCGTTGCCGGCAGTGCCTTTTCCTCATTCAGGACGGGCATGATCACGGAGATCACAGGCAGGATCCGCGAATCCAGTCAGGCAGGTTGCGCAGCAGGTCGTTACAGTATTCTCCGGGGTCTTCATCCAGCGAGACAAACACATCGGACATTTCATCGATGATGCCGTGTACCTGCTGCAGGTAATCGGCAGCCAGTGCCTGAATCAGTCCGCTAATGGCAGGTTCCGAGACTGTTTGCTGCTGCAGCATACGCAGCCCGAATGCGTAGTGGCTGTGCTCCTGGCGTAACAATACCCGTCTCAGGTGTTTGAAGCCGATGCCATGATTGTCCATGCCGCGATTCAGGCGGGAGATGATCTGTTCACCAAAGCCTTCCAGTACAAGCTGCGAGCCCGTCAGCGATTCACAGAGATCGTTATGATCCAGGGCGTGTTGCAGGCGTCTGCCATACCGCTGCAGCGTTTCAGGTGCCTGGTAATGATGTTTGGGCGTCAGCCACTCTGCAGCACGGCGATAAAAGGCTGCATGTGAGGCCTCCTGGAGCGCCTGGGTGTTCAGGAAGCGCTGTGCCTGGGGATTGCCGATCCAGCGGGCCTGTTGACGGGCGCAATCGTGTGCCAGCTGTTCACCGAACTCGAGGGCAGTGAACAGGCGCGTCATCTGGCGCCGGGTTTCAGGGTGCATCATTCAGTGACCAGTTATAGCGATTGCCCGCAATAGACCGGATGTCGGCCAGCGTGTCTTTTAACGGTGCTGCGGCATAACGTCTCAAATGATCGATGATCGCACTGTCGGATTTTCCAAAGTCGTCCCTGAACCAGCTATAGATGCTGGAGACATAGAGCCTGCCGTCCGTGAGCGATACGCCGCGCGGGTTGTTGACGAAGGCCGTTGCTGCCCGGTTCAGCTGGCGTTCAATGGTGTCGCCATTGTAGGCGCTGCTGGACAGGTTAGGGCAGCCGAGTGACGCGCAGTTCAGGGCATAATGCAGACGCGGGTCCTGCCATAGAGGTCGCAGGATACGATGTTCGATGTCGTTCAACGATACCTGCTGACCCTCGATGGACAGCAGTTTTTTTCCCCATGGACCATCCGCAAAGAATCCGGGACTGATGTCGATGTCGCGAATACTCTCAACCGGGTAATGCTGCAGGACGATGTCGACTGTCACCGCGTTATAGAGGTTTATCCAGTAGGCAAGCTGTTGTTCCGCGTTGTAACGGCGGACCGGCAGTTGTTCGAGTGCAGTGATATAGCGTTCGAGTTGATGCCGGTCAGCCTCGGTGACACGTGAGTACTGGACACGATTAATGCCATCTATACCCTGTAGCACGTATTGATCCAGGAATGTGTTCCACACGGAATGATCGATTTGCTGTGTGGCACCGGTGGCCCGGGAATCCCAGAATGCCCAGCGATCGGCTTTCGGTGCAAACAACCTTTCGAGGGCGTTAGCCTGCGCCATACTGGAGAGTAGTGGCAGCAGCAATACGACGAACAGCGTACTCAATGGTGGAAAGGAGCGGGGGGCGCTGTTCATGATGACCACCTGGGCATCGATCCTGTGTGCGGATTGTGCCGTCTCTGTTGTCTGAGCAGTTTAGGACTTCTAGCAGGCCGAAATGTTCAGTTGATCCGACATTTTATAGCTTGCTGACAGCTGTACCAGACAGATTGGTGCCATCACCTGTAATAATACGGTGGGTAGGTTGGTTGGTGTTGTGGCGAATAATAACCCTGTGCAGGTGCGCGCCTGGCTGGTTGTGCGGGCACTGCCGGTTCCGGTTGTACCGGTTGTGCTGTGTCTGCCGGCTGTGGCACCTGGGTAGCCACGACCGGTACCGATTCCACTGAGGACGGTGCTGGTTCCGATTTCAGCTCCGGCTCGGGCTCGGTTGCGGGTGGTACAGTGGCTGTTTGCGATTCGACCGTTGGCTCCCATGAGTTTGGAGGGTCCGAAGGTGTCCAGCTGTTGTTTATCTCTGCTGTTTCCTGCCCGGGTTCTGCCGCTGGTACAGTCGCTACATTCGTCGTCGTGTCCCGGGTGTCAACGGGGTCGGACGCCGCTACAGGGGCCTCGAGTGTATCGCTTGCACGGGTTGCCTCAACGGCACTGCTGTCGTCGCTCACAGGCCAGATGTAATAGCCCAGCAACAACGCGGCGAATAACAGGCCAGCGGCCAGGGTAAGCTGAAGCGCGGCTGAGTGTTTGGCGCGCTGTTGTGGAGGCGCTGGTGTCTCTGTTTGGGTTTGTTGCTCTGCAGGTGGCGTGGTGTCTGCGATTTCAACGGCTGCCATGGCTGGCTCGGATGTCACATGGCTGTTGCCGGGGGGGCTGGTTACACCCATGGCGGCTGCCCCGGCTGGAGAGGTTGCTTCCGGTTCCTGGGGATGATCCTCCACCAACGGTTGTTCTGTCGAAAATTCAACCAGGGCGTCATTATCGACAGGCATTTCTGCCGCGATCCTGATCAGGCTATCGTCATCAAGGTGTGTTTCTGTCGCCTGTTTTCGGGTCCTTGCAAGGACTGCCTGTCCTTTTTCAGCCTGACTGGCCTTGACAGCCTTCAGTGCACTCGCTGCCTGCGCAGACATCCAGGACAGAGACTTGTTGTCTTCCGGGGCACTGTTCGCGCTATCTGGGGTGGTCTGTATTGACGCAGGGGTTTCTTGCCTTTGAGCGATGGTGACTCCTCTCCTGCCGGTCGCTTTTTTTGAAACTTTCCTTGCAGGCGGTTTTTTTACCGCGGATTTTTTGGCGACAGCTTTTTTCGTGGCTGACTTTTTCTTTGCGCTTGCGGTGCTGCTGCGAGTCTTGCGGGCCGTGGTTTTAGCAACCTTCTTACTGGTAGCAGGTTTCTTTGTCTTGCCTGTAGAAGTCTCCGCTGGTGCCGTTTTGACCGTCGTGCCACTCATGGTTATCTAGCCGCTATCTGTAAGAAGTGAATTGAGGCGTAATCATTCCTAAAATTGACCATATATTCAACCTGCTTGATTTTGGGAGTATACCCGTTGCAGGTAGCCACCTGGTCGTTAAGTGGCTGATTGAAAATATTAAATAATTGTATTGCTGTCATGTTCACTGCCTCTCTGATTAGCGGCGCCACCCGGCATATGATGCCTATATGTCGGGTGGTTAGCCAATCATGGCGTCACGGACCCATTTGCCAGCTTTTTGTCCGTATTCAAACAGCAATAATCCTGAAAGGATGGCTGCAGTTCCGATCATAGTCTCCATTTGTATGGCTTCGCCATTCAGCAGGTGTCCGATCACCAGGGCAATAACGGGTGTGATCACGGTAATCAGGGCAACACGGGTTGTATCTACATGTTTTAGAACGTAATAGTACAGTGCGAACCCGAGTACAGAGCCGATAACGCCGAGGTAGACAATGGCGATAATGGTCCGTGTTGGCACTATGGTCGGCAATGGCTCTTCCGTGACAATATAGATGCAGAGCAATAATGGCACGGCCACGATTAACCCCCCGATTGTGATCGCGAGAGCCGGAACATCATCGGCACCGATACGTTTTATGGTTACCGCACTGGCAGAGTAGGCTATTACCGAGAAAACCATACCGGCTATGCCGTATGCGGCCTGTGGGCCGAGCGTTTGTGAACCCAGCAACATGGTCGCCAGACCGGCAAGACCCAGCAACATGCCGATAATGCGTGACAGCGTCAGTGCTTTTTCTGCAAGCCACAGCGTAGCCATGACACCGGTGATGATAGGTGCCAGTCCGAACAGTACCGATATCCATCCGGAGGGGATGAACTGGGATGACCAGTATACGGAGGTCATGGCGAAAAACAGGCCCAGACCTGCGGCAATGTAGGTGCGGCGAGCCGCGGTGTGCCACGGTAGTTTAATGCTTAGCAGGGTAGCAACCAGCAGGCCAACCACAACACCCAGCAACATGCGGCTGGTAATACCAAACAGGTAACCGACTTCGTCGCCACTCCACTGAATCGCCAGCGGTGTGGTCGACCAGATCAGGATAATACCGATATAAGCTGCCGGGACTGACACGCCACTACCTCCACTGTGCTCACTAACACTGATATCGAACAAAAAAGGCCGCCGGATTTACACCCGGCGGCCTTTGAAGATGCTTGCTTGATCGGTGCGACTACACGATTGTTATCCTCAAAGCACCACGGGTGCTTGCCTCGACATCCCATACTGGCAGTCGTCGTTGGCAGGCAATCATCAGGTGGTGGAAGTGAGGTATCATGGATTCGAGTCTTTCAGACGAAGATCGGTCTGT
This sequence comes from uncultured Gammaproteobacteria bacterium, assembly GCA_963753755.1. Classification (GTDB taxonomy): domain Bacteria; phylum Pseudomonadota; class Gammaproteobacteria; order UBA9214; family UBA9214; genus UBA9214. Next base: position 140,607 of record CAVWDM010000023.1, read on the forward strand.
CAACCCCGGTCAATAGGGTTGCTTGGTAAGGACCCTGATCTTTTCAATGTCGCTGTTTCTGAAACGGAAGGTGTACGAGCCCCTGCCGGCCTGCTGGACCAGTTCAAGCCGGTTACCCGAGGCTTTGACCAAGCGGTACTCTTTTTCAAGGACATTCTTTCGTGTGACCTTGACCGTTGAGCCGACGAAATTGGGCGCGTCTGCGACCTTAATGGTTACGTAGGCAAGCCGGTAGCGCTCCTGCACGGGTTTTACTTTTTTATCGATTCTTCCGAAATCAAGTCGTTCTTTTGTGGCCGCCTCGGTCTCAGCTGCGGCAGCGGCAGCCAGACTTTCTGCCTGCAGGGCCAGTTGTCTTTTTGCCTGCGCGAGCAATTTCGAGGATTGCGTATCAAGACCGGATTGTTCGTCAAATGACTGGCTGATTGAAATCAGCGATTGTGTGTCTTGTTCGGTCAGCGTATGGGTGGTGATGCCTTCCTTAACCTGCAGGCTGGCGTGTAGCAGTTCCCAGCCGCCCCAGCTTGAGAACAGGTACAGCCAGAGTACGACCGCGGCTATCGAGGCTGAGATGTAGGCAAGAAAGGGTGCCTTGTCTGCTCGCCAGTGTTTGATGCCGAAGACAACGGCGCTGAAGGGAGAGAGCAATAAGACGGCCATGCCCCAGCCGGTATGTGTGTGAAATGCGCGGCTGAGAAGCCAGATGTAGGTCAGAAGGGCAGTAAATCCGGTGAGCAGGGCTATCAGGGTGAGTGTATTCATTACGTCAGATTCAGGTCAACACGATATGGTATGAATCCCTATCGGCGTTTATCTCGTCACTCTTGAACCTGCTGGTGGCTGATCCGCAGCCAGTCCCGCAGTCCAGATCGTGCACGGGTCACGTTTAGATAAATGTAGTTACTGCCGGTTCAGTAGTGGGGTGGCGGGGGCTCTTCACCTGGCAGGGCGTCATGAGTCGATGACAAGCCACGGATCATGGCTTCTAGGCGTTCGATGGCTGCAGACTGGGCATTGACCCGTTGTTCCTGCAGCAGCAGTGTCCGCGTCAGTGCCTCGATTGAGGCCTCCTGGTGCATCAGACGTATTTCCAGTGTTTCCGTTCGAGACTCTAGCTCATTGTCTTTCATGTGTTATTCCTGGTCTTTCCGGGTGGGTGTCGGCTACAGCGTGGTGCTGATTGCCGCGGAGGCCCGTTTGGCTTTTTCGATGGCTTTCTCAACGTCTGTATCCCTCGCCAGAGCCACACCCATGCGGCGCTGGCCGTCGACTTCAGGTTTGCCGAACAGGCGCAATTGCGTATCCACTTCAGTGAGCGCGGATTCTACGTGTTCAAAACAAACCTGGCTGGAATTCCCCTCGACCAGTATCACGCTGGAAGCAGAGGGTCCCAGCTGGCGAATAACGGGTATTGGCAGCCCCAGGATGGCGCGGGCATGCAGAGCAAATTGTGATAAATCCTGTGAGATCATCGTCACCATGCCGGTGTCATGTGGGCGAGGTGAGACTTCGCTGAAGACCACGTCATCACCCTTGATGAATAGCTCCACACCGAAAATACCACGACCGCCCAGGGCATCGGTTACCTTCCCAGCGATATCACGTGCACACGCCAGGGCTGACTCACTCATCGGCTGTGGCTGCCAGGACTGGCGATAGTCTCCGTCAACCTGGACATGGCCAATAGGCTCGCAAAAGGAGGTACCACCGCTGTGACGGATCGTGAGCTGGGTAATTTCGTAATCAAAGTCGACGAAACCTTCAACAATCACCTTGCCTGCGCCGCTGCGCCCGCCCTGTTGTGCGTATTCCCAGGCACTATTGATATCCGAGAGTTTTCTGATGGTGCTTTGCCCCTTGCCCGATGAGCTCATGATGGGTTTTACAATGCAGGGCAGGCCAACGGCGCTGATGGCGCGGGAAAACTCGTCGCGATTCGCGGCAAACCGATACGGTGAGGTGCTGATCCCCAGTTGTTCCGCTACCAGTCGCCGAATACCTTCCCGGTTCATGGTTAATTGCGCCGCGCGGGCGGTAGGGATGACGGTGTAACCTTCCGTCTCCAGTGCGGCGAGTGTATCGGTTGCGATTGCCTCGATTTCCGGCACGATATAGTCCGGTATTTCCCGTTCAATCACTGCGCGCAGGGCGTTTCCGTCGAGCATGGATAACGTATGACTACGATGTGCAACTTGCATGGCCGGGGCGTTGTCATAACGATCAGCAACAATGACTTCTACGCCGAAGCGCTGTAATTCGATCACGACTTCCTTGCCGAGTTCGCCACCGCCACAAAACAGCACACGGGTCGCGGTGGGTGAAAGAGGGGTACCTATACTGGCCATGTGGGGGCTTCCTGTCAGACTGTATGTCGAGAGTGGTAATGATTACCGATTATAATGAAGCTGATTGTACTGTTAATTACCCGGGCGCGTTTTCCGTCCTGACGGGATGACTTCAATGATGAAACGATTACCGCTATTGCTGCTCGCCGTGCTACTCGGCATTGCCGGCACCGCATTTGCGGACTATCCCATTGAAGTGATTGAGTTGAAGTCGCGTCCCTACGAGGAAATCCTGCCGCTTGTCCAATCCCTTGTCGGTAGTGACGGCACGGTTACCGGTATGGGCAACAAGCTGGTAATCAAGGCTGCGCCAGAGCGGGTGAGGGAAATCAAGCGGTTACTCGCTACTCTTGACCGGCCACCAAAGCGACTGCGGATCGTGGTCGACAGCGGCGACGACAGGGCTCGTAGTTCGAGTGGCTACCGCGCCAGTGCCGATATCAAGGCGGGTAACGGTCAGATCAGCATCAATTCCCCCGGATATCCCGTCGACAGTTCGCGTGCGGAGGTCCGCCTGCATGACAGGCACAGCACTGCAACCCAATCTTCACGGCAATTTGTACAGGCAATGGAAGGCCAGCCGGCCTACATCAGCAGCGGGCTGCAGGTGCCGCTGCGGACCACTGAACGCTACTATGGTGGTGGCATTCCCTATCAGCGCACTACCACGCAACTGCAGGATGTGACGCGTGGCTTTTATGTGGTACCGCGTGTCAGCGGTGATTCCGTGACGCTCGAGATTGCACAGCATAATGACCAACCCGGTCGGCGTCATGGTGTCATCGATACACAGCGTGTCGATAGCGTGGTATACGGACATCTCGGGGAATGGATCGACCTCGGTGGGCTGGACGCGACGCAGGCCGCACATGAGGGTGGCCTCGGTCAATCCGTCAATTCACAACAAGGGCGTTTGCAGGGTATTCAGGTGATGGTCGAATGTCTGAATTGCGACAAGGACTAACAATGACGCGCGACTGCTCGTATTGCAGGGGCAAATGCGGCAGGTATGCACCTGAAGCCTATAGTTTGGCGTGTTATGTCATGTGGTAAGGTGGTGTATCCGGCGATAATGACAAACTCAATGTTCCAGGGGACGGTGCACGATCATGGTGGCTGAGATACGTAGATGCCAGAGAACGGGCGTGAGAAGCACCAACTGGCAAACCGTGCTGCTGCAGCGGAGTTCCTGGCTGTTGTTGCTGACCCTGATGATCTCAGGACTGTCGGTACCCGTAACTGCTGCCGGCCAGCAGGCAGAGGACCTTGATACGACCATCCAGCACCTGATTACCTACGTCAGGGAATCGCATGTGAACTTTGAACGCAATATTTCCCGTCACGATTCGGTTGAGGCTGCGGCGCACATTGAAAAGAAGTATCAGCACTTCAAGGGCAAGATCGATACGCCCGAGCAGTTTATTGAGCTGTGTGCAACCGCCAGCCTGGTAACGGGTAAACAGTATTTCATTATTGACGAGCAGGGCAACGAGATGCCTTCAGGGGAATGGCTCAATGCTGAACTGGTTCGCTACCGGCTGCAGAATGTGCACAACAGTGATCAGCTCACACACGAGAAAGGGCCGGCTTCCAGAGAGTAGGGGATGACGACAATGAAGATATTGCAATGCAGATACCCGGTTCGTGTTGCCGCCGCCAGCCTGTTGGCCAGTGTGCTTTCCCTGCAAGGGTGTACAACTGCAGATCTTCGCAGTCAGCTTGATGTACGTACATTTGATATGCCTGAAGCGTCTGCCATGCCGGTGAACACAGGGGGTGATTTTACCCTGCGGGTAATGACCCTGAATCTAGCCCATGGTCGTGGGGAGGCATTCCATCAATTATTTCAGAAATCGGCAACGATTATTCAGAACCTGGACGAGATATCAGCAATGCTGAAACGGGAGCAAGCGGATGTGGTTGCCCTGCAGGAAGCCGATGCCCCGTCTTTCTGGAGTGGCAACTTCCACCACGTTGACTATCTGGCAAGACAGGCCTCGTATACAAGCGCTGTTAACGGCATGCATGTTGACGGACCGGGGCTCGCTTACGGGACTGCGCTGCTGGCAAATACTGGTCTTCGTGATGCAGAGTCCGTTACCTTCAATCCGGACATTGCGTTAACACCCAAGGGCTTTGTCGTATCGACCGTCGAGTGGCCGGGACAATCGCATGTACAGGTGGATGTGGTTTCGCTGCACCTGGACTTCTCCAGCGAGATGATGCGTCAGCAGCAAGCGCTGGAATTGATCGAGTATATGCGTGGCAGGAATCGCCCCATGATTGTCATGGGCGACTTTAACGCCGACTGGGGTGAGAGTGATGCAACTGTCCAGTTAATAGCCAGCGAACTGGCGCTGAAGGCTTATGATCCGGGCGCTGAGGGACAGAATACCTTCCCTTATCGCGACAAGCGTCTCGACTGGATACTGGTTTCCGGCAGCATGGAGTTCCGGGAATACCAGGTCATTTCCGACGCAGTTTCAGATCACCGCGGTGTGATCGCGGAACTGGGCCTGGGAACCCAATTTGTGAAATACGAGATTCAATAGTTAATCCGGTTCAGGGTATGTCGCCCATGGCGAGGCAGGACAGGCCATCATCAGACCAAGTTACGATGTCTGCCAGTGTACTGTCCTGCCTTCCCGCCGGATAATTCTTGTATCAACCATTAAATATGAGGGTTAACGGTCTTCAATCTTAACCTTTTCTTCATCCTCTACGACAGGCTCTTCTGCCATCTCCTTGGTCTTTTCCCAGGCATCGCTGGATACTTCCTTGGTTTTCTCCCACGCATCGCTGGAAGCTTCCTGGGTGGCGTCAACGGCTTCGGACGTGGTCTCCTTGGTGTCTTCCCAGACCTCACTGGCGGCGTCTTTCTGATCATCTGAACAGGCGGAAACGAACAGCAGACCGCTACAGACGGCGGCAATGCGCAATGTTTTTAAGGCCATACCAAATGTAGGTAAATGTTGCATCTTGTACTCTCCTTGTTGGGTGAAAAAGTCGTGCAGCTCACTGCCTGGCTGCTATATTCCGGAACCCGGATGGTTGATTCATTATGTCGCGTGAGTGAGTCAATTATATTGCATACTCGGGCGGTTTGTATCCATAACCCTTATTTCCCTGATGGGATGCGGTAATGTGCTGTTTACCATGAAATTACCGGGCAGATGCCGGTGAGAAACCGTGCTGCCGGAAGGTTCAGGGGATGGTTTGTTAAATAACCATGGGATAGCATAATGGTCATCTGCAATAACGGTTGTCGTTTCCAATGATGCCGGATGTGCTGGCATACAGGGCACCCGTATGGCCAGACACCAGCAAGAGTGGGCAGGTATATGTACGCATTTTTAACACCCGAATATCTGCACAGGTGCATTGCCGCTATGCTGCTTTTTCTGCTGTGGATGCCACCGCTGAATGCTGCTGAAGTGCTACACAGTGCCAACGAGGAGAACGGACTTGAAAAATGGCATTTTATTGAGGGTGACATCGAGATAGAACTGGTACAGCGTCTGCCCGACCAGACGCGTGCACTGTTTATGAACCATGCGTTTTCAAAAGAGGTGATTGAACAACTGGCACAAAGCTGCATGTTCCAGACCATTATTCGTAATTCGGGTAAATCCTCTACGGGACAGGCCGTGGCCATCGATTTAACACAGTGGCGTATGCGGCACGCCGGCGAGACGGGCAATATACTCCTGAAGGAGCCGTTGCTCGCCTCGTGGTCGAATGACGATGCCGACCCGGCGGCAAAGCTGGTGATACGCTGGGGCATGTTTCCCACACAGCAGGAATATTTACCGGGTGACTATAACTGGGGACTGACGGCCTATGGCATAGCGCCCGGTTCATCGTTTGATCTTGTGGTCAGCTGGCAGGAAGGAGCGGCGCGCTATAGCGGTGAGATCAGGGGCATCCTGTGTGCGCCGGATCTCGATAAGTTGAAATGAGCCAGGTCTGGCGTAATGCACGTTGTTTATATATTGGGCGTTTTATGAAAGTGATTATTCAGCTTCTGGCCTGCTGGGTCCTGACCACTGCCGCTTTCGCCGGGCAGACCCTGACATCCGTGCCCGGAAAGGTTGTGGCACCCGATTTCACCCTGCAGGATACCAGCGGCAATACACACACCCTGTCCGACTACAGGGGCAGGCCGGTGATTATCAATTTCTGGACCACCTGGTGTCCGCCGTGCCGGGAAGAACTGCCATCGATGAATCGTGCCTGGCAGATGATAGCGGAAGAGGGGATTGTCATGCTGGCGATTAACATGGGTGAAGATGAGGATACCATCTTTATTTTCTCGGCAGACTACCCGACAGATTTTCCAGTCCTGATGGACAAGACGGGCGAAGTGATTGAGCAGTGGCCGGTGCAAGGCTTGCCTACAACCTATGTGATTGCACCGGATGGTACGATTGCCTACCGCGCTATTGGCAGTCGCGAGTGGGATGCGCCGGAATTGCTGGACACTGTGCGGGCTTTAAAGACCGAGCACTCTCACTGATTCAAGACAGGGGACTGGACTCTGCTTGTCACTCTGTCAGGGATGTTGATGTGCAATGTGTGTCAACGAATCCAGTCCCCGTAACACACCCGGGTCATGAATGTCTCCGGGCCGTGATCAAGTATTGCCTAATAACGACAACAGAAACCGGGATGAGGATCACGCTTCACTGGGTCACAGGGCTGTCACTGATGGTGTCAGGGGTGGCTGCTACTGACATTATCGGCGCCGTACTCAAGTTTCAATCTCTGCAGGAGCTGCTCATGTAACCGCAGTGTTGTCTCGTCCGGCACGTCGTTGTCGATATCGTACAGGTACAGGGCCATCCTGCCATCCTCCATGACGATATGAATATCGACCCGGATATTGTTGTCTTCCAGTGACTGGAACAACAGCCTGTATTCACCAAATTTCTCCGCAACCGCAACCGATTGTTCTGTGACCGGGTCTTTCACGCGCAGCTGCTGATAACCCAGGTCCGTCATCATATGCGTGATTTCCTGAGGAGCATACTGGATGCCTTCAACATGCCGCGAATTGACTTTCAAGGTTATTGCCTGTTGTGTTGCGCAGGCCGTCATCAGTGCCAGCAGAAACAGGATGAGCGCTGGTAATCCCTCCCGCGGAGGATGAAGGAATACGGCAGGTGCGTGCATGCAGGTGTGTTTGTTGAACATGGTGACAGCTCCCTATCATTGACAGGCTATTCTAGCCTAACCTTCCGCTTGCAGAAATGTATCGCCTGGATTGCCGCTGAAGCTTGTCGAGTATCCTTTCAGGACCGGACCGGTTTTCGCCTGCGGTGTCCACGTCGACATCCAGCGGTTTTTGGTTCACTATACGCGGCTGGACGACTGGCGTGATACACCGCGAGGCGCACATGGAACCTGTCAGGATGTTGATCGCTACAGCCGGTGTCAGATCTGAATTTCGATAATCGAGGAGAGAATCATCATGAGGTTGATAATGCATGCGAGCCTGCTGGGGTTGCTTCTGACCTTGGCCCTGACAGGAGTATGGGCTGAGGACGATGAGGGGGCCGCCAGGTACGCGGACGCAGTCCAGGTTTTCCGGAACGCGGGTGAGAGCGGTGCTTTTTTCGACAACAGTTATGGCTACGCGATCTTTCCGACCATCGGTAAGGCCGGCTTTGTCGTTGGCGGAGCGTATGGCAAGGGGCGTGTCTATCTCGGTGGCAACCATGTCGGTGACACCACGATGACACAGCTTTCAGTGGGGTTTCAGCTGGGAGGTCAGGCCTACAGCGAGATCATCTTTTTCAAGGACCAGCGTGCATTTGACGAATTTCGCGACAACTTCGAATTTGGCGCCCAGGCAACTGCCGTGGCGGTCACGGCCGGCGTTTCGGCTGGCGCATCAACTACCGGCGCCTCTGCCGGTGTCAGTGGGGGCAAGAACGATGCGACTACTGTTGGCAGCTATTACAAGGGCATGGCTGTGTTTATTGTCGCCAAGGGTGGGCTGATGTACGAGGCGAGTGTCAGCGGGCAGAAATTCACCTACACACCGGGTTAAAAAGGTTGCTCATTCATGCACGTCTGATCCGCTGACCGATTGCCTGTGGGAGATGCAATCAGGCGGGTTGTTGCTGTTATCTCCCTGCGGGTCAGCTTCGCCAGTTGCGCGCGATCCAGTAGTCGAGGCTGACATACCTGCCTGCACCGATAAAAAACACTGCCAGAAGCATGATGAAGTAGGTAGCGGCAAATTCGATGCCGTTATTCAACACAACAAAGCTGCCGTTCTCTGTTAGCCAGCTGTAGTTGCCGTGTTCCTTGAGGATCTCCCTGGCAGCATCAAGCCGTTCAATGGCACCCTCGGTGCGTGCCGTGGCAAATACGCCGGTACCCTCGGCGATCGCCAGCCAGCCGTTATGCAAATGCACGGTGATTATGGCTACGACCATGGTGACCATCAGGGGTATCGATATCCAGCGTACGGCCAGGCCGATTAACAGCAGTATGGCGCCGAAGTATTCAGTGTAGGAAGCCAGGTAGGCGAGTGTTTCCGGAAACGGCAGGCCGAGACCCCATTCGGCATTGCCGAACCAGTCAATGATGTCCTGGCTGGGTGCGAAATCGCACGGGCGATTGACGGCGGACGCACAGTCAAGTCCGGCATTATTCAGTTTCTTGCTGCCAGCCATCCAGAAAACGGGTACCAGGTAAAGTCGCAGTGCCAGTGGCGCAAGAAAATCAAGAGTGCGGGTCTTGTCTAGCAGGGTCTGGAAATAATTCAGTAGACCGAGCATGCGTTATTTCCTCCGTGTGCTAACGATCGTGTAACGCTGACACCGGTATTACTGTTTTTTTACACCGAGAATGATGTCTTTTTCTGCGAGTCCCGTGAGTATTTCGATACCGCCACTGATAACCACGTCGGGTTGTGGATGCGACATCTCGATCGCGATGCGCTGTAATAATTCTTCGCCGCTCTCGTTGTTGTCTTCGTCAATTACTTCCAGAAGCCGTTTTGTGACCGGATTGATCAGCATGAATCCCATGTCATCTATGCGATTTCGATAGACCACAAGATGTGTGGGTGCATCGCCGGGGCGTTGCGGCTGGTTATCCACTCTGATCTCGTGTACCGGGTAGTGATAAGCCAGATGCCAGGCCAGCGGTGATAGTACCGGTATACCTGACAGGAAATCGCCCGCCGGATCGAGGTCATCCCGCATGCATGTTTCCTCGGAAATGGATAGTGCCAGCTCGACCCATTCATAGTGGGCGAGTTCATACAGGAATGGCATGTCTGCGGAGTATCGACTGTGTACGTTCTCGAGCCAGGCGAGGAACTCGCGTGGAATTTCCAGAAACAATGGCGTGTGTGAATGATGCTGGCTGAAAAAATCCCGTACCATGGTATGCCAGCGCTCGTCAGTGTGGAGCGCGCGTAGTACCGGAAAGGTATTGCTGAGAAAGCCTTCTATGTTGTTGTAAAAGAGTTCGCGATAAATCGCCATGCGCCGGTCATCAACGTCAGCGGGTGGCGGTTGATGCTGTGGGTCACGGATATGTGCAGCAAATGCGTATTGCCGTTGAATAAATTCAGGCGTGGACGCCATGGCTGAACTCCCCGTCATGGCGGTTACCCCATTTCTGCTGCAGGCTGGTAATGTGACTGACTTCAGCGAGCAGTTCCGGCAACGGTGGAATATTGAAGTCGCGCTCCAGCAGTGTCGGTACTACGCCGAAATGACGATACGCGGTTTCCAGCAATGACCACACCGGGTCGATAACGTCTGCACCGTGTGTGTCTACCTTGAGGTCGTCCGCTTCGTCATAGTGACCGGCAATGTGAAAATAGGCGACGCGCTCTGCTGGCAGTGCCTTGAGAAATGATTCCGCATCGTAACGGTGGTTGATGCTGTTGACGTAGATATTATTGACATCCAGCAACAGGTCACAGTCTGCTTCCTGCAGTACCGCATTTATAAAATCAACTTCTTCGATTTCCTTGCCGGGTGCGGCATAGTAGGAAACGTTTTCCATTGCAATGCGCCGTTCCAGTATATCCTGCACGCGGCGTATACGCCCGGCCACATGATGCACTGCTTCTTCAGTAAAGGGGATGGGCATCAGGTCATAGAGATGCCCGTCATCGCTGCAATAGCTCAGGTGTTCGGAATAGAAGCGGATGCCATGTTCATCGAGCAGGCGTTTCACCCGCTGTATAAAGGTTTCATCCAGTGGTGCGGGACTGCCAATGGACAGCGACAGGCCGTGTGCAACGAACGGGTAACGCTCGGTAAAGTGGCGGAAGTCCTTGCCCATTCTGCCGCCGATGCCTATCCAGTTCTCGGGTGCAATCTCGAAAAAGTCCACCGCTGCGGGCGGATGGTCCCGCAGCGGCCCCATCAGGGACCGCCGCAGGCCAAGGCCCGATCCTGTAACAGCATAGGTTTTTGTGCTCACAACAATACGCAATTGCTACGGTTGCCTGCCTGCGCTTCAGTTACCTTCTTTCCCCGCCGCGTCTTCATCCATCATCTTCTTGTTGCCGCCGCACTTGCCTTCACCACACTTGCCTTCTGCCGTGGACTTGTTGCCGCCGCAATTGCCTTCTTTCCCGGCCTTGTCGCCGCCGCATTTACCTTCTTCCATCTTCTTGTCGCCGCCGCACTTGCCTTCACCGCACTTGCCTTCACCGCACTTGCCTTCGGCCATTCCGGCGACCATATAGCCGCTGGACAGTTCGGACATGGCAAACGGGTTATCCGCTGCATTTGCAACCGGGGCCGCGGCCAGAGTGGTGGCGAGTGCGGCGCCGAGAGCAATAGACAGTGGTTTCTTGGTAATTTCTTGTGACATTGGAAATGCCTCCATGTGAGTTTGAAATGTAGGGCGGATGCCCCGTGTGGTTCCGGTCGTTTGCCACGACCTGTTGTTGCGTCAATCAGTACGACATTGACTTAGTCAAAAAGTTTCTGGGTGCTAAATTCGAGGGCGAAGTTTTTATCCTGAAAGTTTGTTATTTATTCTATACAAGACAAATATATCAAAATATCAGATATTTACAAGACATACCAAAGCTGTTGATCTAGTCGATATTTTTGTTTCTGTACTCGCAGAGATCTGAAATACAGCATGACTGGCAGCGCGGCTTGCGGGCGATGCAGGTATAACGTCCGTGCAGGATCAGCCAGTGGTGGGCATCCTGTTTGAATTCATCCGGTAGCAGACGCAACAGGCGCTGTTCGACCTCGGCAACATTCTTGCCGGGTGCAATGCCGGTACGGTTGGATACTCGAAAGATATGGGTATCCACGGCAATGGTCGGGTGGCCGAAGGCCGTGTTCAGTACGACGTTGGCGGTCTTGCGACCGACGCCGGGCAGGGCCTCCAGTGCGGCACGGTCTTCCGGTACCTTGCCGTGATGCTGTTCTTCCAGTATGGCGCAGGTTTTGATGATGTTCTTTGCCTTGGTGTTGAATAGACCAATGGTTTTTATGTGTTCCCTGAGACCCGCCTCATCAAGCCTTAACATGTCTCGTGGTGTTTTCACCTTTTTGAACAGTGCACGGGTTGCCTTGTTGACACCGACATCAGTGGCTTGTGCCGAGAGGATAACAGCGATCAGCAACTGGAAGGGATTGCCGTAATGCAGTTCGGTTGTGGGTTCAGGATTGGCATCACGCAGCCGCGTGAAGATCTCCTGACGCTTGCCGCGGTTCACGTCTGCTCAGGCTTCTACTGGCTGGCTATGCGGCAGTGTTTTCACTGTCGCCCGTTTTTCACGACGTGCATTGATGATATTCATTCCGGCAATCAGAAAGCCCAGACCGATGAACGCGCCGGGTGGCAAAATGGCCAGCAGGAAACCGCGGTAGTTTTCCACCAGTGTCATACTTAGCTGGTGTCCGTATTCGCCGAACATCAGGTGTGCCTGTGACAGCAGGGTGCCCTGGCCGATGAGTTCACGCATTCCACCCAGGGTAACCAGCACCAGTGTGAAGCCTGCGCCCATCGCCAGTCCGTCCATCAGGGCACGGCCAACGCTGTGTCTGGATGCAAAAGATTCCGCACGACCGATAATGGCGCAATTGGTCACAATCAGCGGGATGAATATCCCCAGGATCAGGTAGAGGTCATGCAACCAGGCATTCATTGCCAGTTCGATAACAGTGACAATGGATGCGATGACCAGTACAAAAACGGGGATGCGAACTTCCGGGCGGACGACGTTACGAATCAGTGAGACGGTGATGTTGGAGGCGGTCAGTGTCAGCATTGTGGCAAGCCCCAGTCCCAGTCCGTTGATGGCATTCGTGGTAACCGCCAGCAGCGGGCAAAGCCCGAGCAGTTGCACCAGGCCCGGGTTGTTCACCCACAGGCCCTCCTTGAGAATGTGCGTATACGTTGGTTTGCTCATAAAGATATTCCGCTTAGTGAAACATAAATCACGTCGTTCCCGTGCGGGTGGTAATCCATAGCGTTGCACTCTGTCAGTAAGGACTCCTGGATTCCCGCCTGCGCGGGAATGACGGCTGGAGGTAGTTTGGTTGTGTGCGTCATTCCTGTGAGCCCTTTTGTGCCTCATCCTTGTCAGCCGTCGAAAACAATGCTTCCTGATGATCCCGGTAGTATAGCAGGGCGTTGCGGGCCGCCTTCACCACGGCACGCGGGGTGATGGTGGCACCGGTCAGCTGATCAAAGTCGCCACCGTCTTTCTTCACAGCCCAGCGGCCCACGTCGGGTGCCTGCAGTGATTTGCCGTCAAAAGAATATATCCAGTCAGAGCGGGTCTCATCAATGGCATCACCGAGACCGGGTGTCTCGCGATGAGCGATTACGCGAACGCCACTCAGGGTGCCATCGACATTGATACCGACCAGTAATTTGATGGAGCCATTGTAGCCATCCGGCGCAATGGCCGCGATCACCAGTGCGACCGGTTCACCGTTGTGGCGGGCGCGGTACACCATGACCGGCTCCTCGCTGCCGAGCAAGGCTTCATCGCGTGCCGTGATGGTGTCTTCAAGCAGCACGTTGTCGTGCTGGTCCGCCGGGATCAGGCGATGCAGTTTGCGTAACAGTGTGGCACGTTCATTGGCGGCAATCTGGTCGCGGGTCTTTTCGAAGGTATAGGCCACCAGCGTCGTCCCGGCAACGGCAAACAGCAGCAGGATGATGGTGGTAATGATTATCTGGCGATACTGCACGGCAGCGCTCTACCTGTCATGGCCAAACACACGTGGCCGCGTGTAGTGATCTATGGTCGGTGCCGCCATGTTCATCAGCAGCACCGCGAAGGCAACGCCATCGGGGTACCCCCCCCAGGTACGAATAATGTACGTCAGCAGGCCGATACCGAGACCGTAATAGAGGCGTCCGCGGGGAGTGGTGCAGGCGGACACCGGGTCGGTGGCGATAAAAAAGGCACCCAGCATGGCGGCACCGCTGAACAGCTGAAATAACGGTGTGCTATAGATATCCGGATTAACGGCATAAAACACGAAAGCGATGAGCGCCAGCCCGGTCAGCATGCCGACCGGAATCTGCCACTGGATGACTCGCATTTGCAGTAGCCATAACCCGCCAACCAGAAACCACAGGTTGATCCACTCCCACCCGGCGCCTGCAAAGCTGCCAAACACCGGGCTGCCGTGCATTTCGCTGAGTGTCTCGCTCAGGCCCAGGCGCGTCTTGATGCTGTCCATTGGGGTCGCCATGGTCAGTGTATCCAGTGTCTGTTCATCCGGCAGGCTGCCGCTGAACACATATACCAGCGTGTCGGTAAACCCCGGCTGTATGCCGGGGGCAGACCACAGCGTCAGTTCCAGCGGGAATGAAATCAGCAGCACCACGTAGCCGGCCATGGCCGGGTTGAACGGGTTGTAACCCAGTCCGCCATAGAGTTGCTTGGCAATCACGATGGCAAACAGGCAGCCGATGACCGGGATCCACCACGGTGCCAGCGGCGGCAGTGCCAGCGCCAGCAGTACCCCGGTAAGCAGCGCACTGCCATCCCGCAGCGTCGTCAGGGGACGCTTGCGCAATGCCAGCATGGCAGCCTCGGCCAGCAGCGCGGTCAGGCTGGCCAGCAAAATGTTGATCACGATGCCCCAGCCGAACAGCCAGATAACGCTGGCGATGCCGGGCAGCAGTGCAATCAGCACGCGCTGCATCATCTTGGCGACACTGCCGGCTACCGGCAGGTGGGGTGAGCTGTAGGTCTTGAATTCCATTACTCGGTATCGTCTTTGTGCTGGCGCCGTTTGTCAGCCGCCGCAATCAACTGTTGTTGCTCGGGTGTCAGATTGTCCACGTTTTTCGGTGTCACGTCGGCCTGCTGCTTCTTGCGTTTGACACGTTCCAGTGCCGCCTGGATGGCTGCCTTCTTCATGTCGCTGCCGCCGCCGTCACTGGACAGTGCCTGTTTTTTCCTCGCCATGCGCGCCTCGCGTTCCTGCTTGATGCGGTCAAGTCGACTGAGACGTGCCTCGTGCCGCTGCCGGGCATGATCAGAGGCCATTGTCTGCTTTTCCCGTGCCCAGATCTCTGTCTTGGCATGGCGATAATACTGTACCAGCGGAATATGGCTCGGACAGACATAGGCGCAACAGCCGCATTCAATACAGTCAAACAGGTTGTAGTCCTGTGCGGCGTCAAGATTGCTGCTGTGTGCATACCAGTATAGTTGTTGCGGCAGCAGGTCGGCGGGCATACCGCAGTGCATTTGCCGCAACGGATACAGGGTTGGGCAGGGGGCGGCGCAGGCATTTCCTCATGGCTGACCGCCAGTATGCAGTTGATGGTCTTGGTCACGGGTATGTCGTCGTGGCTAACCGCATAACCCATCATCGGGCCGCCGATGAGCAGGCGCTTCACGTCCTGTGTATAGCCGCCCGCACAGGCCACCAGGTGACTGACCGGTGTGCCGATCGGTGTTGCGAAATTCTGTGGCTCTGCAATGCCGTCACCGGTCACCGTGACAATGCGCGATAGCAGCGGCTGCCGTTTGATAACAGCGTTATAGACC
>CAVWDM010000024.1:0-17587 GCA_963753755.1 uncultured Gammaproteobacteria bacterium
TGCGGCATTCCTGAAGTAGACAGAATGCCAGGGAATGGCAGATCCCGAGAGCATTCCAGACCTTGAATAGAGCTGTTGGTGGTATCTCACAACTGTCGCCAAAAGTGGCAGCGGTCGAGTTACCCACGCAAACCACCTGCTTAGAACCAGGGTGGGTGCGATGACAACTCGCATCGATATTAGCATCGGTATTTTTCGAAGGAATCTATTGCGGGTTCAATAATATCACTTGATCTTGGTGGCATGTGTTTACAGGTGGTGACAGCAAATTAGGTTGAGTCTGATTCTGAGCTCATATAAGGATCAATACCCTTTAACAGCTGGGTACGGTATGGTACTTCAAGCAGATGTTCGGCATGTGGAAAATGGATTGATATGAGAGTGACAACCAGTACCATCACGAGAATGACGTTCGGGATGGTGACTGGCCTGAATACGGTAGTCGGCATAGTGTGTACAGGTATCGAAAGATTTCAGGCAAAACGCGGAATGCGGCCGTGTACACTTGTTGTGCTGATACTGGGTTTTCCCTGGGCAAATGCCGCACTGGCCAGGGACGAGCCCTATCGGGTACTTTTGCTGCACTCATACGGAACCAGCCTGCCGATAACCGCCAACTGGTATGAGGGTATCGTACGGGGCTTTTCCTCGGCACCTGACGTAGAGGTCGCGATCGACACTGAAGCCCCGGACCTGTCGCGGTTCGGAAACATGGATGCAGCAAGCTATGCGGACAGGCAACAACTCAACTGGCTACTCGAGTTCTACCGCAAGAACTACCAGGGTCGCAAGCCGGATCTGATTATTTCGACCCACACGCCTGCCTTGCGATTCCTGCTTGTGCACGGTGAGGAGTTGTTCCCCGGTGTGCCGATTGTATTTGTTGACGCCGACCGCGACTTCGTGGCTGCACAGAAACTGCCCCCTAACGTGACAGGTGTTACCGGTTTTCCCGATATCACTGGCACACTGGAGCTTATTCAGTATGTCCATCCTGACACGCAACGCGTTGCCGTTATTGTCGGATCCTCGCCATCTGACAATGCTCTGGAGCGTGTTGCGCAGCAGGCCTTTGAATCGTTTGCAGGCCGGCTTGAGTTTGTCTGGCTGCGTGGTATGCCGGTTGATGAACTCATCAAAGCGGTCAATACCCTGCCTGAACAGACAGTGGCCCTGTATCTGGTACAGTTTGAAGATCGTACCGGACAACAGTACGTGCCGCGAGCGATACTGCAGACCTTTTCAGACGCAGCGAAAGTGCCGGTTTATGGCCTATGGGATACCTTGCTTCAGCACGGTATTGTCGGCGGCCGCTTGGCCACGATCGAGGAGGACGGGTACCGGGCGGCGAAAGTGGCCGCGCGCGTCCTCCGTGGCGAAGCACCGGTGGACCTGCCTGTCGTCGGCAGGTTGTCAAACCCTCCCATATTCGACGGAGTCGAACTGGCGCGCTGGAACATCAAGCAAAAACGGTTGCCAGCAGGCAGCCGGATACGCAATCGCCCGTCCTCGTCATGGGATGAGCACAGGACAGAGATCATGACCGCGGTTGCAGTTATCGTCGTGCAGGGCGTTATGATCGTCGCACTCATGCTGAGTCGTCGCAGGCTGCGGCATGCCCAGGATGCGCTGCATGACGAGAATGACCTGCGCAGGGAGGCGGAGACGATCGCGGCCCGGCTGCGGGGGAGACTGGCGCGCTTCAGCAAGGAGCGCAGCCTGGGGACCCTGGCCACCACCCTTGCGCATGAGATCAATCAACCCCTGATCGCGATCCAGAACTACGCGCAGGCGGCAAGGCGACGCCTGCAGACGAATGTCGAGGCACCACCCAAGCTCGCAGAGCTGGTTGCGAAGATCGAGGGGCAGGCAGAGCGCGCGGGCGCCATCACCCAGCAGGTTCGGGCGCTGGTCAATCATGATGAGCCGGATTTGAGACCATTGACGCTCGGCCCGATCCTTCAGGACGTCATCCGGATGATGGAGCCGGAAAGCGAGGCCCGGGAGTGCCACATCGTATTCGGGCCAGTCGACGATCTTCCCCCGGTTCTCGCCGATGCGCTGCAAGTCCAGCTGGTGCTGGTCAATCTGCTGCAAAATGCCCTGTACAGCGCTTCTCACAGCGATGGAGTTGACAGATTAATCTCCATCGATGTGCGCCCGCTCGACGACGAGGAGGTGCAGATCAGCGTGACGGACCGGGGCGAGGGGGTTCCGCCGGAACGGGTCGATGACATCTTCGAGCCGCTGTACTCGGGAAGAAGTTCCGGCATGGGGATGGGGCTCGTGATCTGTCGCGATATCATAGAGGCCCAGGGGGGGCGGATCTGGTACAAACCTAATCCTGATGGTGGTGCCATCTTTCGATTCACGTTACGGAAAGCCGGTTAATGGGGAACATGCAGGAGCAGACGGTCTTCGTCGTTGATGATGATGATGCGGTGCGCGATTCGATAAAGGAACTGGTCGAGTCCGTTGGTCTGCAGGCGGAGGGCTACTATTCCGCACTCGCGTTTCTGGATGCCTTCGAGTCGCAGCGTCCGGGTTGTCTGGTGCTTGATGTGCGCATGGCCGAGATGAGCGGTCTCGTCCTGCAGGAAAGGCTCAACGAACTGAGAGCGAGTATCCCGGTCATTTTGCTGACCGGACACGGTGATGTCCCGATGGCCGTGCAGGCGATGCGCAGCGGTGCCGTGGATTTCATCCAGAAGCCCTACCGGGAGCAGGCCCTGCTGGACAGCATCAATGCGGCCCTTACCACGGACGCTGCCGCGAGACGTTCATGCGTTGCTACGGATGACATCGAACAGCGGCTCTCGTCCCTGACAGGCCGGGAGCGGGAAGTGCTCGACAAGATTCTTTCGGGCTTGACCAGCAAGGAGACTGCCCGCGAACTGGGTGTCAGCCCGCGGACCGTGGAGGCGCACCGCAAGAATCTCCTGCAAAAGCTGGGGATTGCTACCGTCAAGGCGCTGATACTGCGTTTCACCTCACTGGAGCCAGGCAGCCGCGGCACGTAAGCACTCGCTTACGGTCGCCGCAGGCCGGCCAGTCCCGCCCGGCGGCGCTGTCGCGCCTGTCGGGCCGCTCTTACATGACCGCTTACTTACGTAAACTCGGTGTTTGACCGAATGTCCCCTGTTCCACATTTTGTCTAAGGTACAGCAATAGCACGCTGTTGATGTGCCTGCCCTGCATCGTGCAGGGGGGCAAGCAGGGTGTCTCAACGATTTCAATGCATGGCGGGTCCGGGGGAGCATGGCAAGCAACACGGTATTCATTTGCAGCGAGGACCCCGTGGTGCGTGATTCGCTCGCCAGCCTCGTGATTTCGGCGGGTCTGAAAGTCGAAGCGCTGCCCTCGCTGAAAGATGTGCTCAAGCCCGCCGGCCAGGGGGCTGCGGGCTGCCTGGTGCTGGACACCTGCGCAGGCAACCCGGTCGAGCTCACGAGACTGGCTGCGGCATGTGCCAGGCTACCGGTTGTGGTACTGACTGAACGCGGCGACATCCCGACGGCGGTGCATGTGATGCGGCAAGGTGCGGCTTACGTACTGCAAAAGCCCTGCAACGATGAAAACCTGCTGGACCACATCAAACGGATAATGACAGAGAAGACGGATGGTCATGCGATCGGGTATGCCCTTGCCCGACTACGTACGTAATCTAGGTGCTCAACCGAATGGGACTGACGGCAACAGTTGACTATGGTAGTGCCTGTAAATGAAAAGCATTTGTAGTCAGCAACACCCGTGCGCATATGCGACGTGCAAAAATTCCCCATCCGATTCCCTCATCCGATTCATGGAAATAGGGCGCAGGAAAGGTCGTGAAGTGCTGATGAAGTTATAACCAATGGAAAAGAGGATCTGATATGCGTTTTAGTTTAACAAAGAACCTGGCTACACGACTCGGCATTGCCACACTTGCCATGAGCTGGCTTGCCGCCAGCGGCGGCGCCGTCGCAGCCAATAGCGAGAAGCCCAATATCCTATTCATCATGGGCGATGACATCGGCATCATGAACGTGGGTGCTTACCATCAGGGTCTCATGGTTGGGGAGACGCCCAACATCGACCGCCTCGCGAATGAAGGCGCCAGATTTATGACCTATTATGCCGAGCAGAGCTGCACGGCCGGTCGTACCGCCTTCTCCACCGGCATGCACCCCTTGCGGGCGGGCATGGTCATGCCGCAGCTTCCGGGCGCCACCAGTTCGCTGTTGCCGGGCACGCCCGCGATAGCCAAATTCCTGCTGGACCTGGGCTACAACACCGGCGAATTCGGCAAGAACCACCTGGGTGACAAGTCGGCGTCGCTGCCAACGGCACATGGCTTCCAGGAGTTCTGGGGCTACCTGTATCACCTCGACGCCATGCAGGGGATCAGCTTCCCGGACATCAACAAGACGTCTACTGAACAGACTGTTGTACCCCCATGTATGAACACCCCGGTTAAAGGACTTAAAGAGGTCCCCGGCGCGGTCGACCCTAGAAAGGCACTCTGTATGACCCCGCCACGGCCGATGCTCGCGTGTACTTCTTCGGACGGTACGGAAAAGAACCAGAGCTGTAAGGACGAAGGGCCGCTGACGCTGGAACGTTCCAAGACCGTGGATGAGGAAATCTCCGCCAAGGTCATCGACTTCCTCGACCGCAACGACCCCGAGAAAACCGGCAAGCCGTTCTTCGTCTGGTATAACCCGGCGCGCATGCACGTCACCACCGTGCTCTCGGACAAGTACGCGGACATGTTGGGCGAGAAAGGCGGCAAGGACTGGGGTATCAACGAAGCCGGCATGAAGCAGATGGACGATAACATCGGCTACGTGTTCAAAAAGCTGGAGGAAATGGGCGAGATGGACAACACCATCATCGTCTTTACCACCGATAACGGCGCCGAGGCGATCACCTATCCGGACGGTGGTGTAACACCCTTCAGGGGCGGCAAGCTTACCACCTGGGAAGGCGGTATGCGGGCCCCGATGCTCATTCGCTGGCCGGGGCACGTCAAGGCTGGCAGCAATCCGGATCAGATATTTTCCTCTCTGGACTGGGTGCCAACGCTGGTCAATATCGCCGGCGGGCCTACGGGCGATGGGCTGAAGAAGCAGATTGAAGCTGGCAAGTACCCCGGTATCGTCAAGACGACGCTGGATGGTTTCGACCAGCGGGATTATCTCGAGGGCAAGGCAGATTCGGCTCGCGATACGTTCTTCTATTACACCGGTGCGCAGCCTTCGGCGGTGCGGCACAAGAACTGGAAGTTCTATTACACAATGGTGCCTTCCGAAGCGACGGGTGCGTTCAGCGCCCCAGTGACCTATCACTGGACCATGGTCAACAACCTCAAGCGGGATCCCTTCGAGCGGTCGGTCGCGTCGGTTGATGGTACCCTGCTGGGCTACGGCGGCGCCCTGGCCGCGCCGAGCACGGCGATGATCTACGATTGGAACCTGCTGCCCATAGGCCAGCTGCTGTGGCTGAAGGAACTCGAGACTTACAGGACCTTCCCGTCGCTGCAGGTACCGGCGAGCTACAACCTGGATAACATTATCCACGCGATGCAGGACGCCAAACACGTCAGCCACCAGGGTCACTAGCAGATTACCTTAGAGGTTGTATTGTTTAGTGCGAAGTAATAAAGCGGGCGGCCTGAAAAGGTCGCCCGTTTTGTTTCGGCGATCAGCATGCCAGCCACTGCTATAAATCGAGTTAATTTGAGGAGACAAGCGATGCAATACGAAAAACTGGCCAGAGTCGTGCTGGCCCTGCTGGCCACTTTTGCCGCCGGCACGGCATGGGCGGAGCAACAGAAACCAAATATTCTCATCATCTGGGGTGACGATATCGGCGGTTTCAACATCAGCGCCTACAATCGGGGCATGATGGGTTACAAAACACCCAACATCGACCGCATCGCTCAGGAAGGCGCGCTGTTCACCGACTGGTATGCACAGCAGAGCTGCACCGCAGGCCGTGCCGCTTTCATTACCGGCCAGTCGCCCATCCGTACCGGCCTGACCAAGGTCGGTCTGCCGGGTGCACCGGAAGGCATGCAAAAAGAAGATCCAACTATCGCCGAACTGCTTAAAGCGCAAGGTTATGTGACCGGTCAGTTCGGCAAGAACCATCTCGGCGACCTCGATGACATGCTGCCGACTAATCACGGTTTCGATGAGTTCTACGGGAATCTCTACCATCTGAACGCCGAGGAGGAGCCGGAGTATCCCGACTATCCGAAAGACCCGGAGTTCAAGAAGAAATTCGGCCCGCGCGGCGTCATTCATAGTTACGCTAACGGCAAGATTGAAGACACGGGACCGCTGACCAAAAAACGCATGGAAACGGTTGACGACGAAATGACCACGGCGGCGCTCGGCTTCATGGATAAGGCGCACCAGGACGGCAAGCCCTTTTTCGTGTGGTGGAATTCTACCCGCATGCACATCTTTACCCACCTCAAACCAGAGTCCGATGGCAAGACCGGGCTTGGGGTCTATGCCGACGGCATGGTCGAGCACGACGGCCATGTCGGCCAGCTGCTGGATAAACTCAAGGAGCTTGGCATCGAGGACAACACGATAGTCATGTATTCCACCGACAACGGTGCCGAGGCGTTCACCTGGCCCGATGGCGGCACGACGATGTTCCGCGGCGAGAAGAACACCAACTGGGAAGGCGGCTACCGCGTGCCGACAGTTATCCGTTGGCCCGGCGTCATCAAGCCTGGCACCGTCATCAATGACATCGGCGCGCATGAAGACATGCTGCCGACCCTGCTGGCCGCCGCGGGTGATACCAAGGTCAAGGAGGATCTGCTGCAGGGCAAGATGGTTGGTGACACGACCTTCAAGGTGCATCTCGACGGCTACGACCTGCTGCCGGCGCTCAAGGGTAAGGCTCCATGGCCGCGGCATGAGTTCCTCTACTGGACCGACGACGGCAGTGTCGCGGCGCTGCGCTACGATAATCTCAAAATCACCTTCCTGAAACAGAACGCCCACGGCCTGCACGTCTGGCTGCAGCCCTTCGAGGAACTGCGCGCACCGATGGTCACCAACTTGCGCATGGATCCGTTTGAGCGCGCTGAATATGAGGGCATGGGTTACGATCGCTGGTTCATAGAGCACATGTGGACCATTGCTCCGGCAGCAGGTTACGTCGGCAAGTGGCTGCAGAGCTTCCGCGAATTCCCGCCGCGCCAGAAGCCCGGCAGCTTCAACCTCGATAGGGTGATGGAGGCGGTGACGACGGGTGCTACGGGCACAGGCAAATAATGCCGCGTGCTGAATCCGGCAGCCCCGGTGCTTGCCGTCATGAGTGCCACGGTACTGGCAAGGCTTGCGCAGAACCCGGTAATCCAGCCTGTTCGGCTGATTTACAAGCGCCTTAAGCCAGTGCTGTTGCCGCGAGAATGCAGGTAACAGGGTATCGATTGGGCCAGAGGCAGGAATTGGCAGGGGGAAGTGCAATAGAGCGAGGTCCGTTCATGTCAGTGCGGTCAAGTTGGGCAAGGTTTCGCTATGATCAGGCTGGAAAGCAGTGGCAACGACTGCACAATGGGGGCGGGTTTCAGGATAAATAGCGTTTATTCAACCTATGCATCGGTAGCCTGGCCAGCTTCTGGTTTATTGAGCGCGTCGCGCAAATTGTTTAGTGCCAAATCAATACAGCTTCAGAGTCAGCCTAAATGTGCTGCCAGACATCCTGTAGAATCACGAACAAGAACGCGGTCGAACAGCCAAACATCAGCACCCCGGTTATCGCGATCAGCGCGCCGAGATGTCTCCAGGGATACTTCAGCAGGATGTCGCCGTAGCCCAGCGTCGTGATCGACACGGCGGTGAAGTAGATACCGTCGGTAATCCTGGGTAACAGCCGTGTATAGCGCAAAAACAGTCCCCACGCCGCGGCCTCCGCAACGTGCGCTAACACTAGTGTGAAGAAGATAACGAGCAGGAGGATCTTACCTGTATATTTTGGTCCCAGATGCTCCAGCATCCATGGCTTCAAACGGACCACCTCAGCGATCACATCAAAGATCACGACCACATGAAAATAGAACAACACAAGCGCCAGTAGCACTGAAAAACCATAGATCCCACCAATCCGGCTACGGGAAAATAGACGATCTTTCTCCAATTATGTTCCTCCTGACTTATGACCCATGTCTTCAGTATCGGGCGGGTGGTCGCAGTGCGTGCTCTGCTTGCGTGTATCCTCATTATGCGCTGACATCATGCCGGCGGCAGATGGTGTAGTTGTATCCGGCAAACGCCCGGGTTTCTTCTTGCCAGTGCTTGCCTGATCCGGATAGCGATCATACGTTTGACGACGCAGCAACAGCCAGGCCATCAGCCATTCGTGATCGGCGTTGTCGGCAATGTTGATGTCGAACCAGGTGACGCCATCGGCACAGGTATTATCGCCGGCGTTTACGGAACCGAATCGGGTAATCTCAGGCATGGCGGATTATCTCCAGTGGGTAATGACAGCGCGTTAAGGCACCAGCCATTACATTGTCTTGGCTACGCCGATGGTGCGAGCCTTCATGGAGTCGTAGATTGGCGAATTGCCCATCAATGTGGGAACGGCCATAGCCGCGAAAGAAGCCCAGAGCATCGGTAATGCCTGATTGAACGCACCGGTCATCTCGAAGATCAGGATCATTCCGGTCACTGGCGCTCGAACCGTTGCGGTTAAAAAAGCTGCCATACCGGCGATAGCAAAGGTGACTGGGGTCGCGCCGGAATCAGCAACGAACTGCGGGCACAGCAGGCCGAATCCCAGGCCAAGGCAGGCACCCAACGCAAGGATGGGCGCGAACAGGCCACCAGGCGTGCCCGCGGCATAGGACAGCGGGCCGAGTAGAAACCGAACGGCGAAAATGATGGGCAATGCTGCGAGCCCGATGCCACCGACGAGTGCCTGCTGGGAAATCGTATCGCCGCCGCCGACCATGTGCGGGGCAAACCATGCTATCGCACCCACCAGTGCACCGATAAAGAGTGCCCGAACCTCCGGTCGCCAACGGGTCAAACCGTCAAACAGCGCACAGGTTTTGATAATTAGCCGGTTGTATGCAACCCCTGCCAGCCCGGCCAGGATACCCAATAAGGCAAAGATGGGGCCGGTCCAGGAGCTGGGATTGGGGAGTTCTGCCACATTGAAATCAGGTTGCCGCCCGAGCAATAGTGATGCTACCGCGATGGCCGAACAGGAGGTGCCCAGTGCGGCGATGGCAATCCGAATATCAAACCGACGGACCAGTTCCTCCAGCACGAATACCGCTCCGGCAATAGGAGCATTGAAGGCCACGGCCAGCCCGGCACCGGCACCCGATGCGAAAAGGGCAATACGATCAGTGGTTGGCAGACGGAAAATACTTCCCCAGAACTGGGCCAGGTTGGCGCCCATTTGCACGCTGGGACCTTCCCGTCCGAGCGCTAAACCACCCCCTATAGCCAACAGGCCACCCACAAATTTTATGGGCAGCAGTAGCAGCGGGGCGGCGGGCAACTTGCCCTCAATCACCGCCTCGACATGGGGAATACCGCTGCCAGCCGCAGGTTGCCCGGAACGCTGCACCAGCCAGGCAGCAAAAGCGGTGGTTGCTGCAACCGTGGCACAAACCAGAACGAAGCCCGGCACCGGCCACTGGTGAGCCCAGGTGATCGTGTCAGTGCGAGCAGTGTTCATGTGTTCCAGTGCCACCCGAAAGCACCCGATGACAAGGCCGATTGCGGCACCGGTGAGAAGCGATAACAGGGCCAGTTTTGCCAAGCCAAACTTTCCACTTTCACTGGCCTTGACCCCTTCGGGGTTCGCACTCATAGCTGCAAGATTCCTGGGGTTTGTGGGAATAGTGATTCAGTCATTCGCGTCGCTCCATAGACAATGCGTAACGCTCGAATAGATGAATGACAAATTGAACCAGAGCAAAAATAATTAATGTATGGCAACTAGTCAGCCTGTGCCTGACGAGCCTGATTCCGGGACAAAGTATAAGGGATATTGATCGGGTGTCGAGAGTAAATGACCAGCCTGCGGCCATTCAGAAAACACTTTCGAAAACTCAAATGATCGAAGAGGCCTAAACCGATAAGTACAACGGTTGCCCCCTTTTCTTTTTAAACAGGCAAACTTGAAGGGAGTTGCAGGCTGCGAACCTCGCTCTTTATTTCACAGCCTGGAGCATAAGATTTTTGAGTCTTGCCTGCTTGGGGAACATCGCCTGTATCTGCAAGCGCAGTTGTGAGTCGGCACCGTTGTCTGGTGTGGTGGCCACCTGAAAGAAAAATTGCCGGCAGCGAGCTGCGCTCCTGTTGCCAGACAGTCAAGCACCACCGCAGTCCAGCCTGTTTGGCTGATTGACAGGCTCTTTAAGCCAGTGTTGTTGCCACGAGAATGCAGATAACAGGGTATCGATTGGGCCAGAGGCAGGCATTGGCAGGGGGAAGGGCAATTGACCGAGGTCCGTTCATGTCAGTGCGGTCAAATCGGACGAGGATTCGCTATGATCCGGCTGGAAAGCAGTGGCAGCGACTGCACAATGGGGGCGGGTTTCAGGGAAAATAACGTTTATTCAACCTCGTATAGACGCCCCCATGTCAACTTGAAATGCATTGATCATCGAGCGGGTTTTGACCGTGGACTAACATCCTCGTATTCGCGTGCTGGTTAACGCATTAAGATCTGTCCGTTCCGGGGTTACCATAACCTATACTCAGGGGCTTTATGTTCTAAGGACGAAAACATGGGCTTCCCGGTCTCTGTCTTATCCTCCGGATCAATTATTATATTCAAGCAGACAACAAGCGGATTTCATTTTTCATCGATTCGTTTCTACGCAGCGACCTTGTTCAGCGATTCCCAAACAAATCCAACCATCTCTCGTGCGCAAGCGACTTTGACCTTGTTGGGATGTTTCCCGCCAATCAGCAAGCGGTTGCCTTTTTTATTCAACCGCCGTAAACAGCGATCGGCGATATCAATCAACTCCGGTGCGGTGTGTGCTCGTCTGGCCTTGATGTCTTTGGTGATGCGTGCCGTTCGGTAACCGCGTTGATTGGCTTCAATGAAGGCGGTGCGCAAGTAGCGATTGCCCTGTTTGGTGATGCCAAACCGATTGTGTTTGCCACCAGAAGAATATTCGCGGATATCCATGCCGATCCAGGAAACGAGTTGCCGTGGGTGGAGAAAGCGTTTGATGTCACCGATTTCAGTAATCATGGTTAATGCAAACAGGTTCTTGATGCCCTTGTAGCACGTCAAGGCCTGAACGGGTTTCTGGTAACGCGGTGTGTTGGCCAAAGCCTCGATTTGCTGGGTATAGTCTACAAGCAGGGCGTTCAATCCTTTGAGTTGCCGCAGTAATAGCTCCAGGTTTGCTTTAAGACTGCCGGTCGCGGCTTCGACCGTGCGCGCCAGCCAGCAATAGTGGTACTTTGTCCAATGCGCTTTATTTCCAGTTTGTTCCTTATAGTGCAACCCGTTGCGGCGCAACAGGGCTTGCACATGCGTGCGCAGTTCCGTTCTTTGCTGCACCAGGTGTTGACGCGAGCGTATCAGATCCCGGTCTTGTTCCTGTTCCCGTTCAGGGACGCTGACCAACGTCAGCAGGCCATTGGCATAGAACTGCGCCAGTTGCGAGGCATCGATGCGATCGGTTTTGATTTGTTTGCTGCGAGGACTCGGAATGCTGGTCGGTGCCACCACCACGCAGGCGTAGCCTTTGTCCGTTAAATCCCGTTGCAGGGTAAAGCCGATATAGCTGGCCTCATAGCACAAGGTGAGTGTGCTTCCCGGGAAATACTGACGCAGCTTTTCAAGCTGGCCCAGCAAACCATTTAATGTCGGCCGACATTTGATGTGGATGACTTCACCAGTGTTTTTATCCAATGCTGAGCCATGGTACTGTGTGTCGTCGACATCAAGACCGACGTAGATTATAGTTTGTTGCATAGACGCCTCTTTTTTCGTTGAATTCAGTGGCATAACTTACCACTTTGAGGTACCCATCCTGGATGGTAGCCCTCGATTTAAAAAGAGGGGCGTCTATATCTTCTATACTCCGACTAAAGGGATTACGTGTTAAATTGCATCAGCGGTTGACCCGTAAATTGCACCAGTAAGCAACCTGCAGAAACTTGCATATCTATCTGAACAACGTCGAATTTTGACTTTGCAGGTGGGCCAATCTGAAATGCAAAAATTCTTGGACATTGGCTCATTATTCAATGCAACTGAACAGCCATAACGCCACTTTGAGGCCTTGGGCGAGCCTGATCGACGATAGACACGGGGGCGCTGACGAATGCGAGAAGGGACTGCTGCGGCACGAAAAGGTGGTTTATACATCTTATACGTCTGGTACGTCTGGAATCACAATCGAGTGCAAAAGGAAATGACACCATGCGCATGAAAACAACTCTGGTCCATACGGCCTTGTTCGTCGCAGTCTTTCTCGCGCCGCTGGCGGCAACCAGCGCCGATGAGAAACTCACTCCCGTCGAGGCGAAGGAAATCGCCAGGGAAGCATTCCTGTGGGGCATGCACCCGGTGGCAATCTACCACCTGCGCTTCAACTTCGCGCAGAACAAACTGAACCCGCGCGCTGCGGGCATCAACCGCTTGAGTTGGTTTCGCGAACCCATGAAGGCCCTGCCGCGCGTCGCTACGACACCCAACGCCTCCACACTCTATGGCGTTGGCATGTTTGATCTGTCCGATGAACCCGCGGTCATTATCGTCCCCGAAATCGAGGATCATTACTGGAGCGTCCAGCTTCACGATAACTACTCGCGCTGGTGGCACATGATCGGCAGCCAGTTCAATGCGCCCGGCCCCGTTCGGCGCTTGCTGATCGGCCCCAACTGGAGCGGCAAGCTGCCCGACGGGTTCGTCGGGGCCGATATCGTGAAGTCCCAGTCCGACTTTGCCGGGGTACTGGCACGCGTCGCGCTCACCGACGACACGGAGGAGGAGATCCAGATCGTGAACGGCATCCAGGACCGCATCACGGCCATGTCCCTCAGCCAGTGGATTGCTGCCGGACGCGAGGAGGTGCGGGCTGAGGATGTGCCGCTGACCAAAGCCAACTATGCCACCTATCCTGGCATGGAGACAGTCCGTGAGCCGGGCAAGCTCACGGGCGTGGACTTTCTGCGCTGGGTCAGCCTGGTGCTGAACGATCCCAGTTTCACGAAACAGACCGACAGCCATCGTGAAGTCACCGCCTTTGCGCGTTTCGAGCGCCTTGGACTCAAGGCCGGCACACCCTTCGACCCAACCGGAATGACACCCGAGATCACGGCTGCGATCGAGGCAGGAATCGAGGAAGGAAAGCAGGAAGTGCTGGAGGGGATGGCCATGAACTTCACCGAAGGCCGAAATGGCTGGAAGTTCGACAACGATCTTGGCTACAGAGACACCAACTGGCAGTGGCGGGCATGGGCCGGGTTGCAGGCTGTTCTCTCCCCCGTTCCCTCCCGATCGCATACGTCCGCAAACTGCTGGGACGATGCCGATGGCCGGTCGCTCTCGGGCGAGCACCGCTATACGATCACCTTCGACCTGAACGACATGCCGCCGGTGACCGAGTTCTGGGAAATGCCGCTCTACGATAGCGAGGGTTATTTCTACGATAACCCGATCGACCGCTATTCGCTCAACAGCTTCATGCTCGAGCGCGGCAAGCTCCACACCGAGGACGACAAGCTGGTGATTTACGTCCAGCACGATGAGCCGACCGCCCCGAAACAACGCCAGAACTGGCTGCCCGCACCAAAGGACGGCTTCCGCTTCACCGCTCGTTTCTACGGCGCCGCCACGCCGTTGATCGACGCCAGCTATAACATGCCGGGCGTGGTGCGCATGGATTGATCCAACAAGGTGTTTCCTCGTGGTGCAAATGCACCCCGATGCACCTCGAACCCAAAAACCGGAGAAACAACATGCTAATCCAAACAGCGTTAGTTATCACGCTACTAATCGCTTCAATGGCTATCGTTCCCGGTTCCTCGGTGCTGGCCGCAACCAGCGCCGATGAGCAACTCACGCCCGCCGAGGCGAAGGACATCGCCAGGGAAGCGTTCCTCTTGGGTACGCCTCTACGGACCGCTCAAGTCATGGTTTGATAAGTCCTGGCAGCCAGGCGAAATGGAACCTGGACATTCCCCGAGGTGACACCCATGGCATCGGAGTAGCAGACCATCGGGTAAAAACGACAGAATCTGAAAATTTAAATTTGGAGGATGAAGATGCTAACAATGAAGAACATCTATCGAGCCCTCGTGCTTACGACGTGCGGCATCATGATCACCGCCTGTTCCCCGGAAAACTCCACCTCAAAGGATGACTTCGAGAAACAGGTGGAAGACTACATTCAGAAGTTTCCATACCAGAACACCTATGAGTACGCCATGCTGTTCACGGGCGGAGATCCCGGAAAGCTGAATCAATGGGGCCAGGCGTCACGGGAACTGCTGAAGGCCGGTGAGGACACGATCGTCCGAAGCAACAACGACACCCTCTACAAGACGGCGTTCATCTATCTCGGGGATGGGCCGGTGGTGCTGCGCTCGGATTCGCCTTCGCAGGAGCGATTCAGCTCGTTTCAGCTGCAGGATGACCGGAATGCGAATTACCGCAACATCAACGGTCCGGACGGTAGCTATACGCTCTACCATGGCGAGAAACCGGAGACCATCACGGGTGAGGCCGTTGAAGTACCGTCGCTCCTGTCCGCGGTCGTCACGCGGATTGAAGTCAAGGATAAGAATGATGCTGCCGACATGGCGGGTGCACAAGCTGTTTTCGACGGCATCATGATTGAAGGTCCGACAATCAGCGAGATGCCCGTAGTCGATCTCCTGAGTGGTTTTGACGAGCAGGTGGCGCAGGAAACCCACAGGCGCATGGATGAGTTGGCGGGGTCCGTGCCGTTTAGCAAGATGATCGTCGGGCCAGGCCAGGAACCCGGCAAGGATGTTCCCTATCTCTACCACTCTGCCGGCACCAAGGAGGGTTGGGGCGGACCAGCAACCTCTCACAGCGCCTACGAGGCGATGTTTACCGACGCGTCCGGTGAGACCCTCGAAGGCTCGAAGGGCGAATACGTGCTGGTGACGGAGGCGCCTCAGGTCAACGCCTTCTGGTCGATCACCGTTTATGACTCCACCACCGGTCGTTTGCACCCCAACGACGACGACCGCTACCACATCAACGATACGACCGCCGTCAAGAATGAGGACGGCAGCTACACCTTCCGTTTCAAGGTCAAGTGCGAGGAAGGCGACGTGAACTGCCTGGAGGTCCCTGCCGGGCCGTTCGATGTGACCGCACGCTACTACCTTCCGGAGCCGGAGATCATGAATGGCGAGTGGACGATGCCGAGGCCGGTGCTGAAGAAATCCAACTAATTGCCAGGAAATCGTTTTTTCAGGTGCCGGCGGAAGCAGCCCTGCCGGCGCGGTGCTCAAGCTCCGCGACGCCGGCCTGGGCATGCCTGCGGCGGTTGTACTCTGGTCGCCCTGGGCGGACATCACCGAGACCGGCGACACCTACGTTACGTTGAAAGCGGCAGAACCGAATTATCTCTACGAGAAGTCGCTTCTGTGATTCCGGCCCGTACCGTTTTGTTCGGCATCCGGGTTATGCCGGAAATATTCTTCCACTGTTCGGTATTGTTCTTGCCCTGGGCTCGGTATGGTCACTGATACCTGCGGTGCTGGCAACAATCATTACAGTAATTAGAACAGTACTTGAAGACCAGGCTTTACAGGAAGAATTGATGGGCTATCGAGACTATGCACAACCTGTGCACTATCGGTTGATTCCTGGGATTTACTGAGAGAGTTGACTGGTACGTGTCGAGATCGATTAGGAACTGGTTATGTGTTTCATATATTTATATCAGGAGTACATCAATCTCCTAACGATTCGCTGCAGCCGACGTCGTCGCCATCGCGCCGCCTCGGCCGAGCTTAAATGTTAGGCTCTTGGTAATGCCTTTGAATCGCGGAAACTTTGGAAGGAAACATATGAAGAAGAGACTGATTATCGCCGTTGGCACCTTGCTGTTGGCAAATACTCCCGCCCATGCAATCGACGCAAAATACCGCCAGAAGCTTGAACGCTCCGGTTGCACGCAAATGAGCGAGATGCAAGGCTGTGACATCAACAAGACCAAGGCGGAAAACGCCAAGGCCGGCTTCGTCACGGAGGCTCCCCCCGAGACCGCCGGCCAGGGCGCTCAGGCCAAACGCAGCGATGGTGCACTGGTGTTCAAGCAAGGATTCATCACTTACACCATCCAGGGAGATCGCCGCCTCAAGGGTGAAGACTACTGGTTCGACTCCGATGCCAAGTCCCGGGGCCCCATCAATGTCAAATGAACGAGTTAAATGAAGCTAGGGTCGCAATGTCTAACTTTTCACTCAACACGGACTGGTACGCTAAAGCCGCGCCAGCCGGTTAATTTTGACGTTAGCTGGCTTGGAATCATCTGCCCAAGGAGAAATGTAATGTCAATGAAACGAGGTCTACTGGCTGTTCTCGCCCTCGGTTTTGCCCTGGTCTTCGGTGGCTTGGCGACGGCCCAGACCCGTGACCCGCTTCCATCGTGAAACGATGGCAAGGCGGTAACTATTCAGTTAAAAACTGAAGAAAGTGCTTGACAAGGTTTTAGCACGATTTCTTCTGTTTTGGTGATGGCGACATACTTGCCATTATAGCCACTCCTCCAAGCCACAAGAAGCCCACTAATAGCTTGTGGTCAGCACTGTGATCACGGTGCCGGATTATTTTTTTAATCGCCCCAGATTCGCTGACAGGCGCTAAAATTTCGTTCTGAAAACCCGTGCGATAATGATCCCACTCAAGATCATGTGGATGCGTGCAGTTGAAGATAGAAGACATTGACGTTGATTCATCGATCAACTCAGTCAAAGATCTTCTCAAGAAAGAGAAAGATCTTTCGCCTGCGCTGCGCTCGGCGCTGGAAGTATTGCTTGTTCTGGTCGCTCTGTTACTTAACCGCATGACCCTCAACAGCAAGAACAGCAGCAAGCCGCCGTCCACGGATCCAAACCGGAAGAAATTGAGCAGGCAGGGACAAAGCAGCAGAAAGCCGGGAGGACAGAAGGGACGTAATGGAGCCACCCTGCAGCCAGTGGCTGATCCGGATGAGGTGGAGGTTCTGGTGACCGCCGCACCCTGCCAAAGGGGCCGCAGTATCGGGAGGCAGGCCATGAAAGTCGCCAGGTCATTGATATCGACATCGCACGGTTCGTGACCGAATACCGGGCGCAGATCCTGGAAGACAACCAGGGGAATCGATTTGTGGCCGCTTTTCCGGACGGGGTGAATCGAGCGGTGCAGTATGGCCTCAACCTGAAGGCCAACGCGGTCTATATGTCCCAGCACCAGCTGATCCCCTATGATCGGATACGCGATCACTTCCAGGATCAGATGCACATTCCGGTCAGTGCAGGCTCTGTCTTCAACTTCAACAAAGAGGCCTATGAACGGCTGGCGTCCTTCGGGCAGTGGGCGAAGACCCGGCTTGCCCGGTCTGACGAGGTTA